>NZ_JMPS01000069.1 GCF_000735455.1 Yokenella regensburgei ATCC 49455 | reverse complement strand
GGGACCTTCGCCGATAAATCTACTCACGTCAGCAGCGCTTACAGCCAGCAACCGGGCTACGGGGTGAACGATTTCTACGTCAGCTACAAAGGGCAGCAGGAGCTGCGCGGGGTCACAACCACTCTGGTGCTCGGTAACGCCTTCGACAAGGCATACTGGTCTCCGCAGGGCATCCCACAGGACGGGCGCAACGGTAAGATTTTCGTCAGCTATCAATGGTAACGCGACGGCCCCGGGAATCCGGGGCAATCCACTGAACAGGAAGAAATAAATGAATCAATACAGCCGCTGGCTCGAACTGAAAGCACAACACCCGGGGAAATACGCCCGTGATATCTCCGCCCTGATGCACATCAGCGAAGCGGAGCTGACCTTTGCACGCGTCGGACATGACGCATGGCGTTTGCAGGGTGCGGTCCGCGATATCCTGGCGGCCCTTGAAAAAGTTGGTGAAGTAAAATGCATCTGCCGCAACGAGTACGCCGTACACGAGCAGGTGGGCGAGTTCACCCATCAACATCTGACCGGTCATGCGGGCCTGGTGCTGAACCCGGGAGCACTGGATTTACGTCTGTTCCTCAATCAGTGGGCAAGCGCATTTCACATCAGCGAGACCAGCGCCCGTGGTGAGCGCCAGAGTATTCAGTTCTTCGATTATCAGGGCGATGCGCTGCTGAAGGTCTACACCACTGACGCGACCGATATGTCTGAATGGGGTAACCTGCTGGCACACGCGATCCACGCGGAAAACCCACCGCTGGCGCTGAGCGCGGTTGAAACGCCGGCAACGGCTGAGCAACCGGATGCGGAAGCGGTCGATCGAGAATGGCGCACCATGACCGACGTGCATCAGTTCTTCACTCTGCTCAAACGGCATAACCTTAGTCGTCAGCAGGCGTTCCGTCTCGTCGGCGACGATCTGGCCTGCCAGGTCAGCAATGACGCGCTGGCCACGCTCCTCAGCACCGCTCATCAGGACGGCAATGAGATTATGATTTTTGTCGGCAATCGCGGCTGCGTGCAGATCTTTACCGGGAGCGTAACGAAACCGGTGCCAATGAAAGGCTGGCTCAACATCTTCAACCCGGCATTTACGCTGCATCTGCTGGACGATGCTATTGCGGAAAGCTGGGTGACCCGAAAACCCACGGCAGATGGTCATGTTACCAGTCTGGAGCTGTTTGCCGCCGACGGCTCACAAATCGCCCAGTTGTACGGTCAGCGTACCGAAGGCAACGCCGAACAGGTGCAGTGGCGAACCCAGATTGAGTCCCTTATCGATAAAGGACTGGCAGCATGAAACGCCTGGTAGCCATGCTGGCTGCCCTGCCGCTGCTGGCTCATGCGGCAACGGAAAAGGTGGTAGCGCTTGGCGGTGACGTGACCGAAATCGTCTATGCGCTGGGTGCACAGGCGCAGCTGGTTGCCCGCGACAGCACCAGCCAGTGGCCGGAGGCTGCGCGCAGGCTGCCGGACGTTGGTTATCTGCGCCAGCTTAACGCTGAAGGGATCCTCGCGATGCGTCCAGATCTTGTGCTTGCCAGCGTTCAGGCGCAGCCTTCCCTCGCCCTCCAGCAGGTGAAGGACAACCGCGTGGCGGTTGTTACCGTTCCCGGTAGCGACGCGCTCAGCGTGATTGATGAGAAAGTGCGGGTTATTGCCGGGGCGCTGCATAAAGAAAACGAGGGCGAAAAACTTCGCCAGCGGCTGCGCGCTGAAATGGCTTCACTTCCCACGAAGCCACTCAATAAACGCGTGCTGTTTATTCTGAGCCACGGCGGTATGAACGCGATGGCCGCCGGGCAGCAGACCGCTGCCGACGCCGCTATTCGCGCCGCGGGGTTGCAGAACGCGATGCAGGGTTTCAGCCGTTACCAGCCGCTCTCGCAGGAAGGGGTCATCGCCAGCCAGCCTGACCTGATTGTCATCTCTGCTGAAGGTGTGAAAAGCATGGGCGGTGCCGCCGCGCTGTGGTCTCTGCCTGGCGTCGCACAGACGCCTGCCGGACGCCACAAACAGGTGCTGGAAGTTGACGACATGGCCCTGCTCGGCTTCAGCATCCGTACGCCGCAGGCGATTCGTGAGCTGCGTAGCAAAGCGGAGCAACTGCCCTGATGTCGGCGGTCTTCTCCAGGCAGCTATGGTCTCTGCTCGCCCTGCTGCTCATCCTGGCGCTGGCGGCTACCAGTGTGGGTGCCCTGAAGCTCCCTCTGAGCCTGCTCTGGCAGGATGACAGCGCCCTGCGCCAGATCTGGTTCACTATCCGCCTGCCGCGTGTGCTGCTGGCGCTGGTGGTTGGCGGATCGCTGGCGCTGGCGGGCTGTGTGATGCAGGGGTTGTTCCGCAATCCGCTCGCCGACCCAGGACTCCTTGGCATCAGCAGCGGTGCGGCGCTGGCGGTGGCGCTATGGGTGGTGTTGCCATTCACCCTTCCCGCGATAGTGATGCTGTATGCCCCAATGCTGGCGGCGTTTATGGGGAGTCTTGCGGTCACCGCCGTTATCTTTGTTCTCAGCCAGCGGCCAGAAAACGGTTTATCGCGCCTGTTGCTGGTCGGTATTGCTATCAACGCGCTGTGCGGCGCGGCGGTTGGGGTGCTCTCCTGGCTCAGTAACGATGCACAGCTGCGCCAGCTCTCGTTATGGGGTATGGGTAGCCTCGGCCAGGCGCAGTGGTCAACGCTGCTGGCGGTAAGCTCGCTGATGCTGCCGTCGGTGTGGATTATCTGGCGGCTGGCGCAGGCGCTTAATTTGCTCCAGCTCGGCGAGGAAGATGCCCATTATCTTGGTGTAGACGTCAAAACCGTTCAGCGCACGCTGCTGCTGTTCAGCGCCCTGCTGGTAGCGGCCGCGGTAGCCGTGAGCGGAGTGATTGGTTTCGTCGGGCTGGTGGTCCCCCACCTGCTGCGCCTGTGGCTGGGTGCCGATCATCGGGCGGTGATCCCGGGTTCCGTGCTCGCCGGCGCGATACTATTGCTGGTGGCCGACACGCTGGCGCGCACCCTGGTCGCCCCTGCCGAAATGCCGGTAGGGCTGTTAACCAGCCTGCTCGGCGCGCCGTGGTTTTTGTGGATGATTTTTCGTCGTGGAGGGGTTCGTGGATAGCCGACTTATCGCGACACATTTGTGCTATCGGGCCGGTCAACGTCAACTGATCGACGATGTCAGCCTGGTTCTCTCACCCGGCGAAGTGGTGGCGCTGATTGGTCCTAACGGTGCCGGGAAATCCACCCTGCTGCGCCTGCTCACCGGCTACCTGACGCCGCACGGCGGCGAGTGCCGGTTAAACGACATTCCTCTTGCAGCATGGCCTGCGCAGGCGCTCTCAGAACGCCGGGCGATGATGCGCCAGCAGTCCCGGCTGGGGTTTGACTGGCCGGTTGAAGAGGTCATCGCGATGGGGCGCGCGCCCTGGCACGATGCCAATAACCCGTCTATTGTGCAGGAAATTATGGCCCTGACCGGTTGCCTGCCTCTTGCCAAACGGCAGTACAATGCCCTTTCTGGCGGTGAGCAGCAGCGGGTACAGCTCGCCCGCGCGCTGGCGCAGCTCTGGCAAAACGGCGCCCCAGAGGGCTTTCTGTTTCTCGATGAACCGACCTCGGCCCTGGATCTGTACCACCAGCAACATCTGCTGCGGTTGTTGAAATCACTTGCCCGGCAGCACGCCCTGCACGTTTGTGTGGTACTGCACGATCTTAACCTTGCGGCGCTGTGGGCCGACAGGCTGGTGTTGCTGCATCAGGGAGAAGTGGTGGCTCAGGGAGCCGCTGGCGAGGTGCTGCACCCGGCGGAGCTGCACCGCTGGTACGGGGCGGATGTGACCGTGGGAACGCATCCCGGCACGGCCACTCCGCAGGTGTTTCTGACGCCCTAGCTCGAGCAGCTGACTTCCAGCCGCTTACCCCAGTCCGGCGGGAGGCGAACGTAGTCATCATCCCGATCGGCAAACGGCGAGCGCAGTGCCTCATGCAGGCGGTAGAGCTCCTGCATATCGCCCTTTTCCGCCTGTTCAATAGCGCGCTGTGCCAGCCAGTTACGTAGCACCATAGCCGGGTTGACCGCCTGCATACGCTGCTGGCGCTCGGCATCACTCACCCCATCCAGCTGCAGTCGTTCGCGATAACGGCTAAACCATGCGTCAAAAGCGGCGCGATCGATGAACTCATCGCGCAGCGGCGAGGCGGCGCTCAGTTGCTCCGTCTCACCAAGCTGGCGGAACGTGCGAGTGAAATCGCTGCCTTCACTGCTCATCAGCGCAAAGAGATCGTTCAACAGGTCATTGTCGCCGCTTTGCTCAGTATAAAAACCAAGCTTCGCGCGCATCCGTTGTCCGTATTCGGTAAACAGTGCCCGCTGATAGTCATCGAGCGCATCGTTAAGCGCATCCACGTCGATAAACGGCGACAGCGACTGCGCCAGACGTTGCAGGTTCCACAGGCCAACGGCAGGCTGATTCTCAAAGCTGTAACGCCCCTGATGGTCGGAGTGGTTACAGATGAAATCCGGCTGGAAATCGTCAAGAAAACCGTAGGGACCATAGTCCATGGTAAGTCCGAGAATGGACATATTATCGGTATTCATGACCCCGTGCGCAAAGCCCACGGTTTGCCAGCGGGCGATCATCTGCGCCGTTCTCGTGACAACGTCACGGAACCAGGTGACGTATTTATCCTCACGTGACGCCAGTTCAGGCCAGTGATGGCGGATCACGAAATCGGCGAGCTGCTGGACTTTCTCCGGCTCACGGCGATAGTAGAAATGCTCGAAGTGGCCAAAGCGGACATGGCTTTCGGCAATGCGCATCAGCATCGCGCCCTGCTCAACCGTCTCGCGGTATACCGGCGTATCGCTGGTGACTATCGACAGCGCCCGGGTGGTGGGAATACCTAACCCGTGCATCGCTTCAGAAGCCAGCGCCTCGCGGATAGTAGAACGCAGCACCGCGCGCCCGTCACCCATGCGGGAATACGGCGTCAGCCCGGCGCCTTTCAGATGCCAGTCAACGCGCTTGCCGTTGGCGAGCTGCTGTTCGCCGAGCAAAATGCCGCGACCGTCGCCAAGCTGTCCGGCCCAGACGCCGAACTGATGGCCGCTGTAAACCTGTGCCAGCGGCGACATGCCCGGGAGCAGCGTTTCACCGCCCCACACGCCCGCGCCGGTGGATGGCACAAACAGCGACGGTTCAACGCCCAGCTCCGCGGCCAGCGATTCGTTATGCCAGATCAGGCGCGCATTTTCGAGCGGCGTTGGCGCCAGTGCAGTATAAAAACCTGGCAGCTCATCGCGCCAGTGAGTAGTAAAAGACAGGGTCATGGTTCCTCCTGCCGCTAGTGTAGTGCCTGAACGCTGACACAAACACGGGGGAAATGCAGGGTTATCCCTGAACCAGCGTGGTGACCTGCTCCGGAGGTACCGGTGGCCAGAGCATTCCCTGCATCGCGCTGAAGGCAAAGGGTCGAATGCGAGTGAGCGTCTCTTCGCTATCAACGCCGGCAATCATCAGGGTGGCGCAGTACGGCTGCATCTGGGTGACAATGGCCCGCATGAACGGTTCGAACGACGGCGACATGACGCGGCGCTGTACGAAATTTCTGTCCAACTGAATGCGGGAAAACACACCAGCGAAAATGGCTTTGGTCGAGGCATCGCCGGCACCAAAGTTTGCCAGCACAAGGTTAAAACGTTTTGCCAGCACGAACAGCGGGTCATTCGCTGAAAGTTGATTCAGCCCAGGATAATTCTCATTAACCGTTAACTCAAGAAATGGGAATCGTTTAACATCTTTAACTAATAATTCGTCGTTTAAAAATGCCAGAGCAATGGCCGGGGTTATATTTATCCATGCCAGTAGCTGATGTTGAATAAAAAAGAGCTGGCAGGTAGCAAGCACCGCCAGTTTTTCTTTAAACAGCATCAATTCTTGCTCCGCCGTCATGTGCTGAATGACAAGATCGGTCGGTATACGCACATCGCCGTTCGTCGCCGTAAAATGAGTAATGATCTCCAGGCCCACAAGGCCTCCGGCAAAGTTGCGCGCCGGAAGAAGCAGGAAATCGGAGCGGTAAGTGTTATCCAGCGAGACAATCATTGTGTTTGCCCCTCATCAACGATGATTTCCGATAACCCCAGGTCTTGCTGCAAGCAATTTAAGTCAATTGATTTTAATAAAGTTAATTTCATTCGTTGCTGTTATTAGCGGTATCCCTACTGAGGACTCTTTAATGATTGTAATCCATAGACACACTTTAAGACAATCAGCAGTTTAGATGAAATGAAACGCCGTTCGTAAGGTTGAATAAGGAGATATTCATTTTTAAACATAAAAAGTGACAGAGACTAAAAAGGCCCCTCAGGGCCCTCTTTCGACATCGCGCTTAAATTCGTCGCGCCTGCCAGAAGTTTTTCCGCCAGTAAACGTTGTCAAGCGATGAACGCGTTACTCCCTGGCTGGTGGAGGCATGAATGAACATATTATCTGTATCATAAATCCCGACGTGAAGGCCGTTCGCCCCGGAGCCAGTTTTAAAGAAAACTAAATCGCCAGGTAACAAGTCGTCTTTATCGATGCGTGTACCAATATTTGCCTGTTGTTTCGTTTCACGCGGCAGCTGCAGTTCGAATTTGTCGCGGAAAGTCATCAGTACAAACCCGGAGCAATCCACGCCACGGCGGTTCATTCCACCATAGCTGTATGGAGTGCCACGCCAGGTACGAAGCTGATCGTTGAGGCTGGCAATCACAGTAATAGAGTCTGAGAGCCGAGAATTTGGCGGCGGCGCACGATGGCTGCTACACCCAGCCAGAAAAAGTGCCACCGCGACAATAAACCAGAAACGCATATCCGGCGATTCCCCTGTTTCTTATTTTTAGTTAATTTAGCGTGGTTATCATTCTTCTGGCAAGATACCTTTCGTGTCAGATGGTTGCAACCAGCATCTGATGCCCGGCGACTTCCAGCCGCTGGAAGGTCATTTTCCAGGCGTCAAAAAGGTGCCCTGGCGCCAGCACATCCGTTGCTGCACCGCTGGCGATAAGCAGGCCTTCACGCATCAGCCATACGCGATGGGCGTGACGCAGCGAATGGTTAAGGTCATGGCTGCTCATCACAATGGTCACGCCAAGGCGACACAGCTCGCTCAGGAGCCCATCCAGCGCGGCCTGCTGTGCGACGTCGAGGCTGTTCATTGGCTCATCCAGCAGCAACAGCTGACCGTCGGCATTCGTTCGCGGATCGATTTGCAGTATCACTGCGGCAAGCCGCACTCGCTGCCATTCCCCGCCGGAAAGCTGATTAGTGGCCCGGCCTAATTTCCCGGTCAAACCCAGCACCTCTGCCACCGATTCCAGCGTGGTACTCTGCAGCGCATTGGCCTGATGCAGCGTCAGATACTGCCAGACCGGCATCGCAAAGGGTGGCGTTTGCTGCTGCGTAAGATAGGCGCGATGGCGCGCCAGCGCAGATTCAGACCACTCCTCCAGCGGAAGGTTGTTCAACCTGATTAGCCCTTTCCCCTGGGTTAATCCGGCCATACGCATCAGCAGAGTGCTTTTCCCGGCACCGTTCGGTCCGACCAGGTGCAACATTTCACCGCAGTGAACCTCAGCAGAAAACGGCCCCAGGCGGGCCGTTTCCTCGACGTTCTGCAGTTGCATCAATAAGGTCATGAGGTCGCCAGTGCGCGCTTGATAGCTTCCTGTACCACCGCATCTTCCGGGGTCATATCCGGTGAGAAACGCGCCAGTACCTGCCCATTACGCCCAACGAGGAATTTTTCGAAGTTCCACAGGATATCGTCCGGGTACAGCGGCGCACGTCCTTTACTGGCCATACGTTCGTAGAAGCCGCTTCCCTCCGGCGCAATAGCCGTGGGTGCCGCCTCAACCAGTTTCTGATACAGCGGGTGACGATCGTCGCCATTGACATCGCCTTTGCTGAGCATCGGGAAAGTGACACCGTAGGTCGTCGAGCAGAAGGTTTTTATCTCCTCCGCACTGCCCGGCTCCTGCCCCAGGAACTGGTTGCACGGGAACCCCAGTACGGTAAACCCCTGTCCTTGCCACGTTTTTTGCAGGTTCTCCAGTTGCTCATACTGCGGGGTGAGCCCGCATTTTGAGGCAACGTTGACGATGAGGACCACGTTGCCGCGCAGGCCTTCCAGCGTTTTATGCTCGCCTTCAAGCGTGGTCACTTCGGTACTTAAGATATCATTTTGCATAGCATTCCCCTTAATTACGGAGGCGGATCTAACGCCCGGCCTTTAATAATAGCCAGATAAATACGGGTGCGCCGAGAGTGGCGGTCACCACTCCAATCGGCAATTCGGCAGCTGAAAGCGCCATTCTGGCGATAATATCCGCCAGCAGTAAGACACTTCCCCCCGCCAGCATACAGGCTGGCAGCAGGATCCGATGGTCCGTTAACCCACAGAGCCGCAGAATATGTGGGATGACAAGGCCGATAAAACCAATCGCCCCTGCCAGGGCGACGCTAACCCCCACCAGCCATCCGGTTGCAATAACCAGTACTCTGCGCCACAGCCACAGCGGTAGACCCAGCTGGCGGGCGGAAATCTCACCCAGCGCCAACAGGTTCAGCGGCTTAGATTGCACACTCACCCACAGCATGACCGGCAATAAGGCAATCATCAGCCATAGCTGCTGCCAGTCTACCCCCCCAAATCCCCCCATCATCCAGTACATCAGTTGACGTAAATCGAACGAGGTTGAGAAGTAGACCGCCCAGGTCATGATAGCGCTACAGATGATGCCAAGGGCAACACCCGCCAGCAGCAGCCTGCTGGTTGAGAGGTGACGTCGGGCAAAACGTAGCAAAATAAAGGTGATGAGCAACGCTCCGGCAATGGCGCACAGCCCCAGCGCCCAGCCCGGTAACACGCCATGGCCAAGCAGCACAGCGGCAATCAGGCCCACCCCCGCGCCGTTGGAGACACCCAGCAGTCCGGGTTCAGCTAACGGGTTTTCAAAGAGCGCCTGCATGATAGCGCCAGAAAGTGCCAGCGCGGCCCCCACAAGCAGTACCGCCAGCGTCCGGGGAAGCCTGATTTGCCAGACGAACAGCTGCCCTTTTGCACTCAGCCATTCGCCAGGGCCAATCCACTGATCGCCTGCACACAGGCTCAGCATGATGGCGATAATCAGCAGTAAGGACAGCGCAAGCGTCCAGCGACGATTTCGTCGTTGTTGAAGTTGGGCCCAGGAACGCATAGTGTCCGTCGAGTAAAGAGTGATGTACTTGATTTTACGGCGCGTGCCGTCGTGAGAAAAGAAAAAGGCCGCAGTGCGGCCTTTTTAATTAGTTCAGATTATTCTGCCTTGGGCGAAGCGTTCTCGACACGGCTTTTTAACTTCTGGCCGGGTCTGAAGGTCACCACACGCCGGGCTGTAATGGGAATATCTTCGCCCGTCTTCGGGTTGCGCCCCGGGCGTTGATTTTTATCACGCAAGTCAAAGTTACCAAAACCGGAGAGTTTTACCTGCTCACCGTTTTCCAGAGCACGACGGATCTCTTCGAAAAACAGCTCTACCAGCTCTTTGGCATCCCGCTTGCTAAGCCCAAGCTTATCAAACAGATATTCTGACATTTCAGCTTTTGTAAGCGCCATAGGTTCAATCCCTCAATGATGCCTGGAATCGCTCTTTTAATGCCTCTACACATTTGGCGACGGTAGCGGCAATCTCCTCTTCTTCTAGTGTACGGCTGGTATCCTGAAGGATCAGACTAATCGCAAGGCTCTTATAGCCTTCCTCTACGCCCTTACCACGGTACACGTCAAATAAGTTTACGCCAACTACCTGATTTACGCCAACTTTCTTACACTCTGCCAGAACATCCGCTGCCGGAACATTTTCTGCTACCACAACAGCAATGTCGCGACGGTTTGCCGGGAAGCGTGAAATCTCCTGCGCCTGAGGAACCACGCGGTCTGCGAGCTTGTTCCACTCCACTTCAAAGACCACGGTGCGTCCGTTCAGATCCAGTTTACGTTCCAGTTCCGGATGAACAACCCCAATGAAACCAATACG
The DNA here is from genome assembly GCF_000735455.1 of Yokenella regensburgei ATCC 49455. Classification (GTDB taxonomy): domain Bacteria; phylum Pseudomonadota; class Gammaproteobacteria; order Enterobacterales; family Enterobacteriaceae; genus Yokenella; species Yokenella regensburgei. The sequence continues at coordinate 236,961 of NZ_JMPS01000069.1, read as the reverse complement.
TTCACCTTTAAGATAAATCGCCGCGGATTGGCCCGGATGCAGCGCCGGATTCGCTTCCGCTTTGAACTGCATGTCAGAAAGCTGACCAGTCAAATCCAGTACCGCTTCGAGGGTTCCTTTTAAATCATAGAAATCAACGGTCTCTTTTGCCAGGTTCCAGTGCTCTTCATAGCGGTTTCCGCACATCACGCCCGACAGCATCACATCCTGACGGATGCCGAGGTGTGCCTGGGTGTCAGGCACAAAGCGCAGACCGGATTCAAAGATGCGTACGCGGCTCTGCTGGCGGTTCTGGTTGTACACTACGGTGCTCAGAAGGCCAGTCCACAGCGAGAGGCGCATTGCCGACATCTCGCTGGAGATTGGGCTTGGCAGGATCAGCGCTTCCTCACCTGGATGGATCAGCTGCTGCACTTTCGGATCGACGAAGCTATAGGTGATCACTTCCTGGAAACCTTTGTCGTTCAGCAGCGTTTTCACGCGCTTGAGCGACAGGTTCGCTTCCTTATGGGTACCCATGATGAGACCCGCCTGTACCGGCTCGTCGGGAATATTGTTGTAGCCGTAAATACGCGCCACTTCTTCCACCAGGTCTTCTTCAATTTCCATATCAAAACGCCAGCTCGGCGCAACGGCCTGCCACTGGTCCTGGCCTTCCGTCACTTCGCAGCCCAGACGGCGCAGAATGTCGCTCACCTGCTCATCGGCAATATGATGACCAATCAGGCGATCCAGCTTGCTGCGACGCAGGGTGATGCTCGCCGGCTTCGGCAGTGACGCTTCATGAGTCACATCGATAACCGGACCTGCTTCACCACCGCAGATATCAATCAGCAGACGGGTGGCGCGTTCAATCGCTTTGTACTGCAGAGCAGGATCAACGCCACGCTCGTAGCGGTGAGAGGCGTCGGTGTGCAGACCATGACGGCGGGCGCGACCGGTGATAGACAGTGGGCTGAAGAATGCGCATTCCAGCAGCACGTTCTGGGTTTCATCATTCACGCCAGAGTGCTCACCGCCGAAGATACCGCCCATAGCCAGCGCTTTACCGTTATCGGCAATCACCAGCGTGTCGGCATTCAGTTTCGCTTCGCTACCGTCGAGCAGAACCAGAGTTTCGCCCTCTTTCGCCATCCGCACAACAATACCGCCTTCGATACGATCTTTATCGAAGGCGTGCATCGGCTGGCCCAGCTCAAGCAGTACGTAGTTAGTGACGTCAACCACGGCATCAATAGAGCGAATACCGCAACGACGCAGTTTCTCTTTCATCCACAGCGGCGTTGGTGCCTTCACGTTGATGCCTTTGACCACGCGGCCCAGGTAACGCGGGCAAGCGTCCGGCGCTTCAACATGAATCGGCAGCGTATCGTTAATGGTGGCGGCAACCGGTGTAATTTCCGGCTCAACCAGCGGCGCGCGGTTCAGCACCGCAACGTCACGGGCAACACCGATGATGCCTAAGCAATCCGCACGGTTCGGCGTAACGCTGATTTCGATAGTATTGTCGTTAAGCTTCAGATATTCACGGATATCGGTACCCAGCGGCGCATCGGCCGGCAGCTCGATAATACCGTTATGATCGTCGGAAATACCGAGCTCAGAGAAAGAACACAGCATCCCTTCTGAAGGTTCGCCGCGCAGTTTCGCCGCTTTGATTTTGAAATCACCCGGCAGCACGGCGCCGATAGTGGCCACGGCCACCTTAAGACCCTGACGGCAGTTTGGCGCGCCGCAGACGATATCCAGAAGACGCTCGCCACCGACGTTAATTTTGGTCACACGCAGCTTGTCCGCGTTCGGGTGCTGGCCGCATTCCACCACTTCACCCACCACCACGCCGTGGAACTCACCGGCAACCGGCTCAACGCCGTCAACTTCCAGACCAGCCATGGTTATCTGATCGGAAAGTGCTTCGCTGTCAACGGCCGGATTAACCCATTCGCGTAACCACAGTTCACTGAATTTCATTGTTTATTCCTGCCCTTATTTAAACTGTTTGAGGAAACGCAGATCGTTTTCGAAGAATGCACGCAGATCGGTGACGCCGTAACGCAGCATGGTCAGGCGCTCCATCCCCATACCAAACGCAAAGCCGGAATAGACTTCCGGGTCGATGCCGACGTTGCGCAGTACGTTCGGGTGCACCATGCCGCAGCCCAGCACTTCCAGCCATTTGCCGTTTTTACCCATAACGTCGACTTCCGCAGAGGGTTCGGTGAACGGGAAGTAGGACGGGCGGAAACGAACCTGCAGATCTTCTTCAAAGAAGTTATTCAGGAAATCGTGCAGCGTGCCTTTCAGGTTGGTAAAGCTAATGTTTTTATCGACGATCAGCCCTTCCATCTGGTGGAACATTGGGGTGTGGGTCTGATCGTAGTCGTTACGATAGACGCGGCCCGGCGCAATAATGCGGATTGGCGGCTGCTGGTTTTCCATGGTGCGGATCTGAACGCCAGAAGTCTGGGTACGCAGCAGGCGCGTCGCATCGAACCAGAAGGTGTCGTGGTCAGCACGTGCCGGGTGGTGTCCCGGAATATTCAACGCATCGAAGTTGTGGTAGTCGTCTTCGATTTCCGGACCGGTCGCTACGGTGAAGCCCAGCTCACCGAAGAAGCTTTCGATACGATCGATAGTGCGGGTCACCGGATGCAGACCACCGTTTTCAACACGACGGCCAGGAAGAGAAACGTCGATCGTTTCTGCGGCCAGACGCGCATTCAGTGCGGCACCTTCCAGCTCGGCTTTACGCGCGTTCAGCGCCTGCTGAACCTGCTCTTTGGCTTCGTTAATGACCGCACCTGCAGCCGGACGTTCTTCTGCCGGCAGTTCGCGCAGCGTGGTCATCTGGAGGGTCAGATGCCCTTTCTTGCCCAGATACTCAACGCGTACGTTATCCAACGCGGCGACATCTGATGCCTGGTTAATGGCGGCCGTTGCACTGGCAACCAGCTCTGCGAGATGTGACATGGTTATCCTCATTATGTCGGTGCAGCTTAGTGTTTTGAATTTAGAAACAAAAAAAGCCTCCACATGGGAGGCTTTCTGGCGCTGTTTTCCGTTTCTTCTTTCACGCGCTAGCCTCCTGGTTCAGGTGCTAAAGTAAAAAAAGAAGCGGAAAATAGCAGCATTCATGCTTGCGTTACCTTGTGTTGTCATATCGTAAAACCTTATTGAAAAGTCTTAGCGATCAATTGTCAATGGTTCGAACATCCTGAAATGAAAAGAGGGAGACAGGCTCCCTCTTTCAACTGGCTTATGCCAGAGCTGATTTCGCTTTTTCGACCAGGGCAGTGAATGCCACTTTGTCGAATACTGCGATGTCAGCCAGGATCTTACGGTCGATTTCAACAGAGGCTTTTTTCAGGCCGTTGATGAATTTGCTGTAAGAAATACCGTTCTGACGTGCTGCTGCGTTGATACGCGCAATCCACAGTTGACGGAACTGACGCTTTTTCTGACGACGGTCACGATAAGCGTACTGACCAGCTTTGATAACAGCCTGGAAGGCAACGCGGTATACGCGTGAACGCGCACCGTAGTAGCCTTTAGCTTGTTTCAAAATTTTCTTGTGACGTGCACGTGCAATTACACCACGTTTTACGCGAGCCATATGTGCTCTCCTGTATCTATTCTAGTTAAAAAAGTTATAAACGTTAACGGCTTATGCGTACGGCAGGCACGCGATTACCAGGCCCAGATCGCCTTTGGAAACCATGGCTTTCGGACGCAGGTGACGTTTACGCTTGGTCGCTTTTTTGGTCAGAATGTGACGCAGGTTAGCGTGCTTGTGCTTAAAACCACCTTTACCGGTTTTTTTGAAGCGCTTAGCAGCACCGCGTACGGTCTTAATTTTTGGCATTTTAATAACTTCCACTTCGCATTGTTAATAAACGAAACCCAGGCGAACAAAACCAGTGAGGCTCGAAAGCCCCACTGACCTTGCTACTTGAAGGCCTACTGTTTCTTCTTAGGAGCGAGCACCATGATCATCTGGCGGCCTTCGATCTTCGTTGGGAAGGATTCGACTACTGCCAGTTCACTCAGATCGTCACGGACGCGCGTAAGCACTTCCATACCGATCTGTTGGTGGGCCATCTCACGACCGCGGAAACGCAGTGTGATCTTGGCCTTATCGCCATCTTCCAGAAAGCGAATCAGGCTGCGGAGTTTTACCTGATAATCGCCATCGTCGGTACCAGGACGGAATTTAATTTCCTTAACCTGGATAACTTTTTGTTTCTTTTTCTGTTCCTTAGTCGATTTACTCTTCTCATAAAGGAACTTGCCGTAGTCCATGATACGACAAACTGGCGGTTCGGCGTTAGGGCTGATTTCAACTAAATCTACTCCAGCTTCTTCAGCCTTTTCGATCGCTTCTCTCAGACTCACAATCCCCAGCTGCTCGCCTTCCAGACCTGTTAAGCGAACTTCCTGGGCGCGAATCTCGCCATTTATACGATTCGGACGTGCCGTTTGAACTCGTTTTCCGCCTTTAATACCTTATTCCTCCAGTTGTTGAAGACTGCGGCTGCGAATCTCTTGTTGCAGCTTCTCAATCACTTCCTCTACGCCCATGACGCCAAGGTCTTTACCGCGGCGGGTGCGAACGGCAACTTTGCCTGCTTCCACCTCTTTATCACCACAGACCAGCATATACGGGACACGACGTAAAGTGTGCTCGCGGATTTTAAAGCCTATCTTCTCATTTCTCAAGTCCGCTTTTACTCGAATGCCCGCATTTTGTAGTTTACGGGTCAATTCGTTAACGTATTCGGACTGAGAATCGGTGATATTCATGACAACAACCTGCACTGGCGCAAGCCAGGTTGGGAAGAAGCCGGCGAACTCTTCGGTCAGAATGCCGATAAAGCGTTCAATTGACCCAAGGATCGCACGGTGAATCATCACCGGAGTCTGACGCTCGTTGTTTTCGCCCACATAGGAGGCGCTCAGACGAGTCGGCAGAGAGAAGTCCAGCTGTACAGTACCGCACTGCCATGCACGATCGAGGCAGTCATACAGGGTAAATTCAATTTTCGGGCCGTAGAACGCCCCTTCACCCAGCTGATACTCAAACGGAATGCCGTTTTCTTCCAGCGCGACCGCCAGATCCGCTTCCGCGCGATCCCAGGTCTCATCGCTACCGATACGTTTTTCCGGACGGGTAGACAGCTTGACGACGATTTTCTCGAAGCCAAAGGTGCTGTACATATCGTAGACCATACGGATACAGGCGTTAACTTCGTCACGCACCTGCTCTTCGGTACAGAAGATGTGAGCATCATCCTGAGTAAAACCACGGACACGCATCAGACCATGCAACGCACCTGACGGTTCGTTACGGTGGCAGCTACCGAACTCCGCCATACGCAGCGGCAGGTCGCGGTAGGATTTCAGACCCTGGTTGAAGATCTGTACGTGGCCTGGGCAGTTCATTGGCTTGATGCAGTATTCACGGTTCTCAGAAGAGGTGGTGAACATCGCATCTTTGTAGTTGTCCCAGTGGCCGGTTTTTTCCCACAGCACACGGTCCATCATGAACGGGCCCTTCACTTCCTGATACTGGTACTCTTTCAGCTTGGAGCGTACGAAAGTTTCCAGTTCACGGAAGATAGTCCAGCCGTCGTTGTGCCAGAATACCATACCCGGCGCTTCTTCCTGCATATGATACAGGTCGAGCTGTTTGCCGATTTTACGGTGATCGCGCTTGGCCGCTTCTTCAAGACGCTGCAGGTAGGCATTGAGCGCTTTTTTATCAGCCCATGCGGTGCCGTAAATACGCTGCAGCATTTTGTTGTCGCTATCGCCGCGCCAGTAGGCTCCTGCGGTTTTCATCAGTTTGAAGTGATGGCAGAAGCGCATGTTTGGCACGTGCGGGCCACGGCACATGTCGACGTATTCTTCATGATGATACAAGCCAGGCTTATCATCATGGGAAATGTTTTCGTCAAGAATAGAAATTTTGTACGGCTCGCCGCGTTTAACGAAGGTTTCACGCGCTTCGTGCCAGCTTACTTTCTTCTTGATAACGTCGTAGTTAGTCTCGGCGAGCTCGTGCATACGTTTTTCGAGCGCGTCGACATCTTCCTGGGTCAGGGTGCGGTCGATATCAACATCGTAATAGAAACCGTTGTCAACAACCGGGCCAATCGCCATTTTAGTGTTCGGCCACAGTTGCTTGATAGCATGACCAAGCAGGTGTGCGCAGGAGTGGCGAATAATTTCCAGTCCGTCTTCATCTTTAGCGGTGATAATCGCCAGCTGAGCGTCGTTTTCGATCAGATCGGAAGCATCAACCAGCTCGCCGTTAACGCGACCTGCGATACAGGCTTTCGCCAGTCCAGGACCGATATCCAGCGCGACATCCATTGGGCTTACTGCGTGGTCGTAATGGCGTTGGCTGCCATCAGGAAGAGTAATTACAGGCATGTTATGTCCTTATTTGCAGTGGTGCCCCACACGAAAGAGCACATACAAAGTTAAATAGTTTATAAATATCAGTAGGTTGAATGCGTCACTAAGCTTCACTCTGCAAAGTATGTACATGAGGATGTACTAAAACCCACATGTACCCACAAACTCTTTCTGATACCGAGCCACAATAGTACACACCATTGGCGCCATATTAAAGTATGTTAATGAGTGTCCGGGCATTCCACTTGATCTGCGTCCATGTTATTAAGCCGAAAGATATTAGCGTTAAGATCTACGGAATAATTGTTCCATTGATTCCCTGATATGCTCATCCGGATTTTCAGCCACATCGCCCTCACTCGGTGAGTGCTGAACGTAGCTTCTCTGTCCATGTTGAAAGTTCGACGAGGTCGCTGCGTAACCTGTAGCTGACCCCAATGACAGAAACAATAAAAACCATGCAGTTCTTAGCGTCTTGCCCATTATGCATAACTCTTTACGTTGTGATTGTTCGCCCAACATATTGAACCTGCGAAAGTAAAATTCTGTCTGCGATGATTAAACGTTTACCTGAAGCTGTGTACTATTTTGTTAGATAAAGACGGAAACAGGACGGAAAGATGCCGACAAAACGCTTTGCCAATAAGCACTGGAAAATGGTGGTGGTATTGATAGTCATCTGTGGCGCCATGCTGTTGCTACGCTGGGCCGCGATGATCTGGGGCTAAAAAACAGGCCGGAAAACCGGCCCGCAGGATTACATTTTGTAGCCGAGCGTCACGGTAGTACGACGATCGGTATGGTTCGGTGCCGATGACGGCGGTTCCGAGTTCCAGGTAACGTTGTACGCTACTTTCATACCAAAGTGCTCATTGATAGCCACATTCAACGCGGTTTCAGAGTTCAGCGTGGTATCGCTGGCACCAAATACTGAAACGCCCTGAGTGAATTTCGCGTTATCACTCATCTGCCAGGCGTAGGTACCGGAGGCATAACCTAACGGTTGAGTTTTCGTTTCGCCGTCGGTGTATTCGTCGTAACGCACACCAGGACCGAATTCAAAGCGCAAGCTGTGTACCGGGCCATTCAGGAACTGACGACCGTAACCGACGGTCAGGACATCGCGCTGATAGTAGCCGTTATAACGGTCAGTCAACCAGCTCGCCTGTCCGAACAGGTAGTTGCTGTCCGTCAGGTTGTAGCGAGAACGACCGCCAATCGCGTATTTCTCAGAAGAACGCTCATCGTTAGATGAGGTGTTACTTGCATTCCCCCACAATGACCACGCCGTGGTTTCACCGTACCAGGTCAGCGTAGAGTCAGCGGTCAGGGATGAACTTTTGGTATTGCCAGACTGTGCAAGATAGCCACCGTTGACGTTGCCTTCAAAAGGCTTCTTCGCGGTGGAAGGGTCATCCATGACAGTAAAAACGGTATCATCTGCAGCCGCGTGCATCGACGCAAACATGCCTCCCGCCAGCATCACTGCCACGGGTACTGTCTTCAAAAGCTTCATTTATAAGAGTCCGTACAACAAGAAAAGAGACCTGTAACGGTCCCGGAAACTTTCACGAGGATCAACGATGGGAGTTCCAGAGAAAGGTAAGAAATTATAAAAAGGCTCGAATAACATAGCAATGAATTCTTATTTCATTTTTTGAATAAGAAGTCTCTTATAACTTGTTTTATTTCATAAGGATAAACAGCGCACTTTGCGTTTAAGTATATGTAAATCAGCTTGTTGTTTCTTCCTTTCTCCTGAGTCAAGTGCCAGACTAACTCGGATGGTACTTGTGGGTATTATATGGAGGTAACAGTAATGGTTGATATTTATACACTGACCTTAGCCCCTTCTCTCGACAGCGCCACGCTGACGCCGCAGATTTATCCAGAAGGGAAACTTCGCTGCAGCTCGCCGGTGTTTGAGCCCGGCGGCGGGGGCATTAACGTTGCCCGCGCCATTACCTTTCTCGGCGGGCGAGCCTGCGCTATTTTTCCTGCCGGTGGCGCCACCGGCGAACACCTTGTTGCCCTGTTAGCAGACGAGCACGTTCCGGTGATAACCGTCGAGGCCAAAGACTGGACACGGCAAAACCTGCACGTTCACGTGCAGTCCAGCGGCGAACAGTACCGCTTCGTGATGCCCGGTGCTGCGGTGACGGAAAATGAGTTTCGCCAGCTGGAAGAAAAGGTATTGCAGATACCCGCAGGCTCCCTGCTCGTTATCAGCGGCAGCCTGCCGCCGGGGATCGGAAGCCAGCGGCTGGTGCAGTTGATCCGTGCCGCGCAAAAAAACGGTATTCGCTGTATTGTCGACAGCTCCGGAGAAGCCCTGGCGGCGGCCCTGGAAACCGGCAATATTGAGCTGGTAAAACCAAACCAGAAAGAGCTCAGTGCCCTGCTACAACGCGAACTGACGAAGCCAGACGACGTGCGTAAAGCCGCCCAGGAAATCATCGCCTCTGGCAAAGCTCAGCGTGTTGTGGTTTCTCTCGGCCCACAAGGGGCTCTGGGCGTTGATGCACATGGCGTGGTTCAGGTCGTTCCACCACCGATGAAGAGCCAGAGCACCGTCGGAGCCGGTGACAGTATGGTCGGAGCGATGACCCTGAAACTCGCGCAACATGCCAGCCTGCAGGATATGGTGCGCTTCGGGGTCGCAGCCGGGAGCGCCGCCACCATCAACCAGGGAACACGCCTGTGCTCACTGGAAAATACCCAGGCGATTTACGATTATCTCAGTCATCACTGAGACCTCCCTGCCCGGCAACGGGCAGGAGTCGCCAAATTAGTGCTTTCGACTATGCTTAAACAACTCAATGGGTTACTCAATGAGCTGAATAATCACACCGGTTGTCGGGTACGTTGCTTTTGAATTGTGGCTAAAGACGCACTTTATGTGCGTTTATTGCTTCAAAAGCGCTCAGTTGTGCGTTGGTTCGTGTTTTTGTACTGCGATTATGCGCTAACGTTATGATTAGGCAGAAAACATGGGGAGAGACGTGATGTGGCAAGCGATCGAAGACCTGTTGAGCGAACAGTTTGGACGCGGCGAAATTGAACTGCGCAACGAACTGCCCGGTGGTGAGATCCATGCAGCATGGCATCTGCGCTATCACGGGAAAGATTTCTTCATCAAATGCGATGAGCGTGAGCTGTTGCCCATTTTTACCGCAGAGGCGGACCAGCTCGAACTCTTGTCACGCAGTAAAACCGTTCGCGTACCTGAGGTGTATGCCGTCGGCAGCGACCGCGATTACAGCTTTCTGGTGATGGAGTACCTGCCAGCACGCCCGCTGGACGCCCACAACGCGTTTCTGTTAGGTCAACAGCTGGCACACCTGCATCAGTGGAGCGAACAGCCACAGTTCGGGCTCGACTTTGATAACGATCTCTCTACCACCCCTCAGCCAAACGCCTGGCAGCGCCGATGGGCAACCTTTTTTGCCGAGCAGCGTATCGGCTGGCAGCTGGAGCTGGCCGCCGAAAAAGGAATGGAGTTCGGGAACATTGATGCCATTGTTGAGCATGTTCAGCAGCGCCTGGCGAGCCACCAGCCGCAGCCCTCTTTGCTTCACGGCGATCTCTGGTCATCAAACTGTGCGCTCGGCCCGGATGGTCCATTTATTTTTGATCCGGCCTGTTACTGGGGCGACCGCGAATGCGATCTGGCCATGCTACCGCTACACCCGGAACAACCGCCGCAAATATACGACGGCTATCAGTCCATATCGCCATTGCCCGCAGGTTTTCTCGACAGACAGCCGGTGTATCAGCTCTATACGCTGATTAACCGGGCCATTTTGTTTGGAGGGAATAATCTACTGGTTGCGCAAAAAGCGCTGGAAAGGGTACTGGCTGCCTGAACCGCCGAAGCGGCTCAGGCATACAACAGGTTAGTTCATTGATACGCCCTTCAGGCGGAACTCAATGTTCATGATAAGGCCAGTGCCAGGTTTACCCGGCTCGTAGCGCCACCGACGCATGGCGGTTTTCACTTCACGTTCAAACATGTTTGAAGGCTGGGCGGAGAGAATTTCCACATTCTCTACCCGGCCGTCAGGCGTGACGTCAAACTTCACCCGCACTTTGCCTTCAATACGTAACGCCTGCGCACGTGACGGGTAGCCCGGCTGATTGCGGCTCAACGCACGTGGGCCAGCCGGAGCACTCACCACTGGCTTACTTGCCGCCGCCGGGGCGTTATTGCTGACCGGGCGTGAAGAGGTGGTGGTATTTTCCGACGTTGAGAACGGACGAGGCTCTACCGGTTTCACGTCCCGCTTCGGCTCTTCCACCTTTTTCACCGGTTTTGGCTTCGGCTTTGGCTTGGGTTTTGGCTCGGGCTTGTGAATGACGACCGGCGCCTCTTTCGGCGGCTCCGGAATAACTTCTGGCTCCGGCTCCGGCTCTGCTACCGGCTGCGGTGCAGGTGCCGCCTGCGGGGGCTCAAGATCGGCCGGAGAGACCATCGTCACGGTAATAGGCTGCGATGCGGCAGGCAGTTCAAGCGCCGGCTGGCGTACCGAGGTGTAAAGTAACCCGGCAACCACCGCACCGTGAATCACTACAGAGAGCAGCGTCGGCCACGGAAAGCGGCGTGGGGGATTCATGGTCACTGGATGGAAGTCATTCGGCATTAACACATTAGCCATAGGTTTATTGAGTTCTTATCTAACTGATAATCATTAGCGTTGAGTGTACCAGCTTAGATCGTGATTTAACATAGCAGTGGTACATACAACGCCCCCACTATACGCCTGTGTTTTGATGCAAATCACTTACCGATGATAACTGCACAATTTCTCTGCTTAAACTGTGAACCGGCTTCCGTTGCCCACTCCGTGCCATGCAGCGGTACCCCTTTCGCATGCAGCGCATCTTCGATAAAGCTGTAGGCATGGCTGATCCCGAGCCCCTGATAGTACTGCGTAAACCCCGAAACCAGCGCTTCTGGCGAATCAATGCTCATGTTACTTTCCGCCATCGTCTGCTTGTAAAGGCTAAGTGACCTGGCGATCCCTTTCTCTACATATTGATGAGCTTTTGAACCATAGCCTGCCTCAACGGCCAGTGCAGTACACTGCGTAACGGCTGAAACCTCTTCCAGTTGTACCGCCTGAGCCGTACTACTCACAGCCAGAAGCATCACCATTACCTTCAATTTCATCATTACCCATTAACCTTTTTATACACATTTTCGCGCGCAGTTTATCCTGGCATTGCAGTCCACGCGACTTTCCCTTACCGTGAAATGACAATCACCCGTTAAGGAGTTCTTCTCGTGCTTTATGTGATCTACACCGAAGACCATGCCGACTCATTAGAAAAACGATTATCCGTGCGCCCTGCCCATCTGGCCCGTTTGCAGTTACTGCAGGACGAAGGCCGTCTGCTGACCGCAGGCCCGCTTCCGGCAGTAGACAGCAACGATCCGGGTGCCGCAGGCTTTAGCGGTTCGGTGATTATTGCGGAGTTTGAGGCAAGAGAAGCAGCCCAGGCGTGGGCTGAAGCTGACCCCTATGTAGCGGCAGGCGTGTACCGTAACGTGACGGTAAAACCGTACAAAAAAGTCTTTTAAGCGTTCCGTAACAGACTTTGGGCACCGCTTGCGGTGCCCAATTTGTTTTCAGACTTCGTACAGGGCGAAAAGCAGTGAGTTACGCTGCCTTTTGACCAGACATTTTCTGATGGCGTGGATGCGCATATTGCGACGCGACTGAGCTTCCAGCCAGCGGGCTTTGCGGCGGCTTGCTTGTCTCAGCATGCGCCAGCGCCCCACTTCCGTTCTGCTACGCTTCATTTCAACCACTCTTAGCATGAAAGAACGCTCATTATATCCGCTTGTCGGTGCCTGACCAGTGCTTTTACCGCGCTTTTTATTTGCCAGATAAATCCTTATGCGTACACTCTTAACAACGTGCATACAAAAGGATTTTATTCTCTATGACAACCTTCTACACCGTGGTGAGTTGGCTGGTCATTCTGGGGTACTGGCTGCTGATTGCCGGGGTGACATTGCGCATCCTGATGAAACGCCGCGCTGTACCTTCTGCGATGGCATGGTTGCTAATCATTTATATTCTGCCGCTGGTCGGGATAATCGCCTACTTATCTTTCGGTGAATTGCACCTTGGAAAAAGACGCGCCGAGCGCGCGCGCGCGATGTGGCCCTCAACCGCAAAATGGCTGCACGACCTGAAAGCCTGCAAACACATTTTTGCGGAAGAAAACAGCCCGGTCGCTGAGTCTCTCTTCCAGCTCTGCGAACGCCGTCAGGGCATTGCCGGCGTCAAAGGCAATCAGCTCCAGCTGTTGACCGAATCCGACGACGTGATGCACGCGCTTATCCGCGACATTCAGCTGGCGCGACACAATATCGAGATGGTGTTCTACATATGGCAGCCTGGTGGTATGGCCGATCAGGTGGCGGAATCGCTGATGGCGGCGGCACGCCGTGGTGTTCACTGCCGCCTGCTGCTCGATTCCGCCGGAAGCCGCCCCTTCTTCCGTAGCCCATGGCCGGGAATGATGCGTAACGCTGGTATCGAAGTGGTCGAAGCGTTGCAGGTTAACCCGATGCGTGTATTCCTGCGCCGTATGGATCTGCGTCAGCACCGCAAAATGGTGATGATCGATAACTATGTAGCCTACACCGGTAGCATGAACATGGTTGATCCACGCTTCTTCAAGCAGGATGCCGGCGTGGGTCAGTGGGTCGATCTGATGGCGCGAATGGAAGGCCCTATTGCCACCTCCATGGGGATCGTCTTCTCCTGCGACTGGGAGATTGAAACCGGTAAACGCATTCTGCCGCCGCCGCCCGATCTCAACATCATGCCGTTCGAAGAGGCCAGCGGGCACACCATTCACACCATTGCCTCAGGGCCAGGTTTCCCGGAAGATCTGATTCACCAGGCGCTGCTGACCGCCACCTATGCGGCACGCGAATATCTGGTGATGACCACGCCGTATTTTGTGCCGAGTGACGATCTTCTGCACGCCATCTGTACCGCCGCTCAGCGCGGGGTTGATGTCAGCATTATTCTGCCACGCAAAAACGACTCCATGCTGGTCGGCTGGGCCAGCCGTGCCTTCTTTACTGAACTGCTGGCCGCCGGAGTGAAGATTTACCAGTTCGAGGGCGGGCTTTTGCACACCAAGAGCGTGCTGGTCGACGGCGAGCTGAGCCTGGTAGGCACCGTTAACCTCGACATGCGCAGCCTGTGGCTCAATTTCGAGATTACGCTGGTCATTGACGATGCCGGATTCGGTAGCGACCTTGCCGCCGTCCAGGACGACTATATTTCCCGCTCGCGCCTGCTTGATGCCCGCCTGTGGGTAAAACGTCCGATGTGGCAACGGATTGCTGAGCGACTGTTTTACTTCTTCAGCCCGTTGCTGTAAAACGTGCCCATCAGAAGTTAAAACAGGTAGTCATCATGGAAATGGATCTGAACAACCGCCTGACCGAAGACGAAACGCTCGAGCAGGCTTACGACATTTTTCTGGAACTGGCCGCGGATAATCTGGATCCGGCCGATATCATTCTGTTCAATCTGCAGTTTGAAGAGCGCGGCGGTGCTGAGTTGTTCGACCCGTCAGAAGACTGGAATGAACACGTTGATTTCGATCTGAATCCGGATTTCTTCGCCGAAGTGGTGATTGGTCTCGCCGACACCGATGGTGGCGAACTCAACGACATCTTTGCACGTGTGCTGCTGTGTCGCGACAAAGATCATAAGTTGTGCCACATCCTGTGGCGTGAATAAGACAAAAAAGGGCTGCATTGCGCAGCCCTTTTTTATTACTCCGGTAGTTTCTCACCGCAGGTATTACAGTACTGCGCACCCTTGTCGTGTTTATCGTGCCCACACTGGGTACATTTTCGCAGACCTTTGCGGCTCTGAAATTCCGCACTCATATGGGTGGTAATCAGCCCCGTCGGAATAGCAATCACAGAATAACCAATCAAGATAAGCACCGATGCCACAATGCGCCCTATCGGCGTGTGCGGTGTAATATCACCATAGCCAACCGTAGTCACCGTGACGATAGCCCAGTAAACGGAAGCGTTAAGGGTAGTAAAGCCATATTCTGGTCCTTCAATGCAGTACATCAGCGAACCAAAAATCACCATCACAATCGCGATAAAGGCGTAAAACAGAATCAGCTGATGTCGGGCGCTCTTGATTGCATGCCAGAAGAAATTCAGCGACGGCATAAAACGCAGGAGTTTCAGAATACGTAATGCCCGAATAGCTCGCATTGCTCGCCAGGCAAAAAGATAGTTAATACCAATTTCCGGCCACAGCCACATCACGTAGAGCGGCAGCGTGGTTGCCAGATCGATAAATCCCCAGAAGCTAAAGACATAGCGCGCCGGCTGCGGCCAGGTACAGACCCTGAGCAAATATTCGAGGGTAAACACCAGGGTGAAGATAAGCTCGAGCCAGACGAAGATATGCCATTCGTCGAAGGTCAGGTGATACGTCGTTCCGACGCCGGACTCAATGAAGATAACGACAACGCTTAATATCGCAAATAATCCGCAGAGTGCTTCAAACCGTCTGCCCGAACGCGTGCGCTGGTCAAAAAGAAAATGATAGAGTCGTTGTCGTAACGTATTAATCACCGCCGTACTGTCCTTATAAAAAAGGCCGACATGCTGTCGGCCTTTTCGATTATAACGGGTCAACCTTAAGACAGGAAACCGCGTGGCGGAAACTCCCTTCAAGCACCGGACGCGTTTTGGCGCACTCCGGACCGGCTATCGGGCAACGGGTGCGGAACAC
This sequence comes from Yokenella regensburgei ATCC 49455, assembly GCF_000735455.1. GTDB lineage: Bacteria > Pseudomonadota > Gammaproteobacteria > Enterobacterales > Enterobacteriaceae > Yokenella > Yokenella regensburgei. The sequence goes on along the minus strand of NZ_JMPS01000069.1, from coordinate 221,749 downwards.
ACACCCGGACGGCGGGTTAATTGGCGACGGCAGTTCCCCTTCCAGAAGCTGAATTTTCTTATTCTTCTCCTGATCGGGATCGGGCACCGGTACCGCCGACATCAGCGCTTTGGTATAGGGGTGCAGCGGGTTGTGATACACCTCATCGTAGGTACCAAGCTCCACCGCATGGCCGAGATACATGACCAGCACGCGGTCGGAAATATGCTTCACTACCGCCAGGTCGTGGGCGATGAAAATAAGCGATAACCCCATTTCACGCTGCAGCTGCTGCAGCAGGTTTACCACCTGCGCCTGGATAGAAACGTCCAGCGCAGAAACGGGTTCATCGCAAATAATCAGCTTGGGCTCAAGGATAAGCGCTCGTGCAATACCAATTCGCTGGCACTGACCACCGGAGAATTCGTGCGGGTAGCGGTTGATAAGATTAGGCAACAGGCCCACTTTCATCATCATCGCTTTAACGCGATCGCGAATGTCCTGGCGCGACAGTTCAGGATGATAAGTACGTAGCGGCTCAGCAATAATCTCCCCAATGGTCATCCTTGGGTTCAGGGAAGCCAGCGGATCCTGGAAAATCATCTGAATATCGCTGCGCACCGCCCGCCACTCTTCCTGCTTCATACCCAGCAGGTCACGGCCAAGCCAGGAGACCTTCCCGGCGCTGGCTTTTACCAGGCCAATAATGGCGCGGGCGAACGTTGATTTGCCACAGCCGGATTCGCCCACCACGCCGAGTGTTTCCCCTTCGTATAAACGCAGGGTTACGCCGTCTACCGCTTTCAGCGTTTTCGACGGCTGCCAGAACCACTGTTTGCCATCTTTAATATCGAAATGCACTTTGAGATCGGCGATTTCGAGCAGCACTTTTCTCTGTTCGGTTACGGCGTTCATAGCAGATCCCCCACCGGTTTAAAGCAGGCGCGCAGACGGCCTGGTGCAAACTCCTCCAGAGGTGGAGCACTTTGACAAATATCCATTGCCCAGGCACAGCGAGGCTGGAACGGACAGCCTTTAGGCAAACGCAGCAGGTTTGGCGGGTTGCCTGGAATGGTAAGCAGTGAATCCCCTTCGGCATCCAGACGCGGTACCGCGTTGATAAGCCCTATCGAATAAGGATGGGCAGGATGATAGAACACATCGCGTGCCTGACCGTATTCCATGGTACGCCCGGCATACATCACCAGCACTTTGTCGCAGATACCGGCCACCACGCCCAGATCGTGAGTGATCATAATGATGGCGGTGTTAAATTCATGCTTCAGTTCGTTCAGGAGCGTCATGATTTGCGCCTGTACCGTCACGTCCAGCGCGGTGGTCGGTTCGTCAGCAATCAGCAGTTTTGGCCGACACAGCAATGCCATCGCAATCATCACACGCTGACGCATACCGCCTGAAAATTCATGCGGGAACATGCGCATACGCTTACGCGCTTCCGGCATTTTTACCGCGTCGAGCATTTTCACCGACTCTTCGAATGCTTCGCCCTTCCCCATGCCTTTATGCAGCATCAGCACTTCCATCAGCTGCTCTCCCACCCGCATATAGGGGTTCAGGGAGGTCATCGGATCCTGGAAAATCATCGAAATCTGTTCAGCGCGCAGTTTATTAAGCGTTTTTTCCGGCAGATTGAGGATCTGCTGACCATTGAACGTCGCTGAACCACCAATCTTACCGTTTGCCGCCAGCAGCCCCATCAGCGCAAACGCGGTTTGCGATTTACCGGACCCAGATTCGCCAACGATCCCCAGCGTCTCCCCGCGTTTCAGCGTGAAGTTAAGATCGTTTACCGCCGTCACATCGCCGTCCGGGGTGCTAAAGGTGACGCGTAAATCTTTAACGTCCAGCAGCAGCGCAGACTGTTGCTGCTGCGGAGCTTTAACCATGTCAATCGTACTCACGGCACTTCTCCTTAGCGGTCTTTCGGGTCGAGGGCATCACGCAGGCCATCGCCGATAAAGTTGAAACAAAACAGCGTTACCACCAGGAAACCTGCCGGGAACAGCAGTAGCCATGGAGAGACTTCCATTGAGTTGGCGCCATCACTGAGTAATGCGCCCCAACTGCTGAGCGGCTCCTGGGTACCAAGACCAAGGAAGCTCAGGAAGGACTCAAACAGGATCATGCTAGGCACCAGCAGCGAAGCGTAAACCACCACCACGCCCAACACGTTTGGCACGATATGACGTACGACGATATTGAAGGTCGATACCCCGCCGACCTGCGCGGCTTCGATGAACTCTTTACGCTTCAGGCTCAGCGTCTGGCCGCGAACGATACGCGCCATGTCGAGCCAGGAAACCATCCCGATAGCCACAAAGATAAGGAGGATGTTCTGACCAAAGAACGTCACCAGCAGGATCACGAAGAACATGAACGGGAAGGAGTTAAGGATTTCGAGGATGCGCATCATCACCGAGTCGATACGGCCACCGAGATAGCCGGAAAGCGAACCGTACAGCGTCCCGACGATAACAGCCACCAGCGCCGCGGCAACGCCCACCATCAGAGAGATACGTCCACCGATAGCCACACGCACCAGCAGATCACGACCGGAGGAGTCAGTACCGAAATAGTGCCCGGTCTCCATCTCAGGCGCGCTGGACATCATGCCCCAGTCGGTATCGAAATAGGTAAACTGCGACAACATGGGCGCCAGGGTCACAAACAAGGCAATCAGAATAAGCATTGCCAGGCTGGCAACCGCGGCACGGTTGTGAACAAAGCGTCGGCGGGCGTCCTGCCAAAGGCTTCGCCCCTCGACTTCCAGTTTTTCACTGAAGTGCTCCAGCGCCTCGCTGTTTTTCTTACTTAGCATCATGGCGAACTCCAGCGTTAGTAACGAATTTTCGGATCGATGACGGCATACAGCACGTCAACAATCGCATTGAACAGAATAGTCAGTGCCCCAACCAGAATGGTCAGGCTCAGTACCAGCGAGTAGTCGCGGTTCAACGCACCGTTAACAAACAGCTGTCCGATACCCGGCAGGCCATAGATAGTTTCAATCACCATTGAGCCGGTGATAATACCGACGAAAGCTGGCCCCATATAAGAGAGCACCGGTAACAGCGCGGGCTTCAGCGCATGACGGAAAATAATCCGTCGCATCGGCAGGCCTTTTGCGCGAGCGGTACGAATGAAGTTGGAATGCAGCACTTCAATCATCGAGCCACGGGTAATACGCGCAATACTGGCGATATAAGCGAGCGACAACGCCACCATCGGCAAAATCATGAATTTGAGCGCCCCGCCGTTCCAGCCACCGCCGGGCAGCCAGTGCAAGGTAATGGCAAATATCATCACCAGCAGCGGCGCCACCACAAAGCTGGGTATTACCACCCCGGTCATTGCCATTCCCATCACCGCATAGTCCCAGGCCGTATTTTGCCTGAGCGCGGCGATAACTCCGGCGCTGACCCCCACAATAACTGCAAGCAAAAATGCCGCCAGACCGAGCTTCGCCGAGACCGGGAAACTGGCCGCCACCAGGTCGTTAACCGAATAATCTTTATATTTAAAGGAAGGTCCAAAATCCCCATGTGCCAGCTGTTTCAGATAACTGAAATACTGCGTGGAGATAGGATCGTTAAGATGGTATTTCGCTTCAATGTTGGCCATTACCTCTGGCGGTAACGTACGCTCACCCGTGAAAGGACTTCCCGGCGCAAGACGCATCATAAAGAAGGAAATAGTAATAAGAACAAACAGTGTCGGAATCGCTTCCAGACAACGACGTAATATAAATTTCAACATTGCCCGTACCTTCTGGCATGTGCCTTTGCACTGCTCTCAAATAAGACACAGTGGAGCAAGCAAAATCGCTCGCTCCACGCATTGCCATTAATGCTTGATAATATACAGGTTTTTAACGTGGATATTATCCATCGGGTCTTTACCGGTATATCCACCTACCCATGGTTTTACCAGGCGGGCGTTCACGTAATAGAAGACCGGGACAATTGCAGAATCTTTATCCAACTGCATTTCTGCTTTGTTGTACAGCTCAGTACGCTGCGCTTCATTCGTCACCTGCAGCGCATCGGCCAGGATCTTATCGAAGGCCGCGCTCTTATAATGCACGGTGTTGTTTGAGCTGTCAGACAGCAGCATGTTCAGGAAGGAGGTGGGTTCGTTGTAATCTGCACACCAGGCGGCACGCGCTACATCAAAGTTGCCCTGATGACGGGTATCGAGGAAGGTTTTCCACTCCTGGTTTTCCAGCTTCACGTTCACGCCGAGGTTTTTCTTCCAGATGGAGGCCGCGGCGATAGCCAGTTTCTTATGCAGGTCAGACGTGTTGTACAGCAGGCTGAAGGTCAGCGGTTTATCCGCAGTGTAACCCGCTTCCGCCAGCAGTTTTTTCGCTTCGGCGTTACGCTTATCCTGTGACCACTTGAACCACTCTGGTTCAGTCAGTTTCGCACCATCGGTGTACGGCGGCGTAAAGCCATAGGCCGGCAGGTCACCCTGGTTTTTTACTTTATTAACGATAATGTCGCGATCCATACCCAGTTTCAGTGCAGCACGAACACGTTCGTCGGTGAACGGAGCTTTCTGGTTATTAATTTCGTAGTAGTAGGTGCACAGATATGGATCAACGTGAACTTCGTTCGGAATTTCTTTCTTCAGTTTCTGGAATAACTCGATCGGCATGTTGTTATAGGTCATGTCGATTTCACCGCTGCGATAGCGGTTAACGTCGGTTATTTCAGAGGAAATTGGCAGGTAGGTTACCTGATTAATAACGGTTTTGGCGTTATCCCAGTAATTCGGGTTACGCTCGAGAACAATACGCTCGTTGACCACCCAATCTTTGAGCTTATAAGCGCCGTTAGAAACAATGTTTGCCGGCTGGGTCCATTTCTCACCAAATTTTTCAATGGCGGCTTTCGGGACCGGTGACATCGAGGAGTGAACAAGCAGCTTATAGAAGTAAGGAACAGGCTCAGATAAGGTCACTTCCAGCGTGTGATCGTCAATCGCTTTAACACCAAGGTCGGTCGCTGGTTTTTTACCAGCAATAATCTCATCGATATTGGCAATATGACCATACTGTAAATAGCTTTCGTACGGAGAGGCGGTTTTCGGATCGGCCAGACGCTGCCAGCTATAGACAAAATCCTGCGCCGTTACCGGGGAGCCATCGGACCATTTTGCGTCTTTACGCAGATGGAAGGTCCAGACTTTGAAATCTTTGTTATCCCATGATTCAGCAACACCCGCGACAGGCTGACCATCTGCGCCGGTCTCGACTAATCCCTCGAACAGATCGCGGTTAATGTTGGACTCAGGGACCCCTTCAATCTTGTGCGGATCAAGGGATTGCACTTCCGAAGCGTTATTACGCACCAGAGTTTGTTTTTCTGCCAGTTGAACACCTGCCGGTACCTCGGCAGCCATTGCCATATTTCCCGCGATTAGCGCAGTGAGGACGCCTGCGGCTATTACGCTTTTTTTAGTGATGATGGTCATTGTGTTGTTACTCCACTCTTTATAATTTTATAATTACTGGTTTTTTAACCAGCCTCTCCCGTAAGGGTACCTGTACAGCGCAGGAGCTTGAGACACTGTCAGGTTGTTTTTGTACTACTTCGCTATCACCGACTTATTTATTACGGTTGCTCTAATGGCAATCCTGTCGTCGATTCGGTAACCATCCCCCTGTCGGGATGTTTTTATGTCCTGGTGCAATGAGTTCTTATTTGAAAATAATTCTCATCTGCATAAGAGAATCCGGATAATATCAGGCCGGAAAGTAGCAAATGGCAATCTTCGTCGCCAATACAATTTGCAAATTTGTTAACCAATTCTCTTTTACAGACGCTGCAGCGTTGCCATGGTGAAGTTTCTCGCGGTTGCTCAGAAACATAATCGCCTGACAATCAATGCATTAATCCACTTCCAGTCACATCACCTCTTGTCGAACCTTTGCTTGCGTGTTTTTTACACAAAAATTTAACAATTGGTTATTATTTAGCACGTTTAACTGCCACCAGGCTGAAATTACTAATATCATTTCAATTAAATGACAGCAAGCCCAAGAGTATCATGTGACAGAAATAACATTAGCCGCAGGGGAAACATGGCGTTTCATCTGAAACTAAATAATCTAACCCACTGATATTTAGGCAACTCTCTAAATATTAAAATTTGATATGTCTGGGGCATATTTCAAATTTATTGATATGAATTACGAATAATGATGCAAAAACGGGGTTACCCCCGTTTCGCGAAAGGGCTTATCAGGAAACAAGCCCTGGGAAGATAGACTTCACGCCGGTCACAATAAACTCAATCCCCAACGCCATCAGCAGCAGGCCCATAATACGGGTCACGACGTTAATCCCGGTCTGGCCAAGCAGGCGAACCAGCCACGGGGCCATGCGAAAAACGCTCCAGCAGCAGAAAGCGAACAGTGCAATGGCTACCGAAAAGCCAATCAGATGCGCAATGCTATGGTAACGAGTCCCCCAGACAATCGTCGAACTGATAGCCCCCGGCCCCGCCATCAGCGGCAGCGCCAGCGGCACAACGCCAACGTTCTCACGAATAGAAGTCTCAGACTTCTCCTGCTTGTTCTGCTTGTCTTCGCCAAGCTTACCGCTAATCATCGACATCGCGATGGTCACCACCAGGATGCCCCCGGCAATGCGGAATGAATCTATCGAAATACCGAAAAGTTGCAGGATGCCGTCACCCAGAAACAGCGACGTCCAGAGAATAATGGCAACGGACAAGTTGGCGGTAAGGTTTGTCTTATTTCTGGCCGGTGCCGTCTGATAGCTGGTCATGCTAATAAAGACGGGAATGATACCGACCGGGTTAACCAGCGCAAATAGCCCGATAAAGAACTTGGTATAGGTAGGGAAATCAAACAGGGCTTGGATCACACTAAGCTCCGCAGGCTCATCAAATTAAGGGGGTTGACTATAAGTAAAGATGAATTCCGCGCTGAAGATACGCTTTTTATCAACAGACTTCACCTCAAATCTTCATAAAAGCATCACCATTACATGGTGTTATAAAAATATTTATACTATGTTAATCCGATCGCGGCTTTTGGATACGATCTGTTCACATTTGCTGCAAATGCCTGAGAATGGGCTGCTGAAAGGTGTCAGCTTGGTGGAATATTGATTTAGATCACGTAATTCCTACTCAGAAGTGAGTAATCTTGCTGACACCCCCAGAGAGTATCACCCCCTCTTCTGGAGGTGCCTGAAGTGAGGCTCTTTCAGTAAATCAGTGAATCGGGATCGTAAGTAACCTGTTGTTTCATTGGCACTTACGCAAGCTGCGACACGATGTCTATACTGACTTAGCGTGCAGCTGATTTACTAAAAAAGTTTAACATTATCAGGAGAGCATTATGGCTGTTACTAATGTCGCTGAACTTAACGCACTCGTCGAGCGCGTAAAAAAAGCCCAGCGTGAATATGCCAGTTTCACTCAAGAACAAGTCGATAAGATTTTCCGCGCTGCCGCTCTGGCTGCTGCAGATGCTCGAATCCCACTCGCTAAGATGGCCGTAGCCGAATCCGGCATGGGTATCGTCGAAGATAAAGTCATCAAAAACCACTTTGCCTCCGAATACATCTATAACGCCTATAAAGATGAAAAGACCTGCGGTGTTCTGTCTGAAGACGACACTTTCGGGACTATCACCATCGCTGAACCGATTGGTATCATCTGCGGTATCGTACCAACCACTAACCCAACTTCCACCGCTATCTTCAAGTCTCTTATCAGCCTGAAGACACGCAACGCCATCATCTTCTCTCCGCACCCACGTGCGAAAGACGCAACCAACAAAGCCGCAGATATCGTTCTGCAGGCAGCTATCGCTGCTGGTGCGCCGAAAGACCTGATTGGCTGGATCGATCAACCTTCCGTTGAACTGTCCAACGCGCTGATGCATCACCCGGACATCAACCTGATCCTCGCGACCGGTGGTCCAGGTATGGTTAAAGCGGCTTACAGCTCCGGTAAACCTGCTATCGGTGTAGGTGCTGGTAACACGCCGGTTGTTATTGATGAAACCGCTGACATCAAGCGTGCAGTCGCTTCTGTACTGATGTCCAAAACCTTCGATAACGGCGTTATCTGTGCTTCTGAGCAGTCCGTTGTGGTTGTCGACTCCGTCTACAATGCCGTACGCGAACGCTTTGCAACCCACGGCGGCTACATGCTGCAGGGTAAAGAGCTGAAAGCCGTTCAGGACATCATCCTGAAAAATGGCGCGCTGAACGCCGCTATCGTTGGTCAGCCGGCACACAAAATCGCCGAACTGGCAGGCTTCTCTGTACCGGAAACCACCAAGATTCTGATTGGTGAAGTGAAACTGGTTGATGAAAGCGAGCCGTTTGCCCACGAAAAACTGTCTCCGACGCTTGCGATGTATCGCGCGAAAGACTTCGAAGACGCGGTAGACAAAGCTGAGAAACTGGTTGCTATGGGCGGTATCGGTCATACCTCTTGCCTGTACACCGACCAGGACAACCAGCCGGAGCGCGTGGCTTACTTCGGCCAGATGATGAAAACCGCACGTATCCTGATTAACACCCCGGCTTCTCAGGGTGGTATCGGTGACCTGTATAACTTCAAACTCGCACCTTCCCTGACTCTGGGTTGTGGTTCATGGGGTGGTAACTCCATCTCTGAAAACGTTGGTCCGAAACATCTGATCAACAAGAAAACCGTTGCTAAGCGAGCTGAAAACATGTTGTGGCACAAACTTCCGAAATCTATCTACTTCCGCCGTGGCTCACTGCCAATCGCGCTGGACGAAGTGATTACCGATGGTCACAAACGTGCGCTGATCGTGACCGACCGTTTCCTGTTCAACAACGGCTATGCAGACCAGATCACTTCTGTACTGAAAGCGTCAGGCGTAGAAACTGAAGTCTTCTTCGAAGTAGAAGCTGACCCAACCCTGAGCGTAGTACGTAAAGGTGCCGAGCTGGCGAACTCCTTCAAGCCGGACGTTATCATCGCCCTGGGCGGTGGTTCCCCGATGGACGCCGCGAAAATCATGTGGGTCATGTACGAACATCCGGAAACCCACTTCGAAGAACTCGCTCTGCGCTTTATGGATATCCGTAAACGTATCTACAAGTTCCCGAAAATGGGCGTGAAAGCGAAAATGATCGCTGTCACCACCACTTCCGGTACCGGTTCTGAAGTTACCCCATTCGCGGTAGTGACTGACGACGCAACCGGCCAGAAATACCCGCTGGCAGACTACGCGCTGACTCCGGATATGGCGATTGTCGATGCGAACCTGGTGATGGATATGCCGAAGTCACTGTGTGCTTTCGGTGGTCTGGATGCGGTAACTCACGCACTGGAAGCCTACGTTTCTGTACTGGCTTCTGAGTTCTCTGACGGTCAGGCTCTGCAGGCTCTGAAACTGCTGAAAGAAAACCTGCCAGCGTCTTATAACGAAGGTGCGAAAAACCCGGTTGCTCGTGAACGTGTTCACAGTGCTGCGACTATCGCCGGTATCGCGTTTGCGAACGCCTTCCTCGGTGTATGTCACTCCATGGCACACAAACTGGGCTCCCAGTTCCACATTCCGCACGGTCTGGCGAACGCCCTGCTGATCTCCAACGTTATCCGCTATAACGCGAATGACAACCCGACCAAGCAGACTGCATTCAGCCAGTACGACCGTCCGCAGGCACGTCGTCGTTACGCTGAAATCGCTGACCATCTGGGTCTGAGCGCACCGGGCGACCGTACTGCTGCGAAGATTGAGAAACTGCTGGGCTGGCTGGAAGAGATCAAAGCTGAGCTGGGTATTCCTAAGTCTATCCGCGAAGCTGGCGTTCAGGAAGCTGACTTCCTGGCACACGTTGACAAACTGTCTGAAGACGCGTTTGACGACCAGTGCACCGGCGCTAACCCGCGCTACCCGCTGATTTCTGAACTGAAACAGATCCTGCTGGATACCTACTATGGCCGTCCTTTCGTTGAAGGCGCGGTAGTGGCAGAAAAGAAAGAAGCCGCTGCACCAGCTAAGACTGAGAAAAAAGCGAAGAAAACCGCTTAATTAGCAGGTTATCTCGTTGAAACAAAAAGCCCCATCAGCAGATGGGGCTTTTTTTATGTCTGGATATAACATTGATATTTAAATAAAAACAACGAGATTTCGTTATTATTTACCCTGCCGTTTATGGCAGTGTTGTTCCTGAATTCGGGTCAAAGAGCCTTCCGCTAACGCATCTTTATAATGCTTACGGCAAACAGACACATAACGTTCATTGCCACCAATCACGACCTGCTCCCCCTCATTGAAAGGACGCCCGGACTGATCGAGACGTAATACCTGGCTCGCCTTACGACCGCAGAAACAAATAGTCTTTAATTCAACCAGCTTATCTGACCATGCCAGCAAATATTGGCTGCCGCTAAAAAGCTCACCACGGAAATCGGTTCTTAAGCCATAGCACAGCACCGGAATATCCAGCTCATCAACAACCTCTGATAATTCATAGACCTGCTGACGGGTCAGGAACTGACTCTCATCGACAAGAACGCAGTGTATCGTCTCCTGGCAGTGTTCTTCTTTAATCTCGGTATACAGCGAGGAGTGCTGGTTAAAGAGCTTAGCAGGGGACGACAGGCCTATTCTCGAGCTCACCTTGCCCGAACCATAGCGGTTATCAATTTCAGCCGTATATACCATCACCCGCATCCCGCGTTCCTGGTAATTGTAGGAAGACTGTAACAGCGCAGTCGACTTACCGGCGTTCATTGCTGAATAGTAAAAATAAAGTTGTGCCATTGGCTGCGTAACCCCAATCAAAGTGTTTTATCACGGCGCGAAGTGTACCATATTCCGTAAAGATAACAGTGGTAATGCGCTGCGGTTTCATTGCTAAAGCCGGTCCCTGCCCCATAGATGATTCAGCACCGCTAATCACTAATAACACTTCCTGACCCAGGGTTATCCTTTGTCTGTTTTATCAAAAAATGACGTAAACACGAGAATCTGCGCCATTTGTCCGGTGATTTACCTAAGTGATGATTTAGATCCTAATATCTCAGGAAACCTCAAGGATAAGTCATTTCTCTAATACTTAAGGCTGATATTTATCCAGAGAACGCATAATTCCATAGGCTTTGTGTGCGGAAAAATCATACTTTCCGTGGGTTTTCACCCCCTGGTATCCAGCCAGTAATAAAGGCTTATGTTGTGAGCCACCCCGGAAATTTAACTTCTACAAATTATAAATGAAGGTAAATAACACGTAATTTTGTATTACTTACATTGTTCCCTATTGCACATCCGAAAATATCGCTCTATTATTACTTCAACAAACCACCCCACAATATAAGTTTGAGATTACTACAATGAGCGAAGCACTTAAAATTCTGAACAACATCCGTACTCTTCGTGCGCAGGCAAGAGAATGTACCCTTGAAACGCTGGAAGAAATGCTGGAGAAATTAGAAGTTGTTGTGAATGAGCGCCGTGAAGAAGAAAGCGCTGCAGCAGCTGAAGTTGAAGAACGTACCCGTAAGCTGCAGCAATATCGCGAAATGCTGATTGCTGACGGTATCGATCCGAACGAACTGCTGAACAGCATGGCTGCCGCTAAAACCGGTACTAAAGCAAAGCGTGCTGCTCGCCCGGCTAAATATAGCTACGTTGACGAAAACGGCGAAACCAAAACCTGGACTGGTCAGGGTCGTACGCCAGCTGTCATCAAAAAAGCAATGGATGAGAAAGGCAAATCCCTCGACGATTTCCTGATCAAAGACTAATCCATTACGTCTTCAGAAATCCCGCTTCGGCGGGATTTTTTTTGCCTGTAGTATCGGATTTTCCTGTTTTTCAGGTAATAAAAAACCGGGGATAACCCCGGTTTAAAGTCAGCTCAGTAGCGGATTAAGCAATCGCTTTTTTCAGCCATGCTTTGAAATCTTCGCCCAGGGAATTATGGCGAATACCATATTCAACAAAGGCCTGCATGTAACCGAGCTTATTACCACAGTCGTGGCTTTTACCTTTCATGTGATAGGCTTCGACGGTTTCTTTATCGATCAGCATATCAATAGCATCGGTTAACTGAATTTCATCACCCGCTCCCGGAGGCGTTTTCGCCAGCAGCGGCCAGATGTCCGCGCCCAGCACATAACGTCCCACCACGGCGAGGTTAGACGGCGCTACGTCAGCTTTCGGCTTCTCAACGACGCCAACCATCGGAACGCTTTCGCCCGGTGCCAGCGGCTGGCCTTTGCAGTCAACCACACCATAGGCGGTGACGTCGGCAACTGGTTCAACCATGATCTGGCTGGCGCCGGTTTCATCAAAGCGCTTAATCATATCGGCCAGGTTATCGCGTGACAGATCGGATTCATACTCATCCAGAATCACGTCCGGCAGAATGACCGCAACTGGCTCATCGCCCACGACAGGATGCGCACACAGTACTGCGTGGCCCAGACCTTTTGCCAGACCCTGACGCACCTGCATAATAGTCACGTGAGGCGGACAGATAGACTGCACCTCTTCCAGCAGCTGACGTTTAACACGCTTCTCCAGCATCGCTTCAAGTTCAAAGCTGGTATCGAAATGGTTTTCGATGGAGTTTTTAGAAGAGTGCGTTACCAGTACAATTTCAGTAATGCCGGCTGCAATACATTCATTAACGACATATTGAATTAACGGTTTATCCACCAGCGGCAACATTTCCTTCGGAATCGCCTTGGTGGCGGGCAACATCCGGGTACCTAATCCCGCTACCGGGATAACGGCCTTTCTGACTTTAGAATTTTGGGCAGCCATTGAAATCTCCTGAACTGTTCAAACTTTGAACGTGCTCGTTATTAATAACGCGTTGAGTATATCAGTACCATCACATATGCCAGGTCTGAAAAGGACGCGCCAGCCTTGAATTAGGATTTATACGCATAACCGCACGGATAGTATCACTGCGTAAGATTTAGGGGTAAGGCTATTACGTGCTTACGCACCGATTGCTCACTCAGCAGACAACATTAACCGTAAACGCCCCCCGGCCCCCCAAATTTGGCACTGCCAGGAAACACAACGTTGGCTAATTTGATTAAGGTAAGTATTACCTAAAGTCCCCAGAGGGACACCATTACTGATTTGTATTTGGTGCTCCCCGGTATTGAGAGTGCCATTGAGCCCCGCCGATACCAGAATCAGGTTTTTTAGTCCACTGTGGTAATAACCCACCAGCAGAGGGAACTGGCCGGGTAAATTGGCCTGGCGTAGTAATTGATTGACCTGCTTCAATAAGTTGCCCATTTCCGGCAAGCGCTGACGCTGGTGCGAAAGCTGCTCCTGCAGCAAGCCATTAAATAGTGCACGTAATAACAACGCCGCCAGCACACCGTTATCACCTGCCCGGGTGACATCAAGGCAATAAAATGCCAGGTCATGCTCTGAAAGCGGTGCGATGTCCAGAACCAACCCCGGCTTATCGGCGGAAACCAGCTGGCGATAGTTAATACGACATTTTGATATTTCCTGCTGCACCGGTGGCTGCAGTTCCTGCAGCAGTTTCGCCGCCGCACTGGGATTGCTGACCAGCGCATCCCAGTCTTCGAATAAGCGTTCTTCTTCCTCAACGCGGGAATTAAACATGTTGGGATAGAGGCAGGCAAACACCGTCTCACGTAGCCGGTCGAAGTCTCTGACGGGTTTTAGCAGAACATCCTGAACGCCCAGGCGCAGCGCGCGGGCAATATCAGCCATATTTTCGGTCGCCGAAATCACCAGAATCGGCAGCGTGTTGCCTTCGTTACGCAACTGCTCTACCAGTTCCAGACCGTTCATACGCGGCATCGCGATATCACAGATCATCAGGTCAGGTTTGAGGCTTGTTAGTTTTGCAACGGCCTCGAGGCCATCTTCTGCCTGGGCGGTTGTCGCACCCAGAGATGAAAGCCATGATTCCAGTAGAGTCCGGAAAACAGGTTCGTCTTCGACTATCAGAATCAGTTTTCCCGCCAATGGCTGCGTCATGATATCTCCCCTGGCTGACGATAGTTAAATAGTGGCATGCTATCCGCGGTATCGCCTGTCAGAATTTGCTGAAGTAATCTAAAAGGTTTAAACGTCCGTACGAACCAGTGGTAACAGTTCATCCATCTTTTTCTCAACGGCCAGCTCGCCTGCCGCAATAGCGGAGGAGGCGCGATGGAAGTCGAGCGTGGATATTTGCGGACAATAAGGCTGTAGCAGAATATCCGGCGGGTCACCCGCCATTCGGTTTCGCTTCAGCCGGTTTTCCAGCACCTGGATTGAGGTGGTCATGATCTCCATTGCCGTCGGCGTAGGAGCCGTTCGCTGCGAGGTCATCCGCCCCATACGTGCGCGGAAGCGCTCTCGCCAGGACTGGGGTTCATTTTCTTCTTCTGCCGCCGAGGGGGCGCTAACTGAGAGTAAATCCTGCTGCATCAGATGGGCGTCATGCTGGAGGTCAACGGCAATCACGATATCGGCACCCAGAGCACGAGTCAGTGATACCGGTACCGGGTTTACTACACCGCCATCGACCAGCCAGTAGCCGTTATGCATCACGGGGGACATTAAACCAGGAATACTGCAGGAGGCACGAACGGCGGTGTGAAGGTCACCTTCGGTGAACCACAGTTCGCGACCGGTGCTCAGATTCGTCGCGACGGCGGCAAAACGGCGCTGACAGCTATCGATATCGTCAACGGGCATCACTTTACGGTACTGCGAGAAGACGCGCTCTCCGCGGAGCAAACCACCGCGCCGCCAGGAGAGATCCATGAGACGCAGTACGTCCCAATAGCTGAAGGAACACACCCACTCTTCCAGTTCGGAAGTCCGGTTACACGCGTACGCAGCACCAACCAGCGAACCGATGGAGCATCCCGCTACGATGTCGGGCTCAATCCCCATTTTCTGCAGAGCCTTAATCACGCCGATATGCGACCACCCTCGTGCCGCACCGGATCCTAACGCCAGACCAATTTTAACCTTTCTCATGCGTACAGATGGACATCCTCTCGTCTCGGGACGTAGCAACATCGCCACGGCTCAGTTAACATAGTGCCACTTTGCGCAACCGCGCGTTTTTATCGAGTTCCGGGGAGGCAACTTTGTCACAACTATGCCCTTGTGGCAGCGCTCAGGAGTATAGCTTATGTTGCCAGCGATATCTGTCTGGTGCTCAGCTTGCGCCGGAGCCGTCACAACTTATGCGCTCACGATACTGCGCTTTTGTGATGAAAGATGCAGATTATCTCGTCAAAACCTGGCATCCCTCCTGCCGTACCGAAACATTAAGAAACGAAATCGCCAGCGGTTTTGCCGGCACCGAATGGCTGGGGCTGACCGTTTTCGCCGAGGAAGCGGGTCGCCACCCCGGGGAAGGTTATGTCAGCTTCGTGGCACGTTTTCGCGACGATAACCATTCCGGAGCCATCATCGAGCGTTCAAGATTCTTAAATGAAAACGGCCAGTGGTATTATATTGATGGTACACGCCCGTTAATCGGCCGAAATGACCCCTGTCCTTGTGGCTCGGGTAAAAAATTTAAAAAGTGCTGCGGCTAATCAAGGCTGCCGCCGTCAGAAACAGCAAACAACACCAACAGGATTTGCCCTGCAATGCATTCATTACAACGTAAAGTACTACGCACTATTTGCCCGGATCAAAAAGGCCTTATCGCACGTATTACCAACATTTGTTACAAGCACGAGCTGAACATCGTGCAGAACAACGAATTTGTCGATCATCGCACCGGGCGCTTCTTTATGCGTACCGAACTCGAAGGTATCTTTAATGATGCCACCCTGCTTGCGGATCTCGACGGCGCCCTGCCGGAAGGCTCAGTGCGCGAGCTGACGCCTGCCGGTCGTCGTCGCGTGGTTATTCTGGTCACCAAAGAAGCACACTGCCTGGGCGACCTGCTAATGAAGGCCAACTACGGCGGTCTGGACGTTGAGATTGCGGCGGTGATTGGCAACCACGATACCCTGCGCTCGCTGGTTGAGCGCTTTGATATTCCGTTTGAACTGGTGAGCCACGAAGGTCTGACCCGCGATGCACACGATCAATTGATGGCCGATGCTATTGCTGCCCACCAGCCGGATTACGTGGTGCTGGCGAAATACATGCGCGTCCTGACGCCGGAATTTGTCGCCCGCTTCCCGAACAAGATTATCAACATCCATCACTCATTCTTGCCGGCCTTCATTGGTGCACGCCCGTACCACCAGGCCTACGAACGTGGAGTGAAGATTATCGGTGCCACCGCGCACTACGTGAACGATAACCTGGATGAAGGTCCAATCATCATGCAGGATGTTATTCACGTCGATCATACCTACACCGCCGACGATATGATGCGTGCCGGACGTGACGTTGAAAAGAACGTCCTCAGCCGTGCGCTCTACCAGGTTCTGGCGCAGCGCGTGTTTGTTTACGGCAATCGAACGATCATTCTTTAATCTTCTGCGAAATGAATTGATTAGCTTTAACGCGTTACGCATAAAAAGCGCGCAATCAACTCATTTTCACTCACGGAATGCTTTACAGCGGCGCGTCATTTGATATGATGCGCCCCGCTTCCCGAGAAGGAAGCAGGCCAGTACCAAATAGCATTACCCCGTGGTGGGGTTCCCGAGCGGCCAAAGGGAGCAGACTGTAAATCTGCCGTCATCGACTTCGAAGGTTCGAATCCTTCCCCCACCACCATCTCTAAGCATCATCTCTACAATATGAATACCCCTGGTGGGGTTCCCGAGCGGCCAAAGGGAGCAGACTGTAAATCTGCCGTCATCGACTTCGAAGGTTCGAATCCTTCCCCCACCACCATCTTCTCCTGGTAGTACCTCACTCAATAAAAACGACCTTCTTGCCCGATGCGCTACGCTTATCGTGCCTACAAAGATAAAAAATCAAAAATCAGCGCCAACTGTAGGCCGGATAAGGCGAAGCCGCATCCGGCAAAAAAAAACCCCGCAGCGCGGGGTTTATGTTTCGGTCGACAATTCGCGGCTAGCGACGTGCACGAACCACCTGGTATTTACGCGTCAGGTATTCCACCGGCACGCTCCAGATATGCACCAGGCGAGAGAACGGGAACAGAATGAAAAGCGTCATCCCGAGCACCAGGTGCAGGCGGAAGATAAACGCTACGCCGTCGAGATGCTCAGAGGCACCGCCGCGGAAGGTCACCACCGACTGTGCCCATCCCACCAGCTTCATCATCTCACTGCCATCCATATGCTGAGCCGAGAACGGAATGGTCAGCAGACCCAGCGCGCACTGCACCATCAGCAGCGACAGAATCAGGATATCCGCCGTTGTGGTGGTCGCGCGAACGCGGGGGCTGAACAGACGACGTTTCAGCAGCAGCAGGCCACCGACCAGCGTCAACACGCCGCAGGCGCCACCGGCAATCATTGCCATCTTCTGCTTCACTTCAATCGGCAGCCACGCTTCGTACATCCAGTGCGGCGTCAGCATGCCAAGGAAGTGACCGGCAAAAATACCTAAAATCCCGATATGGAACAGGTTGGACGCCAGGTTCATCCCTTTGCGATCCAGCATCTGGCTGGAAGCCGCGCGCCAGGTATACTGACCATAGTCATAGCGCAGCCAACTGCCAACCAGGAACACCGTCCCGGCGATATACGGGAAAATATCGAAGAAGAACATATTCAGGAAGTGCATTATTGCTGTCCTCCGTTAGAGATATCTAAATATTGCGGGGCAACGGCTCCGGCAAAACGACGCTGGTGAGCTGAAATTTCAGACTCGCCGCAACCCTGGTCAGCAAAGAACTTCACCTGCTCCTCTTCCCAGACCGCATCCAGCGCCTGAGGAGTATCATCGCGGGCTTCATCAGCAATCTTTTCCGCAACTTTCTCGCTGTCGACCGCCGTGTTGGCAAGTTTAAGCAGAGGTTCGAACAGCACCGCATAGCGGCTTTCACGCTGCTGTAAACGTGCGTGGAGCAGTGCCAGAATCGGCGCAATATCAACAAGACCGCCGATGGCTTCGCTTTCCGGCAGCTGAGCCAGATATTCCAGATACAGCGGCAGATGGTCCGGCAGTTCACGGCTGTCGAGTTCAAGACCGTGCTGCTCGTACTGTGCCATCAGATCCACCATCGCCTGGCCACGGTCGCGCGATTCACCATGAACGTGTTCAAACAGCAGCAGAGAAGTAGCCCGTCCGCGATCGAACAATTCGCTATAGGCAGCCTGCGCATCGAGCGGGTCCTGTGAGATAAGATCACGCAGGAAAACGCCCAACTGCTGGGCATCTCCTTTATCCAGTTTTTCAGACGACGCGAGTGCTTCGAAGAGCTCCTGCTGATGCTGCCACAGGGCAGCATCCGGGTACTCGAGCAGACGCGATACAATGACGAGTTCAATCATTGATGCGGCTCCGTTTTGCGGGTCACATCGACAGCATCGATGCGGCGGCTGTTGAACAGGTTGAACTTGGTGTCAGAGCCATGGCAACCGTCGCCAAAGCTGAAACCACAACCGTTTTTCTCCGGGAAGGCGTCAGCGGCCAGCTCGCGATGGCTGCTCGGCACCACGAAACGATCTTCATAGTTGGCGATTGCCAGGTAGCGGTACATCTCCTGCGCCTGCGCTTCGCTCAGACCCACCTCTTCCAGTGCACGGGTATCAATAACACCGTCGACGGTTTCGGCACGTTTGAAGTGACGCATCGCCAGCATACGCTTCAGCGCACGCAGTACCGGCGCGGTGTCCCCTGCGGTCAGCAGGTTTGCCAGGTACTGAACCGGGATACGCAGGCTGTCGACGTCCGGCAGAATACCGTTGCTGCCAATCTCGCCCGCATCGGCGGCCGACTGAATCGGCGACAGCGGCGGCACGTACCAGACCATCGGCAGCGTACGGTATTCCGGGTGCAGCGGCAGCGCCAGCTTCCAGTCCATCGCCATTTTGTAAACCGGCGACTGCTGGGCAGCATCAATCACGCTCTGCGGTACGCCATCTTTCAGCGCCTGTTCAATCACTTTCGGATCGTTCGGATCGAGGAACACATCGAGCTGACGCTGATACAGATCTTTCTCGTTCTCGGTGCTGGCAGCCGTTTCAATCGCATCTGCGTCGTACAGCAGCACGCCAAGGTAGCGAATACGGCCCACGCAGGTTTCGGAGCAAACGGTCGGCATCCCGGCTTCAATACGCGGGTAGCAGAACACGCATTTTTCCGACTTACCGCTCTTCCAGTTGAAGTAGATTTTCTTGTACGGGCAACCGGTGATGCACATGCGCCAGCCGCGGCACTTGTCCTGGTCGATCAGCACAATGCCGTCTTCTTCACGCTTATAGATGGCACCGCTCGGGCAGGTTGCTACACATGCCGGGTTCAGGCAGTGTTCGCACAGACGCGGCAGATACATCATGAAGGTGTTTTCGAACTGGCCGTACATCGCCTTCTGCATGTTTTCGAAGTTTTTGTCTTTCGACAGCTTCTCAAACTCACCGCCGAGATCGTCTTCCCAGTTAGGGCCAGCGGTGATTTTATCCATGCGCTGACCGGTGATCAGCGAGCGCGGACGAGCGATCGGCTGATGTTTACTTTCCGGTGCGTTGTGCAGGTTCTGGTAATCGAAATCAAACGGCTCGTAGTAGTCTTCAATCCCCGGCAGATGCGGGTTAGCAAAGATTTTACCCAGCAGCATCGCGCGGTTACCCATGCGCGGCTGCAGCTTGCCGTTGATTTTACGGATCCAGCCGCCCTTCCATTTCTCCTGGTTTTCCCAGTCGGTCGGGAAGCCGGTACCCGGCTTGGTTTCCACGTTGTTGAACCAGGCGTATTCGGTGCCTTCGCGGCTGGTCCAGACGTTTTTACAGGTGACTGAACAGGTATGACAGCCGATGCATTTATCGAGATTCAGCACCATGCCGACTTGTGAACGAATTTTCATTTTACGCTCTCCTGTACCTGGTCATTACCTTCGCCGTCTAACCAGTCAATGTTCTTCATTTTACGAACCACAACGAACTCATCGCGGTTAGAGCCGACGGTGCCGTAGTAGTTAAAGCCGTACGCCAGCTGCGCGTAGCCGCCGATCATATGGGTCGGTTTCGGTGTGATACGGGTAACCGAGTTATGAATCCCCCCGCGCTGGCCGGTAATTTCCGATCCTGGCAGGTTCACAATGCGTTCCTGCGCGTGGTACATCATGGTCATACCGGCCGGAACACGCTGGCTCACCACAGCACGTGCGGTCAGAGCACCGTTACTGTTGAACACTTCGATCCAGTCGTTATCGGCGATACCCAGATCTTTCGCATCCGCTTCACTCATCCAGACGATCGGGCCGCCGCGACCCAGGGTCAGCATCAGCAGGTTATCGCTGTAGGTGGAGTGGATACCCCATTTCTGGTGCGGCGTCAGGAAGTTCAACGCCTTCTCCGGGTTACCGTTGGAGCTCTGCCCCATCACCGCTTTCACCGAGCGGGTATCGACCGGCGGACGGTAGACCAGCAGGCTTTCACCAAAATCACGCATCCACTGGTGATCCTGATACAGCTGCTGACGGCCTGACAGGGTACGCCATGGGATCAGCTCGTGAACGTTGGTATAACCGGCGTTATAAGAGACGTGTTCATCTTCAAGGCCGGACCAGGTCGGGCTGGAGATAATCTTGCGCGGCTGCGCCTGAATATCGCGGAAGCGGATCTTCTCGTCTTCTTTATTCAGCGCCAGGTGCGTATGGTCGCGTCCGGTAAATTCACTCAGCGCCGCCCAGGCTTTTACGGCTACCTGGCCGTTGGTCTCCGGCGCCAGGGTGAGGATCATTTCTGCCGCATCAATTGCCGTATTGAGCATCGGCTGGCCTTTCGCCGGGCCGTCTGCTTTGGTGTAATTGAGCTTACGCAGCAGATCCATCTCGCTCTGGGTATTCCAGGCGATCCCTTTACCCCCGTTGCCGATTTTCTCCATCAGCGGGCCGATAGAAGTAAAGCGTTCGTAGGTTGCCGGGTAATCACGCTCGACGGTCATAATGTGCGGCGCGGTTTTGCCTGGGATCAGGTCGCATTCGCCTTTTTTCCAGTCTTTAACATCCAGCGGCTGCGCCAGTTCGGCGGCGGAGTCGTGCTGGATTGGCAGCGTCACCACGTCGGTTTCTTTGCCCAGGTGACCCACGCAGACTTCAGAGAATTTCTTCGCGATGCCTTTGTAGATTTCCCAGTCGCTTTTCGATTCCCACGCCGGGTCAACGGCGGCTGACAGCGGATGAATAAACGGATGCATATCCGAAGTATTCATGTCGTCTTTTTCATACCAGGTTGCCGTCGGCAGCACGATGTCGGAGTACAGGCAGGTGCTCGACAGACGGAAGTCCAGTGTCACCACCAGATCCAGCTTGCCGTCGAGACCGTTATCACGCCATTCGACTTCTTCCGGCTTCACACCGCCCTGCTTACCCAGATCCAGCCCCTGAATGCCGTGCTCGGTACCCAGCAGGTACTTCAGCATGTATTCATGGCCTTTACCGGAGGAGCCCAGCAGGTTAGAACGCCAGATGAACAGGTTGCGCGGATGGTTTTTGCCATTTTCCGGTTTTTCCGCCGCGAAGCACATGGAGCCTTCTTTCAGCGACTTCACGGTGTAATCCACTGCCGACATGCCGGCTTTTTCCGCATCTGCGGCAATACGCAGCGGGTTAGTGCCCAGCTGCGGTGCAGACGGCAACCAGCCCATGCGCTCTGCACGCACGTTAAAGTCAATCATGTGGCCGGTGTAGCGGGATTTATCCGCCATCGGCGACAGCAGTTCCTGCGCGGTAACCGTTTCATAACGCCACTGGCTGGAGTGGTTATAGAAGTAGGAGGTGCTGTTCATATGACGCGCCGGACGCTGCCAGTCGAGAGCAAACGCCAGCGGCTGCCAGCCGGTCTGCGGACGCAGTTTTTCCTGGCCCACGTAGTGCGCCCAGCCACCGCCGCTTTGACCCACACAGCCACAGAAGATCAGCATATTGATAAGACCGCGATAGTTCATATCGAGGTGGTACCAGTGGTTCAGACCCGCACCGACGATAATCATCGAACGACCATGGGTCTTATCGGCGTTGTCAGCAAACTCGCGGGCGGTACGGATAATCTGCGCGCGGGATACGCCGGTAATTTTCTCTGCCCACGCCGGGGTGTACGCTTTCACGTCGTCGTAGCTGGTTGCGCAGTTGTCATCACCCAGACCACGATCCAGACCGTAGTTGGCCATGGTCAGGTCGTAAACGGTGGTGACCAGCGCCGTGCTGCCATCCGCGAGCTGCAGGCGTTTCACCGGCAGTTTGTGCAGCAGGATGTTTTCCAGCTCCACTTTGTTGAAGTGTTCGGTGCCGTCGCCGCCGAAATACGGGAAACCAACTTCGGCGATTTCGTCGTGGCTGCCCACCAGGCTCAGGCTCAGCTGAACTTCATCACCGGTTGTGCCGTCACGCTGTTCAAGGTTCCATTTACCTTTATCGCCCCAGCGGAAACCGATGGAGCCGTTCGGCGCCGTCATCTCACCGTTTTCATTGATAGCAACGGTTTTCCACTCCGGATTCTTCTCCTGACCCAGCGCATCCACCAGATCGGCGGCGCGCAGCATACGGCCTGCGGCATAGTAACCATCACGTTCTTCGAGCATGACCAGCATCGGCATGTCGGTATAACGACGCACGTAGTCGGTGAAGTACTGGCTCGGGTTATCGAGGTGGAATTCGCGCAGCATGACGTGGCCCATCGCCATCGCCATCGCGGCATCGGTCCCCTGCTTCGGTGCCAGCCACAGGTCGCAGAGCTTAGCGATTTCTGCGTAGTCCGGGGTAATGGCAACGGTTTTCGTCCCTTTATAGCGAACTTCGGTAAAGAAATGCGCATCCGGGGTACGGGTCTGCGGTACGTTGGAGCCCCAGGCGATGATATAGCTCGAGTTGTACCAGTCGGCAGATTCCGGAACATCGGTCTGCTCACCCCAGGTCTGCGGAGACGCCGGCGGCAGGTCGCAGTACCAGTCGTAGAAGCTCAGGCAGGTACCACCAATCAGCGACAGATAACGGGCGCCAGAAGCGTAAGAAACCATCGACATTGCCGGGATCGGCGAGAAGCCGGCCACGCGATCCGGGCCGTAGGTTTTGACGGTGTAAACGTTGGAAGCGGCAATCAGTTCGTTAACTTCCTGCCAGGAAGAGCGTACAAAGCCGCCGCGACCGCGAGCCTGCTTGAAGCTTTTGGCTTTGTCGGCGTCTTCGATGATGGATGCCCAGGCATCAACCGGATCGCTGTGCTGTACTTTCGCTTCACGCCACATTTTCATCAGGCGTTTGCGCATCAGCGGGTATTTAAGGCGGTTAGCGCTGTAGAGGTACCAGGAATAGCTTGCGCCACGCGGGCAGCCGCGCGGTTCGTGGTTCGGCATATCCGGGCGAGTACGCGGATAGTCGGTCTGCTGCATTTCCCAGGTCACCAGACCATTTTTAACGAAAATTTTCCAGCTGCATGAACCCGTACAGTTGACGCCGTGGGTGGAACGCACCACTTTGTCATGCTGCCAACGCTGACGGTAGCCGTCTTCCCAGTCCCTGTTGGTATTGAGAAGCTGGCCGTGCCCATCGGCAAAGGTTTCACCCTTCTGCTTGAAGTAGCGAAACCGGTCCAGGAATTTACTCATGGGTTTCTCCTGTTGGGAGCCTGTTGGCTCTCTGATAAATCGACATTGCCTAAGTTGCAGCGAAAGTAACCTCCTGAAAGATGGAGGGAATTGATAACGATCAAGGCGCCCCGCGTTAACATTTCACCCAAAAACACCACATACCACCAAAGTATTATGAAATTCAATTTTGTAACTATCTGTTTTTTATCAATTAAATGGTGTGTTTAGCGCTCTGACGTGCTTTTTAACAATTCAGGAGGTATTAAGGGGTAGATAGCCTTTCTGCGAGGCATACTGGCGCCGTACTGACAGGCCTGGATAAAAAAACAAAAATTAGTATGTTGTAACTAAATGCAAGGTAAAAAAAGGCGCGGTCTCCCGCGCCTGATAATCAAAAGGTTACTACCTATTTTTTGTTTTTACGTCCGTAAACCACCCAGGTGATGAACACGCAGGCAATGTAGAACACGAGGAACACTTTCATCGCGCCCGCCGGAGAGCCGGTCAGATCGAGCGAGATACCGAACGCTTTCGGAATGAAGAACCCACCGATGGCACCAATCGCGGCAATAAAGCCCAGGGCCGCTGCCGTATCGGTCGCAGCTTCACGCATTGCGGTTTCTTCGCTACCCCCTTTGGCCAGTACGCGCTCCATGGTCATCTTACGGAAGATAACGGAGATCATCTGGAAGGTAGAGGCGCTACCCAGACCGGCGGTCAGGAACAGCACCATAAACACGCCGAAGAACGCAGTGAAGTTGCCGCCCTGGCCATTGGTTGGCAGCGTCAGGAACAACAGCGCACAGAAGATAGCCATCACGATGAAGTTAATCAGCGTCACGCGGGTGCCGCCCAGACGGTCGGAGATTGCCCCGCCGCAGGAACGCGCCAGCGCACCAATGAACGGACCGAAGAAGGCGAAGTGCAGGATCTGTACGTCCGGGAACTGGGTTTTTGACAGCATCGCGAAACCGGCGGAGAAGCCGATGAACGAGCCGAAGGTCGCCAGATACAGCACCGCCATGATCCACAGATGCCCGCGCTTCAGCACCGGCAGCTGCTCGCTCAGCGAGGCTTTAGAGGCTGACAGGTCGTTCATGAAGAACCAGGACGCCAGGGTGCAGACGATCAGGAACGGTACCCAGATCCAGGCGGCGTTTTCCAGATACAGCGTTGAGCCATCAGGCTGCGCTGCACCGGTGCCACCAAAGACCGCGAAGATAGACAGGGATATCACCAACGGTGCCACTAACTGCATCACGCTGACGCCCATGTTACCCAGGCCGCCGTTGATACCGAGCGCGCCGCCCTGCTTCGCTTTCGGGAAGAAGAAGCTGATGTTTGCCATGCTGGATGCAAAGTTTGCCCCGGCAAAGCCGCACAGCAGAGAGATGATGATGAACACGCTAAACGGTGTAGAGGTATCCTGCACCGCAAAACCGAGCCATACACACGGGATAATCATGATCCCGGTACTAAAGGCCGTCCAGCGGCGTCCGCCGAACAGCGGTACCATAAACGCATACGGTACACGCAACAGCGCACCGGAAAGCGAAGGCAGCGCCGTCAGCATAAACAGCTGGTCGGTGGTGAAGTTGAAGCCCACTTTGTTCAGGTTCACTGCCACCGCACTAAACAACATCCACACACAAAAAGCCAATAACAAACACGGCACGGAGATCCACAGGTTCCGGCTGGCGACACGATGACCGCGCTGCTGCCAGAACGCAGGATCCTCAGGCCGCCAGTCGGTAATGACCGGGCCGTTTGCTTTTTCCTCGACGGAAGAGTGACTCATAGACACCTCTGATTATTAAGATTCACGGTGTCACATTAGTTTTTATGGCTGAAGGTAAGTTGATATAAATCAAAGGAAAATGCGGCATTCTGGCGGTCAGAAATCAACCATCACCCTTAGTGAGTAGATAATTCTGCGCAAAAACGTGTGGTTTTTCACGTGAATGATAGCGCTCAGGTACTCCCTCCCCCACATGCTCCCACCACCGGCAATTAAGGAGTAATCCTTTGTAGGTATGGGTATACTCCAGGGGATACCGGACAATAGCATTACTCCGGGATTGAATCGCGGTCAGGAGCCAGATAACCCATGTTCAAACGTCTTTTTACCCCGCTAACGCTGGTGAATCAACTGGCGCTCATCGTTTTGCTGTCTACCGCTATCGGTATGGCCGGCATGGCTATCTCTTCCCGTCAGGTACTGGGTGTCCAGGGAAGTGCCCACGCGATCAACAAAGCGGGTTCACTGCGCATGCAGAGCTATCGCCTGCTGGCGGCGATCCCGCTGACCGAACACGATAAACCCCTGCTCGACGAAATGGAAACCACCGTTTTCAGCCCTGAGCTGCAGCAGGCTGCCCGCCGCGACGGGCAGGAAGCACAGCTTAAGGCGCTGCAAAAGTACTGGCAGGGCGAACTGCTACCCGGCATGAAGCGCGCGCAGAACCAGTCGACCGTGGCGGACGAGGTGGCAAGCTTCGTTGACCGCATCGATAAGCTGGTTTCGGCGTTTGACCATACCACCGAGGAGCGCATCAGTAGCGTCGTCTCCGCTATCCGCATGATGTCGGCGATAATGGCGCTCTTGTTGATATTCACCATCGTCTGGCTGCGCGCCCGCCTCTTCCGTCCGTGGCGACAACTGCTGCACATGGCGCGAGCCGTCACCCACCGCGATTTCACCCAACGGGCGCGTATTAGCGGCCGTAACGAAATGGCGACGCTCGGCATGGCGCTTAACAACATGTCGGAAGAGCTGGCGGAAAGCTACGCGGTGCTGGAGCGACGGGTACAGGAGAAAACCGCCGGGCTTGAGCAAAAAAACGAAATTCTGGCGTTTTTGTGGCAGGCAAACCGTCGCCTGCACTCCAACATTCCGCTGTGTGAGCGTATTTCACCGGTGCTCAACGGTCTGCAGGGGCTGACCCTGCTGCGCGATATTGAGGTTCGGGTTTACGACACCGAAGATGAAGAGAACCACCAGGAGTTCACCTGCCATTCTGAAATCAGCTGCGATGATAAAGGTTGTTACCTGTGTCCGCGAAATTTACCGCCGCTACCGGGCGGGGGATCTACGCTGAAATGGCGTCTCACCGACGCGCACAACCAGTACGGGATCCTGCTGGCAACCCTGCCCGCCGGGCGTCACATGAGTCATGACCAGCAGCAACTGGTGGATACCCTGGTAGAACAACTGACCTCTACGCTGGCGCTCGATCGCCATCAGGAGCGCCAGCAGCAGCTTATCGTGATGGAAGAGCGTGCAACCATCGCCCGCGAACTGCATGACTCTATCGCCCAGTCTTTGTCGTGTATGAAAATGCAGGTTAGCTGTCTGCAGATGCAGGGCGAGAAGTTGCCGGATGAGAGCCGTGAACTACTGGGGCAAATCCGCAACGAGCTGAACACCTCGTGGGCGCAGCTGCGCGAGCTGCTAACCACCTTCCGCCTGCAGCTGACCGAACCCGGCCTGCGCCCGGCGCTGGAAGCCAGCTGTCGCGAATACAGCGCCCATTTCGGCTTTACCGTACAGCTGGATTACCAGCTGCCGCCGCGTTACGTGCCATCGCACCAGGCGATCCACGTTCTGCAGATCACCCGCGAAGCGCTGAGTAATGCGCTGAAGCACGCGCAGGCAACCGAAGTTAAAGTCACCGTCACTCAGCACAATAATCAGGTAAAACTGGTGGTTTCTGACAACGGTTGTGGTGTGCCAGAGCATGCCGAACGTAGTAACCATTACGGTTTAATCATTATGCGCGACCGCGCGCAAAGTTTGCGGGGTGATTGTCAGGTACGTCGTGGCGACAATGCCGGTACTGAAGTTGTCGTCACCTTTATTCCCGAAAAATCTCTCACGATCCAACAAGGAGAAGCCCATGAGTCACCAGGAACGGGCAACCATCCTGCTCATTGACGACCATCCGATGCTGCGCACCGGGGTCAAACAACTTATCAGCATGGCGAGCGACATTCAGGTGGTCGGCGAAGCCAGCAACGGCGAGCAAGGCATTGAGCTGGCCGAGTCTCTCGATCCGGATCTGATCCTGCTCGATCTCAACATGCCGGGCATGAACGGTCTGGAAACGCTGGATAAACTGCGTGAAAAGCCGCTCTCTGGCCGCGTGGTGGTCTTCAGCGTGTCCAATCACGAAGAAGATGTCGTGACCGCACTTAAACGTGGTGCCGATGGTTATCTGCTGAAAGATATGGAGCCGGAAGACCTGCTCAAAGCGCTGCAGCAGGCCGCAGCCGGTGAGATGGTGCTGAGTGAAGCGTTAACGCCGGTGCTGGCCGCCAGCCTGCGCGCCAACCGCGCCACGTCCGATCGCGACGTCAGCCAACTGACCCCACGCGAGCGCGATATCCTGAAGCTTATCGCTCAGGGCCTGCCGAACAAAATGATCGCCCGTCGCCTGGATATCACCGAAAGCACGGTGAAGGTGCACGTGAAACATATGCTGAAGAAAATGAAGCTCAAATCGCGCGTTGAAGCGGCGGTCTGGGTGCATCAGGAACGCATTTTCTAACTACTCACCCGGCTGCGATGACCACCCGGACGTCAGCTCCGGCGTGGAAAAGGTCACCAGCGGTTCGGTCAGCGACAGCGTTGTCTCATTGGAAGAGACGCGCTGACCTTTGTTATCTTCTACCACCACCGACAGATGCCAGCGGTTCACCGCGCCTTCGTGGCTATCCCACGCGGGTAGAATAATGCTCCAGCCGTCCTCGCTTCGCGGGTCTACCGGCGGCGTCAGGCTCAGCGCCTGGGTATCACCCTGCCAGTGCAGCGCACGAATACCGTGCAGGCTGCGCACCTGAAGCTTCAACTGTACCGTTTCTCCCGGCGCCAAATCCCACGGCGGCGTAGCAAGAAATACCGACAGCGTTTTCCGCTGACGATACTCCAGCACCGGCAGGTTTTGTCTGTCCGGGCTGTCATAACGGCTGCCGCGTAACGATCGCGCCGTTGCCACTTCGCTGCTTTGCAGCTGTTTTTTCAGCGGTACGCCAAAGCGGTAGTTCAGCTTCATACCGAGGTTATTCTGGCTGACCCCGCTCTCACCCTGCTTGTGCAGGGCGCTGAAGGTTACCAGCGGCACCGGGGTATAGTTCAGACCAAGCGAGACCGCCACCGGGTTGTGATAGCCGGTACCGCTGTGGAACAGTTCGACGCTGTCGCCAAAGTATTGTTCCAGGCTAACGCTGGTATTGAGATATTGATAGAAAGGCAAACGCGCCTGCGCGGTGAGATCATAACCCCGCGCCATGCGCTGCTGCTGGGTATCATTGTGCGTTTCCCAGCTGGTGAACGGCTGATAATAGTTGGCGGAAAGCCGCAGATATTCGCCCCACGCCTCGGCGCCAAAGCCACCGCGCGCCAGGTTTTCATCCAGCAAGTTGTCGTAGAAGGTGTTGTACCCCAGCA
The DNA here is from genome assembly GCF_000735455.1 of Yokenella regensburgei ATCC 49455. Taxonomy (GTDB): domain Bacteria; phylum Pseudomonadota; class Gammaproteobacteria; order Enterobacterales; family Enterobacteriaceae; genus Yokenella; species Yokenella regensburgei. Next base: position 192,647 of record NZ_JMPS01000069.1, on the reverse strand, counting down.
GCCACTGTCCTGCCAGCCAGCGCTGACCGACTCCCGCGCTGCTGACCAGCCCCTCTTTCTGCTGAGTGACGCCCAACTGACTCCAGGTGAGGTAGCGATTATTATCCTCCAGCGGTAAAAACCAGCTCCCCCGGCTCCCGGTAAACTGACCGCTATCATCCACTTTGAGATCGATGGTGGCATTACCCCACGGCGACAGCAGCGTTTCCAGCTGCTGGCTCACCTCGCCGTTCACCTTGTCACGCAGTTGCCCCAGCGCAAACGCTTTGGCCTGCTCGCCGGTATCAAGGCCATTATCCTTCATGCTGGCCTCGCCAAAGGCTTTTGCCATTTCCGCCAGGTGTTTCTCGCCATCATGGCCTGGCGGAGTAATACCAAGATCGGGTAAACCGTCCTGATGATTATCGAAGGGATTTTCTGCCTGCTGAATAAAGGAGGACTGGGCGCTGAAGGCACCTCCGGTAAAGAACCAGAGTAACGCGAAAACGGAAGTCTGACGGGATAAAAACAGCATTACACCTGCTGGCGTCGCACGCCGGTTAGTCAAAGTCAAAAAGGCTAAGTCTCTATTTTAACGTGATGAACATCAAATTTCAGCCCAAAGTAAAACTCCAGGATTAATCCAAAGCGCAGCGCCCATTGATGTCGGGTAATCCATCACCAGTCACACAATCAGCGGTTGGAACCCGCCTCCACGCGCGCTAGCATAAGCGTTCAACCAAGGAGTTCTCATGCAAAGTATTGTTCTTATCGCTAACGGTGCTGCCTATGGCAGTGAATCGCTGTTCAACAGCCTGCGTCTCGCCATCGCCATGCGCGAGCAGCAGGAGATTGAGCTGAAGGTGTTTTTGATGTCTGACGCCGTCACCGCCGGGATCCGCGGGCAAAAACCTGCTGAAGGCTACAACATTCAACAGATGCTGGAGATCCTCACCGCGCAGAATGTTCCGGTGAAACTGTGTAAAACCTGCGCCGACGGGCGTGGCGTTACCCCGCTACCGCTGATTGATGGCGTTGAAATTGGTACGCTGGTTGAACTGGCGCAGTGGACGCTGGTCGCCGATAAGGTACTAACGTTTTAGTACTAGAGTATTAGTCCGTTAAAGATTAAGCACTGCTTAAACTATTTTTTCTAATGGACGCGGTTACAGTCTTAAGTTTACCCCCTGGGTTGCCGATACGCATAGTCAGACAACCCAGCAGGTAAACCATCATGTTCAGCTCCATACGCACGCGCATTATTACCGCAGCATCGGCATGTCTCGCCATCGCCCTGCTGCTGAATACCGTTGTTAACTATCAGGTCACACGCCAGGATAATCTGCAGTCGCAGCAGGACGTATTGACCAGCACCCTTTCCAGCCACGGCCAGGCGATTGCCGACTGGATCAGCAGTAAAACCACCATGATTGCCTCTCTGGATAACGTCGTCCTGACGATGAGCGATCCCGTCCCTGAATTTTTGCAGATGGCCCGCGCCGGTGGCTTCAGCGATGTTTACGTTGGCTATGCCAATAAAACCGCGAAGTTCTCCGATGCCGCCGGTGTTCCTGCCGATTACGACCCGACGGCCCGTCCGTGGTATCAGCAGGCTGTCAGCGCCGATGGCCCGGTGGTCACCGCCCCTTACCTGGACTCCGGCACCGGGAAACTGGTGGTCACCTTCGCCATCCCGGTCAAAGAGAACGGTCAGCTGAAAGCCGTGGTCGCCGGTGACGTCACCATGGACAGCGTGATTGCCAACGTGCGCGGTATCCATCCGACGCCCGCCAGCAGCGGCCTGCTGCTCGACAGCGACGGTACAGTCATTGCCGGAAACGACCCGAATCTGACGCTAAAGTCGTTTAAAGAAGCGCTTAAAGGCGTAGAGTTCAATACCCTCGCCCGGCATCAGATTGTCAGCGGTGAGCTTAACGGCGTGGAAAAACATCTGCTTGCGGCACCCGTTAAAGGAACCCACTGGCTGCTGGTTGTCGCCCTCGACAGCGCAGAAGCCGGCGCCGGAATGAACGCCCTGCTGAAAGCCTCCGCGATTAGCCTGGTTATTCTCGTGCTGCTGAGCGGCGCGGTGGTTCACGTGGTGGTTTCCACCATGCTGAAGCGTCTGATGACCATTCGCGATGCGATGCTGGCTATCGGTAACGGCACCAACGATCTCTCACAGCGTCTGCCGGAAACCGGCCGCGATGAGGTGATGCAGATAGCGCAGGCGTTTAACGCCTTCAGCGATAAGCTGGCGAAGGTCATGCTGCAGCTGCGCGACGCGACGTCATCCGTACAGACCGCCTCTCAGGAGATTGCCGCCGGTAACCGTGACCTGTCCGGGCGCACCGAACAGGCCGCCTCCAGCCTGCGTGAAACCGCAAGCGCGGTGGAAGAGATAACCGCTTCCGTTTCACAGTCGACTGAATCCGCCGCAGAAGCCAGCCACCAGGCGGACAGGGCCACTCAGGTGGCTTCCCGCGGCGGTGACGTGGTGAATCAGGCCATCACTACCATGCAGGATATCGAAACCGCGTCGGCAAAAATCAGCGATATCACCAGCGTCATCGACGGTATCGCCTTCCAGACCAATATTCTGGCGCTGAACGCCTCGGTAGAGGCTGCGCGAGCCGGTGAGCAGGGTCGTGGGTTTGCCGTAGTAGCCGGTGAAGTGCGTAACCTGGCGAGCCGCAGCGCCCAGGCAGCGAAAGAGATTAAAGCGCTGATTGATTCCACCACCAACAGCGTAGCCACCGGTTCACGCTACGTGCGCCTGGCGGGAGACAACATGCAGGAGATTGTGGCCAGCATCGGCTCGGTTTCCGGCATCATGCGTGAGATCAGCATCGCCAGCAGCGAACAGATGAAAGGGATCCAGGAGATTAACCACGCGGTCATTCACCTCGACCGGATGGTTCAGCAGAACGCCGAACTGGTGGTCGAATCGGCGGCCGCCGCCAGTGCCCTGCAGGGGCAAGCGGGAGACCTGGCCGCCACCGCCAGCCACTTCAGGATTTAAGGCATAAAAAAAGGCGGGGTCACCCGCCTTTTTATCATCATGCAACGCCCGATAGCGTTTCACCACCGAGCAGATTGCGCACCCGAAGCACCAGCTCATCGAGGCAGTCATCTACCATCCCGAGTTTACGCAGTTCCTTCTCGAGTGAGAACAGATACTGCGCGTTGCTCCCCAGCGGGCCGCTCGCGCTGGCTATCAGCGGCGCAATGACCTGAACACTGGTGTCCGATTCGAACAGCGGGTGACGCGGATCCATGATAAACACCAGCGCGTTGACGGTTCGCCCATCATCCAGCGCCAGTTTGCACCAGCTCGGTAAATAGCAGCCGGTTATCATCTCTCGCTTCCACAGCAGCGTCAGCTCCTCTTCCAGCGTTTTATCACGCAGGCGATAAGCCACACCGGTGGTGCGTCCCCCTTCTTTCAGCGCCAGCATACGTCCCGGCTGACAGGCGGTTCCCCGTCCTGCCGTCAGGCGTAAGCAAAATGCACGGTGCCAGCCCACCAGGGAGCCGGTGCAGGATTGTGTATAATCGAGCGCCGGGTTCCACATCAGTGAACCGTAACCAAATATCCATACAGGGCCATCATCTGGACGACAGGCAAGCGTGGCAGCCAGCGAGGCAGCACGTTGTTCAGGCGACCAGAGTAGCGATTCCTCAATAGCGCCGAAAGCCGTCTTACAGTCGGCTTTCATTAAGAAATCACGCGTTAACACTTTATACCTCCGCCACTGCTTACTTCCCTGCGACCACTTGTTATCGCCTTCCCTTGCTAAACGCTTTTTTATACCCGTCATACTTCAAGCTGCATGTGCGTTAGCTTTCCTGCAACGCGAATTATTTGGGTATATCGGCGTTTTTATATTGCTGAAATATTATCCAGCTTATATTGAAGATATGCAATTGCTGACACTCTGGCAAGGCAAGAAAAGCAAAAATAAGTGTCTGTATTTTTGCTTAAAAACAGGAGGATAAATGCGACTAAGAATTTACTAACACAATGTTATATATAACAAATTTTATCTTAATGTGCACTTATGCTGCATACTCAACGTTCCACGTTGATATGGGTAAATTTGAGTAAAACAAGAATATTAATAGAAGAAAGTCTGTTATTTTATCGACTTACGTCATCTATAATTAGATTAATTGCAAAACACCTGCTTACACGGAGATGGTTCATGACCCATGCACATGAGGCGGTAAAAACCCGCCACAAGGAGACGTCGCTTATTTTCCCGGTCCTGGCGCTGGCCGTACTGCTCTTCTGGGGAAGTGCGCAGTCACTGCCGGCGATTGTTGGAATAAACCTGCTGGCGCTGGTCGGGATATTAGCCAGCGCATTTAGCGTGGTACGTCATGCCGACGTACTGGCACACCGTCTTGGCGAACCCTACGGCTCGCTGATTTTAAGTCTTTCAGTGGTGATTCTGGAAGTCAGCCTGATTTCCGCCTTAATGGCCACGGGCGATGCCGCGCCAACCCTGATGCGCGATACGCTCTATTCCATCATTATGATTGTCACCGGCGGTCTGGTCGGTTTCTCATTACTGCTCGGCGGGCGTAAATTTGCCACGCAATATATGAATCTGTTTGGGATTAAACAGTATCTTATTGCACTTTTCCCGCTGGCCATTATTGTTCTGATATTCCCGATGGCGCTGCCAGGCGGCAATTTTACCGTCGGTCAGGCGCTGCTGGTTGCACTTATTTCCGCCGCTATGTACGGCGTATTTCTGCTGATTCAGACCCGTACTCACCAGAGTCTGTTTGTCTATGAGCACGAAGATGACAGCGACGACGATGACCCGCACCACGGTAAGCCATCCGCGCACAGCAACCTGTGGCACGCGATTTGGCTGGTCATCCATCTGATTGCGGTTATTGCCGTCACCAAGATGAACGCCAACCCGCTGGAAGCCCTGCTGACCACCATGAATGCGCCGATCGCCTTCACCGGTTTCCTGGTCGCATTGCTTATCCTTTCTCCGGAAGGCCTCGGTGCCCTGAAAGCGGTGCTCAGCAATCAGGTACAGCGCGCCATGAACCTGTTCTTTGGCTCGGTGCTGGCCACTATCTCGCTGACGGTTCCGGTGGTAACGCTGATTGCCTGGGCGACGGGGAATGATCTGCAGTTCGGTCTTGGGGCACCGGAGATGATTGTGATGGTAGCTTCGCTCGTGCTGTGCCACATATCGTTCTCAACCGGACGAACCAATGTGCTGAACGGTGCGGCGCACCTGGCGCTGTTTGTGGCCTACCTGATGACCATTTTTGCCTGATAACAGGTGTGGACATAAAAAAACGGCAACCTGAGGTTGCCGTTTTGCTTTCTTACTTGCTGGTATCCAGATCGCCGAAGCTTTTGACCAAATCGTCAACCGCTTTCATTTGCTTCAGGAACGGCTCAAGTTTGTCGAGCGGCAGCGCGGACGGGCCATCGCACATAGCGTGTTCCGGATCCGGGTGCGCTTCAATGAACAGACCTGCTAGACCTACCGCCATGCCCGCGCGCGCCAGTTCGGTGACCTGCGCACGACGGCCGCTGGAAGCTGCACCAAACGGGTCACGGCACTGCAGGGCGTGGGTCACGTCGAAAATAACCGGCGAGTTGCCAGAGACTTTCTTCATAACGCTAAAGCCCAGCATGTCGACCACCAGGTTGTCGTAGCCGAAGTTTGCACCGCGATCGCAAAGGATAACCTTCTCGTTGCCGCCCTCGCGGAATTTATCCACGATGTTCCCCATCTGACCAGGGCTTACGAACTGCGGTTTTTTCACGTTGATAACGGCGTTGGTTTTCGCCATGGCTTCCACGAGGTCAGTCTGACGCGCCAGGAACGCCGGCAGCTGAATCACATCCACCACGTCGGCAACCGGCTGAGCCTGAGAGGCTTCGTGAACGTCAGTGATGATTTTCACGCCAAAGGTCTGCTTCAGCTCCTGGAAAATCTTCATCCCTTCTTCGAGGCCCGGGCCACGGTAAGAGTGGATAGAGGAACGGTTGGCCTTATCAAAAGAGGCTTTGAACACGTACGGGATCCCCAGTTTCTGGGTCACGGTGACGTAGTGTTCGCAGATACGCATCGCGAGGTCGCGTGACTCGAGCACGTTCATGCCGCCAAACAGCACGAACGGCAGGTCATTTGCTACGTTGATATCGCCAATGCTTACCACTTTCTGTTTCATAGGGTCGCCTTATCAGGGTTTAATGCAAAGTAATTTGCTTATGTGAAATCGTATTAATCTGGGCGCGGATCATCTCGCTAATCGGATCTTCCGGGCACTGCTCGACGAAGTAGTTTAAATCCATCAGCGCCACGTGCTCGCACTCGAGCTGGGCGTAGATAAGCCCGCGATCGCGAATTTCATACGGGTCTTCCGGATTAAACTGCAGCAGCGCTTCACTGGCGCGCAGGGCCAGCTCCATCTGCCGCTCTTCCATCAGCGCGGATTTCAGCGTATCGAGCAGTTTACGCACGATTTCCGCGTTATCCGCTTCGTCTAAATCTTCATCGTACAACTCAGCCACCGGGCTGACGTTGCCTTTTAACCAGACTTCCAGGGTGTGCTCGTTCAGCGTTTCGCCGTTAAACGGGTTGATGAGCCACATCTCCTCCGGATCGGTATCCGCGCGCAGGATGAGCTGCGTCGGGAAAATCACCGGCGAAACCGGCAGCGACAAACGCTGCGCCACCCACAGGAAAATCGCCCCCAGCGACACCGCGCTGCCCTGACGATTCTTCAATACTTTATCCAGCCACAAGGCATCGGAGAGTTTATACACGCCGCGGGAATCACTGAATCCCCATTCGCCGTAAAACAGCTCCAGCAGCCTTTCCATCTGCCGCCCCTGCGGCCAGGCAAGACTTATCTCTTCATGAGCCAGACTGACCAGTTTCTCCAGCTCGCGGTGCACCTGCTGCGACGGAAAGTCGTCGCGGATCAGTTCAGAAATGAGGATCATTCCATCGCATAAGGGCGCGTTGTTAAATTCGAAATCGGCTAATGACCTCATACCTACCCCAGTAACGGTATTTTAGTGATGGCGAGTTTAATGATGATGAACAGCACCACCAGCCCCAGCAGGAAGGCAATAAACCCGACCTGCTGGCTGCGCCGGAACCGACGGCCCAGCGCAATAAAACCCAGAACGATGTAAATGATAACGCCAAACAGCTTTTCAGTCAGCCATGCGTCCTGCCCGGTGAAAGGCAGATAGTGCGTTATCGCAATAAGCGCGGCGCCGCTGAGAAACAGCACGGTATCGACACCGTGCGGCACCACCTTCACCCAGCGCGCCGCAAGCATCGGGCTGCGTTGGTATGTCCACCAGTAGCGCAGCGCAAACAAACTCACGGATAGCCCGGCCGCAATGACATGCAGCGCCAGCACGCTGGTGAACATCGTCATGACTTAACTCCAAGCGTAATCCGCTCGTTGCCGCCGTAATCACGGCAGGTCTCCACCTGCGTGTAGCCACAGGCGAGGAACAGTTCACGCACCTGCGCCCCTTGCTTCCAGCCGTGCTCCAGCAACATGACGCCGTCTGCCAGCAGGTGATCGCGTCCTTCACGGATAATCTGCGCCAGGTCGGCAAGCCCATGCTGCGCCGCCACCAGCGCGCTCAGCGGCTCGAAGCGAACGTCACCCTGCGCCAGATGTTCATCCTGCTCATCAATATAGGGAGGGTTACTGACAATCACCGCAAAGCGTTGGTCGGCCAGCGCGCTGAACCAGTGGCTTTGCACAACCGTCACGTTGCCAATGGCAAGGCGGGTGGCGTTACGCCGGGCCAGTTCTACCGCTTCAGGAATGACGTCCACGGCGGTCACCTGGCAATCCGGGCGTTCGCTTGCCAGCGCCAGCGCAATAGCACCGGTGCCGGTCCCCAGATCGAGGATCTGACAGGGCTCCGCGGGCAGTCGCGCCAGCGCCTGCTCGACCAGGCATTCGGTATCCGGGCGCGGGATGAGCGTTGCGGCAGAAACGGCAAGCGGCAGCGACCAGAATTCACGTTCGCCGGTCAGATGCGCCACCGGTTCACCACGTTCCCGGCGCGCCAGCAGCACCTCAAGCGCCGCGAGTTCGTCGGCGCTGAGTTCGGTTTCGTCGAAAGCGAGAATATAGGTACGCGCCCTGCCGGTCACGTGTCCCAGCAGGATCTCAGCATCACGCCGGGGGCTTTCACTCTCACCAAGACGCACTATCGCCTGCGTCAGCCACTGTTGAAACGTCATCATTCCTGCTCAGACAGCGCCGCCAGCTGGTCGGCCTGGTATTCCTGCACGATAGGTTCAATCAGCATATCGAGCTTGCCTTCCATGGTTTCATCCAGACGGTACAGGGTCAGGTTGATACGGTGGTCGGTCACGCGGCCCTGCGGGAAGTTATAGGTGCGGTTACGATCGCTGCGATCGCCGCTGCCCAGCAGGTTGCGACGTTCGGAGGCTTCGGCCTGCTGGCGTTTAGCAATTTCAGCAGCGCGAATACGTGAACCCAGCACCGACAACGCTTTAGCCTTGTTTTTATGCTGAGAACGTTCGTCCTGACACTCCACCACGATACCTGTCGGTAGGTGGGTAATACGGATAGCGGAATCGGTGGTGTTAACGTGCTGTCCCCCCGCCCCGGAGGAGCGGAAGGTATCGATGCGCAGCTCGGACGGGTTAATGTCCGGCAGTTCTGCTTCCGGCAGCTCTGGCATGACCGCAACGGTACAGGCCGACGTGTGAATACGCCCTTGCGATTCGGTGGCCGGAACGCGCTGCACGCGGTGACCGCCGGATTCAAATTTGAGTCGGCCATAAACGCCGTCGCCGCTGATTTTGGCGATCACTTCTTTATAACCGCCGTGCTCGCCTTCGCTGGCGCTCATCAGCTCGACGCGCCAGCGGCGCGCTTCAGCGTAACGGGAGTACATGCGGAACAGATCGCCGGCAAACAGCGCCGCTTCATCACCGCCGGTACCGGCACGCACTTCAAGATAAGCGTTACGCTCGTCGTCGGGATCTTTTGGCAACAGCAGAACCTGCAGCTGTTGTTCAAGCGCTTCGCTTTTCTCTTTGGCTTCGCGCAGCTCTTCCTGCGCCATTTCGCGCATTTCTGGATCGTCGAGCATCATCTGCGCGGTTTCGATATCATCCTGAATCTGACGCCAGTCAGTAAAGCAACGTGAAACATCGCTGAGCTGCGCGTATTCACGCGACAGCGCCCGGAAACGCTCCTGGTCAGCGATAGTTCCCGCATCGCCGAGCAGCGCCTGAACTTCTTCATGGCGCTCATGCAGAGCTTCCAGTTTAGCAACGATAGAAGGCTTCATAGGCGTAAATGCACCTTGTAATAATAAGAGTGAGGCGCGCTATTCCAGCCCGAGGCTGTTGCGCAGAATATGCAGGCGTTCGTCATCGCCATCGCGGGCGGCCTGCTGAAGTGATTTCGTCGGGGCGTGGATCAGACGGTTCGTCAGTTTACGCGCCAGATCCTGCATAATCTCCTGCGGATCGCCGCCCTGCTCCAGCGCGTTCAGCGCTTTTGCAGTCAGCTCTTCGCGGACAATATCAGCCTGACTACGGTACTCACGAATGGTCTCGCTGGCGCTCTGGGCGCGCAGCCAGGCCATAAATTCACTGGTTTCCTGCAAAACGATGGTCTCGGCCTGGACGGCCGCCGCTTTACGTTGAGCAAGATTGTGCGAAATGATGTTTTGCAGGTCATCAACGCTGTACAGATAGGCGTTAGCAAGCTTGCCAACTTCCGGTTCAACGTCGCGCGGAACGGCGATATCGACCAGCAGCATCGGCTGGTTACGACGGGCTTTCAGCGCCCGCTCGACCATCCCTTTACCGATAATCGGCAGCGGGCTTGCCGTTGAGCTGATGATGATGTCGGCCTCTTTCAGCCGTTCATCAACGTCGCTTAACGCAATCACCTCAGCGCCGACTTCATCTGCCAGCACCTGCGCACGTTCACGGGTGCGGTTGGCGATAAGCATTTTTTTGACGCTGTGCTCGCGCAGATGGCGTGCAACCAGTTCGATAGTCTCTCCGGCACCCACCAGCAGTACGGTGACCGTCGAGAGAGATTCAAAGATTTGCCGCGCCAGCGTACAGGCAGCGAAAGCAACGGAAACGGCGCTGGCACCGATATCTGTTTCCGTTCGCACACGCTTGGCGACCGAGAACGATTTCTGGAACATGCGTTCCAGCTCGCTGGCGTGCAGATGACCACGGCTGGAGTCGGCGAAGGCTTTCTTCACCTGCCCGAGAATTTGCGGTTCGCCCAGAACCAGCGAATCCAGCCCGCTGGCAACGCGCATCAGATGGCTGACCGCGTCGTTATCCTGGTGCCAGTAGAGGCTGTTGCGCAGATCGGTCTCGTTAAGATTGTGATAATCACACAGCCAACGGATCAGCGCTTCCTGCTGGTTTTCCTGTTCTTCAACGCTCAGGTACAGCTCGGTACGGTTACAGGTAGACAGCACGACGCCGCCCTGCACCATGGGTTGCGCCAGTAAACTCTCCAGCGCCTGGTCGAGCGTGTCCGGCGAAAACGCAACACGTTCTCGCAACGCAACCGGGGCTGTTTTATGGTTAATGCCGAGAGCTAACAGGGTCATATTAGCGGGAGTAGTACCAGCGTTGATAAGGTTAGTCTGAGCGCATCATACAGGATGCGCGAGATCAATAAAAGAGACGCTCCCCTTTTGGAGTAATAGGCTCCGTTCGCTAATTTTATGATTTAAGACCATTTGAACGTAGACGCTATCCGCCCGCAACGCTAGCATAAAGGGTTATCAACGCAACGCACGTCAAGGATTTCTCACACTATGAGCCTGCCCCGATTGATTCGTCTGCTGCCGCTGGCAGCCCTTGTCCTTACCGCCTGTTCTGTTAATGCGCCGAAAGGCCCGGGCAAGAGCCCTGACTCCCCGCAGTGGCGTCAGCACCAACAGGACGTTCGTCAGCTGAATCAGTTCCAGACGCGCGGCGCCTTTGCCTACCTTTCCGACCAGCAGAAAGTGTACGCCCGCTTCTTCTGGCAGCAGACCGGTAAAGACCATTATCGTCTGCTGCTGACTAACCCGCTTGGCAGTACCGAGCTTGAACTCACCGCCCAGCCGGGTAGCGTGCAGGTGGTCGACAATAAAGGTCAGCGCTACACCGCCACCGACGGTGAAGAGATGATTAGCAAGCTGACGGGTATGCCTATTCCGCTCAACAGCCTGCGCCAGTGGATTGTCGGACTGCCGGGCGATGCCACCGACTACACCCTTGATGACCAGTACCGCCTGAGCGAGATTAACTACACGCAGAACGGCAAAACCTGGAAAGTGGTATACAGCGGTTACGACAGCAAAACCACGCCGGCGCTGCCATCTAACATGGAGCTGACCCAGGACGGACAGCGTATTAAGCTCAAAATGGATAACTGGATAGTCAAATAATGAACCAGTGGCCCTCTCCCGCGAAGCTGAACCTGTTTTTGTACATCACCGGGCAGCGTCCGGACGGTTATCACACCCTGCAGACGCTGTTTCAGTTTCTCGACTATGGCGATACGCTCACCATTGAGCCGCGTCAGGACGGCGTGCTGCGCCTGCTGACGCCGGTAGCTGGCGTGCCGGACGAACAAAATCTGATTATTCGTGCTGCGCGTCTTTTGATGCAGGCGGCGGGAGAAAGATTACCCGTCGGTAGCGGCGCAGACATCAGTATCGACAAGCGCCTGCCGATGGGCGGTGGCCTTGGCGGCGGTTCGTCCAACGCCGCAACGGTACTGGTGGCGCTGAACCATCTGTGGCAGACCGGGCTTTCGGTCGATGAGCTGGCGGCGCTCGGCCTGACACTCGGCGCCGATGTGCCGGTGTTTGTGCGCGGTCACGCGGCCTTTGCCGAAGGTGTAGGGGAAATCCTCACCCCGGTCGATGTCGAAGAAAAATGGTACCTGGTCGCCCACCCCGGAGTCAGTATTCCAACGCCGGTTATTTTTGGCGATCCGGAGCTACCGCGTAATACTCCGCGCAGGTCAATTGAAACGTTACTAAAATGTGAATTCAGCAACGATTGCGAGGTTATCGCAAGAAAACGTTTTCGCGAGGTTGATGCGGCGCTTTCCTGGCTGTTAGAATACGCGCCGTCGCGCCTGACTGGCACAGGGGCCTGTGTTTTTGCTGAATTTGACACAGAATCCGCCGCACGTCAGGTGCTAGAGCAAGCCCCGGAATGGCTGCAAGGCTTTATCGCCCGTGCCAGGAACGTATCGCCGTTACTGCACGCCATCCCAGGGCAGACTGAGTTTCGGTGACAACGTCACCCTGTTCCAGACGTTGCATCGCGCTCTTTAAACACACCTCCTGGATGGAATGGTGCCTGGCCCGCACAGTTTTCGGCCCCTTTCATCCATAACTGGACGCATGCCTGAGGTTCTTCTCGTGCCTGAAATGAAGCTTTTTGCTGGTAACGCCACCCCGGAACTAGCACAACGTATTGCCAACCGCCTGTACACTTCACTCGGCGACGCCGCCGTAGGTCGCTTTAGCGATGGCGAAGTCAGCGTACAAATTAATGAAAACGTACGCGGTGGTGATATTTTCATCATCCAGTCCACTTGTGCCCCCACCAATGACAACCTGATGGAACTGGTTGTTATGGTCGATGCCCTGCGTCGTGCTTCCGCGGGCCGTATTACTGCCGTTATCCCTTACTTTGGCTATGCACGTCAGGACCGCCGTGTGCGTTCCGCTCGTGTTCCTATCACAGCCAAAGTTGTTGCTGACTTCCTGTCAAGCGTTGGCGTTGACCGCGTACTGACCGTTGACCTGCATGCTGAACAGATCCAGGGCTTCTTCGACGTACCGGTAGACAACGTATTTGGTAGCCCAATCCTGCTCGAAGATATGCTGCAGCTGAACCTGGATAACCCGATTGTGGTTTCTCCGGACATCGGCGGCGTGGTTCGTGCTCGTGCGATTGCCAAACTGCTCAACGATACCGACATGGCTATCATCGACAAACGCCGTCCGCGTGCTAACGTATCTCAGGTGATGCATATCATCGGTGATGTTGCTGGCCGTGACTGCGTACTGGTTGATGACATGATCGATACCGGCGGCACGCTGTGCAAAGCGGCAGAAGCCCTGAAAGAACGTGGTGCTAAACGCGTATTTGCTTACGCGACTCACCCGATCTTCTCCGGTAATGCGGCAAACAACCTGCGCAACTCCGTCATCGACGAAGTTGTGGTTTGCGACACTATCCCGTTAACGGATGAGATTAAAGCCCTGCCGAACGTGCGTACTCTGACGCTCTCTGGCATGCTGGCCGAAGCGATTCGTCGTATCAGCAACGAAGAATCTATCTCTGCTATGTTCGAACACTAATCGGGCGTCGCTCAAGAACCCGCTACGGCGGGTTTTTTTATATATGTTGCCCATTTGTATGATTTATTAATTATTTTATTTTTTGCCTCCTTCACCTGCCCTCGTGACAGATGATGCGCTCATGGATGAAAACATATTGTGAATAAATTCTCGCAAATTATGCCTTTCCGCGCTCTCATCGATGCCTGCTGGAAAGAAAAATACACTGCGGGTCGCTTTACGCGTGACCTGATTGCCGGGATAACCGTTGGGATCATTGCCATTCCACTGGCGATGGCACTGGCTATTGGCAGCGGGGTTGCGCCGCAGTACGGCCTGTACACGTCGGCGGTGGCAGGGATTGTCATCGCGCTGGCCGGTGGCTCACGCTTTAGCGTTTCCGGGCCGACGGCCGCGTTCGTGGTGATCCTCTACCCGGTTTCTCAGCAGTTTGGTCTGGCGGGGCTGCTGGTTGCCACGCTGCTTTCCGGGGTGTTTCTCATTCTCTTCGGCCTCGCTCGTTTTGGCCGCCTGATTGAGTACATTCCGCTTTCCGTTACCCTCGGGTTTACCTCCGGTATCGGGATAACGATCGGCACCATGCAGATTAAGGATTTCCTTGGTCTGCAACTGGCGCATGTCCCGGAGCACTATCTGCAAAAGGTCGGTGCGCTGGTGATGGCCCTGCCGACCATTAACTACGGCGATGCCGCGATTGGCGTGGTGACGCTTGCCACGCTTATCTTCTGGCCGCGCCTGGGGATCCGCCTTCCGGGCCACCTGCCCGCGCTGCTGCTTGGCTGTGCGGTGATGGGCATCGTGAATCTGCTCGGTGGACACGTCGCGACCATCGGATCGCAGTTCCACTATGTGCTGGCGGACGGCAGCCAGGGGAACGGCATTCCGCAGCTGCTGCCGCAGCTTGTTCTGCCGTGGGATCTGCCGGGCTCGAGCTTCACGTTGAGCTGGAATTCGCTGCATGCGCTGCTTCCGGCGGCATTCTCAATGGCGATGCTTGGCGCGATTGAATCCCTGCTCTGCGCCGTCGTGCTCGACGGCATGACCGGCACCAAGCACAAAGCAAACAGCGAGCTCATCGGTCAGGGAATGGGTAACCTGGTGGCGCCGTTCTTCGGCGGTATCACCGCGACTGCGGCCATCGCCCGTTCGGCGGCGAACGTCCGCGCCGGGGCAACCTCACCCATTGCGGCGGTGATCCACGCCCTGTTGGTTATCCTCGCACTGCTGGTGCTGGCACCGCTGCTTTCCTGGCTACCGCTTTCTGCCATGGCGGCCCTGCTGCTGATGGTGGCCTGGAACATGAGTGAAGCGCACAAAGTGGTGAACCTGCTGCGTCGCGCGCCGAAAGACGACATTATCGTGCTGCTTATCTGTATGTCGCTGACGGTACTGTTCGACATGGTGATTGCCATTAGCGTAGGTATCGTACTCGCTTCGCTGCTGTTTATGCGCCGTATCGCGCGGATGACGCGTCTGGCGCCGGTGAACGTCACCGTACCGGATGATGTGCTGGTGCTGCGGGTGATTGGCCCGCTGTTCTTTGCTGCCGCGGAAGGGTTGTTCAACGAACTGGAAACGCGTATTACCGGAAAGCGGATTGTGGTCCTGAAATGGGATGCGGTGCCGGTACTGGATGCCGGTGGCCTTGATGCCTTCCAGCGCTTCGTCAACAAGCTGCCTGAAGGCTGTGAGCTTCGCGTCTCCAACCTCGAGTTCCAGCCTCTGCGCACCATGGCGCGAGCCGGTATTCAGCCTATTCCGGGACGCCTCAGTTTCTATCCTGACCGCGACGCCGCGCTGGCCGACCTGAGATAAACTAACGGCTCCCTCGGGAGCCGTTATCAATTCAGTTAGCTGTGATGGTGTTCGTCACGACGGCAGCGCTTGTCGTAGTGGCGTACCCACCAGTAACGGTCTGCTACGCGCTCTTTGCCACCGACACGTGCGCCAGCGAGCCAAAGAATAGCGCCGATGAATATACTGAGTACCGCTCCATGAGCGAAAAACTGCGGCAGGTCGAGCTGCGGCAATTGGTTTAGAATTGAGTAACCGACGCCAACAACCATGACCACTAATCCTAAACCCATGAGCACGTTACCGAGTAACGAAGCGTTTTTGCGTTTCATATGTCACCTCCGGAGCTTTGGGTCGAAAGGGAAAAATATCCCTGTTCCTTGTGTGTAAAGTATAGACAACGGTAATAAAAGGGACTGCGGGAGTGATCACAATTACAAACATATGAGTAACAAAACTTTACAAATAAGTGGCTGAACAACTTGAAATTCTAATGGTAACGCATCGGTATAATTCATCTGTCCTACCGCTACGCTGCCAGAACTTTGTCAACGGCCCTCGCAGACAGTACACTACGCCCCGAATATCGACCCATTCAGGAATACAAACGTGACGATTAAACTGATTGTCGGCCTCGCCAACCCGGGTGCCGAATATGCCGCTACGCGCCACAACGCGGGCGCCTGGTATGTGGATTTACTGGCAGAACGTCATCGTGCCCCACTTCGCGAAGAGGCGAAATTCTTTGGCTACACCTCACGCGTGAACCTTGCCGGTGAGGATGTTCGTTTGCTGGTGCCTACCACCTTTATGAACCTGAGTGGTAAAGCCGTCGCGGCAATGGCTACATTTTTCCGCATTAATCCGGACGAAATTCTGGTGGCTCACGATGAACTGGATCTGCCGCCGGGCGTGGCAAAATTTAAACTTGGCGGCGGCCATGGCGGCCACAATGGTCTGAAAGACATCATTAGCAAGCTTGGCAATAACCCGAACTTTCATCGCTTACGCATCGGAATCGGCCACCCGGGCGATAAAAATAAAGTTGTTGGCTTTGTGCTCGGCAAACCACCGGTTTCTGAACAGAAGCTGATTGACGAGGCGGTGGACGAAGCGGCGCGTTGTACTGAAGTCTGGCTGAAGGACGGTCTCACCAAAGCCACCAACCGCTTACACGCCTTTAAGGCGCAATAAACCACGTGGGGGCGGCAATTTGCCCCGCTGCCGTGTATAATAGGCGAAGTAATTCAATTTTCTGCAATCTGTTTGCTATAACAGGTTGATTACCAAAAGATTAAGGTGATTTAAACATGGGATTCAAATGCGGTATCGTCGGTTTGCCTAACGTTGGCAAATCCACCCTGTTCAATGCGCTCACAAAAGCGGGTATTGAAGCGGCGAACTTCCCGTTCTGTACTATTGAGCCGAACACCGGTGTCGTGCCGATGCCCGATCCGCGTCTGGACAAGCTGGCTGAAATCGTCAAACCGCAGCGTATTCTGCCGACCACCATGGAGTTCGTGGATATCGCCGGCCTGGTAAAAGGCGCTTCTAAAGGTGAAGGCCTGGGTAACCAGTTCCTGACCAATATCCGTGAGACCGAAGCTATCGGCCACGTTGTGCGCTGCTTCGAAAACGACAACATCATCCACGTAAATAACAAAGTCGATCCGGCTGACGATATCGACGTTATCAACACCGAGCTGGCGCTGTCTGACCTCGATACCTGTGAGCGTGCGATCCATCGCGTGCAGAAACGTGCCAAAGGCGGCGATAAAGACGCGAAAGCCGAGCTGGAAGCGTTGGAAAAATGTCTGCCACAGCTGGAAAACGCAGGCATGCTGCGTGCGCTGAAAACCCTGACCGACGAAGACAAAGCGGCTATTAAATACCTGAGCTTCCTGACGCTGAAGCCGACCATGTACATCGCGAACGTCAACGAAGACGGCTTCGAGAACAACCCGTACCTCGACAAAGTGCGTGAAATCGCCGCTGGCGAAGGTTCTGTCGTGGTGGCCGTATGTGCTGCGGTTGAATCTGATATCGCCGAGCTCGACGACGAAGACCGTGACGAGTTTATGGCTGAACTGGGCCTCGAAGAGCCGGGCCTGAACCGCGTGATCCGCGCAGGCTATGAGCTGCTGAACCTGCAGACCTACTTCACCGCTGGCGTGAAAGAAGTCCGCGCATGGACCATCCCGGTTGGCGCAACTGCCCCACAGGCCGCGGGTAAAATCCACACCGACTTCGAGAAAGGCTTTATCCGTGCTCAGACCATCGCCTTTGACGACTTCATCACCTATAAAGGTGAACAAGGCGCTAAAGAAGCCGGTAAAATGCGTGCCGAAGGTAAAGACTACATCGTGAAAGATGGCGATGTAATGAACTTCCTGTTCAACGTCTAAATAAAATTTGTTGTCTCATGAGGTCTTAATTAACCTCATGAGCGCCACAATAAATATAAAATCCACGCCATGGCGTGGATTTTTCATTTCACAGAGTCTCAACACATCTCGTAACAACGCAGTCAAAAATGAGTACATGAAAGAAAAACTCTATCGACTCAATCATTTCAACGGTCTCTACCTCGAAGTGAAACCAAATGGTAAAAAAGCCTACCGCTGTCGATTTAAACTCAACGGTAAATCCAGCATGTTTGCGAAGGTCAAACTTGCCGAAGCCCGCGAGAAATGCGAGCAAGTCGCAGATGGTGATTGCTGGATCAACTGGCTGTGGAAAGCAATGCTAAAGGCATTGAGGTTCTGGCCCAGATATCACCGGTAGCCTGGCAGCACATTTTGCTGAACGGACATTATACCTTCCAGAGCAGCAATGAGATTATTGATCTGGATGCGCTGGTCGCCGGGCTGAGACTAAGATAACAGAAAAATCTGGGGTTCCGGTGTCGCCCCCACTCCGAAGCGTGTCTGCCTGCCCGTGCACTTCTGAAGCGCAGTCGGTTGCCACACAGAATGTATTTGTACGGGTCAGTACGCAAAAATTCCTTCATCAGCACGGTGAAGTCCGGCTGCTCCGCTTTTTTCCGCGCCTCCTCCATCTGCAGGGCTTCATACACTCTCGGCAGCTGTTTCGCGCGCTTACAGTTGGGCAAAATCCGTAGTAGCGCATTATCTTAAAATGTTTCGCCTGGATATGGCCGATGTATCGCCCAATCATCTCTTCCTGCGTCATCGTCTGTTGCCGGTACCGCTTTGTATGGTGGTTGTAATAGGGCCTGAAGCCCAATTGTACGAAAATGCGCGGCAAGTACATTTTTAAATCAGGTAGTGACTGGGATAACAGCTGTGCCCGCACTTCATATTCCTCTTTTTTGAAAGAAATCTGCGAAAAAAACATTATCATGGATGGAAGCTAACATCCTTCCCATTCACTAAACCTATAATTAGGTGATTTCAATATGATTAGTATTTTTAAAGAAAAAATAAATATTCACTCTGACAATTTACAAAGTGCCATTAATAAAAAAATAAACAATACATCGCTATCTAGTAAGTCGCTGGAAAAATTAGTGAGTATAGCAAATACTCAGTATGAATTTAAAAATGGAGAGGCTGATTCTATAATCAGAGATATCCCTTGCAGTACTAATGTGAATTATGTACAAATTTCAAAACTAATCAAGGAAATAAAAACAATTAAACCTGCCAAAGATGATTCATTTATTAATTCTCGAATTCATTCGTGGAAAGCTAATGCGGAAAAATTGTTAAAAACAAATTACAACCCTGAGGAGGGAAAACAAGCATTGGGTAAGGGATCAAGAGGAACTGTATATAAAGATGGTGAATCTATTATAAAGAAAACGAAAAACTTAACACTAAATGAAATTTTTCATGAAGCAAACATGTGCAACGAATATCATATAAAAATACAGAGTTCTAAAAAATCAGCCACTATAGTAGAAAAATGTATTGAAATGCCATTCATCAACGGCAAGACCCCAAATTTCCAGGACACACTAATAGGAGTTAACGATCTATTTAAACATGGTTTTTTTATGGGTGATGCAAAACCATCTAACTTTTTGAAAACTCCAGAAGGCAGCGTGGAACCCATAGATTTCGGACTTGTATTTAAGCGTGATTCATTAGAATTCATTGATGCTGAAGTGAAAAAAAACATAATCTCCGACTATCTTAAAGGTGGATTCAGATACATTCCAAATGAAATTAAGAAAGAGTATCATTCATGCATTGTAAAATTGGATGATATTCTTGGGAAAGATAGCCCTACAAGAAAGATAAATGTTAAAATACTATCAAAAGCAGGCCTTTAAATTATTCATATGAAAACCATCATGTTTTCATCATACAACCGAACGGCCAACGCCTGTTTACCCTTATTCAGCACCTTTGGCCGCTCACCTTTACGCTCTCTTGCCCGGGCAACCTAAAGCCCGGCGTGGATTTTTTTATAAATATGCCGAATTCTACAATTGCGGGTCAGGAAGAATAGCCGGTAATACAGTCTGCCAGGCTTGAAGAATACGGTGCAGCGTGTTGGTATTTTTCACACCTATCTTATTTAACCCTCTTATTGTATGCGCGCTAACGGTCTTTTCGCTGATGCTAAACATCTTGGCAAGACGCTTACGGTTAGAGACTTTGTATAATGCCTTAATTATCATCTCTTCTCTGCGGGTCAAAACGGCCATTCTCTCGTCATCTAAGTTCTTTTCAATACTCGCTTGAAGGCGACAAGTATATGCTTTGAGAGTAGCATTTTTGCCTAACAAGGAACCTCTACAACATACCAGAGCACTGAATGGATCATTAATATCTGCATGACGTAATTTATCACCATGAAAAATATATACGCACTCGCTGCCCGTATCAAAAACTATCATCCCGGAGACATCATTGATATTAAGTGTTTCGATTAATGAACGTACACCAAGAATAAAATAATTATCACAGGAATAAATCTGCACAACACCATCCGTTCTCTAGCTGAAATGTTTGTTAAAAGGCCTGCTAAGCAGGCCTTGTGTATGTCGACAAAGCGGGGAGTTAGTTGGGGCGCATGAAGACCGGTTTCGGCGGCACGCCCGGAGGACAATGGTCCAACAGAGCCGTAAATGCTGTCAATGCCTCATCTTTTTCTTTATTACGCATCGCTATCTCTGCTGGGGTGGTGGCAAGCATTAGATTTAAATCCAAATCAAATGTTTGTGCGATACCCATAATCCCAACAACGCTAGGGTCGTGTTGACGGCTCTCCATATTGATGTTTGCTAAAGATATTTCTTTATATGTACGCATGACTGAAAGTAGCGAAATAAATTTATCTTTATTCTCCCGTCCGTTAGCATCAGATGAATTAAATTTACATCCCAAAATGTTATTTACTTCAGCTTTGTTGTCCTTATTGGCCACCAGTGCCCTGCGCTCTTCTGGGGAAAATTTATTTTCCGCCAGCGTTTCCCCCATCCATTTCTTGATCAAGAAACTTGCTTCAACATTATTAATTTCATCACTTTTGATCGCATCAAAAAATGCAACCGGGTCGGTCAAACGTTGATTAAATTCGCTAATTTTGATCGCTGGACTCTGTCGAAACATACCATTTATAGAACCAGGATCAGCTTCCATTTTGCGCATTAATTCCTGACAGAATGTCCTCGTGTCGGCTACCGAAATAGGGTTAAGCGTTGACACAGGCGGTGTTGACGCAGGAGCTTCAGCAGCCGAGGGACTCATCCTCTCGCTAAGGCGATGGAAACCTGCAACGACCGCGTCTTTCATCCTCACCAGTGAGTTGTATACTTTTGTCACGCAAGAAAGAAATCCCTGCTGGACGCTATTCATGGCATTCCCTGCGGCCGTGGCGGCTTTGGCGCTCGCGCTTGCCATCGCCTGGTACAGTTCAGCAGGCGGAATCGGCATTGTAATCATTACATAGTTTCCTTATTAATTAACTGTCGCCCTCCCCATGTTCAGGCGACATTGAACGAACTGCGTTATGCACTTTCCTGCACGCGCTGGATAATATCCGCAACGGTCAGGCTGCTACTGATATCTGACTCCGGTATCGTTACGCCTATCTCTTCGAGCCGCATAAGGAGGTCTATAAGTTCAACGGAGTCCATTGCCAGGTCGGTGATTAAACTGTCCTCCAGTTTAATATTTCTTGGTAGAACGCCGTTAACCTGATAAATGAGGTTAGCCACCAGCGAAGCTACCGTTTCATCAATAACTGAGTCATTCATGGTTAGTATCCCATTGCTCGCGTAGGCGTCTGAACTCAGCTAACTTTTCCTGAAAAGGAAGTGGTTCTTTGTCCTGCTCAATTCTCTTATTTTCCAGAGCATCAAATTTAGATTGATCTCGTGGCTTTAACCTCGACAGCACCGCGTTCAGTTCGACTGAGTCAGATTTAGGAACGAAACTCACCGGTTTCGGGTCCCTGTTCCATGAATTCACAGTGCGTACCGTTGTGTAAACATGGTCGTTGCCAGACCTATTCCCTGGCATATTTACGGCCGCAGCATTAATTCGCGTTGGCTGAAAGCCATCAGACGCAGATTTACGGCTGACCTCTTCACCATCCTTGCGAGGCATTCCGCCATCCGTTGAATCCATGCCTGGATTGGCGGTTTTGATACTTGCTGGCGCCCTGTTCGCTGCCGAAGCATCATTTCGCACCTGAGAATTTAGGGGTAATTCAGGTTCAGGTCTTATCTGGCTATCCGGTAAGCTCTTCTCAATATCATGTTCCGCGGTTGGTTTTGCCTTTTTCCCTTCAGAAGCCACGGCACCATTTTTATCCAGGTGAGCGAAGACTGAAGGAGACCTTTGCTTTAAAGCTTCAAACTTATCCGCCAGCGTCACGACTTTTCCGCTTGCCCGCTCAGGTTGAGTCTCTGCCCCAGGGGGTATGAAATGCGTCGGCGTTGAAGATCTGCGATTCAGCGGATCGATGTTGCGTGAAGTGGTGTAAATATAATCACCGCTTGATAAAGAAGTGCGGCCGGATGTTTCCTTTTTCTCGCGCAGTACGACGCTATCGATGTTGTCCGCTTCCAAATTATGCGCATCCTGCTTTTTGGACGCCTCACCGTCGACCGCCGTCTTCAGCCTGTTTTGTTCAACCACAATGGTTGACTGTTGCTGAACTTTGGGCTCAGGGCCAAGGCTCGCATCGTTAACAGTTTCCGTGTCAGGCGCACCCTCAGTTTGAGTAGCGATGCTCTTTAATGCAGGCTTTAGTGTCTGGGTTTCAATTTCCCGCCTGGCAACGTTGTGCTGCGGAGTATCCACAGCCTGCTCTGCCTTGTAGCCCTGTACGCCAGCCAGATTTCCAAGGAAGTTGCTACCGCCTCCAATGCCGGCATTAAACAGGTCTTTAATTAGCCCCACCTTTTCAACATTGGTAAGTCCGGAATCGAGAATGTGCTTAACAATCGTAGAGTTGGAGTCTGCAGGCGTGGTATTCGACGCACCAACTGAGTGGCTAATATCGCCAACACTTCCCCCCTGGCTGGTGATATTGAGGGTAATGCCTCCCTGCCCTGGCCCGGTTGGAATAAATACTCGTTGGTTATCTGCACCACCGTCGTGGTTAGGATTCAGCGTCTCCGGGCCTTTTGGCGCAGGCATCACCGGCTCCGCATCGTAATTCGTCAGCGTTTTCGAAATAGCGGCACAGTCATTGACGAAAAAGTTCAGCTTCTGGGCCATCGTTTCCCATGGCTGATCGGGCTGTGTCAAACCTTCCACGTCGTGCTTTAGCGTAGATTTGCAAACATCCAGACATTGCTTGAAGATGGCCTTGTCGTGAGTATCCACTGACTTCGCCTGGTGATGATCTTCCCAGGCTTCCATGCAGTGTTCAATACACTTGTTGATCACCTTCTCAAAAGCGCCCGCACCGTATTTTGAAACCAAGCCTGAGAGTTCTTTTGCTACCTTCCGTTCTTTATTTTCATTGCCATTAGCTTCGGCAAGTTTCTTACAAACTTTATCAAGCTTGGCTCGATCTCCTGCATCATCGCTGTCCTGTACATCCTTATAGATAACACCGATAAGCGTCCTGATCTTATTTCCTTCTGGGCTTAAATCCTTTTGAAGGAAGTCAGCGGGAAGATTTTTTTGCGCCTCATGCAAAACAAGCTCTTTTGCATTAGCGGTCTGATGCGGCTGTTGTTTAAAGAGGGCTATTGGATCGTTTCTACCTTCTGTAACCAGATTGATAAAAGCGGGCCTCTCGGTCGCGCATGCAGAGCTATCCATGCCTCTGGCATTGATGGATTGAATATCCTGTCTGACTGCACCATTAATAGATCCAGGCATAATAATAACTCCTCTACTGTCCTATGTTTTTACTTTGATGCAGGGCATAAAGCACCGGGTAAGGAAATTTAACAGCCGCTGAAAGACCGTTTTTTTTGGCTTATCACTCGTTTCCCGATAGCGACCTTGTATTTCAGGCTGCTCGATTAAAACTTGTTCGGCACGGTCATTATTGTGCGAAGAAGTTTGTTTTAGGGCATCAGCTCGCATATGAAAATAATAACGTTGTGCGGCACAAACCCCCTCACCGGGCAATGAATGATGTTCTTCTAATGATGAAGCATAGCCAAAATGGTCTTTAAAACTGCCCTGCGAGCTGTTAGACGAACCACTGTTCGTACGTCTTAAAAAAGTGTCTGGCTCCGCAAATCTAACCTGCAAGCCCGAAACGCGGCAGGCAAATGCACCATAGGTTTCATTTACTCCCTGAGTCAGATAAATATCTTGTCTTAAACTTTCTTGCGATGCGAACCTGTAGATGCTGTCCATATAACCCACTCAGCAAATTTTTAACCTAAGGCTTTAAGAACGTCTTTTGCACTTTCCGCCAGGGAGGCGATCGCACCACTCAATACTTTATTTAAATTATCGAAGGTACTATTTGCCTGGCTATAACGTTGGGCAAAAGCCTGCATATTACTTTGCAGGGCACTGCCGCCTGCATTAAAGGAGGCAAGCCAGGCCTGGTAGCTGGCAGTAGAAACTTTGCCACCGCTAATACCTGATGGATAATCAGGTGCGGCGCTGTACTGATCGAGGTTGAATTCGATTTTACCGCTATCGTTTACTTTAAAGGCAGGCGCAAGCGTGGTTTCCATACTTTTACGCTCTTCCGGCGTCATTTTATCCCAGTTTTTTACGCTACCCAGATCGATACCGTTAACTTCATTCATGAAGTCTTCATACCCTTTTTTCATGACGGACGTATCGAATTTAACATTATTACCGTCATCACCTGTGGAAACGGCTTTGGATGCCGCCCCCTGTACGTGCGTATTATAAGCTTCGTACATTTCCGTATACTTCTGCATCAAATCGGCATAGAAATCTACGTAATCGCCTTTGATTTCTTTAATGGCGAGGGCCATTCTTGCCCACAGCTCGGCATAGCTAGTATGGGTGGAAATTTCGTCATCACTGCTCTTCGGCTCCGGTGCAGGTTCCTGCACCGCTCTTTGTTTCTCAGCCAAAAACTGGCTTAACGAATAGTTGGCCTTAGTACGATTTGCTACGATCTCACGCTGGATATCCGATAACGCCTGAGCGCTACTCTTTACACGCTGTTCCTGATTGGCGACCATCTCAGCAACGTCATCCGACGGTTGCGCGCCGTCACTGGCCGTTTTGAGGTGCTCTAATGCGGCAAGCAGTTTGCTGTTATTAAAATCTTCGCCGCTGGTATCCAAACCATACTGACCAAGTAGTGCCCTAATTTCATCAAGCTTATCCGCCTTATTAGGGGTATCCAACTGGGCAATAAGCTCTTTTATTAGTTTCGTATTCAGTTCCGAAGTTGAACCTGTGTGGGTTTCAGCCATCGGCGCAGACTGGGTAGCGTTGGTAACAGCGGGATAATAACTAACGGTGTTGGGTACAACATTATTTACGTTCAGCATTGCGTAATTCCTTTTGAGCAACGTATGCCGGGTATCCCTGCATACGTTGCTTATTCTTCAGATTTAGCGTGTACGTTCCGCGATGGAAGATACCGCGCTGTTATTAGCGTTGAGTATGGTGTCGGTCATGCTTCTGATGGCCGCATTGGTCTCAGCGGCCTTCTTGGCCGTTTGACTTTGGGTATTGGCCAGTTCGTTGTTAACATCACGGTCGGCACGGGCCAGCTCTGCCTCTTTCTGCTTCTCAGCAGCTGATACGCCAAATGCCCCTTCAACAGCTCCCTGCCCGGAACGAATGCCCTGGTTGGCGTACTCGGCAGTAATACGGCTCTTCTGCGTCGCAAGCTGCACCGAATTGTGGGTATCACGCTTAAGCGCGCTGGCGTGCATATCAGCGGCCTGCGGATGTGCCATGGTAGCCTCAACATCGCCGGACAGCTTTTTGTTCTGATGAACCATGGTGTCTTTACCACTCTTAATCGCGGTCTGATGCTCGCGAACGCCAAGCTCAAGGTTGCGGGCCGGCTTCAGATTCTTGGTGATGGAAGTGCCTTCTTTATTTAGCGCCTTCATCTGGGTCGCGGTCGTTGCTCCCTGGCCTGCAATACCCAGCGCGCCGGAGGTGATTGCCCCGTTGAGATTCTGTCGAGCAGCCTCAATGGTTTTATTACCTGCACGAGCCGCCGCATCTACGCTACGGTTTGTTGCCGCCGCCGCCGCTTTGTTGGCATCTCGTTCAGCATTTAGCATTACGGTGGTGATGGTATTGCTCACCTCGAGCTGCTTCATAGAACCCACAATGTTGATGAACCGTGGGCCTGCTGCATCTGCAGCAGTGATATCAGTGCCGCCTTCAACAGCGGGCTGTGAACGAGCTTGAACAGCGGAAGACGAAGCAGTGCTCACGGTTGACTGACTGTCACTCTTACCAATATCTGCAGATTTATTATTTGGCTGCGTAATATTGATCTGTGACGTTAATATTCCAGGCACGGAGGCTGCCAGGCGCTCTGCTTTATTTGCATCCCCTTCCCCTGCGACGGATAATTTCACAGCTTTAGCCGGGGTATCAGTTTCAATATCTCCCCCTTTGCGTTTCTGTGCTGTAGATGACGCATGGGTTGTATCGGTACGCAGACTCTGCTTTTCCATCATCAACGACAGCATGCCCTCTTTTTTTGCGAGATCGGACATGTCCTGGACATTTCTTTTCTCTTCCTGAATGACAACATTTTTTGTTTCGACCTGAACGTCCTGCACTCGTAAATAACGTTCTGACGAACCAGCGCCAATAATTAGATCGGACATAATTGATAAAACTCCTTTATATTATTGCGGGTAAAAGTAGTCCCGCCGTTTATCCGGCAACTGCACTCATTTGTTTAGTAATATATTTACCAGCCTGCGCCTGGTTTTCCGCAACCGTTGAGATATTGCGCACAATCTCACTGACCGATTCCATTCGATGGGTAAAGCTATCGATGGCGCGATTCATCATTTCGTTAAGCAAATCCTGAAGTGCTGCGTCCTTCATCATTTCAGCTCTGATCTTCGACGCTTCCAGCAACATACTGGCCGTAACAATCCCGACAGCCGCCTGGCTTGAGGTATTGACCACGCTCAGGCCCACCACCGCCTTCTGGCTGTAGTTAGAAACTTTGGCCATTTGCAGCTCGTCTGCACCCAATGAACGGCCAAAACCTTTACTTAGCCGCTTAATGACCTGGCCGATAGCACTGTCCATCAATTTTTGCATGGTAGATTTTGTCGCCTTTTCAGCCACTTCTTGCGCTACCTCTTCCGCAACTTCCTTCACCGCGGTGCGCACAACGTTTTTGGTGACGTCCTTAACGACCTCTTTTTCCACTTCAACAGCAACATTTTTGGCCATGGTCTTACCGGCTTCTTCTGCCACGTCGACACCAATCTTTTTCATCACCGTGCCAAAAACTTTGCTCATCACGCTACCCGCCACCATTACGCCGGCGACGAGTACCGCCGCCGCCGCGATCGCCCCGAGGATTTGTCCTACCATGTCTGCCGTGTCTTTATCGACGCCGAAAGATTGAAGAATGGCTGAGAATATTTTGCCCATCATCTCCATCAGCGGTTTCACGACTGCATCCATCAGCGGCTGCATCGCGTCGGCCATAAATGAACGACCGGTCACGGCCTGGCTTATCTCATCACCAATCGCCAGCGCCAGCCCAACGGCCGCCAGTGCCAAAGAAGCGCCGCCAGTGAATGCCGCAGCGGCAAAACTGACCGCCGTAACAATCCAGCCCAAAATCTTGCCGATGCAGCCCATCGTCTTCTGCATTTCTTCAGCTTTACGCACTTCTTCTTCGTATTCCTTGGCCTTTTTCTCCGCGTCCTTGGCCGCTGCTTCTGCCAATTTTTGCTTCAGCTCCGCCGACGCCTGAAGGTCGTCGCTGGAACTTTTGTTAATCAACTGCGCCATCAGGGCCATGAGGAACGTCAAGGTTTTAGACTCTGCATCTGCCTCCTTACGCCGCTGTTCAATGGTGCTTTGCTGCTGTGGGTTGAACGAATCAACCATCTTCTGCGACTTAGCCTGCGTCGCTTCTAATGCCGATCGGGAGCTTTTCTCCGCAGCTATTGCAGGATTCAACGTATTATTAGCAAAGTGGTTATAGGCGGTTGTGGCCTGGGTGAGGTTAGCCTGCGCAGCGTTCACCGCCGTTTTAGCAGCATCAATCTTGCCCTGCAGTTCTTCAGAAACCGGGTCTTGTTTAGCGGCTTCAGCCTCAAGTGCCGCTAATTTTCTTTGCGCGTCATCAAGCGCAGATTGGGCCTTTCCGACATCCTCTGAAAGCGCATCCGCCTGCTGTTGCGCAGCCTTAAGGGCGTCCGCATCGCTTGCCCACTCCTTCCCCTGCTGCTCTAACTGGGCGGCCATCTCGGAATAGGCATTCGCGGCGCCATCCATCATGGCGTTGATGCCCTGCAGCTGGGAGAGCAGGTTACTTATCGACGTTTCATTCGTGAGCTGCATGACTTTCCCGAGCAATGCCGTCGCCCAGGCCGAAGCAGAAAGCTTCGCTTCGCTGCCGCTTTTTACCGCAGCGTGCTCGCGGCTCGCCGGAGACTTAAGTTGAGGAATGTCCTGGTTATCTAAGTTCGTTCTTGGGGTATTCCCGTTGACGGTATTGATAGTCGATTTCAAAAGCTTGAGCAGTTGGTTGGGCTGCAGGGTTTGCAGCGCGCCCTTAACTGAATTCAGCTGTGGATGATCTTTTAGCTCCGCATTGCCAAGGCGTTTTGCCTGTACGGTTTGTTTTTTTAACTCAACATCGCCCGCTTCCATCCCCGCTTGATGTTGATCTACCGGCTCTTTGGTCGCTTGCTCCAGAATGACTGGCTGCGCCACCTGCCTGATTATCTCCATAATTATTCCTCATTAAGTTTCTCCTCTTCAGGAGTATCGGTCTTGTCATTATTTATTTTATTAAGTGCGGAAATGTAGGCTTTCGCCTTTTCACTTAATAACTCGTCTTTACACCTGCTAATAACAATATCGAAGCATTTTCGAGCCTGCACACCCTGTCGCAGCATCAGGTTACATTGCCCCGCATAAAACATCGGCCGGTAGTCCTCTTTCGATAAGGAATAAGCAAGCGCATAAAATTCGATGGCTTTAGCATAATTCTTTTTAAGCTGATAGACCGCCGCAAGGCCCATTGCATATTCAGGATTATAAAAATCATAAATACACAGAAAGCGGAACAGAGACTCGGCATCGTCCAACTTTCCATGATGATAAAAATCATACGCTAGCTTATAAACGTCCTGCATAGTGTCATTATGAACGGCATAAACGTCCTTAAGCGTCGCTCCGTTCTGAATAGCATCCAGCAGGCTTTCAGCATAAGCATCGAGTTGCTCATCACTTTTAAATTCTTCTTCATCGTTGAGTAAATCCAACATATTTTTATTAGCCATTGCAACCTCTTTCCTTATTAATTGTTAACATCTAAAAACAGCCAATTAAGCCAAAGGCGAACAGTGAAGAAGATATAATCATCATACTGTTGCGCCCCGATAGTTAATACAAAAAAACCGCACAGGTGTCCGCTACGATTGGCCCGTTGGCGGTTGCTGATTTTCCAGCAATGTAGATTCGGCCTCCTCGTCAGCCGTCGCCATCTGAGTCATGCCCGCGGTTTCAACCTGACGCAGCCAGATAAGAATGTCCATAACGTCAATCAGCACGTCGTCATTTAGCGAAATGAAACTGTACTGGCTATAGGTGCGATACAGCCTGCGGGTCAGCGGAATATTGCGTACTACCGGCACGCCAATTTTTTCCGCATAGGCAATCGCTGCTTTGGCCTTCATATTGGTACAACGCAGGGCAATAAAGGGTAGCGATGCCACTTCCGGGTTAAAATAGATAGCCATCGCGATATGTGTTGGGTTTGCCATCACCACCTCGGAATTTCTGACCGCCGCCATTTCCTCCCCGGAAAGTATCTCCTGGTGCGCTCGCCGCCTGGCACTTTTAATCTGTGGATTGCCGTCGCTCTCTTTACGCTCCTGTTTGACCTCATGTTTATCCATTTTGAGATCTTTGAAATGGAGAAAATATTCAACGATAAAATCTGCAATCAGCACAAAAACAGACCAGCCGATAAACACCAGCACGGCCTTCAGCGTCAGCGAAACCCAACAAGCAATAAGCCCGGCAATATCGGTCCGATAAAGCGTCAATGCCTGGCGAAGGTCGTTGTGAATCAGACTGTAACAGGTCGCCGCAAATACAATGAGATAGCAAACTGATTTCACCAGCTCTTTTACCGTACGCATACTGAAGATCTTTTTTACCCCTTCCACCGGGTTTAGCGCCTTGAAATTTAGCTTGATGGCTTCAGTTGCAATAGAAAAACCAGTCTGCAGTAAGGTTGCGGCCATACCAACCAGCGCACAGAGCGCAATAAATGGCAGGCTAAGCAGAAAGAAAATTCGCATTAAGCCCATGAGGAAATCATTTATTCCAATCTGCGTGCTGTACAGCAGGGTCATGGAGTAAAAATGGGTAAAATCACTGAAACTCATGCCATAGGCCAGGTAAAAAATCCCGGCCAGCAGTATCACCGTGGTAATAAGATCCTTACTTTTAAAAGTCTGGCCCTTTTTAGACGAGTCCCTGCGCTTTTTATTGGTAGGCTGTTCTGTTTTTTCTGCCATAGAAATATTTCCTCAGGGAAGGAATTGCTGAAAACCTGAAAGCGAGAACATGTGCAGCGGCTTCTCAGACAGCGAGTGAAAGCCGTAGAAAAGGAAAACTGCGAAGGCGATAAAGCTCTTAATGGTTAGAGACAATGAAAAAGGGTTTAGCTGTGGGCAATAACGCGCAAACACGCCGAGCAAAATTTCGGCGATCATCATCACTAACATTACCGGCGCAGCAAGGAGAATACTGTTTTGCATTAATACCACCAGCAGATGTCCGGCCTGTTCCCAGTGAACACCGTCTAAGGAACTCCCTCGTGGAAGCATTTGATAGCTTTGCGCCATCACTTCCAGAAGCAGCCGCATTCCTCCGCTGGCAAAAAAAATAGCGCCGAAGGCAAAGTTTAGAAAACCCGATAATATCGAACTTTGCACCCCGTTAACCGGGTCGATACTGTCACTGATTGTCGCGCCGCGTTGGTTATCAAGAATTTCACCAAGGCCAATGATTACCCAGAAAGGTATACACAGCGTAAACGCTAAAATTAACCCGACAATACATTCTTTAATTATAATGATAAGCCAGCCCTGCTCCGGATATAATATCGTTTCAAAACAGGGCCAAAGACCGATGATCGCCAGAGAGATAAGCGTGTTTTTAATAATCAGATTTGATAGAACCCGTTCGCCCAGCACCGGCAGCATATAAAAGACGATCGCCAACCGCGCGTAAACGATGACAAAAGTCAGCACGCTGTGCTGAAAATTAAGATAGAACGCCACAAACAGCATATATTTTCCGTTTTAACGAAAAGCCATATAAAAAGCCTGAGTGGCGAAATTCATCATTTCGGCCGAAAACCACTCCATTAGCATAAAAATGCTGGCAAATACCGCCAGCATTTTCAGCCCAAAAGGCAGCGTTTGTTCCTGAATTTGCATGATTGTCTGAAACAGGCCAACGATAATGCCAACGATGGTAGCAAAGGCGATAGGCACCGCCGTTAGCTTTAGTACAACTAGCAGCGCGGAATTGCCAATAAATAATACATTACTCATGATGTCATCAGATCGGCATACTGGGCGATCAGTCCTTTAGTTAACATACTCCAACCGTTCATTGAGACGAACAGAATGAGCTTAATAGGAATCGAGATGGTCACCGGGCTCATCATCATCATCCCCAACGCCAGTAGGATGCTAGAAACCACCATATCGATGACCACAAACGGGACGTAAAGATAAAACGCAATTTTAAATGCGCTCTGAATTTCGCTTAGCGCATAGGCTGGCATCAGTGTCATGAGCGGCAGGTCCGTTAATTCATGGTCCTCCACTTCAGGCTCCGGCTCACCGGTTCTTTGCTGCTGTACTCTATTAAAAAACCGGATTAAGTCATGATCGGAATAATTCACCAGATAAGCCCGGTAACTTCCCAATCCCTGATCCATAAGTTGAGTTACCGAACTGCTGTCATTGAAGTCAATATGATTTTCTTCTATATAGCCGGAAATTTTCTGACACACAGGCATCATGACAAAAGCGCTTAGAATAAGCGCAACACCATTTAAGGTTAAGGTCGACGGTACCTGTTGGATCCCCAGAGCATTGCGCACCATCACCAGCACGATGGAGAACTTAATAAAGCAAGTCCCCCCGGCAATAATAAAAGGCAATAAGGTAAAAAACGACAATAGCGCAATTAAAGAAATATCATTACTCAACATCAGGCTGCACCCTGTTACCTGGCAGAGTGGGGTTCACGTGATTAACCTCAACCGCCAGTGATCCATTCTCCAGAGCCACCAGCTCACCGCGGGCAAATAGCTTTTTGTTGAGGTAAATTTTAATATTTTGTTCCGCCTGTGGGGTCAGCTCCAATGACGTGCCCGGCGTTATTGCATCTAATTCCGCCAGGGTCACCGTCCGGCCATCCAGCACAAATTCAATATTGACGGGCAGGCTGGTCCAGTCGTGCAAAACCTCATCTTCATAATATTCCTGGTAATGCTCTTTTAACTGCTCTTCCACAATAACCTCCTGATTAGGGTAATAACTCAGTTTAAAAAGTCGTCGTTCGCCTACCGCCAGATGGGACAAGTTCTGTTTTATCAGCAGCAAATCCCCTACTGCCACGTCTGCTAACTGGGCAAGAGAAAGCTGGCTGTATCCCAGCACGTAGTTCAGCTGGAAAGGCACCTGATTGGCGGAGATGGCCGGCACATGCAATGCGCGCTCCCCGCTCGGTGGCCAGTCAAGGCACAGCAACTGGCAAGGCTCTGCGGGGATCGCAAGCGCCTTTTCCGGCAGGGCACCTGCGGGTAACGTAATTTGTGCCGCATCCCACACCTGCTCCTCGATCAAAAAGCTCAGTTCGAGATGGTTTAACCAGCGCGCCAGATAGTTGAGGGGAACCTCCGACCATGGGATGTCGGGCAGGTGGACATCCATGTAGCCGAGCCAGGCGTCAACGCTAAGCCAAGCCTGCGCCCGGTTACCCTGCTTATCCTCAAGCTGCACCTGCAGATAGCACTCTTGCCTGCTAAACCCAACGATCTCGCTACCGGGGTGATGGTTACGCAGCAGTTCAAGCGCCAGTTGGCGGCCGTCAAGCTTGCGTAAATGACCTCTCAAACTCATTCCTGATCCTCATCCTGCTGTTGCTGCTGCCGGCGCTGCTGCTGTTCATCTCGCTCCTGCTGTGGGCGCAGAAGATCGGGGCTGAGACCTGTCAAATGGCCCATATTACGGAGCAGCACATCCGCTGCACGAGCATCAGAAGGAAGCAAAGTGACATTCCCTTCCCGGCGTGCTTCGGTTGGCACCGAAATTCTGACCGAATGGTCGCCAGACCAGCGTTGAAACTGGTAGTTCACTTCGAGCATCTGGCCTTCGTTTCCGCCTTTCACCCCGCTTCCCAAACCGGCCTGAGTTTTCAACTGCTGGAGCGTTGCGGGGCTATTTCTGCTTTGTGCCGCTGCTTCGCCCTGCTTTGGCACCACGCTATCCAGCTGCTTCTCCCCCTGCCAAAACGGTCTTACTTCGCCAGAGTCTTCCTTTATCCGTAACGGCTTTTCCTGGCGGCCCGCTTCAGCCGCCGGGGGAGATACAGTGACGATGACCGGGTTTACCAGGGCGGCAGCCTGAGAGTGCTGAGCCGTTGCGGATTGATGAAGTTTTGTAACCGCGTCTATGAACGTATTTGTTGCAACGTTTACGGCTACAGGAGTGGTGGATGGTCCCTCGGACCTGGATGCACTTGCCGCAGCCTTGTTGCTTAACGGGTCGGTGACCCCGCCTTTTTGGACGATGACGGAGTTTTTGCCTGTATTCGCTGTAGCCATCTGGCCAGTAAAGGCCAACGCCACCTGCCGGCGCAGGCCATCGCCCTTCTTCGTCTGGCGTGGATCTGCGGCAAGGCTCAAAGAGGCGCTAGCGACTTCTTTAGCCGCCTGCTTCTCGGTTTTATGCAGGCCTCCCGCCTGTGCTAAGGGAGTCGTTAACCGAACCAGAGCGCCAGGCGGTAGCATGGCGGCCAGCGAAATATTCTCGCCGCCCTCATTCTGTTTTTTCTTTTTCGCTATATGTTTTAGCAGCGCGTTGTCATCCGGCGTTGAATCCCCCTTCAACGCAACGCTCATACTGACTTCAGAAACTTTTTCTACCATAACCCGCAATCTCCTGAATTTCGTTTTCTGCATCATTGTCGCAGCGGCGTATATATTCGCGGCGCAGCGGCTGTAAATAATAAGAAAGTTTGTAGTGCTTTTTATCCAACAGAATCATTGCGGCGCGATGCTGCTCAAGTTTGTTCTCCAGATTATATTTTTCATTTTCCAGCTGATTTATTTTATGAAGAACCAACTGCTGGTGAGTCAATAAAGCTCCCTGTTGCCTTATTCCCTTATAAATATCCGCACGGCTGTGTAAACCGGAAGGGGTTAACATTCTTATCTGCTGGTTAATATCCGCACACTCCTGCTGATACTCAGCAATTGTCAGCCTTATTTTCGCTAATCGGTTTTCCGTTTTTACGATATCGCCCTGCAAAATCTGTTGTTTGCGCTCCAGCAGGGAGACAAACTCACACCCTTTACGCCACGCTTCCATGTAAGCTCTCCAGACAGGCCTGCATGCCGGTTTTTTCGTCCATGCTTTGTTGGAGAAAAGCTTCCATCTGGTTTTTGCGATCAAAAGCGGCATCGTTCTCCGGATTCTCGCCGCGCCGATATTCGCCGAGATCCAGATAGAGCTGCATCTCTTTTTGACGTACCAGATATTCACGAAAGCGTTTTGCTAGCTGACGGTGTTCCGGGTCGGTTACCTGTAAAAATACGCGGCTAATGCTCTGCATAATATCAATCGCCGGATAGTGTCCCTTCGCGGCCAGTTTTTTGCTAAGATAAATATGCCCGTCAAGAATCGAGCGGACCTCATCGCCAATGACATCCGACTCCTCCTCATTTTCAATCAGCACCGTATAAAAGGCAGTGATAGAACCGGTTAAAAAGCGTCCAGGCCGCTCCAGTAATTTCGGCAAAGCCTCAAATACGGATGCCGGGTAGCCCCTTCGGGCGGGCAGTTCTCCCATGCTTAGCGCCACATCACGCAGCGCTCGCGCATAGCGGGTTATCGAGTCTATAAACAGAAGTACGTTTTTACCCTGCTCGCTAAAGAACTCGGCTATCGTCGTGGCAATCTGCGCCGCGTTGCAGCGCTCAACGCAGGAACGGTCTGACGTTGCGTAAACCAGCACGATCTGTGAACAGCGCGACGAACGCTTCAACTCTTCAACAAACTCGGTGACTTCACGTCCACGCTCGCCAATAAGCCCGATGACGTAGATATCCGCTTCGGAATGTTCAACGATCATGCTCATCAAAGAGGTTTTACCGCAGCCCGCCGCAGCAAAAATCCCCATACGCTGTCCCTTGCCGCAGGTCAGCAGACCATCAATTGCCCTGACGCCGGTCGCCAGAGATTTAGCGATAGGCTTGCGCTGGGTAAAATCTTTAGGCGCCCCGCAGGCCTCCAGGCTTTGCGCACCGGTCAAACTCTGCTGCACGGCGTTGTCCAGGCGACCGCGAACAGTACCGGTTGCGTCAATGATTGCCCCGGCGATATTTTTATGAACATCGATACGAAAAGGCTTGCCGGTCGGCAGCAGGACATTGCTGCGTGAAAAGCCCTGATTATCGTTAAGCAAGCTCAGTAACGTATGTTCCTTATTGAACCCAATCACCTGGGCCGTCCCCAGCACTTCGGGTTCAAGTAATGATTTCTGAATCTCGCATATCTCACCGATGCGCGTCCCCGGCAAATGTGCTTCAATCACATTTCCCTGAATACGTAACGGGTGTGCCAGATGAACCAGGCATTGGGCTACCATTGTGTGAACCTCAGTAATTAAACCAGTACGGTACGGTATTCCTGCAAAATACTCAGGTAGTTATCCAGCATTGATAAAAAATCATCCGGCGCCTGCAGATATTTTTCTTTCACCTGAGCACGCAGTTCAATATTGCCGTCAACGGGGTATAGACACGGCTGTCCGGTGTAAAAATATTCTTCGTTATGATTCAGCATCAGCGGCAATAGACTCGTGCTGCAATAGCTTAAAGAGGCTGGAGCCTGCTCAACAATTTTTGCCCACACCCATACTTCATCATCTTCACTTCTGACGTGAATAGTTGGAATATCATCTTTCATATTCAGAGAGATGGTTGAGTGGTTGCTCAGATCGCTATCCAGGATATCAGCCATTCCGGCATCGTTAAGCATGGTGGAGAGCAGTGCAACAACGTCGTATTTCATTTATTACCTCAATTAATTTTCTAACGAACCAATGACATCAACATCCACACCGGATGCAACATCGCCATAAGAAAGCACTTCCATTTCCGGGTAGCTTCCTTCAATGATCTTTTTCACAAAGCGACGAATATCCAGTGATACCATCAAAATAATATCGCGAGCGTTAGCACCGTTGCTGCTAATGCATTGCTCGAGGCTTCTGATAATACTTTCAGTTTCCGGTGGCGGCAGATTGATAAATGTCCCGCCAGAAGTTTGGCGAATTCCACCACGAACCAGGCTCTCCATCTCGTGCGACATAACCAGAGTACGTATCTGCCCGTTGGCCGCAAAGCGGTTTGAGATATAACGTGATAACACACTGCGAACGTGCTCCACCAGCATAATGGGGTCCTTTTCCTTAGGCGCCCATTGGACTAAGGCCTCAAGAATCAGTCGCATATTGCGGATAGAAATACGCTCCTGTAATAGCCGTTGGAAAACCTCGGTAATACGCTGCACGGTATTATTTCGATAACACTCTTTGAGTAGCTCGGGATATTTTTTCTCCAAATCATCAAGCAGCGTTTTGGCCTCCTGAATGCCGAAGAACTCGGAAATATTGTGCACCAGCAAAGTGGAGACGCAGGCATAGAATTCATCGATCGCCGTTCTTGAATAAAAGCCAAGCTGTAAGGCTGTTTCACTCCGTTCTTCCGGGATCCAATAGGCGATACCCTGAGCCGTTTCTACCGCCTGCACGGTCGAGTCAATAACCTGCAGCTCGTCGCCACGCATCAGCACTTTGCACATGCCCGGTAAAATATCATACGTCGCAACCTGAATTTCATTGATTGCAACCGACAGCTTGCCGCGCACCATTTGCTGGTCGTAGTTCATCACTACTTCCGGCAGACGAACGCCGTACTCAACAAAGAAGTTACGCTTGAGCAGCGAGCACAAATTATGCTCCTGGAAATAGTTCTCGTAGCCTTTCCAGGCGGTAATGATGAGCGGAATCGTTTCTGGGATATATTCACCGTCGATCATCACCGGTTTGCTTTTCAGTACCGGTTCTTCATCTTCTTCTACAGAATTAACTGTCGGCTTTTTACCCTTTTTAGCATCAAGCTTATCCTTGATGAATATACCTAATAGTAAAGCGGCCAGCAGAGCGAAGACCGGCAGAGGAAAGCCCGGCAATAGCCCCAGAGCAATAGCCAATACGGCCGTAACAAGCAGGATGAATTTATTATGAAACATATCCTGCAAGATTTTCGAACCGAGGTTCGTATTCTCACTGTTATTTACGCGGGTGACAATCAGGCCGCCGCTGATGGAGATTAACAGCGCCGGGATTTGTGCAACCAGAGCGTCGCCAATGGTCAATAAAGTAAACACAGACATCGCATGGGATAAATCCATGCCGTGCTGTAATGTGCCCACAGCAATCCCACCCAGTAAGTTCACGAAGATAATAATGATCCCCGCGATGGCGTCGCCCTTAATAAACTTCATCGCACCATCAAGCGCGCCGTATAACTGGCTTTCAGCTTCAAGATCGCTGCGGCGACGCTTGACTTCTTTTTCATCGATAACCCCTGCCTTGAGGTCAGCATCGATGCTCATCTGCTTACCCGGCATGGCATCTAACGAGAATCGTGCGGCCACTTCCGCGATGCGCTCCGACCCTTTGGTGATGACGATAAACTGTACGATAGTAACGATAAAGAAGATTACAAAACCCACCACCAGGTTATCCGCAATGACAAACTCCCCGAAGCTGGCAATAATTTCCCCGGCGTCGGCATCTGCCAGCACCAGACGACTGGTACTGATTGAGATTGCCAGACGGAATATCGTACTAATGAGCAGAATTGATGGAAAAGTCGAAAAATCCAAAATCCTTGTAATATAAAAAGAACCCAAAAAAATCAGCAGTGCCATCGTCAGGTTGAGTCCAATAAGGAAATCAACCAGGTATGTTGGCAACGGGATAATCAACATCACCACGACCATAACCATTATCGTTAAGATAATAAGCTCTGGCCTGTTACGAATTTCAAGAATAAATCTTCTAAGCATGAGTAGTTGCACATCAATCCATGGCAGACAAACTAGTTTGTCTGCGACTATTTGTAATATTCATTCCAGATTCCGGTATTTTTCTCTTTTTCGAGCATTTTACGCAGCAACGCAGCCAGATGATTAACAATGACTTCCCGATAAAGCGTATCGACGAAGAGAAACTCAGGCGTCATATTATAAACATTGCGCAGTTCTTGAATGACCATCGACCGCTGCTTGAGCAACAGCAATGACATAAAATTTTTACTGAACTCTTTTAACGTTAATTTGAATTCGTCAGCATCCACTAAACCCGCCATATAAAGCCCTACAACATCCGCCTCGCCCAGCAACTGCTGATTATTTCTCATCTGCCCCCGAAATGGGAATTTAGCAAAACTTTCATTTAGCAGCTGGTCCAGCGTGTGGAGCAAGCGTGCATCTGACAGTTTTGCACTGAGCGGGCCAAATTCAGAAGAGTGAATACCGGGTTCATTGGCCTTCATATCAGCAATCAGTGCCGACAGCGTGAAGGCCAATAAACGCGTTCTGTTCTGATAACCATAAACATCAATCCAGTCTTTGTAGATAAATCCTGCGGGCATCTCGAGTTCAAGAAAATTAAGATAGCTATTGCGCAGATCCTTTGCCGACAGCGGCCTGTCACTGCTACCGTCGCTAAACCGTTTTGCCAGGCGACCTACATTCATTCCTGACTGCATTTTTTTGGTGTCGCCAAATTTCTCTAAATCGGCGATCGCTTCTTTAATTTTCTTCTTTTGAAGTTCAGAGAGCTGGCGGCTCAACAGCATTTCACGCAGCGCGAGCATTAAATCGCTGTCATCCGGGAAAAGCTGGCGGGCAAAGTTCAATAGGTTATTGAGGTCACGCAGTTTGGCCACATGCTTAATTAATGTGTCCAGTTTCTCATCAGCCAGATCCTCAAGCATAGAGGAGACAAAATCGTTATCTGCGCTGTCGTTTTTACGCCCGGCTTTGCTAAAGCGACCAAATGCGCTGAGGAGATCGG
The DNA here is from genome assembly GCF_000735455.1 of Yokenella regensburgei ATCC 49455. Lineage (GTDB taxonomy): Bacteria > Pseudomonadota > Gammaproteobacteria > Enterobacterales > Enterobacteriaceae > Yokenella > Yokenella regensburgei. Next base: position 153,458 of record NZ_JMPS01000069.1, on the reverse strand, counting down.
CCATTTCCTCAGCGGCATTACTCATCTCTTCCTGCAAATTAATCGGCAGCGCGTCTTCGCCCGCATCAAATACGGGCTGGCCTGCAGTATTACGATTTTCCGGGATTTGCGATTCAATGCGATTAAAGTCAACGCTAGCAACAGAACGAATGTCCATAACTCACCTGGTTCTTAATTGTTTTTCATCGTTTCACGTAACATGGAGACCGTCGATTTCAACGTTACCTCGTTCCCCACCCAAGTTCGGCCCAGCACGGGATTATTTTCCCCCGTTCCCCGACCCTGCCAGGTTTCGCCGCTTGCAAGTAAACTTGGCTGAATAAGGAATAAGCGAACCATTTTCTTGTGGCTGGTATAGCTGTAATCGAACAGCTTGCCCAATACAGGAATGTCGCGCAGGAGCGGGATACCCACGCTGTGATGTTCATCCTGGTCACGGCTGTAGCCACCGACCAGCAGGCTATAGCCCACAGGCACGCGCGCTTCCGTACTTATCTGGGTGTTATTCACCATTGGTAGGCTGTCGACATTTTCGGTTTTACCATCAGAGTTGAGGGGCAGACCTCCATCCTGAATATTCAGGATCATCTCAATCTCCTGCTGGCGCTGCGCCAGACGCGGCAATACGCTAATCATGGTGCCGTAGGTAATCTTTTCGAGTGAGGAGTTACGCTCTCCAATCAGTTTGGCGTAAAAGCTACTGTTATTATCAAATAGTGCCGGAACATTTTCCTGAGTCAGGATCTCCGGACGTGAAACCACCTGCGCATTGCCTTTTTTCGCAAGCGCGGATACGTCCGCCAGAAAATGAATGCTGTTTTCCGGAGTCAGCGAACTGGTATTAAAAGTAACGCCGGTATTGCCTATTTTTGCCGCACCCTGCCAGCGAATCCCCAGTTCGTTAATATCATCCTTCGAAATATCAATGATCCACAGCGACAGCTGAATCTGCTGTTTAGGGACATCAATAGCGCTGACTAAATCCTCAACAAAACTCACCTGCCTTTCGGAACCCTGAATGAGCAAGCTGTTGGTATCCGAGTAGCCGACAATATTGATGGACGATTGGCCGAGGGAATCTGACACATACTCCCGCTTCGCCGATGACCCCGAATTAAATGAAGGCAACGGCGGAAAATTTCCCTTCTGAGTGGCCGAAGCGGCCTCAAGCGCGCCTCGCGTATCATTATCTACGGTGATATTCGCCCCGGCCGGTGCTGAACGTCCACCACGGTTATCGACAGAGTTATTCAGCAACTGGTTCAGCACCGTCGCAACGCCCGACACGGTGACAGGGCTGTCACGCTGGGTAAAGGTGCGATCGTTCACAAAAGTGTTTTTAAGCTTGATCACGCGGATCGTGTTTTCACCCGTTCCGGGACGGGCATAGGTTGCATCAATATACTTTGCAGCCGCCGCGATAAGTTCGACATAGACCGGCGGCCCGGAGACATAAAAAGAGCCAGAGCGCCCGTCTGAACGCAGCGGGAAACGAGCGTCGTACAGCCCTGACGACTTGATGAAGGCCACCAGCCGGTCAAACGGCGCGTAGGACAAGCGCACAATGCTGCTTTTGATTTCGCTGGCATCGTAAACATACACGGAGCTGCCATCGTCATACCAGATAAGCCCTGTACGTGAAGCTAAGGTATTTAACAGCTCCTTCGGCTTACTAAGATCGAAATTTCCTGAGACCCGTTTTTTGGCCGCCTCCGTACTGACAACAAAGGGTTTATTCAGCGCGCCACCGATCACAAAGAAAAGCTGTTGGACGCTGTTATTACTGGCGACATAAGTATTTTCGTCATCCCGCGAACCGTTACGGACATCGACTGGGCCGCCCGAGTAATCCTGAGTATCCAACAATGCGCCGACCGCCGAATTACAGCTCAATACTCCCAGCAATAAATACGGCAGGTAGCGAACCGGCAGTTTCGCAACCATCTTATTCATGAAGCAAGCCTTCCAATTTTTTAAACTCCCTCGGTGTAATGCCGAACAGTGATTTGATTTCACTAGAAAAATGAGACGACGACGCATAGCCGTTATTTCCTGCGATAGCCGAAATTGAATTATCTTTTTCAATCAACTGCAGGGCACTGTGAGCCGCTCGCCAAAGGCGTAACTGTTTTTTTGGTCCCCTGGTAAAAGCATGGTGGCAAAGCTTCCTAAAATAGGATTCAGATACGCCGTAGATCTTACTGGCATTACCAATCTTATGACTGTCACTCTCCTTATCTTCATTCATTACCTGAGATAAAAGAAAATGGGCAATCCAATAGCTTTCGACATTCCTGACAAACGAAAATAGATTTCCCAGACGGTGGTCCTTGGGCTTTAATAATGTAAAAATCAACATCCCCATCAGCGATTTGCATTCATCGTCTACTAAAATTACCAGATTCCGCTCGGTATGCATCAGTAAGGAAGTATTTGTCTCCCCCTCGCGCGGCTCGGCGATAACGCTACGAGATTTAGCCTGGTAATCCAGGAATGAAAACAGCGTGGTGGCCTGTGACATCGACAGTATTTCAACCATCCAATCCCCCCCAAAAGCAATCTCCATGTTATCCAGAGTCGATAACACAATGGGGTGAAGAATATTATTCAGGCGATCGTCATAGTTCTCCCGCAGTTCACCTGAGGCAGACACAGCCATAACAGATTCACTGTTTAGCGGACGAGCAAACAACATGCCGTTATTTAATTCGATACATTCATCACTCACGAAAAGCAGCATTCCCGCATGCGCGCTATCATTTGCGCGTTGCCGAATTATGTTTTTCTGATGGCATTGAGCATTACTAACCAGCATAATTTCCTCTTACCTCAGTTTGTGTTTAGAAGTAATATTCAAGCACTCGATTAAGAACTATCTAATACAACACCTCGAAGTGCCGGTGAATTTATCAGAAAATTCTTGCTCGTCAATGCAAGTTGAAAGAGATAAAAAAAGAATAAATATCATAAAAAAATATTCAACAAAAAATCAACAAACAACATTGAGTTTAATAATCAGTAGCGCTACAGTGTGCCGTCTTAAAGATGCACTACCCGCATACCGTCAAATAAATTCATCGCGAATGGAATAATGTTTTTCATGCGCGAGGCACTTCATTGCTTTTGAGACCGTTACTATTAAATGGAACGGCTTAGCATTAGGAAGTTGTAGTGCAGATTAAAATAGAATCGCAAGAGCCATGCTCGTACGATTGCTTGTTTTCCATTATTAATGGCCTTTTCTATGAACAGCGACATGAACGAATTACATGATGATATGCCTGTACCAGAGGCACAGAAAAAATTCACCCTGAAGGTGCTGTTTGGACCCATGTTTGGCTGTGAACTCCACCTTCCAGCAGACGATTACTTTCTCATCATCAACCCGGGGCTTGCACTACAGGATAACGCTACTGCAACGATGTCGCCTGGAGATCATGCCGCAGCCTATACGCAGAATACGCTTTATCTCCCCTGTGACATGCCGTCACCCAACATTATCCTTCGTTTGTCGGCTCTTTTCCGGGATGAAGAGTCAGACGAAGGATATCGTCTTGAAGTACAGGGGGTAGATAGAAGCTACCCGGCGCTGCTGAAAGAAAATGAAGTTTTCGTTCATGAGCACATCCGCTTTGCCATCAAGCGTAACGAAGATGACTGGCCAGCAGAGATTAAAAACTTCAATCTTCCTCCGGCCCTCGATGCTGAATTTAGCGAACAGGATAAGCTGCAAGAGTTTAATGCAAAAAAAAATCATGCCCTGATTTTCGGTTCAGTCATTTTCTTACTTCTTGTGATTACCACGGGCGTTATTTGGTATAAAAACCGGGAAAGCGATCGGCAGGTTTTAACCTTAAATGAGGTGTTAGCAGGCGCACCGATGCCTGTAGATATTATTCGTGGCCGCGATAATAATCTTATCTACGTTCTTACTCAGAACTTTCAGGCAATGGAATGGACGCGGGAAGCGCTCTTCAAATTGCAGGACAGGGACAGCGTGGTTCCTGTTTGGTTAACACAGCAAAGAAATGAAGTCATTTCGCAGCTGGCGAATGCGGGCTACCCCGTTTTACAAATTGACTATTCTAAACCTCAGCAGCCGGCAATTGCACTTTACAGAGGATTAACCCTGCAGGAAGAGCAAAATTTCAAAGCTATTGTTTTGCAAAAAATCCCGTTTGCTCTCGATATCAAAATCCTGGTAAAAACAAAAGATCAGTTATTACAGGATGCTCGGCAGGGCCTGGATCGTTTGCACATTTACTACCGCCAAATTAATTCGACTAGCGGTTATGCTTTGGTGGTACGTGATGCCCTGAGCGACAGCGCTCTACGTTCTTTGCAGCATTTCATTAAACAGTTCAATCACCAATGGGGAAGCCGCGTGATTAATTTTTCAATTAATCTCGACGAAAACTGGTTACAGGATAAGTCATATGTTGACTCTTCTAATGGCTATCTGTTTTTGAACCCTCGTCATTGGTACTTTCCCCTAAAACAAGGAGACTTAAATGGCTGATACAAACGCGCGTACTGTAGATAACAATGGCTATTATCTGGATGAAGTATCCGCTGGCTTCGAAGCGGGTGCTGAAAAAATGATGGAAGAATTAAAGACAGCTGAGGAGGCGCTGAAAGCCGACCCGTCTGATCCAGCCGTGTTGGCCAACTATCAGTCGAAGCTACAGCAATACACGCTGTTTCGTAACGCGCAGACCAGTACCGTGAAAGCCTATAAGGATATTGGCGCAGCCATTATTCAAAACTTCCGTTAATTAACACGGGTACGTGTCGCTCTCGTACCCTTTTCTATTCTGGAGTAATTATGAGTCAATTTAATGAAGCCTTGTCGGCATTAACCAAGCTCTCGCCAAAAACCATCAACCCTGAAGATAACCTATCCGTAAGCGTTCACGATCGAAATTTTAATAATTTAGTGTCCAGCACGTTTACTAAAGTCAGCGAGACCGATGCGCAGTTTAAAAATGTGATTAATACCCTTAGTCAGTCTCCGCATTACACCAGCAATCCGGAGAAGCTACAGATGCTGCAAAACTATATCGGTGAATACAGTAACTACGTTTCTCTGGTGAGTACTCTTGCACGCAAGGCGGTGAGCACCATAGAAACTCTGGAAAAATCGCAATAATGATGAACAAATATTCACGCGTCCTCGCTGCCGTGCTGTTAACTTTTATGCTTAGCGCCTGTAATGACGAGAACCTACTCTTCAACCTTACCCAGGAGCAGGCCAACCAGGTTCTCGCTATTCTGCAGCAGCATAATATTTCAGCGAAAAAGGACGGCAATCTTAAGGCTGGCTATACCGTCTCGGTCGGGGAGTCTGAAAGTACCGCCGCACTGTCTATCATTAATCAGTACCAGTTGCCGTGGGCCGCTGACGTTCAGATCGGGCAGGCTTTTCCGGAAAGCTCTTTGGTTGCTTCCCCTAACGCCGAGCAGGCCCGCGTCCTCTCATTACAGGAGCAGCGGCTTGAGCAATCGCTACGCATGATAGCTCAGGTCGTCAACGCGCGCGTTCACGTCAGCTATCCCCCCTTTAATAACGATACGAGCGGAAAAAAAGCCACCGGCCACGTCGGCGTGCTTATTTCCTATAAAGGCGAGATTGACGATAATTTGTTTATCTCGCAGATAAAAACGTTGATCAAAAATAGTTTCGATGACGTGCGCTACGAGAATATTTCGGTGGTTCTGTTCCCCGCCCCGGTTATCCAGTACGTTGCGCCGATCAGAGTACCCGCCAGCATCCCTGCCTTGTGGATTATCCTCTTTTCCGCTATGGCTTTGTGCGCTACCGGCACGGCGGGCTTCATGCTCTATAAGCTTAGCCGCCGCCCGCCTTCAACCCAGGATAACGCTGCAGAACTGATTGAGGACGAGGCCGCGAAACCATGACAGTCGGAGATTCGCGCATAATGTCCATTTTATACGCCCCGGCAAGCTACACGCATCGCAGCCACCTGCCGGAGATATTCCGGGCGAGTGAAATCCGAGAGGACAGGCTACTTAATTTCTGGCTGCTAAGGTGCGGCAAACTCTCTGACCTACCTGCTCGCTGGCAGCCCGACGAAGCCACGTGTTCGCTATTGCTTTCGCACTGGCATCTGATTCCCCTTGCTGCACATTTGATTGGTGGCTATCTGCAGCGGAACAGGCTGCCTGAAATGGGCGCTGTGCTGATGTCTGACCCGCGTCTGCAGGCCTTTATCTCTTTGCCGCTGCTTCACGAGGTAACGCTTGAAGGCGATATCCCGTTTGATACCGCTTCTTGCGGCGCAACGTTCCTTCTGGGGCAGTTCCCGGGGTTACCTGCCGCGCTGCGACAGCGTTTGATGCTGCACTTTCCTTCCGGCATGGCGCTTGCGCAATTCACGGCCCCCAAAACGCTAAACCACATTAATTTGCTACGAATGGCCTTCACCTATGCGCACCATTACTATTGATGAGTTACCCGAAGATCTGCATCGCCTGACGTTGATTAAATCTTCTGAGCGAACCCGCCATCAGCGGATGGCTGTGGCGCTGGAACGTACCCTAAATCGCTGCAGTGAAATTCATGCCGAGTATGAGTTACAGACGGTCAGGCTGCGTGAAAACTGTGAGAGGCAAGCGTTCCAGACCGGCTTTGAGCTGTTTTTCTCGCAGCTGGTGACGCTGCTTGACGAGTATCAGCGCCAGCAACATAAGCGGCAGGAAGTATTTCGCCAGCAGATCGCCACAGCGCTCAACCAGTCCTTACACGACCCAATGATCGTTGAGCGCATTATCCATCACCTTCAGGAACAGTGTGGGCATCAGAAAGCGCTACGCATCGTTATTCCCCGAGCGGTAAAGCTGCCGGACGGCGCGGACATTTCGAACTACCTGTATACCGAAGATAATCACATCACTGTGCAAAATGACATGGATGCGGTGCGCTTTCCTAGTGAAACGCTTTGCTGCACGTGGCTACAGCAGGCGGATGAAAAGACCGCCTGTTTTAATGAAACCATCAACAACCTGACGCCCGACATGCTTCGCAATCTGGCAGGGAAACTCATCGCTATGAGCCACCGGATGCCTTCAGAAGCCGTTAACTCAGATAAGGATGAAAACAATGAATAGCATCAACAGTATTGCCTCTTCCTCGCCGTACGTTAAAGACGGTGAATCGTCGGATGAGAGCTTTAACGATAAAGTGCTCCACTATTTTCAGCAGAATAAGCCCGAACACAAGCTGAGCGATATGATGGATGAAATGCGGGCACTTTCCCCCGATAAGAACGTATCGATGCACCAACTTAACGAAGCGCTGCTCTACTCAGATACCTATTTGCGCAATACCGATGAGTACAAAGATTATGCGAACAACGTGCTGGACAAACGCACCTTCCAACTGCTCGGCGTGAATATGTTTTTTAATAATATGATGTATAAAAGTTTCACCGAGACCGACAGCGATCCGTCGTTATAACCTTCTCTGCTATTAATCCCGGCATAGTGCCGGGTATACAAATCATGAAAATAAAATCATTTACGCCCGTTGCTTTAACCTTATCCCTTTTGTTCCCCCCTTTGGTTACAGCACAAAAGGTTGATTGCATTGTCGAAGCCGCGCAGTGCTTCCAGATTAACCCTCTGCTAATCAAGGCTATTATCTGGCAAGAGTCCAGAAACCGTCAGCAGGCAATGAATCACAATACGAATAGCACCGTAGATGTTGGCATAATGCAAATTAACACGGTGCATTTTAAGGCTTTGAAATCCCTGGGCATTGATGAAACTTTGTTACGAGAGAATAGCTGCGCTAATGTTTTTTCAGGTGCCTGGGTGCTCAAGCAAAGTATTGAACGCTATGGCTATACGTGGGATGGAATCGGTAACTATCATTCAAAGACGCCGGTGCATCATGACAGGTATGTCAAAAAAATAATTTCCCTGATTGCACATCAAACAGCAGTCATCGATAAAATAGAAGTGGCCAGACAAGAAGGCATCCGCGAGCGTTTCGTCTGTCGATAACGAGGAGTAAGAAATAACGCAAGCATCTTGCTTGCGTTTTGGCATCAGAATGACGAGGCCGCAAAGTCGATAAGCTTCAACAGGTGAGCGACTAAAAAATCATTGGCAAAAAAAGTTCATTGCGCTGTTTAATTGTTGTCTGCTAATAAATTCTAAAGCAATAATATCTAACGTTATTAATTTTTTTAAGGTATATCTTGCAGCGTGACGCATTGAGCGCTCAACAAATTCGCTTTAGGGTGGCAGATTACTCCTTCAGCCGCGTTGCAACAGTACAAAAAATTATTGCCAACCGGCGGGACGAGGTTAGCTAATGGCATCTGGCCAATATCATTATGATTTTTAATAAAATCCAAGGTGTTACTTCTTGCCGTCATGGCAAAAAAAATGAAAAGAGACAAAAAAAAATTGCAGCTACTGTACTTAAAAAAAACGTCTGCGGCGAAAACCTCTTTCTGTCTGGCACCGTTCTGGGAGCAGAATAAGGGATAACCGACATCGAATTAGCACTCACGGGAATGACGTTAATCATCGACTGGGTTGAAAAGGAAACGTTATCTACTTCGATGTTTCCAGGAAAAGATGACTCATAGCCAGGTTTATCGGGTTCCGCTTCAGGCTCTTCCCAGCAGGGCTCGGCTGTGAGTTGATACCCCAACTTTGGGATAGTGACAATAATACTCTTCGTATCATCTCCCAGGCTTACTCTTAAAGAACGGATCATCTGTGCGATGCTTTGCGAAGTCACATAACCGCCTCCCCATACTTCAGCAAGAAATTCAGCCTGGGAAACCGGTTCAGGGTATTGTGCGCAAAGTAATGCAAGCACATCTGACTGTTTTTTCCTTAATTGTAAAACGGTATCGTCTTGTTGCAGCGTTCTGGATTTTGGATTAAATGTGAAATTAAGAAAGTAAATTTTTCCTGTATTTACTACGCATTTTTTCATTTTAAATCCCTCTGGCGTTTAGCTTTATGAGTGAAGGTACCTTCAGGAAAACGCATGAGTGAATATATCAATCCATGATCTTAAATATATCCTGCCAAATCTTCAGACAACAAAAACCCAACTCACTGGTAACTTTAATTTAACAAATTAGCGGGGAGTAATGCCTTCTTTATCACGATATAGACAACAGAATTGATCTCGATGCGAATTTACTGTTTTATGAAATAATATTTTACCATTCAAATCATAATGTGTGAAATTGCTTTCAGCGATCAATCCATATTAGTCAATAGCCAAAACAAATCACTCAGTTTATTTTTAGGAACACATTTTTAGTCTGTTCACCCTTATAAGAAGTATTGAAAAAGGACGTCCCTGTCGCCACTGAAAGTAATGTCTTCACGCTACATGAATATTTACTTTTCCTGAATGATAACTAACAATATGAATACGTATTATGAGAAGGAAATACTTAATACACCCTCTTTTTTGTAGGCAGAAACATAACACGCGCTGGTAAGACGCTCTATCAAAAAACGCCTCAAGCAATCCTACTGCTGGGTGATGATCAATGTCGCCGAGGCGTTAAAAGCACCTGTTTTTATATCTTCATAACTGACCGAGGTAGGTTTGACTGGCGTAAAACTCAGTGGTACCGAAATACTGCCATTTACCACACTAAGCTGCTGCGTGTTACCGTTTGTAACAATATTCCCGTTCCAACGCATGACGACCCCGAGATTATTGTTACTGGTAGTGATGGCATTATTATTCCAAGAGGTAGGAGTTGTGTTCATCTTTACTTCAAAATCAACTTCATGGGTGACATCACAGGTTATGTTGAGGCTTTTTTCCACCGTCTGTGTAGAAGTTCCTGAGCTTTGAATCTCACTTCTTTCAAGCTCTCCCAGTTCAACTAACAACGTCTCTCCAGAGAGGATTTTGCAAGTTGACGTGTTTATATCAACATCGTTCGCCGCAATGAAATACCAGATGTAATAGTTTTGCGCACCGTGGTTATTTCTCTGGATAAACTTAATTTGCGCAAGCCTGTCTCCACGCCTGATCTGCAACGACTTACCCATGCTGGTTAGCTCGAAATAAAGCTCTACGGGTAAGCTTTTAGTTTCCTGGGCATTGAGACTAAAAATCTCAACTTCAGGTACAGGTTCAGGATAAACCTTTCCAGAAATGATAACGCCGCCCTTAAGATCCTTGAAAATGGCGGAATTGAGGCTCATTCCGTTACTGGCAAGCCACATCGAATCGACCCAACCGCCGTCTACAGAGTCGTTCTTACAGCTGATCTGCGAACGGAGATCGACAATCTTGTTTCTACCGGTATTGACGTCCGGACTGACGGTTACGTTAACATTAGCATCTCCGCCATTCCAGCCAATGGAGTTACACGAGTAGGCCCATGCGCCCTGATGCACCGCCAGCAGCATAATAAATAGGGGTAATTTCATATCTGAATGTGAATCTCCTAGGGATAATTAAGCTCGAATGTCGCCAGCGCCTCAAATGCTCCACGGCGCAAGGTATGTGCGGCCAGCGCGGAAGGTTCTCCAATAACGTAACCGTACAGCACAAGATCATTAGTTCCACCGGCGAGCGTAAAAGCGGGCACGGTCTTATTGAGCGGCAAGGGTGTGCCGTCCTTTTGCTCCAGGCCAAGCGCAATGCCGCTGGCGGTCGAGTTGCTAAGCGCCAGAAAACCCGGTAATTCCTTGCTCTGCGTCCCTTTAAACGTGACCTCTACCTGATTACCCAGGCTCAGATCGCACTCCAGAAGCCTGAGGGTGAAGGGCTGCGCGTGGGTACGGGTGTTAAGGTATAAATAGGTATCGATTACCGTGCCGAAATCCAAAGTAATATCTGTCGTATTCGGGTCCAGCTCGCAGGGATCGGCCACCAGCGTCCCGTCAAATTTCAGGTTGTCGCTGGTGACTTTCACACCACCGTTTCCTGCCGCTGCGTGACCGGCTAAAACCATCATTAACAACAGTATGCCCGCGCTGCGTCCGGCTATCGTTCTACTCCCCATTCCTGCTCCTTATAAATACTCGGCCAGCAGCGTTGCCGTAGCAGAAAATGCCCCATCGCCCAGCTCATCGATGCTGGGATCTTTTACCGGCACAGCCTCAAGCGTGGGCGGATGCTGATAAAGAATGTCGAGGGGTTTGTTAATCTCCATCAACTGACCGTTCTGTTTAATCTGGATCCCCAGCCCACGAATATTGGTTGCCAGCGCGCTGCGGTCAAAGGACGTTGCGCTGCCGTTTACCGCAAGGGTCAGACGCCACGTGGGGTCAACGTCGTCGCAAATCAGCTGCCAGGCGATAGCCTGCTGGTAACGCACCCCGTCAACCTTATGGATGCCAACATTGTCAAAGTGGATGTTTACATCACGATCGTTATTGATGTGGCACGGATGGATCCTCAGCGTGCCGTGAAAGGAAATATCGTTACTGTCTCCGGTTGCTGCGGCATGCGCCGAAGTGAGCTGAACGCCTGGCCCGGACAACAGCAGCGCTAGCGCCAGGCTCCTTCCACAGCCGCCATAAACTTTGTTCTTCACCCTGATTGCCTCAGTTATAAGCCACTTTTAACGTGGCGCTGGCGTTGAATGCCTGTCCGTCCTGAAAACGTGCGCCGGTCTGTTTTTCCAGTACGGCGTACAGCAAAGGCTGGCTAGCGTTATCGAAGTTGAACCATTGGTTTACCGACAGCGTTTCGCTTCCTTTAAGCAATTTGATGCCAAGCCCGCTGGCATCGGTTTTTAGCTGTTTTCCATCAAAGCTGGCAGCACTACCGGCAATCTGCATTTGCAGCGTTTTGCCGTCCGGATCGCCTTTGCAGGACACCTGATAGGGAACGGGCTGTTTATAGGCCTCACCGATAATCTCATTGATATAGACGTCCCCGAATTCCACCTTAATCGGGTCAGTTCCGCTAAAAGTACATGATGCGGTCGCCACCACCGTGCCGGTAATACGAACATCTAAATTACTGGAGCCCGCGGCTGCCGTATCACCCGCCAGCAGCATTTCCGTCATTGCGAACAGGGCTATGGCTCCCCATCGGGCAAATATCATCTTTGGATCCTTAGTCATAATTCAGTCTGAAGCCGACCGTAGCCTGCCATGTCCCCGCCGTTAACGGAGCAGAAGTGCGTTCGGGCTGCACGTAGTAGACCAGCGCATCATTGGTCGGGGTGACAAACTGCGGCAGCGTACGCTCGCCTAATCGCACGTCATGCCAGGCGCTGTCGGCGATCCTCAACCCCAGCCCGGTGAGGCCGTTCACCTGCACCAGCTCGGGGCTGTCGGCATCCGCCGGGGCCAAAAAAGTCACGCTGACAGCCGGCTGAAGCGGATCCCAGCTGCTGTTCCCGCTCCGCGTATTGAGCATCTCTGACCCGCTGCGCACGCAGTCACGTAACCTCAGCGTAAAGGCTACCGGCTCACCGCGATCGCCCGGATTTCGAAGCGCCTGGGTCGATGCGTTGCCGAGACTGACTTCCTGAGCTTGAGAAGTCATGTCGAGGCGACATGCCCCCTCAACAAAATCACCCGTAATATGCAGTGCCCCATTTACGCCTTCAACGTTCCAGTTGTCGGGCAGAGCCCAAGCCGTCGTCGGTAGCACCAGCGCCAATGCCAGGGCGCTGGCAACGCGGTTGCACCCTGCCAGAGCGTGGTAATTCCACTTGTTTTGCTTCTCCATCAGCCTCACCCGGCTTTACTCCCGATGACCCGGCAAACATTGTCCGCGCAGTTGAAGATAAGCTTCGGCCGCCCGCCGTAGTCGTTAATCCATGCCAGCATCGGTTTCTGTCCCAGCGTCGATGCCTTGATGTTCAACAAAGCATCTGAACGAGGGGCAATCATCACCGGATCGAAGCCGGCAATCGGGGGGCTATCCGAGCGTTCGTATGCCCCGGCCAGGGTCACGTAATAGGGGCCAGGATTAATAACGCGGTATTTATCGCCTTCTCGCTTAAGCGTGATTTTTTCCTGCCACACGCTTTCGCCTTCGGATCTATTGATTTCAATGGATTCAGGCCGATAGAACAGCTTGATTCGCGTCTGCAGGGCAATCTGCAACGTATTGGCTTTCGTGCTTTTGGGCGGGATTTCACGCAGATTAAAGTAAAACAGCGACTCTCGATCCTGAGGCAGCGTGCTGGGATCCCCCATCAGCTGCAGTTTCACCTGGCCTTTTGCCAACGGCTCTACTCGCTGTAGCGGCGGAAGCGCGGTCAGAGGCTGGGTGATTTTGTTACCTTGCTCATCTTCTACCCATGCCTGGGCCAGATAGGGCAACATTTTATTCTGGTTGGTAATATTTAAACTGATCGATTTATTTGCACCGTTAAACACGGCACGGGTGCGATCAAGAGCAATGGCCGCCGACGTGCTTTGGCTGACCAGGACGGCAATCAGGGCGGTGGAGGTCATCGTCAAATAAGAATAGTTTTTCATCTATTGAAACTCGCTTTGCAAGATGTCGCCGTGCCGTCATGCACGGCAACCGAATTGTCATTCAGGCTTTTGTCTGATTGCAGGTGGCTTAAGCCCGTACGCTTTGGCACAGCAGCATTAGATTATCGGTAGCCGTGGGCAACGGTTTCGGCAGACTCAGCTCGCACTGGGTTTTCCCGTCCCATACCACGCGCATCGCTTCTCCGGCGTTCATCCCGGTTAGCCAAACCTGGCCGCCATCGTTAACGATCCCAGCCTGATGACCGCCGAGCCCCATCACTACCGCACCAAACGGCGGCGTAGTACCGTCCGCAAGACGGACGGTGACCATCGCTTTTTCCCCGGCAATAACGCCGAAGCGACGCAGACCGATCGCGCCTTCGGTTAGGGTGCCCTGCACCACCGAGCGCGTAGCCTCAACATCATCCGCCAGCTTGTTAACGTCCACGCTAACGCTGCTTCGGTAATAGCTGCTGATGTCCGAGACGACGGCTTTGCCAAATCGGTTTGTCTCAGTAACACCGCCGTATCCCCGCACCGGAACGCCGCTGACGCCTGAGGTATCGAGCATCATCCGCGTCCCCCCCATTGTGCTAACACGGTGTAACGCAACGCCTTCCGTGGTGCCGGTTATGCCGCCCTGAGCTGAAAGGCCGACGGAGTGATAGCGGCTACCTTCGTAGCTGGCGTTGACGCTCATTTCCGCGCTATTCCCCTGATGGGTGAAGTAACCGCTGCCAACGGCATTACCTCTGCTGCCCGCACCGGCCTTAACACGATAGCTGTTATTGCTATCGAGGCGGTCGAAATACCCCACCGCGGTGCTATTACCCGTGCTGCCCGCCTGGCTGTCGAAACTCAACGTGCTACTGTTCCCCCACGGCAATGACAGACTGAGATACATGCCGTCATCGCTGGTGTTGTTATAAAGCGTTCGATAGGCCGACAGGTTGAGGCTGACGTTTTTAAAACGCCAGGCATCGAAATAGCGCGATAGGGAGAGGTTGTAACTATCGTTATCCGGGCGATTCCAGTAGGTTTGGTGGCTATAGTTTGCATAAGCGCTTAGGCCCAGACTGCGGAATTGCTTATTGAAAGCGATGGTGTACAACTCTTTATTGTTGTTACCAACGATGCCGTGATAGCGCACGTTCAGATATTCGCTCATGCTCATAAAATCGCGCTGAGAAAAGCGGTAGCCTGCAAAGGTGACCTGGCTATCATATTCGTCAAAACGTTTGGAATAGCTAAGACGCCACGAGCCGCCCGTTTTGGTGTTGTCCCTTGGCAGTTCCGCATGGGACTGGGTAACGTCAAATGAGAGCGCCCCTAACGCCAGCAAATCTCGGCCAATTCCTGCCGCCAGCGCGTGATAGTCGTCGGCCAGCAAACTCCCGCCGTACAATGACCAACCGTTATTCACGCCCCAGGAGAATTCGCCGGTGGCAAACCCCGGCCCCTGGCTATCGTGCCGGTAATCCGAAGGTTTACCGAAGGCGAGCTTGTAACGCACGCTGCCCGGGCGCGTAAGATAGGGAATGCTTGCCGTATCCACCTGGAAACTATGCGAAGTGCCATCCTGTTCCTGAACCTTCACGTCCAGCGTACCCGAAACGGCGGTGTTCAAATCCTGAATCCGAAACGGCCCGGCGGCGACCGTGGTTTCATAGATAACCCTGCCCTGCTGGCTAACGGTCACTTTAGCGTTGGTTTTTGCCACGCCGACGACCTCCGGCGCGTAGCCGCGCAGATTTGGTGGCAGCATATTGTCATCAGACTCCATACTGGTTCCGGTGTAGCGGAAACTGTCGAACATGCCGGAGTTGAGGTAGTTCTCACCGAGCATCAGCTTCGATTTTAACGAGGGGATTGCCCGCCAGGCGTAGTACCGGCTCCACTGCCAGTCACGCTGCGTGTTGTTCATGGAGCCACGGGTATGGTTGTACTGCCCTTGCCAGTCGGCGCGAAAACGCCAGGCCCCCAGGTTAAACCCCGTGGTTCCGTTGCCGCTAAGCGACTGGACATCTCTTCGGCTCGCGCCGGTAAAACGCGACGACTGTCCGTTAAGGTTGTAATCAAAAATTCCCCCGGCAATACCGTCATCCCAGCGAGCGGGCGGATCCCAGTTGTCGGCGGTATATTCCAGATACGCCTGGGGAACGTTCAAGTAGAGCGCGCTTTCGCCTAGATCGGCCCTCGCGGTTACCCCCGGCAGGCTCACGGTATCCAGACACTGCCCGTTGTGCCACCACATGAGATCGCGCAAAGCAGAAGCTTTTAATCCCAGTTGGGCAATGACCTGTGGCGTAAGGCACACCTGGCTGCCCTGAGGATCGTTGTCCGGTTTAATAAACGCTAACGTTTGCTCCGGCAGCTCGGCTTTGTTCAGACGGATAACCATCTGATACTTACCCGGCATGATGTACCCTGCCTGAGAAAACTGGCTAAGGTCGATGTGTGAACGGTCACTAATATCCAGGACATCCGTGTTGAATTCTATTGCCTCTGCCGCGTATCCCTTTGCCCCCTGAAAAGCCAGCGCTACCATCAGCGCTACAGGACAACGGCGCAGCCCTGCACCGGCGTGATATAAAACCTGCCTCATCAAAAATAATCCAGTTTAAAACGCACGGTAGTGGAGTAAGCCCCGGCCCGTAGTTTTTGATGGTTGCCCACCAAACGTAGTGAGTAATCAAGGCGCATGGCGCCGGGCTGCAGCAGGCCCGCCTGCGAAGCAATGCCGGGATGCATACGGTTTCCTGTTGCATCAGAAATCTCTAACCCGATACCTCGAGCGCCACCGTGGAGCGCAAACAGCTCGCCGTCAGTAACGGGGCCATCAAAGGTCACCATGAAATGCGACCAGTCCTGCTGGTTAGGGATCAATTGCTCAAAGGCACAATTTTCCAGATGAATACTGAATGGCTTAGAAGGGCCAGCACCGTCACGAATCACTTGTTCTAGTGGGATAGTCATCAGATCGATCACCTGTTCCCGACTGGCCACGGCGATCGCGCAGGGCGTGTCGATGATCGAACCCTGCATGCTTACCTTTCCATGTCCCTGATCCGCCGCATTCTTCGCCAGCACACCTGAAGAGATCAGGGATAGCACAAACCACACCAGCAGAGAGGGCACTACAAACGAAGCACTGCTATTCATAGGTATCTCACAAACGAAAACCGTATAGAAAAACGCAGAAGGCCTGCTGCGTGCTTACTGATAGGCCAAAGTAAAATTGGCAACCGAGGTGAAGGATCCCGGCACGACCGTTGTGCTCCCGCCATTTCCTTTGAGGTAGGCGGAGTAAGTTAGCGTGTTATCACCCTGCTGTGTTTTTGTCGCGGAGCTGGCGGTCCCAAGCGGAATGTTGGTGCCCTCATCGTTGGTAATACCGATAGCAGCCCCGCTGGCGCTGCTGCCGACAATAGCCAAATAGCCGGGCTGAGCGCTGGATTCCGGTCCGGTAAAGGTAATGGTGACGGTTTTATCCGTAAGCCCCGAGAGATCGCAGCTTTCCAGTTTGATATCAAACGGACGTGGGTTGGACTTTCCGCCGTTGAGCAGCGATTTATTGGAGATTTCGCCCAAATCGACGGTCTGCTCAATGGTTTCAGGGGTAATTGAACATGGAGCATCAATAATACTGCCGGTAAACTTAACCGTGCCGTGGCCCTGATCGCTTGCCTGTGCCTGGCCTGCCAGTACGGCAGCCCCCATACCAAAGACCCAAACCAATTTGGTTAATTGCATTTACTCATTCCTTTATAAGTTTCTTAACTAGCGTTCGTCACAAGAAGTCTCGTTACCACAACTGCGCAACGGGAATATTCTAATTTACGTTAGTGCTCTAATCACTTATATCAAAAATCGCCTCAATTTCGCCCACGAGCGAAATATATAAAAAGCGTTTTTTAGAAGAAACTTTCTGGAGAGAGTCATACAATTTAGCACATTGCTAAATTATCTACTAAATCGACACCCGGAACTAAATCATGTCTAACTCATTAAGCGTACGCGACCAAAACAGCTTCATTTCAGCCTATAAAAACTTACTTAACGACAGTGACAAACGCATTCATAAAGGTGATGTCAACACGCTAAACAGAATCCTCAATAAATGCGATAAAGTTGAGGTCGGCCAGCTGCTAATGACAAAAATGGAATCATACCCAAAAGATCCTGCCGGGTTGAAAGATACTTTTAGTAAGTTATTTGACAAGCTTGAAGCGCAGAACTCCAAAATGCATGATAAGAAAGAAGAGAAGCTTAAAAATATTCAACAGAAGCTTGCCCCGGTCGTGCTGGACATTCATAAAAATGAAATAAATGCTCACAATGCAAAAATAGCCGCCGAAATCGAAGGCCTTTCCGATGGTCTCCAGCTTATTTCTAAAAATATTTCTCACGAAAAAAACGAGATCGCCAAACTTCAGGGAAGTATCGATAAAACTGATGCACAAATTAAGAAACTGCATAATGAGATTAAACCTCTGGCCGATGCGCTAAAGGATACCTCACCGAAAGACTTTGCGGCCAAAGATGCCGAACGTTTAAAAAATACTGAAGTAAAAATCAGTAAGCTCGAGGCCGAACAAAATGCTGAAATCAGTACATTAAATAAGAAAATTGCCGCGCATGAAAATAGTCGCGCGGTGCTACTTGATTTTGCAAGGAGGCACGGTGTAAGCAATGCCGAGCAGGATCTTAAAAAAGCTGAGGCTGGCTATATTTATGATAAGCGTGACACTGGTTTTGGCACCACCAGCTGGAGTGATCATTTGGGCAGCGATAAATATGCCATCAAGAACTTCGGCTACGATTTAAAAGAAGGCCGCCGTGAATATTCTGATCTCATTAAAGTGCCTAACCATGAGGGCAAGCAGTGGCAGAAACTGATGCAGAACTTCGGTGATGCTCCAAAAAACATTAAGGCTCTGCAAAGGGAAATATCACAACTTAAGAATGAATATAAAAGTGATATCAGTCAGGTTAAACTTGAAAACAATCTTTCTGCCAAACAGGAGATTGAGCAGCGAATTGATTTTAAACAAAAATCAATTCGCTCATTAGAAAACAATAATGAAATTACATCACGCAAAATTAAATCATGCCATGACTATATATCTGCGCTAGAAGCCAGGAAGAGCCCGCTCATAGCGAAAATGGACGAACTTAAGTCCCATATAAAACAAAACAGCTAAATCATTCTATTTCTCAGAAGCTAAAATCCACGCCATGGCGTGGATTTTAGTTTGCAACGTAAGCCGCTGATACCAGTTCAACTACCTTTTCGCTTCACTCCACTCTATTGTCTTCTTGACCAAAAAACTATCCTCACGCGCGGGCATCCTGAAGCTATCTCTGGAAACAAATTCCATCGCAACTTCGCTGTTATCATGGCGTGGTGATTCAACGGTGGTATTCATTAAATCATTATGTTCGTCGAGAAGGTTGGAGTAATATTCAATATCTTCGAGGTTGTTACTCCTCTGCGCAGCATGAAGCTTCACTTCATAGCTGATGCGAATCTGCTGTTCAAGCGCGTCAGTAACTACTGAAACCCGACGTTCCCGGCGTTTTTCCTGCGACAGGACGATTTGGTCTCCATCGACAAAAAAAAGCTCATCATTTTTAATCAGGATGTTGCCATGCACATTCAAATCATGCATATACACCCCTCGCTCATACAACAGGTTGTCGGCGCGCTCATAATTGGCATCAGTTCCAGTATCAAATACTTTGCCATTGATGTACTTTGAAACCAGGACCTCCATTTTTTTATTATCAAAAGAAATCTGCATATACCGGGAAAAGTCAGGGTCGCGGTTAGCACGATTTAAATAATGGCTCACGCGTTCTGGATGCGCATTTCTGTGCTCGGCAGAATGAGTATCTATCATGTTTCCTGTACTGTTGACCGGGATTTTTACGGCGTATTTTCCTTCAAACAAATAGACGCTCCCGTAGCTACCGCTGCCGATAAACTTGAGTTTTGCCAGGCTCTCTTTCGTGATATTGCCTTCGGCAGCCATTTTCTCAATAAACCGATCGATATCTGCCGGGGCTGAGCTATCCGCTTCATCTCGCATAGCGACCAGCTCACTAACCCGCGTATTGAAATGCGTCAGATCTTCCACATACGTTGACAGATGTTTTTCTAACCGGTGCTGAAAGGCTGAATAAAAATGCGCTTCGCCGCTCCCCTCGAACCCAGTGTCTACGGTGCGGCTACGGATTTCGCCATTGTTATCGTTGAAGAGACAGGTTTTTAAGAACTCCAGATTATCTGCAGAGCAATCAGCCTGCGCCAGTACAATTCCATCAAATTTCATGTCAATGACGGCTACCCCATCATCTCGTTGTTGCACCTCGATTGAATATCGACTGACAGCTTCAGGTTTTGAGTTATCGATTAATTTGACAAAACCAATGATCGGCCTCCACTGGGTAACGTCACTACCCTGTGGCATTATCTCTAATGACATGGGTCGCGATATTTCGGGGTGGTTCCGATGTTGATATAATAAATGGTGTATCTGATAATATTCCGAAATAGCGCTCTTTCTCGTAAATATATGCCTGAAGTAATCGATAAATTTTTCAAAACGACTGAACTGATAAACGTCTTTACCCTGTAAAAGGTCTGACATCCGCTCTCTGGAAATATGGCAAACATCGTTAACAAATGGAATAGCAACCGACATAGTTCCCTCCAGTACATGATTGCAAATTAGCCTGTAATAAAGTTATTAACGGGTGAGGTATCTCTGAGCTATATCTAATTCGCCCGCAGCACAACGATGCCGGGTTTTGAACGCATATAATTAAGGAAGGGGGTATCAACAACCTTGCGGTTTGCAGACAGCGAGGAAGCATTGCGGAACCAGACGGCATCGCCCGCACGAATCACAATCCCCGTATGAGAGACATCCAGCCCCTGCATGGGCGAATAAACACCGACATAATCGCCATTGTGCAGACGTTCAAGTACCGAGCGGTCGATAGCGTATCCCGGTATATAGTTTATCTTTCTGGTAATAATACCCAGTCCCGGGATGTATTCCCCTCCCCCCGGTTTAAGATTGAGGTGCTTTTCAGCCGTAAGATAATGGGGACTTATCTCCGGTGTAACATCCCGCGCATTATGTGGCGACGTGGCGAACCAGTCAGACAGAAAATGACGGCGGGTCAGGTAGCTCACTTTGCCATCAACATAGCGCGTTTTTACCAGTTGCCGAAGAAACGCTTTACGCGTATCGCTTTTCGTCAGGGCCTGAACATAGTCCACCAGGGTAAAACAGTCGACGCCCCTGAGATTGACAACCAACTGTTCCGGCGTACTTTGAGAACCGATCAACGTTTCACCCTGGTAGGGAGTCTGCAGGAACGTCGATGAAACATGGCTTATTAAATCCCCCTGCTTTGCTTTGGCGTTCGGCAACACTTCGCCCTGGATAACTTCATCCACTTTTCGCGCGCTATACCCGTCGATGACGGTTTTGTATTTAGCCACATCGGCCATTGCGTATGACGTAAAACAGAGTGATGCCAATAAAAATCCGTATCGCAACATAACTTTCTCCTGATAAAAACTGCGCATCATCATTACCGATTCATCTATTCAACACGTGCCGATAGTAAACCGGTCATTGAGCCGCAGATATCAGGGTATAACCTGATAAAGATGACTGAAGGCCACAGTGATATTCCGTTACACATGAGCGTCGTAATCAAGCTCCAGTACCATACGCAGCAAAGCAGCAACGGGTTCAAACAGGGATTCAGGGATCGCCTCACCCGCTTTGACGCTAAAAAATAGCTGGCGCGCCAACGCAATATTCTCCACCACAGGAACAGACTCCCTGATGGCGAGAGCGACAATATGTGCTGCCCTCGCCTCTACGCCTTTTTCGAGCACCGTAGGGATCGGCGTGTCGACAGGATCGTAGCCCAGGCAAATGGCGATATGCGTAGGGTTGCGAATAACCACCGCAGACTGCTTCACGTTTTGCGCTAAACTGCCGCTTTGCATTTCGCGTTGTACTTCACGCCGCCGTTTTTTAACCTGCGGGTCACCTTCAATATCTTTAGTTTCCTGTTTGACATCCTCCTTACTCATTCGCTGTTGTTTCATCGTGTTGTGCGTCTGGAAGGCATAATCAACAACGCCCAGAACCACGTAAAACGTCAGCAATGCATACCATATCCAGCGGATCATAATCGTGAAAAGTGGGATCGCGCAGCTCGCGTCACAGTACGGCAGTGCCTGAAACGTTGTCGAAAAATAGCGGAAAAGAGAGATGAAAATCAGACACAATAAAATGACTTTCAGACAGGATTTAAACAGCTCCACCAGACTGTGCACGGAAAAAATCTGTTTAAGATTATTGACTGGGTTAATTTTGTCGCCTTTGACGCCAACCGCCTTCGTGGCAAGCATAAAACCGACCTGCGCAACCAGACTTACGATGGTTGCCGCCGCCAGCATACCGCCGAACAGGGCAAAAAATTCGCCTCCTGCACGCAGCAATGCCTGCGTCAACAGGCTGAAGGCATAGTCAAAGGGTTGATTGATGAGTCGTGAAGCCAGCAACATCAGCTCAGCAATCTGGTGCACAACTTCATCGGCAAAAAAATGAAAAAAAGCCAGTATTGTTAGCAGCTGGACACCGGAGGTTATCTCCAGGCTTTTGATTACCTGCCCCTCCTGGCGGCTATCACGCTTCTTTTTCTCGGTAGGCTGCTCGGTTTTTTCACTCATGGCTGGCTAACCACTGGCTCACATGCCGGTAAAGCGTTTCACTCTCAAGCTGATAGTGGTGGAAGGCGTACGGCAAGGAGAGCAGCAATAGCAAGAGCGCCAGCGCACTTTTCACCGGCATGGATAAGAAGAACACGTTGAGCTGCTGAGCGGACCGGTTAAGCAATCCGAGCGCCAGGTCCGCGAGCATCATGCAGAGCACCGCAGGCAGAGAAAAGCTCAGACACAGCTGGTACAACACGCGCCACTGCGCCAGCAAAAAGTGTAAAAAGGGTACGTTGAAAGCCAGCGCCTTGCCGGGAGGTAAATAGTGGTAAGAACCGTACAACGCCGTCAGGAGTTGACTGAATCCCCCGGTAATAAAGAAAAGCGCACACAGAAACTGGCTAAACAACAGGCCGAAAATCGACGTCTGTACCGACATCGCCGGGTTGAACACGGTTCCCATTGTGGCACCGCGTAGGGTGTCAATCAGGAATCCCGCCATGTCCACAGCCCAGAAGGGGATCGCGGCGCAAAATCCCAGCATCAAACCAATAACCAGTTCGCCTGGGATCACCCTCAGCCATGACCATCCCTGGTGAATCACCGGTTGAGTATAAAAAACCGGTAGTACCGGCAGCACTATCGCCAGCAGCACTCCGTTGCGAATCAGCGTCGAGCCGAGATTACCGGTCTGCAACAACGGGAAAAGTAGCGTTAGCCCAAGCGGTCTCATCATCGCCAGCGCCACGGTGACCAGCCCGTCACTGAGTGAGAGCGTCACCCGTGCATACCCGTCTGCAAAAACACCTGACGGGTATAGGCCAGAAGTAGCCCCCCCAGCCAGTGATAGGTCGCCATAATAACTAAGGCCACGGCAAGCAGCTTGATCATAAACTGCAGCGTCTGATCCTGAATCTGGGTCAGCGCCTGAAGGAGACTCACCGCAATCCCGACGACCGATGCGACCAGCACCACCGGCAATGAGGTCATGAGCACCAGCCACAGCAGCTCTGTAACGAAATGGGTTAGGTTGGCATCCGTCATCTAAAGCTCTGCACCAGTTGAGAAAGGATCAGGTCCCAGCCGCCAGCTAACAGGAAAATCAATAATTTGAACGGCAAAGAGATGGTCATCGGTGACACCATCATCATCCCCATCGCCAACAGGACGTTGGATACCAGCAGATCGATGGCCAGAAACGGCAGATAGATAAGCAGACCAATACGAAACGCCTGCGACAGCTGGCTGACGGTAAAGGCGGGCAACAGGATCAACAGTGAATCCGGCTTAACGCGACGCCGGGCTTCTTCCGGCCATGTGCTGGCTATCAGATGACGAAAATAATGCGCCTCTTTTTCATCGGAATTTTTTTGCAGAAACTGACGGTAAGGGCTAAGTGCGTGGCTGTCCCAGCCCTGTAACCAGGGTAAAGTCGCCTCTTCTTTCGCCGGATGCCACTCGGCTTTTACCGCCATCACCGTCGGCGCCATGATAAAGAGCGAGAGTACCAGCGCCAGGCCATAGAGCGCCATATTGGGCGGCACCTGCTGAATACCCAGCGCATTACGTAAAATCGAAAACACCACCGCCAGCTTCAGGAACGAGGTCCCCATCACGATGGCAAGCGGTAGCAGAGAGAGTAAAAACAGCAGCGCTATCAGCTGCCAGGGAGAGTCAGGTAAAGGCATGATCTGTCCTGTTTATACGGCGATAAATCAGTTATAGCCGCGCCATGCCGCGCCCTCTATCAGGTATTAACCGTATCCTCCCCAATGCTCTGAGCGTCAGACGGATGCACAAACCATTGGGTGACTCGCACCAGAAAACTCTCCCCGCAGGCGATCAGTTCACCCTCGCCTATCACGCGGCCATTGAGTCTGAGCTTCACGTCGGGTGAGAGCCTGGCTTCGGTCGCAATTAGGTCCCCTTCGCGTAGCGTCCGCAACGTGCCAAGGGCGATATCAATTTGTCCTACCTCTACCAGCAGCTTTTGCGGCAGGGCGTCAAGATGATATGACAAGGGCGAGGCAGGACCTGCACGATCGCTGTCCTCGGCCAACAGGCTTTCCATATCATTGACCAACGCTTCAATTTTCACGTCTCCCCCCTCTTCGATTCGGATACGCGCTGTACTTCCCGTCGCCAGTAGTACAACCAATTCACCCTCGCGCGGACGGCCGAAAGGACTCATCCGCAACCCTGTTCCCGGGCCAATGCTTGCCATCTCGTGCACCGAGGCCTGACACCAGCCGGCGTAACAGGCGAACGCCACCGGCGGCAATAAACGCACTGGCCGGATGCCGGGGCCTACCTGCCGGGCAATGGCGCGAAACCAGGTGGTGGGCCAGCCAAACAGCACACAGCGGAACGTGTAGCCGTCAATCTGCCAGGCAAATACCAGCGCAACGTACTGGTTGAGCATGCTACAACGGCGCGGTTCTCCCGGCCCGTTGTGTAATGTCGCGCCGCTTGCCTGCAACAGCGGCGATAGACCCCATAGCGCAACGCCCGCCAGCAGTTGGGCGTCAACGTCTTGCTCTGAAGCGGTCCCCAGGGTCCCTTCACACCACCGCTGCCAGTCGCTTTCGGCTAACCAGACGCCGCACGGCGTATCTTCGGCAGTGACTGAAAACAGTCTCCCCTGCGGGCTGTCGGTCCAGCGCTGTGCCGTAACATAAAGGGCTCCAAGATCCCTCCCTTCCGTTTGCAACATCCCGGCAAGAATGCTCTCTTCAGAAGAGATCCGCGTCATACACCACCTCCAGCGCAACGTTGTGCCCGGCGGCCAGCAGTCCAGCGTTCAGCCAGGTGGAAAAGTGCTTCAGCTGGCGGCATAAATCGCGCTGAGGCACCAGCACCGTCAGAAAGGTTTTACCTTCCCGCGTTTCAATCTCGCAAATAAGCCCCGCCACGGAGCCGCCCACCAGCCGGTAGCGTTGTTTTTGCTGTCTCAGCGCAGACTTTCCCGCTCTACGGTCGGGCACGGGCGCCACCTGCGCCATGAGTTGAATAAACCGGGTAGTTTCCGTTGGCTGCCGTTTGTCCTGTTCAGGCTGTCTGGCGTGCCAGAGGCAACCTTCCGTTCGGTTAACGTTCATCGCTCAGCAGACTCCTTAGTTTTTCTTTTTTCTTCAGAACGCTCACCAGCTCCCGCTGCAGCTCACTAAGCTGCCCCTGTAGCCGTTTTTGTGCATCCGCAAGCAGGCGCTGCTGCTGCGCCAGGCCGTATTCCTCATGAAATAAATTATTCATAGCCTGTTTCTGCGCCATCAGTTCGCCTGAGGACAACGTACCGGACCAGAGAAGGAGCTGATTAAGCGCCTGCGCCAGGTCTTTACGACGGCTCTGGCACTGAAAACCCAACTGCTCCGTTTGCTGACGCTGCAGCGTTAACTCCGTCATTTGCCGTCGCAGGCGATCCTCGCGACGGTCCTTGATCCTGAGTAAACAATTCAGCATCAGATGTCCGTCAAATAACGCATTTGCGCCAGCAGTTCGTCGAGATTGCATGGTTCATTACTCTGTTGTTGCAGGAAGTGACAAATATCGGAATAGCGGTCTACCGCCCGGTCGGCCTGAGGATCTTCTCCGCGCACAAACTCACCTATCCGCACCAGAAGCTCCACGTCGCGATACACCGACAGCAACTGCCGGATCGCGTTCGCCAACGCCCGGTGTTCACCGCTGGCCACCATCGGCATCAGGCGGCTCAGGCTAGCTAACACGTCAATGGCTGGAAAGTGGGCCGCTTCTGCCAGGCGGCGCGAAAGTACGATGTGGCCGTCGAGTAACGACCTCACTTCATCGGCCAACGGTTCATTCATGTCGTCGCTTTCCACCAGTACGGTGTAAAACGCGGTAATGCTGCCGAGGGTGCCCTTACCCGCCCGTTCGAGCAGCCGTGGTAATGCCGCAAAAACGCTGGGAGGATAGCTGCCGGAAACTGCAACTTCGCCACCGGCGAGCGCTATCTCGCGGGCGGCGCGGGCGTAGCGGGTTAAGGAATCGGCAAACAGCAGAACTCGCTTGCCGCGATCGCGAAACGCTTCGGCGATGGTGGTCGCCACCCATAGCACCCTCATGCGTTCAAGCGCGGGCCGGTCGGACGTTGAAACCACCATCACGCAGCGCCGTCGGGTCTCTTCACCCAGCGTTTGCTCAATGAATTCACGCACTTCGCGACCACGCTCACCGATAAGCACCAGCACGTTGATGTCGCTATCCGGGCTGCGGCACAGCATCGACATCAGGGTGCTTTTCCCCACCCCCGCCGCCGCAAAAATCCCCATGCGCTGTCCTTCACCACAGGTCAAAAGCCCGTCGATGGCGCGGATCCCGGTAAGCATCGGCTTCTCAATCAGCTGGCGCAGCAGCGGCGAAGGTGGCGGTGCATCGTAATCTCGCCAGGGCCCCTGCGGGGCGGGGCCGTCATCAAGAGGTAATCCCATACCGTCCAGCACTCGCCCTAAAAGATCTTCCCCCACCGGAACACGATGTCGCCGCCCCAGGGATCGCACCTGCTGTCCACAATACAGGCCTGCGGTACTGGCAAAAGGTGAAAGCTGCGCCGTCGCGCCGTCGATACCAACGACCTCCGCCAGCGCACCTTCTGGCAACAGGCAACACACCTCACCCATAAAAACACCTGGCAGATACGCGTTGAGCAGCGTCGCACCAACGTGCAATAAGCGCCCGGTTTTCAGATAACCTTGTGGTACGTCCCGCAGCGGCGTCAGCGATTCTTCAATGGCGGCCAGCACCTCGGCTTTAATCATCGTCACCGGCAAGCTCCTGTGGTGTAAGATCGATACTGTGCACAACCTGTACCGCACAGTTTTCTCCCAGCTCCTGCCAGGAGAGTACGGGAACATTAAACAGCCCCGTTTCCGTTATTTTGCGCAGAAAGCGGCGAGCATCGACCGAGGTTACAATGTTCAACTCACCGTGCTCTGCCAGTGCCTCCTGAATTAAGCTCAGAATGCGCGAACTTTGCCCAAGGCTCAGGGCCGCATAGGTCCCCATCGAAGTCTGACGGATAGACTCGCGGATCAGGTTTTCGATTCCTTCCCCCACGCGCAGGACGCGCAGCGCCTCACCGTTCGGCTGCAGCCGGTGCAAAATATGCCGACGCAGCGCCATGCGCACATATTCGGTCAGCATCAGCACATCTTTCTCACGCGGCGCCCATTCAATCAGGGTGCCAAAGACCGTGCGTAAATCGCGGATCGAAATACTTTCTGCCACCAGCCTCTGAAGGGTTTCCGTAATCTTGCTTATCGGCAGCTGCCGCTGCAGCTCTTTAACCAGCTCCGAATAGCGCTTCTCCATAGCATCCATCAGGTATCGTGCCTCCTGCACGCCGATAAACTCCGCCATGTGACGCAACAGGACCTGGCGGAGCAATGCCGTGATGCGTTGGTTTCCCTCGGCAATCGCGAGCCCCATGCTCTGCGCTTTTTTTCCGGCCTCTGCTGTCAACCAGCCGATACTTCCCATCCCGTCCGGCAGCGGTTGTACTTCGCACCCCGGCTGTTTATCAGGCTCCAGCAGCAGGTATGCGCTCTCGGGGATGGCGAATGAAAAGACCGGCTCCTGGTAGATCAGCACCGACATCCCCTGCACGTAGTCCCGGCTATCTGGCCTGATAGTGATTTCCGGCAGCGGCACACCGTACTCTTCGAAAAGCATCCAACGTAAGGCATCAATATCCCGGGCCAGCGTGCCGGTATTGAGCGATGGCATCACGTGCAGCGTTAACGGCCTGGCTCCAGGCTGCATCCGGTCTTCAATCATCTCTCCCGTTTGCGGTATATCGTGTTGTGTGTGCCTGGAGCGACGCCAGAATAAAAAGAACGGCAGCGCGGTGAACGCCGCCAGGACAAAAAAGTCCAGGAAGGGAAAACCGGGGATCAGGGCGAATAAAATCAGGACCGCGGCCGTCAGCATCAGCGCCTGCGGCTGTCGACCAAGCTGGGTGGTTAATTCGCTGGCAAGATTCTGTTTCTTCTCCCCTGGCACGCGGGTGACGATAATTCCGGCGCTCAGTGAGATAAGCAGCGAAGGGATCTGCCCGCACAGCCCATCGCCAATCGATAACACGCTGTAAGTTTGTACCGCATCACCCAGCGGCATGTCGTACTGCACCACGGCGATGATGATGCCACCGATAATATTGACCAGAACCACAATAATTCCGGCGATCGCATCGCCTTTTACAAACTTCATGGCCCCATCCATGGCGCCAAGAAAGCGGCTCTCCTGCTGAACCTGCTGGCGAAGGTGCCGCGCCTGAACCGCGTCAATCACCCCAGCCCGCAGATCGCCATCAATGCTCATCTGTTTTCCAGGCATACCGTCGAGCGAAAAGCGGGCGCTGACTTCGGCTACGCGCTCGGTCCCTTTCGTGATGACGATAAACTGGATGATGGTGATTATCGTAAAAATAACCAGCCCCACCGTCAGGTTTCCCCCCACCACAAAATGGCCGAAGGCATCCACGATGTTGCCCGCATCGTGCTGCAGCAAAACCAACCGCGAGGTGCTGATGGTCAATGACAGCCGGTACAGTGTGGTAATCAGCAGCAAAGAAGGGAAAACCGACAGATCCAGCGGGTCATTGATGTAGATGGCAATCAGCAGCAAAATGACCGAAAACGCGATGTTAACAGCGATCAGGATATCCACCATGAACGTCGGTAAAGGCAGGATCATCATCACGATAGCAATCAGCAGCACCACCGCCAGAATAATATCCTGACGCCCGGCGCAGGCGGCGAGCCCCTTCTGCAGACCTTGCATACTCATGCTTTTCATCATTGAGATTTGCATAGCGACTCCAGAAAAGCTTGCTGCCGGCGATGCACCCGCAGCCACAGTTCCGCCGCGCTATCGACTGCCGGACAACAGCTCATCGCAAGGGAACCACGCAGCTGAAAAATACGCTGTGGAATACCGGCAAAGTCAGCGGGCTTCCAGCGCTGAAGCGCCAGTAACAGCAGGTTGTCATCATAGGGAGCCAGCGGCATACACTGGCTCATGTGGAGTCGGCCATCCTGCCAGCTAAGCCAGGTTTGAAACCGCTCGCCCTGCCAGTACATCCCGGCGGCGGCTGGGCGCGCGGGCAGTTCGGCTAGCTGTATAAACAGCAGAATATTAAGCTCTGTCACTCGGTCTAACGCCATACGACCTCCCGCTTGCGTAGGGCTACAGAGTTCCAGATAAGGCGCGCACAGGTAATCAGGTGATAGCCCGATCTCCCTTCATACTGCGCAGTACGGCGAGAATTTGTTCACGCTGATCTTCATCGTTAAAACAGGCTTCGGGCATCAGCGAGAACAGCGCATCCAGATGCTGTAAAAGTCGGTTGTATAAACGCACAGACGCGGTCCGCTGCGCCAGCCGTGGCGCGAGCCATTCATCAAACAGCCAGCTTTCATTGGTCATCTCGATAAGCAACGGAAGCAGCGTTCCTGAAGCCATCTCGCACGCGGATTCGGTTCGCAAGCACTCCTGCTCAAGCCCCAAAAACAGCAATAAGCGGCGCAGGCGTACCAGCACCCCCGCCAGCCGCTGCTGTTGGGAGCCGACAACGCAGGCGGAAAGCTCAAAGGCCATCATGCGCAGCAGCACCCTCAGCCGCTGGCGACGGTCCGGCCAGTCCATGATGCGCTGAAACCACTCGGCTAATGAGGCAACCTCCTCGTCCATTGCCTGCTGGAATAAACGATTGATTTGCGCCAGCGCGCCTTTGCTCACCTGTCCCAGCTCCAGCATGCCAAACAGCGATATCTCCCAACCCTGCTCGCTCATCAGTTCAGCAAGCTTCTCGCTCAGCGCTTTACGTCTTTTGCTGTTTGGTTTTTCAGCGAGTAGTAGCGCCGCAACGCCCAACAGTTGTTGACCAAGGGGCGAACCGGAATGTGGTTGCGTCAGTTGAGCGGGGATCCCGCCCGCCTGCTCCTGCATCCGCTGCACCATCCGCAACAAGGCCTGCTGCCGTTGCTCCAGCCGCTCTTTGAGATCTGCTTGCTGTAAATCTTTGAGCCGTCCGCTCAGCGCCATCCCCATGTCTTCGAGCGTTTCTATGAGCGCGCTGCCGGAGGTTTCTTCAAGCTCAATAAGCGCCTGCGCCATCGGTGATGGTGCATCTTCTACCGGCACCTGCGGTTCCCGCAGGCTGGCGTCATGATTCTGTAGCGCGGCCGTCTCAGAAACTCTCATCCTGCTCTCCTGTCTCCGGGCAACCCGGGCGCAGCCATTGCAACAATTGCTGAAAATGGCCTTCGAGCGAGAACGCCACCGACAGCTGTGACGACGCTAAAACCACGCTGTCCCGGGGTAGCTCAGGGGCCGCAAGCAGCACAAAGCGCGAGCCGAACGCCTCCCGCATGCTCTGCTGAAGGTCAGGATGGCACTGCAGGGTCAACACCCCCTCATTCGCCATCTGTTCTGCCTGCAACGCGAGCCGGGCGCACAGCGTTTTGTCCGGGGGTTGCTGTTCAAACCAGGCGCTTAATACCTGCTCAATACAGTGATGAATGCGACCCGATACCGCGCTGACCAGCGCCCGCTCCTGGGCTTCATCACCCAACAGGCGAATGACGTGCTTTCGCAGCCAGCGGACTTCCAGGCGCCTGAGCGTATCGCGTTGCCATGCGCGGGACTCACGCTGCCTGGAGGCCTCCATCTCGCGGCAGTTTTTCTTCGCTTGCTGAATGAGGCCCTCGGCTTTGCGCCGGGCCGCATTGACTATCCCTTTTGCCTCAAGGTCCGCACGACGTATGCAGGCGGCCTGTTGCAGCAGCGCCGTTAACTGTACTGCCGGGATAATGCGCCCGCCCGGCAGTGGCGCGGCAAGTTCAATCAGCGGAAGTCGGCACATAGCGTTCGCTCCAGTAAATTCATCGCCAGCGCCGGTATCGGCAACCATAACGCACGTTCACAGGGCGCAAGCGTAATCAGCAGCGCATGCAGCACAGGATCGTTTTGTGCGGCGCGGGTCAGTACGGCAGTGCCCAACTGCAATGCAATTTCAACCGTCTGTGTCGGCGAAAACAGGGCACGGTGGTTTCCCTGGCAAAGTCCGAACAGTTGCCAGATAAGCCCGTCATCAAGCAGGTGTAATAGCGCCCGCCGGTAGTCCGGCAGCAGAAAATAGTCGTTGCAGCCGAGTACCAGCAGCCCCGTGGCCAGCGCAAAGGCCTGAAGACGAGGAGCAAGCTGAACCATGCGCTGCTGCCGGAGGCTAAGCGTGACAGGAAGACGCGGCGTTCCTCTGCGTACCTGCAGTGCCTGATTCAGACACCGGTCGAGCGGTGGGTTGGCCCCGTAGCACCACTTCGCCGCAGGGGCAAAGCCAAGCCGTGTCAGCCAACGAGGGTGGGCGTAGCGCGCGGGTGTCCACAGATAACGATGCATCCGTAACAGGGCTTCATCGGGGATCCGGGCGGCTAGCCTCTTTTGCGCCAGACTATCAGCATCAGAGAAATCAGCAGCAGCATTGCCAGCAGCAACGGGGGTATCAATGCCCAGCGATGTAGATTTATCCACGCGATTGCCCTCCACGGGGTGGCCGTTGGCGCGTTAGCCATGCTCTGCATACGAAACTCGGCTGGCTGCATCAGAATGCCGATATGCTCTTTCTGCACGCCTGGGATAGACTTTTCAACCAGGTTGCTTATCTGCACCCGGAAAGCTTCAAGATTGACCTGCGGTGAATACTTGATAAATACCGCCACGGAAGCCGGTCCAACTGACCCGTCGTCGTTGGCACTGCCATAAGCAATGGTCACATCGGCGTGGATCACCCCGTCCATCTGACTCAGCATCCGCTCAATTCTCTGCTCGTTGAGAAAAACAATTTTTTGCTGCTCCTCAGCGGGCGATACCACCAGTTGATTCGGGGGGAACATGGTTTCCGCCGAAACGTAACTGCGCCGTGGAAAACCGTTCAGGCGCAGCAGTTCAACGGCGTTGATAAACTGCGATTGTTCCACCCGCAGCGTAACGCCCCCGGCCTCGGGCTGCTTATCGGCATCGATATGGTGCTGCATCAGGATCGCCAGCATCTGATTGGCATCGTCCTCGGGCAACGCGCTGTAGAGCTCAACGCGGCAGCCTGTCAGCAGTAACGCCAGCCCGAGGATCAGAGCCAGACGCAGAGACTTCATGTCATATTGGCCAGTTTATTCACCGACTGGGAAACTGCACCGGCCACCTTAGCGCCCAGGTCCACGCCTACGGTCGCCCCAAGCGTCGTGGCCTGCTGCACAAGCATCTGAGAGGGGGTCAGACTGCCCACATCCCCCTGCGGCGTACCGGCAAAGAGTAATTTATTGAAGGCGGAAATTTGCTCGCCATCCGGCGCTGGTACGGCGGTTGCCGATGGCGCTGCGGCCATGGAGGCAACATCCATCGCGGTTACGCTGTTAATCGCACTCATCAGTCACTCCTGTTAAGCTTATTTAAGCCAGGTTTTCACTGTTTCAGCTTCTGGAAGGGCAACGTCTGCAAGCGCCTGGCGCGCCAGGGCGGATTCGTTCAAACCGGCCAGCAGCACCGCGCGGCATAACGCCTGCAGGCTGGTGTTCTCAACCAGCAAAGGTAGCGCTGGCAGAATGGCACGGACTTGTCGTTGCAGACCGTGGTTTATTCCGGCAAAGGCCGCCTCGACCACCAGCCGCCTCTCCTTCTCCGTCAGCATCATATTTTGGTGATAATGCCACTGAGCATATCTTTGATAGTTTTGATCATCGCACTCTCGTAGTTAATAAAAGTGGAGTACTGCTGTACGGCAAACTGGGCTTTGAGCATGGCCTCCGGATTTGAGATGTCCTGGCCGTTCATTTTGTCCTCAATCGCCTGCCCGGCCTGATGCGCCAGGCGCGATAAGCTGTCAACAAGCTGCTCAACGTTCATTGCTACCTCCGGTTACGCGAGCCGTTACGCTTTCAATTATGACCGCCGTGGCGCGGTTACCTATCAGGTGATGGCCTGAAAGTGACGGCCGGTTCTGACGGGTTGTCCGTTGGCGGAAACAAACGAGCCAGCAGGCGGAAAAAGGGTACGCTCACCTGCTGTCCGGTTACCGGACAGCCTGCTGCCCCGAAGCGCAAAAATGCCAGCGTTCCCCAGGCGGCATTGCTCACCGGGCGGAAGATCGGGAGGCTCAGGCCGACGGAGGTCATCATAAACGGCTGACCGACGACCGCTGCCGTAAGTAACGCACGTGATCCCAGAGACACCATTCCGGCGATACTCTGGCTCTTGCTCGCGTCATAAAAACGGTGCGCAATGAGGTACACCGCGTTGCCGATGCTGTCGTGCCCCATCGGCAAGCCATGCTTGCGGTGATAAATCAGGCAGGCAATATCGGCAATGGCGATGGCCAGGCCAAACCCGGCGAGCAGCAGCAGCGGTGCCGAGCCACCGCTGAATACCGCCAGCACGATCCCCGCACCACAGCACAAAATCTGCCCTCCCAGCACCACGCTCTGCCAGCTGAAAAGGCCTGCGGGGATCATGTTTGCCGCCCGTTCAGTCAGTCTGGCGAGCATACTCTTCTGCCCCTGCCTGCAGGCGTCTTCAGCTTCCTTATTCGCGGCATCATGCTGCGGTGCGGGTAAAACCGGAACCGTCAACCCCTCGACCATCTCCCGCACCATCTGCTGCACTTCTGCACTGACCGCCACTCCATGACCAGTGCGGCCAATATCTACCATGCCGGGCTGACCGTGGGTGCGTGCCGCTGTGCCCGATAGCGCTCATAGCAGGCAACCACTGAATCAACCATTCTCTGGAGCTCTTCCTGACTGAGAGTAGCGCTCTTTTCGTCGGCCTCGACCACGGCGGGCGCAGGAGTGGCTGATGGGGTAATACTGCCCTGCATGCGCTCAACCCGTGCGGTGTACATGTCAATCCCACCGCCTGCGATGGTGAGCACCGCCGTGATACCCGACGAAATACTGGAAAGCGTATGGGCGGTGCTTCCCGGCAGATGCGCGGAGGGTAAAAAGATAGAGGAGAGCGCAATGCCAATGCGGAATGCGCAGGAAGCGACGTCACCGACGGTTTCCGCATGTGAGTCGCTCATACCGCAGGTCGTCATCAACGTCTTCGTCGCCAGCACGATAGAATCATTTCCCGTTTTCAGCGGTTCGCGGTCGTTACGCACCTGAATCAGGTTATACAACGCGCAACAGGCATCCCCTGCCGCAATAATCATGGCGGTACCGGTCACGACGGCAAGAGGGATCCCGGCGCCGCCGGACAGTACCGCCGCCGCTAACGACAGCCCGAATGAGACGCTGGACATGGTAAAACGCACCAGGTGCTGGATAAAATACCCGGTATAAGCCTGTCGCTTAAGCTGGCTTTCCTCACTCAGCGGCGTCGCGAGAATCGGTCGCGTAGCACCTGGCGGAAGCAATACAGGGCGGGTAACGTCGGCATCATGGCCCTCAGGATCGTCACTGTAAGCACTTGTCAGTGAAGGCAAGCGGGAATAGTTATCTACTCTTAGCATGTTGTTCCCCATCGATTCACCCGGGTACGCTATGCCAGAAGCTGACTCAGCATCTGCTCTGCATTGGCGCGCACCGTGCTATAAGAAGGATCTTCGTAGCTCATCGTCAACGCGGTCTGCAGCGCGACTCTGGCTTCAGAAAGTTCACCCATCGCTTTCAGACAGACCGCTATCTGATACACCGGCTCGGGATGGCAGGCGTCCAGCATCAGCGCGTAGCCGTAGTAGTTCATCGCCAGCACGTATTCCTTTTGCATCATCAGTACGCCAGCAAGTGCAATATGCGCGCGCCAGCTCCAGGGCTGAGTCATCACCATCCAGGAAAAATCCACGAGCGCACGATCGTAATCCCGCTGCTGCCAGGCGGCATAACCTCTGGCATAAACCTCATCCGGGGAGAGCTCCAGCGCCTTTTTGATAACCGGGTCGTGCCACAGCGTCTGCTCAAGAGATGTCGGTTCCATATTCTTCTCCAGCTCATTCAGTAGTGGGATGAACGTCGCTTTCTATGGTTACATAGCGTATCGGCGGTTATTTCCAGCCAACTCTCGCCGTTGTGAAACACCATGACCGCCCCCAGCTTGTACAACAGCCGCACCAGTTGATGGCGCTGCATCGCCAGCAGGCGATCCCACACATCGGTTATCACCAGCATTCTGACGGCACGCAGCCATGAGACTTGTTGAAACAGGCGGCGGAGGATCCTCCATAGCGCCACCAGCGATGAAGGCCGGGGCTGACTGTCCGGTACGCGATGAAAACTGCACAGGATCAGGTTATCTTCATCGATACGGTAGACGAGACGGTAAGGATACCGCTCCACCTGCTGCCCAAGCAGCAACCCGCAGCCGGGCAAACAGGCAGAACGCGGAACCAGTCCCTCCTTACGCAGCAGTCGCGCTATTTCGTCCATACGATATCCTCCGGCATTTAGCGCGAAATCGCGCGCAGGACCTGACTAAACACCTCGACGAGATTGCGGCCCATCTCCATCATTTGCTGCATGATTTCGCGGGCCTTCATCAACGTGTCGTCCAGCGTTTTGGCATAAGACTGCGACCCTTTGTTCTGCAGCTCGGCAATGGCTTTTTCCGCATCCGCTTTGCGGGTTTCACTTCCCGAAGCCCAGCTACCAATGCCGTTGGCCACCTGCCCCATGGCGTTGCCTACCGTCATCCCGGCCTCGCCAAAAAAGGCTCCGCCGACCGTCAGCACCCCGGCAAACATTCCGCCAATCGCCCCGGCCTTAGCGGCACCATAGCTATCGTCGATGGCTTTAACACTTTGCTGCAGGGTGTTGATCTCAAGCCCCCAGCTCAGCTCCTGTTTCTTTTGGTTATAGAACTGCATCGTGTCGCGCAGCTGCTTCGCAAGCATCAGCAGCTTGCTCCAGATCTCATCGAACATAGCGAAAAAATCGTTCGCATCGAGCGCTCCTTTACCACCGCCCTGAACGTTAACGCTGTCGTTAACGGATAACGTCCGATTTGCGGGGATCCCGGTCTCCTCAATGGTCGGGCTAACATCCAGAAATACCATTGAATTTTCAGAAATAACTGCTCTGGACATCTCTCCTCCTCAGGCTCGTTGTCCGGCAATATTTGCCAACACCGTGCCGCTGTTATCGATAATTTCTGAGGCAATTCTCAGCGCGTTGGCGCCATCCTGATACGCTGCATTGAGCCGCTTTTGCTGCGTTTTCTTGCGGTCTTCCGTCCAGTTCTGCATAAAATCGATATAGCCCTGCTGCACAATCAGCCGTTCAATCTCTCTTTGCAGTTTTGCGCTGGTGGCGGCCACGATGGATGCCGAAATACGATTTGCCCCGCCGGCCGTAGCCCGTGTGATAAGCAGGGCTTTGTGGGTACAATCGCTAATAACGGTTTTCACAATGCTGCGGCGGAGCTTTTGCAAAATGGCGTCGCGAAGTTTCTTCGCCACCACCTCTTCGCTTTTTTTCAGCAGATCCTTACCGGCACCTTCGATAGCCGTTTCCACAAGCTTCGCAACGCCTTCGCGGGTAAAACTTTTACTGATGCCGCGTACCATGTTCGATTCGGCCTCCAGTTCATGAGCTGCGGCTTCTATCGCCATATCGCCAACCTCAACCATCTCGCGCTCAAGCGCCATGCCAAAGTCTTTGCCCATCACCCGGCTGACTTCCTGCCCCGCTTTCTCCGCCAGAGTTTTCAATTCATTTTCGGCACCTTTGGCAACGGCATCGATGAGCGCTTTACCCACCCCCGAGTCCAGCACCTCTTCTGTGGCTTTGGTGATAGCGCGAGCGGCGCTAATACCGCGGCCGATCTGCATAATATCCAGCGCCAGCGCCACGCCTTCACAGGCGGTTTGCACCGTCCCTGCCGCATTGATGATGTCGTTGCAAACCGACTTATCGGCCCCCAGCAGCAGCGCGGTCTCAGCGCCCGCTTTAACCATCCCGGCCACCCCTGCCGAGAAATATGCCGCACCATCGGCAATCGCCAATGGATCGGCCGTCAAAACGCCTTCAACCATCTTCAGTACGCCGACCACGGCCTCAACGCCGCTGATTATCCAGTCAAAGACCGCGCTGAAGATCCCGGCTTTCCGCGCCTGGTCGGCCTGCTCAATCGCTTTATTGATTTGCTCCTGATATTCCGCAACCTGCTTATTACGCAGTGCTGCCTGAACCTCAGTTGCACGTTCCAGCTGCTGGCACAGAGCGTTGGCGTTGTTACCAGAAACTTTCAACACTAGCTGCGTCATCATCATGGATAACATCATGGGGTCCATTTCTAGTACATCGCGCACCGTGGGGCGTTTCGCACCGTCAGACTGAGCGCCCATAAGCCTGCGTAGCGCGTTATCTGCCTCCTGCAGGCTCACGCTTCCCCGGCGTTTCACGCCCTTATCCTCGTCAGTAAACAGCGCCAGCGCGTGGAGGTGTTCGCCTAATGCCCCGCAGGTGATGTGGGGGGTCTGTACCCGAGCGGTGAGAGGTCGATGGAAAGCCTCATCGCTGGCGGCTGGAGCACCGTTAATTTGCATCCGACTCATGATCTTCTCCTGTTTTGCTCAGGCCCGCGCGCGCACGTCGGCGTATATCCGCCACATCCTTGTTCTCATGGTTATCTCCCTGATGCTCCACGCCGCATACCAGCAACGCTGCCCGAAAGGCTTTGGCCGCCAGCGGCAGATTACCGCAGGCGAGATAACACTCCCCGGCGGCGCAGGGCACCTGCGCCTCCGATACTCTTATTTTCGCGGCACGCCCATAGGCGTAGATGGCATCACTCCAGGCTGCGTCAGCCTGGCAACAGGCGCCCAGTTCAAACCAGTACTCAAAAGACCACGCATCGTAGATAGTCAGTACCTTAAAGATCCGGGCCGCTGCACCGTATTCCCCTGCGCTTGCCAATTGCCGCGCATAACGCTGCAAAACTTCCAAATCAGCACTGATATCCGTAGCAAAAAGCATCCGCAATGCGCCGCCCTGCTGAAAAAATCGCAGCACGATGTCTGAATCCCGACCGTCCGTTTTCATCATCAGTACATCTTCTGTGCAATCATGCTGAGTAAGTCACCCCATTTGCTGAGTAATCCGGTCATCTGGGTGACAACCGCATTGATCTCCTGGGTCATTTTCTGAATGCTGAGTTGTCCCTGGGTCATCAGGTCGGTATCGCGATTCGCGCTGTTATCAAGAGCCGCTTTGACCGCCTGCAGCGAGCCCTTATCCAGGCCATCTGTACCACCATGCTTGCTGATGTAATCGTCAATCGACATACCATCGACGAGAATGCCGTTGTCGCGCATATATTTGACGACCTCATCGGGTACCGGTTTACGGGTTTTATCATCACCTTTTGCGGCGTCGGCAATAACCTCATCCATTCGATTAGACATATCCTGTGTATTGCGCGCACGATCGGTGCTGGTATTTATTTTGCCAAAAAGCGCGTTGGCAATTTTTTGCAAAACCAATTGCAAATTATCAAGTACCGAAAAACCGTAGGCGAATGGATTATTAATATCCTGATCATCCGCAACGGTATTATCATCACCTGCGCCCAACTTGATATTCGACGTTGTTAAACCCGGGGTGTTAAAGTCAAAACGATGACCTACTGATAGATTTCCACTCATATTTTCACCTCAGTAGCACTATTGGTCATTAACCATATTTTTAAGTCGCGATTGCAGTTGCTTTAGGGCAACGTTCAACGCTTGCATATCCTTCCCGGCCTGACGTTCCAGCCCCGCGATACCCTGAGGCATCAGAGCCTGCAGGTCGTTAAGTTTTTTCGCGGCGGCAGGGTCAGTTGCGGCACGCGCCACGAGTTCAGCCATCGCCAGCTTCAGCCTGGTGAAGTTTGAATAGCACTGACACAGTCGGGAATATTCTCGCTCCATTCTTTTTTGTTCAGCCGCAATATTAGTTTTCATCATCAGGTTTTACAGGTTGATTGTGATAGCGATATGCGATCACCTTGATAATATCTTCGGCCTGAATCACCGCTTCCAACAATAGGGTGAACTGCTGATATTGCTCCTGGGTGGCCGGTCCTTTCATCGACTGCAATAACCGTATTTTTGCTGTCTGCAATATTTTTAATCTGTCCTGCGCCTGGTTAATCGAATCGCGCACACTATCTTCTAAATAAGTCAGCGTTGGCATCGTGTTATAGGCTCAAAAATTGAAAGAATAGTTAATCAATGCGTCAGGAAATCTGAGCGCCACCGCCGCGTCGGTCAGGGCAACGACTTCGCCTCCCTGCGGTAGCTGGCTCCCCGTCCTCAGGCGCTCGCCATCTTCCAGCAGCAGGTAGAGCCCCTGCTGACCATGGACAATAGCGGCAATCGGCGAGGGGAAGCGCTGACTGCCCTCCCCGGACGACGCCACATTCTGGTAGCTCAACGCAATCCCGGGGAATTGCTGGCGTAATTGCGCCAGCAGATGGTTTAAAGATTGCTGCTCATTCATATTCAGTACGCCGCTGATGACGAACGCCTGACCGACTGAGGTCACACTGACTTTTTCCGCCAGCCTCTGCTGCAACAGGCTGGCGATCAACGCATTGATTTGGGTTTCATGAAGGTTGTCGATATGCAGATGTTGCAGGCCGGGGATCGT
Source organism: Yokenella regensburgei ATCC 49455 (assembly GCF_000735455.1). Classification (GTDB taxonomy): domain Bacteria; phylum Pseudomonadota; class Gammaproteobacteria; order Enterobacterales; family Enterobacteriaceae; genus Yokenella; species Yokenella regensburgei. Next base: position 113,609 of record NZ_JMPS01000069.1, on the reverse strand, counting down.
CGTCAGCTGCTGCTGGATACCCGCCCAGCGCTTGCCCATCATGATATCGGCGTTAATGCTAATCTCGCCCGGTGCGTGGCTTGTGAGTTCTACCTCGTCATACCCCGCCTGGGTCAGGACATCTCGCACCTGCCTGATAAGCTGATCGGTGCACACCACATTATCCTGATACAGCACTCCCCATGCGCCCAACCTCAGGCGCACGCTTTGCAGCCTGTCGCTCTTTTCACAGTAGCCAGAGAGCCGAAGCGTGCCATCCTTTTCCCAGGTTGCGGCGATCTGCGTCAACCCGTTTTGCTGCAGCAGTTCTGCCACCCGGGAGGTCATCGGCGGCGGCGGCGGTGGGTTCCCGCCACAAAGCAGGACCAATCCACTGGCCCCCATCAGTATCAGACACGCAAGCGCCATCCCCCAGAACAGGGCTGGGCTTGTTCGACGAAGCGGGTAGCGAGATAAATTGGCGTGGTGCTGGCCAAACGCCATCGTCAGCCCCAGAGCCTGCACCACGCCCTCTTCGGGTAATGGCTTGTCGGGCTGATGCCGCCGACCATTGACCCGCACCGGAGCACCCCCGGTGTTGATCAATAGTCCTTCCGGTGTTGCGGTGAATCCCAGTCTGTCGCCGCCGCACAACGGAATACAGAGATCGCAGCCGCGCTCTCCGACCGAAAGATGCCCATCCGCCAGCCAGACTTCACGGCCGTGCAGTACCCCGCCGAGTAAACGGATTTTCCACTCGCTATCCATGGCTGCTGTCGCTATTGGCTACGGTGGCTTTGATGAGAAACAGACGGATAACGCTATGGGTCTGGTTAAGATCGTTGCGGAACAAATGCCCAATAATCGGAATATCGCCAAGCAGCGGGATCTTGTTCTGCGCCTGCATCTGTTTATCCTGCTTAAAGCCCCCCAGCAGCAGACTCTGCCCGGGATGGAGGGTGGCCTGAGAGGCTATCTCTGAGTTCTGTACTTCCGGTAAAGGTTCATCCTGACTCAACGGCGGGTTTTGCTGCCCGTCCTGGATATTGAGACTCAGCATGATATTCTGCTTGCCCTGCTCCTCCAGCAGCCGTGGGGTGACCCTGAGGAGCGACCCCGTGGTGATGGATTCAAGTTTTGCGACTTTATCGCCCTGCAGTTTGGTGTAAAACGTGATGTTTTTATCCAGCACCGCCTGAATGTTATTGAGCGTCACCACCGACGGTTGCGACAAAATATAGGCGTGGGAATTTTTCTCGAGCGCCACCAGCCGCGCCATAAAGCTGGGCGTGTTGCTAATGACGGTGGAGAATCCCCCTCCGGCGCTACTGTCCGGGCCGTTAAAGGAGATGGAACCGCCGCCCAGAGAAAGCGCGGCGCTCCAGTCAATACCGAGCTGGCTGACGTCCCCGGCATCAACATCAATAATCGTGACCGAGATTTCTATCATCTGAGGCCTTCTATCCAGCTCACCGATGAGTTTGCGGTAACCCGCCATATTGACCGAGCGATCCCGCACAATGACGGCGTTTTGTCGCGGATCGGCAGAAAACATCGGTAATCCCTGCGTCGCAGCAGAACTGCTGCTCGTGGTCGGCGCACTACCTCGGCTCATATCGCGCAGTACGCTGACAATCCCCGGGACAACGACGTTTTGATCGCGGTACTGGTAATGGTCATCCACCGCGGTGGCATATTTGAGCGGGTACACCACAAGGCTGACCGCATCATCCCGGCGGCGGGTCATCTCTCCATCCAGCATGGACGCCAGCTGGGTAATGCGCGCGGTGCAGGCGGGAACGCCGCTAATATCGATGGCATTAACACCCGGGATGGTGCGCGCTTCGCAGCTACTTTTTTCTGGCACGTCTCGTTTACGCAAATAACGAATAAAGGTGCTGGCAGGCAGCGTGTTTAGGGTAATAACGCGATGCGCCACGCGTGATGCGGGGTAGACAAACAGCGTATTGCCATCAAGCCAGGTCACCAGGTTATATTGCGTGGTTAATCTATTCAGAATTACAACAGGAGGAGCTGGCGGTATTGCACCACTGAATGTTTCCACAATGGCCGGATCGATGACCACCGGCGTGTCATAGTTCTCTGCTAAATTTTGCAAGACCGCTGCCAGCGAGATTTTCCGGGCACGCAGCGAAAAATCTGTCCCCTTCCAGGCGAGCGTTTGCGCCTGAGCACACAGACAAAAAAACAGCGCAGGAAATACCACCATTCTTTTTATTCTCATATTGGCCTCACATCTTGCTGTTTTTTTGACTAACAATGATGTTTGCCAAATATCGTGTCAGCGCCAGATGTTTTTCAATTTCAACGGCCATTTTTTCAGCTGACATATTTTTGTCATAATAACAACACAACCATCCTCCATCAGGTATTAACTGCAAGGCGTGATCGTGAATTTCCGGGCAGGCAGCAAGTAACAGAGTGATATGCCTCACGGTTTCAAGCGGAAAGTGATCGATACTGTCAATAAAAATAGCCAAAACTAAAGACAGCGTACACAAATATCCACGCGCCATTCTGCCATCTAATTTCATCAGCATGATTGCACTATCAGATGAAATACGTAAGTGCTCGACCGCAGGGATTTTTTTTAATTTATCGAACATAGGCAGGGCCTCCTGAATAGCTTTCATATTCGTTCAGGATCCCCTGGGTGTACATCAGTAAAAGACCTGATACCTTTTCCTCAGCATCTTGCCATCATATTCACTTACAAATTCACACAATGGTTTTTCGCGGCATTTATTACGCTTTATATTAATTAGACTTTTTATCTGAATCGAGAATAAGGCCGATAATTTCGTATTCTGACATCACTAAGCCTGATGACGTTCCGCGTTGTAAAACCACCTAAGGACAACAATAATGAAAAATCAGCACTCCCTGGTGGGGAAATTAACACTACTGATATCTGTTGGCCTGCTAATCATTTGGTTGATTACTATATTCACCACAACCTATATTTCACTAAATCAAAATCGCCGACGGATTATTGAAAATTTATCCCATATGTCACGCCTGCGGGTGGGGCTAAGCAACCATCGATTTGAAGGTGCTGAGCGAGATGCGCTGGCGCTCGCCCAGAGCTATGGCCTCTACCACTATGTGCCTACGAGCACGCATCCAGTGGCAAAAAGCGAGAGTCGCTATTTCCCCGTCGATGCCAGCATCTGTACGCCGCAGGACAAACAGGCCCAGGATCTGAATTTCATTCAGGTTTATGGCACCGCAGGTCAGACATACTATCTTGATAGTTTTATCCTTGACCGACGCTATGGTATTTCTCTTTTGCCCCCGCTCGATCATTCGCCCGACTATTTTATTCGCCGGCAAAACGAGCTGTGGCAATTTCCACGCCGCGCGACGCACGACAACCTGTTCTGGGGTAAACCAGAATACATCCCCGGCACCGGCTGGAGCGTCTCTATCGCAGCAGCAGGCTCTCATGACATCCTGATTGGCTTAGCGGTTAAGCTTAACGACCTGCTTTCCTATGGCCACAACGTCTCGGACAGCGATATCAATCTCTGGCTTGATAAGCACAATCAGATCCTGCCCTTCTCGGACCTTGCGGAAAGTAACAGCGACACGCTACAAAAATTATTGCAGAACCTGCCTCTCCACGACGGATGGCAGCAGATCCCGGGCTATCTGGTGCTTCGCAGCGAACTTAAAGGCCCCGGCTGGCAGCAGGTTATCCTGTACCCGACCAGCGGGGTGCTAAAACGTGCGCTTAACATCGTAGCGGAGCAGCTGCCTTTTGCCCTGACTACCCTGCTACTGCTGGCGATGATGCTGTTCTGGCTGCTTCACCGCCATCTGGCTCGTCCGCTGTGGGACTTCGTCAACATCATTGAGAAAACCGGGCCAGACACCCTCTCCGCCCGGTTACCGGAAAACCGCCACGACGAGCTGGGAAGCATTGCCCGCGCCTATAATTTGCTGCTTGATACCCTACACGAGCAGTATGACAACCTCGAAAATACCGTCGCCGAACGCACCCGCGAACTGACGATCGCCAAGCAGCAGGCCGAGCAGGCCAACAAGCGTAAAAGTAGCCATCTGACGACGATAAGCCACGAACTGCGAACGCCTTTAAGCGGGGTGCTGGGGGCTCTCGAACTTCTGCAATTAACGCCCATGAGTGAAAAACAGTCGCAGTTGTCCAATACGGCCAGTCAGTGCACCCTTTCGTTACTCAGCATCATCAATAATTTGCTCGACTTCTCACGCATTGAATCCGGACAGCTCTCGCTCCACGTCGAGGACACCGCAATACTCCCGCTGCTGGATCAGGCGATGCATACCATCCAGGGTCCCGGGCAAAGCAAAGGGTTAACACTGAAAACCTTTGTTGGTCACCGGGTACCGTTGATATTCGAGGTGGATGGGACTCGCCTGCGGCAGATCCTGGTTAACCTGCTGGGCAACGCCCTCAAATTTACCGATAAGGGCGCGATTTGCCTTAGCGTTAAACGTAGCGATGATTTTCTTATTTTCGCCGTGAGCGACAGCGGGCGAGGCATTACCCTTGCCGATCAAAAAGCCGTATTCGAGCCTTTTTTTCAGAGCCAGGGACACAGTCAGGGAACGGGTCTCGGCCTGACGATTGCCTCGACCCTCGCAAGAATGATGGGAGGATGGCTTGAGTTACGCAGTACGCCGGGATTTGGCACTTGCCTCTCGCTGTTGCTGCCGCTTGGCAAATATCAGCCTCCCGAACCGCTGTCGGGCGAGATTGCCGCACCGCTGGTTCTGCATCGCCAGCTCTGCGCCTGGGGGCTAACGTGCGAAATCGCCAGACAAGAGAGCGTATTTAGCGCCGATGATCTGTGCTTTCTGCCCGGAAAGCTGCGTGAAACCGTACTCCACGCGCTTTCTGGCGTGGCGAGTGAGTGCGCCGACCAGCTTCCGGTACAACCCTGGAGGCTACATATTTTGCTGGTTGATGACGCGGCTATCAATCGGGATATTTTTGGCATGATGCTGGCTTCTCTTGGCCAGGAGTTTACCCTCGCGGCGAGCGGTGAAGAAGCGCTGGCGCTGGGTCGGCAGCAGCGGTTTGATCTGGTGTTAATGGATATTCGTATGCCGGAAATGGACGGCATGACGTGCGCCCGGCTCTGGCGACGTGACGCACTAAATCACGACGCCCAGTGCATGATTATGGCGCTCTCGGCAAATACGGCGCCAGAGGAGATAAGCCGCTGCAAAGAGGCTGGTATGCAGCATTATCTGACTAAACCCGTCTCTCTCAATCAGTTGGCCAATGGGATCTCCATTGCCGCGGAGTACCAGCTGGAACGCGATATCGCTCTCCAGGAGCAGGATCACAGCATCGAGCACGCACTGCTTCCCCTGGACGATGCGGCCATGCGCCGCAAAATACACCACTCGCTGCATTTGTTGCTTTGTGAACTCGAACATAACCTTGGCTCCCTGCCAAAAACCAGCACCCTGCTGCATACCCTAAAAGGGTGCCTCGGCCAGGCGGGGTTGAGCCCTCTGGTTTGCAGCGTCATCGATATGGAGAATCGCGTGCAGCATGGCCTGGCACTGGCTGCAGAAGAAATTACCGAACTTCGCCACACCCTGAACGTAGCACTGGACGCTTAAATCAGCGCCGGCCAACAAGGCCGTCTATCAAGAGGTAATACAATGCACGATCATAGAATCCTGCTGGTCGACGACCACGAACTGATTGTTAATGGAATCATTAACCTGCTCTCCCCCTACCCACGCTTTCACGTGGTCGCACACATTGATGATGGGCTGGAGGTTTACAACGCCTGCCGCATCCATGAGCCGGATATCGTGGTGCTCGATCTGGGTTTACCCGGCATTAACGGGCTGGATCTTATCCCGCAGCTACGTCGTCGGCTGCCGCAAACGGCGATTCTGGCCTATACCGCCCATATGGAAGAGACGATGGCAATACGCACGCTAAGCGCGGGTGCGCTGGGTTATGTATTGAAAAATAGTAGTCGCCAGGTGCTGCTGGCAGCATTACAAAGCGTCGCGGTGAAAAAATGTTATATCGATCCGGCGCTAAATCGGGAAGCGATTAACGCCGCGCTTCGCGTCAAAAATGACAGCACGGAAATACTCACGCCGCGCGAACGGCAAATTCTCAAACTGATTGCCGATGGTTTTACCAATCGGCTTATCGGCGAGCGACTGTGTATTAGCGTTAAAACCGTAGAAACGCATCGATTAAATGTCATGCGAAAACTCAACGTCCATAAAGTCACCGAATTACTTATCTGCGCACGGCGACTAGGTTTAACAGAATAACGCCGTTCCCCGTCGTGCATGTAACAGGATGTATCCCACTTTCACCCGATAGTGATTAACAGGGAGGGCTCATACGATGAACTTCTCACCAACAAAGAGAAGGAAACGCTCATGAGTATGACTATCGGAACCACCCCTGGTGTTAACGAATTACAATTACAGGCCATGCTGACCGGACAGTTGAAAGAAGCTACTCGTCTTGAGGGCTGGGAGGCATTCAAAAATTTCTTTATAAAATTACTCAATCACCTGCCAGGGATGAACTTAGAGGATAAAGAAAAGAACCTGCGCGATATTTACAACATGATTTACGGCGAAAAAACGGCGGCCGCGAGCGATAAGACCCATTCAATAGAAACGCTCTGGCCGGCGGTTGAAAGGCTTATTCACCTGATGGAAGGTGACCACGTTCGCGCAATGGAATTTGAACTGATAAGCCATAACGTTTCCGGTATGACGGGTCAACTTCATACGCCTGGCCACCTGAATCTGGTCATTCGCGTAGATGGCCATACGCTACCCGAGATAGCATTATCGAATTCTGATATGCATCACGAGATGCTTTCAAGCGTACTCACCCACCACATGATCAAGAAGAATGGCGAGCCCGGGGTGTACCAGTTGGATCAGGAAAAGTTGATTTCCCGGGGCAGCAGCGTTGAGTTATCCTCCTCTGCCGTGATGGCCACCAGCCATGGCTTCGAGGTGGCCAGAGCACTGGAAGCATCGCGCGTACTGGTGCAAGCGCCCGTCAAGGAAATCAGCAGCCTGGACCAGCAGATAGCGCAGTTAGACCACTATCAAGAGCTGATAGCGGATCTGACGCAGTTAAGATCCGTTCAGGATCCGGACGTACGCGCCGAGTTACACAGCGAGTTTATCGACAATGAGCTGGTAGCGCTGAATACCCACAGGCAGCAGCAGCTGGAAAGTCATCAACGGCTCAACCATGAGTTTGTTGACACTCTCGTTGAGGAATGCGCCGATGACCTACTGCAGGGAGGTCTTCTCTGCAAGGACGCCATCAATACAAAACTGTCCCTTCTTTCCACGCTCACACCACACATGGATACGCTGTTCCAGGAGACAGATGACCATCGTCTGCAACAAATCCAGTCCCAGCTGAGGTTGGCCTACCAGGTCGCCGATTTACAAGCACAAATCCAGCCCTCCGAACCCTTCCCCCAGGAGCCGTTTTCGAATCTGCAGGTCGCCATGAGGCAGGCTGAGACGGGGCCACTGACAACGCTATTGAATACCGCTTTCAATGCCATTCGGCAAATCTCCCCAAACAACATTGCCAGAGAAGAGATCGAGGCTCAGGCACAGCAAGCATCCGGGAAGTTGCTTCAGCCTCTGGGAGCGGCAGAGACTGCTATGGCAAAACTCCTGAGTGATCCTAGTATCCGGTCAGATATGGATAGCAAAACGACCGAGAAAATAGTGACACAGGCCACCCGTCTGCCCCCGTTTACGCCCGACAAAATGACACTGACCAGTCGCGCTGAAACCGTCCATCAGCAAAATATCGCCATCAGCAGAATTGACCGGCTCCTGAGTGAAGGACTGACGCTTGCCGATCACAATGTTTTAGATTTTCCGCGGGAAAGGGTCATTTCTGAATTACAAAACCTGAACACTCAGTTGCCAGAAAGTCAAAGAAAGTCGAGTTATCAACTGCAAATTGATGCACTTAATGAGGGACTTTTACGCCGTAAGGTCGATATCTGGCAAGAACGCGTTGGAAGTATGCCGGAGGCAGGAAGAAGCCCGGCGTCGGGGAATGCCGTTCAGGCACTAACGGCATTAAAAGACGAAGTACAACAACTCACTATTTCTGGACAGGGCAAGAGTGAATTCAAAGGATTCATTGCTGGCCTGATTACCCAGCACCAGGTCATGGAGTCCGTAGAAGCCACATTAGGCCATTATATAGAGGGTAATAAGTACGCCATTAAGGATGTTGTCAACGACCTTGCCGGGAAAATGAGTGCGATCGGCGATTGTCCGCGCAAACAGGCACTGATGGCGCATATCAATGCGTTGCAGACAAAGAACAATGAGCTGGATACCATTTATAAGGAATTTGCTGATGTGCAGGAGAAGATTATCGCAGTTGCCAGATTTCACGCCACCTGGTCAGAAGACCTGGCGAAAACCTTCAGCAACCTGAAAACTCAGGCGCAGGACTTACCCGGCGGAGAACCGAAAAAAACCCTGCTACGTAATATGGCCGCCACTGAAATTAAACTCCTTGAAGTTCAACATCTGGAGAGAACATTTTCAGAGCCGGGACCGCTGTTAGCAAAGGCAACGGAGGCAAATGGCACCCCCTCACCGCACTGGGCGCAAGCCTTCCCTCTACTGGAACTGGCCGCGACAACGCTTAAACAACTCCCAGAGAGTACCAGAACAAGTGGCCTGGCAACACGTTTAGGTAGCGATACAAATAATGCGCTTAATCTGCTTAAAGGGATGATTGCTGCAGGTCCCGACGGGGATAAAAAATATATGGCTGCAAGAGAAAAGGAATATAAGCATCTGCGAGACTTTATCAATTCCATGGCAGGTTATCTGCCTAACGGCGACGTACTCACCAACGCAGTCAAAGAAATCAAACACGAAAATAACTTTAGCAGCAGAACGCTCCGTGAAAGGCTCGCCTAGCCGCTCACGTAGCCTGAACGCATAATCACAGGCAGACACTACAGCCTGGCGCTAAAAGAGGGTGACGATACATCACCCTCTTTTTTATATACGCATATTATTTAGCGGGCAGAATACTGCATTCTTTATCCAGCAACGACTCCACTGACGCACGGTTACCTTTATCCCATCCTCGCCGGGTGGTTAAAAGGATGAACCCTTTCTGCCCTGACCAATGGGTTGGGATCAGCGCAACGCCCCACTCTGCCATTTGTTCCGGCGATAAATGAAAATAGTCGCTAACGGATTTGACCGGATAAATACCCATCGCGGTAGGTTGCACAACTTTGCGCGCATAATAGGTGTTCTTCAGAAGCTTGTCCTGCATTGGCGTCCAGCGTTCCTGAATATAGGGCCGCTCGGCCAGCATTTGGCGGCGCACATCTTCACGAAGACAGGTCAGATGAATATGCAGCTGATCCTGGCTACGACCACTCGCAGAATTGACAGCCATACCCAGCATATCGTCCGGGACCTGAGCACCATATTGCCAGGACACCAGGTAGCGCATCAACCAAGCGTAGCCAAAATAATCAACGCTACTTTCCGCAAACAGCTGAGGATCTTCGATGCCCGAGACTTTGATGGTAGGGACCAGGATAAAATGGTAAGGATAACGAGGGTTCTGAATGACGCTAAATCCCCGCGCATTGCCTTCCGGCACATAAATGCTGTGGCAAGGCGCGGTGTTTTTGGTAAGCGCGTGATTGTTCAGACAAAGTTTGTCGACAACCCCCCAAAGCGCATCTGACCTGGCGCATCCCGTCAACAGAATCGCAGCTGATAGCAATATTCCTGCACGAAGAACGTGACTCATCCTCCTCTTCAACATGCCAGAGCTACGTCCTTTTATCTGTCGGTAATGATTTTGTATTTTACCAGAGAATTTGTCTGACGGTTCTCCCGCTTAACTTTCCGCCCGCAGCAGCAATGAAATAATAAACGCCCCCCCAAGGCCTGCGGTGATAATACCGATAGGCAGTTCCTGATTAGGGATCAGGCTACGGCTCAGCATATCGCCACCGGTCAACAGCAGCGCACCGAGCAATCCGCACATCGGTACCGCCAGACGATGTCTCACCCCCACCAGGCGGCGGGAAAGATAAGGGATCATGAGCCCGACAAAGCCAATCACCCCGGTCAGCGAAACCAGAAATGCCGTTGCCAGCGCGCAGCAGAAAAAGGTTTCGGACCGAAGGCGCCCTACGTTGACGCCCATCGACCAGGCGGTCTGTTCACCCGCCAGCAGCGCGTCCAGCGCCCGCCAGCGCAGCGCGGTAAACCCCACCAGCATTGCGAAGCTCGCCAGCGGGATGAAGAGGTTATCCCAGCGTGCAAGCCCCAGGCCGCCAAGCGACCAGAACAGTACCGAACCCGCCGCGCGCTGGTCGCCGGAAAATACCAGATAACTGGTAAACGCGCTGAATAAAAACGACACCGCAAGGCCACAGACGATCAGCTGCTCGGCGCGACGCACCCGGCTGACGCGAAACAAAATCATCACCGACAGCGCGGAGAGGATCCCTCCGGCAAACGCCGCGAACGGTAACGTCAGGATACCCAGCGCGTCACCAAAGCGAGTTATGACCAGCACCGCCCCTGCGGACGCGCCGGAGGAAAGCCCGAACAGAAACGGATCGGCCAGCTCATTACGCGTGGTGGTTTGTAACAGCGCCCCCGTCATCGCAAGCCCCGCACCGCATAGCGCGCCGAGAAGTACACGGGGCAAACGAATCTCCAGCACGATAGTTTTCAACATGTCGGGAAGCGGGGCTGAAAATAATCCTACCGCCGACATCACCTGCTGCCATGATAGCGCGACGCTGCCCAACTGCAGACTCCACAGCATCAACACTCCCAACGCGAGCATAAACAGCGGCGCGAACCACATAAATCTTGCGGCCGGTCGCATCATTTGGCTTCGGCCATGTACAGCACCCGTGCCAGTTTCTCAATCGCTCCGATATTTGCCGGACCTGGCGTCAGCTCGCTGTACTGCAGCTTCAGATAGCGGTGCTGTGAAACGGCAGGGGTTAACTTCATCAATGGATGAGATTCAAGGAAACGGCGCAGGGAATCAGCCCCAGCCCCGGTCTGGTAATCCAGCAGGATAATCACATCGGGTTCCGCCGCCGCCACCGACTCCCAGGAGGTCGTCGTCCAGTTCGCCGGCAAAGACGCCATCACGTTACGGCCGCCCGCAGCCTCAATGATCGCCGTCGGCATGCCGTATCTACCGCTGGTGAAGGGCTTATCTTCCCCGGAATCATAGACAAATACCTTCAGCGGAGCCTGATTTGCAGGACGCGAAGGAAGCGCCGCCAGCCGATGCTTCCAGCCTTCCACCAGCGCCTGTGCCTCTTTTTGCTTGCCAAAAATTTTGCCAAGCTTTAGCTCATCGTCGTAAAGCAGATTCATACTGGCTTTCTGCGGATGCCCACCGGCCTGCACACAGCTCTCGCTCAGCACCAGGGTTTTGATGCCGTATGGCGCCAGCGTCTGCGGCGTGACCTCCCCTCCGACTTTCATCCCATAGTTCCAGCCCGCAAAGAAAAAGTCCGGCTGGGCTGCCAGCAGCGTTTCAAGAGAAGGATATTTAGGGGCCAGTTCGGGGATAGATCCCATCGCGGCTTTAAACGCCGGCGTCAGTTTGTACCAGCCGGTGACTCCCGTCAGCCCGACGATCTTGTCCTGCAGGCCGAGTGCGAAGGCCATTTCGGCCATATTGAGATCGTTGATTACCGCGCGCTGCGGTGCATGATTGAAGGTGAGCGGTTGGCCGCAGCTATCGACGGTAACCGGAAAATCGTTGGCGATGACCGGCAGGCTAATGGAAATCAGCAGCAAAGTGAGCAGGTGTTTATTCATCTTTTCTCTTAATTGTCAGGCAAATTGGGGAACTTCAAAAATACGCAGCTTTTTGCCGCTAACGGGATGCACGGTGTGCAGGCAGGTCATGCCAAACACCGGGAAAATCACTCGGGTCTGCAGCGCGGCGTCCGGAACATCGCAAATCACCTGATGGCTTTCGTTAATCACCAGAATCCGGTCGGCAAACGCTTCTGCAACGGTCAGGTCATGCAGCACGGCGATCACCGCGATGCCTTTACTTTTCACCAGCGATAGCAAGGCGCTGCGCGCGGGGGGATCCAGATGGTTGGTTGGCTCATCAAGCAGCAGCAGTTCTGGTGACTGCGCCAGCGCACGAGCCAGCGCCGCGCGCTGGCGCTGGCCGCCGGAGAGCCTGCCCAACGGACAATGCCTCAACGGTGCAATCCCCGTCTCCCGGATAGCGTCATCCACGATTCGTTGATCTTGAGCGGCACCGCCGTTTTCAGCATGCGGCAGCCGTCCAAGCGCGACATAATCCTCAAGCGTCAGGCGTAAGTCAGGGACGTCATTTTGTGAAAGAAAGGCGATGCTTCTGGCGCGTTCGCTAACCGGAACGCCCCGCAGTGGCTTTCCTTTCCAGAAAATGGCCCCTTCGTTTAAGCGCGTTTCACCAATAATCGTCCGCAGCAGGCTTGATTTGCCGCTCCCGTTGGGGCCAATCACCGCCAGCTTCTCGCCGGCGCAAAGCGTGAAATGAATGTCGTCGAGTATCAATTCCCCGGTGCGGGCTCTGAGGCTTGCACCGTCAACGCGGAGGATATCGTGCAATGCATTCACCCTGAATCAATATGTTATAACATAACAATTCTTTTATCATGATTGCCCCTTTATCGCAACGCCAGGCTACTTGCGTGAGCAGCAGGCGATATAGTTAAGCTGCTTTCGGTGCTCCCTGAAGAAACGGAACATACCGAGAAAACGCGCCCGATTTTCACGCGTACGTAGACCATTGAACACGATCTGCAGCGCCCGCCCTGGCCCCTCATCTCTTATCAATCCACGAGGAGACATCAGAGACATACCGCCGTGTCGCCAGTCGACCTGACGAAACCCTGCCTGTTGGAATAGCTGCTGCCATGCCGTCTGGCTCATCGGACTGACGTTCGATTTCACGACCTGTTCCAGTTGGTTTTTATCCCCCTCACCGAGCGCATCAGCGGTAAACATGATGTCGTGGGTCAGCAGATATCCGCCAGGTTTCAGCACACGAAAGTATTCACTCACGAGCTTTGCCTTGGCTTTATCGGCGTACATCGTCAGCATCGCTTCGTTGATGACGACATCAAACGTATCATCAGCAAACGGCAACCGTGTGGCGCTTGCCTCCAGTAAGGTTATTCTTTTGTCCAGCCCTGCGGCCGCCACGTTGCGACGCGCTTTCTCCAGGGCGACTTTATCCATATCAATTGCCGTGACCCGACAACCAAAGCGGCTGGCCAGCTCAACCGCGGTGGTCGCCATGTTGCAGGCAACTTCAAGAACCAGCGTTGTCTCATCGAGCGGAGGCTGCTGCAGCAACCACTCCGTGGCTTCAACGCCGCCCGGGCGCAGGCGGGTTTTGCCAAGACTTGCCAGAAATGTGTGTCCTGCTTTCTGCGTCGCGTCCATCATTTTCACCTCATTAAACAAGCATCACGAAGACAACATATCATGGCGCAACATCAAATGAGAATGATTTTTATTACCATAAAGAACTTTCCCTATCCCACGTAAATTCTGCGGAAATTGAAGCAAAAAAAACCACGCCATAGCGTGGATTTTCTTTCAATATGCGTCATTCCCAATTAGCTAGTGGGTCACCGATTTGGAGAAAAGCTGGATGACCATAATCCCGATAGCAATACACACCATGCCGGCAATCGCCGGGAAGTCGAGTCGCTGCTTATAAATCAGGAACGACATGATGGAGACCAGGAATATCCCCATCCCCGCCCAGATGGCGTAGGCGATACCGATATTCATCGTCTTCACCACCTGTGACAGGCCGTAAAATGAAATGGCATAGCCGACGACCACAACAATACTGGGCAGCAGTCGGCTGAAGCCTTCGGAAGCTTTCATCATCGTGGTGGCGAGGGTTTCGGCGCAAATGGAAATGGCCAGGATAACGTATGTATTCAAAATAATGTCTCTTTGGGCTGGCAGGTGTCGGGTATTATACAAGTCGCAAGTTTCAGAGTCTCAACCTAAATACAACGGCCCGGAGATGCCCGTATTTCCCTCGCCGCTTTGTTTTTCAGCCAATGATTGTTAGCATTAATACTATTCCCATACTCAATTCAGATGCGGTGCCAGCGCCGCGCGTGTGCCAATCAGGAGTTATGACACGGCAATGAAAGCGCTATTTCCCACGTGGCTTCAGCAGTCATTCATCCTCCTGCTTTGGGGGCTGGTTTTTTATTTAGCCGGATTACCCTCGCTCAAGTTTGATGATCCGACGTCTTCGATTGCGATTATCTGGTTTCCGGCAGGCGTAGCGGTTGCCGCTTTTATGAGCGCACGGTGGCGTGATTACCCGGCGCTTATCATTATCTTCACGCTGGCAACCGCGCTGCTGGATGAGCAGTGGGATACGCCGCTCACCTTTGCACTCTCCTTGTTATATGCGTTTCTGTCGATCCCTTCGACGGTGGCTATCGCCTGGACGGTACGCCGTTTTGCACGTATGCACGACGATCTGCATATCATCCTGGTGTGGATAGTCGCCACGCTTGCCATCAGCGCGCTTGATTCTCTGATTGTGGGCAGCGGCTACGCGGTGGCGCAGGGTCTGACACCGCTCGGCCTCTTCTGGCACGGCTTTATTGCCGATGTCACGGGTATTTTCTTTGCAGCCCCCATTGTGATGGGCTTTCTCAACCAGCATGAACGATTTGCCGCGAACAGCGTTATGTCAAAATGCATTGGCTTTGTCCTCTGGCTGGCGCTGTGTGCAATTGCAGGGATTATTTTTGGCCATGAGCTCCCCTGGGTGGCAAAACACGCTACCGCGCTCTATTTTGGCTTAGCCTGTTTGCCTATTGCTGCGGTGATGTTGCTTTCTCTCTTCTGGGGCAGCCTCGGCGGTTCCGTCGCGCTGCTGACCCTTGGCGCTATCGTAATTTACTATACCGATCAGCATAAAGGGCCGTTCTTCCTGAAAAGCCTCGCCTACACCGAATCCTTACTGCTGGCATTAAGCTACCTTTCCGCCGCCGCGCTGCTGGTCGTCTTCATCCGCGTGGTGCGACGTTTAACCCGCAACCGTGACGCGAGCGGGAATGGCGTTTTCTATCGTCTGGCTCCTGCCTCAGGCGAAATTCTGTGGGAAAACACGCTGTCGGCGCTGCCGGGCAATATGCAGCCAGGCGAATTACACCGCGTTGATGACGTGCTGCAACGTGTACACCCCCGCGACCGCGATAAACTGCGCACACACTGGCTTTCTGCCTCGCACGACCAACACGCGGCATTGATTTTTCGTATTCAGGTGTCCGATGGCCAATGGGTGACGCTGGTCGACCGGAGCAGTATGCATATGGTCGCCGACGGTGAAGATATTATTGTCGGTAACTGGCAGGCCAGCCGGTTCCACCTTGCGCTCTAAGTAGAAATTCGATTACCCGTTCCAGGAGGCGAAAGCCCGTGATCCAGATTGTTCTTTTGTTATTCGGCGTCGAATTTATACGAGATAAAGCAAAATACCTGATGGTTATCGGGATGTTGTGGGGCGTGCTCGGCGTAAGTATTTTTATCGACGGGTTAGACGGCGTGACCTGGTTCCCTTTGCGTGCCTTCGGTGCCCTGCTGCTGCTTGAAAGTCTGGTCACGCTGAGCATCGCCTCCGGCGGCGTCGGTGCGCAAAAAGCCGTACTCTATTTCAAGGGGGGGATCTTTTGCTTCGTGGCGATCCTTATCCTCTCGGATAAGCCCTACAGCAACCTGCTGCTGGCCATTGTGTTTGGTTTTGCCTTCTTCGTTATCGGCCTGTTTGTAATCTCCTCCGCGTGGGTGGTCAGGTATCCGCTGTGGAAAAACGCGCTCCTGAGCGGCATTGCGCAAATTCTGTTTGCGTTCTTTATGTTCAGCCCGTACCCGACGCACTACAAAGCTACGGTGCCGGTTTTTCTGGGCACGCTGATGTTGATTAGCGGCATCAATACGGTGCGACTGGCGCTCCGGGCGAGACGTGTCAGGGAGGGATTGTCGATATTCGAACTGCTGGCCCCTTCCGATCTGCAGTTTGATCTCAAAAAGCGCCCTGCTTCGCGCGACAGTCAGTTTGAGGAAGGGTGTACTGATTTCAGTGGACCATTGACGGTGCATATCTGGACCCCGGAGGGCACCGCCAATACGTCACCGATCCCCCGCCCGGTTATCAACCGCTACATCGCGGCGGTCGACACCGATGGCGTCATTTCTACCGGACATGCTGCGCTTGAGCTGCCTCCGGATGTTTACATCAGTCTGTATCCGGCAGCCGATATTGACCGCTCGCCTTCCGAGTTTCTCAATATCCTGAAAGCGACCCAGGATAATAACGTGCCGGGGGTTTTCCAGCCGGACTACGCCACCGAAGCGGCAAACTGGTGTGAGTCTGACCGCAAGATCCACTTCCATCAGTACAACGGGATGGCGTTGCTGCGTTACTGGCAGGGCTACCGGATGACTACCACCTACAATCTGACCTACCGCAACTGCTCAAGCAGCGTCGCGTATGCGTTAGAGGCCTCGCTGGATGGTGTGCTTTCGGAGCAGAGCAAGAACCTGCGTGCCACCCTGCGAACGCTGTTCATGCCTGAACTGTGGATTGCCGCCCAGGTGCGTAAACGGGCGCTGTCCATGGCCTGGACGCCAGGGCTGGTGATGGACTACGCCCGGGCGCTGCGCAGCATTGTTGACCCGGTACCTGAACCCTGGTATCAGAGGCTCTCCGGCAAATGGCGTGAACGCCAGAGCGCCAGGAAGTCGTAGGCAAAACCTCCCCACCGGATGTGGGGAGGCCTTCCCGGGGCTAGCGCATGTTAAACGCTGATTTACCCGCGAATACGGCGGCTTCACCAAGTTCATCTTCGATACGCATCAGCTGATTGTACTTTTCAATCCTCTCGCCTCGGCTCGGCGCTCCGGTTTTGAGGTGACCGGCGCGTAAACCCACCGTCATATCAGCGATAAAGCTGTCTACCGTTTCGCCGCTGCGATGCGAGATAAACGCCCCCCAGCCGTTGTCGTGGCAGAGCTGTACCGCTGCAATCGTTTCGCTCAGCGTCCCTATCTGGTTAAGTTTAATCAGCGCTGCGTTGGCGAGATGCTCATCAATCCCTCGCTGAATGTACTTCACGTTGGTCACAAACAGATCATCACCAACCAGCTCCACCTTTTTGCCCAGAACGTCGCTGAGAATTTTCCAGCCCGCCCAGTCATCCTCCGCGAGACCGTCTTCAATCAGCACTACCGGGAATTCATTAACCAGTTGCTCATAATAGCGGGTCATCTCTTCGGCGCTAAGCTGAACGCTTTCGCTGTGCAGGTGGTATTTTCCGTTGGAGTAAAATTCACTGGAGGCCGGATCAATGCAGATAACAATATCCTCCCCCGGGGTGTATCCCGCACGTTGAATCGCCTCAACAATCAGCTCCAGTGGCTGACGGTTCGAGGTCACCTTTGGTGCAAAGCCACCTTCATCACCGACGCCGGTAGATAAGTCTTTCGCCAGCAACACCTGACGTAAAGCCTGATAAACCTCACTTCCCCAGCGGATCGCCTCACGAACGGAGGACGCTCCCCACGGGGCAATCATATACTCCTGGAAGTCAGCACCCTGCCAGCGGGCATGAACGCCACCGTTGATAATATTCATGCAAGGCACCGGCAGAAGATTAGCCCCCACCCCGCCCAGGTAACGATAAAGCGGCAGGTCAGAAAGCTGCGCCGCCAGCCGCGCCACCGCAAGAGAGACGCCAAGGATGGCATTAGCGCCAAGACGCCCTTTGTTTTCCGTCCCATCAAGAGCAATCAGACAATTATCGATAGCCTTCTGCTGGCGAACATCGATACCGCACAGGGCCGTGTTGATACCGGTATTGATATTCTCAATCGCCTTCAGCACGCCTTTGCCCCCGAAGCGCTGCGTATCACCATCGCGAAGTTCAACAGCCTCGCGCGAACCGGTGCTGGCCCCGGAAGGAACCGATGCTCTGGCTGTCATGCCCCCCTGAACCGAGACTTCCACCTCAACGGTCGGGTTTCCTCGTGAATCGAGAATTTCTCTTGCGAATACGCGGTTAATTTCATAGCTCATGGAAGTACCCTTCTTTAGTTAACGGGAAAATGTGGAGACAGGAATGGATGCGGCGTGTTGCCTCACCCCGGTTGCACGGCTAAGCAGTCAGTCAGCCACGGCAGAATGTCCTTCTTGCGACTGGTCATTCCCAGCAGTGAGATCTTGCTGGTTTCAATAAAATGGTTTTCAGAGAAATAGAGCGTGGAGTTACGGTGGGTAATATCAGTCAACATCAGCACCACCATATCAAGGCCAGTGGCCTGCCGGGTCTGTTCGGCCTCCTGCAGCAACGCTGGCAAACAGGGGGCAACATCAGCCATATCGCGCAGTTCGAGTTGTGACAACAGGAGGGAGACGCCGTGGATCCGGTACTGCTTGGCATCGCGGTGTAGCAGTTGCGCAGCTGATTGCCCCTGCAGCGACGTTTTCGCCCGCAGAAGGCCGCTGACGAAAGTGTCGTAATCCTGACCAATACTGTCGCGCAGCGTAGCAACGGCCTGTCTGTCCTGAGGCGTGGTGGTGGGGCTGGTGAGTACTACCGTATCACTAAGAATAGCCCCCAGCAGCAGCGTGGCTTGTGCAGTGCTGAGCACCACCCGGCTGTCTGCCATCAACAGAGACAGGACAATCGTGGCGCAGCATCCTACCGCGCGGATCCAGCAGTCTGGTGGATTTTTGGTGATTAAGGTGCCGATACGGTGATGATCAATGATGCCCACCACGTCGCTCTGGGCGAGCGTGGAAGGCCCCTGCTCGACGTCGGTGAAATCCACCAGC
The DNA here is from genome assembly GCF_000735455.1 of Yokenella regensburgei ATCC 49455. GTDB lineage: Bacteria > Pseudomonadota > Gammaproteobacteria > Enterobacterales > Enterobacteriaceae > Yokenella > Yokenella regensburgei. The sequence goes on along the minus strand of NZ_JMPS01000069.1, from coordinate 94,678 downwards.
CAGACTTTTTTATCTGTCAGCGGTTCTGTCAACAGAGCGGGCTGTGGCGCCCCGGCGGCGTTGAGGATATAGCGGGTTTCCGGCGTTAACTCCCCCAGGCGATAAGGACGTGCCGCTCTTCCGGTGGCATTAAGCCAGTCTGCGACCACAAGGGCGCTACAGATGCTGTCGCTGTCCGGGTTGAGGTGACCAAAAACACGAATGACGTCGTCGCTTTCACCGGAAAGCGCTGAAGAAATAGCGGAAAATGTAGTTTGATTTTTCATAACGATACCTGACATACATGCCCTGAAGGCAAAATAAACGTTGTATATCAGGCGTCATCATCCGGCTGAATGCCGGCGGTTGGGAAAGGTGGAACACCATCACCTTGTAGAGTAAGCCTAAAGGAACCACGGCGAGAAATCAACACCCGCTTTTCCCGCGCCTGGCAATAAAAAATCCACGCCGTTGCGTGGATTTTTCGTTTTCAGCGCCCGAAATTATGCCCCGACGGGCACATCGTGGGCGGTATTTTGCAGCACCGGTCCGGTGTATTTTTCGATCTGCAGCTGGCTCATCTGCCCGCAGTTTCCCTGCGCCAGGCTCGAGGAGCCAACGTCAAAGGTCAGGCAGTTGACGTTACCATTCTTACACAGCGAGCCGGGCTGTGACGGTTCGGCCGGGTCGAACCATGCCCCCTCGCTGATGCGCACGACCCCTTCACGCACGTGGTCGGTGACGACCGCACCCACGAGGATCTGCCCGCGCTCGTTAAACGCCCGCACCAGGTCACCGTTATTAATACCGCGCGCGCTGGCATCTTTCGGATGCACCCAGATGGCCTCTCTGTCCGCCACGGCATACTTCTTACGCAGCGGCGTGTTATCAAGCTGCGAGTGCAGACGGTTGATCGGGTGTCCGGTGTTGAGCGACAGTGGATACTTCTCCGCCTCCGGTCCGCGGTACCACTCGTGCGGTGGCATCCAGGTGGGGATCGCCTTACAGTCGTCATATTGCATTTTGGCAATCGCGTCCGAGTAGATCTCGATTTTACCCGACGGCGTCCCCAGCGGATTAAGCAGCGGGTTTTCACGAAAATCAGCGAAGCGTACCCACTGTTTATTCTCTTCCGGGATCGGGAAACGAATATAGTTATTCGATGCCCAGAACATGTCGAACGGCGGCAGCGCCACCCGGGCGTTACGCGCCTGAGTTTTCATCTCGTCGTACATCCCCTTCAGCCACAGCATCTCATCCTTGCCCTCGGTGAATGCATCGTGAACGCCGAGGATCTCCGAAATACCGGCAAAAACGTCGAAGTCGTTTTTCGCTTCATGCTGCGGCGGCACACACTGATGCAGCGGGAAAACATACAGCTGCGAATAGTCGCCGCCCATGTCCATGTCGTTGCGCTCATAGGTGGTGGTCACCGGCAGCACAATATCGGCATGCTTCGCCGTCGCCGTCCAGTAGGGTTCGTTGACCACCACCGTTTCCGGGCTTTGCCAGGCTTTCACCAGGTTGTTGGTGTCCTGGTGCTGGTGAAAGGTGTTGCCCCCCGCCACGTAGACCATTTTGATGTCCGGGTAGGTGACTTTAGTACCGTTGTAGTCGATGGTTTTTCCTGGATTTGCCAGCACATCGGCGATACGCGCCACCGGGAACGGAGCGATCGTTTTGGCTGCGGGCGACGTCGGGCTGCCTGCCGAAATCCCGGCAAGGATACCACCGCGCGCCGTTGGGCTGCCGCCGGACGAGTAGTGATAGCTGAAGCCGAAGCCACCACCGGGTAAACCAATCTGCCCGAGCATCGAGGCCAGGGTGACCATCATCCAGTGCGCCTGCTCACCGTGGTGCTGGCGCTGAATACCCCAGCCACCCATGATCATGGTGCGGTTTTTCGCCATATCCCGCGCCAGCTGCTGGATAACCGCTGCATCCACGCCGCTGATATCCGCCGCCCAGGCCGCGTCTTTCACCACGCCATCGTCCTTGCCGGTCAGATATTCCGCAAACTTATCAAAGCCGACGGTGTAGGTTTTCAGGAAATCGGTATTGTGCAGCTTCTCGGTCAACAGCGTATGGGCGATCCCCGCCATCAGCGCACAGTCGGTGTAGCTGTGCGGACTGATCCACTCGGCGCCCAGCTCGCGGGCGCTGTCGCTATGCACAGGATCGATACAGACCATCCGCGTGCCTTTTTTCTTCAGCGCCTCAAAGCCGGTCTGGCTGACGTGATCGGGCAGGTTCCAGCTGTTTTTCAACGTGATCATCGGGTTGCAGCCAATCATCACCACCAGTTGGGTGTTTTCGATAACGTTCGGCCACGCGGTCTGCTGCTCATACACTTCAACCGAACCGACCACGTGCGGCATAATCACCTGCGCGGCCCCGGTTGAGTAGTCGCCGGAGTAGCCAACAAAGCCGCCCGCAAGGTTCATCATGCGCTGGAGCAACGTGCGCGGGTTGTGGAACATCCCGACGCTCTTCCAGCCGTAAGAACCGGCATAAATCGACGACGGGCCGTGCTCTTTTTGCAGACGGCTGATTTCCGCCGCCACCAGGTGCATGGCCTTGTCCCAGCTCACCCGCACCCATTCATCGCGCCCGCGCAGCTCTGGTTTACTGTCCTTCGCCCCGCCCTCCAGCCAGCTTTTACGCACCATCGGGTATTTGATACGGTTGGGCGCATGAACCTGATGCGGTGCCATCGTTATCAGTTCGTTCGGATACGGATCGTCTTTTATCGGCCGCACATCCACCATTTTGCCCTCGCGGACGATGGCCTCGAACGCCCCCCAGTGGGCGCCGGTGAGGATCCCGCTTTCCGCCTGGCGCAGAGCCACAAACTGTGGCAATGCCTGACTGATGGCTTCCGCCAGCGCCGAACGCGGCCACAGCCCAGCCAGTACAGGTGCCGCCAGTAACGCCCCGGCCCCCGCCAGAAAACGGCGGCGGGTGACATTCATAGCGGATTGCTCATTGACAGCAGCCATGCGGGTTTCGTTATTCTTCTTCATCATGGCTCTCCTTATTGTTGGGTCTGTCCGGCAGCGGCAGGCATGTCGCTGGCATGTTTTTGTACGTATTGCGTCAGCAGGCGCACCTGTTCCTGGGTCAGTGAAGTACGGCCCGACATCCCTTTCACCACCCCGATCCACTGGTTGGCGTTAAAGCGGTTGAGCTCGGTCAGACCGTGGCAGCCGGTACAGTTGTTGGCCATCAGATCGGAAGCGTAACTCCAGATTTTTTGCTGATCGCCAATCAGGTTTTTCGCCGGTAGCCAGACCTGGAGGCTCACCTCGTGCCAGACCTGTTTGGTCTCGTCGTCGGTGACGGTGCTGTTAACCTTCAGATTTTTACGTGCCTCTTCGCCAAGCAAGGCGCTCATAATGCGTTTGCCGCGCGCGGCATAGAAGGCTTCGGTCACACCATCCTGCTGCCAGCCCTGCACGTCGGCCTGCACCATGTCGCCTTCGCGTTTCACCACTTTGACTTCCGTTGAGGCCATCAGGTTGCCGTCGTTATGATCGCCGGCCTTGTCGGAGAGCCAGAACGGCTGGGTCTGAATGGTGTAGAGAGTGGTGGCAGATGCCGGGGTCTTCGCCGCAGCATTTGCCAGCTCGCTGGCACCGGCCGCCGCCAGGCCGCTCATGTTCGGCAGGATGTGGGCGACGCCTTTGTGGCAGTCAATACAGGTTTGCCCCTCTTTGATAGCCACCGGGTGCTGCTTACGGGCTTCCGGGGTTTGCGCCAGAATATCCATCGCGTTGTAGTTATGGCAGGAGCGGCAGGTCGCCGAATCATTCTTTTTCAAATCTGCCCATACGCTCTGGGCCATCGCCAGCTTATGCGCCTCATATTTTTCCGGTGTATTAATCTTGCCGGTCATTTCCCCCCACACATCTTTTAGTGCACCGATTTTGGTCAGCATATAATCGACGGGCTGATGGGGAACATGACAGTCCGCGCATTCGGCACGAATACCTTTATCATTCTGAAAGTGGACGCTGCCCTGATATTCCGCCAGCGGTTGCTGCATGGTGTGGCAGGAAACACAAAATGCCGTATCGCTGGTTTTGTGCATAATGGTGAAAGTCCCCGCCAGTAGCACCACGCCAAGGATGATGCCCGCCAGCAGCGCAATAAAAATAATTTTTCGCCTGCCAGAACGTTCCAGTGAAAGCTTGCTCATTTTATTATTCAACCCTTATCGGTATATAAGACGCAATAATCCCTGCCAGACCGCCATCGCTATATAAATATATTTATAGCGATAACAGTCACCTTCTGAATCAATAAATTTCGCGAATACCCGGCGCCATCGGCGGATAATACGGTGTTACCCGCCGATAATGACGGTACGTTAAATTTTCAAAAAGAAATCATTGGCCCTGAGGGCCAATGAACTTATTTCAGTGTAGCGGCTTGTTCTTTTTTCGCCTGCTCAATGCTACGAAGCAGAATGATCCGCTGCGGGTCGTCTGCGGGTAACAATTGCAGCATTAACTGCCAGGCGCCGATCGCTTTGTCATATTGCTGATGCTCAAAGGCGTTAAACGCCACCAGGCTCAGCACCCGCACATCGTCGTGATTGGTTTTCAGCAGCGAATCGAGCAGCTGCTGCGCCTCACGGTTATCGTTCGGATCGCTGGAATGAAGCAGCGCTTCCACATATCCCAGTTGCGCTTCTGGGTTTTGCGGCGCTAACCCCCTGGCTTTATCAAACGCCTGCAGCGCCTCACCCGGATTGTTCAGCACCATCTGCAGGCGCCCCAGCATTATCCAGCTCACCGTATTTTGCGGATACTGCTGCAGGCGGGTTCGCAGCCCCAGCGCCAGACGGAACAGCTCTTCACGTGAGAGCGGCTTGCCCTGTGAGTCCATCACCCGCTGCACCAGCTGCGGGGTCTGCTCAACCACCTGCTGCCACTCCATCACCCGGGTTACCGACCCGGTGCGCACAAATACCCCTACCGTTAGCAGGGTAAGAATGGCCGCTCCGAGAATATACACCCAAACCCCACCGCGTTTACCAGCGGTTTCTGCCGATTCGGGCAAATCTTCCAACAGGTTAAGACGTAGTTCGTTTACCAGCTTCTGCTGCTGCGTTTCATCAATTGCCGACAGATCCTCGCCGAGCTCCTGCATCCGCGCACGGTAGATCATATGGTTCATGGTATTTCGGTCGACGCGCTGCCTGCCGGACCAGGGATAGAACAGCAGCCCTACTGTCGCCAGCAGCAGAACGAACATGACGATGAAAGCGGCCATCATTTTGGCGTCCTTTTATTTTCATCCAGCAGGCGTTGCAGGCGCGCCTGCTCCTGCGGGGTCAGCGCAGTCTTGCGCGGACGACGGCTCAGGCGTATCACCACCGCCACGCCCCCCAGCACGAATAACGACGGCAGCAGCCAGAGAATAATCGTCGACGGCGTAACCGGCGGTTCGTAGGTGACGAAGTTCCCGTAGCGCGCCACCATGTAATCGATAATCTGCTGATTACTCTGGCCTTCCTGCATAAGCTGCCACACCTTTTTGCGCATGTCGGCGGCAATCATCGAATTAGAATCGGCGATGCTATTGTTCTGGCATTTCGGGCAGCGCAGCTGTCCGGTCAGTTGGCGAAACTGCTGCTCCTGCGCTTCATTTTTAAACGCATAAGTATCAATCGCCGCCAGCGTCTGAAACGACAGCATCCCCGCCAGCAGCATCATTAGCACAACCCTCATGCGCCGCCCTCCTTGCTGTATTTATCCCATAGCGGCTGGATTTCCTGCTGCCAGACCCGGGCGTTGACGTCCCCCGCGTGGCGGTAGCGAATAATACCTTTTCCGTCGATGAGGAAGGTTTCCGGCGCGCCATAGACGCCGAGATCGAGCCCGAACATCCCGTCGCCATCAAACACGTTCTGCACGTAAGGGTTGCCGAGCGTTTTTAGCCAGGTCACCGCCTTCTGGCGGTCATCTTTGTAATTGATACCAACGATGCGGATACCGTCAGCCGCAAGACTTCGCAGATACTGATGTTCAGCGCGACAGGTTGGGCACCAGGTGGCCCAGACGTTAATCAGCAACGGTTTACCATTGATAAGCGTCGCGTTATCAAGCATCTGGTCGGGCTGCTCCAGCGATGCCAGGCGAAACGGCGGCAGCGGTTTGCCAATCAGGGCCGACTCCAGCATGCTCGGGTCATCGCCGTCGTTGTTGCGCAGCAGCTGCCACATCAGCGCCGCCGCCAGCAGCAGAAAAATCACCAGCGGCAGGAATAACACGTTGCGGTTCATTGAGCACCCTCCGGCAGCGATTTACGTAAACGGTAGCGTGGGTCGAGGATGCACAGCACGCCCCCCAGCGCCATCAGCATCCCGCCAAACCAGATCCAGCGGACGAAAGGTTTATAGTACAGACGCACCGCCCAGCTACCGTCATCCAGCTCTTCTCCCAGCGCCGCGTACAGATCCCGCGCCAGGCCGCCGTCGATAGCCGCTTCGGTCATCTCCATCCGGCTGCTCATGTAAATACGCTTCTCGGCACGCAGGGTGCTGACGTGCTTCCCTGCTTTCGTCACCTCAATAATCCCTGCCCCGCCCATATAGTTGGGGCCGGTAATGTCATGAACGTCACGGAAAACAAAGTGATACTGGTGAATATCGACGCTATCACCCGGCTTCATGCGCACATCGCGCTCGATGCTGTAGTTCTGGCTGAAGGCAATGCCAATGACCGTTACCACCAGCCCAACGTGCCCGGCCACCATTCCCCAGTGGCTGCGGCCAAGACGCGTGAGCCCGCGCCAGAACGTGTGGCGATCGGTCGCCCGCTCCACCACTTCCATCACCGTCAGTACCAGCGCCCATAACGACATCAGGAGCCCGAGTACGGTCATCGCCTTAATACTGTCCTGGAGCAGCCATGGCAGGACGACCGCCAGCACCACCGATACACCGGCGGCAATCAGCAGCCGTTTACGCAGCTTATGGAACTCATCGCGCCGCCAGCGCACCAGCGGCCCGATACCCAGCAGCAACGCGAACGGGATCATCAGCGCAATAAACATGGAGTTAAAGAACGGTTCGCCGATAGAGATGCTGCCCAGGCCGAGCAGTTTATGCACCAGCGGCAGCAGCGTACCGAGCAGCACCACCAGCATGGCCGCCACCAGCAGAATGTTGTTACCCAGCAGCAGCGACTCCCGCGACCACAGTTCGTGCTGCACCCGTGATCGCACCTTACCGCCCTTGAGGGCAAACAGCAGTAGCGAGCCGCCGATGGTTATCACCAGCAGTGCGAGAATGAACATGCCGCGCGTCGGGTCGGAGGCGAAGGAGTGCACCGAAATCAGCACCCCGGACCGCACGAGGAAAGTGCCGAGCAGGCACAGCGAAAACGCGAGGATCGCCAACAGTACGGTCCACGACTTGAAGCTGCCGCGCTTTTCAGTCACCGACAGCGAGTGTATCAGCGCCGTGCCCGCCAGCCACGGCATCAGCGAGGCGTTTTCAACCGGATCCCAGAACCACCAGCCGCCCCAGCCCAGCTCGTAGTAAGCCCACGCGGAGCCGAGCACGATGCCGACGGTGAGAAAACTCCACGCCGCCAGCGTCCACGGGCGTGACCAGCGCGCCCAGGCGCTGTCCAGCCGTCCGGTCATCAGCGAGGCTATCGCAAACGCAAAGGCGACAGAGAAGCCCACGTAGCCCATATACAGCATCGGCGGATGGAAGATAAGCCCGATATCCTGCAGCATTGGGTTGAGGTCACGACCTTCAATCGGGAAATCCGGCAGCGTGCGTACGAACGGGTTGGAGGTGAGCAGGATAAACGCCAGGAAGCAAAAGGAGATCATGCCCATTACCGCCAGCACCCTTGAGGAGGCTTCCAGCGGGATGTTGCGGCTCAGCGCCGCCACCGCGAAGGTCCAGCCGCTCATCAGCAGCACCCACAGCAGCAGCGAACCTTCATGCGCGCCCCAGGTTGCCGCCACCCGATACCAGACCGGCAGCAGCGTGTTCGAGTTGCTGACCACGTACTGGACGGTGAAATCGTTGACCACGAAGGCATACACCAGAATCAAAAACGAACCGAAGATGGCGGCAAACATGGCGCAGGCCAGCGGCTTTGCCAGCGCCATCATCCGCCGGTCGTCGCGCATGGCCCCCCATGCCGGGTACAGTCCCAGCAGGCAGGAGATACCCAGCGCGAGGCATAACAGAAAGTGACCGATCTCCGGGATCATTGGCGGGCGCCCTCGGTGTGATTATCCTGCATGGCCTCTTTTATCTCCGGCGGGGTGTAATTTTCATCGTGTTTGGCGAGCACCTCTTTGGCGCGAATGTGGGTGCCGTCCTGCAACGTCCCCTGGGCCACAACGCCCTGACCTTCGCGGAACAGCGCGGGCAGAATGCCGGTGTAGCTCACCGCCACCACCCCACGGGCATCGTACAGTTTAAAGGTCACATCCAGCGTTCTGGCGTCACGCTGCACGCTGCCGGGCATGACCATTCCCCCTACCCGCAGCCGCTGACCAGGCTCCGGCTTACGCCCGTTCTCGCGTTTACCATAGATGACCTCGCCGGGGGTGTAGAACAGATCGATATTGGAACTGAGCGCATACAGCACCAGCCCGACGGTCAACCCCAGTCCGGCCAGCACGCCGCAGGCGAGCCAAAGACGCGTTTTACGCCGTGGATTCACAGTGATGCTCCTTTTACCCGCGCGGCGGCAACTCGCCGTTCGCGCGCCTGCTGGCGGCGTACCCCGGCCAGCAATGCCCGCCGCTGCCAGCGGGTATGCCACACCAGCAGCGCCAGCGACAGCGCCGTCACCGCCACCGCCAGCCAGACATAAAAGGCATAACCGCCCATTTGCCAGAATTCACTCCAGGAGTGAAACGCACTCGTCATGAGTTAACCTCTTTTTTCTTTCCGTTCGCCAGCAGCACCACCCACGGGCGACGGCGCTCCTGGTGTAGAATAATGTTGCGCAGCCGCATCAGGGTCAGGGTAATAAACAGAAACAGGAAGCCGAAAATCGTCAGCCGCAGCGGCATACGCATCGAGGGATCGATGGTCTGCTGCATATTGGTCGAGCCCTGATGCAGCGTGTTCCACCACTGCACCGAGAAGTGAATAATCGGCAGGTTCAGCACCCCCACCAGCACCAGCAGCCCGGCGGCGCGCCCGGCCAGGCGGCGGTCATCGAAGGCGTTATACAGGGCAATCACTCCGACATAGAGAAACAGCAGCACCAGCTCCGAGGTGAGGCGCGCATCCCACACCCACCAGGTCCCCCACATCGGCTTTCCCCACACCGAGCCGGTTACCAGGGAGATAAAGGTGTACACCGCACCGGGTAAGGCCATCGCCATCACCGCGTTTTCCGCCATCTTCATCTGCCAGACCAGGCCGATGAACGCGGCTATCGCCATCGAGGCATAAATCCCCATCGACCAGATAGCCGCCGGGACGTGCAGGTACATAATTCGATAGCTTTCACCCTGCTGATAATCGGCGGGCGCGTAGCCAAATCCCCATATACAGCCCACCACCAGCAACAGCGCGCTGAGCAATGCCGCAGGCGCTATGCAGCGGCCGCAGATACCGTACAGGCGCTCAGGAATGGCCAGTTGATGTAACGCTTTCCACATGTTTATCGCCTCTATTGCACGCTGATACGTAATGCCGCCGCGGTGGCGAACGGGCTTAAAGTGGCGCTTGCCGCCAGAAACGCGCCGAGCACCGCCAGATAACCGTCAATCGGCAGCTGCATCTGCGCCGCGTTGACCGCGCCGGTAGCAAAGATAAGCAGCGGGATCGTTAACGGCAGCACCAGCAGGCTCAGCAGAACACCACCGCGCCGCAGGCCAACGGTTAGCCCCACGCCAATAGCGCCGATAAAACTCAGGGTCGGCGTTCCCAGCAGCAGAGTCAGCGCCAGCACCTGCCATTCATCAACCGAAAGGCCAAACAGCATGGCGATGAGCGGCGAGATAATCAGCAGCGGCAGCCCGGAGACCACCCAGTGCGCCGCCACCTTCGCCAGCACCACCATTGATAACGGTACCGGCATCAGCATCATTTGCTGGAGCGAGCCATCCTGCCAGTCATCACGAAACAGCCTGTCCATCGCCAGCAGCGACGCCAGCAGTGCCGCAACCCAGACGATACCGGGCGCAATTTGCCGCAGGAGCTGCGGCTCCGGGCCAATAGCCAGGGGAAATAAAGTGACGATAATCAGAAAAAACCACAGCGGGTTGACCACTTCCGCCAGATGGCGAAACGCGAGGCGCAGATCGCGCCTGAAAATCTGCCCGATCATACCTCCGCCGCCTCATACTCACGCAGCATCACGGTCCGAAGCGGTACCGAGAGCGGGCGCAGCGGCTGATGGGTGGTGAGTATCAGCGCCCCCCCCTTCGCCACGTGCTGCTCCATGCGCAGAGTCAGGGTGCTGATACCGTCGGTATCCAGGGAGGTGAAAGGCTCATCAAGGATCCAGTAGCAGGCTTCGCTTAGCCACAGACGCGCCAGCGCAACCCGCCGCTGCTGACCGGCGGAAAGTTGCGATGTGGGGAGATCTTCGAATCCCAACAGCCCCACCTGTTCCAGCGCCTGCCAGCGCGCTTCAAGTGAGGCCTGAGGATGATAAAAACGTAAATTTTCGTCCGCGGTTAACGCGCCTTTGATGCCTGGCTGATGGCCAATCCACAACAGATGACGCTGCCAGTCTTCGCGGATCCGGGGCAACGATTTTCCCTGCCAGCAGATTTGCCCTTCGTTCGGCGCCGACAGCCCGGTTAATAAATGCAGCAACGATGTTTTCCCGGCACCATTACCCCCGGCGATTTGTACCATGTTCCCGGGCAGGACAGAAAATGATAAACGCTCGAAGAGAGTTCTCTCATCCCGATGGCAGGCGATGTTTTTTATTTCAAGCATTAGCGAACCGATCCAGTAACCGCGCGCAATACATTCAAGAGCTTATACTATAGCGAAAGAACACAGACGGGTTGACTGGTTTGTGGAAAATCATCAATTGTTTATGATCTGCCACACATTGATCACAAGGATGGCGCGGCAGGTTGATGCAGTTTGTCCGTCCAAAGTATGGGTTAACCTCGTTATTGTCGTACGAATGCCGCAATACAGGACATAACAATATTAAACAAATTGTCACCAGAGTGTGTTTTTTCCTTTATCTATTTATTTTCCTGGCTATAATACTTTCACTTTCATATCAGGAGTCATACGTTGGACAGTCACCCTTTATTTATTAACAAGGCAAGCTAAGCGACGTATTCCTGCCGCTGCTTGCCAAATCCGGCGGGCAGCAATCTCTCCATACTGACGATTGCCCCACAAACAGGTTACGCGAAGTTGACTTCGTGAGGTGTCGTTATGTTACTGTTTACCAATACATTATTCCCTCCACCCCGGAAAAAACGCTAATCGTCTTCACTGACGAGGAAATCTGGCGTGCTTAAAAAAACCTGGCGTATTCCTGTGGTTCTTAGACCGGAATAAATCAGGTTACGGCCTCCCGTTGTCTTTATTTCAGGGTTGAAGTAATAAGCGCCATTAAATAATAAAAAATATTATGCATGAATTAATGCAGGGTATGTCACGTCCTGAGCGAGGATATTATTATGACTGACATCAACATTGAAAACCGCAAAAATAAGCTGCACAGCGCTGAGCTCGAAAAGCAGCACAAAACCCGTTTCCCGATCGAAAATGAGGCCCGTCATACGCCAGAACAGTCGCTGGCTCGCATGAACAGTAGCCACGAAGGCTTAACCACCTTCGAGGCCATGGAACGCCTGCAGGACTATGGCCGGAACCAGGTTGCCCACGACAAGGCGCCACCGGCTATTATTCAGCTGCTGCAGGCTTTTAATAATCCCTTTATCTATGTGCTGATGGCGCTCGCCGTGGTCAGCTTCTTCACCGACTACTGGCTGCCGCACGAAAGCGGTGACGAAACCGATCTCACCGGAGTCACCATTATTGTGGTGATGGTGAGCCTCAGCGGCCTGCTGCGCTTCTGGCAGGAGTTTCGCACTAACAAAGCGGCGCAGGCGCTGAAATCGATGGTCCGGACGACCGCCACCGTACTGCGTCGCGGCCCGGCCGAAAGCCAGGCGGTGCGCGAAGAGATCCCGATTGAAGAGCTGGTCCCCGGCGACGTCATTCTGCTTTCCGCAGGCGATCTGGTCCCCGCAGACGTCCGTCTGCTGGAGTCGCGAGATCTGTTCGTCAGCCAGTCGATCCTCAGCGGCGAATCTCTACCGGTGGAAAAATACGACGTGATGGCGAACGTCAGCGGCAAGGACTGCCAGTCGGTTAGCGACGATGCGAACACAAAGAATCTGCTGGAGCTGGGCAATATCTGCCTGATGGGGACCAACGTCACCAGCGGCACCGCCCGTGCGCTGGTGGTCGCCACCGGTAGTCGTACCTGGTTTGGATCGCTCGCGAAATCTATCGTCGGTACCCGCACGCAAACGGCCTTCGATCGCGGCGTGAACAGCGTCAGCTGGCTCCTGATCCGCTTCATGCTGGTGATGGTGCCGATTGTGCTGCTGATTAATGGCCTGACCAAAGGCGACTGGGTGGAAGCCTCTTTGTTTGCGCTGGCGGTAGCCGTGGGTTTAACCCCGGAAATGCTGCCGATGATCGTGAGCTCTAACCTCGCGAAGGGTGCTATCGCGATGTCGCGTCGCAAAGTCATCGTTAAACGCCTGAACGCTATTCAGAACTTTGGCGCGATGAACGTGCTGTGCACCGACAAAACCGGCACGCTGACCCAGGACAACATTATTCTGGCGCATCATCTGAACAGCAACGGCGTGGAGGATCACCGGGTACTGACCCTCGCCTGGCTCAACAGCAACAGCCAGAGCGGTGCACGCAATCTGATGGACAGAGCCATTCTGCGCTACGGTGAAGGCCGCATCTCCCCGGTCGTACAGAGCCATTTCCGCAAGCTCGACGAACTGCCGTTTGATTTTGTCCGTCGTCGGGTGTCTGTGGCGGTGGAGGATTTCCGCCAGGGCGAGCGCCTGCTGATTTGCAAAGGGGCCGTTGAGGAGATGCTCACCGTCGCCACCCATATGCGCGATGGCAATAACATCATCGAACTGGATGAAATGCGCCGCTGCACGCTGGTTGCCCGCACGCATCAGTACAATGAGCAGGGCTTCCGCGTACTGCTGCTCGCCACCCGCAAACTCGACGGCGAAACGCCGCTGCAGCCGCTGCACGCGCAGGACGAGAAAGGGCTGGTTATCGAAGGGATGCTCACCTTCCTCGATCCACCGAAGGAGAGCGCCAGCAAAGCCATTACCGCTCTGCGTGATAACGGCGTTGCGGTGAAGGTGCTGACCGGCGATAACCCGGTCGTCACCGCACGGATCTGTGATGAAGTGGGCATTGATTCACACAGCATTCTCACCGGCCCACAGATTGAAAACCTGAGCGATACCGAGCTCGCCCGCGAAGTGGAAGTGCGTTCGGTATTTGCCAAACTCACCCCGCTGCAGAAATCGCGGATCCTGAAGATGCTGCAGAAAAACGGCCACACGGTGGGCTTCCTCGGCGATGGTATTAACGATGCGCCCGCGCTGCGTGATGCCGACGTCGGGATCTCGGTCGACAGCGCGGCGGATATCGCCAAGGAGTCTTCCGACATCATCCTGCTGGAAAAAGACCTGATGGTGCTGGAAGAAGGGGTGATTAAAGGCCGTGAAACCTTCGGCAATATCATCAAGTACCTGAACATGACCGCCAGTTCTAACTTCGGCAACGTCTTCTCAGTACTGGTTGCGAGCGCGTTTATCCCGTTCCTGCCGATGCTGGCGATTCATCTGCTGATCCAGAACCTGATGTACGACATCTCTCAGCTGTCGCTGCCGTGGGACAAAATGGACAAAGAGTTCCTGCGCAAACCGCGTAAATGGGATGCGAAGAATATCGGTCGCTTCATGCTGTGGATTGGCCCGACGTCGTCGATTTTCGACATCACCACGTTTGCGCTGATGTGGTACGTCTTTGCGGCGAACAGCGCCGAAATGCAGTCGCTGTTCCAGTCGGGCTGGTTTATTGAAGGGCTGCTGTCGCAGACGCTGGTGGTGCACATGCTGAGAACGCAGAAGATCCCGTTCATCCAGAGCCGCGCAACGCTGCCGGTGCTGCTGACCACCTTCTGCATCATGGCTATTGGTATCTACATTCCATTCTCGCCGCTCGGCACGATGGTGGGTCTGGTACCGCTGCCGCTCAGCTACTTCCCATGGCTGGTGGGTACCCTGCTCTGCTACTGCCTGGTCGCTCAGGGAATGAAGCGCTTTTACATCAAACGTTTTGGCCAATGGTTCTAGGAGGTCGCGATGCAGAATCCCAACGACCCACTCATGTCAGTAATATTTTTGATTGTCGGTATGCTGGTCTTTTTTTTCGGCATGTGGCAAATCGTGCAATAGACAGGAGGCAGCATGCGAAAGAATAACCCAGACAGACTGTTTCTCACGGTCATCCTCTTCGCGGTTGTTATTATTTTGCTGACTATCTGGATACGCTAAACCACGGGGGCACATCTGCCCCCGTTTTTATTACTCTTCTCCCTGAACCCGCGGCGTGACCCGCACGCCAAGGAAGACGATAACCATCGCGGTCACCAGCAGCAGCCCGCTGCCGGTAAACACGCCGCTGGCACCGTTGAGGTCGAACACCATTCCACCACCCGCGGCCCCCGCGCTGATGGCAAGCTGAATAGACGCCACCAGCAGCCCCCCCGCGCTTTCAGCTTCATCCGGTACCGTTCGGGCAAGCCATGTCGACCAGCCGACCGGCACCAGCCCGAAGGCAAAGCCCCATAGCGCTACCAGCAGGCCGTCGATCGCCGCCAGATGGCCAAACGCCACCAGCATCAAGGCCAGAACGCCCATCACGAACGGCACCAGCGCCAGCGTCATCCGCAGGCTGCGCGACAACAGGTACCCCGCCACGGAGGTCCCAATAAAGTTTGCCACCCCAAAGCCAAGCAGGATCAGCGATACGCTCTCGACGCTCGCCTGACCGACGGTTTCGAGGAACGGTCGCAGATAGGTGAAGAACGCAAAGTGACCGCTAAAAATCAGGATCGTCGCCAGCATGCCGCCGATCATCCCCGGGCGACGCAGTACCCGGAACAGGGTACTGAGGCTGCCGCTGCTTTCCGGACGCATTGATGGTAATACCCACAGCTGCCACAACAGCGCCAGGATGCTCGGCACGGTGCAGAGCAGAAACACATTGCGCCAGCCAATCATTGCGCCGAGATAGCTGCCGAGCGGTGCCGCGACCACCGTGGCGACGGAGACGCTGGAGAAAATCACCGCCAGCGCCTTCGGCACTTTATCTGCCGGTACCAGACGCATGGCGGTGGCGGTCGACATCGCCCAGAATCCCCCGATGGCTACCCCCAGAAGCAGCCGACCGAGCAGGAGAACCTGCAGTCCAGGCGCAAACGCGACCATCAGGCTTGAGACGATTTGTAGCACTGAAAAGAACATCAGCACCCAGCGCCTGTCGATATTTTTCGTTGCGGCGGCAATCAATAATCCGCTCACCAGGGCGACCAGCGCGGTAGCGGTCACCGCCTGGCCGGCCATACCTTCGCTCACGCCCAGGCTCGACGCCATCGGGGTCAACAGGCTGGCGGGTAGAAACTCCGCGGTTATCAGGCCAAACACGCCTAAACCCAGCGAGTAGACGGCGCGCCAGGCCGGTTTTGCGGGCGTCATAACTTCACTCTGTGCGACGCAGGAATTCATCTGTTGCTCTCCCGTTAGAAAAATGTGACAACTGTCGCAAAGCATAGAAAGTTCCCCGTGGACGATCTATGACATATAATCTTCATTTATTGACTATCCGTCCGGAGTTGCGATGAGCGCTCATCACCATCCCGATTTAATCAGCGAGCTTTTACGCGGTATGCGCTTATCCGGCGTGAAGTACCGCCGTATTGAGGTCAGCCCGCCCTTTGGCGTAGGTTTTGAACAGGCTCCCGGGCGGGCGCAGTTTCACTTTGTCAGTCGTGGCCCGGTATTACTGCGCATCGCAGGCGGCAAAACGTGGATGCTTAATACCGGCGATGCGCTGTTTATCCCCAACGGGGATAGCCATATGCTGCTGTCCGACGCGGAGGCCAGCGTTACCCCCATTTCCGCCTGTCCGAGTGAGCCAATCTGCAGCTCGGTCTGCGCCATCCGCCAGTGCGGGACTGAGACCGATGCCACGGACAATGCCGTTATCTTTAGCGGCTGCATGGATTTCGAACTCGGCGGGATGCAGCCGCTGGTCAGAGCGATGCCGGAGGTGATGCTGGTAAGTTCACTGCTGTCGACCTGGCCGGAAATTCACCCGCTGCTGGCGGCGATGGAGCGCGAATCACTGACTCGCCAGGTCGGGTTCGCCGGGATCCTCGCGCGACTGGCTGACGTGGTCGCAGCCCTTATCGTACGCGGTTGGGTCGAATCCGGCTGCGGCAGCGCTACCGGCTGGGTGCAGGTGTTGCGCGATCCGAAGCTGAGCCGCGCCATCTACGCCATGCACCAGCAGCCGGGCGTCAACTGGAGCGTGGAGACGCTGGCGCGCGAAGCCGGGACGTCACGCTCGGTCTTCGCCGAACGTTTTCTTGCTGCCACCGGCAGCACCCCGGCCCGCTACCTGAGCGAGCTCAGAATGCGCCTTGCCGTACAGTACATCAGCCAGGAGCAGCAACCGATTGAAACGGTCGCGCTCCAGTTGGGCTACAGCTCTGTTGCCGCCTTCAGTCGCGCCTTTAAGCGCATCGTCGGGCAGCCCCCCGGCGCTATGCGTGAAGCGGTCAGAAGTAATATTTGAAACGCACGCGACCACCATAGCGTGAATCTTCGCTACCGTTCCCCTCTTTCGGGTCAGATTCGACCCACGAGGCGTAAGCCCCGAGATAAATATTGAAGTTTTTCATATTCATCACGTTGGGGAACAGGTAAGAGGCATGAATGGTATGAATATCGTAGCTCCCCGGATCGGTCACCCAGCAGTCACCGCCACAGTCTGCGTCAAAGGTTGCGGAATCAAAGCGGTCGATATTGTTATGTGCGTAAATGTAGCCCAACTCAACGTTATGCCATAGCGCATTCACCCCGGCGGTAAAGTCGGTTTCGTCGACGGCATCCAGATACGCGGTGCTGAGATTAACGACGACACCGTCCTGCGGATCGGTCTGTTGTCCGTTCCAGGTCATGGTCCAGCCGTATCCGGTGCGATCGGACTGATCGACCCAACGCCCGCTGCTGTCACGGTAGCCATAAGCATTGTTGACAAGGTTGCTTTCCATGGCGATTGCCGTGGAGAAGCGCCCATTCTGCCAGGCAATCACCGGGCGCACATAGGCAACGTTCTTATCGTTCACCAGTTCAGCCCCGTGATACTGCTTATCAACAAACAGTGCGCTGCCGTCTTCCAGCAAGGTGTTCACTTCAAAATACCAGTTCCCGAGGGTTTTACTCATGAGGAAACTCCCCCCGCTGTCGCTGCGTCCGCGCCCCTCTTTCATCATGTAGATATAGCCGTAGCCGTCGCTGTAAAGATCGTTGGCGGTATTACCGGAATACTCAACAAACGTATCCTGATTCAGCGGGAACATATCCCACGCCTCGAAGCGCCCGACTTTCACCTTCCAGTCGTTCTCCTGACCGAAGAAGAACACCGCATCATCAAGGTTCATCGAACCGGTCATATCGGCGAGCGGCTGCGCTGAGAATCCAGCAAAATAGCCGTTATCCATCCGCCGGTAGCCGTCGAAGCCCAGCAAAATACGACCATTGATATCCCAACGCTCATTGCCACCCGATGCCCAGTCGCTGTTAGCCGTGGGGTGTAAAGAGGTAAGGCTGCCGGTCCGGCTGGCGGCGTCCATATTGAATTCGACGTCACCGTAGATTTTCAGGTCTCCGTAACCTGAAAGCGTCAGTTTGGGGAGCACGTCCTGCGGCGCCGCTGCCGCCGCTTGTTCCGACTGTACGCTAACTGTCGCAGAAGGTGGGGTCTTTACGCTCTGCTGCTGTAGCGCCTGTATCTGAGCTTCAGCGTTGGCTGCGCGTTGCTCTGCGCTCGCCAGGCGGCTTTCCAGCTCCACAAGTTTTTGCTCAATTCCGCTGGAGGTATTGGTGGCTAACGCCTGCGCGCAGCAAAGCCCGGCGATAGCCATCGCTATATATTTTATTTTCATACTTTTAGTCCTTGTCATTACTGATAATAAAAAAGAAGCCATCAGTGAAAATGATTAATCCTTGCAAAATTCCCCGTTTCTCAAATCATTCACCACGTTATTCATTACCGATGCTTTCAAGCCGTAGAACTTTATCGCCAGGGCGGCTAATAAATAAAAAAGCGAAGGAATGACAGAAAATAACAGCACCACACCCTGTACTGCCGTAGCCGTTTGTACCGAACTACCCGCCTGGTAATTAAAGCCAGCCAGTACCCATCCCAGAATGGCACCACCGACGGCAACCCCTAATTTAATAACAAAGATATTGGCGGCAATATTCATTCCTGTAATACGCCGCTGCGTTTTCCACTCGCCGTAATTATTGGCATCAGTAATCATTGACCACTGCAGCGCACCGTTACCTCCCTGCACGACCTGAATAATGACGTGTGCCGCCAGCGGTATCACCCACCACTGTACCGGGAGCCAGAAACAGGCAAGCCCGAGTAACGCATTGAAAATATTGACCCAGAAAGAGAGCCTGACCTTGCAAAAACGAGTGCCGAACGGCTTCGCCAGGACAGAGCCAAACATCGAGGCGAACATGCCGCCCAGCATAAACAGGGAGATAATGTCCGCGCCTCTGTTCAGCACCGTATTCACGTAATACACCACCGCCCCGCCGCGAATGACAACCGCCACCAGCATCGTGAAGTTATACACGGAGAGGATCAGCCACTGCTCGTTGCGAAACAGCACCCTGACATCGCGGGCAATATTGAGATTCTCCTCTTTTATCGGCTGCACGCGCTCTGTGGTGGTGAAAAAACAGATGATAAACATCAGGCATCCCAGTGCGCCAAAAATCGCCATCGCCAGCTGGATCCCTGCCGCCCGATCCGCCGGATACAGATAGTCAGCCAGAGGAAGAATAAAGGCGGTACCCAGCGCCCCGCCTACCGGAGTAATGGCAAAACGCCACGACTGCAGCGACAGATTCTCATCCGGATCGGCGGTCAGTGCCGCCCCCAACGAACAATAGGGAATATTGATGGCGGTATACATCAGCGTCATAAAGATATAGGCGGCAACGGCATAGGTGACTTTCCCGCTTTCGCTGAAGTCAGGAATGGTGTAGACCAGCACACAGCTGACGGCGAACGGGACGCAGATAGCCAGCAGCCAGGGGCGAAAGCGCCCCCATCGGGTATGGGTGGCATCCGCAATCGCGCCCATCACCGGATCGGTCACCGCATCTAATAAACGTACCAGTAAAAACATGGTGCCCATGACCGCCGGGGGCAAACCATAAATATCGGTATAAAAATAAGCAAGAATAGCGACCGACGAATCAAATACAATATGGCTGGCGGCATCCCCCAGGCTGTAACCTATTTTCTCCCGAATTGGGATCCGTTGTGCATTTTCCATAACGCCTCCTTTAATAAGGGCAATGCTATTTTCTGGAGAGTAATTTCATACAGAGCACCACATACGATCCATTATGTTTTTTGATTACTATTTTATGTTTTTTATTTTGTGTGATCGTGCACGTGAAATATCTTGTGTGCAGCTTATTTATTTGCATAACAACCTCACACATCAACTAAGGGATTTCTTATTTATTGAATCCGCTTATTTAGCCAGAGTATTTATACAGCAGTTTTATAATATATTTATTTCCTTGCACTTCCGTTTTCTCACGCAAGGGTAAATTGTCTGGTTCTGCGTAAAATGCGGGGTTCGCCACGCCGGAAAAGAAAAAATCGGCTAAGGTTTTCAGAGGGTTGTTTACAGCGGCACCGCTGTTCAGTTTTACAAGGAGAAGACTCGATGACAAAACCTGTACTGCGCCGCCCTGATGCACTGGCATTAGCGCTGCGAATAGCGCTCTGTGGTGCGCTGCTGAGCGCTGCACCTCTCACCCGGGCTGATGATGCCCCTGCCAGCCCTCCCGCTTCGCCGGATGTTCTGCTCGGGCCGCTGTTTAACGACGTACAAAGCGCCAGGCTATTCCCCGATCAGAAAACCTTTGCCGACGCGATACCCAACAGCGATCCGCTGATGATTCTGGCCGATTATCGGATGCAAAAGAGCCAGAGTAGTTTTGATCTGCGCCATTTTGTTGATGTGAACTTCACGCTGCCGGCAGAGAAAGAGAAGTATGTACCACCAAAAGATCAGACGCTGCGCCAGCACATTGATGGCCTGTGGCCGGTACTGACCCGCTCCACCGAAAGCGTGGCTAAGTGGGATTCGCTGCTGCCGCTGCCAAAACCCTACGTGGTGCCCGGCGGGCGTTTTCGCGAGGTATATTACTGGGACAGTTACTTCACGATGCTGGGTCTCGCAGAAAGCGACCACTGGGATAAAGTCAGCGATATGGTGGCTAACTTTGCCGCTGAGCTCGACAGCTGGGGTCATATCCCAAACGGTAACCGCAGCTACTACCTGAGCCGTTCGCAGCCGCCCTTCTTTGCTCTGATGGTAGAACTTCTGGCCACCCACGAAGGCGACAGTGCCCTGAAAACCTATCTGCCGCAAATGATGAAAGAGCACGACTACTGGATGGAGGGTGTTGATACCCTGCAGCCGGGGCAAAGCCATCATCGGGTCGTCAAGCTGGCCGACGGCGCGGTGCTCAACCGCTACTGGGATGACAACGATACCCCGCGTCCGGAATCGTGGCTTGACGACGTCAACACCGCGAAGAGCAACCCCAACCGCCCCGCGACGGAGATTTATCGCGATCTGCGCTCGGCTGCCGCCTCGGGCTGGGACTTCAGCTCTCGCTGGATGGATGATCCGCAAAAGCTCGCCACCATTCGCACCACCAGCATCGTTCCGGTCGATTTGAACGCACTGATGTTCAAAATGGAGAAGACGATCGCCATCGCCAGCAAGGCCGCAGGCGACAGCGCTAACGCCGCGAAATATGAAGCCCTGGCGACGGCCCGTCAGAAAGCGATGGAGAAATACCTGTGGAATGACAAAGAGGGCTGGTACGCCGATTACGATCTGAAAAGCCACAAAGTCCGTAATCAGCTGACCGCCGCGGCGCTGTTCCCGCTGTATGTTAACGCCGCCTCAAGCGAGCGCGCCGCGAAGATCGCCTCAGCGACCGAACAACGGCTGCTGAAGCCGGGCGGGATAGCGACAACCACCGTCAACAGCGGCCAGCAATGGGATGCCCCTAACGGCTGGGCGCCGCTGCAGTGGGTCGCAGCAGAGGGCCTGCAGAACTACGGTAAGGAGAAAATCGCGATGGAGGTGAGCTGGCGGTTCCTGACCAACGTCCAGCACACCTATGACCGCGAGCAGAAGCTGGTCGAGAAATATGATGTCACGACCACCGGTACAGGCGGTGGCGGCGGTGAGTACCCGCTGCAGGACGGCTTCGGCTGGACCAACGGCGTGACGTTGAAAATGCTCGACCTCATTTGCCCTAAAGAGAAACCCTGTGACAGCGTGCCGCAGGCACGCCCTGCAGCCCCTGCTCCGACCCCAGCCGCCGGGGAGAAAAAACCGGCAGCATAAAAAAAGCGCGTCCAGCGATGGACGCGCTTTTCAGTTCTTCTCCGGCGGCGGTTATTTCAGATATTCGCCGCTGCGCAGTGCTTCAATACGTTTGTCCAGCGGCGGGTGCGTCATGAACAGCTCGCTCATTGACTTCGCTTTGCCGTTGATACAAAACGCCATCATGCTGCTGGCCTCCTGCGGCTCGTAGCTGGTTTTCAGACGCTGCAGCGCAGCAATCATTTTCTCGCGACCCACCAGTTTTGCCGAACCGGCGTCGGCATGGAATTCACGATGACGGGAGAACCACATGGTAATGATGCTCGCCAGAATACCAAACACCAGTTCCAGCACGGTGGCGACCGCGAAGTAGATAAGCGGGTTGCCGTTGCTGGACTCACCTTCATCACGGTTGCCGCCGAGGAAACCTGCCGCAATCTGCGCAATCACGCGCGAGATAAAGATAACGAAGGTGTTAACAATACCCTGAATCAGGGTCATGGTGACCATGTCGCCGTTTGCAATATGGCTGATTTCATGGGCGATAACCGCTTCTGCTTCGTCACGGCTCATGTTTTGCAAAAGCCCGGTGCTGACAGCCACCAGGGAAGCATCACGCCGCGCGCCGGTAGCAAACGCGTTGATATCCGGTGCGTGGTAAATTGCAACCTGTGGCATGGCGATACCCGCCTGGCGAGCCTGCTGTGCCACGGTATTAATCAGCCAGTTTTCAGTTTCATTGCGTGGTTGCTCAATGACTTCACCTCCCACTGATTTCAGCGCCATCCATTTCGACATCATCAGCGAAACGATAGAACCACCGAAACCAAAAAGCAGAGCCATGATTAACAGCCCTGTCATGCTGCTCGACTGAATTCCTGTCAGGCTCAGTACCAGCCCGAACACAACCATAACGGCCAGGTTGGTCAGCAGGAAAAGCGCGATCCGCATCATAATTTTCTTTTAACCTCGTTCTAACAATACGCACTATGCGATTACCCACATCGTAGGGGCATTACGCTTATTTTCAAGTGTTGACGGCGGCTAAGTCACGAGAAAGACACAACTTTACATTTAAAATGCGTGTAACTTACATGTAATAAGAAAGGAAAAAAAACAGGCACAATTGCTTGTGCCTGTTGGGGGATTATTTTGTTGGTGCCGGTTGTTCTGCCGGTCGCGCTTTCTCGGCTTTCGCCAGATCCAGTGCGATTTTCACCGTTTCATCCAGATACGGATCTGGCTCCTGATAATCTTTTGGCAAATCATCAAGTTTCTTGAGCGGTGGTTTACCTTCACGCTTATAGCGATCGTTAATCCGCGCCAGACGAGTCGCATCATCTTCCTCGTTCTCTTTCTCACGCTGAGCGTAATTGAGAGAAGCGATATTGCGTTTTGCCTTCTGGGCATTGAAGCGCGCAATGTCTTTCATGATGTACTGGAATTCCGGATCTTTCGCGATACGGTCATCGTGCAGCTTCAGCAGCTCCGGTTCGAAGGTCTGCATGTCGCCGGTCTTGACGTAGGTCGCCGCATTGATACTGTCCCACGGCAACGCGTTGTCTTCGAACTTCTCGCCGGTTTCCGTCTCTTCACTGCCGGTTGGCATCATGATGTCCGGTACTACACCTTTACGCTGAGTACTGCCGCCGTTGATGCGGTAGAACTTCTGAATGGTGTACTGGACAGAGCCCAGCGCCGGCCATTCAGGGCGCAGCATTTGGTCGTAGATACGGTTCAGAGAACGATACTGCTGAACGGTACCTTTACCGAAGGTTGGCTCACCAACAATCAGCGCGCGGCCATAATCCTGCATCGCCGCAGCGAAGATTTCAGACGCCGAGGCACTGAAACGATCGACCAGTACCACCAGCGGGCCTTTGTAATACACCACGCCGTCGGTGTCGCTGTCTTCACGCACCTTGCCGTTGTTATCACGTACCTGCACCACCGGGCCAGACGGAATAAACAGACCGGAAAGCGATACCGCTTCGGTCAGCGCCCCGCCGCCGTTGCTGCGCAGATCGATGATAATGCCGCTCACGTTCTGCTTCTCAAGCTTCTGTAGCTGAACCTTCACGTCATCGGTCAGGCCAACGTAGAAACCAGGAATATCGAGAACGCCGATTTTCTCTTTGCCGACGGTTTTCACCGACATTTTCACCGCACGGTCTTCCAGACGAATGCGCTCACGCGTCAGGGTCACGATGCGGGTTTTGGTGCCCTTACCAGCAGGCAGGATCTCCAGGCGCACTTTGCTGCCCTTCGGCCCTTTGATAAGCGCGACCACGTCATCCAGACGCCAGCCAATCACATCCACCATGGCTTTGCCGGTCTGACCGACGCCAACAATGCGATCGCCAACGCTGATAGCTTTACTCTTCGCCGCCGGACCGCCTGCGACCATGGAGTTAATCATGGTGTAGTCGTCGTCCATCTGCAGCACGGCGCCAATACCTTCCAGAGACAGGCTCATTTCGGTATTAAACTGCTCGGTGTTGCGCGGAGAAAGATAGTTAGTATGCGGATCGATTTCGTGCGCGAAGGAGGTCATCGCCAGCGAGAACACATCTTCGCTGTTGGTCTGCGCCAGACGACGGATCGCCGACTTATAGCGACGGGTCAACGTATCACGAATTTCCTGATCGTTTTTCCCGGCCAGTTTCAGACTCAGCTCGTCATACTTCACCTTGCCGTCCCACAGGGCATTCAGCTCGGCTTCCGTTGTTGGCCACGGTGCCTTACTGCGGTCAAGATTGAAGGTATCGTTGCCGGTAAAGTCCATCGGACGTTCCAGCACCTTCAACGCATACTGATAGCGTTCGAAGCGACGTTTCTGCGCCAGGTTGAACAGGTCGTAGAAAACATCGAGCTTGCCGGTGCGCAGTTCGTCACCGATTTCGCCTTTTTTCGCCGCATACTGTTCGATATCGCTGGCCAGCAGTACGTTATGACTGTAATCCAGCAGATTAAGGTAACGGTCGAAAATCTTCGCCGAAAAAGCCTTGTCGAGATCGAACTGACGGTAATGGGAACGCGTAAACCGCGAGGTCACACGCTCACTCACCGTCGCGTGCTGAGCTTCTTCCTTAAGAACAGGAATTTGATCAGCGCGCGTAATATCGTCCACGGCGAAGGCGTGGCCTGTTATTGCAAACAGGCCAGCAAGCGCGGTGAGCTTAAAAAATGTGTTCATGCCTGGCCAGGCCTCCGTTTCAGAACACCAGGTGTTCTGCGCGTACAATCATTGACATACCAGAAGTCAGCTGTACACGAACGCCATCTTTGGTGATCTCCAGTACAGTGGCGTCCATAGCATTGTTACCTGCTTTGACTTTCAGAGATTGCCCAACGGACAGCACGGAGAGATCGGAAACCGGCGTCAGTTTCGGCTCTTCACGCGGTGCGCGCTGAGGTTTGGCAGCAGGTTTAGCAGCACGAGGTTTACGCTCAGCACCTTCCGGACGGCGAGTCTGCGGGCGTGGTTTACGCTCACGGCGCGGCGTCTCTTCCTGCTCGCCTGCGGCGGCAGCGGCTTCACGTTTCTTCGCCTGCTGCTCCATACGCTGAGCCTGAACTCGCGCTTTGGCCTCTTCCAACTGCTGGCGCGCATGCTGCACGTGCTGCTCGTCCAGTTCCCCACATGGGTTACCGTCGAGGTCGACACGCGTTGCGCCTGGCTTGATACCGTACAGGTAACGCCAGCTTGAAGTGTACAGGCGTAAAGCCGAACGGAGTTGGGTTTTGCTGAGGTTCATTTCCCCCTCAACGCGTGCAACGAGATCCTGAAAGATACCAACTTTCAGGGGGCGCGCTTCGCCTTCAGCACTGAAACAGTGCGGAAAACGTTCGGCCAGGAATGCGATTACTTCTTTACTGCTGTTCAACTTAGGTTGATTTTCCATGAAATTTCCTGATTACAACGGACGTAGCCAACTAGCCGCAGGCATGAACAGGCGACATTATAATGACGCCATCGCTAAATGCTACGTTATCCGTTGATTATCCTGCGACCTGCGCAAAGAATTTTTGATAATCGGTGTCTGCAAGCAGCTTTTCAAGGTGCCCGACAAGCTCCCGCAAGCCCTGCTCATCCTCTGCGTTGAAGCGGGAATACGTGACGCTGTCGATATCCAGTACACCAATAATCTGATTGTTCACGCTGATCGGCAATACGATTTCAGCATTACTTGCCGCATCACAAGCAATGTGTCCTGCGAAAGCATGAACATCATCGACACGCTGAATGCGATTTTCTGCCACCGCGGTGCCACAAACTCCGCGGCCAACCGGGATACGTACGCAGGCAATTTTGCCCTGGAACGGCCCCAGCACTAACGTTTCGCCTTCCAGCAGGTAAAAACCGGCCCAGTTAACCTCATCAAGACGCTCGTACAGCAGCGCGCTCAAATTAGAGAGAGTCGCCAGAAAACTGGTTTCGCCTGCCATTAACGCCTGAAAATCGCGGTTCAGATCCGCGTAAAATTCTGTTTTGTTCATTATATAATCACTTGGTTGTCTTACTTCACACCCGGTAGCCTACCGGGCATCGCCCTATAAAATAAGCATTAAATGCGGCCGGGCTCAAGATGAATCCATTCATGAGTTAAGATAGTACTTAGTCTTATACCTCATATTTGCGTATGTAATAAATGGCCCTTAAAACACCACACATAACGCCCGCTAAAAAAATCACCGTTCAGGCGGTCAGCGATCCTCTTCCCAGGGCACATTATCAACGCTGTCCGGAATGCGATACGCTGTTTTTGTTACCTTTGATGAAATCTCATCAGAGCGCGTTCTGCCCACAGTGTAATGCCAAAATCCGCGATGGTCGCGACTGGTCCCTGACAAGGCTTGGCGCGATGGCGCTGGCAATGCTGCTGCTGATGCCATTTGCCTGGGAGGAACCGCTGCTTCGCCTGCACCTGCTCGGCATCCGTATTGACGCTAACCTGCTGCAGGGCATCTGGCAGATGACGAAGCAAGGCGACCCGATTACCGCCAGCATGGTCTTCTTCTGCACCGTTGGCGCACCGGTAGTGCTGGTGGTGTCTATCGCCTACCTGTGGCTCGGCAACATTCTCGGCATGAATCTACGGCCGGTGTTGTTAATGCTGGAGAAGCTCAAAGAGTGGGTGATGCTGGATATCTATCTGGTCGGTATCGCCGTTGCCTCAATCAAAGTTCAGGATTACGCCTTCCTGCAGCCGGGCATCGGCCTCGTGGCGTTTATCAGCCTGGTGCTGCTGAGTCTGCTGACGCTTATTCATCTGAACGTCGAACAGCTCTGGGAACGCTTCTACCCCGAGCGCCCGGCCACGCGCTTTAACTCCGCGCTGCAGGTGTGTGTGCATTGCCATTATACCGGCTTCACGGACAGCCGTGGTCGCTGCCGTCGCTGCCATACGCCGCTGCATTTTCGCCGTAAGAACAGCCTGCAAAAAAGTTGGGCGGCGCTGATTGCCTCTATTGTGTTGCTGATCCCGGCCAACCTGCTGCCCATCTCCATTATCTACGTCAACGGTGCACGTCAGGAGGACACCATCATGTCCGGTATCCTGTCGCTCGCCCACAGTAACGTGGCGGTGGCAGGGATTGTGTTTATCGCCAGTATTCTGGTGCCGTTTACCAAAATCATTGTGTTGTTTACCTTGCTGGTGAGCATCCATTTTAAGTGTGAACAAGGACTAAGAACGCGTATCCTGTTGCTGCGAATCATCACCTGGATTGGCCGTTGGTCAATGCTCGATCTGTTCGTTATTTCGCTGATGACATCGCTGATTAATCGCGACCAGCTTCTCGCTTTTACTATGGGTCCCGCTGCGTTTTATTTCGGCTCGGCGGTAATATTGACTATTCTTGCAGTTGAATGGCTGGACAGCCGATTACTTTGGGATGCACATGAGTCAGGAAACGCCCGCTTCGCCGACTGAAGCGAGAATTAAAACAAAGCGCCGTATCTCACCTTTCTGGCTGCTACCGGTCATCGCGCTGATGATTGCCGGGTGGTTAATCTGGAACAGTTTTGAAGACCGCGGGAATACGATAACCATCGACTTTATGTCTGCAGATGGCATCGTGCCTGGACGTACTCCTGTTCGTTTCCAGGGGGTTGAGGTCGGTACCGTTCAGGACATCAGCCTGAGCAAAGATCTGAATAAAATTTCCGTCAGCGCCAGCATCAAAGGCGATATGAAAGATGCTCTGCGCAAAGATACGCAGTTCTGGCTGGTAACCCCAAAAGCTTCTCTGGCGGGGGTTTCCGGTCTCGATGCGCTGGTCGGCGGTAACTATATCGGCATGATGCCGGGTAAAGGCGACCCGGAAACGCACTTTACCGCTCTCGACACTCAGCCAAAATACCGAATCAATAATGGCGAGCTGATGATTCATCTGCATGCGCCGGATCTGGGTTCGCTCAACAGCGGCTCGCTGGTCTACTTCCGCAAAATTCCGGTGGGCCGCGTGTACGACTACGCGATCAACACCGATAAACAGGGCGTCACCATTGACGTACTGATCGATCGCCGCTTCACCAGTCTGGTGAAAAAAGGGAGCCGCTTCTGGAACGTCTCCGGGGTGAAGGCCGATGTCGGCCTGACCGGTGCTAAAGTTCAGCTGGAGAGCCTGGCGGCGCTGGTCAACGGTGCCATCGCCTTTGACTCGCCCGATGACTCCACCGCTGCACAACAAAACGATGAATTTGGTCTGTATGCCGACCTGGCGCACAGCCAGCGCGGGGTTCTCATCACCCTCGCCCTTCCGGACGGTGACGGCCTGAAAGCGGGCTCCACCCCCCTGATGTACCAGGGACTGGAAGTGGGCCAGTTAACCAAACTGACGCTCAACCCAGGCGGCGACGTCACCGGTGAGATGACCGTCGATCCCAGCGTGGTTAACCTGCTGCGTGAAAATACGCGAATTGAACTACGCGCCCCCAAACTCTCGCTGTCCGACGTTAACGTCAGCGCCCTGTTGACCGGCAACACCTTTGAGCTGGTACCGGGCGAAGGCGCCAGCCGCGACCACTTTGCCGTACTCCCTGCCAGCAAAACGCTGCTGCAGGATCCCGGCGTCGCTACCCTGACGCTCTCAGCGCCGGAAAGCTACGGCATTGAGGCCGGACAGCCGGTCATTCTGCACGGTATTCAGATAGGCCAGGTGCTGGAACGCACCCTGACCGCTAAAGGCGTTTCGTTCGCGGTAGCGATTGAACCGCAGTACCGCGACCTGGTGCACGGCGACAGCAAATTTGTGGTTAACAGCCGGGTTGATGTGAAGGTCGGTCTTGATGGCGTCGAATTTTTAGGTGCCAGCGCCAGCGAGTGGGTTAACGGCGGGATCCGTATTCTTCCCGGCGATAAAGGCCCGCTGAAGCAGGAGTATCCGCTGTTTGCCAATCTGGAAAAGGCGATTGAAAACAGCCTTGGCGATCTGCCTACCACCACCCTGACCCTGACCGCCGAAACGCTGCCGGACGTGCAGGCCGGATCCGTGGTGCTGTACCGTAAGTTCCAGGTTGGGGAAGTTATCACCGTGCGACCGCGCGCTAACGCTTTTGATATCGATCTGCATATCAAGCCGGAGTATCGCAAACTGCTGACCAGCAACAGCGTGTTCTGGGCCGAAGGTGGCGCGAAAGTACAGCTCAACGGCAGCGGTCTGACCGTTCAGGCTTCCCCGCTCTCCCGTGCGCTGAAAGGGGCTATCAGCTTCGATAACCTGACCGGGGCCGGGGCAAACAAAGGCAATAACCGCCTGCTTTATCCGACTGAAACCGCCGCCCGTGCGGTCGGGGGGCAGATTACGCTGCACACCTTTGACGCCGGAAAGCTGGCGGAAGGCATGCCAATCCGCTACCTCGGCATCGACATCGGCCAGATCCAGTCGCTGGAGCTGATTACCGCACGCAATGAAGTGCAGGCGAAGGCGGTGCTGTATCCGGAATACGTCGATACCTTCGCCCGTAGCGGAACGCGTTTCTCGGTTATCACCCCGCAGATTTCAGCGGCCGGCGTGGAGCACCTCGACACGATCCTCCAGCCCTACGTCAACGTTGAGCCTGGTAAGGGTAGCCTGCGTCGTGAATTCGAACTTCAGGAAGCCACCATTACCGACTCTCGCTACCTTGATGGCCTGAGCATTGTGGTTGAAGCCTCGGAAGCTGGCGCTCTTGGCGTGGGTACGCCGGTGCTGTTCCGCGGGATTGAAGTCGGTACGGTCACCGGCCTGCGTCTGGGCTCACTCTCAGACCGCGTGATGATTGAGATGCGTATCAGCCAGCGTTATCAGCACCTGGTGCGTAATAACTCGGTCTTCTGGCTGGCCTCCGGCTACAGCCTCGACTTCGGCCTGACCGGCGGCGTGGTGAAAACCGGTACCTTCAACCAGTTTATCCGTGGGGGAATCGCCTTTGCGACGCCGCCGGGGATCCCGCTGGCGCCGAAGGCGCAGGCAGGCAAACACTTCCTGCTGCTGGAGGCTGAACCTAAAGAGTGGCGCGAGTGGGGCACCGCCCTGCCGCGTTAATTCCGCAAACGCTCCGGTATTTTTGGCCGGAGCGTTTGTGCTAAACTGCGCACCCGTTTTTCTTCGTGGTGCGCCCCGTGGCTCAAAATTCCGTATTCCTTCCTGATGACTTTCTCCTCCAGATGCGTGCAGCCATGCCCGCGGAACTCTCCTTCGACGATTTTCTGGCCGCCTGTCAGCGTCCGTTGCGCCGCAGCATTCGCGTCAATACGCTGAAAATCACCGTCGCCGATTTTCTGGCGCTGGTAGCCCCTTATGGTTGGCAGTTAACGCCGGTCCCCTGGTGTGCGGAAGGTTTCTGGATTGAGCGTGAAGACGAAGACGCGCTGCCGCTCGGCAGCACCGCCGAGCACCTGAGCGGTCTGTTCTATATTCAGGAGGCAAGCTCAATGCTGCCGGTGGCGGCACTGTTTGCCGATGGCAATCAGCCGCAGCGGGTGATGGACGTCGCCGCGGCGCCAGGTTCCAAAACCACGCAGATTGCCGCACGGATGGACAACGAAGGCGCGATTCTCGCCAACGAATTTTCCGCCAGCCGGGTGAAGGTATTGCATGCCAATATCAGCCGCTGCGGGATCCGCAACATCGCCCTGACCCATTTCGATGGCAGGGTGTTCGGCGCCGCGCTGCCTGAAGCCTTCGATGCCATTCTGCTCGACGCCCCCTGCTCCGGTGAAGGCGTGGTGCGCAAAGATCCCGACGCGCTGAAAAACTGGTCGGTCGCCAGCAATCTTGACATTGCCGCTACCCAGCGCGAGCTCATCGACAGCGCCTTTCACGCCCTACGCCCGGGCGGTACGCTGGTCTATTCCACCTGTACCCTGAACCGTGATGAAAATGAAGCGGTCGTGGCGTGGCTTTTAGCCCAGTATCCGCAGGCGGTGGAGGTTGTCTCACTACAAACGCTGTTTGCCGAAGCCGGACAGGCGTTAACGCCGGAAGGTTATCTGCACGTGTTCCCGCAGATTTTCGATTGCGAAGGCTTTTTCGTTGCCCGCCTGCGTAAGACGGCCAGTATCCCACCGCTACCCGCGCCAGGTTACAAGGTAGGAAAATTCCCGTTCACGCCGATGAAGACTCGGGAAAGTACCGCCGTTACCGAAGCCGCCGCCCGTTCCGGACTTCGCTGGGACCGCACCCTGACGTTATGGCAGCGTGACAAAGAAATCTGGCTCTTCCCGGCAGAAATTGAACCCCTCATCGGCAAAGTACGTTTCTCACGCCTCGGCCTGCGCCTTGCAGAAACGCATAACAAAGGTTTTCGCTGGCAGCATGAGGCCATAATAGCGCTAGCTGAAAGCCACACCTCCGGCTTCGCGCTCACCCTCGCCGAAGCGGAAGAGTGGTATCGCGGGCGCGATGTCTATCCGGAAAATCCGCCAAAAGAAGATGAGGTTATCGTGACCTTCCAGGGTTTCCCGCTGGGGATAGCCAAAAAAGTCGGTTCGCGTCTCAAAAACAGCTACCCGCGCGAGCTGGTGCGTGACGGAAGGCTTTTTGCCAGCAATGCGTGACGGCGCACAACTTTTCCGCATTTTCTGACTGGCAATCTGCTCTGCGTTGACTACGCTGAAAAATGGGCGACCTAACTGGTCGTACCACAATCCCGCAGTTCAACGGAGAGCATTATGACCAAAACCAGCGTACGTATCGGTGCCTTTGAAATTGATGATGCCGAGCTGCATGGCGAGCAGCAAGGTGAACGAACGTTAAGCATTCCCTGCAAATCTGACCCGGATTTATGCATGCAGCTTGATGCCTGGGATGCTGAAACCAGCGTGCCGGCGTTTCTTGATGGTGAACATTCCGTCCTGTTCCGTAAACATTACGACCGTAAGTCCGATGCCTGGGTCATGCGCCTTGCCTGACTCAAAAAGAACCCGTCGCTAAGACGGGTTATTTGTTCCTGCTATTTTCCCTCACCCACATCATCAGCTACCCTTATCTCGGGTGACGCATAATGAGGATGTGATGTACGCACTGGTCTTGTTTATCTGTTATCTCGACGGTGGCTGCGAGGATTTACTGGCGGACGTGTATGCCACGGAGGCACAGTGTCTGGTTGCGATGAGCGATCAGCGCATTCGTCATGGAGGCTGCTATCCGGTCGAGGACTATATCGACAGTTTCTGGCACCCGGCACAGCAGTACAGCGATTTCTGACTACTGGAGTTGCACCAGCGTAAGCTCTCCTCCGAATACCGCGCCGGTATCAATATAATGCTGATTCTCAATATCATAGCGAGCATTAAGCGGCGTATGGCCGAACCAGAAATGGTCGGCGCCACGAATAGGCTGATGACGCCCGGCTAAATGTGCGGCCAGTCGTTCACGGTTCCACAATACCTGCTCACGATCGACAGGCTGGTGCCAGACGTATACTGTGGCAGGGTAGTCAGCATGCGCAATAATATGCACTTCGTTTTCGCATTGTAGTTCAATAATATAGGGGAGTTCACGACAGAGCTGAAATAACGTTTTTACTTTGAGTTGCTCCTCATACGTTAATTGCTGATACCAGTAGCCACCATTAGAAAACCACAGCGACATATCGTTATTGTCGAGCGCATCCAGAGCCATTTGCTCATGATTGCCGCGAATGGCTCTGAACCAGGGGTGTGGTAGCAGCGACAGGCAGCGGAAACTCTCACTCCCACGGTCAATCAGGTCACCGACGGAAATAATCAGATCTTCATAGGGGTGAAATTTCAGCAATTTAAGTTTGGTCATCAATAAATGATGACAACCGTGTAAATCGCCCACCAGCCAGATATGTCGCCAGTGTTGACCCAATATTCGCTGATACATAATCAACTCCCCTCCTAAATTTGAGTATAGAAATAAATATCTAATTACGATAAGCAAAAAGCGATGTGATCTTTTTACCTCAACAGCGGTTAAACAAAAGCGGAATATAATCAGCGCACAGGACAATTCAGAGGCCGTTCCCCTTTACAATATTCTCAGAATGATAAAGGGGTATTTACCGTGACAGATAACAGCCTGCACAGCGCTCAGGCGCCACTCCAGCACCAGAACCTGGTTTCTGCGCTGGTGACCGGGAAGCTCGCACCCGCGCCCATCTGGAAAAAAACCGAGTATCGGCTGAAATTTTTGCTGCGTACGCTGCTTTTCTATCGCCCGACGCACCGGATGCTGGATAGCCTGTCGCAGCGCCCGAATTTCATGCAACTGCTTAATGCGCAGGTCACCCTGCCGAGCAAACCGCACCGCCAGTATTTAACGCTCGGCATGAGTGCGGCACAGCGTGCGGACGCCGTCATTAGCCACTATCAGTTTGTCGATTCGCTGGGCAACACCCGTCTCGCCGATGCGATGACCGCGCCTGACGAAGTGCCGTTGCTTCAGCTGCAGGGTAAGGACGATGCGGTATTTACGCTCTCCGCCTCCTGCGCCCGCAAAGCCGAACGCGAAGGTGAAACCACGCTGTGGCTGCACGATAACAGCCGGACGCTGCTCGCCAGCGTGACGTTCAGCGTGGCCCGTGATGCCGCGGGCTGGCAGCTGGTGATTGGTGGTCTGCAGGGGCCGCGCCGTGATGTGCCACATGAAGTCATTAAGCACGCCACCCGCGCCTGCTACGGCCTGTTCCCGAAACGTCTGCTGATGGAGTTCATCTGGCTGTTGGCATCCCGCACCAACATAACGGCGGTCTCTGGCGTGAGCGACAACGGTCACGTGTTCCGTGCGCTGCGCTATCGCCTGAGCAAGGGCCGTCATTTCCATGCCAGTTACGATGAGTTCTGGTCGTCTGTCGAAGGCGTTAAAGAAACAAAATGGCGCTGGCGTTTGCCGCTGCAGCTTGAACGTAAATCGATTGAAGAGATTGCCAGCAAGAAACGTTCAGAATACCGTCGCCGCTTCCAGCTCCTGGATTCACTGGCTGAACAGGTGGATAGCCTGCTGCGCTAACCCTATCAACCCTGCTTCATACCCCGGAAGCAGGGTTTCCCTCTCCCCGCACGCTCGCTTGCCGTAAAAATAATCCTCCGGCACAATGAACTAATCTTGTCCATTGCACACAAACTATGCATGGCCGTTTGCACCCCCGCAATCGCCTGTCATGTTCAGGCTCGACACGACGTACATTCTTAAAGATTCAGGTTGCTGCGGTTATGAGTAAAACGGAAATTGCGCTGCTGCTACTGTTAGTAGCCGTTCTGGCGTTTGGGTTGTGGTTTATTTTCAGCGACCAGGTGTGGATTGTATCCAGCTGGATTGAAACCTGGCTGTATCCAGCAATTGAAGCGCCTGAGTAAACGCTCAGGCGCAGGGAAGCGTTAGTACAACGATGTGCCGCCCGCCGGGCGCGTTTTAAAGCGACGATGCACCCACAGATATTGGTCGGGTGCCCGCAGGATTTCCTTCTCAATAATCCGATTCATAAAGCACGCCGCTTTCAATTCATCCTCTGACGGATAATCATTGATGGCCTCGCTGATATACAGGCGATAACCGTCTTTCGTCGCTTTGCGCACCATGGTGATGGTCAACAGTGCCGAGCCGGAGAGCTTCGACAGCACGTAGGTCCCGTTAGTTGTGGCGGCATCCTGCACGGAAAAGAACGGAGCGAACACGCTGCCTTTCGGGCCGTAATCCTGATCGGGGGCGAACCATACGGCTTCTCCTGATTTCAGTGCCTGAACCAGACCACGCAGGTTACGTCTGTCGATCATCGCTTTATTGGAACGTAAACGCCCTTTGGTTTGCACATATTCCATCAGCGGGCTGTTGTGCTGGCGATAGGTCGCCATCATCGGACGGCATAGCCCCATCACCCGGCCACCGAGCTCAAGCGACATAAAATGGATCCCCACCACCATCACACCTTTTTTAGCTTCCAGTGCACGGGTCAGGTTTTCATATCCTTCAACATCAAACCACTTTTTAACGCGCGCATCGCTCCAGAACCATGCCATCCCTGTCTCTATCAGCCCCATCCCCAACGAGATGAAGTTTTGTTCGACCATTTTGTTGCGCGCACAGGCATCCATGTCAGGAAAGCAAAGCTCAATGTTGCGGGCAGCAATTCGCTCCCGGCGTTTGAGAAAACGGCGAGAAGCACGGCCCAGGGAAGAACCAAGAAGATAGAGCAGCGGGTAAGGAAGCTGAACGATGAGCCAGAGAAGCCCAAGTCCGAACCAGGTCAGCCAGTGACGAGGATGGAGCAGCGATTTATCAAAAGCAACAGACATCAGTGTTTACTCTGAGTGTATAGATTCAGGTAACGCGTAAGGAAAAACGAATCCCTTCATCACTCTTTATGCGGTACATATGGAGCGAGTGACAGTAAAACAGTCGGCGAACTTGACGTCACGGTGACATAAAGTAAACCACGCAAAACCCGGAAACTGAGGCTGTAGCTACGCTGCGCACAGCATGCGCGCTTTTGCGCAAAAATAACAGAGCGCGATTGTAATTTTCAGAAAATATCACCCCTCACCGGAATTGTAGTAATCGCGCGTATTTTGTCGATTTTTTGTGTAAAAGAAATGTTAAGGCCAGATCGGTTGTGGTATAAGAAGAAAAGCCCGAAGCAGCGTCATTTGGAAAATTTCGGATGTTTTAGGCTATCCCCTGCTAACGCCTTGATGCGTAAAGCAGATAAAAAGAGACCGAATACGATTCCTGTATTCGGTCCAGGGAAATGGCTCTTGGGAGAGAGCCGTGCGCTAAAAGTTGGCATTAATGCAGGCTAAGTCGCCTTGCACTATAAGAATAGATGACCGTGCCAGGTTTTCCAGTCCGCGACAAAAGTGGTCAGAAAAAAAACACCGGTAAACGGCAAAGAAATGTTAAAACCGCGGGCTTTCGCAAAGAAAGTCCGCGGTTTTTTATTGGAAATCAGTCAGATATTTTTATGAACTAACAGAGCTTCTCTGCGCGCTCAATAAAGGGGGTGAGGCTCATTTTCTGCCCTTTATGTTGTGGATCTTCGATACGGATCACGTCTAAGGGCTGCGCGTTGACCTGCCCCTTCGCTACCTGATCCTCAGCCACATCATTCAACGGGTACTGCACCAGAGTACTGGGGTTGATAACGAACAACGCCTTGCCGGTACGGCAGGTCAGCATCACCTCTTCGCGGTTGAATGCCCATTTATCTTTACCAATTTCAAAACGACTGACGGTAATCACCTGTGGTGCAGCAAACGCCGCAGAGGTTGCCGTCAACAACAGCAGTGAAAGCACTATTTTCTTCATCATCATCGTCATCTTCGTATCAGAAGGGTTCCCAGGTTGCAAACAGACTGACGGCGAGCAGAACCAGCACCCCCAGCAGGATCTCTGCCTGGGTAGTACGGATAAATATCTGCTGCGCGTGTTGCGGGTTTGAGGCAAATCGTGGCACCAGAACATACCGGTTCATTAAAGCAATTACCACCATCAGCGCCACCAGCGCACATTTTACCAACAGCATAGTGCCCCATGCCGAATCACCGATCAGCGATCCCTGAATGAGCAGCGCATTAATGATACCCGTGGCAATCACGCCGCCCACCGCCAGATGGCCGTAGCGCGAAAACCGCATCATGGTGTAGATAGCCTGTTGCCGCCAGCGCCCCTGGGCCAGCCGTAAACAGTAGAGGAAAGGGAGAAGTCCACCAAACCAGGTGGCGGCAAACAGCAAGTGTAATGCATGATTGAGGCGCTGCAGAGTACCGGGTAATCCCTCACGCATGGCCGCATGGCCGATACTGGCCTGAAGGATAAGCTGTATGCACAGCAGAATAAGCAACACCGGCATCACCCGGTGCGGACGAAGCAGTAATACCGCAATCGACAGCCACGCCAGCGCAATTTGCCAGACCCAAATCGCACCGAAGCGGGTACCCGCCACCGCCAGCCAGATGTCCGGCTGCACAACGTCGCCCCAGCCATCGCCCATCATCCCACCCTGCACCATCATCATCAGCAGTGCAGAAATCGCGCTTACGAAAAGCGATAAGCGCATCATCCCCTGATAACGATGGCTCAGCAGACGGCGCAAACTCACTGGCGCCCACCACCCGCTGTACAAGGCTCCGCCAAACGCCGCCATCAGGGAGACGAAATGGACAAAGCGCAGGCCAATCCACAGTGAGGTCAGCATGATTATTTCACGCTGAAATGGTACTGCCCTTTGGTTTTATGCCCGTCAACGGACACCACGTGCCAGTCAACACGATAGTCGCCCGCCGCCAGCGGTTGGTTCAGCGCAACGACAAGCTGAGTATTATCGTTGGCATTCACCGTCGCCGTGCCGATGGCTGTCTTCATCTCTTTTGGACCGGTCAGCGTCAGACCGCTAAATTTGGCTTCGATGCCTTCAGAAAAATTCAGCGTCAGGGCCTTTGGCGAGGTGGTCACCACGGCATCCGCAGCGGGCTCCTGATGTTTCAGATGCGCGTGCGCCAGGACGCTGGTGCTGGTGAGCAGTGCCGCCATCAGCGCCGAAGCGCATAAAATTCGCGATGCAGTTGTTCCCATTTTCTTCATTCCTTTTTGTTATGTATGTGATGCAGAGAATAACCTTGTATAATCCGTGCGTCGAGGCTCCCCACCATGGATTTGCCATTCTGCGACACCCTGAGTCATTTTGCGTTATTGAGAGGAGAACGCCATGTACGCCAATCTGGCCAACCTTCCCCAGGAAGAGATGGATAAAGTTAACGTCGATCTTGCCGCCGCCGGAGTGGTCTTCAAAGAACGTTACAATATGCCGGTGGTCGCCGAAGTGGTAGAGCGTGAGCAGCCTGAACATCTTCGCGGCTGGTTTCGCGAGCGCTTAATCGCGCACCGCCTGGCGTCAGTATCTCTTTCTCGCCTGCCCTACGAGCCAAAAAGTAAATAAGCATTACCATCGGTTACACATAATTACATTAACCCTGTTATTCTTAAGGGGATCCTCTCAGGATGAGAGTCTGAAATTTGTGTTAAGGATGCCACTATGACTGCATGGACTATTGCTGCTGCTCAGTACGAGCCCCGCAACCGCAGCGTTGCGGAAAATATCGCCCATCATTTACGTTTTATCGACGCTGCCGCCCGCGCAGCGTGTGAAATTTTAGTATTTCCTGAACTGTCGCTTACTGGCCCGGCGCTTTGCCCCCCACCGAATGCCGATGAGCTCCAGCCTCTCGCCGCCGCCGCGACGCGCCACCAGATGACCATCATTACCGGCTTACCGCTGCAGCAAAATGATGAGCTTATTAAAGGGCTCGCCATCTTTGTACCGGACAACCCGCAGCCGCTAACCTGCCCACAGGGAAAAGGCACCTGCCTGGCCCCACTTCCAGGCCAGGTCAGCGTTCTGGCGCACGACGCGGCAGCCGACGATCTCGACCCGCGTGCCTCATTGCTCGCCACCAGCGACTGTCCGGATGAATCACATCAGCAGCTTTCCCGCGCATCACTGCAGCGCTTTGCCCATAAGTACGCGATTGCGGTACTGAAATCCGACTACGCCAACGGCTCGTTGCTCGGGGGCAGTGCTCTGTGGGATGAACAGGGCCAACTGGTGGTTCGTGCCGATGGCGGTGAGCTATTGCTTACCGGACAGCGCAGCGATCGGGGTTGGCAAGGCGACATCATTCCATTACGCTAACCGTTTTACTGGCTGGAGTGAGCCATGCTGCGCGTCATTGATACGGAAACCTGCGACCTGCAAGGAGGGATCGTCGAGATTGCCTCGGTGGACGTCGTCGACGGTCAAATCACCAATCCTATGAGCCATCTGGTTCGCCCGGACAGGCCAATCAGCCCGCAGGCAATGGCCATCCACCGCATCACCGAAGCGATGGTTATCGACAAACCGTGGATTGAAGAAGTGATCCCGGGCTATCAGGGTAGCCCATGGTACGTGGCACATAACGCCAGCTTCGACCGCCGCGTGTTGCCTGAGATGCAGGGGGAGTGGATTTGCACCATGAAGCTCGCCCGCCGCCTGTGGCCAGGCATTAAGTACAGCAATATGGCGTTGTACAAGTCGCGTAAGCTCAACGTCGCGACGCCGCCGGGCCTGCACCATCACCGCGCCCTGTATGACTGCTACATCACCGCCGCGCTGCTGATTGATATTATGAACGTCTCAGGCTGGACGCCGGACGACATGGCCGATGTGACCGGCCGCCCTGCCT
Organism: Yokenella regensburgei ATCC 49455; assembly: GCF_000735455.1. Taxonomy (GTDB): domain Bacteria; phylum Pseudomonadota; class Gammaproteobacteria; order Enterobacterales; family Enterobacteriaceae; genus Yokenella; species Yokenella regensburgei. The sequence continues at coordinate 55,269 of NZ_JMPS01000069.1, read as the reverse complement.
TGCTGACCACCTTTAGCTTTGGCAAATATCGTGGCAAGCCGGTGGCGGAAGTGGCGCAAAACGACCCAGGTTATCTGCGCTGGCTATTCAATAATCTGGATCGTATGAGCCCGGAGCTGCGCCTCACGCTGCGCCACTATCTCGGGGAGTAGCCTGGTTGCTACCGCTCCGCCTGGCCCGGCAGCGTCTGCTGGGCCAGCGCTATCAGAAACGTGTATTCCAGCGCCACCCCTTCGTAGCTTTTATAACGCCCGGATTTTCCTCCGTGCCCGGAGTCCATGTCGGTACATAGCATCAGCAGATTGTCGTCGGTTTTGCGCTCCCGCAGTTTCGCCACCCATTTCGCAGGCTCCCAGTACTGCACCTGTGAGTCATGCAATCCGGTGGTGACCAGCAGATGCGGATACGCTTTGGCTTCGACGTTATCGTACGGGCTGTAGCTTTTCATGTAGAAGTAGTATTCGGCATCCTGCGGGTTGCCCCACTCTTCAAATTCACCGGTGGTAAGCGGGATAGATTCGTCCAGCATCGTCGTCACTACGTCGACGAACGGCACCTGGGCCACCACGCCGCGGAACAGCTCCGGACGCAGGTTTATCACCGTTCCCATCAGCATGCCTCCGGCGCTACCGCCCATGCCGAAACATAGCTCGCGGTCGCCATAACCCTGTTCCAGTAAGGCATCGCACACGTCGAGATAATCGTTGAAGGTGTTCATCTTCTGCAGAAACTTGCCGTCTTCATACCACTGCTGTCCCAGCTCGCCGCCGCCACGGATGTGGGCGATGGCAAAAACAAAACCACGATCGAGCAGGCTCAGGCGGCTACCGCTAAAATCGGCATCCATGCTGGCACCGTAGGAGCCGTAGCCGTAAACCAGCAGCGGATTATGCCCTTTGCGGAAATGCTCCCGATGATACACCAGCGACACCGGCACCTCCACGCCGTCCCGCGCCTTCACCCACAGGTGCTCGCTGCGATACAGGCTGGCATCAAAGCCCTTCACCTCCTGCTGCTTAATCACCCGCCGTTCACCGGTATCCATATCCAGTTCGAACAGCGTATCCGGAGTGGTCATCGAAGAGTAGCCGTAGCGCAGACGCGAGGTTTCAGGCTCAGGGTTATAAGCAACCCAGGTCACGTAGGCCGGATCGTCAAACGCTATCCCGGTCGACTCACGGGTATGACGATTGATTTGTCGCAGGCTGGTCAGGCCCTGCTGACGCTCTTCCACGACCAGCCAGTCGGTAAAGAGCGTAAACCCTTCCAGCATCACCTCTTCCCGCGCCGGGATCAGCGTTTCCCACTGACTCTCTTCGCGCACCGCAGAGCGGTACAGGCCGAAGTTTTTCCCTTCACGATTTGAGCGAATGTAGAAATGATGCTGATAGTGATCGACGCTGTACTCGTGATCTTTGCGTCGTGGCAGGAACACCGTCGGTTCCGCATCCGGCAGCTCGGCATCCAGCAGCCGCACTTCGCTGGTGGTGGAGCTTGCCAGATAGATCAGCACAAAGTGGCGATCGGTGGTTTTGTGCACGCTGACGTAGAACATGTCATCCTGCTCTTCATACACCAGCGTGTCGGCTGACATCGGTGTACCGAGCGTATGCCGCCAGACCTGATACGGCAGCAGCGTAGTGGGATGTTTGCGCACGTAGTAGAGGGTCTGCGAATCATTACCCCAGACCAGCCCCGGCTCAACGTTGTCCAGCGTTTCCGGATACCAGTTACCGGTCCCGAGATGGCGCAACCGCACCCCGTACTGACGACGAGAGAGATAATCTTCTGCCAGCGCCATGACCTGGTTGTCCGGTGAAATAACCAGCCCGCCAAGGGTGTAGAACTCGCTGCCCGCCGCCCGCTGATTACCATCAACCAGGACATCCCACGCTTCCCACTCCGCCTTTTGTACGGACTGGCGCTGGTAAATCGCGTACTCGCTGCCAGGCTGGTATTCATGGCGGTAACGGTAGCCGTTTTTCGTATAGGGCGCAGAGGTTTCCTGCGGCGGAATGCGGTCGATAATCTCCTTCAGCACCCGATCCTGCAGCGCCTGCTGGGAGGCCATCACCTTTTTGCCGTAGTCGTTTTCCTGCTTCAGATAATCGAGCACCTCCGGCTGCGAACGGGTGTCGTCGCGCAGCCAGAAGTAATTATCAACGCGTGTATCACCATGCAAAGTCATGGTGTGGGGGATTTTTTTTGCTTTCGGTAACATATCGCTGTGCTTTTACGTTTTACATTCCCTAAGGGTGGCAAAACTGACAGGCGATGCAAGCGAAACCTGAAGCAAAACGCACTAAAGTGCTTGTTTTTGCCGCTGTATATCCTGTTCTATCTCTTCGCGTACCGCACGGGGGATGTTTAATGCATCGCCCAGGGCATCAAGGTAGCTGCGCTCCATAAAGTGATCGATATCGATAGCCGCACAGCTCAGGAAATAAAGCTCCAGCGCCTCTTCTTCGCTCTTAACGTCCTGTGCCAGACGTTTGGGATCCAGCGGTTGTGCCATGGCCTGCGCCACCAGCGCCTGCCCCTGCTGCTCTACACCAGCCTCCTGCAGCTGTTGCTCGATAGCTGCACGCTCTTTATCATCAATGTGACCATCACTTTTTGCGGCAAAGACCAGCGCCAGGATCAGACGCTCGGTGCGGGTGTCCAGCGATGTCACCGGTGGCGGTGCGGTCGCCGTTTCTGCCTGCTGCCCGTTCGGCATCTGGGTTTTGTACTTATTCCACAATACCGAGCCTGCAACCGCCCCACCGCCGACCAGCAGTGCACCAGTACCATATTTCGCCAGTAGCTTACGCGAAGACTTGTTCGCCAGTAACAGACCGGCCAGCCCGCCGATAGCGCCCGGCACCAGTAGTTTATTCAGGCCATCGGTTTTACCACCGGTGACGCTCGCGGCTTTCTGCCCCAGCAGAGACTGCAGTTGATTGAGCCAGTTAGACATTTTCCCCTCCCGAATTGAGTTGACGCTCTCAGAGTAAGCCAGCACCTGTCAGGAAATGTCTGCGCCAGCTAAAGATGCGCAAATGCAGCGGCACACGACAGCGACGAGACAGACGCAAACGTTTTCGTTTATACTGCGCCGAAGATTTTTACGGAGGTTTGCGGTTATGACGTTATTAGGAACTGCGCTGCGCCCGGCGGCCACGCGCGTGATGTTGTTGGGTTCTGGCGAGCTGGGTAAAGAAGTCGCTATCGAGTGCCAACGCCTGGGTGTCGAAGTTATCGCGGTCGATCGCTACGCGGATGCACCCGCCATGCACGTTGCTCATCGCGCACACGTAATTAACATGCTCGACGGCCAGGCACTGAAGGCGCTGGTGGCACAGGAGAAGCCCGATTTTATCGTCCCGGAAATCGAAGCTATTGCCACCGATATGCTGGTTGCGCTTGAGAGTGAAGGTCAGAAGGTGGTGCCCTGCGCCCGGGCCGCACAGCTCACCATGAACCGCGAAGGGATCCGCCGACTGGCAGCAGAAACCCTCTCCCTGCCAACCTCACGCTACCAGTTTGCCGACAGCGAAGCCGCTTTCCGCGATGCCGTGAACGCGATTGGCCTGCCCTGCATCGTCAAGCCGGTGATGAGCTCATCCGGCAAGGGCCAGAGCTTTATCCGCACAGAATCTCAGCTCGCCGATGCCTGGCAGTATGCCCAACAGGGTGGCCGCGCTGGCGCAGGACGCGTTATCGTGGAAGGCGTCGTCAAATTTGATTTCGAAATCACCCTGCTCACCGTCAGCGCCGTGGATGGCGTACATTTCTGCGCGCCGGTGGGGCATCGTCAGGAAGATGGCGATTACCGCGAATCCTGGCAGCCGCAGCAGATGAGCCCCCTGGCACTGGCACGCGCGCAGGAGATAGCCCGCGAAGTTGTTCTGGCGCTTGGCGGCTATGGCCTGTTTGGCGTAGAGCTTTTCGTCTGCGGTGATGAGGTCGTCTTCAGCGAAGTTTCTCCGCGCCCGCACGATACCGGGATGGTCACGCTGATCTCCCAGGATCTCTCCGAGTTCGCGCTGCACGTACGCGCTTTCCTCGGTTTGCCGGTAGGCGGCATTCGCCAGTACGGCCCTTCAGCCTCAGCGGTCATTCTGCCAGTCCTTAAAAGTGACAATGTCACATTCGGTAATATTGAAGCCGCATCCGGCGCTGGCGTGCAGTTACGTTTGTTCGGTAAACCGGAGATCGACGGTTCTCGTCGTTTAGGCGTGACGCTGGCCGTTGCAGACTCTGTTGAAGAAGCGGTTGAGCGCGCGAAAGCAGCAGCGGCGGCGGTGGTCGTGAAGGGTTAATATTGATGGGATTGCCCGGTACGAGTACCGGGCAATAATGACACGCTTACTTCGCGCCTTCTACCGCTTCACGGGCGAGCTTAGTGATGCGCTCGTAGTCGCCGCTCTCCAGAGCGTCGTTCGGCACCAGCCAGGAGCCACCGATGCACAGCACGCTGTTCAGCGCCAGATAGTCACGGTAGTTAGCCGGAGAGATACCGCCGGTCGGGCAGAAACGGATATGGCCGAACGGGCCCGCAATCGCCTGCAGCGCTTTCACCCCGCCGTTCGCTTCCGCCGGGAAGAATTTGAACTCTTTCAGACCGTAGTCCATACCCAGCATCAGTTCAGAGACCGTGCTGATACCCGGGATCAGTGGAATGGTCCCTTCTGTTGCCGCTTTCAGCAGCGGCTCGGTCAGCCCTGGGCTAATCGCAAACTGTGCGCCCGCTTCTGTGACGTCCTTCAGCTGCTGTACGTTAGTGACGGTACCCGCCCCGACGATCGCATCCGGCACTTCTTTGGCAATGGCACGAATGGCGTCCATTGCACATTCGGTACGCAGAGTCACTTCGAGAACGCGAACGCCACCGGCGACCAGCGCTTTTGCCATCGGTACCGCGTGCTCCAGCTTCTTCACTACGATAACCGGGACCACTGGGCCAGTGGTCAGGATTGCTTCGGCAGTTGTTTTCCAGTTTTTCATCAGAGTTTTTCTCTCACCAGACAGTTAATTCGTGTCGTCTTAAAAAGTGATGCAGGTTGCACCCTGCTCAGCGCCGGACAGTTTTTCGCGCAGCGCACTAAACATTTCGCGGCCGGTACCGACGCGCGACGAGCTCAGGTCAGGAATATGCGGCTCGCGGGCAGCCAGTTCAGCTTCATCCACCAGCAGCGTCAGCTCACCGGTCTGGCCGTTAACGCGGATAATGTCCCCGTCACGGACCTTTGCCAGCAGGCCGCCATCGTAAGCCTCTGGCGTTACATGGATGGCTGACGGGACTTTACCCGACGCGCCGGAGAGTCGTCCATCGGTCACTAACGCAATTTTGAAACGGCGGTCCAATAATACACCTAATGGCGGCATAAGTTTATGTAATTCTGGCATGCCGTTGGCTTTTGGCCCCTGATGGCGCACCACCACCACGCAATCTTTATCGAGCAGACCGGCGTCAAACGCCGGTAACACGTCATGCTGGCTCTCAAAAACAATCGCCGGGGCTTCGATAACCTGATTCTCCACCGGCACCGCGGAGGTCTTCATTACCGCACGTCCCAGGTTACCGCTCAGCACTTTGGTTCCACCGTGGCGGGAGAATGGCTTTTCGAAAGTGGCAATTACGTCGGCGTCGAGCGAGGCGCTTGCCCCTTCACGCCAGTCCAGCTCACCGTTGTTGAGCCATGGCTCGAGGGTATAGCGCGACAGTCCGTGTCCGGCGACGGTATCAACATCTTCATGCAGCAAACCGCCTTTCAGCAATTCGCGGATAAGCACCGGCACGCCGCCCGCCGCCTGGAAGTGGTTGATATCGGCCGGGCCGTTTGGATACAGACGAGCCATCAGCGGCACCACGTCGGAAAGCTCAGAGAAGTCGTCCCAGTTAATAATGATCCCAGCAGCGCGGGCCATCGCCACCAGGTGCATGGTGTGGTTGGTCGAGCCGCCGGTTGCCAGCAGCGCCACAATACCGTTGACCACCACTTTTTCATCGAACATCTTGCCAAGCGGCATCCACGCATTCCCGTTTCCGGTCATACGCGTCACCTGGCGCGCCGCCGCGACGGTCAGTGCTTCACGAAGCTCTGCATCCGGATGGACGAACGAAGAGCCCGGCAGCTGCATGCCCATAAATTCAATCACCATCTGATTGGTGTTAGCGGTGCCATAGAAGGTACAGGTACCCGGTGCATGATAGGACGCCGCTTCAGACTCCAGCAACGCCATGCGATCGACCTTGCCTTCCGCATACAGCTGACGGATACGTACCTTCTCTTTATTTGCAAGACCGCTCGCCATCGGGCCAGACGGAACGAAAATAGACGGCAGATGACCGAACGACAGCGCCGCCATCGCCAGCCCCGGAACAATTTTGTCGCACACCCCAAGGTACAGCGCACCATCAAACATGTTGTGCGACAGCCCAACCGCCGCCGACATCGCAATAACTTCCCGGCTCAGGAGTGACAGCTCCATCCCATCCTGGCCCTGGGTGACGCCATCACACATTGCCGGTACACCGCCGGCGACCTGACCTACCGCATTCACGCCGTGCAGCGCTTTACGGATAATATCCGGGTAGCGCTCATACGGCTGATGGGCGGAGAGCATATCGTTATAGGAGGTAATGATGGCGATATTGTTACGCAGCATACTCTTCAGCGAAGCTTTATCGTCGGGCTGGCAGGCCGCAAAACCGTGGGCGAGGTTGCCACAGGCCAGCTGGGAGCGGTGCACAGTTTCGGTTTTCGCTTGGTTGACTCGGGCAAGGTAGGCCGCGCGGGTCTCGCGTGAGCGCTCAATAATTCGCTTTGTTACGCGTAACATTATCGGATTCATAGAAGCTCCTAAAATTGATATGTCCGGGCTTCGGTTATAGTAAGGCGCTTCGCAATGCGTCACACTGCTGAAATGCCTGATGGCCGTCGCTCAGGGGGGCAAAATCGCTTCAGCCAGTGTAATAAAAAAAGCTCCGTGGGTGAATCCGCACGGAGCTTAACAGAACAAATATTGATCTGGATTGTGTGTTAGATCATGTTACCGGTAAAATAACCGGTAACAGAGGGCGATTTTCGCTTACTCGAACTCGTTCCAGGAGCGGCCATCGCGGGTGATCATCGCCACCGAGGCGACCGGTCCCCAGGTCCCTGCCTGATACGGTTTTGGCGCATCCTGATCGGCGGCCCAGGCTTCGGTAATGGAGTCGACCCATTTCCACGCTTCTTCAACTTCATCACGACGCACAAACAGCGCCTGAATACCGCGCATGGTTTCCAGCAGCAGTCGTTCGTAAGCATCCGCGAGGTGCGTTTGATTGAAGGTCTCAGAGTAGCTCAGGTCAAGCTTGGTGGTTTGCAGGTTATGCTTGTGATCGAGGCCCGGCACCTTGTTAAGGATCTGAATGTCCACACCTTCGTCCGGCTGCAAACGAATCGTGAGCTTATTCTGCGGCAGCTCCTGCCAGGACTCTTTGAACAGGTTCAGTTCCGGGTTCTTGAAGTAGACCACCACTTCAGAACATTTGGTCGGCAGACGTTTGCCGGTGCGCAGGTAGAAAGGTACGCCCGCCCAGCGCCAGTCATCGATATCTACGCGGATAGCCACGAAGGTTTCGGTGTTGCTCTGCTTGTTGGCGCCCTCTTCTTCCAGATAGCCCGGGACTTTTTTGCCCTGCGCGAATCCGGCGGTGTACTGGCCACGCACGGTTTTCTCACGCACGTTAGACCTGTCAATACGGCGCAGAGACTTCAGCACCTTCACTTTGGCATCGCGGATGCTGTCGGCGGTGAGGTCTGACGGCGGGGACATCGCGATCATGCACAGGATCTGCAGCAGGTGGTTCTGGATCATGTCGCGCATCTGACCGGCCTGATCGAAGTAACCCCAGCGACCTTCGATACCCACCTCTTCCGCCACGGTGATTTCCACGTGATCGATAGTGCGGTTGTCCCAGTTATTGACGAACAGGGAGTTAGCAAAGCGCAGCGCCAGCAGGTTCAGTACCGTTTCTTTACCCAGATAGTGGTCGATACGGTAAACCTGGCACTCTTCAAAGTACTGCCCGACCTGGTCGTTAATTTCGCGGGAGGTTGCAAGCGACGTGCCCAGCGGTTTTTCCATTACCACGCGCGCCGGCTTGGCATTCAGTTTCGCCTCACCCAGCCCTTTGCAGATAGCGCCGAAGGTGCTTGGCGGCATGGCGAAGTAGTTGATGGTGACGCGCTCTTTCTGATCCAGCATTTTGCCAAGACGAGAAAAGGATTTGGTATCGTTAACGTCAAGATTGCAGAAATCCAGTCGGCCGCTCAGCGTTTCCCACAAACCTTCATCGATTTTCTCTTTCATGAAGGTTTCCAGGGCTTCCCGCACCACTTTGGTATAAGCGTCTTTATCCCAGTCAGCGCGCCCAACCCCGATGATACGGGTATCGGGGTTGATCTGACCCGCTTTTTCCAGCTGATACAGGGAAGGCAGCAATTTACGACGTGCCAGGTCACCCTTGGCGCCGAAAATAACCAGGTCACACGCCTGGGCTGTTTGCGTTACCGCCATATCGTTCTCCTCAGTTTGATTTCCTGGTGCTCAGGCCAGGTCTTCATTGTAATTTTCTTACGCAGCACTGTACTGTGTTTACGTCATTCCCGAAACCCTAATCCATCGTCCGCGCCGCTAAAGCGCATCCTTTGAAAAATAAAGCCAGAAGATTTCGGGCAAGTGGCTAATTTTGTTCGTTCTTTCAGCGTGAAAGCGGTTTCCAAAACACGACTCTGATCATGTAATGAAAAAAAACAACATATTTTGCCATTGTTCTTCGCTTTTCTCCCTTGTGCAGGGGTATATTCTTGCTAATAAGCCCATTGATTTCACCCATTACTGAAATCGTTTCCAATGATGAGCGTCTTGCACCAATGAACATGCTGGAAAAAATCCAGTCTCAACTGGAACACCTTAGCAAATCTGAGCGCAAAGTGGCGGAAGTTATCCTCGCCGCCCCTACTGATGCCATTCATTCGAGCATTGCGGCACTGGCCCTGGCGGCCGCCGTCAGTGAACCAACCGTGAACCGCTTTTGCCGAAGTCTGGGCACCCGTGGGTTCCCCGATTTTAAGCTGCACCTTGCCCAGAGCCTCGCTAACGGCACGCCGTATGTGAATCGCAACGTCGATGAAGACGACAGCGTTGAGGCTTACACCAGCAAGATTTTTGAATCAGCGATGGCAAGCCTCGATCACGTTCGCCAGTCGCTTGATATGAGCGCCGTCAATCGCGCGGTTGACCTGCTGACGCAGGCGAAAAAGATAGCCTTCTTTGGCTTAGGTTCGTCAGCCGCCGTGGCCCACGACGCAATGAACAAATTTTTCCGCTTCAACGTACCGGTGATTTATTCTGAAGACATCGTTTTGCAACGTATGAGCTGTATGAATTGCGCTGACGATGACGTGGTCGTGCTCATTTCCCATACCGGACGCACTAAAAGCCTCGTAGAACTGGCGCAGCTGGCGCGTGAAAACGATGCCATGGTCATTGCGATTACCTCGGCAAATACCCCGCTTGCCCGGGAGGCCTCTCTCGCCATTACCCTCGACGTGCCGGAGGATACCGACATTTATATGCCAATGGTTTCGCGTCTGGCGCAATTGACGGTGATCGATGTGCTGGCGACGGGTTTTACTTTACGCCGAGGGGCAAAATTCAGAGATAACTTGAAGCGAGTCAAGGAAGCGCTTCGGGAATCGCGTTTTGATAAGGACTTCCTTGTACACAGCGATAATCAATAAAAGCCGATAACAAAGCATTTTATTTTACATTCGGTACACTTACCTCACCGTGCAATTTAAGGTGAACACCGAATTCCTGTTCACGCAACACCAAAGTTGTCTATTCAACGGAGTATTACATGTCCAGAAGGCTTCGCAGAACCAAAATTGTCACCACATTGGGCCCGGCAACCGACCGCGATAATAACCTTGAAAAGATTATTGCCGCTGGCGCTAACGTAGTCCGGATGAACTTCTCCCACGGCACACCGGAAGACCATATGCTACGTGCCGACAAAGTGCGTGAAATCGCAGCCAAATTGGGACGTCACGTGGCGATCCTGGGCGATCTGCAGGGACCTAAGATCCGTGTTTCTACCTTCAAAGAAGGCAAAGTTTTCCTCAACATCGGCGATAAGTTCCTGCTCGATGCAAGCCTCGGTAAAGGCGAAGGCGATAAAGAGAAAGTGGGCATCGACTACAAAGGTCTGCCTGCCGACGTCGTACCCGGCGATATCCTGCTGCTCGACGACGGTCGCGTACAGCTGAAAGTACTGGAAGTTCAGGGTCTGAAAGTGTTCACGGAAGTGACCGTGGGCGGCCCGCTCTCCAACAATAAAGGTATCAACAAGCTGGGCGGTGGTCTCTCTGCCGAAGCCCTGACCGAAAAAGACAAAGCCGATATCAAAACCGCCGCACAGATTGGCGTGGACTATCTGGCCGTGTCCTTCCCGCGCTGCGGCGAAGACCTCAACTATGCCCGTCGTCTGGCACATGAAGCCGGCTGCGATGCCAAAATCGTGGCTAAAGTTGAGCGTGCAGAAGCCGTTTGCGACCAGGACGCCATGGATGACATCATCCTCGCCTCTGACGTGGTGATGGTGGCGCGCGGTGACCTCGGCGTTGAGATTGGCGACCCTGAGCTGGTTGGTATTCAGAAAGCCCTTATTCGCCGTGCCCGCCAGCTGAACCGTACCGTTATCACCGCCACCCAGATGATGGAGTCGATGATCACCAACCCGATGCCAACGCGTGCGGAAGTTATGGACGTAGCGAACGCCGTGCTTGATGGTACCGATGCCGTGATGCTGTCGGCAGAAACCGCTGCGGGCCAGTACCCGGCAGAAACCGTCGCCGCCATGGCGCGCGTGTGTCTGGGTGCAGAGAAGATCCCCAGCATCAACGTCTCTAAACACCGTCTTGATGTGCAGTTCGACAACGTGGAAGAAGCGATTTCCATGTCGGCCATGTACGCGGCGAACCATCTGAAAGGCGTCACCGCCATTATCACGATGACCGAGTCCGGACGTACCGCGCTGATGACGTCACGTATCAGCTCCGGTCTGCCTATCTTCGCCATGTCTCGTCACGAGCGTACGCTGAACCTGACCGCGCTGTATCGTGGCGTAACGCCGGTGCTGTTCAACAGCCCCAACGACGGCGTAGCCGCCGCGAACGACGCAGTGAACCTGCTGCGCGACAAAGGTTACCTGATGTCTGGCGACATCGTGATTGTGACCCAGGGTGATGTGATGAGCACCATCGGCTCCACCAACACCACCCGCGTGATGACCGTCGAGTAAGACTGAATCGGCTATAACAAAAAGCGCCCCGAGGGCGCTTTTTTTATTTCTTCTTCGGGAACAGCTCTTTGCGCTGGTAGGGCTCCACCTCGCCGGGCTTACGCGTTTTCAGCAGTTTTAAGATCCAGGTGTACTGCTCCGGATGCGGAGTGACAAAAATCTCCACCTCTTCGTTCATCCGGCGGGCGATGGTCGTATCATCGGCGGTCAGCAGATCGTCCATCGGCGGGCGGATCTCGACCGTCAGGCGATGCGTTTTACCGTCATAGACCGGGAACAGCGGCACCACGCGCGCGCGGCACACCTTCATCAGACGACCAATTGCCGGAAGCGTGGCTTTATAGGTACCGAAGAAGTCAACAAATTCGCTGTGCTCCTCGCCGTGATCCTGATCCGGCAGATAGTAGCCCCAGTAGCCCTGACGCACGGACTGGATAAACGGTTTAATACCGTCGTTGCGCGCATGCATACGCCCACCAAAACGGCGACGCACGGTGTTCCAGACGTAGTCGAAGACCGGATTCCCCTGGTTGTGGAACATCGCCGCCATCATCTGCCCTTCAGAGGCCATCAGCATCGCTGGAATGTCCACTCCCCAGCCATGCGGCACGAGGAAGATGACTTTCTCGTTGTTGCGCTGCATCTCTTCGATGATCTCTTTGCCCTGCCAGTCAACGCGCTGCATTACTTTCTTCGGATCGCGCAGGCCAAGCTCGGCCATCATCACCATCGCCTGTGGCGCGGTGGCATACATCGCATCAATCATTGCCTCCCGCTCCTGCTCGCTCTTCTCCGGGAAACAGTACAGCAGGTTAATTTGTGCGCGACGGCGAGAGCTGCGCGCCAGGCGGCCAACCAGCCTGCCGAGCTTGCCGAGAATCGGGTCACGCACCGACGGCGGCGTCAGCGCAATACCGGCGAACGCCACTACGCCCAACCAGGATCCCCAGTAGCGTGGATGTAAAAAGGACTTTTCAAACTTAGGGATAAACTCAATGTTATTTTTTTCGGTTCCATGCCTGGCCCACAAAGGTGACGCAAAAAATAAAGATAATGAGATAGTTTAGCGAGGTGCGCGCTATCGCACAAAAGAAAAAGCCGGTGCTGATGGCACCGGCCTGAGACTTAATGCTGATTAATCAAAACGCAGCTGCGGTACAACCTCTTTCACCTGCGCCAGATAATCACGACGATCGGCGCCGGTCAGCCCTTCGGTCATTGGCAGTTTCGCCGTTAACGGGTTGACCGCCTGCTGGTTGAGCCATACCTCGTAGTGCAGATGCGGGCCGGTAGAACGACCGGTATTGCCAGAGAGCGCAATGCGATCGCCACGTTTCACCTTCTGACCCGGTTTCACCAGCAGCTTACGCAGATGCATGTAGCGCGTGGTGTAGGTACGACCATGACGCAGCGCGACATAGTACCCGGCAGCGCCGCTACGTTTTGCGACCACCACTTCACCATCACCGACCGCCAGCACTGGCGTCCCCTGAGGCATCGCGAAATCGACGCCACGGTGCGGCGCAACGCGACCCGTTACCGGGTTCAGGCGACGTGGGTTAAAGTTTGACGAGACGCGGAACTGACGCGCGGTTGGGAAACGCAAGAAACCTTTCGCCAGACCGGTGGCGTTACGGTCGTAGAACTTCCCGTCTTCCGCGCGGATAGCGTAGTAATCTTTACCGTCAGAACGCAGACGCACGCCGAGCAGCTGGCTTTGTTCACGTTTGCCGTCGAGCATTTCACGCGACATCAGCACCGAGAATTCGTCGCCTTTTTTCAGCTTACGGAAGTCCATCTGCCACTGCATGGCTTTGATGACAGCGCTAATCTCGTTACTGGTTAATCCGGCATCACGGGCGCTACCAACGAAGCTTTCCCCCACGGTGCCTTTCATGGTGGTGTTAACCCAGTCCCCTTCCTGCGTCTCGCTGTCCATTTTGAAACCGTTGGCAACGCGTTCGTAGGTACGGGTTTCACGGCGCGACATCTCCCAGGTCAGACTCTGCAGATCGCCATCGGCGGTCAGGGTCCAGGAGAGCTGTTGACCAATTTTAAGATTACGCAATTCTTTATCGGCGGCGGCAAGCTGGGTGATATCGCCCATATCAATGCCGTACTGGTTCAGAATACTGCTGAGGGTATCACCGGTAGAGACAACATACTCGTGAACACCATCGTCGCTGGCGGACTTGTCGTCCAGCTCATCCTGAGGAATGGCTTCTTCTTCCTGAGGGGCCTGATCGATAGGCTCACTGGCCTCTGGTAAGAGTGAACGGACTTCGCTCTTTTCCAGTTCGATCGTTCTGACGATAGGTGCAGATTCAGGGTGGTAAACGTACGGTCGCCACACGGCGACCGCCAAAGTTAGAACAGTCAGCGACCCCAGCATGACGCGGTGAGGTCGCGGCAAATTATTAAATGCCAGGGCGACAGAGCGGGCTATCTGTTGCACGTATTCACTTCCTCATTAATCTCCCTTCAGGCAGCTCGCGTACTGGTTTGCCAGCTGGGTCAAAAACTGCGTATAGCTCGTTTTACCCAACTGTATGCTTGTTCCAAGAGGATCTAAGGTTCCCATGCGCACGGAAGTCCCCCTGGCAACAGCTTCAACGACGGCTGGCCTGAATTGTGGCTCAGCAAAAACGCATGTCGCTTTTTGCTCAACCAACTGTGTTCTTATTTCATGTAAACGCTGCGCACCAGGCTGGATTTCCGGGTTTACGGTAAAGTGCCCAAGTGGGGTCAGACCGTAGTGTTTTTCGTAGTAGCCATAGGCATCATGAAAAACGAAATACCCTTTTCCTTTCAGCGGTGCCAGCTCGTTGCTGACCTGCTTATCGGTTTGATTCAGACTTTCCTCAAACGCTTTCAGGTTGTCGTCCAGTTTGGCACGACGCTGCGGCATAAGTTCCACTAATTTGTCATGGATTGCAACCGCTGAGAGCCGCGCTATCTCTGGCGAAAGCCACAAATGCATGTTGTAGTCGCCGTGATGGTGATGTGCGTCACTTTTTTCAGAATTGTCGTGATCGTGACCGTGCTCATCGTGGTCGTCATCGGCCCCTTTCATGAGCAACGGTTTCACCGCGTCAAGCTGCGCAATCGTTACCTTTTTTTCAGGCGCAATGCTCTGCGTTGACTTGTCCATGAAGGCTTCCATTTCAGGACCAATCCACACCACTAAGTCTGCGTTTTGTAAGCGTTTTACATCAGATGGGCGTAGTGAATAATCATGCTCTGAAGCCCCGTCTGGCAGTAATACCTGGGTATCGGTGACCCCATCCGCGATGGCTGAAGCGATAAAGCCGAGAGGTTTAAGTGAGGCAACCACGGCGGCATTGACAGGCATAGCCACACTGGTCAAAAGAGCAGCAGAAATGCCAGCGCAAAGAAGCGTATTTTTATGTAACATAATGCGTCAATTAATCGTATTGATGGATGGGAATGTGATATTATAACATCCATCACTGAGTGCAACCCCTTTATTAAAATGACGAATCTGGTAACACTGGATAGTGTGTCGGTTGATTTTGGTCAACGACGCGTGCTCTCCAATATCTCCCTGGCCCTGGCGCCGGGCAAAATTCTTACGCTACTGGGGCCAAACGGCGCCGGTAAGTCGACGCTGGTGCGTATCGTGCTGGGGCTTATCGCCCCCACGGCCGGTACGCTCACGCGCGAAAATCATCTACGCATCGGCTATGTTCCGCAGAAGCTGCATCTGGATGCCACCCTGCCCCTCACCGTCAGCCGCTTTATGCGTCTGCGCCCGGGAACCCGGAAATCAGACATTCTGCCCGCCCTGAAACGCGTGCAGGCGGGTCATCTGGTTGATGCCCCCATGCAAAAGCTCTCCGGTGGCGAAACCCAGCGAGTGCTGCTCGCACGGGCGCTGCTTAACAGCCCCCAGCTGCTGGTGCTCGATGAACCGACACAGGGTGTCGACGTCAACGGCCAGGTGGCACTGTATGACCTGATTGACCAGCTGCGCCGCGAGCTCGACTGCGCGGTGCTGATGGTCTCTCACGATTTACATCTGGTGATGGCGAAAACCGATGAAGTGCTGTGTCTTAATCAGCACATCTGTTGTTCCGGCACCCCGGAAGTGGTCTCTATGCATCCGGAGTTTATTTCGATGTTTGGCTCTCGCGGTGCTGAGCAACTGGGGATCTACCGCCATCATCACAACCACCGCCACGATTTACAGGGCCGTATTGTTCTGCGCCGGGGAAATGGTCACTCATGATTGAACTGCTGTTACCCGGCTGGCTGGCCGGGATTATGCTCGCCTGCGCCGCGGGCCCGCTGGGCTCCTTTGTGGTCTGGCGTCGAATGTCCTATTTTGGCGATACCCTCGCCCACGCATCGCTGCTTGGCGTCGCCTTTGGCCTGCTGCTGGATGTGAATCCGTTTTATGCCGTTATTGCGGTGACGCTGCTGCTGGCCGCCGGGCTGGTGTGGCTGGAGCGTCGCCCGCATCTGGCGATAGGTACGCTGCTTGGGATTATGGCACACAGTGCCTGTCACTGGGCCTCGTGGTAGTGAGCCTGATGTCTGGCGTCCGGGTTGACCTGATGGCGTATCTGTTCGGCGATCTGCTAGCGGTGACGCCGCAGGATCTTATCTCCATCGCCCTGGGCGTGGTGGTGGTGGTCGGTATTCTGCTCTGGCAGTGGCGCAACCTGCTCGCGATGACCATCAACGCCGACCTGGCCTTCGTCGATGGCGTGAAGCTGCAGCGCACAAAGTTACTGCTGATGCTGGTGACGGCCCTGACCATCGGCGTGGCAATGAAGTTTGTCGGGGCGCTGATAATCACTTCTCTGCTCATTATCCCGGCGGCAACCGCTCGTCGCTTTGCCCGCACCCCTGAACAGATGGCGGCTATTGCGGTGGTCACAGGTATGATTGCGGTAACGGGAGGATTAACCTTCTCTGCGTTCTATGATACGCCGGCGGGCCCCTCGGTGGTCCTCAGCGCAGCGGTGCTGTTTATTCTCAGTATGATGAAGAAACAGCCCAACGCATAAAAACGAACACCGGCATTGGCCGGTGTTTTTTTATGGGGCTTCCGGTGGCTTAATCCCGAAGTGATCCCAGGCGCGCACCGTCGCCATGCGGCCTCGTGGAGTACGCATCAGAAAACCCTGCTGGATCAGATACGGCTCAAGCACGTCTTCAATCGTTTCGCGCTCCTCCCCGATAGCTGCCGCCAGGTTATCGAGCCCCACCGGGCCACCGAAGAATTTGTCGATCACCGCCAGCAGCAGCTTGCGGTCCATGTAATCAAACCCTTCAGCATCGACGTTGAGCATATCCAGCGCCTGCGCGGCGATATCGGCGGAAATGGTGCCATCATGGCGCACTTCAGAAAAATCACGCACGCGCCTCAGCAGGCGGTTGGCGATACGCGGGGTACCACGTGATCGGCGCGCCACCTCCAGCGCCCCTTCTTCGCTCATTTCAAGCCCCATATAGCGCGCGCTGCGCCCCACGATGTGCTGGAGATCGGGCACCTGATAAAACTCAAGACGCTGCACGATACCAAAGCGATCGCGCAGCGGTGAGGTCAGAGAGCCTGCGCGAGTCGTGGCGCCGATGAGGGTAAACGGCGGCAGATCGATTTTTATCGAGCGCGCCGCCGGACCTTCACCAATCATGATATCCAGCTGATAGTCTTCCATCGCCGGATACAGCACCTCTTCCACCACCGGGGAAAGACGGTGGATTTCATCGATGAACAGTACGTCATGAGGTTCAAGGTTAGTCAGCATCGCGGCCAGGTCGCCCGCTTTTTCCAGTACCGGGCCGGAGGTCGTGCGCAGGTTAACGCCCATCTCGTTAGCCACAATATTGGCAAGCGTGGTTTTACCCAACCCCGGAGGGCCGAAAATCAGCAGATGATCGAGCGCATCGCCGCGCAGTTTGGCGGCCTGGATGAAAATCTCCATCTGCGAGCGAACCTGCGGCTGGCCGATGTACTCTTCCAGTAATTTCGGGCGAATGGCGCGGTCAGCCACTTCTTCTACATTACTGCTGCCCGCCGAAATCAGCCTGTCTGCTTCAATCATTCTTTACCTCACAACGCGGCGCGGAGCGCTTCACGGATCAGGGTTTCACTGCTGGCATCGGGTTTCGCAATCTTGCTGACCATGCGGCTGGCTTCCTGCGGCTTGTAGCCCAGCGCTACCA
The DNA here is from genome assembly GCF_000735455.1 of Yokenella regensburgei ATCC 49455. Classification (GTDB taxonomy): domain Bacteria; phylum Pseudomonadota; class Gammaproteobacteria; order Enterobacterales; family Enterobacteriaceae; genus Yokenella; species Yokenella regensburgei. The sequence continues at coordinate 37,733 of NZ_JMPS01000069.1, read as the reverse complement.
GCGCTGCCACGGCTTCCTGCTCGGCGTCGTCTGCGCCAGGACCCGCCGGAGAGGTCAGCACCAGATCGGCCGCCGGGGTGAACAGATCGCCATGCAGACCTTTGAAGCGGTCTTTCATCTCAACGATGAGTCGCTCAGCCGTTTTCTTGCCGATGCCCGGCAGTTTCACCAGCGCGGCGGCCTCTTCGCGTTCCACCGCGTTGACGAACTGCTGCGCCGACATGCCGGAGAGGATCGCCAGCGCCAGTTTTGGCCCAACGCCGTTGGTTTTAATCAATTCACGGAACAGGGTGCGCTCCTGCTTGTTATTAAAACCAAACAGCAGCTGTGCATCTTCACGCACCACAAATTGGGTAAAGATGATGGCTTCCTGCCCGACTTCCGGCAGTTCATAGAAACAGGTCATCGGCATATGGACTTCATAGCCCACCCCACCGGCTTCCAGCAGGACTAACGGGGGTTGTTTTTCAAGAATAATGCCTCTGAGTCTGCCTATCACATGACGCTCCTGCGTAAAAAGTCGGGTTACTGGGGGACATAATAGAAAAAGGCTGGATAGATATCCAGCCTGATTTTAATTAGCGAAGTCTTCCGCGAGCCAGATTGAGCCGCGATTCACTTATCTGCATCGCGTTCTGGCTGACATGACAGTGGGTAATGGCAATCGCCAGCGCATCGGCGGCATCCGCCTGCGGGTTAGCGGGCAATTTAAGCAAGGTGCGCACCATATGCTGTACCTGGCTTTTTTCGGCGCTACCGATACCGACAACCGTCTGCTTCACCTGCCGCGCAGCGTACTCAAACACCGGCAGATCCCGATTCACTGCCGCAACAATGGCCACACCACGCGCCTGTCCGAGCTTCAGCGCCGAATCGGCGTTTTTGGCCATGAAGACCTGCTCAATGGCAAAGTAGTCTGGCTGGAACTGGGTGATGATTTCCGTCACCCCGGCGTAAATCAGCTTCAGGCGCGAAGGCAGGTCATCAACCTTAGTACGAATACAGCCGCTACCAAGATAGGTCAACTGCCGCCCAACCTGGCGGATCACGCCGTAACCGGTGACGCGTGAGCCCGGGTCAATGCCGAGAATAATGGCCATCACGCGTCTCCCGTAAACGGTTTACACGATCTCATCAGAGAGTCGCTGCAACCTCATCAGAGATTTCACCATTGTGGTAAACTTCCTGCACGTCGTCGCAGTCTTCGAGCATATCGATAAGACGCAGCAGTTTTGGCGCGGTTTCCGCATCCATGTCCGCTTTGGTCGACGGGATCATAGACACTTCAGCGTTGTCTGCTTTCAGGCCAGCGGCTTCCAGCGCATCACGCACGGCGCCCATCTCTTCCCAGGCGGTGTACACGTCGATTGCGCCATCGTCAAAGGTCACAACGTCTTCAGCACCAGCTTCCAGCGCCGCTTCCATAATCACGTCTTCGTCCCCTTTTTCGAAGGAGATAACGCCTTTTTTGCTGAACAGGTAAGCAACGGAGCCATCGGTGCCCAGGTTGCCACCGGTTTTGGTGAAGGCATGACGCACTTCGGCAACGGTACGGTTACGGTTGTCGGAGAGGCATTCCACCATCACCGCCGTGCCGCCAGGACCGTAACCTTCATAAATGATGGTTTCCATGTTCGCATCTTCGTCACCGCCAACGCCGCGCGCGATAGCACGGTTCAGGGTGTCACGCGTCATGTTGTTAGACAGCGCTTTATCGATAGCTGCACGCAGACGCGGGTTAGAAGCCGCATCGCCGCCGCCCAGACGCGCTGCTGTTACCAGCTCGCGAATGATTTTGGTGAAAATTTTACCGCGCTTGGCATCCTGAGCAGCCTTGCGGTGTTTGGTGTTGGCCCATTTACTATGACCTGCCATAAAAATATCTCCAATAAACCGTCTGTCTCAGACGGTATGAATTACAAATTCTTCAATCGCCTGCTGGTTGCTCCACGATTTGGTCATCCCGGCGGCATCGGCCGCGTCCACCCAGCGGTAAGCCAGATGTTCAGTCAGGATCACTTCTCGCTCGTGGGGAAGCGCAAGACAGAACCAGAATTCTGTATTGCGCTCAATGCCCGGCGCATAGCGATGACGTAAATGCGGAAAAATCTCGAACTCCACCGTACGCTGACAGTCAATTAAGGCCAGCGGTTCAGCCGCCACGTCAATGGCGACCTCTTCCTTTACTTCACGCGCGGCGGCAAACGACGCTGACTCCCCTTCCTCCAGGCTGCCGGTTACCGACTGCCAGAATTCAGGATCGTCGCGTCGCTGTAGCATCAGCACCCGTTTCGTGTCCTGGGCATAGATAACGACAAGGATAGAAACGGGACGCTTATATGCCATATCAGTTGTTCTCTGCCTTCTTGACCACATCGATACCCAGCTCAGCCAGCGCCGCCGGATTCGCCACGCTCGGTGCTTCTGTCATCAGACAGGCCGCTGCGGTGGTTTTCGGGAAGGCGATAACGTCACGGATGTTATCGGTGCCGGTCAGCAGCATGGTCAGACGGTCAAGACCGAACGCCAGGCCCGCATGCGGCGGAGTACCGTATTTCAGTGCATCCAGCAGGAAGCCAAACTTCTCGCGCTGCTCTTGCTCATTGATACCCAGAATGCCGAACACCGTTTGCTGCATTTCGCCGCTGTGAATACGTACGGAACCACCGCCCACTTCGTAGCCGTTGATAACCATATCGTAGGCATTCGCCACCGCATCTTCCGGCGCTGCTTTCAGCTCTGCCGCGCTCATGTCTTTTGCGGAGGTGAACGGGTGGTGCATTGCGGTCAGGCCGCCTTCACCGTCGTCTTCAAACATCGGGAAGTCGATAACCCACAGCGGTGCCCACTTGCTTTCGTCGGTGATGCTGAGGTCTTTACCCAGCTTCAGACGCAGTGCGCCCATCGCGTCGGCAACCACTTTCTTGTTATCCGCGCCGAAGAACACCATGTCGCCGTCCTGGGCGCCAGTGCGCTCAAGGATAGATTCTACGATTTCAGCGTTCAGGAACTTCGCTACCGGGCTGGTAATACCTTCCAGACCTTTTGCACGTTCGTTGACTTTAATATAAGCCAGACCTTTCGCGCCGTAGATCTTGATAAAGTTGCCGTAGTCATCAATCTGCTTACGGCTCAGGCTTGCTCCGCCCGGTACGCGCAGTGCAGCCACGCGGCCTTTCGCGTCGTTTGCCGGGCCCGCGAATACCGCGAACTCAACGTTTTTCAGCAGGTCAGCAACGTCCACCAGCTCCATCGGGTTACGCAGATCCGGCTTATCGGAACCGTAACGACGCTCGGCTTCTGCAAAGGTCATGATCGGGAATTTACCGAGATCAACGCCCTTCACTTCCAGCCACAGCTGGTGTACCAGCGCTTCCATCACTTCACGCACCTGCGGCGCGGTCATGAAGGAGGTTTCCACATCGATCTGGGTGAACTCAGGCTGACGGTCAGCACGCAGGTCTTCGTCACGGAAGCATTTAACAATCTGATAGTAGCGGTCAAAACCGGACATCATCAGCAGCTGTTTGAACAGCTGTGGTGACTGCGGCAGCGCGTAGAATTTGCCTTTATGTACGCGAGACGGTACCAGGTAGTCGCGCGCGCCTTCCGGCGTCGCTTTGGTCAGCATCGGGGTTTCGATATCGAGGAACCCGTGATCGTCCATAAAGCGGCGCACGAAGCTGGTGATTTTCGCACGGGTTTTCAGGCGCTGAGCCATTTCCGGGCGACGCAGATCGAGGTAGCGGTACTTCAGACGCGCTTCTTCGGTGTTAACGTGATTCGAGTCGAGCGGCAGCGATTCTGAACGGTTGATGATAGTCAGACTGGAGGCCAGAACCTCGATTTCGCCGGTCGCCATTTCCGCGTTGATGTTCTTTTCGTCACGCGCGCGTACGGTGCCGGTTACCTGAATGCAGAACTCATTACGCAGTTCAGAGGCTAACTTCAACGCATCCGCACGATCCGGATCGAAGAACACCTGTACGATGCCTTCGCGGTCGCGCATGTCGATAAAAATGAGGCTACCGAGATCACGACGGCGGTTGACCCAACCACACAGAGTCACCTGCTGTCCAACGTGGGACTGTCGAAGCTGTCCGCAATATTCTGTACGCATGAGATATCCCTTAACTTAGCCGTCGGCACAACTGTCGCAGCTTTAGCTGATGTCACAACTGGATGAAAAAAGGGGGCTATTATACTGGAAATTCTGCCGCGCGATAAGAGCGATGCATACCAGACGCGCGTTTGCTGTACGCTTATTGCGCCCTCTCACAAAAATTAACAAAATTTGTTACGCTTAGGTGAAGCATCAGGCCGTATTGTTAGCCTCCTAACAATGTGATTACACGGGAATTGACAATGACAGAACTGAACGCCAACACCACCGCGCTGGTGGTTATCGATTTGCAGGAAGGCATTTTACCTTTCGCTGGTGGCCCACATACCGCCTCTGACGTTGTCACTCGTGCGGCGAAACTGGCGGAAAAATGCCGCCAGAAAGGTGCCCCCGTGGTGATGGTACGGGTCGGCTGGTCGGCTGACTACGCCGAAGCGTTGAAGCAGCCGGTTGATGCCCCGGCCCCTGCCCGTGCGCTGCCGGATAACTGGTGGGTTTACCCGCAGGCGCTCGGTAAACAAGACCGCGACATCGAAGTCACTAAACGCCAGTGGGGCGCGTTTTACGGTACCGACCTTGAGCTGCAGCTACGCCGTCGCGGTATCGACACTATTATTCTTTGCGGTATCTCTACCAATATCGGCGTGGAGTCTACCGCCCGCAACGCCTGGGAACTGGGCTTCAATCTGATCGTCGCGGAAGATGCCTGCAGCGCCGCCAGCGCCGAACAGCATCTGGGCAGCATGACCCACATCTTCCCGCGCATTGCGCGAGTCCGCAGCACAGAGGAGATCCTCGCGGCGTTATGATTTACATCGGATTGCCGCAGTGGTCGCACCCGAAATGGGTGCGACTTGGGATCACCAGCCTCGAAGAGTATGCCCGCCACTTTAACTGTGTGGAGGGCAACACCACGCTCTACGCCCTGCCGAAAGCAGAGATCGTCCAGCGCTGGCACCAGCAGACTACGGATGATTTTCGCTTTTGCTTTAAGTTTCCGGCGACCATTTCTCATCAGGCGGCGCTGCGCCACTGCGGCGAGCTGACCGAGGAGTTCTTCTCCCGTATGGCACCGCTTGAGTCGCGCATCGGCCAGTACTGGCTGCAGCTGCCAGCACGGTTTTCCCCGGAGGATCTCCCCGCCCTGTGGCATTTTCTCGATGGATTACCGGACGCATTCCGCTATGGCGTTGAAGTACGCCATCCGCTGTTCTTCGCCAAAGGCGCCGAGGAGAAAGCGCTCAACCAGGGTCTGCACCAGCGCGGCATCAACCGGGTGATACTCGACAGCCGCCCGGTGCATCAGGCGCTGCCGCACAGCGAAGCGATTATTGACGCGCAGCGTAAAAAGCCGAAAGTGCCGGTGCATGCCGTCGTGACCGCCGAAAACCCGATGGTGCGCTTTATCGGCAGCGATAACATGCAGCAAAATCGCGAACTGTTTGCAGTATGGCTAAAAACGCTGCCACAGTGGGCAAACAGTACGACGCCTTATCTGTTTTTACATACCCCGGACATCGCTCAGGCACCCGAACTGGTTGATACACTATGGCCGGATTTACAACGCGCGCTCCCGGAACTTGGCGCTGCGCCCGCTATTCCACAGCAATCTTCATTATTCTGATATATGATAGACAGTGCCATCTGCCAGCTTAAAAGGGAGTTTGTATGGTAAGCGCGCTTTATGCCGTGCTGGGTGCGTTGTTGTTAATTAAGTTTTCTTTCGACGTTGTTCGCCTGCGATTCCAGTACCGGGTTTCCTATGGCGACGGCGGTTTTAGCGAACTGCAAAGCGCCATCCGCATTCATGGTAATGCGGTGGAATATATTCCGGTCGGCCTTATTCTGCTGCTGTTCATGGAGATGAACGGGGCGGAAACCTGGATGGTTCACCTCTGTGGGCTCATGCTGATTGTCGGCCGCCTGATGCATTATTATGGCTATCATCATCGCCTGATCCGCTGGCGCCGCTCCGCGATGAGCGCCACCTGGTGCTCACTGGCGCTGATGGTGCTCGCCAATCTCTGGTATATGCCGTGGGAGTTGGTTTTCTCCTTACGTTAGCGCACAATACGCCGTTTTTGTTTTCTCGGATTACACCTTATGTCCAACCGCGATACGCTTTTTTCTGCGCCGATTGCCAGTCTGGGCGACTGGACCTTCGACGAACGGGTCGCTGAAGTCTTCCCTGATATGATCCAGCGCTCTGTGCCGGGTTATTCCAATATTATCTCGATGATCGGCATGCTCGCCGAGCGCTTCGTGCAGCCTGATACTCAGGTCTACGATCTTGGCTGCTCCCTGGGTGCCGCCACGCTCTCCGTGCGCCGCAACATTGCTCATCCGGGCTGCAAAATTATCGCGGTGGATAACTCTCCCGCTATGGTCGAGCGCTGCCGTCGCCATATTGATGCCTATAAAGCGCCAACACCGGTTGAAGTCATTGAAGGCGATATCCGTGATATCACCATCGAAAATGCGTCGATGGTTGTGCTGAACTTCACCCTGCAATTTTTAGAGCCCGCCGAGCGCCTGACGCTGCTGGAAAAAATCTATCAAGGGCTCAACCCGGGCGGCGCACTGGTGCTGTCCGAAAAGTTCAGCTTTGAAGATGCCACCGTCGGCGAACTGCTGTTCAACATGCATCACGATTTCAAGCGCGCCAACGGCTACAGCGAGCTGGAAATCAGCCAGAAGCGCAGCATGCTGGAAAACGTGATGCTGACCGATTCGGTCGAAGCGCACAAAGCCCGTCTGCGTAGCGCCGGTTTTGAACACAGCGAGCTGTGGTTCCAGTGCTTTAACTTTGGTTCACTGGTGGCGCTGAAGGCCGGGGAAAGTGCATGATTGAGTTTGGCAATTTTTATCAGCAGATAGCCAAAAGCCCGCTGTCTCACTGGCTGGAAACCCTGCCTGCGCAAATTGGCGCCTGGCAGCGCGAATCTCAGCACGGACTGTTCAAGCAGTGGTCGAATGCGGTGGAATTCCTACCAGAGATCCAGCCGTATAAGCTGGACCTGCTGCACAGCGTCACCGCAGAGAGCGAAACCCCGCTCAGCGAAGGCCAGGTCAAGCGCATCGACACCCTGATGCGTAACCTGATGCCGTGGCGCAAAGGGCCGTTCTCGCTCTACGGCGTGAATATCGACACCGAATGGCGCTCCGACTGGAAATGGGAGCGCGTACTGCCACACCTGTCCGATCTCACCGGTAGAACGATCCTCGACGTTGGCTGCGGAAGCGGTTATCACCTGTGGCGAATGATTGGCGCCGGGGCGCATCTGGCGGTGGGTATCGATCCTACCCAACTGTTCCTCTGTCAGTTTGAAGCGGTGCGTAAACTGCTGGGTAACGATCAGCGCGCACACCTGCTGCCGCTCGGCATCGAGCAGCTTCCTGCGCTAAAAGCGTTTGATACCGTGTTCTCTATGGGCGTGCTGTACCACCGCCGTTCCCCGCTGGAACACCTCTGGCAGTTGAAAGATCAGCTGGTCAGCGAAGGCGAACTGGTACTGGAAACGCTGGTCGTTGAAGGTGACGAGAATACCGTACTGGTGCCGGGCGAACGCTATGCCCAGATGCGCAACGTCTACTTCATTCCTTCTGCTCCGGCATTGAAGAACTGGCTTGAGAAGTGCGGCTTTGTTGACGTGCGGATTGTTGATAAGTGCGTCACCAGCACAGAAGAACAGCGTCGCACCGAGTGGATGGTGACCGAATCACTGGCCGATTTCCTCGATCCAAAAGACCCGACGAAAACCATTGAAGGCTACCCCGCCCCGCTGCGCGCGGTGATCGTTGCCAAAAAACCATAAATAAAAAAAGGCCCCTGTTGAAATTGCAGGGGCCTGGTACAAACAAGCATCATATTGGGCGACATGATGCGCGGTAAAACTGGTATCAGCGGGGATAACCGGCAACGATCGCCTTCATCTCCGCCACCGACTCGCCGTTCACGGCGTATCGGGAATATTCATCAGCGTCAGCGTCGGTCGACATTGACAACCCTGGGTTACGATACTGCATGACCGAAGGCACCCACTGACCCGCAGAGCTGTGCACTTCCTTCACTCCAGCCTCCAGGAACAGCGGTAAATTTCCGGCTCTCACTCCGGCACCCGCCATAATGGTTGGAGCGTTGTCGGTGGCAATTAGTTCCCGAATTAATGAAAGTCCTTTTTCCGCAGACGATTGTTGACCAGAGGTCAGAATGCGTGCGACACCTAATTCCCGCAGGTTTTCAAACGCTTTCAGCGGAAAGGCGCACATATCAAACGCACGATGGAAAGTCACCGCGAGAGGACCTGCGGCCGTCATCACCTCGCGCATGCGCGGCATATCAACATCGCCCTCTGCATTAAGGATACCGATGACCAGTCCCGGGAACCCAAGTTCACGTACCAGCTGCACATCTTCCAGCATTGCGGCAAACTCGCCGTCGGTATAACAGAAATCACCGCCGCGTGGACGAATAATAGGATGAACCGGAATCGACACCTTTTGACGCGCAGATTTCAGCACGCCGAACGAGGGCGTCAGCCCGCCTTCCTGCGGTGCAGCACAAAGCTCGATACGGTCTGCACCCTTAGTCTGCGCTTCAACCGCGCACGCCACGCTGTAACAACAAATTTCCAGCAATGCCATTCCTTTCTCCTGTGTTTAATGCTCATCCTGCAACGACGCAACATCATGCCACGCTTCAGACCGTGCAACATCGTGCCACTTCACATTGTGGTTATGCCTGCTGTTCGCTGGCGACGATTTGCTCGATAGACCACGGGTGAAACTTGATAGTCACTTTGCCGTCGGTGACGGCGAGCGTCGGGTTTGGCAGGCGTTCACGCTCGCCTTTGGGTGAACTGGTTTTGACCACAATACCGGGTTGCGATAACCCTTCGTCCGCCAGCAACGCTAACGCACGGGCATTGAGGGTTTCTGGCTCGCCCGGTAAGACAATTTCAATGTGCTCCCAGCCTTCGTGCGGGTAGCGCTTTTCGCCAGGCCACGGCAGTTCAACCACGGTAAAACGCCAGTGCGCTACGCATACCGGCTCATGAAGTTTGAAAAGACAAATCGGCCGACCGTTGATGATATTCTCAGAAAGCAGCGTTCCGCACTGAGCAAACCCTTCGCGCCAGCGCTCGGCGGTGGCATTCTGATGGCAGCGCAGCGAAATGTGATCGGCATCAAGCGGTGCGATATCCAGCCCGAGCCGGGTGGAAAGTTCTGTTAACGCCTCGGTGAAGCGGGATAAATCTGCGGAAATATCATGCAGTTCTGCAACGTCTTGCCAGTGGGTCATTTTTGTCTCTGCCAGTATGCCGAAAAGCGCTAATCTACCCTGTTGTGGGTCTGGAACCAACCGTCGATGCGCAATGCCGGGGAATGAATGGTTATTCGTTAATCGTGCGACGAATTTCCGCGCCTGTAGCGGGCTGTGCGGTGCTGACGGCACCCGGCAAATGCAGTATACTCCCGCCTTAATTTATCCACATCACGGCGCGAACCGAATCAGGGTGTTGCGCCATTAACGTAAGGTATTCCGGTGAATATTCAGGCTCTTCTCGCAGAAAAAGTTAGTCAGGCCCTGATTGCGGCAGGCGCACCTGCCGATTGCGAACCGCAGGTTCGTCAGTCAGCAAAAGTACAGTTCGGCGACTATCAGGCCAATGGCGTGATGGCAGTTGCTAAAAAACTGGGCATGGCGCCGCGACAACTGGCAGAGCAGGTTATCACCCACCTCAATCTGGACGGTATCGCCAGCCGAGTGGAAATCGCCGGTCCTGGCTTTATCAATATCTTCCTTGATCCGTCGTTCCTCGCCGAGCACGTGAACGCCGCACTGAGGTCCGAGCGTCTGGGCGTTACCCGTCCGGAACCGCAGACCATCGTTATCGACTACTCTGCCCCGAACGTGGCAAAAGAGATGCACGTTGGTCACCTGCGCTCCACCATCATTGGTGATGCGTCAGTCCGTACCCAGGAATTCCTCGGCCACAAAGTCATTCGCGCCAACCACGTCGGCGACTGGGGTACCCAGTTCGGTATGCTGATTGCTTACCTTGAGAAGCAGCAGCAGGAAAACGCCGGTGATATGGAACTGGCCGATCTCGAAGGCTTCTACCGTGAAGCGAAAAAGCATTACGACGAAGACGAAGCTTTCGCCGAGCGCGCCCGTAGCTACGTGGTAAAACTGCAGGGCGGTGATGAGTACTTCCGCCAGATGTGGCGCAAACTGGTCGACATTACCATGTCGCAAAACCAGCTGACCTACGATCGTCTGAACGTTACCCTGACCCGTGACGATGTGATGGGTGAAAGCCTGTACAACCCAATGCTGCCGGGTATCGTTGCCGATCTGAAAGCCAAAGGGCTGGCGGTGGAGAGCGAAGGCGCAACCGTCGTATTCCTTGATGAATTCAAAAACAAGGAAGGCGAAGCGATGGGCGTTATCATCCAGAAAAAGGATGGCGGCTATCTCTATACCACCACCGATATCGCCTGTGCGAAATATCGCTACGAAACCCTGCACGCCGACCGCGTGCTGTACTACATCGACTCCCGTCAGCACCAGCACCTGATGCAGGCGTGGACCATCGTGCGTAAAGCGGGCTATGTACCGGATTCCGTACCGCTGGAGCACCACATGTTCGGCATGATGCTCGGCAAGGACGGCAAACCGTTCAAAACCCGTGCGGGCGGTACCGTGAAGCTGGCTGACCTGCTGGATGAAGCGCTGGAACGCGCCCGTCGCCTGGTGGCAGAAAAGAATCCGGACATGCCGGCAGACGAGCTGGAGAAACTGGCGAATGCCGTGGGTATCGGTGCCGTGAAGTATGCGGATCTGTCCAAAAACCGTACCACCGACTACGTCTTCGACTGGGACAACATGCTGGCCTTCGAAGGCAACACCGCGCCGTACATGCAGTACGCCTATACCCGCGTGCTGTCGGTGTTCCGTAAAGCCGGTATTGAAGAGCGCGCGCTGACCAACGCTTCGGTGGTTATCAAAGAAGATCGCGAAGCTCAGCTGGCCGCACGCCTGCTGCAGTTTGAAGAGACCCTGAACGTGGTCGCCCGTGAAGGTACACCGCACGTGATGTGTGCTTACCTCTACGACCTGGCCGGTCTGTTCTCTGGCTTCTACGAGCACTGCCCAATCCTCAGCGCGGAAAGCGAAGAAATTCGCAACAGCCGCCTGAAGCTTGCTCTGCTCACCGCAAAAACGCTGAAGCTGGGTCTTGATACTCTGGGTATCGAAACCGTCGAACGTATGTAAGTCAGACTCATAGACGACGAAGGGGAATGTCTCAGGACATTCCCCTTTTTTATTCCCTGAGGATCTGCGCTACATAAAGAACTTCACCGCCTGCTGCAGCGTCGTTCCCATTCCCCACAGCAACGGGATAATGACCGCAAGCCAGCATAGCGTCAGCAATACCGGTGCCGGGGTCGGCTCCCAGGTCAGCTGCGCATTCTTATTGATGGTATAAAGTCCCTTCGCCTGCTGCTGCTGATCGGCAGTCATGCCGTATTTTTCGGCAACCGGGCGCACCAGCATGTTGCAGATAAAACCAACGATCAGCAGACCGGTCAGCACCAGCAGCGTAATGTCATAGATTCGCTCCGGCGCAACTCCCTGCGCCATCTGATATTCACGCAGATAGTTCACAAGAATTGGCCCACTGACCCCTGCGGCGGACCAGGCGGTCAACAGGCGGCCGTGAATGGCGCCCACCATCTGAGAGCCAAAAACATCCGCCAGGTAAGCCGGAATAGTTGCGAAGCCGCCGCCGTACATGGAAATCACAATACACAATGCGCAGACGAACAGCGCCACATAGCCACTGTGGTTGGTGAGCGGCAGCGTGCCATACAGCACCGCGCCAAGGGCAAAAATTAGCGCGAAGGTCATTTTTCTGCCGCAGACATCCGAGACCGACGCCCAGAAAAAGCGCCCCAGAATATTAAACAGGCTGAGTAACCCGGTGAAGCCCGCCGCCATGGTCGCAATGCGCTTTAGCTGCTCCGCATTCAACTCATGCCAGCTGAGATCTGTTGCCAGCAGCTTTCCGGCGAAGATCTCCTGCAGCATCGGCGAAGCCATTCCCAGAATACCAATCCCGGCGGTCACGTTGAGCCACAGCACCAGCCACAGCAGCCAGAACTGCGGCGTTCTCCACGCCACGCTGACGTGCACCTGAATCGTCGGGTTGTTGCGCAGGATCTTCTCCGCCTTCTCGCCTGACGGATGCCAGCCCATCGGCGGCAAACGATAGCTGAAGGTACCGCAGAGCATGAACACCACATAAATGGCCGCCAGTGCCAGAATGCTTTGCCAGACACCGCCGCCCTGCCCGTCGGAGAAGAAGTTCATCAGCCAGTTGCCAAGCGGTGCGCCCACTAACGCCCCGCCGCCAAAGCCCATGATCGCCATCCCGGCGGCCATCCCGCGTTTATCGGGAAACCAGCGTAGCAAGGTGGAGACCGGCGATATGTACCCCAGCCCCAGCCCTATTCCGCCAATCACCCCCGCGCCCAGCCACAGCAGCCACAGCTGATGGAAATAGATAGCGATACTGGCCAGCACCAGGCCACCGCACCAGCAAAGGGTCGCGACGAAGCTCACCAGCCGTGGCCCGACTTTCTCAAGCCAGCTCCCCCATACGGCAGCCGAACAGCCAAGAAACACAAAAAATAGCGTGTAGGTCCAGCCCAGCAGAGATATTTTCCAGTCACAGGTTTGCGTGAACAACTGTTGCCAGAGCGACATCTCAACGGGGCACTGCAGCGGTGCGCTACCGCCAATCAGCTGCGACATCGGCAGCCAGAACACAGAGAAACCGTAGGCCATACCAATACACAAATGCACCGCCAGCGCCGCAGGGGGAACCAGCCAGCGGTTATAACCGGGCGTGGCTATCGTGCCAGATTTGGCAAAAAACCGGCCCAGAGGAGACTCGGGTAAAGCAATTGCATTCTCGTTTATTTGCACCATGTTGCTGTCCTTATAGTTGTAGTTTTCCAGCCGCCGGAGCTGCTGAAGACAGGCATACAAAGCAAGAAAGGCACCAGGTGATTAAAAAACATGCAGAAATGACGACTGAAGCGAGCAAGCGTAGGGTTTCGTCGCCAGAACAGTGAGATCAGGTTAAAACGCAGGGATGCTCGAGGTTTTCACTGCGAAAATGAAAATAATAATGATAGATAATGTGCTCAAAATGATACTGGCGTGTAATACCGCCCGCGTGAGCCACACGAGCGGTACATCCGTTGCGACTTAAAAATACTTCCGCAAATACTCCGTTAAGCACAGGATAGTCATCGCCTGACCATACGGCATAGAGGTAAGCGGGATCTGGCGATAAAACTCGAGGTCGCTCCCCATACCGGTTCCAAACGACGTTTGCAGTAATTCCCCCTCTGGCGATACGTGTTGCACGATGCCGCGAATCGCTTTCTCAGCCACAACGGCATATTCAGCCGGGATATAGCGCATACGCACGGCCTTCAGTACCCCATAAGCAAACCCGGCGGTGGCGGAGGCTTCGAGATAGGATTCAGGATCGTCAAGCAGCGTGTGCCAGAGGCCGCTTTCATGCTGACACTTCGCCAGCGCGGCGACCTGGGCATTCAGCACCTGCAGCAGATAGCGCCGCACCGCATTATGCTCCGGCAAATCGACCAGCTCGAGGAAATCCGGGATAACCATCGTGAGCCAGCTGTTGCCACGTGCCCAGCGAGCGCGCGCGAAGTTGTGTTTACCGTCGTAGTTCCAGCCGTGGAACCACAGCCCGGTTTCCCGGTCCATCAGATTCTGCACGTGCAGCAGGAACTGATACACCGCCTCCTCCACATATTGCGGGCGGTTCAACAGCTTGCCAATTTTCGCCAGCGGCAGCACGGTCATCATCAGGGTGTCGTCCCACATCTGCTGATGGTTTTCTTCCGCGAGGGTCATATGCTGCATCCCGCCGTGTTCGGTGCGCGGCATCTCATGCATCGCCCACTCCGCCCAGCTTTCAAGCCACGGCAGCCACTGCGGGTTGCGCGTCTCTTCATAACGGTATGCCAGGGTCAGGAACGGCGACATAGTGTTGACGTTTTTGGTGGTCGCCCCTTCGGCAAACCGAGCGGTAAACCAGTCGTCAATGATGTCGCGCATCTCTTCATCGCCGGTCTGCTGGTAGTACTGGTAGATACCGTACAGCCCGACGCCGTGGGTCCACTCCCAGCCCGCCCAGCCTTTGGTATCGATAACCCGCCCATCGTCCAGCCGCAATAAAAACTCACCGGTTGCATCGTGAATGTTCACCAGATTATGGGTGACATTCTGGATCAGTGCCTTCAGCTCATCCCGGGCGATGAAACGCTCCGGCTGGCATAACAGCGGGCTATGTTTGACAGGCCAAACCTTCATATCGTTAACCTCTGTGCAATGTCGAATTCAGTTGAGTCGTCGTCTTCAGCGTTGCCGCCGGCGCGTTATGACGATTCAGATAACCAATGTTGTTATTCCCCCACAGGGATTCATACGGCATTCCTGCCAGCATCTCGACCGTGGCGCGGGCCTGCGGCGTAATGCTTTCCGGCATCACGCGTCCAGATTCACGCATTTTGATGGTCTCTTCACGCAGTACGCTGTGGGTTTGCATATTCAGCTTGAAACGCAGCGAAACCAGGAAACCGCAGGCCAGCACCACTATGGTGCCAACGCTCAGGACCAGGAGGATGGTATGGCTCACTTCTGCTGGCTGAACTTTTTGCCCGCTCACAAAGCCTGAGAGCTGCATAATGATCCCCACCAGCATCACCGCCCCGGCCTGCGAGGCCTTACGGGTTAAGGTCATGATCCCGGCAAATATGCCTTCCCGGCGTTGGCCGGTGATGACTTCATCCACATCGGCAATATAGGTGTAGGTATTCCACGGTACATAGTTAATGCCTCCACGCCCCAGACCGGCAACGGCAGAAACCATCAGCAGCAGCGAATAGATATCGCTCATCCCGGCGTAATACAGCACTGCATAAGAAAGAGAAGCCAGACCAAACAGCACGACCACCATCCGGTACGACGGAGCCGGTCCAAAGCGGATACACAGCGGCATCATGGCGATCACCGCCACAAACTGGAAGATGGCCATCGTACCCAGCAGGTTCGACGCCATTGACGCCTCCTGCATCAGCACGAACACCACGTAATAGGTGAACACCGCGTTGAACACGTCCTGGGCAATATAGCCACCGAGATACATGCCAAGGTGCTGGCGGAAAATTCGTACCCGAAACGTCGAAGTGAGCTCGATTATCAGGCGATTCAGGCTTTGTGTGAGAGTCAGGTTTTTCTTCTCTTCATCGGCGCGCAGCGCGGCTTCGCTCCAGTCTTCACGTGGACGTTCCCAGGTAAAGCACCAGACGAAGGTCAGCATCAGCGCACACAGAACAGAGAAGACCAGGCTTGCATAGAAAAAGGAAATAGCGTTGTCTTTGCCAAAATGGGTGAGCAAAATTCCCGGCAGGAAGGAAGCCAGAATCGCCGACATCTGTGCCATAGAGATACGCGCGCCGGAGAACTTGGTTTTCTGTTTGAAGTCGTCGGTCATCTCCGGTACCAGCGTTTCATATGGCACCAGAATCATGGTGTAGACCACATCAAAAATCAGGTAGGTCAGCAGGTAATACCAGAATCCCATATCGCCGACCCACATAAAGGAGTAGCTGAAGACGCAGGGGATCCCGAGCAGAATAAAGAACTTACGTCTGCCAAAACGTTTACCCGCCCAGGTCGTACCGAAGTTATCGGTCAGAAAACCCATCAACGGGCTTACCACCGCGTCCAGTACCCTGGCGGTGGCAAAAATAAAGGTGGCCTCGATGGGGGATAACCCGCAAAACGTGGTGTAGAAATAGAGCAGCCAGGCGGCGGTCAGCGCAGTGGTTCCCGCCCCCAAAAAATCGCCAGATCCGTAGGCGAGGTAATTCGCTAAGCCAATTTTTCGTGTTTTCATTGCCGTGAACCCTGTTTCTTATTAGGGACCCACTCCGGTAACGTTGCCGGAGGGCATGCTTACAGGGTTACAGTAAGAGCATGCAGCACATGATACCTTTCTGATTTTGCCATCGATGCTCGCTCACTGGCAAAATTACAAAGAGTGGGATTACGCGCGTCACTTATTTATAAAACAGCGTTTCTTTTTCATCAAAACCGGGTGGCAAAAATGCGATCGCGTCGGCAGTTTAGCCTGCCGACGGAGGGGAGATGGGGGATCAACGGTAGTTAACGATAACCTCATTGCTGCGCACTTTCAGCGCCGGGATCATACGCCCACCGCCGGGAACCTCCCAGACAAAGCGCAGCGGTTCAGCGGCCGGGACACCGTTCAACCCCTGCGTGGTGCCGCTTTGGCCATCCAGCTCCACGCAGCGTACCTGCGAGCACAGGCGCACAATAAGTCCGGCGGGCGTCGGGCCATTGAGTTCATAGCGCCAGGCAATTAACGTCATCTGCCCGTCAACCGGCTGAGATGAAGAGAGCGGCGACGATGACGCCGCTTCGCCACGATAGTTAAGAGTCACCCCCATGCCGCTCGCCTGCCAGGCGCCCTCACCTGCAGCATGCACGCACAGCGGCAGGGCCAGTAACCATAATAGTTTACGCATTATTTGCCTCCAATCGTTGCGGTCATGCGGATCTGGCGATTCTCCGACAGCTCGAGGTTTGACAGCACCACCAGCTGCGGCAGGCTACGACGCAGGAAGCGAGCCAGCAGCGGACGTAGCGCATGATTCACCAGCAGTACCGGCGGCGCGCCGAGCATCTCCTGCCGTGACAATGCTTCCTGAGCCTGTGCCAGCAGTCGGTCAGCCAGACCCGGCTCCAGCCCACCACCGCCCTGCAGCGCCTGCAGCAGCAGGCGTTCCAGTGGTGTATCGAGCCCGATAACCTGCACTTCTCCCGTACCCGGGAACCATTGCTGAGTAATTGCACGTCCAAGCGCCACACGGACCACCGTGGTAAGTTCCTGCGGATCGCTCTGAATCGGGGCGTGTTCGGCCAGTACTTCGAGGATGGTGCGCATATCGCGGATTGGCACTTTCTCATCGAGCAGGTTTTGCAGCACTTTATGCAGCGTGGTTAACGTCACTACGCCCGGCACCAGATCCTCGGTGAGCTTCGGCATCTCCTGAGAAACCCGGTCGAGCAGCTGCTGTGCTTCCTGGCGCCCAAACAGTTCGGCGGAATAGAGGCTAATTAAATGGTTAAGATGCGTTGCCACCACGGTACTGGCTTCCACCACCGTGTAGCCCTGGATTTGCGCCTGCTCTTTCAGCGCGCTTTCAATCCAGATAGCGGCGAGGCCAAACGCCGGATCTACCGTCTGCTCACCTGGCAGAGTCCCTGCGGCCGTGCCCGGGTTAATGGCCAGCCAGCGGCCCGGATACGCATCCCCGGTGCCAATCTCCACCCCTTTCATCAGGATGCGGTAACGTGCTGGCGGCAGATCCATGTTGTCACGGATATGCACCACCGGCGGCAGGAAGCCCATGTCCTGGGCAAACTTTTTACGAATACTGCGGATACGCCCCAACAGCTCGCCATCCTGCTGGAAATCCACCATCGGGATCAGGCGATAGCCTACTTCCATCCCGAGCGAATCTTCCAGCTGAACGTCATTCCAGGAGGCTTCTACTGCCTGGGTGTTCTCCGGCGCTTCAGCGGCACGACCTCGGCAGGTTGCGTGTCTCACGCCACGGAGCCACCAGGCAAGACCCAGCAGCGCAGCGGTGAACAGCAGAAAGACGAAGTTCGGCATCCCCGGAACCAGGCCCAGCAGGCCGAGAACCGCGGCGCTCAGCAGCATAACGCGTGGGTTATTGAAAAGCTGCCCCACCATCTGCTCGCCGACATCCTGCTCGGTGCTGACGCGGGTTACGATAACACCCGCCGCCGTCGAGATAACCAGTGCCGGGATCTGGGCGACCAGGCCATCACCGATAGTCAACAGGGTGTAGGATTCCGCCGCCTTGCCAAGCGGTAGACCATGCTGAAGCACGCCCACCAGCAGACCGCCGACGACGTTAATCACCATAATCAGGATCCCGGCGATGGCATCGCCGCGCACGAACTTACTCGCACCGTCCATCGAGCCGTAGAAGTCCGCTTCCTGCGTAACATCGGAGCGACGCTTCTTGGCTTCATCTTCACCAATAAGGCCGGCGTTGAGATCGGCGTCGATCGCCATCTGTTTACCCGGCATCCCATCGAGCACAAAGCGCGCGCCAACTTCCGCAATACGCCCGGCACCCTTGGTGATAACCATGAAGTTAATGATGACGAGGATGATGAACACCACAATACCGATGGCGAAGTTACCGCCGACCAGGAAGTGACCGAAAGCCTCTACCACGCGCCCTGCCGCCGCCGCGCCCGTATGTCCATCCATCAGGATGATACGCGTCGAGGCCACGTTGAGCGACAATCGCAGCAGCGTGGTAAACAGCAGAATGGTGGGGAACGCCGCGAATTCGAGGGTACGCTGGGTGAACATCGCCACCAGCAATACCATGATCGACAGCGCGATGTTAAAGGTAAACAGCAGGTCGAGGACAAATGCCGGCAACGGCAGAACCATCATCGACAGGATCAGCAGAATCAGCACTGGCCCGGCGAGAACCTGCCATTGCGTCGACTTCATATTCGGGGGTAGACGCAGCATTGCGACCAGATTAGCCATCAGTGTCCTTCTCACTCATAAAATCCAGTGCTTCAGGCACTGGCAGATTTTCAGGTTTCTTCGGTGGTACACCGCCAGCCAGACGCCAGCGTTTCAGTTGCCATACCCAGGCCAGCACTTCCGCCACGGCGGCGTACAGTTGACCGGGAATTTGCTGGCCAATTTCCGCATGCCGGTACAGCGCACGGGCAAGCGGCGGCGCTTCAAGCGTTGGAATGCGGTTTTCCGCAGCCAGCTCACGGATGCGTAACGCCACAAGACCGGCTCCTTTGGCCAGCACTTTTGGCGCACTCATTTTGTTTTCGTCATACTGCAATGCCACCGAGTAGTGCGTCGGGTTGGTGACGATGACGTCAGCTTTTGGCACATCGGCCATCATGCGACGTCGTGCGGCGGCGCGTTGCATCTGACGGATACGCCCTTTTACGTGCGGATCGCCTTCGTTCTGTTTAAATTCATCGCGAATATCCTGGCGCGACATCCGCAGTTTTTTCAGATGGCTGTGGATTTGCCAGAAGACGTCAAACCCCACCATCGGGATCACGCCTATGGCCACCAGCAGCGCGCAGAGCCCCACCATATTGAGCGCATTGCCCATCGCGGTCATCGGTGACTCGCTGATGAGACGCATCATCTCCGGCCAGTGCAGCCAGACGAAAAAGCCCGCGATGCTGCCCACCAGAATGGACTTCAGAATCGCCTTCACCAGCTCCGCCGCCGTCTGGGCGGAAAACATGCGTTTAATCCCCGGCAGCGGGTTAAGTTTGTCCAGCTTCAGGGAAATAGACTTCGGGCTGAAAATAATCCCACCCAGCAGCATCGGCGCGACGATAGCGATAACCACAACGCCGACAATCAGCGGCAGCAGCGCCAGCATCGCTTCACGGATCAGCAGAATTATCTGTCCAAGGATCAGGTTGGGGTCATTGACGATGCTATGGTCAAAACGCAGCCCACCCGAGAGCAAGGCCGCCAGTCGGCGCGCCAGAGATTCCCCGCCGAGCCAGATGACGCAAACCCCGACCAACAGGATCAGGAAAGAGGTCAGCTCGCGGGAACGGGGGATCTGCCCCTCTTCACGCGCCTTTTCCAGCCGTTGGGGTGTGGGGGCTTCTGTTTTGTCGTCGTTTTCTTCTGACACGGCGCTAACCTGTAGTACTTCCAGTAGTGCACATGATGACAGAGGCAGGCGCACGCAATGGCGGGAAAAAGCAGGAAAAAGGCCGCCTATTGCCTGCTTTGCTGAATCTCACTGCTGAAACACTTTTTACCGATTTAATATATTTCCAGAATGTTTCTCCGATTAAATATTTGCATTAGGGATATATAAACGCCTTATCATATTAAACAGAAGAGAATTGCCATTTTTTGCTAATAATTACCCTGCAGCGAGTCTTTTCACTCCTTATTATCCGTGTATACCCCCCATGATTGTTATTATATAAAAAAATCTTATCAATTTATCTGTCAAGGAGACTGCATTATGCTGAGAACAAAAAAGATCGTCATCGCGGCATTACTGGGTATAATGAGCGGCAATATATATTCTGCGGAAATGAATGCAGGCACAATACATTTCACCGGTGAAATTATTGAACCCAGCTGCGAAATTTCTGGTGATGATGGAACCAGTGATAAGAACGTTTCGCTCGGTACTTATCCCACCTCTTTATTTGATTCCGTAGGTAAAGAATCGACGCTGAAACCCTTTACTATTACGCTGATTAACTGCCCGCTTAAAAGCACCGGTTTACCCGCCGTTCAGCTGACCTTTACCGGAGATACAAGCCTGACCGGCAGCACGAGTCTGTTGAATGTCTCGCAGATCACCACCTCCGGAGATACCGCGGCGACTGGCGTTGGCATCGCCATCAGCCCGGATGGTGAAGATACTAATTTGCTTGCACTCGACGGTAGCGAGGGACAAGTTTCTATCGAACTTCCCGACGCCGAAGACGCCATATACGCTAACTTTAACGCGCGTTATAAATCTTTTGCTAAAGACGTTACCGCCGGTGCCGCGGACGGTGATCTGGTTGTCAACATTCTTTATCGCTAATACATCATCAATGAATAATTAGTTTATTTATTTAATTCATCACTGTTATACAAAACCAGCCTGCGCTGGTTTTGTTTTTTCATCTACCACTGCGCGAGTTTTAAAAATGTGCAACCGCATACTACTAATGATAGTCACTGTTTTATTTAGCCAGTACTGTTATTCATCAGGAATACAGATCGGTAGGACTCGTGTTATTTATGAAGCAAATAAAAAGGAAGTCGCACTTCCGCTGACGAATAAAGACAGCCAGTCTCCGTGGTTAATTCAGTCGTGGGTAGATACGGGAGATGGAAAAACCCGCGGTCCTTTTATCATCACCCCGCCGTTATTCCGGTTAGATCCACAAAAAGAGCAGAGCCTGCGCATCGCCTGGAACGGTACACCGCTGCCTGCAGACCGAGAGTCGCTGTTCTATCTCAACGTACACAGTATCCCCGCCGTCGGTAAAGATGAAGAGGATAAAAACGTGTTGCACCTTATCTACAAAATGCGGATGAAGCTCTTCTGGCGCCCACAGGGGCTGGACGGAACGCCTGGCGAAGGGTGCAAAAATCTGCACTTTAAAAGCGATGCAGGCACCTTCAGCGTGCTGAATAACAGCCGCTATTTCATTATTTTTGATTCGCTCAAGGTCGGCAGCACCGCGCTGGATGATATTGAGATGGTTCCACCTCTGGGGCAGGTCTCTCATCCGCTCCCGATGGCCGCGGGCAACAGCCAGGTGGTCTGGCACTGCATTACCGATTATGGGAACGCCTCCACCCGCTATAGCGCTCCAGTGGAGCGTGGCTGATGGGGAAATCAAAGCAGCATCGACTGCGCCCTGCTCGCTCTGCCGTTCACGCCCTGAGCGCCATCTTTTTCATGGCGCCGATGACAGCTACTGCCCGGGATTATGTTTTCCCGCCTTCGGCGCTGGAAGGCGACCAGCTCTCATCTCAGGATATCAACCTGTCGCTGTTTTCGAACCCTAATGCGCAGCTACCTGGCAATTACCCCACTTCGGTGTTCATTAACCATCGTAAAGTCACCGACGTCACACTCAGCTATATCAATGGCGCTGATGGCTCACTGCAGCCGCAGCTGACCCCTGCCATACTGCGCGGCTGGAATATTCGCATTGACCGCTACCCTGCCTTTAGTGAACTTGCAGAAAACGGTCCATTAAAAAGCGCCATTGGTGACTATATTCCCGCCGCGGTGGCGAGCTTTGACTTCAACCAGATGGCGCTGAACCTGAGTATTCCGCAGGCCGCGCTCGGTACGCAAAACCGGGGAGAGATAGACCCTTCGCGCTGGGATGACGGCGTACCGGTACTGTTCAGCGACTACTCCCTTTCAGGGATGCAGCAGCGTGGCGGCGGAGACTCCACCAGCAACCAGTACCTGAGCCTGCGCAACGGCGTCAATCTTGGCGGATGGCGGCTGCGCCATTACGCCACCTGGAATCACACCGACAGCGGCTCGTCATGGCAGAACATCAACACCTGGCTGCAGCACGATATCGATACGCTCAAGGCACAGTTTACCGCCGGGGAAAGCAGCACCCGCGGCGACGTCTTCGACAGTATCCGCTACAAAGGGGTCAATCTCGCATCTGATGATGAAATGCTGCCCTGGAGCCAGCGCGGGTTTGCCCCCGTGATCCGCGGCATTGCCAGCAGCAATGCGGAAGTCTCCGTCCGCCAGAACGGCTACGTCATTTATCAGGCTAACGTTGCCCCAGGTGCGTTTGAAATCAACGACCTCTACGCCACCACCAACAGCGGCGATCTGGAAGTGACCGTAAAAGAAGCCGACGGCAGCGAACACCAGTTTATCCAGCCCTATTCAAGCGTCGCCGTGATGCAGCGCCCGCAGCATCTGCGTTTCGAGGTCACTGCCGGTCGCTATCGGCCGGACAGCGGACAAAGCGCTGACGATCCGCTGTTTACTCAGGGTAGCGCTATTTATGGCCTCAATAACGCACTGACGCTTTTTGGCGGCAGTACCGTTGCTGAACATTATCTCGCGCTGAATACCGGCGTAGGTATGATGCTGGGTCAGTTCGGTGCGCTTTCCACCGACGTCACCTGGGCGCAAAGTTCACCTGAATCGCTGGATACCAGGCGCGGTCAGTCCTGGCGCGTGCTTTACTCCGGGAAAATTGAACCGACCAATACCAGCTTTACGCTTGCCAGCTACCGTTATTCGACGCAAGGGTATTACAGCTTTGCCGACGCCACCCTGCGCGGGCACCAGAACGAAGACGACGAATGGCAATTTCAGTACAACAAGCGCAACCGCATTCAGCTCAGCCTGAGCCAGGTGATTGCCGGCAGCAGCATCTACCTCAACGGCTACCAGCAAAACTACTGGCAGACCTCACGTACCGAACGTAGCCTGTCGGCCGGGATCAGCCGCACTTTTGATGGCATTGGCACTCACCTTGCGTATACCTACAGCAAAAACAGCGATGACGGCAGCGATCAGATGCTTTCCGTTGGCATCAGCATCCCGCTCAGCCACTGGCTACCGAAAAGCTGGGCAAGCTACAACATCAGCAACACCAAAGGTGGCAGCACTAACCAGAACCTGGCGCTAAACGGCACGTTACTTGATGACGACAGACTCAGTTATTCGTTGCAGCAAAGCAGAAGCAACCACGGTGGCGCGGATAGCAGCAGCGTCTACGGCAGCTACCGCTCACAGTACGCCAATCTGAACGCAGGCTATTACTACGCCACGGACAATTCACAGCAGTACAGCTACGGCGCCAGCGGGGCTATCGTGGCTCACCCGCATGGTGTGACACTGTCACAACCGCTCGGTGATCAGTTTGCCGTTGTCCACGCGGAAGGGGCTGAAGGTATCCGTTTCCAGAACCAGCGCGGCATTCGTACCGACTATGCCGGCAACGCTATTATCCCATCGCTGACCGCGTATCAGGAAAACAGCGTACGCGTCGATACCACCTCGCTGCCCCAGGACGTTGATACCGATGAAACCACCATCGTGGTCATTCCCTCTCACGATGCTGCGGTCAGCGCCACTATCAATGCCCACGTGGGCTATCGGACACTAATTAGCCTGCATCTTGCGAATGGTAGTCCTGTACCCTTTGGCGCTTTTGCCACCATCGACAACAGCAGCCTGAGCGGCATTGTTGACGATACCGGTACCCTGTACCTGGCAGGACTTGGGGAGAAGGCCGCCCTAAGCGTTAAATGGGGCACTCATCAGAATCAACAGTGTCACGCTTCCCTGACGTTAAAGGATGACTCACGGGAAACGCCTAACCCTGCGGGTATCCATCTTCTTCACGCCGTGTGTTTCCCGGAGAAAATCAATGATCAGTAATATCTATCGACCCCTGTCGGGTGTCCTGCTTCTACTAGTAGCGGGCGCGACGCAAGCCAGCGCCCTGAGTGGCTGCTTTTCCGGCCCTGCGGACTACACGGTAAATTATGCCGCTGACTGGACGGCCAGCGACGACGTGGCCGGAAAAACCTATGGTGATAACAATCATCTGCTCGGCAGTGGACCCGCCTTTATTGAGGCTAACTGCAGCTGCCCTTCCGAAATGAAAGCCAGCGACACTGTCTTTGAAACGACCTGGGCGGGTAGTCCTTTGGCCACCGGTGTCGCCGGATATGGTCAGCTAACGGATAAGCTCGATATCGATATCACCGGCTACAGCGACAGCGCGGATGCACCGGATGGTAATAATCTCTTCTCACTGAATATTAACGCTTATCCGACGGATCTCACCTCGATGAGTAAAGTACCGGAGTCGAAGCTAAACACCACCGAAGGCAGCGCCAGCGTCTGTAGCGATGCTACCCGCCCGGACAGTAAGCAAACCAGTAAACGGAGGTTTAACTGGAACGTCATTCGCGCCACGTTTTATATTAAAAAACCGCTGCTGGGCGTTGAAACCATTCCACCAATGATAGTGGCGCAAAACTATAGCTGCCTTGCCTTAGACGGCAGTAGCTGTACCACCGCCGATGCGACGCTGGTTTCAAATATCTGGCTCACCGGCACTATCACGGTCCCGCTCAGCTGCACCATCAACGCCGGCAGCACCATTGAGGTTGAACTTGGCAATATTGTCAGCAGCCAGTTTATCGCTCAGGGCCAGCCGCCAGCTGGCTATACGTTAAAGGATGTCGACATCACCTGGCACTGCGACAACCCGGCCATCGGTAATAGCGATAAAATCAAAATGACGCTAACGGCCGACCAGGGCGTTGCCGACAGCGGTAGCGGCTATATTGCGAAAATGCTTAACCGTGATGACGTTGGTGTCCGAATGTATGATGCCAACAGCAGTAATATCAGTCTTGATGGACAGGTCTCGCTACCCATCGGCGTTGATGACCAGGGGAATGGCGCACTGCATCTGCAGGCAGCACCGGTCGCGACGACGGAAAAGCGCCCCGAGCCGGGTAAGTTTGAAGGTAATGTGACGCTGAAGATGGATCTGCGATAAAAAAATGGCCCGTCAGGGCCATTAAGAAGGATCAGAATCCGAGGCTGTCGAGCAGGTCGTCAACCTGGTCCTGGCTTGCGACCACGCCAGCTTTGGTGGCATCCATCTGCGGACCATTCAACAGGCTGTCATTTTCACGCTTCGACTTTGCTGGCTGTTCCGGCATATTCTCCAGCAGCACCATCAGCAGCTGACGTTCAATCTCCTGGATAACGTCCATCATGCGCTTGATAACCTGACCGGTAAGGTCCTGGAAATCCTGCGCCATCATGATCTCCAGCAGCTGGGCGTTGGTGAAGCTGGTGTGCTGCGGCACTTCTGCCAGATAGCTGCGGGTATCCGTCACCAGATCACGCGCGTCGGCAAGCTCAATCGGGTTTTCGAACCACTCGTCCCAACGGCCAGACAGCGCTTTCGCCTGCTTCTCCATCTGGTTCTGGTGCGGCTGCGACAGCTCCACACAGTTCAGCGCACGCTCGGCGGCCTGTGCGGTCATCTGCACCACATAGTCCAGGCGGTCACGGGCATCCGGGATCGCTTCTGCCGCTTCTGCAATCGCCTGATCCAGCCCCAGCTCGCGCAGACTGTCACGCAGCATACGGGTCAGGCTACCAATGCGGACGATGATATCCGCAGCGGAATGTTCATCTCCAGGTTTAATCATGGGTTGCATCATCGTCCTGCCCTCACATGCCGAGTTTCTCGAAGATCTTGTTCAGTTTCTCTTCGAGAGTTGCTGCGGTAAACGGTTTAACGACATAGCCGCTGGCGCCGGCCTGCGCTGCAGCAATGATATTTTCCTTCTTGGCTTCTGCGGTCACCATCAGTACCGGCATAGAGGCCATTCCGCCGTCGGCACGAATAGTTTTCAGCAGCTCAAGGCCGTCCATGTTCGGCATGTTCCAGTCAGAGATAACAAAACCAAATCCACCCGCCTGAAGTTTGTTCAGCGCGTCAACGCCGTCTTCTGCTTCTTCAACGTTGTTAAATCCCAGCTCTTTTAGCAGGTTACGCACGATGCGACGCATGGTGGAAAAGTCATCCACAACCAGAAATCTAAGCTCTTTATCCGCCATAAAACTCCACTCCTCTTAAATACGTATTGCCTGTCCGGCACTGATTTTCGCCAGCATCTGCTGGCTTACCTGGCTAAGATCGACCACTTCGCTGACGCCACCCATATTGATGGCCTCACGCGGCATGCCGAACACCACACAACTTGCTTCATTCTGCGCAATCGTCCAGGCTCCCGCCTGGTGCATTGCCAGCATCCCGGCCGCACCGTCGTTGCCCATCCCGGTGAGAATGACCCCCACCGCGTTGCGCCCCGCAAACTTAGCGACCGAATGAAACAGCACATCAACCGCCGGGCGATGCCGGTTTACCGGCGGCCCGTCGTGAATTTTGATTTGATAGTTCGCCCCGCTGCGCGACAGCTCCATATGCTTGTCGCCTGGCGCAATGTAGGCGTGGCCCGGCAGCACACGCTCGCCGTCTTCCGCCTCTTTCACCGTAATCTGACACAGCTTGTTCAGACGCTCGGCAAAAGAACGGGTGAAGCCCGGCGGCATATGCTGGGTAATAAGGATCGCCGGGCTGGTGAGCGGCATTGGCTGCAGCACATGGCGAATGGCTTCGGTCCCTCCGGTGGAGGCGCCAATCGCAATCAGCTTCTCCGAACTCAGCAGCGGCCCCGCCTTCAGCGTAGTTGGCGCTACTGCCGGTTTATGCGCATTCACCCGCGCTCTTGAGGCTGCGCGTACCTTCTCGGCGATCATTTCGCTGTAGGCGAGCATGCCTTCACGGATCCCCAACTGAGGTTTGGTCACGAAGTCCACCGCCCCCAGTTCCAGCGCGCGCAGCGTCACTTCGGAGCCTTTCCCGGTGAGCGAGGAAACCATCACCACCGGCATCGGGCGCAAACGCATCAATTTTTCGAGAAAGTCCAGACCGTCCATTCGCGGCATTTCAACGTCCAGCGTCAGCACGTCCGGATTGTATTTTTTGATAAGATCCCGGGCGACCAGAGGGTCCGGCGCTGTCGCAACCATCTCCATGTCACTATGACTATTGATAATTTCCGTCATGATCTGGCGCATCAGCGCTGAGTCATCAACAGACAACACCCTGATTTTACTCATGCTCTTTCCTTACTCAGCGCATAAACCGTCTGGCCACGCAGGCTAAACTCACGCACGAGATTGCTGAAATTCTCTGAGTGGCCGGCAAACAGCAAACCGTCCGGCTTCAGCAGAGGAACAAAACGGCGCAGAATCTCTTGCTGAGTCGTTTTATCAAAATAAATCATTACGTTACGGCAGAAGATGGCGTCAAACGGCCCCGGCACGTTGTAGTGACGGTCAAGCAGGTTTAACGAAGAGAACTCAACGTAATTGGCGAGCTCCTGTCGAACGCGCACCAGCCCGCTGTGCGGGCCGGTCCCACGCATGAAATAGTGCTGAAGCTGCTGCTGCGACAGCGTTTTCAGCTCTTCCTGGCGGTAGATGCCACTTTGCGCTTTCTGCAGCACCTCGGTGTCGATATCGCTCGCGAAGACCTTCCAGCGTCCCGGCGCCGTACCCAGCGTGTCGGCAAGCGTCAGGGCAATCGAATACGGTTCTTCGCCGGTCGAGGCCGCCGCGCTCCACACCCGGAACTCACCGCCACGATGACGACGGGCGTGCTCCGCCAGCACCGGGAAGTGGTGGGCTTCACGGAAAAAGGACGTCAGGTTGGTGGTCAGGGAGTTAATAAACGCCTGCCACTCCGCATTGTCCTGATTCGATTCCAGCATGCCCAGATAGTGACCAAAATCCTCCAGCCCCAGCGTCCGCAAGCGACGCACCAGGCGGTTGTAAACCATATCGCGCTTATGATCGGCCAGCACGATGCCCGCGCGCTGGTAAATCAGTTGGCATATCCGACGAAACTGCGCGTCGGACAGCGCCAGGCGCTGCGTCATCTGCATAAGTAACGACGATTGCCCTGTGGGCAGAGATGATGTCATAGCGCCTTCTTAATTCCACTCAGGAAACAACAGGTACAGGCCCAGCCGTTACGTCATGCTGAGTCACATTTTTTTCTTCAATTTCGAAGACCGACACCAGTGCGGTCAGCCTGTCGGCCTGACCTGCCAGCTGGTCGGTGGCCGCAGCCCCTTCTTCCACCAGCGAGGCGTTTTGTTGGGTTACCTGATCCATCTGGCTTACCGCCAGCGCCACCTGCTCAATACCGCGACGCTGTTCGTCAGAAGCTGAGGCAATTTCGCCCATGATGTCGTTCACCTGGGTCACCGACTGCACGATGTCCTGCATGGTGTTCGCCGCCATGTCGACGCGGGCGGAGCCTTCCTGCACGCGGGCCACGGATTCTTCAATCAGGGTTTTGATCTCTTTGGCCGCCTGGGCACTGCGGCTTGCCAGGTTTCGAACTTCTCCGGCGACAACCGCGAAACCGCGACCCTGTTCACCAGCACGCGCCGCTTCTACCGCCGCGTTCAGTGCCAGAATGTTGGTCTGGAAAGCGATGCCGTCTATCACGCTGATAATGTCGCCAATCTTCTGCGAGCTGGTCGCGATCCCCTGCATCGTCTCCGCCACGTGCGACGCCTGGTCGCCACCACGGCGGGCGGTTTCGGCGGCGTTGCTGGCAAGTTTTGATGCCTGACGCGCGTTATCGGCGTTCTGTCCAACGGTTGCGGTAAGCTGTTCCATACTGGCGGCCGTTTCCGCAAGCGACGACGCCTGCTGCTCGGTACGTGAAGAAAGGTCGTTGTTACCGGCCACAATCTCCGAAATCCCGGTATGCATCGCGTAGCTGCCGGTACGCACCTGGCTTACCGTATCGCGCAGCGCGGTCTGCATCGCCTTCAGCCCGGCAAAGATGGCAGAGATTTCATTACGTCCGAAAACCGCTATCGGACGCGCCAGATTCCCCTGAGCAATGCTTGCAAAGTGGCTGCTGACGATAGCCAGTGGCTGAACGATCATTTTGCGTGACCACCACAGCGATGCACTGGTGATAAGCGCCGCGAGGATGAGTACAGTGACAAATATGACCGCCGAGCGATGGTAGTTGCTCTGCCCTTCCCGTCCGGCGTTATCGACGAACAGATTAATGTGCTGCTGCCAGGCGCTGAAGTTGTCATCAAACTGCTGTTGCGATTTCTCCACCGGCGCCGACATAAAGTCCGACAGCTGATTATTCTCAAGCCAGGTCAGCTGGTGCGTCAGATCATCGTGCCAGGCGCTGTAGGTTTTTTGCGTCTCGTCCATCAGGCGCTGGCCTTCCGGATTCATCGCCGGAACCGCGACAAACGTCTTCAGCAGACTTTCTGATTCATGCAGCGCAGCGCGCGCATTAGCAATCAATGACTTAACGTCATCAGCCGGGTAACTCAGTGCCGTCAGCGTGCCCGCCTTATTCAGCGCCACGCTTGCCTGCAGCAGTACCGAGCGCATCTGAGCCAGCTGTGTGCGCTGTTCGTTACTGTGCTCAACCTGCTGCAGACTATGGAACCCATCGCGGAATGCCCAGAACGACAGCCCGTTGCTACCCACCTGCAACAGACCGCAGATAATCAAAATCACAAATAATGTGGTCGAGATTCGAATTCGATTAAACATCCCCATTCCCCGGTTCACGGCACAATGCCAAAATTATTAAAATGTTTCCCAATTAGCGTCGCTGCCCGATGTAGCACCAGGCGAACGTAACGTTATCGGCGCGGCTTCCGGTTGCTGCACCTTATAAGTACTATTTTTTTTGCTTTTCGCATGATTCAGCTGGAAAGCGGCCACGGCCTGAGTGAGACGGCTCGCCTGCTCCTCCAGCGCTGCCGCAGCGGCGGCAGATTCCTGCACCAGCGCGGCGTTCTGCTGGGTGACGCGATCCATTTCCGACACCGCCAGCGCGACCTGATCGATACCGCGACTCTGCTCATCAGAGGCGGACGAAATCTCGCCCATAATGTCGGTCACGCGCGTTACCGCATTCACGATCTCGCGCATGGTTTCCCCGGCGCTTTCTACCAGCGTCGAGCCGGTATCGACACGCGACACTGAATCCTCAATCAGGGTTTTGATCTCTTTGGCCGCCTGGGCGCTACGGCTCGCCAGATTACGGACTTCCCCGGCAACGACCGCAAAACCACGCCCCTGCTCGCCGGCGCGGGCGGCTTCAACGGCGGCGTTCAGCGCCAGGATGTTGGTCTGGAATGCAATACCGTCGATAACGCTGATAATGTCGGCGATTTTCTGTGAACTACCGGCAATCTCGTGCATAGTTTTCACCACGCCATCGACCACCCGGCCACCGCGATCGGCGGTTTCCGAGGCGCTCTTCGCCAACTGCGACGCCTGACGCGCGTTATCGGCGTTCTGCTTCACGGTGGCGGTAAGCTGCTCCATGCTGGCGGCAGTCTCCTCGAGCGCCGACGCCTGCTGTTCGGTGCGGGAAGAGAGGTCGGTGTTACCGAGCGCAATTTCGCTGGTCCCGGTATAAATAGCGTCGGTACCTCCACGCACCCGGGTCACGGTATCGATAAGCGAATGCTGCATATGGTTGACGGTGCCCGCCAGTTCAGCAATTTCGTTGCGTCCCGGTAGCGACAGCGAGGTGGTCAGATCACCGCTGGCGATCTGGCGCAGCTGATGCATCACTTTCGCAAGCGGATTCAGCAGGATATGCCGTACTCCGGCCCATACGGCGATCAGCACCACCACCAGCACCACGGCAAGAATCGCCAGTTGCCATTGAGCAAAGCGGTAGTCCTGGCCGCTGGCAGTATAGTTTTGCTGATACAGCGCTTCGCTGCGGGCTGCGAATTGGGTCATCGCTTCACCCAGTGCGTTCTGCCTTCCCTGCGTCGGTTGGGCAAAATAGGCATCCATGTTGCCGCCGTCGAGGAAGGCAATCAGTTCGCTCAACGCCGCGTGGTATTGCTGATAACGCGAATTCACTACCTGGGTGACTTCATTCATCGATTCCGGCTGCGCCGCTTTGCTGAACGCATCGTAATGTTTTTCGGCTTCGGCAAGCGTCAGTCGGGCGTTTTTCAGCAGTTCTGTTTTAGCGCTGCTCTGCTGATTCGCAGCATCCATCATCATGCGGGCGGACGAGCGGCTCAGGTTAATTCGGGTTTGCAGCATCAGCTCCCAGGTTTTACTTAATTCAGTTTGCTGGGTGCGCAGTTCGTTAGAAAGCACAAAGCTTTGCTGGTTTTGTTGTAGGGAAGAAAATAAAAAACCACCAGATAGCAGTTGAAGGAGTGCGAAGACAACCAGCACCAACATCAACAATGTGACAACTCGGATACGGTTCAACATACAACACCTTTTCTATTATTTATTAACGGTGTTATCGGCATACCGGGAAAGAACTTTAAAGGCGGGAGCAAGGAAAATTGCACTTTGGTACATTGAGGCAGAGACAAAAAGCCCCGCCGAAGCGGGGCGTTGGGTCAGGCAACGTGGGCCGCAGCGTCAATCAGGGCCATCTCGTCACTGTTCAACAGCTTCTCGATGTTAACCAGAATCAGCATACGTTCACCGAGCGCTCCGAGGCCGGTCAGGTACTCGGTGGAAAGGGTGACGGCAAACTCCGGCGCCGGACGGATCTGGTCGGCGGCGAGCGACAGCACGTCAGAAACGCCGTCAACCACGATACCCACCACGCGCTGGCTCAGATTTAACACGATAACGACCGTGTTCTCATCGTAATCCACCTCTTCCTGGCAGAACTTCACGCGCAGGTCGACGATTGGCACGATAACGCCGCGCAGGTTGGTGACCCCTTTGATAAAGCTCGGGGTATTGGCAATACGCGTTACCTGATCGTAGCCACGAATTTCCTGCACTTTCAGGATATCGATACCGTACTCTTCATCGCCAAGCGTGAAGACCAAAAACTCCTGGCCCGATGGCTCGCCTGCCAGTTTTGTTACAGTGCTCATACCGGTCATGTTATTACCTTCTAACTCATTCAGGCGGCTGTGTACGCCACACGTTGTTCACGATTAATGCTCTGCAGCGCGGAGACATCGACGATAAGCGCAACGCTACCGTCACCCAGGATGGTCGCCGCGGAGATACCCGGCACTTTGCGGTAGTTACTTTCGAGGTTTTTCACTACCACCTGGTGCTGACCAATCAGCTGATCCACCAGCAGCGCGTAGCGACGACCGGCGCTTTGCAGGATAACCACAATCCCCTGCGTCGGTTCAGTATTGGCGCCGTCGACGTCGAATACTTTCCACAGTTCCACCAGCGGCAGATATTCACCGCGCACTTCCAGCACGCGCTCGCCGCCGGCCAGCGGATGAAGATCTTCTTCACGCGGCTGCAGAGATTCCATTACCGCATTGAGCGGCAGAATAAAGACTTCGCCGCTGACCTTCACCGACATACCGTCGAGAATAGCCAGCGTCAGCGGCAGCAGAATGCGAATCGTCGTTCCCTGCCCCTGTCTTGACTGAATTTCGACGTGTCCGCCCATCTCCTGGATGTTTCGTTTCACCACGTCCATACCAACGCCGCGGCCAGAAACGTCGGTCACCTGCTCGGCGGTGGAGAAGCCCGGGGCGAAAATCAGCATCCCGACCTCGTCATCGGTCATGTTTTCGTTGACCGCCATGCCCTGAGAAATCGCTTTCGCCAGAATACGTTCGCGGTTGAGGCCCGCGCCATCGTCGGTCACTTCAATACAGATGTTGCCGCCCTGGTGTTCCGCCGACAGCACCAGATTGCCCACCGCGGATTTCCCGGCAGCCATGCGCGCCTCCGGCAGTTCGATGCCGTGGTCAAGACTGTTACGTACCAGGTGCGTTAACGGATCGATAATGCGTTCGATAAGGCTCTTATCAAGTTCCGTCGAGCTGCCCATCTGGGTGAGTTCTACCTGTTTACCCAGCTTGCTGGCCAGGTCTCGCACCAGGCGCGGGAAGCGGCTGAAGACATATTCCATCGGCATCATACGAATCGACATCACCGATTCCTGCAGATCCCGGGCGTTACGTTGCAGCTGGCCCATGCTGGTGATGAGGTCGCCGTGTTGTACCGGATCCAGCTCGTTTGAACGCTGGGCCAGCATCGACTGGGTAATAACCAGTTCGCCGACGAGGTTGATCAGCTGGTCCACTTTTTCTACCGCCACGCGGATACTGGTGGATTCACTGGCGCGGGCCGCCGGTTTTTCACGTGCTGCTGGCGCCTGATCTTTTGCCGCAGGCTTCAGCGTCGGGGCAGTAGCCGCAGGCTCCGCAACCACAACCGCGGTTTCGGCGGTCTTCTCTTCAACCGGCTCGTCAACAACGGCAACGGCCGTCGAGGCGGTTTCGAAAGCAATCTGATCGGCTTCAATAACAAAGCACAGCACCGCGACGATATCGTCCTGGTCGACGCTGCCGTCGAGCGTTGCCGCCAGCGTATCGTCGGTTTTTTCCACCTGGCTCAGCTGCGCAAGGTTACTGAGTTCTTCCTGTAGCATATCCGGCTCGCCGGGCTTCAGGCGTGACAGGATAATGCGCAGTTTGCCTTCTCCGGCATCCGCATTAACCGCTGCATCGTCATCGGCGTCGACCACGGTCAGTTTTGCGCCGCTGACTGCCGGCGCAGCGCTTTCTCCTTTGGCCTCGAGCGCCAGCTGGCGCAGGGCATTGCAGATGTATTCAAAGCTGGCAGCATCCGGCTCCTGGGAGCTTTTATAGGCGTCGAGCTGTTCCTGCATAATATCTTTCGTTTCCAAAAACAGGTTGATAATGTCGGTGTTGAGCTGCATCTCACCGCGCCGCGCGTCATCCAGCAGGTTTTCCATCAGGTGCGTGGTCTCCTGCAGGACGGTGAATCCGAAGGTGCCAGCCCCTCCTTTAATGGAGTGTGCCGCGCGGAAAATCGCGTTCATCTGCTCCGAGTCAGGTGCTTCTGGAACCAGATCCAGCAGGTGTTGCTCCATATCCGCCAACAGCTCGTCGGCTTCATCAAAAAACGTCTGGTAAAAATCGCTGATATCCATGCTCACGCTATCACCTCTGAATGGCTTGTGGCGATGTGGGACCGGCTGCCGGCGGGACCGCCGCTGGCTGCTGTAATACGCTTAAAGGTTCGTTCTGGCTTTCCGCATTTTCATGCAAAATCGCCTGTTCGGCCTGCTGGTTAAGCACCAACAAACTAATACGACGGTTGATAGCATCGTCGCCGCCGCGATCGCTAAGACGCATGGTGTTTGCCATCCCGACTACGCGCAGCACTTTGCCATCATCAAGCCCCCCGGCGACCAGCTCGCGACGTGACGCATTGGCACGTTCTGCGGACAGTTCCCAGTTGCTGTAACCCCGATCGCCGTTGGCGTACGGGAAATCATCGGTATGACCCGAGAGGCTGATTTTGTTCGGTATTTCGTTCAGAACCGGCGCAATGGCACGCAGAATATCGCGCATATAGGGCTCAACTTCTGCGCTGCCGGTTTTAAACATGGGCCGGTTCTGGCTATCGATAATCTGAATACGCAGACCTTCCTGCACCAGATCGATCTTCAGGTGTGGACGCAGCGCTTTCAGCTTCGGATCGGATTCAATCAATTGATCGAGTTCGCCACGAATTTTCTGCAGGCGGCTCTGCTCCATGCGTTTTTTCAGATCATCGATATTCGGCTGTTTATTCACTTCCCCCTGCTGCTGGGTGAAGTCATCACCGCCGCCAGGGATCGGGCTTTCACTATTGGATACCCGAGGACCGCCGGTGATCGCCGTCGCCAGCGGGGTACGAAAATACTCAGCAATCTGAATCAGCTCTTTCGGGCTTGAAATAGAGATGAGCCACATCACGAGGAAGAACGCCATCATCGCCGTCATAAAGTCGGCATAAGCAATTTTCCAGGATCCGTGGGCATGATTCGCATGCCCTTTGTGTTTGCGCCGTTTAACAACGACGATAGGATGCGCCTGATTTTTCATGCGTCCTCGGTCGTAGTCTGTTGCTGCGCCGTCGGGTTACGTACTGCACGCACGTGCTCTTCCAGTTCGATGAAGGACGGACGCTCGCTGGAGTACAGGGTTTTACGCCCAAACTCGACGGCAATTGGCGGCGCATAGCCGTTAAGATTCGACAGCAACGTGATTTTGACGCACTGCATCATCTTGGTGGTTTCCGCGCTTTTTTGACGCAGAACGCTTGCCAGCGGGGAGATAAAACCATACGCCAGCAAAATACCGAGGAACGTCCCCACCATCGCATGGGCAATCAGCGAACCCAGCTCTGCGGCCGGACGGTCGGCAGACGCCAGCGCATGAACCACCCCCATGACCGCCGCAACGATACCAAACGCCGGGAGAGAGTCCCCCACCAGCGCCAGGCTGTTCGCCGGCACTTCGGCTTCGCTTTCATGGGTTTCAATTTCTTCATCCATCAGCGCTTCAATTTCGAAGGTGTTCATGTTGCCGCTGATGATGAGACGCAGATAGTCGACGATAAAATCGAGCATAATGCTGTCGGCGAGAATGCGCGGGTAGCTTGCAAAAATCTCGCTCTCTTTCGGGTTTTCAATATCCCGCTCCAGCGAGAACATCCCCTGCTGGCGAGACTTGGCCATCAGGCGATAGAGCAGCGCCAGCAGATCCATGTACATGGACTTGGTGTACTTTGAACGGCGAAACAGCAGCGGCAGCGCCTTCACGGTACCCTTGATAGCTTTACCGTTGTTACCAACGATAAACGCCCCGATCCCCGCACCGCCGATGATAATGAGCTCCGCTGGTTGATAAAGTGCCCCAAGGTGCCCGCCGGTCATGGCATAACCACCGAAAACTGTACCGATAACAACCAGGTAACCTAATAAGATAAGCACGACATCATCCTTCCAGTGTTGACTAAGGCAAGAATGAACAGCGTCAGAGAAAACCTGACAGAGGGGCAAAAAAAAGCAGCGGTAATTGCTTACCGCTGCTGGAGTGTTGTCCACGCCGTCAAGGTCAAACAGCCTGACCTATCTGTTCATCCAGCAGTTGTGGAGTAATATCGGCAAGACTGGCAGAAAGTTTACGTCTTTTTACGGCGCGGGATGGCGGCTGGCACAGACTGCAGACAAAGCTACCGACCGGCTGGTGTGCGTGGGTGATAAAATTCCCCCCACAGGAGTTGCAATGCGACAGTTCTAACATGCCGCTCTCAACAAAACGCACCAGTGTCCAGGCACGAGTCAGAGCCAGTAATGGCCCCTGTTCCTCTTGCGGGCACTGTTCCAGATATAGGCGATAGGCTTTGATAACGGCGTCAACACCGCTGCACAACCCGGTTTTCAACAGGTACTGCCAGGCATTACAAAACATTGATGAATGTATGTTTTGTTCCCAGGTCATGAACCAGTCGGTGGAGAACGGCAGCATACCTTTCGGCGGCGGGCTACCACGAAGCTCTTTGTACAGGCGAATCAGACGACCACGGCTCAGCTGAGTTTCACTTTCCAGCATCTGCAAGCGAGCGCCGAGCGTAATCAGTTCCATAGCCAACTGAATATCGCGGGCTTCCTGGACAATGCTTTTTTCACTCATCGTCAGGCCCTTTTCTTACGTGCTGATTCGTCAGACTGGCTGGCTTCTTTCAGCAGGCGGGTCGAGAGCAGGATCCCGGTGTGAATTTGCTGCAGGTCGTCAACACGAGACTCTTGTGTCAACTGAGTAATTGTTTGATGACTGTCGAAGCGGAACTGGCAAACCAACTGGTTTGTTTCTGCTAGCTTGACCATTTGCGGGAGTGTAAGCTCACCCAGTGTTGTTGCCATCTCCTCGTTGATGCCGAGACGGAACATGGCGGAAGCTTTATCCTGACTGATAAGACGCTGTGCAAGAAGTAAGTATGACAAATTGATGTCATAAATATGTTTTAGCAACTCGGATGTATGCATTTTTCCCATCCCGAATGACCAACCATTATTTTATGCGGTGTGACCGCACCCCGTGATGTCGCCGGAAAAAACCCGGTAAAAAAAGAAACGGCCAAAATGCATAGTTGACTTAGGCAATGCGTCCTTGCCTTTTTGTCAGCCTTCCTCATGTAGGGAAGATAACCTGACAATTTTAAACATTTCTTACAAATAACTAAGATTTTTCCTAATTCGACGCAACTCTACTCGTCAGTTCTGACACATACAATGTGGCCTTGTGAAACTTTTGAAAAAAATGTGATCCATGTCACATAATGTAGGTGATTATCCGTCGTAAATCCATCAGATGAGGTTCTCAATTGATGATTAATTAATCATTTGATATCAAAATCTATTCCTTAATGATGAATACTCATTTTGTTACACTGCATCTGTATAACATTCGTACAAAAACGATAGCGGAAC
>NZ_JMPS01000068.1 GCF_000735455.1 Yokenella regensburgei ATCC 49455 | reverse complement strand
TAACGTTATCGTTTTAGGTTTTTGCGATGATTGCCTTAAGAAACCATTTAGTCTTTGTTAATTTACTTAAGCAACCAGTTAAAAAATTATTATTAATTTCGTAAATTTTAGATAAGACGATCATTTATCTTAACGAAGTGCTACATAGCCCTATTCTTTCTATAAGAATAATTAATGAATAATAAGAGAGCGCTCACACTTCCGGGTGATCCACTGCTTGCGTGGGCGTGGTAAACAGAGTAAAGAGAGAAAGAGGGCCGGTTCGCTAACCCAGGGAGGTACAATGTCTTACGCACATTTGCTCGTCGCCGTAGCACCCACACCCGAGAGCAGGATACTGATCAATAAAGCCGTCTCTATCGCACGCCCGCTTCAGGCGCGTGTCAGCATCATCACTTTTCTTGCCGATCCTGAAATGTACAACCAGTTCGCCGCACCGATGATGGAAAACCTTCGTGAGTTGATTCAGGAGGAGCGCCAGCAGTTTTTGCAACAGCTGATCGATTTTGCCGATTACCCCATTACGCAAACCCTTATCGCCTCTGGCGAACTGGGCTGCCACGTGAAGCATTTTTGCCAACAAAATCAGGTGGATTTGGTGGTCTGCGGTAACCACAACCAGAGCTTTTTCTCGCGCGCTACCTGCTCTGCGAAAACGGTTGTCGGAACCAGCTGTGTGGATGTGTTGTTGGTTTCACTTGAGGCTGAATAGTGGCTCAACGCGCCCTTTGCGGGCGCGAAGCACAACGGTTATGCCAGTTTCGGAAAGGTCGCTATTTTTTGCCGCTGACGTTCATTACCCGCCCGCACAATACTACTCAGGTCACTGATAAATCGTTTCTGCCACTGGTGAATATCATTATTTTTAATGACCGCCAGCATCTCATGGTGCCGGGCAAGCCGCTCTGCAAGCGGCATGCTGAGCGCCCTGTCGAGTGCGGCGGCGACATCATCGCGATCGTAAGGATTCACAATCAGCGCTGCGGTGAGTTCATTCGCCGCCCCGGCAAACTGAGATAGCACCAGCACGCCAGGGTTTTCAGGATCCTGCGCCGCCACAAACTCTTTCGCGACCAGATTCATGCCGTCGCGCAGCGGTGTCACCAGCCCGACGTCGGAATAACGATACACCTTCATCAGAAGTTTACGGTCAAAATGCTGATTGAGATAAAAGAGCGGCGTCCACCCCAGTTGCCCGTACTGCCCGTTGATCCTGCCCGCCGCCGTTTCCAGCTGATGGCGAATATCCTGGTAGGCCTGCACATCCCCGCGGGAGGTCGGTGCAATCTGTGTGTAGCGAATTTTACCGTGGTGCTGGGGGTACTTTTCAAGCAACGTCTCATAGGCCTGAAAACGCTCTGGCAATCCTTTCGAATAATCCAGCCGCTCCACCGAAAAAATGTTTTTCAGGTTCTTCAGTTCGGCCTTCAGCTGCGCCAGTTTTGGCGGCAGCGGGCCCTGGGCCTGGCGCGCAATCTCTTGCGGTTCAATCCCTATCGGATACACCGCCGTGCGGAAGATTTTACCCCAGGCCGTGTGCATATCGCCCTGAGTGATGACCTGCGTCTTCCCGGCAACACAATCAAGAAACGCCTGGCAGTCGCTCCCGGTCTGAAAGCCCAGCAGATCGTAGTCAGCCATCTGTTCCAGCAGCTCAGCGTGGGGAGGTAGTGCGGTAAAAATCTCCGGGGTTGGGAACGGGATATGCAGGAAAAAACCGATTCTGTGCTTAACACCGCGCCGACGGAGCTCTGCCGCCAGCGGCAACAGGTGATAATCGTGGATCCAGAGAATATCATCCGCCTCCAGGAGCGGAACGAGCTTATCCGCTATCAGAGCATTCACGCGCTGATAGCCTTCCCAGGCTTCGCGCTGATAGTTAACCAGGTCGAGCCGATAGTGAAACGCTGGCCATAACACGGCGTTGGAGAATTGATTGTAGTAAAGCTCATGGTCGGCTTCGCTCAGGTTGAACGTCGCCCAACTGATATTGCCCCGGGAGGTCGTCTGTAGCGGCGCATTTTCATCCCCTGTTTCTCCACTCCAGCCGAACCACAGCCCGCCCGTAGACTTCAGCGCCCCCAGAACGCCCACCGCCAGGCCACCGGCGCTGGCGGTTTTGTCGTCAGGAGGCGCCACACGATTCGATACCACGACTAAACGACTCATCGCGCTTCCTCCTTACCGCTGTCATCGGTCAGTGCTTTCAGCCACTCATGCACTGCCCGAACGTTAGCCACACGATACTGCGCCTGAGTCTCGCCCTCGCCCACTTTCACCGACACCCCGCCAAGGCGGTTAACCACCGCAAAGCCGCTCTCATCGGTCAGATCGTCACCGACAAATAGCGGTCGACGCCCGGAGAACGGTGGCTCCTGCATGAATGCGGCGATCGCCTCACCTTTATTGATGCCTTTCGGCTTCAGCTCAATCACACACTTCCCCGGCTGCAGCGCCAGCTGCGGAAAGCGTTCGACGATGCCCTGCGCCAGCTTCCTGATAGCCGCTTCGTGCTGCGGCGCCTGACGGTAGTGCAGCGCAAAGGCCATCCCTTTGTTCTCCACCTCACTGCCGGGTAAAGATGCCATCGCCCGCTGTAGCGTGGTCTGCACCTCACGGGCCAGCGATGCCTGCAGCGTTACCGCATGGCGTTGACCATTGATGTCACGGCGTTCAGCCCCATGGACACCGGCGAGAGGAAACCGCCAGGGGTTAGCGAGCGCGTCAAGCTCGTCCATTGAGCGCCCTGATATCAATGCCACTGCGCCACGATGACGGTCGCTGAGCAGGGTTAGCATCAGCAGCACATCGGGGGGAAGCAGGACCTGATCGGGATGGGGTTTTATCTCAGCAAGCGTTCCATCAAGGTCAAAGAATAAAGCCAAATTACCCGTTAAATGAGGTGGTATGGTGAGTGTCTCAGCCACTCTGTCCCTCCTTTTTGCGCGGCCCGGGACCGCTTGTTAATAAAAAGTTATCAACGATAAGTATAGACAGTGTGACCTTCCTCGCCATTTTCAAATGAAAACGCCAGCGGCATTAGCCACTGGCGGAAAGTAAGCATTAGACTTAAAGGTTGCGGGAAAAATCAGACCGCACGGCGGGATTTTTGCTTATATCTGTCGAAGATAACCGCCGCGAGCAGAATCAAGCCGCGCACCACATATTGCGAAAACGGCGAGATATTCAGCAGGTTCATCGCATTCTCAACGGTACCCAGAATCAGTACCCCGGCGACGACGTAGGAAATCTTGCCAATCCCCCCTTTCAGCGATACCCCACCCAGCACGCAGGCCGAGATAACAATCAGCTCATAGCCAATCGAGGTCATCGGTTGGCCGCTGGTCATCCGCGAGGCAAGAATTATCCCGGCGGCAGCGGAAACCAGACCAGAAAGCACAAAGATAATAATCTTGGTACGCACTACCGGCACCCCGGCCAGGCGCGCCGCCTCTTCGTTACCCCCAATCGCCAGCGTGTTGCGGCCAAAAGTGGTTTTATTGAGCAACAGCCCGAAGATTATCAGGCACCCAACCGTCAGCCAGATAGGTGCCGGTAGCCCAAACCAGTTGGCATAGCCGAGCGTAAAGAAGCGCTCATCCTCAATACCGACGGCTTTGCCGTCAGAAATGATATACGCCAGCCCACGGACAATCTGCATGGTTGCCAGGGTCGTTATCAGCGCGTTGATTTTGAGGCGCGCAATCACAAAACCGTTGACCAACCCGCATAACGCCCCAAGCAGCAGACCGGCAAATACGCCGAGCCACAGGCTTTCTGAGAGGTTAATGACCACCGCCGTCGTCACCCCGGCACAGGCGATAACCGAAGCCACCGAGAGATCAAAATCGCCGGAAGCAAGGCAAAACAGCATTCCGCAGGCCACCATGCCGGACATTGAGATAGCCAGGCCCAGCCCTTTCATGTTGATGAAACTGGCAAAGTTAGGCACGAAAATCGCACAGCCGATAAACAGCACCGCAAACACCACCAGCATGCCGTATTGATCCCAGACGCGGGCGAAGCTGAGTGCCGGACGAGCCGTGCCAGGTGTAGTAACTGAAGACATCATAAACTCCTTAATCAGGCGATAGCCTGGCTGACTTTAGGCATGGCAAGGCTGAGCGCCTGCTGTTCATTGGCGCTTGTGTGCAGTAGTTCTCCGGCAATTTCCCCTTCACGCATCACGACAATGCGATCGGCAACGCCCAGCACTTCCGGCAGGTCGCTCGAAGCAAAAAGCACCGCAACTCCCGACTTCGCCAGCGCGTAGATGACGTTGTAAATCTCGTGCTTCGCTCCCACGTCGATACCGCGCGTGGGTTCGTCGAGCAAAATGACCTTCATCTCCTCCGACAACCAGCGACCAAGGATCGCTTTCTGCTGATTTCCACCGGAGAGATTCATAATCAATTGTTCCGCACCCGGGGTTTTTATATTCAGGGAATCAATATGATGAGCCGCGTTGCTGGCTTCCCAGCGATTATTGATAACAAATCCGGCGGTGATGTGTTTTCGTCGGGCGCTGATATTGATGTTATCGCGCACCGAATGCACCGGGATAATGCCTTCGGCTTTACGATCCTCCGGGCAGAGCATCATGCCGGCGCGGATGGCCTGCGCCGGTTTGTTTATCTGCACCGGCTGGCCGTCGATCCACACCTGTCCGCCGGTAATGCAGGTACCGCCAAACAGCCCCTTCATCAGTTCGCTACGGCCAGCCCCTACCAGGCCAAACAGCCCGACGATCTCACCGCTGCGTACGGTTAAATCAACCGGCATCCGTACCCCCGGGGCTTTAACCTGTTCAAGCCGCAGGCGCTCGACGCCAAATTCACGCGGCTGCCAGCCGTAGATATCGCCGATGTTTCGTCCCACCATAGCCTGCACCAGGCTGTCGTGGCTCACTTCCTGCATATCGGTAAAGGTGCGGACATAGCGCCCGTCTTTAAACACCGTCACCGCATCGCTCAGCGCAAAGATCTCCTCCATGCGATGAGAGACATAAAGAATGACGCGCCCTTCGTTGCGCAGCTCGCGGATAACCCGGAACAGGTTGTCTATTTCCCGCGCCGACAGCGAACTGGTCGGCTCATCAAAGGCAATGATTTTGGCGTTTCGCGCCAGCGCCTTGGCGATTTCCACCATCTGCCACTGTCCGATAGAGAGGTACTTGAGCGGTGTCTGCGGGTCGATATCCAGCCCAAGGTGCTGCAGCTGCAGGGAAGCTTCATAGTTCAGCAGCGAGCGGTTCACAATGCCGCCCTTATGCGGCAGTTGCCCGAGATAAATGTTCTCAGCGACCGTCATTTCCGGCACCAGATGAAGTTCCTGATAAATGATGGCTACCCCGGCATTCAGCGCCGCTGTGGTATCAGGGAACGTCATCTCCTGCCCGCGGATGCTGATATGGCCTGCGGTCGGCGTATAGTTACCGCTGAGAATTTTCAACAGCGTGGATTTTCCGGCGCCATTTTCGCCCATCA
Source organism: Yokenella regensburgei ATCC 49455 (assembly GCF_000735455.1). Lineage (GTDB taxonomy): Bacteria > Pseudomonadota > Gammaproteobacteria > Enterobacterales > Enterobacteriaceae > Yokenella > Yokenella regensburgei. Next base: position 80,930 of record NZ_JMPS01000068.1, on the reverse strand, counting down.
ACGCATGCACCTGTCCGGCATAGCAGTCGAAGCTGATGTCAGAGAGTGCTTTGACGCCCGGGAAGGTTTTGCTGATGCCATGGAAAGAGAGGTACGGTGTAGACTGTTGCATAACGACTCCGCCAGTAGATTCACACGAGTAATACCCCGAGGCACAGGTACCTCGGGGCACTGCGTACGTCGGTTACAACCCTTTCTTCGCCAGCTCTTCTTTGAAGTTGTCGCGGGTAATCAGCACCACATCGGTGACCGCCGTGAATTTTGGTGGCTCGACGTTTTTCTCTACCCAGTTGTACAGCTGTTCACTGGTTTTATAGCCATGCACGTCCGGGCTCGGCAGCAGAGAACCGTAGAAACCGGTGGCCTGCGCCTTCGACAGTTCGTTCACTGCATCCACGCCGTTAATGCCAATGCCAATCACGTCCGCGGCTTTAAAGCTCTGACCTTCCGTCGCCCGCACGCCACCCAGCACGGTGTTATCGTTCATGCCGATAATCAGCCAGTGTTTGACTTCCGGATGCTGGACCAGAAGCGAGTTACCGGCGTCGAAGGCACCCGGGATATCGTTAGATTTTGTCGGAACCTGATAAATCTGTTTTTCCGGGAAGCCCGCAGCCTTCAGCGCATCCATGGAGCCGGTGGTGCGGCGGCGAGCGGTATCGAGTTCGTTGGCGGTAATCACCATCGCGCCGGTGGTTTTCACATCCCAGCCGCGTTTTTGCATCTCTTTATACAGTTCCTGCCCCTGACGGGCGCCGATCTCACTCGCCGCCATCATCACCAGAGGCACCTCCTCCATCGGCTTGCCCTTGGCGTTGACGAACTGATCATCTACCGTTATCACCTTCATATCGTAACTGCGAGCCTTCGCCACAATCGCAGGCCCCAGTTTCGGATCGGGGGTGCAAATCACAAATCCTTTTGCGCCGCTGGCGGCCAGGCTGTCGATAGCATTAAGGGTTTTCTCACCGTCGGGCACGGCAATTTTGATGACATCGAATCCCAGATCCTTCCCGGCTTTATCGGCGAAGCGCCACTCGGTCTGGAACCAGGGCTCTTCCGGTTGTTTCACCAGAAAACCAAGTTTTAAATTCTCTGCGATAGCCGATTGTGACATAACCGCGGCAAGACCGATCGCCGCCAGGGCTTTAGTAAATTTGTGCATGGTATACTCCAGCTGTAATGCTCTTTTATGTAGGGAAAATTCAGGCTTTAAATTTTATTCAGACATAAAACAACGCATTAGCAATGAACGAGAAACTCAGTGCTGATGTGAAAACATTAATAGCGGGAAATTAATTATCCATAAGAGAGCGCCATCACACGGCAGAATTACCGTAAGTTCGTACATGGATTTAGCAAAAAATGACATAACAAGGCCAGCACCTGGCAGACAGGCCGCGGCTCGCGTAGCATGATTGTCCATCTCGATAGCTGAATAATGACATCAACCTGTTTTAGAAATAATACATTTGTCTTATCGGTAGTTATAAAATCCTAAAAAAACAGCCAGTGTATGATATATATTTCGGGTTGTTGTAACGAAAGGTAAATACACCAATTTGAGAGTTTTCTTAGCACCATTTGCGCGCTATTCTGAGGTCTGCTGATACGCAATTAAATAAGGATATTTTTATGGCTGTCACTGGAATTGCACAAAAACTCAATGCACAGATGAATCTCGAGTTTTACGCGTCTAATCTGTATCTGCATTTTAGCGACTGGTGCAACAAGCACCACCTGAATGGAACCGCAACCTTTCTCCGTACCCAGGCCCAGGCGAACGTGACTCAGATGATGAGAATGTTCGATTTTATGAAGAAATCTGGCGCATGGCCCATCATCAAAGCCGTCGACGCTCCCTGTGAAGAGTGCTCCACTCTGGAAGATCTTTTCCTTAAATCACTTGAAGATCACCACCAGCGTTGTCATACCCTGTCGGCATTAACAGCGGAAGCCGTTGCCGCCGAAGACTCGCGCACGCTGAGTTTCCTGCACATGCTGGAAAAGGAACAACAGCAGGACGGTATTTTATTACAAACCATCCTTGATGAGGTGCGTAGCGCCCGCAGAGCTGGCCTGTGCCCGGAACAAACCGACCAACATCTGTTGAACGTGGTCAATCACCAGCAGCACTAATCCTCGAGACTTCCCGCCGGGTGCCTGACGCCCGCGGGGAGAAATGTTAAAATAATGTACACAAGCATCTGTTTTTCCTCTTTTTTATAAATCTGACCTATGTCTCACTGATTATTATCACATCATGTAATTATCTGCCCAGTTCCCCTTACAAAATGTGCAGGTATCGCATGATTACTCTTGAGTTCGTTGTCATTATTGTTTGTTTGCTGGTAGGGACCCGGTTTGGCGGAATGGGGCTGGGGTTAATCAGTGGCATAGGTTTGTTTGTTCTGTGCTTTATCTTTGGTCTTGAGCCCGGCAAACCGCCGGTTGACGTGATGCTGACGATCCTCGCGGTCATCGGCTGTGCGGCAACGCTGCAAACGGCGGGTGGCCTGAACGTGATGATGCAGTTTGCCGAGCGGCTACTGCGTAAACATCCCCAGCATATTACTCTGCTGGCTCCCTTCACCACCTGGACGCTGACCTTTCTGTGCGGTACCGGCCACGTGGTCTACACCATGTTTCCAATCATCGCCGATATCGCACTAAAAAAAGGCATTCGTCCGGAACGCCCGATGGCCGTCGCCTCTGTGGCATCGCAAATGGCGATCACCGCATCACCGGTTTCGGTGGCGGTCGTGTCGCTGGTTTCTATTCTCGGCGCGCAGCACGGCATTGGCCAGGCATGGGGGATCCTGGAAATCCTCGCCATTTCCGTACCGGCCTCTCTGTTTGGCGTAGCGATTGCTGCGCTGTGGAGCCTGCGTCGCGGCAAAGACCTGGCGGATGACGAAGAGTTTCAGGAAAAACTGCGTGATCCGAAGCAGCGCGAATTTATCTATGGCAGCAGCGAGACGCTGATGAACCAGCGTTTTCCTCGTGAGGCCTACTGGTCAACGTGGATTTTCTTCGCCGGTATTCTGGTGGTGGTGCTTCTGGGGGCCATCCCTGAGCTGCGTCCTTCATTTGAGGTAAAAGGTAAGCTCGCTCCGCTCTCTATGAACCTCGTCATTCAGATGATGATGCTCATCGCCGGTGCGGTCATGCTGGTCGCCTGCAAGGTGAATGCGTCCACCATTTCCAACGGCGCGGTCTTTAAGGCTGGAATGGTCGCCATTTTCTCAGTATTCGGCGTGGCGTGGATGAGCGACACGTTTTTCCAGGCGCATCTCTCCGAGCTGAAACTGGCGCTTGAGGGGGTCGTCAAGAGCCACCCGTGGACCTACGCCATTGTCCTGTTCCTGGTATCAAAACTGGTAAACAGTCAGGCTGCGGCGCTGACGGCGGTTGCACCAATGGGATTGATGCTCGGCGTAGAGCCGAAAATGCTGGTCGCCTTCTTCCCGGCTTCCTATGGCTACTTTGTGCTGCCAACCTACCCAAGTGACCTTGCCTGTATTGGCTTCGATCGCTCCGGCACCACGCGTATCGGGAAGTTCATCATCAACCACAGCTTTATTCTGCCGGGCCTGATTGGTGTGGCCTGCGCCTGCGCGGCCAGCTATCTGCTGGTGCAAACGTTCTTCTGAGGATAACGAGACGGAACCCTGCACCGCGCAGGGTTCCGGAAAAATCAGTGGGCTTCACCCTGCGGAGTAAACTTGAGCTCGATAAGCGCGATAGCTTTCTGGATAGCGCGACGCGTTACCGGATCGACCGCTGCCGGATGGGTAGCGAAATCGATAGTCTTCAGTTGAGTGGCCATTTTTTCGCGCACTTCAACCGGGGCGATAACATCGATCACGTCAAGGATCTGTTTGATGACCAGCTGACAAGCGACAACATCAGAAACCAGCTCATCGGTGGTGTTCAGGTTTTGCGACATAATAAACTCCATTATTTTCGATGCGCCATAGTACCGCAAAAGGCCGCGCTGCGCTTTTGCAGGTATAAAAAAACCGGCACCACGGGCACCGGTTTTCTGCTGACGACAGATTACTGCAGAATATTACGTACAAACGCTTCGATAGCCTTGTCCTGGCAGTTCTCGAAGAAACACTGCTGGAAACGCTGGCCTGAAACGGCGGTTTTCACCAGTTGCGGATCAATGGCACGCAGCGTATCAAGATAATTCTCTTTGACTACCGCCGCTTTCACCTGGTTCAGAATGCCCGCATTGCGCACCTGTGGCTCTTTACGCTCCGGTGGGTAACCTTCGCCGTTACGGCCGGTGAAAGCTTTCTCAAAGATGAAGCGGACGTTAAGCTCGGCGCCCCAACCAAAACCTTTGGCAAACGGCAGTGAGAGCGCGTTACCGTTATTGATTTGAGCAAACAGGAAGGCATCTGCCGGATCGATGCAGTAGCCGCAGACCACGCCCGGATGAATGTTCAGCGACATCAGTGCGCCCTGTCCGGTACCGCAGCCGGTGACCACAAAGTCGACCGCTTTTGCGTTCAGAAGAATACTGGCCATGATGCCCAGATGGATGTAGGTCAGATGATGATCGTTTTCGTCGCTCATCCCGACGTTGAAGACCGGGAAGCCTTTCTCATCCGCAACCGTAGTCAGTTCATTGAGAATGACGGCATTTTTGCTCGCCTGGCTGTTTTCCATCATCAGTGCAATTTTCATGTTTCCACTCCTGGTTATCACGCAATCTGCGGCTCACCATACTATTCATTAAACCAACTTTCAAATTAAATGAAAAAGTGTTTTATAAAATTAAAGTCAACTCACACTTTCACTTTGCATTCTGGTGCTTCAGCCTGGATAAAAAAAATCTATCCGCGCCTGGGGCGGTTAGTTAGACTGAAACATTATGACAATGAAAAGCAGGGATCTTTTTTGTGAAACAACGCTGGCGGTCATTGACGAGGTTGTCACTTTACGCCCTTCAACTTGTCATACTTTTATTCCCGGTACCGCTGAATGCAGCATCTGCACCCGTTCCGGTATGGCTTTATGACGCTGACAACTTTGAGTTCTGGCGCGATGCTAACGGCCATTATCAGGGGTTTTATCAGGACCTGATAAAGGCGATTAACGAAAAGTACGGCTACCAGCTTGAGCTTCATCCCGTCAGCGGTGCTGAGATTAACCAGCGCTTTCAGGAAAACCAGCATGGTTTGTATGCCGGGGTACTCCGTACAGAGGATCGTGCCAGGCATAACATTCTCTCGGTTCGTATCTTCGATAATGAGGTGGTCGCCGCAAGCCTCACCCGAACGGCCACCGCCCCGGAAGACTTTAACCAGACCCGGGTCATCTTTCGCAGAAACGACGCCACCCGCGAGCAAATCAAACAGCGCTACCCGGGGATTAAGTTTCGCGAGCTTCTGCTGGCTGAATCCAGTGCAGAGGCGTTCCAGATGCTGCGCGATAATAAAGCGGACTTTTACATCAACGACGATGCTGAGATGGATGACACTCAGCATTACTACACCATTTCTCGTCCCTTCACCGATCTGCGTATCCCTGCCACCATCGGCTTCAGCCCGGACCTGGCGGGAATGCGCAATAACATTAACCTGCTGCTGAGCCAGTGGCAGCAGGAAGGCCGCCTGTTTCAACTTCAGGAGCAAAATCAACGCGATTATCTGGTTAGCCGCATCCAGCTTACCCCGCAGGAGCGCGAGTGGATCAAGCACAATACGCTGGTGGTCTGGCTGCCAAAGAATGAAAACTTCGCCCCGCTTATCTGGCGCGACAAGAACGGTTATCACGGCAGCGCCATTAACATGATCAAAGACATGCGCGAGCTGCTGAATATGCAGGTTGATGTTCGTTATGTGGACAACTACGTCCAGCGCATGCGCACGGAAAACTGGCCCGTTCGCCTGGTAGATGTGTTAAACGACCAGAATCCCCAGCACGTTAACGGTATGATTGGCCCTCTGCTGGCGTGGCATAACGCCTGGTACAACCGTATCGATGCCCCTTTTATTCGCGATGAAGAACAGGTTCGCTTCCAGCGTATTGGCGTACTGCGCAACTCCTATGCCGCACTGTATTTACGCGAGCGTTTTGGTAACGACATTACTCTGGTTCAGGCCTCGTCGGTAGATGACCTGCTGAGCGCCATCGACAGCCATCGCGTCGATTTTATTCTCGGCGATTTGAGCACGCTCGAGCTGTCTTTACGTGGCAACGAACTGTTTCGCGGCGTGCTGAAAGTGGCGGGTTTCACCCGCTCCAACGATCAGATAGGCGCCTGGGTGGCACCGGATCATCCGCTCCACGCCGTACTCACCGAAATTCATCGGGTTTCGAGCTTCCGCAGTCAGATGGAGCGCCACCGCGAGGTGCCCTCGATGATGGAATTCAGCAAGAATACCCTGAAGGTAATTAGCGTAGTGCTGTTCATCACCGCCCTCTTTAGCCTCTTCCTGGTGCTGTTGATGCGGCGGCAGATGAAACAGAACCGCATGGTCAACCGCAGCATTGTCGAAGCCATGGAAAAGGTGAATCGCGCCCATGACGATGAAACGGGCAGCCACATCCAGCGGGTCTCTGAATATTGCGGTTTGCTGGCGAGAGCGCTGAAACTCCCGCACAAGGTCACCCGCGATATTGAACACTTCGCCTCACTGCATGACGTCGGCAAAATTGCCGTGCCTGAGCAGATCCTGCGTAAGAATGGGCCGCTCACGGAGGAGGAGTTTAAAGAGATGAAACTCCACACGCTGAAAGGCTGGCGCATTATCCAGGGGCTGAGCCTGGGCCCGGTGGCGGAAAATATTATTCATTACCACCACGAAAAATGGGACGGCAGCGGCTACCCGGAAGGATTGAAGGGGAACCAGATCCCCATTGAGGCGCGGATCCTGGCGCTGGCGGACGTCTATGATGCGCTGCGGCAAAAACGCGTTTATAAACCAGGCTACACGCATGAACATGCCTGTGAGGTTATTCTCGCCGGTGGCGGTAAGCATTTTGATCCGCAGCTGATTGCCCTATTCCGCCAGTTGCACCCGAAGTTTAAGGCTATCTACGACTCTCATGCCGATTAATCCGAGCCGTTACGATAACTGAGCCAGGATCGGCGGGCTATTCTGCGGATTGGTTTTTCTTAACAGGTTTACGATACTGAGATAACCGTTGGATCAGAGTAATAACATGCACAAACTTTGTCTTCTTGCCGCCGTAATAGCGCTTTCGGCCTGTACCGTAACCCGTCAGGCTGAGGTCACCGACGTTGATGCCACCAGCGGCATTGTGCGTTTGACCTATGGCCAGGCCATCCTGCAGTCCGCCAGAACCGACGATTACGTCGCCAACGGTACGGCAACGAAGCAGTGCCAGCAGATGGGATACGCCACGGCGGTGCGTTTTGGACAACCGGTGCCTACCTGTTCAACCACCAGCGGAGCGCTGTGCCTGAACAAGACGATAACCATTCAGTATCAGTGCCGCGGTGTCGCCTTCACCCCGGCAACGCCCGGCGTATATTGAACCTGAGACAGCCAGCCGTCTGCGCTGGCTTTTTTATTTTAAATTATAACGATTCTCATTTTAATATTATTTACTGAGCGCAATGCGTTTTATTCCCATTCGTATTTTTAATAAAGAAATTTATTATTTTACCTTTTGCAAATAAATAGATAACAAATTATAGTGGCCGCACAATAATCTGAACCGCTTATATTCCGGAGACTTGCGATGCTGAAATCTGAAATGATTGAGAAACTCAACGAGCAGATGAATCTTGAACTCTTTTCTTCTCTGCTTTATCAGCAGATGAGCGCATGGTGCAGCTACCACAGCTTTGAAGGTGCTGCGGCATTCCTGCGTCGCCACGCTCAGGAAGAGATGGGTCACATGCAGCGTCTGTTTGACTACCTGACCGATACCGGCAGCCTGCCGCGTATTAACGCGATCCAGTCTCCGTTTGCTGAATATGCGTCCCTGGATGAGCTGTTCCGTAAAACCTACGAACACGAACAGCTTATTTCACAGAAAATTAATGAGCTGGCCCACGCGGCGATGACCCATCAGGACTATCCAACCTTTAATTTCCTGCAGTGGTACGTGGCTGAACAGCATGAAGAAGAGAAGCTGTTCAAATCTGTTATCGATAAACTGACCCTGGCGGGTAAAAGCGGTGAAGGCCTCTACTTTATCGATAAAGAGCTCTCTACCCTCGACGCGCAAAACTAATCCCTTGGCGGCAGCGCTTTGCTGCCGCGTCTTTTACGCCTCAGTGGCGGCAAATTTTACTTTCATCCGTCGTAAAACCCACGTCCTGTGGAATAAACTTCCCCTTACGCTGCAAAAACGCGACCAGCTCGGCCGCACACATCCCCTCAGCGGAGCAGGTGTGAAAACGCGCTTCCTCACCAAACCGTGCAACGATGGCTGCCGTCAGGCTCTCCGTCGTATAACCTTCGCCGGATTCAATCATCATATTAAGCACTTCGTGACCATGAACTGATGGCATACCTTCCCTCCTGAAAACGTAAACCATAAACTGCATTTCCTTTGCATGTTTTGCGTTAGCGCAGTTTCTCCGCGCTTTTTAGTGTACATTTTTCTGTACATCACCTGTAATCTTGATTTGACGAAACGCTGGATTTCACATACGCTGCGCGGCATATTTTGTTGTCTTGCCGTTCTGTAGTAGAGGAAAGCGTGAAGAACCGCACTCTTGGTAGTATTTTAATCGTGGCTGGCACCACAATTGGCGCAGGGATGCTGGCGATGCCTCTGGCTTCGGCAGGCGTGGGCTTTGGTGTCACACTGGCGTTACTCTTCGGTCTGTGGGGATTGATGTGCTACACCGCCCTGCTGTTGCTGGAGGTTTATCAGCATGTACCCGCCGACACCGGGCTGGGTTCACTCGCGTTCCGCTACCTCGGGCGCTACGGTCAGTGGGTGACCGGGTTCAGCATGCTTTTCCTGATGTACGCGCTGACGGCTGCCTACATCAGCGGCGCAGGTGAGCTTATCGCCTCAAGCTTCAGCGGCTGGCTTGACGTCAATATGACCCCAACCCTGGGCGTGCTGTTATTCACCCTCGTGGGTGGCTGTATCATCTGCATTGGCACCTCAATGGTCGATTTCTTCAACCGCTTCCTGTTCAGCGCCAAAATCATCTTTCTGGTAGTGATGCTGGCCCTGCTGATGCCACATATTCATAAGATTAACCTGCTGACTCTGCCGGTGGAAAAAGGACTGGCGCTGTCGGCCATTCCGGTCATTTTCACCTCATTCGGCTTCCACGGTAGCGTACCGAGTATCGTCAGCTATCTGAACGGCGACCTGCGCAAGCTGCGCCGGGTATTTATAATCGGTAGCTTTATTCCGCTGGTGGCCTATATCTTCTGGCAGCTGGCGACGCTCGGCAGTATCGATTCCCCGGTATTTACCGCGCTGCTGGCTAACAGCAGTGGGCTGAACGGCCTGTTACAGGCCATTCGCGAGGTCGTCGCTTCTCCGCACGTGGAGCTTGCGGTACACCTGTTCGCCGATCTGGCGCTGGCGACCTCCTTCCTCGGCGTGGCGCTGGGCCTGTTCGACTACCTGGCTGACCTCTTCCAGCGCGAGAACAGCGTTCGTGGGCGTATTCAGACCGGTGCCGTGACCTTCCTGCCGCCGCTGGTATTTGCGCTGTTCTATCCGCGTGGGTTTGTGATGGCGCTGGGTTATGCCGGTGTGGCGCTGGCGGTGTTGGCCCTGGTGATCCCGGCCCTGCTGGTAATGAAAAGCCGCAAACTTCACCCCACTGCCGCCTGGCGCGTGGCGGGCGGCAGCGTAGTCCCCTGGCTGGTGTTTGCCTGCGGTATCGCCGTCATCGGCATACAATTCTGCATTGCCACCGGGCTGCTCCCTTCGGTGGGATAAGCCAAAAAACGGCCCTTGGGCCGTTTTTTATTTCTGACAGCAGTTTTTGTACTTCTTTCCGCTGCCGCAAGGACACGGGTCATTACGACCAATCTTGGCCGCATTAACAATCGGCTGTTGCACCGGTGCCATTTGCGGGTTTTCCTGCCAGTGCTGAAAGAGCGCCAGCGCCGCCGGTTTGATACCGTCGACGCTCGCCACAAACTCATCCGCCGAGAGCGCATCCAGACGTTCAGCATTCGCTTCACTTCCGTGCAGGGCGATAGCGTCCAGCTGAGGTTGCAGGGCTTCAGGTAACGCGGACCAGTTGCTCATTGCAACACCGCGCATGTAACCATAGCACCAGTCATCAACGATGGTCAGCTCCTGTCCCTCTTCTTCACGAGAGCCAAACAGCGGGTCAAACTGCTCCGGATAGTCATGCAGACGTTCAGCGATATCGTCCATGTGCTGCAGGGTCAGATTGACGAAGTGGTCGCGCTCGCGGTCGTTTGCCCAGCGCGGAACATGCTTAGCCCCGCCCCAGAGCGCCAGCAGCCACTCCGCCGGCTCAATTTCAACAGGCGCGGAGACAACCGCGGTGAGCATGCCGTCGAGTTCAGCCGTGTCGATGACGGATTCTTCGTTACCGTAGCGGGACAACGTATCGTCCAGCCACTCAATTTCGCTTTCGTTCAGGGGTCCGGTTTTCATAACAGGCTCGTGGTGATGTAAAAATGGCGCATACAGTAGCGGAAATGCCGGGAGAAAACCACCCGGCACAGAAGCGCGTTACATATCCTTGATGATGCCGCTGCGCATCGTTTCGTATTCGGCTTCGCTGATGAGACCTTCATCAAACATTTTTTTCGCCTGCGCCAGGCGCTCACGCACATCATCGGCGTTGTTAGCCGGCGCAGCCTGCATTTCAGGCGCGGCTACCGGTGCCGGGATCAAAGTATCATCACCGAAGCGGTTACTCCCCGCGGTACCTTTCGCAAACAGCATCCACAGCGACATGACGAGCACCGCAATACCGGAAATGCACAGCAGGACGAACCAGCCCGTGGTATTTCCGGATTCGGAGGTCGCCACCAGACCGATAAAGGCCACGATCATCACGGCATAAGGCGCCAGCAGCAACCAGCCGGACCGGTTCAGGTCGTGCAGGCGGCGCACAGCAACCGCCAGTCCTGGAATGATAATCACCAGACCGAAGAGCCCGCCGATAACCGGGATAAGCCCCAGCACGAACGACAGGACAAAGTTCGCCACCGTGAATACGGCGTACTCCTGACGAGCAGAGCGACCGCGGAAAGTGGCATATTTTTTAAAACAATCGGTGTAGCTTTCAAGCAACGTTGCCATTGAAGATCCCTTCTCAACTTTATAATTTTGACACTAAACCCAAAGGTGCGGACTCGCACGACTGCATGAATCCGTGGTGTATTTTACCGAAAAATGAAAAGATTGCGCCTGAGAAAACTAAGGGGGAGCCCATGGCAGCGCGAAGGCTCCGTGACTTAGCTTCCCGTTGAGATGATGCCTTTATACAAAATAGGCCCGGTAGGCAATACCCCGGGGGAGCCACCTTTAGGCTCCAGACTCACCGCCAGCAACGCCTGCGAATTGATCTGACTGGCTTGTATGCTCAAAATATTTGAACGCTTATCAAGAAGTCCCAACGATTTGGGTGCAGCGTTACCTTGTATTAACCAGAGCTGAAGGCTGTGATCGTTACCCGTTGTCACATTCAGACCCGTAACGGTGATCGTATGGTTCGTCGGAGAGTAACTAACAACAAACTGACTTGTCCCCGCACTCGGATTCAACACAGCGATAGGATGGCTGACTGGTTGAGTGGCGGGTTTGAAAATGATAACCCCTGCCAGAGCAGCGGCAACCGCCCAACCGGCCCAGCTTAATAAACGTGGTGGTTTACGATGACTGGCAGTCTTGTTAAGCGTGGCGTCTATTCGGCGCCAAAGCTGGTCAGAGGGTTTGACGGGTTCAGTTATGCGGTCTAATCCGCACAATACTTCTTGCCAGCGCCACATCGCAGCCTTCAGCTCAGGCCGAGTGGCCATTTCATTTTCGAACGCCAGCCGTTCTTCAGCCGATAACAGCCCCAGGATATATTCTGCAGCCTGAAGGTCGTCTTTGGTTTCAAGGCTCATATTCCTATGCACTCCTTAAGATGCTCGAGACCACGACGAATCCAGCTTTTTATTGTTCCCGTCGGCTGATTTAAATACTGGGCAATATCGGTGTGCGACAATCCCTGATACCAGGCAAGCGCAATACTTTGCTGTTGGTTATTGGGAAGATGCTTCATACAATGAAGCAAACGACGGCTTTCATCATCCTGAATTGCGCTATCTGCCGCGCCCGTCAGTTCCGACTGCTGTGCCGTGATTTCTTCCTCCGACTGCCACTGATTGTCGCGCGCGCGCAGCCAGTCAATGGCTTTATTACGTGTTAAATGACTCAACCAGGTTTTAGGTGAGCTCAGGTTGTTATCGAATGCATTCGCGGTTAACCACACCTGAACAAATACATCCTGCATAATATCTTCTGCCACTTCGCGTCGTTTAACGATGCGCACTGCAATTGCAAGCATCAGCGGACAATAGCGTTCATACAGATTTTTAAACGCTCGCCGATCGCCGCTGGCAATGTTTTTCATTAAGGAATTATCATTCACGTGGCGGTAGTCCATATTACTCCCGACCTGGTGCAGTAACTTATTGTTACTGCACCAGTATAGGAGACAATTACGGCATCAGTACGGTATCAATAACGTCAATAACCCCATTACTCTGATGTACATCCCAGATAGAGACATTGGCGATGTTCCCTTGTTTGTCTTTAAGTTGCAGGCTATGCGCGCCATTTTTTATCACCCACAGAGGCTCGCCGTTGACCGTCATCAGTTCAGCTTTGCCCCCTCCGGCCTGAACTTTGCTCATCAGCGCTTTCATGTCCAGTTTTCCCGCCACGACATGGTAAGTCAGGACGCTGGTTAGCTTGCCTTTATTCTCTGGTTTCAGCAGTGAATCTACCGTTCCAGCCGGAAGTTTGTTAAAAGCCTCATTGGTGGGTGCAAATACGGTGAAAGGTCCTTTACCCTCAAGAGTCCCTACCAGTCCGGCGGCTTTAACTGCCGCCACCAGCGTCGTATGATCTTTCGATTGCGTAGCGTTTTCGATGATGTTTTTCGACGGGTACATTTCTGCCCCACCGACCATCTTCGTTTGTCCCATACCTGCAGAAAATGCGGCAGAACTGCAGACCAGACCGAGAATCAATGCGGAACCGAGCAGCTTATTCATTATGTAGCCCTCAACGGATGGAAGTTAAATGTACTCGGGAGGCTCCCTTGCTGACATATACGAATGACAAAGCAAACTGGATGCACTTGATAGGAAATTTTTTGCTGCGGATTGCTCATTACGCAATCGCCGAAGGCGGAGAGGCTTATTACAGGCACAAAAAAACCACCCGAAGGTGGTTCCACGACACTGCTTATTGCTTTGATTATTCTGCTTATCCCAATGGTACCCGGAGTGGGACTTGAACCCACACAGCGCGAACGCCGAGGGATTTTAAATCCCTTGTGTCTACCGATTCCACCATCCGGGCTCGGGATGAAAATTGGAGGCGCGTTCCGGAGTCGAACCGGACTAGACGGATTTGCAATCCGCTACATAACCGCTTTGCTAACGCGCCTTTAAATCTTAAACACCCGCAATTGCCGATGCTTTTAATTTGGAGCGGGAAACGAGACTCGAACTCGCGACCCCGACCTTGGCAAGGTCGTGCTCTACCAACTGAGCTATTCCCGCATAATCATGCGAAGTTAATCACTTGATTTTACTACCGTCTGGCGAGCTGTGCCGCCGTTCGATGCGTTGCATTCTACTTACCTGACGCACTGAGTCAACGATATTTTTCATCACTCAGGATCGTTTGCTGAAATTTGCGGCGAAACGATCACTGATCAAGCAAATCGCCGCGTGCAGCGTTCAGGTATTGCAGCATAGACCACAGCGTCAGCACTGCAGCGATGATGAAGAGACCAATCCCGGCCCACTCAACCCAGGCATTCGGACGCCACAGCATCCATACCAGCGCCGCCATCTGCGCCGTGGTTTTCACTTTACCGATCCACGAGACCGCCACGCTGCTGCGTTTACCGAGCTCTGCCATCCACTCACGTAACGCCGAGATGATGATCTCGCGGGCAATCATGGTCGCAGCCGGCAGCGTCACCCACCAGGTGTGATAGTGTTCGGCCACCAGCACCATCGCAATCGCTACCATCACCTTATCGGCAACCGGATCGAGAAATGCACCGAAGCGCGTACTCTGGTTCCAGCGTCGAGCCAGAAAACCGTCAAACCAGTCGGTGACGGCGGCGACGAAGAAGATCAGCGCACAGGCGAACGGGGCCCAGGTGAACGGCAAATAAAACGCCAGCACGAAGAAAGGGATCAGAATGACACGGAACAGCGTAAGCAACGTAGGGATATTAAATTGCATGGCGACGGTAACTATCTGTTGTCAGTAAATATTAGCCCTATGGTGCTACAGAGCCCCTAATGTTTCAATGAGTAGTAGATCTTTTCTGCCAGACCGTGCGATATACCCGGCACTTTGGCAATTTCTTCCACGCTCGCCTGCTTCAGGCCTTGTAATCCGCCCATGTACTTCAGCAACATCTGCCGCCGTTTCGGGCCTACGCCTTCGATAGTCTCGAGCGAGCTGGTGCTCTTCACTTTGGCGCGTTTTTTTCGATGCCCGCTAATGGCATGATCGTGCGATTCATCGCGGATATGCTGGATCACATGCAGCGCCGGGGAATCCGGCGGCAGGCTGAACCCCTCACCTTCCGGTTCGAAAAAGAGCGTTTCCAGCCCGGCTTTACGGTCACTACCTTTAGCGACACCAAGCAGGATCGGATGCTGCTTGTCCCAGCTTACCTCAAGCTCGGCGAACACGGTTTTCGCCTGCCCCAGCTGTCCTTTACCGCCGTCGATAAGAATAACATCGGGAATTTTGCTTTCCTCGATAGCTTTTCCATAGCGGCGGCGCAGCACCTGGTTCATCGCGGCATAGTCATCACCCGGGGTAATACCGGTGATATTATAGCGGCGATATTCCGCACGTAGAGGGCCATTTGTGTCAAATACCACGCAGGAGGCAATCGTCTGCTCGCCCATCGTGTGGCTGATGTCGAAACACTCCATGCGTTTAATGTCGGGCAGTTCAAGCACCGTCGCCAGCGCCTTGAGGCGTTGGTTGATGGTTGACTGCTGCGAGAGTTTGGTGACCAGCGCCGTCGCCGCGTTGGTACGGGCAAGCTTAAGGTAGCGCGCGCGGTCGCCGCGCGGTTTGGTCTGCACGTTAATGCGCCGCCCGGCAAATTCAGAAAGCGTATCTGCCAGCAGCGTTTTATCCGCAAGGGCGAAATCGAGCAGAATTTCACTCGGTAGCGTGCGCGACTGACTACCCTGCAGGTAAAACTGCCCCACAAACGTCTCGACGATTTCACCCGATTCGGTACCGCCCGGCACTTTCGGGTAGTAACTGCGGCTACCGAGCACTTTCCCCTGACGAATGAACAGCACGTGGACACAGGCCATTCCGGCATCAAACGCCACGCCAATGACGTCCATATCGTCGCCGGTGTTAGAGACAAATTGTTTCTCCGTCACCCGACGCACCGCCTGGATCTGGTCGCGAATACGCGCGGCTTCCTCAAATTCCAGCGCCTGGCTTGCCTTCTCCATCCGGGAAATCAGCTGCGTCAGTACCTGATCGTCTTTGCCGGAGAGGAACAAACGCACGTAATCCACCTGCTGTGCATACTCTTCTTCACTGACCAGACCCGCGACACAAGGCCCCAGGCAACGGCCAATCTGATACTGAAGACAGGGACGCGAACGGTTACGGTAGACGCTGTTCTCACACTGGCGGATTGGGAAGATTTTTTGCAACAGCGCCAGAGTCTCACGTACGGCATAACCGTTAGGGAACGGGCCGAAATACTCGCCCTTGGCATGTTTAGCCCCCCGATGCGACGCCAGTCGCGGGTGGGTATCGCCGCTCAGAAAGATGAAGGGGTATGATTTATCATCGCGCAGCAGCACGTTATAGCGCGGCTGATAGAGTTTGATGTAGTTATGCTCAAGCAGCAGCGCTTCCGTTTCGGTATGCGTGACGGTCACGTCAATCTGCTGGATGAGCGCCACCAGCGCCTCGGTTTTACGCGAGGCCAGGTTGCTGCGGAAATAGCTGGCAAGACGCTTTTTCAGGTCTTTGGCTTTTCCAACATAAATAACGGTGCCGCCAGCGTCATACATGCGATAAACGCCAGGCTGGCTGGTCACCGTTTTCAGGAAGGCTTTTGAATCAAAAACTTCACTCACTGACTTGCTAACGACTCCGCATTACACAGACCATGACGAATAGCCAGGTGTGTCAGCTCAACATCACCATGAATGTTTAATTTGCTAAACATTCGATAGCGATAGCTGTTCACCGTCTTCGGGCTGAGATTCAGTTGCTCTGAGATCTCGTTCACCTTCTGGCCTTTGGTGATCATCAGCATAATCTGCAATTCGCGCTCAGACAAACTGGCGAATGGCGATTCCGTTTTTTCCGGCTCAATCTGACTTAACGCCATTTGCTGGGCGATGTCTGATGCGATGTAACGCTGGCCGGCGAAGACCGAACGAATGGCGTTGACGACTTCCTGCGGCGCAGCACCTTTACTCAGGTAGCCCGCCGCCCCCGCCTGCATAACTCTGGCAGGGAGTGGGTTTTCAGTATGCACCGTTAACATGATAACTCTCGTATCAACGGAGGAACGGGCAATTTTACGCGTGGCCTCAAGCCCGCCGATGCCCGGCATGTTCATATCCATCAACACAACATCGACGGAATTTGCCCGGCACCATTTTACGGCATCCTCACCGCAACAAGCCTCGCCAACAACTTTAATACCCTTAATATCTTCCAGAATGCGTCGTATCCCTGCGCGCACCAGTTCGTGGTCATCAACAAGAAGAACGTTGATCAAAGGAATAATCTCCAGAATAGGGATAACGCTACTGATTGTTTATCCTGTCCATATTAACGGGTTTTATGTGAACATTGAAACGTAAAAAATGTTCCAGTTCGGATTTTGCTATTTTTTCTGGAAATTAAGCTGTACATCAACTGGAAAGCCCCCCTTAAAGATGGGAGTTGCTATGACAATTTTTCAGCAATAATCTTTGATATGTTCCCATAAAGTGGCGTATTGCTGAGAAGCTAATTAGTGCATCTAATATGTAACAATAATTAACGAGACAAAAACCACTTTTAAACAATTAGCCCAGCAATTTATTGATACATGATGCTATTCCACAAAACCGTGATTCTATTCACTTATCATGCATAAAAACAAGCACTCCTGTTTTTCCCCCACCATGTGGTATACTCCGCCGCCTTCACATTTTGTATCGCGCACTGGCGCCGGAACGTAACGAGGAAATAAATGAGCACACCTGATTTTTCCACTGCAGAAAATAATCAACAATTGTCACAAGAAATCTCCTGCATGAAAGCCATGCTGACGCTGATGCTGCAGGCGATGGGTCAGGCCGACGCGGGCCGTGTGATTATTAAAATGGAAAAGCAAATCGCACAGATGGAAGACGACGCTCAGGCTGCCGTATTCTCCAGCACTGTTAAGCAGATTAAACAGGCTTACCGTCAGTAATTCCCGTCCACCGGCCACAGTTTGCTGTAGCCGGTGGTGTGTCTGCACGCAGAACCACGCGAGCCTCAGATTATTCCCGTCGCTGCTGCATAACAGGCAATCTGCGTCTTATTCGGCGCATTAAATTTCTTCTGCATATTTTTCTGATGGAAATTCACCGTATTCTCAGAGATAGAGAGGATCATGGCAATTTCCGCCGACGTTTTCCCTTCTGCGGTCCACTTCAGGATCTCCAGCTCACGCTTACTGAAACGCATCTCCGGCGGCGTAACCATGTCGTCATCCAGACGCAGCAGCGTCAACAGGCTTAATTCGACCAGCGTTTGCAGGCGCAGCTCCATTTCGTCGTCAGAACAAGGATTTTTCACCTTCGTATTCTCGCGTGAAACAGAGAAGAAGCCCATCGCCCTGTTGGGCAGCATCAGGCATTGTGTAACACCTTTGCATACGCCGTTATCACGAGCCGCCTCCCACAGCGTGGTCGCGTCACGAAATAGCGTATCGTCCCAGGGTAAATGGCCGCGACAGAAATTCTCCACCTTTAATACAGGATCTATCGCCTGAAAGTTTTCCGCCATGTACTGATTTATCCAGCGTTCCGGATAACTGGTGTGTATTGACACCTTTGGACGCGTAAACGGCACCGGGTGGCGCACACAAAGCGAGAAATAATCATACTCCAGCAGCTCAGTTTGCTGCTGCAGCAGTTTATAGATCTGCTCGCTGCTGGTTAACGTCTGAAAGTGCTGCAGCATATCCCGCCGCCATTTGAAAAAGTCGTAATCCCTCATACCTGCCAAATAAACCCCAGAGTAATAAACCCCGCCTGCTTTTGCTATCTGCCGCGTCAGGTTTCATCATTATTATGAATATAAGAAATTAACACATATTACTTATTTATAAGCGCAAAATATCATACCTGAGCACTTTATTACCCGACGGCCTGATGTAAAGAGAGAAAATGTCCTGCCGCGCTGAATTCATTAGCGCCGCTTAACAAAATTGGTATAGAGACGCGCCACAGGCAGGCTGCGGCGCGCAGAGGTTTACTGCATCAGAAATTTTTCGAGAAACTGACGGGTGCGAGGCTGCTGCGGATTGGCGAATAACGATTTAGCGTTACCCTGCTCAACGATACGCCCCTGATCCATGAAAATGGCCCGGTCGGCTACGTCACGCGCAAAGCTCATTTCATGGGTGACGATAACCATCGTGCGTTTCTCCTGCGCCAACTGGCGGATGGTGTTCAGCACCTCACCGACCAGCTCAGGATCGAGCGCCGACGTCGGTTCATCGAATAAAATCACGTCCGGACGCATCGCCAGCGCACGGGCAATCGCCACCCGCTGCTGCTGTCCACCGGAAAGACGGCGCGGATAGCTGGTCTCTTTACCCGCGAGTCCGACTTTTGCCAGCAGCGCGCGAGCGCGAGCCTGCGCCTCTTCTTTGTTTTCACCCTTTACAATCACCGGGCCTTCAACAATGTTTTCCAGCACCGTACGATGCGGGAACAGGTTAAAGTTCTGGAAGACAAAGCCCACATGCTGGCGAAGACGGCGGATAAGCCCTTTCTGCTGGCTGATAGGTTTGGCGGTATCAATGGTGATATCACCGACGCGAATCGTCCCGCTCTCCGGCTGCTCCAGCAGATTGATACTCCGCAGAAGCGTCGTTTTCCCGGAACCGCTGGGGCCGATGATGGCCACCACTTCGCCCTCCTGCACTTCGAGATCGATCCCGTGCAGTACCGTCTGGCCGTGAAATTTCTTCACCAGATTTTTAACGTCAATCGCACTCATTTTGGATCACGCTCCTGACGATTAAGCTGATTTTCAAAGTAGTTCTGCAGCGCCGAGAGCACCGTCGCCATCACCCAGTAAATCAGTGAAGCGGCCAGATACATGGTGAACACCTCCAGCGTACGCGAGGTGATAAGCTGCGCCTGACGGAACAGCTCTGGCACCTGAATGGTGGCAGCAAGCGAGGTATCCTTCACCAGGCTGATAAAGCTGTTCGACAGCGGTGGCAACGCCACGCGAGCGGCCTGCGGCAGGATCGCCCGACGCAGCGTTTGCCACGGCGTCATGCCGATACTGGCCGCCGCTTCCCACTGCCCTTTGTCGATAGACGAAATCGCCGCACGCAGGGTTTCGGACGTATAGGCTGCGGTGTTAAGCGACAGACCAATCATCGCGGCGGGGATCGGATCCAGCTCGATGCCAAACTGCGGCAGACCGTAGTAAATCATAAACAGCTGGGCAATCAGCGGCGTGCCGCGGAAAATAGAGATATAGCAGCGCGCCAGCCAGCGCACCGGCCAGATAGCCGACATACGCATCAGGGCGAGAACAAAGCCCAGCAGCAGACCAAAAATCATCCCGCCGATGCTGAGCTGTAGCGTAAAGACCGCCCCTTTCAGCAGATAAGGCAGTGATTCCATAACCAGATGAATACTTTCGTGCATTAGCGTAAGTCTGCGTTAAATGTGTGGATGATAGGCAAAGAGCGCCGGTGCGCCGCCCGTATGAACAAACAGGACAGCTCCGTCATCCTTAAAGCGTTTCTGGCTGATACCGTCGATGAGCCCCGCCATGGCTTTACCGGTGTACACCGGGTCGAGAAGAATGCCTTCAAGCTGCGCCAGCAGTTTGACCGCCTCCATCCCCTCTTCCGTTGGCAGGCCATACCCCGGAGAAAAGTATTCGTCCCACAGCTGAATATCTGCGCTAGCTTTCATTTCGAGACTGGATGCCAGCGCCTGCTGGAGCGTCACTACCTTCGGTTTTTGTTCAGCCACTTTGCGAGAGACCGTGACGCCAATCAGTTCGATTTCCGGCATCAGGTGTTCAAGCCCTACCGCCAGTCCGGCGTGCGTGCCGGCGCTACCGGATGCCACCACAACGGAGGAAAGGGAGACAATGCCTTCGCACTGCTGGGCAATTTCCATGGCGCATTCCACGTAGCCCATCGCCCCCAGCGCGTTCGAACCGCCTACCGGAATAACGTACGGACGGAATCCCTGCGCTTCCAGGCGAGTGGCTAACTCATCGAGCTGCGCCGTCGGGTCAGTGAGTGCATCGCACATTTCAACCTGAGTATTGAACAGGTCGAGCAGCAAACGGTTACCGTTAGTAAGGTAGTTTTCCGCCGTCGTGCCAATCGGGTTTTCCAGCAGCGCCACGCAGTGCAGACCCAGTTTCGCCGCCACCGCCGCCGTCTGGCGCACGTGGTTAGACTGAATGGCTCCTGCGGTGACCAGGGTGTCGGCGCCTTCGCGCAGCGCGTCAGCCGCCAGAAACTCAAGCTTACGCAGCTTATTGCCCCCCATCGCCATCGGGGTGACATCATCGCGTTTAATAAAAATATCGCGACCAAGATGATCGGAGAAGCGCGGCAGATACTCGAGCGGCGTCGGCGCGCCGATGAATTCCAGCCGCGGGAAACGGGTGACATTTTGTAATGACATGGTACCTCCTGACTCGTTTATTTTTATTATGCACTCAGTTGAGCGTAAATAAAAAAAGGCGCTAAGGTTAGCGCCTTTTTTTTACCACAGGAGTTATTTGGTCACGTCAGCGCCAAACCACTTCTCAGAGAGCGCCTTCAGGCTACCGTCTTTCTGCATCTCCGCAATGGCACCGTCTACCGCTTTCAGCAGGTCTTCGTTACCTTTGCGCAATGCCACACCGGATTCCTGACGGGAGAAGGCTTCACCCGTCACCGCCAGCGTATTGTTGGTTTTCTTCACCAGATCCAGCGCTGCCAGACGGTCCACCAGAATGGCGTCGATACGGCCTACGCGCAGATCCTGATACTTGGTCGGGTCATCATCATAGGTACGAATATCTACGCCCTGGACGTTTTTACGCAGCCACTCTTCGTAGTTCGTCCCCAGACCGACGCCCACTTTTTTACCCTTCAGATCAGCCGCCGTTTTGATAACGCCTTCGTTACCTTTTTTCACCAGCGCCTGGATCCCGGAAACGGTATACGGGGTGGAGAAATCATACTTCTTCTGACGTTCAGGAGAGATAGTGACCTGGTTAATCACCACATCGATACGTTTAGAATCGAGTGAAGCCAGCATCCCATCCCATTTGGTCGGTTTCAGATCTGCCTTCACGCCCAGATGTTTGGCCAGTTCTTGTGCAAACTCAACCTCAAAACCGGTCAGCTTCCCGTCATCGCCCTGGAAACTGAACGGAGGGTAAGTCCCCTCAAGACCAACACGCAGCGTACCGCGCTCTTTTACCTGATTTAACAGATTTTCAGCTGCGAAGGTTTTTGCCGTAACGCCCGCCATCAGCGCAACCGCCATGACACCCATCACCGCCTGACGACCCAGAAGTGCTAATTTCATAGAGACCCCGTTACCCCAAATGTTTGAATTCTGGTGGTAGTGTAAGGTTTTCACCGCATTCGGCAAAAACCACTACGCTACATCTTATTCAAATTTAATATATATCAGAGGTTGCCGGATAAGCGAAATTCTGCATTTTTAGCGCTGGAAAATGGGTCTGGAACTGAGCATATTTTCGCAGGGCAATACGATAATTATTGGTGCTGGTTGGCGGTAGCCATGGCGCCAGATTTTCATCCAGATAGCCATCGCTCAGCAACTCGCGCGAAACGTTGAGGCTGCTCAGGTGGTTTCCCAGGCGACGCAGACGAACCACGTACTCGCGCACGGTGCCCGGACTCATATCGGTCTGCTCGAACAGGTATTGTTTGAAGCCAATGATGTCGAAGTAGTCGCTCTGCTCTTTACAGTACAGATCGCCGCAGAAGCGGCACAGCGCCACCCAGTCGGGGCGCTCCAGCTGCCACTCTTCTTCATTGATGAGGATATCGAGACGTGAAATCGCGATTTTGTTGACTATCTCGCCGCGACGGACCAGCGTGATACGATCAAGCAGTTTGTGGCAATGTGCACAATGTGTTTGGCTGTGTTTAAAGTCTTTTAAATAGCGGCTTAATGGCCGTCTTTTTACTTGCTGCACCGTCATGATAACTCCTGGTTGTCATTGGTTGTGCGGCATTTTTCAGGGGGGATGACATCATCACCACCCTATAACCTACCCAGCTTGGTACGCAGACGTTTAATAGCCTGGCTGTGCAATTGACTCACCCGCGACTCGCCCACTTCCAGTACCGCGCCGATCTCTTTGAGATTCAGCTCTTCCTGGTAATAAAGCGTTAGTACCAGTTGTTCACGTTCCGGAAGCGCTTCAATAGCGTCGATCACGCGCTGGCGTAAATCGCTCTCCAGTAACTGGAATAACGGGTTTTCCTGCTGATTTTCTTCGGTAACCAGCTCGATACTATCGCCATGCTCTTCCCGCCACTCGTCGTAGGAGAAAAGCTGGCTATTGTTGGTATCCAGCAGCATCTGCCGATAATCTTCAACAGAAATATCGAGCCGCTGCGCGACCTCAGTTTCCGTCGCGTTGCGCCCCAGTTCTTGCTCCAGCTGCCCCAGCGCCTGCGCCACTTCACGGGCGTTACGCCGAACGCTGCGCGGCACCCAGTCCCGGCTGCGCAGTTCGTCCAGCATTGCCCCACGAATGCGTTGCACTGCGTAAGTGGTAAATGCCGTTCCTTGCAGAGCATCGTAACGTTCGACAGCGTTCAATAACCCGATGCCGCCCGCCTGAAGCAGATCGTCCAGTTCCACGCTCGCCGGCAGCCGCACCTGTAGGCGCAATGCTTCATGGCGCACCAAAGGTACGTAACGCTGCCACAGCGAGTGTTTATCCATTACACCTTCAGCGGTATACAGTGAATTCACGATAAACAGCCCTGCATTAGTTGAGTTATCGGCATGATTATCCGTTTCTACAGGTGTTTTAATCGCTAGAATAGTGGTCTAAATACGCGTTTATTTGCAGGTTATATTTCAATTTATTGAATATTAAGATATTAATTTTTACCAAAGTTAAACATTTATCATGCCGTAGCACCCCGTGCTACGGCAATATGCCCGCTGAAACGACGGTTCCGTTTAGCTAAAAATCCGTTTATTGTTCATACGTTGAATTCGCGCAGGATGACCAAACGCAACGCGGCTATCCGCAATATCATCAAGTACCACCGCGCCCATGCCGATCACCACATCGTCTCCGAGGGTGACTTTCTCTTTCACCACCGCGTTCATCCCAAGGAAATTCCGGGCGCCAATTCGGGTGCGCCCTCCCAGTGAGACCTGGCTGCTGATGACGCTGTGTGGACCAATCTCACAGTCATGGCTGATATAAGCGTTCGGCTGAACAAGGACGTTCTCACCGAGGGTAACGTCACAGGAGAGAAAAACGCCCTGAGCCAGGATACTGCCCTGACCAATCAATGAATCCTCCGGGACAAACACCCCAGGGTGTATAAGCGTCGCCAGCGGTGCTTTTGGTGCCACTTTTTCGGCGAGCCTCTGCCGCTGAAAAGGCTCGCCCAACGCAATGCTAATCTCCAGATTACTGAAGTCGAGGTCAGCAAAGCGCACTACATCGGCACCACTGATAACCTTTTCCCCGGTCACATCATCAATAAAGAATATTGCGCTCCAGCGAAATGAAAGCCGGTTAATTTGGCGCGCCAGAACCAACGTCTCCCGGCCCTGCCCGCCCGCACCATAAATACCGAGTCTCATGCCACTTTATCCACCATGGCTAATCCTGCCTGCTCACGGATAATATTCACCACCCGCGCCTGATCGTCGATGCTTAAATAAGGGAAGATCGGCAGACACAATATTTTCTCCGAAATGTCATTGGCGACCGGTAATGTATCCGGCTGCGCCGACGGCAAGTGTCGGTACATTGAGAAGGAGCTGATGAGCGGATAGAAATAGCGGCGCGAGTATATTCCCTGCGCTTTCAGCGCGTCATACACCCAGTCACGGCTTACCGGAAACTCGCTCTCAATGCGAATCGGGAAATAAGCGTGGTTCCATTCTACGTCATCGGTCACAGAGAACATGCTGATGCCGGGAATATCACTGAGCCATTCGCAGTAACGCTGGTATATCTCCGCCCGGCTCGCCAGTGCGTTATCAATATGCCCGAGCTGTACCAGGCCAAACGCCGCCTGCACTTCGTTCATTTTGGCGTTAATCCCCGGTGCCACCACGGTAGTTTCGCCGGCAAAACCAAAGTTTTTCAGATAATCGATGCGCTGCTTCATGCGGGCATCCGGGCAGATAATCGCGCCGCCTTCAAAGGTGTTGAACACCTTGGTCGCGTGGAAGCTCAGGATGGAGAGATCGCCGTAGTTCAGCACGCTCTGGTTATTCTTCTTCACCCCAAACGCGTGAGCCGCGTCATATATCACTTTCAGTCCCCAGGCATCGGCAATCGACTGAATTTTATCGACGTCGCACGGAATGCCATAGCAGTGCACCGGCAGAATAGCGGAGGTAGCCGGTGTGATCAGCGCCTCCAGTTTATCCGGATCGATGTTGCAGGTGACCGGGTCGATATCGGCAAATACCGGCGTTAACCCGTTCCACAGCAGCGAATGTGAGGTAGCGACGAACGAGTACGGTGTGGTTATCACTTCGCCGGTGATACGCAGCGCCTGCAGCGCCGTTAACAATGCCAGGGTGCCATTGGCAAACAAGCACAAATGCTCCACGCCCAGATACTCAGCCAGCTCTTTTTCCAGGCGCTGGTGCCACTCTCCCCCGTTGGTGAGATTTTTGTTGTCCCAGATTTTCTCCAGGTACGGAATAAACTCCTCCAGAGGAGGCAGTAGTGGGCTGGTGACGTAGATATCTTTCATCAATGACCTCTGCGAGACGGTGTAGTTGAAACCGAAAATCGCCTGTTTAACCTGTTAACGTACTAGTGGTACTGCGTTGCCTGATTCTTCAATCACAAATGACTGCGCAGGCTGGCCCTTGCAGTACAGCGCCCATGCGTGACGCAGCGCATACTCCAGATGTCCGGCCGCGCTGAATCCGTTTTCAGTTTCCACCGGGATCTGGCTGCGCATGCCACGTCGAATTGCGTTCAGTTCGTCAAAATGATCGCGCCAGTACAGCGCTTTGCTGACGAAATCCGCCTTATCCATGGCGATAAACTGGTGCAATCCATAACTGTTCATATTTTCAACGCCCTGTCTGCAGGCCAGGGTTTCACCGCACAACGTCAGGGTCGGTACGCCCATCCACGCCGCGTGGTTTGTCGTCGTGCCGCCGGTATATGGGAAGGTATCGAGCAAAATATCTACCCGATCGTGGCTTGCCAGATACTCCAGCAGCGGCATACGCCCCTGGAACGAGAGGCGCTCTTCCGCCACGCCAAGCTCGACGAGCTGCCGCGTTATCTGCCGCCTGATACGTTCATCATCCATAAAGCCAATGTGCAGCCGTGATTGCGGATACTGAGTGAGGATCGAAGCCCACAGCTGCAGCACTTCCGGGTTAATTTTCTTTGGTCGGTTGAAGCTACCAAAGGTGATGTAACCCTTACTGAGCGCGGGCAGTTCGCTGATTTCCGGACTGTTCTTCTCGGGTGAAAACAGCTTATCCATCGGTACGTAAATCACTTTTTCGAGGAACTGTTTTTCCAGACCCGGTGGATTAAGACAGCCCATCGACAGCAGGCGATAATCCATCGCCGCAATACCGGAAGTGCCCGGATAACCAATCCACGTCATCTGTACCGGTGCCGGTCGCAGTGCAAACGCCGGAATACGCGTGTAGGTGGTATGCCCCGAGAGATCGATAAGAATATCGATGGCATCAGCGTTAATCTGTTTTGCCAGTTCTACATCGCTCATCAGCTCGACATTGCGCCACAGCACCGCCCCTGCCTGTAACCTGTCGGTCATCCAGTCGTGGGTCGGCGAGGCGTTATAGCCCACCAGTTCAAAGTGCTCGCGGTTAAAGCTGTCCCAGAACGGCAGCAGGAAGTTGCTGACCGGGTGGTTACGCAGATCGCCCGAGACAAAACCAATGCGTAATTTCCGCGTCGGATTTTTATCCACTGGCGCATAGTGCTCGAGCATCTCGCCCGCCGCCCAGGCATCCACCCGGCGGCCGTACTCTTTATGCATCTCCAGCTGCTGCTGCGCGGTCACCGTATGATCGTGGGTCAACACGAACAGCAGGCTGGTGAAGCAGTCAAAATCATTCGGCTTCAGCTCCAGCGCTTTTTCGAGGAAGTATCTGGCTTCATCCAGCTTCTGGTTATCGCTGAGGATCACTCCCAGCGTCCCAAGATAGCGGGCATTATTTGGCTGATGGCGGAAAGCCTCACGGCTGCATTTTTCCGCTAACTGCGCCTGGCCCTGCATCTGGTGTAGCGTAGCCAGCGAGTGCCAGAACCCGGCACTTTTGCTGTCCAGGCGCAGCAAACCATGGATAATTTTCTGCGCATGATGACGATCGCCGGTCTTTTGCAACGCCGTCGCCAGGTCGTAGTAAATATCGAGGCTGGAGCAGAAGTGCCCCATCAGTTGGCAAAGCGCCGACAGCGCTTCCTGCCAGGCGCTGGTCAGGACACAGGTGCGCGAATAGCAGCGCAGAATATGCAGATCGTCGGGTGATTCGTTCAATAACGCGAAGGTATATTCGCGCGCCTGCTGGGATTTCCCCTGACGAATCAGCAAATTGACGTGGCTGTATAATTCATCAATAGCACCATCGTCTTCTGGCGCAGGTAACTCCGGTACGCCGACGTTATCGGCGAGCAGGCCACCCCGTTTCATACCCACGCTCAGTAACAGCAGCGTAGTAATCATCGGCTTCAGGCGGGAAAGTGTTCCTTCGCGTAGGAACCGCTGTATCGCCACTTTCCAGGCCTGAGCAGAACCAATCAGCACACCTTTAGCGCGCAGCGATAAGAAATGCTGCCAGCTCTCATCATCCACCGTCGTCATCGCACCGGCCAGGTACTCCCGCTCCCCAGCGGTGACCTCAACGCCGACGCCCCACAGGTTGGTCAGTTCGCTATCCCCCAGCACCAGCAGCGTGTTTTGGCTATTCGCGTTATACGGCCCCGGCTCGGCGCTCCAGTGCAGCCCTTCCGGGCGGAGCAGAAAAAGTTCGGTTAACGCAGCGAGCACTGGCTCACGGACCTCATCATTTTTTTCCGGCAGCCGTGTGTTGAAGATCAGTTGCTCCACGCTGAGGCTCAGCGGCCACGCCGCGCCCAGCAGATCGAGAATTTGCAGCATGACCGGGTTTTCCGTACTGAGCGGCTGACCGCTGGCGCTGAGATGCCCGTTGGCAATAAACCCTTTGTCGGTCACCATTCGGGTGAAATTACCCGCCCAGTGCAGGTCTTCGAGCCTCGCAAGATTGGGTTCTGCAGGAACGCCACGTTCTGCCTGAGTGGTCAGCAGCGTCACCCGCTCCCCCCGACCTGTTGCAATGTCGAGATACTGCTGGGCAATCGCGTGCGACGTACCGCTGGCGATTGCACTGTGCAACTGATGAATACTCTCCCCACAGGCAATTGCCAGCGAAGCGTGCGGGAGTGCATCGCCCAGCGGGTACAGGCCTTGTCCTGCCAACTGCTGGCAGAATTCGCTATACCAGCGAGCCGGCGCGGGCTCCAGCAGCCACTGAACGGTCAGCGCGTTATCGTCCAGCGCTTCGGCTTCCAGCACCGTTTGCCTGAGGCTCCCCTCAGGCAAAGTCAGCGCCATCCATCCGAGCATGGCTCTGGCGCTCACCAACGGGGAGTCGTTGGCATCGCCACGCTGAATATGAAACGCCAGTGCATCGCGAAGCTGCTGCGCTTCGCTACCTCCGGGTAATACGGCGTGCCGTAGACTGATAATACCGTTAGCAGCCAGGTGCTGTTGGCACCATGCCAGCACCGCCTCACGCTCGGCCTCACCCAGACAGGCAAAGACGCCATGCAAAATGATGTAATCAAGCTCTCCAGGAGAGACGGCCAGCAGATCGTTCAACCCGATGGCATAAGTCGCAACGTTGCTGAGCTCAAGGGCGGCAATGGTGCTACCTGCCTGCGCTATCAGTTGCTCATCAATATCAATGCCAATGCACACGCTCTGTGGCCATGCGCGAGCATGGGCAATGAGCGTTTCTGCGCTGCCACATCCCAGCTCCATGATGCGGGCATGGGCGGAAGGTGCCGTCTCCATGCCGCTCAGCATGGCGCTGGCGCGCAAAGACGCGGGCGTAAGGTATCGATTCTGGTACAACGTTTTCACTGGTCGCTTCCGTATTCAAATCTGTACAGACGGCACAGGGTTAATGTGCCGGGAAATATTTCTCGCAGAGTGCGGTTTTATACTGCTGCCAGTTGCCACCGCCTTTTTTGTAGGTGGTGACCACCCAACTGAACGTCTGGTCATGGTGACGTGTGTCGATAACTAGCGAGGGGTCAACCCGACCAATGCTCATCTGCTCAATGGCAGGCATCGCATCAACGGCAAACGACAACGCCACCTGGTCGAGGAACCAGACCACATTCCCGCGCATCAGGTTGTGATCGATAAAGCGCGCGACGATATCGAGATAGCGCTGTGAAATCGTGTCCGGCTCGGCGTACAGGAAGCCGCCCTGAACACGCTCCCACAGCGGTGCCGATTCGTTGTTGGTCAGGAATAATTTCTGCGCTCCGAGCGCAGTAAGTGTTGCTTGCCATGAATTGCGCACCAGGCAGTCGGCATCGAGCAGCAGGATCGGTGCGGCAAAGACTTCCAGCGCATGGCTCATGAATACGAATCGACGGGAAGCATAGTGGACGTTGATCCCCTGCGTGGTTTTCACCTCTTCATGACTCAGAGAAAGCGCTAACCCCGGGAAGCAGGCAGCAAGTTCATGAACCTGAGCTTCGAGCCCGTCGTCGCAGTTATAAATATGCAGATGCACATTCAGCTCGCAGCCGTTAGTCTCATAGACAGAGGCCACCAGCGCTTTGGCGTGCTGGAGGAAATAGCCTTTGTCGCAGGCAATCAGCACCGTGGTTTTACCATTTTTGCTGTGCGGAATAAGCCACTGATAGCGCGAGGTATCAAGTTCGGTATGCGCGCTCTGTAGCGGCGTAAAATCAATATATGAATCAGGGCAACCGCCCAGCTTATAAATACCGCAGACGATCATCAGCAGCGTGAACGGATCCTCACCAATCAGCTCAGAATCCGCCGTCATATGCTGGATCACTATCTGCAGTTGATTGTCATCTTCTTCCATCAGGCAAATCAGCAGCAGAATTTTAAGCACCGCCGCCTGCTGGCTGAGCGTGGAGAGATTATTAGATATAAGGAATAGCGCGGATTCAATTTCATTGATACGGAATAAAATCTGAATAGCGACAACCAGATTGGTAACCGAATTGTCGCTCTGCAGAGCAGCAACAATATAGTTGGTGATGCTCTCAGCCATTTCCGGCGGAACGGTATAACGCTGCCCTTCGTTCTTCACATCGAAAGCATTGTTCGCCAGGGTTAGCGCATACATCATGGCCTTCAGGGCCGCCTCTTTCTCCGCACTGAGCCCGGTTTCCGTCGCCATGATAATGGGTTTCATCGTATCGAGGTCGGTGTTGCGGAACTGCAAAATTTCAGCAACCGCCTGGGCAGGAAGCCTGTCTGAATCAGGTAAATCGATGACTTTGGTAAATACATCGCGATAGTACTGATGCAACGCACGGGTACGTGAAAACTTATTCATGTTATTAGCTCAATGTTGATGCAAACGGAGCAGCCTTCGCTCAGGCAAAGAGAAGTCATTCTGATTACGGTATCACCGCAGATGCAGGAGTGATGAGGGGATAAAACGCAGGATCAGGGGCTTATTTTGTACATTGTCTCTCAGGCTTCCCTGGAGAGAGACGAAAAAAAGGTTGCTGTCGCCAGCAACCTTTTGTGCAAAGTGCGTCGATATTAACGCAGCAGGGACAGCATTGCCTGCGGAACCTGGTTTGCCTGAGACAGAACAGAAGTACCAGCCTGCTGCAGGATCTGCGCGCGGGACATGTTGGAAACTTCGGTCGCGTAGTCAGCATCCTGGATACGGGACTGAGCAGCAGACAGGTTGTTGATAGAGTTGTTCAGGTTGTTGATGGTAGATTCGAAACGGTTCTGAATCGCACCCATGTTGGAACGAGCGGTATCGATTTTCGCGATAGCAGCATCGGCCGCAGAGATAACTGCCTGTGCAGAGGAGTTATCAGTGATGGAGGTGCTCAGGCCAGCGTCCAGGGTACCGGAAGTGGCGTTGATCAGCGCAGTGCTGTCGATAGCGATGGTATCGTTAGCAGAAGTACCTGCACCAACCTGAATTTTCAGGGCGCCAGTGACAGAACCGTCCAGCAGTTTTTTACCGTTGAAGTTCGCGGAACCAGCGATACGGTCGATTTCAGCCAGACGCTGAGTGATTTCAGTGTTAACTGATTTCAGGTCGGTTGCGCCGTTGGTGTCGGTTGCTGCCTGTACAGACAGTTCACGGATACGCTGTAAGTTGGTGTTGATTTCGTTCAGGTTACCTTCAGCGGTCTGCACCATGGAGATACCGTCGTTCGCGTTACGAGCGGCCTGGGTCATACCCTTGATCTGAGAGTTCATGCGGTTAGCAATCGCCTGACCAGCAGCGTCATCTTTCGCGCTGTTGATACGCAGACCGGAGGACAGACGCTCGATAGCGGTGCCCAGAGAAGACTGAGATTTGTTCAGGTTGTTCTGAGTGGTCAGGGACAACAGGTTAGTATTGATAACTGCCATGATTCGTTTCCTTCATAAATTAGATTCTAGGGTCGGTGCCTAACACCCACGGCGTCTCTCACCGTCAAAAAGGGTATCGGCGGCAGTTAACAAGACTTTAGAATCAAAATGAAAAAAATCATTAACCATTGATATATAAGGATTTTTAATATTATATTTTTCCTCAGGTAAATATATTGGCGTTATTTAAGGGGAATTTTTACCTGCCTGCCCTTTCTGACTTTCTTCCTTATTATTAATACGCGATCGCCAATGGCGAATTTCTCTACTGCGTTAATTTTATGCACAGGCAATCCCTGCATAAGCCCGCAATCCCCTCGGCTATTCCAGGGATTATTTTTTTCCTCTTTATGTAAACTTTTCCGACACCGCGCCGATAAAAGTCTCAAACGACCAAAATACATAAAGGAAAATTTGTATGGCTTCAATCAGCAACCTTGGTGCGGGAACAAACCTGAACCTTAATGACCTTTACACCCAGTTGGAAACGGCAGAACAAAGCAAGCTGAACATCATCACCCGTCAGCAGAGCACTTATAACGCGCAGCTGAGCGCGTGGGGCAAGCTGCAAAGCTCCCTGCAGAGCCTGCAGACTGCAACCGCCAACCTGGGTAAAGCGGATACCTGGAGCTCCACGACGGTAACCAGTACCA
This sequence comes from Yokenella regensburgei ATCC 49455, assembly GCF_000735455.1. Taxonomy (GTDB): domain Bacteria; phylum Pseudomonadota; class Gammaproteobacteria; order Enterobacterales; family Enterobacteriaceae; genus Yokenella; species Yokenella regensburgei. Next base: position 48,935 of record NZ_JMPS01000068.1, on the reverse strand, counting down.
ACACCGCGTTTACCGCCACCTCAACCAGCGGCGCGTCAGTGGGTTCGTATACGATTAACGTTGCTCAACTCGCCAAAGCTCAGGCGTTGACCACCGGTAAGCAGGCCAGCAACACCGCGCAGTTGGGTGCCACTACCGGAGGCACGCGAGACATTACGATTACCCAGCCGGGTACCAAAACGCCGTTGAAGGTGACGCTGTCTGACTCCGACACCTCCCTGAACGGTATCGCGAGCGCGATTAACAAATCCGGCGGCAACGTGAATGCCACCGTGATAAAGGCCACCGACGGCGATTACCGCCTGATGCTGACCTCTAAATCCACCGGCGTCAGCGGTGATATGACCGTGACCGTTACGGGTGATGACACCCTGCAGGGTGTGATTGGCTTCGACTCCAGCAGCCAAACCGGTGCCATGACCCTGCAAACAAAGTCGCAGAATGCGAAAGTGACCGTGAACAATATCGACATTGAGCGCGAGTCCAACACCATCTCTGACGTACTGCCGGGTGTGACTCTGTCACTGAAAGCGCAAAGCAAGGCTGATGAAAACCTCGAGTTATCACGCTCAACCGATACAAACAAAAAAGCGATCACCGACTGGGTGGCAGCATACAACTCGCTGCAGTCGACGATTGCCAGCCTGACCAAATACGTCAAAGTTGACCCAGGCAAAGCGCAGTCTACCGACAGCGGCCCGCTGATTGGTGACAGCCAGGTTCGCTCCGTACAAGCCGATTTACGCGGCCTGCTGACTGAAGTTCAGAGCGGCGGCGCTTACAAGCTGATGACCCAGTTGGGTATCACCCAGGATCCGAACATTGGCGCTGACGGCTCGCTCGGTAACCTGAAAATTGATGACAAGAAACTGACCCAGGCATTAACCGATAACCCGGAAGGCGTGCAGAGCTACTTCATGGGCGATGGTAAAACCACCGGTTTCGCCACCATGATGAACAACAAGCTCACCACCATGCTGAGTACCACCACCGGTAAAGAAGGTGTGGTGCAGAACGCCAAAAACGGTATCAACAGCACGCTGAAGAGCCTGGACCAACGCTACGACGATATGCAGGCGTCTATCGATGCCACTATGGCGCGTTACAAAACGCAGTTTACAAACCTGAGTTCGCTGGTGAACAAGTTAACCAACACCTCTAACTATCTGACTCAGCAATTCACCAAAAGCAGTTAAGGAACTGATATGTACAACAATTCTGGTGTTCAGGCCTACCAGAAAGTCGGGTTGGAAAGTGCGGTGCTGAGCGCCAGCCCGCACCAGCTCGTCGTGATGCTGTTTGACGGCGCGCTCAGTGCAATGGTGCGTGCCCGTCTATTTCTGGAGCAAGGTGATATTGTGGCTAAGGGAGAATCACTCTCTAAGGCTATCAATATCATCGATAATGGACTGAAGGCCGGACTGAACATGGACGTTGGTGGAGAACTCCCCCATAACCTGTCAGCGTTGTATGACTATATGGTCAGGCGGTTGCTGCATGCCAACCTGCGTAACGATGTCGCAGCAATTTCAGAAGTGGAAGCACTGCTGAATAATATTGCTGACGCATGGAAACAGATTGGCCCAAGTTCACCTTCACTCCAGGACGTGTTCTGATGACCGACTCCATCCCATCACTTCAGAACTGGCACGCCCTGTTGGCTTTAAGTCATACCCTGCTCAGTCTTGCCCATGAGGGTAAATGGGATGAGCTGGTTGAACATGAGGTCACCTACGTGACGATGGTCGAACGTATTGCCGGGCAGCCCTTGCCCGCCAATAACACGCTGTTTCAGGATAAAGCCCGGATACTGCTGGCACAGATCCTCGACAACGAAGCCCGACTTAAAACGTTGTTGCAGGAAAGGATGAGTGAGCTTCAGGTACTGATAAACCAGACCGGAAAGCAAAAATCCGTGACCACGGCCTATGGCAGTCTCTCAGGTAATATTCTGTTCCCCAACGAATTCAACTCCCAGTAATTCCGGAAACATCCCCTCCAGAGATTCGCTGGCGCGCACTGCGCGCCAGGCATTTTCCCGCTTCGTCAGCCATACTTGAGGCTCCTCATCTTATGGAGCAGCGGAATGCGCAACCCCACCTTACTACAATGCTTTCACTGGTATTACCCTGCGGGCGGTGAATTGTGGCGAGAAGTTGAAGCGCTGGCCCCCAATCTCAACGAAATCGGCGTCAACATGATTTGGCTTCCCCCGGCTTACAAAGGGGCATCGGGCGGTTACTCTGTCGGTTACGACAGCTACGACTTATTCGATCTCGGAGAATTTGACCAGAAAGGCACTATTGCCACCAAATATGGCGACAAGGCGCAGCTACAGGCCGCCATTAACGCACTGAAAAACCATGACATTGCCGTGTTACTCGATGTGGTGGTCAACCACAAAATGGGCGCTGACGAGAAAGAACAGATCCGCGTGCAGCGGGTAAACGAGCAGGATCGCACCCAAATTGACGATGAAATTGTCGAATGCGAGGCATGGACCCGTTACACCTTCCCCGCTCGCGCAGGGCAGTATTCACAGTTTATCTGGGATTTTAAATGCTTCAGCGGCGTCGACCATATCGAGAACCCCGATGAAGACGGGGTGTTTAAAATCGTCAACGACTACACCGGCGACGGCTGGAACGATCAGGTCGATGATGAGATGGGCAACTTCGACTACCTGATGGGCGAAAACATTGATTTTCGCAATCATGCGGTAACTGAAGAGATAAAATACTGGGCACGCTGGGTGATGGAGCAGACCCATTGCGACGGTTTTCGCCTTGATGCGGTCAAACACATTCCGGCCTGGTTTTATAAGGAGTGGATTGAGCACGTTCAGGAAGTCACCGATAAACCGCTGTTTATTGTTGCGGAATACTGGTCGCACGAGGTCGATAAGCTGCAGAACTACATCGACCAGGTCGACGGGCAAACCATGCTGTTCGACGCGCCGCTACAAATGCATTTCCACGAGGCTTCCCGCCTTGGCCGCGACTACGACATGAGTCAGATCTTTACCAACACGCTGGTCGAAGCAGACCCCTTCCACGCCGTCACGCTGGTTGCCAATCACGATACCCAGCCGCTGCAGGCACTGGAGGCCCCCGTAGAAGCCTGGTTTAAGCCGCTGGCCTACGCGCTTATCCTGCTGCGCGAGAACGGTGTGCCTTCCGTGTTTTACCCGGATCTGTTCGGTGCCAGCTATGAGGACACTGGCCGCGACGGTAACCAGTACAACATCGAGATGCCGGTCATCGAGCAGTTGCACGAGCTTATCGATGCCCGTCAACGTTTCGCCCACGGCGTGCAGACGCTTTACTTCGACCACCCTAACTGTATCGCTTTCAGCCGTAGCGGTACCGACAATGCGCCCGGTTGCGTGGTGGTGATGTCAAACGGCGACGATGGTGAAAAAGCGCTGACGCTTGGCGATAACTACGGCGGCAAACGCTGGAAGGATTTTCTTGGCAATCGTCAGGAAATCATCGAGACCGACGACAACGGCAACGCGACGTTTACCTGCGAAGGCGGCAGCGTCAGCGTGTGGGTAATAGAGGATGTGCTGTAACAAAATCCCCGGCGATAATGCCGGGGAAGCCGATTACTTCAGCGGTTTGATGTTATTTTTCGCCATCGCATCGGCGCATTCCTGCGTCGGACGATCGACACGCTGCAGCTCCATACGATCGTATTCAAGCGTACTACCGTCGAGATCCAGGCTGTAGACATCCGGCTTGCTGGTGACGTTGTAGTAATCGTCACTGCGCTGCATCAGTTTACCCGGCACCGCAATCACCCGCTGCCACTGGCGGCAATCCAGCGTATCGCCATCTTTGGTAATAATCAGGCTGGCTATTGCCTCCGGGCTCACCATCACGCTCTGCGGCCCTTTCGACTGCCAGTAACCCGCAAGTTTCGCCGGTGCGGGCGCCTTCACCACGTTGTGGTAATTATCCACCTGTACGCATCCCGCCAGCGCCAGCAGCGCGCCCGCCATTGCTAATTTTTTCATCACTTTTCCTGCAAACGGAGAAAAAAATATTGTGGCATTAACGGATTAACAGCGCCAGTGTTTCGGGCGGGTTCGTTGGAACTACTTCCGTGCCATCCCATTACACGTCCTTTTACGTGTTCTTAAAGTCCTACTAACTGTTTCCACGCACAAGTTTTTTCTCAATTCATAACTTGTACTCTATATCTGGCTATAATCTCATATCTTTGTCAGTAGATTGCTGGCATCGTCTAAACATTCCGGCTATGGAGCCCCATGATGGCCATTTTGTGACCAAGGTTGCCGTTGGACTTATCTATGCCTCCATGTTAAATTTCGTATAACGTCTGACACAAAGAAAACACCATGGATTACATACTTTCATATATTACACTGTCGGCAATGGCAATTTTTGTATTTTCTTTGATCGTTTTGTTTTCAAAGTATTACGGAAATCCATTTAATCCGGCATCCTACTATCTTGCTTTTGATAGTGGGCTAAGGGTAATTCTTAGCTGCGCAATGCTATTTATTGGTGGCGCTACTGCTTTTAAAGACAGCGATATAACTCACGCACTTCTGCTACATTTCCTATATGTATTTTGTTTTATCGCACCATTTTTCCTTAGATCAGAGCATGCGTATTCTGTATTTAAAGGCTTTATTTATTGCTTCCGACTGAATGATTCTGACCGGGTAATGAAGAAAAGTGGATTATCTGCATTTATGATAATAACATTTATGGCAGTTAACTTCATCATGCTGGCCAAAGTGGGTGGTGGTGGAGAAAAGTGGTTCTTATCCCCAAGGGATGCATATATTGAAAATAAATTTGGAGCTGGCAACTTCTACCTTTTCTGGGTATGGAGCATATCGCTTTTCATGATTTATATTCTTTATACGAGAAAACCGACTTCTTTACGTGAACTGCTTAAGATTTCTCCATATGTGTTGTTTTGTTTAGCCATTAGCTACTTTACCGGTTCAAAACAAAACATCCTAATCATCGTTTTAATTATAATATTTTACTATTCTCATTTTATAAAACAAATAAAGCTCTCAAAATTTGCATTGATTGGCGTATCGCTACTTTCTTTATTCTTAGCAATCCAGCTAATTCAAGGAACTACAAATAATATTTTTGGCGCATTGGCGTACTTCGATTACTTCCAGAAAACAATTGATTTTGTTGGTAACTACGATAAGGTTGGTCCGAAGCTAGGTGAGTCATTCCTGAGTAGCTTCTGGGGATACATTCCACGATTTATAGATCCAGATAAGCCCGTTATTTACGGTCAGTTAATGATCCAGGAAGCTTTATATCCAGGTGCTGCGGATCAAGGTTATTACCCTGCTTTCAGTTCCTGGTCATTCCTGTATCTTGATTTTGAATGGGTTGGTGTGATGCTCTCCGGCCTGTTTGTCGGCTTTATGTCGTGGTCAGCTTATGAATTCTTTAGACGCAACCCTAACAGCGTCTTTGCATTTTCAATGGCGGCGCAGGCCACAATAACGATGTATATGGTTCCGCTTCACGGAGAGTTGTACCTGGTGGCATGGTTCATCATGCAACGAATCATGCTGGCACCAACATTCAGACGAAAAAACAACTTTTCCGAAAATCTGGCTTGAGTAAAAAGGGATATCCAGTTCTAAATGGGTATCCCTTTATTCTGTCTTATTTTTATTTCATCAAGACATCTTGACCAATCTTTCCAAATCGATGTTGGAATTCGGTGAGTATTTTTGACTTAAGCCAATTAGCAAGTGATTGTTCCAAATAACGATGTGAGATTGCTGCAGCAATAATCGACATCAGGACCATTAAGACAAAAAATGGAGCTCCCTCAGGTACCGCACCAATATATCTGAAAACTATATCAAGCGCCCCTTTGACAGGTAAATGTACCAGATAGAGTGAAAATGATATATCACCAAGGTAAGTAAAAACATGAGGTGCAGGGATTCGGATGGTTTTACTAGCGATCGCTAGTGATAATACAAGCGGGACTAGAGATATACCCCACATAAAAATACCATGATCCGCTCTGTACCACGATAAATACTGGTATATTGTAAAAGCTGTAGCCGTTGACACCAGGATCAGACACCAAAACTGACTTTCAACTCTAACTTTTGATTTATATATCAAAGCAATTCCTACTCCGGCAATGAACAGCCAAATAATTGGATTAGAAATGATATTAAGATAAAAAAATGAATAGGCATAATCCGGATAAACGCTTGCAGTTACTGAACCTGTAGTTAAGTATGGCAATACAACTAATGTCATCACTGCAACTGTAGCAAGCGCGATCCAGCGTGCCCGTCCAAGAAGCAAACTGGCACCAAATATGAGATAAAAATACATTTCATAGTTCAGCGTCCATCCAACAAACAATGGTGCAACGCCGTATACAGGTTTAGCAGAAATGTCACCTTGTGGAAGGAAAAGTAACGCTTTGAATAATGAATTAACATTACTCCCCGAATCGAAAAACGCCATCCCACCATGAAGTGTAAAAATGGATATTAATGTTAATGTTGTGTATACGGGAAAGATTCTGGTAAAACGCTTAATATAAAACTCAATGGTATAACGGATAGAGCCGTCCCCACTCCATGTCGTGCATACCATTATGAAACCGCTAATGATAAAAAACAGATCAACTCCGAATCCTGCACCACCCCAGAAAAGCATCCAGGAGATAGCTTTCGTATCATAGACAATGATGCCGGGAATGAACTCTGCAGCATGCCGTAAAACTACAGCGAGCGCAGCGATACCGCGAAGTGCCTGAATAAACTCTATATTACGTTTTTCGTTTTGCATGAACACCTGAACATGACAATTATTGCACGTTTAACGTTTCAGTAGTTGCCGGATTATTACAGGTAGGCGAATAGTGGTCAACAAACCCATGAAGTACCAACAATCGTACTCCAGGTGCAGTCACGCGCCACAATTTATGTCTAATCACCGGCACAAAGTAATCACGTAGTCATCAGGCTCTGAAATAAAGTGGTGATTCTTTGAATTTCAGGCAATTATCTTACGAAGGCGACTGCAGTAATGTTGCCAGGTGAAGGCGGCTAACAGCGCGTTACAGAAATCTTGACTACAGGATTTCATTTGATCTTCTAATAACGAGCCATCCGGAACAAGGTTTATGTTCAAACTGCATTAAAAGAATGTATTTGAGGAGCAATTTTCAGCGTTTGCCCCATCTATATCGGATGACTGTGGGGCAAACGAATATAACTACCAGGACGATACCTACACCTGCATGGACATCATTTCCTGATACGCCGTTACCAGCTTGTTGCGCACCTGAATCCCCATCTGCAGTGAAACAGACGATTTTTGCAGATCGGTCATCACGTCGTTGAGCGCAACGCCGGGTTCACCCAGTGAAAACTTTTCTGCCTGTGCACGTGCCGCGGTTTGCGTGTCGCTGATGCGGTCCAGCGCAGCGGTAAGCTGCCCGGCAAAGCTGACGCCCTGCGGTGCTTCAACGGCCTGATTGCGCGCGACGCTCGCCGTCATCTGCATCTGGCTCAGTACGCCCTCGATACCCTGAACAGCCATGATCTTTCCTCTTTTATGAATTTCTGGGGCTGAGATTACCAGCTTGTCAATGAGATAAAGGCGCTAATTAGCGACAAAAAACGGGTTATTTGGCCCATCAAAAATTCTGAAGCATCAAATAATGGCATAGCTTTTTTTATGCGTTTGTCGACCCGGGAGTCTGTTTTGTTTCTCAATCTCTTTTTCGCCACTGGCCAGGATTTACGAGGTGCGCAATGAGCGCGACTGCAACGACCACGCCACAAACTAAAATTCCAGAGTGGATCAATCGCCTGCGTGCCAATCCGAAAATTCCGTTAATGGTGGCCAGTGCCGCAGCGGTCGCTATCGTTGTGGCCCTTGTGCTTTGGGCGAAAAGCCCGGACTACCGCACACTATTTTCGAATTTGTCCGATCAGGATGGGGGGCGCCATCGTCACCCAACTGCAGCAAATGAATGTGCCTTATCGCTTCGCTGACAGCGGCGGTGCGATTGAAGTTCCGGCAGAAAAAGTTCACGAACTGCGTTTACGCCTCGCTCAGCAAGGGCTGCCGAAAGGCGGCGCCGTTGGCTTTGAACTGCTGGATCAGGAAAAATTTGGCATCAGCCAGTTCAGCGAGCAGGTTAACTACCAGCGCGCACTGGAAGGTGAGCTGGCGCGGACCATTGAAACCTTAGGTCCGGTAAAAAGCGCTCGCGTCCACCTGGCAATGCCCAAACCAACGCTGTTCGTCCGTGAACAAAAATCCCCTTCTGCCTCCGTCACGCTGAACCTGGAACCAGGCCGCGCGCTCGACGAAGGACAAATCGCAGCCGTCGTTCATCTGGTCTCCAGCGCCGTAGCGGGCCTGCCGCCGGGCAATGTGACGCTGGTCGATCAGGGCGGTCATCTGCTGACCCAGTCCAATACCGGCGATCGTGACCTTAACGACGCACAGCTGAAATACTCTGCCGATGTCGAAGCGCGTATTCAGCGTCGCATTGAATCCATCCTCTTACCTATCGTCGGCAGCGGCAACGTGCATGCGCAGGTTACCGCCCAGATTAACTTCGATAATAAAGAGCAGACCGAAGAGCAGTATCGCCCGAACGGTGATGCAAGCCAGGCCGTCCTTCGTTCCCGTCAGGTGAGCGAGAGCGAGCAGCTCGGTAGCCCGTATCCTGGTGGTGTACCTGGGGCGCTGTCGAACTCCCCGGCGCCAGCACCAAATGCGCCTATCTCTACGCCGCCTGCCAACCAGCAAAATACGCAGACCAACGCTCAGCGTAATACCAGCAATGGTCCAAGCAATACTCAGCGTAACGAAACCAGTAACTACGAAGTCGACCGTACCATTCGTCACACCAAAATGAATGTGGGCGACGTGAAGCGTCTGTCGGTTGCCGTGGTGGTGAACTATCGCAACCTGCCGGACGGCAAACCGCTGCCGCTGACCGCCGATCAGATTAAACAGATTGAGAATCTGACCCGCGAAGCGATGGGCTTTACCGACAGCCGTGGCGATACCCTGAACGTGGTGAACTCGCCGTTCAACAGCACCGAAGACACCAGCGGCGACCTGCCGTTCTGGAAACAGCCGTGGTTTATCGATCAGCTGATGTCCGCCGGACGCTGGCTGCTGGTTGCCCTGGTCGCCTGGCTGCTGTGGCGGAAAGCGGTTCGCCCGCAAATCATCCGCCGCCAGGAGATGGCGAAAGTTGCCGTGGAAGAAGCCCGCGTGCGTCAGGAAACCGAAGACGCCGTGGAAGTTCGCCTCAGCAAAGACGAACAAGTTCAGCAGCGCCGTGCTAACCAGCGCCTGGGTGCCGAGGTGATGAGCCAGCGCATCCGTGAATTGTCAGACAACGATCCGCGCGTGGTGGCGCTGGTCATTCGCCAGTGGATGAATAACGACCATGAGTAATCTTTCCGGAACCGATAAAAGCGTCATCCTGTTGATGACCATTGGCGAAGACCGTGCGGCAGAGGTGTTTAAACACCTCTCCACCCGCGAAGTACAGACGCTGAGTGCGGCAATGGCCAACGTGCGTCAGATCTCCAACAAACAGCTGACCGACGTACTGGCAGAGTTTGAGCAGGAAGCCGAACAGTTTGCGGCGCTGAACGTCAACGCCAACGAATACCTGCGTTCCGTGCTGGTGAAAGCCCTCGGGGAAGAGCGTGCCGCCAGCCTGCTGGAGGATATTCTCGAAACCAACGAGACCACCAGCGGGATCGAAACGCTCAACTTTATGGAGCCACAGAGCGCGGCCGACCTTATCCGCGACGAGCACCCGCAGATCATCGCCACCATCCTCGTGCACCTCAAACGTGGCCAGGCGGCAGATATTCTGGCGCTGTTCGACGAACGTCTGCGTCACGACGTGATGCTGCGTATTGCCACCTTCGGCGGCGTCCAGCCTGCCGCACTGGCGGAACTGACCGAAGTGCTGAACAACCTGCTCGACGGCCAGAACCTCAAGCGCAGCAAAATGGGCGGCGTGAGAACCGCAGCCGAGATTATCAACCTGATGAAAACGCAGCAGGAAGAAGCGGTTATCACCGCCGTGCGCGAATTCGACGGCGAGCTGGCGCAGAAGATTATCGACGAGATGTTCCTGTTCGAAAACCTGGTCGAAGTCGACGATCGCAGTATCCAGCGCCTGCTGCAGGAAGTGGATTCCGAATCGCTGCTTATCGCTCTCAAAGGCGCCGAGCCACCGTTGCGCGAGAAGTTCCTGCGCAACATGTCGCAGCGTGCTGCCGACATCCTGCGCGACGACCTCGCCAACCGTGGTCCGGTCCGTCTGTCGCAGGTCGAGAACGAACAGAAAGCCATCCTGCTTATTGTTCGTCGTCTGGCAGAAACCGGCGAGATGGTGATTGGCAGCGGAGACGACACCTATGTCTGATAATTCGGCATGGAAAGTCTGGCAGCCCGACGATCTCGCACCGCCGATGCCCTCCTTCGCTCCTGCTTTTGAGGAGCCTGAAGAGGTGTTCGACGGCGAAGCGGTGGACGAGCGCAGCGAAGAAGAGAAGCTTCAGCAGCAGCTCGCCCAGATGCAGATGCAGGCGCACGAGCAGGGCTATGCGGCCGGTCTTAAAGAAGGCCGCAGCGACGGGCACGCCCAGGGGTATCAGGAAGGTCTGGCGAAAGGCCTTGAGCAAGGTCTGGTACAGGCACAGCAGCAGCAGGCACCGCTCCACGCCCGCATGCAGCAGCTGGTCAGCGAGTTCCAGCACACCCTCGATGCCCTCGACAGCGTGATTGCCTCACGTCTGATGCAGATGGCGCTGGAAGCCGCGCGTCAGGTTATCGGCTATGCGCCGACGGTGGATAACTCAGCGCTGATTAAACAGATCCAGGGTCTTCTGCAGCAGGAGCCGCTGTTCAGTGGCAAACCGCAGCTACGGGTGCATCCGGACGATCTGCAGCGCGTTGAAGAGATGCTCGGCGCAACCCTTAACCTGCACGGCTGGCGGCTGCGCGGCGATCCGACGCTGCATCCTGGCGGTTGCAAAGTTTCTGCCGATGAAGGCGATCTTGATGCCAGCGTGGCAACCCGCTGGCAGGAACTGTGCCGCCTGGCGGCACCCGGAGCCTGTTGATGACTGCACGTCTGACCCGCTGGCTCACGACCCTCGACAACTTCGAAACCCGCATGGCGCAGCTGCCTGCGGTTCGTCGCTACGGGCGCTTAACCCGCGCAACCGGGCTGGTGCTCGAAGCCACCGGGCTTCAGCTGCCGCTCGGTGCAACCTGCATTATTGAACGTCAGGATGGCACTGAAACTCAGGAAGTGGAAAGCGAAGTGGTGGGCTTTAATGGCCATCGCCTGTTCCTGATGCCGCTTGAAGAAGTGGAAGGTGTTCTGCCCGGTGCGCGCGTGTACGCCCGCAACAGCACGGGCGACGGCCTGCAAAGCGGCAAACAGCTGCCCCTTGGCCCTGCTCTGCTCGGTCGCGTGCTCGACGGCAGCGGTAAGCCGCTGGATGGCCTGCCTGCGCCCGACACTACCGAGACCGGCGCGCTTATCACCCCGCCGTTTAACCCACTGCAGCGTACCGCCATTGAGCACGTGCTGGATACCGGGGTTCGCCCGATTAACGCCCTGCTCACCGTTGGCCGTGGCCAGCGTATGGGCCTGTTCGCCGGTTCCGGCGTGGGTAAAAGCGTGCTGCTTGGCATGATGGCACGCTACACCCAGGCCGACGTTATCGTCGTGGGGCTCATCGGCGAGCGTGGTCGCGAAGTTAAAGACTTTATTGAAAACATTCTCGGTGCCGACGGTCGCGCCCGCTCCGTGGTGGTCGCCGCACCGGCGGACGTTTCTCCCCTGCTGCGTATGCAGGGTGCCGCCTATGCCACGCGCATCGCCGAAGATTTCCGTGACCGCGGGCAGCACGTGCTGCTGATCATGGATTCCCTGACCCGCTACGCCATGGCCCAGCGTGAAATTGCGCTGGCCATCGGTGAGCCACCGGCCACCAAAGGCTATCCGCCTTCCGTATTTGCCAAACTGCCAGCGCTGGTTGAACGCGCCGGGAATGGTATCAGCGGCGGTGGCTCGATTACCGCGTTTTATACGGTGCTTACCGAAGGTGACGATCAGCAGGATCCGATCGCCGACTCGGCGCGCGCCATCCTTGACGGTCACGTGGTGCTCTCGCGTCGCCTGGCCGAAGCCGGTCACTATCCGGCGATTGATATAGAAGCCTCGATCAGCCGTGCAATGACATCGCTCATTACCGAAGAGCACTACGCCCGCGTCCGTCACTTCAAACAGCTGCTCTCCAGTTTCCAGCGTAACCGTGACCTGGTCAGCGTCGGGGCCTATGCCAAGGGCAGCGACCCGATGCTCGACAAAGCGATAACGCTCTGGCCACAGCTGGAAGCTTTCTTACAGCAGGGCATTTTTGAACGTTCGGACTGGGACGATTCGCTGCAGGCGCTGGAACTGATTTTCCCTACGGCGTGATGAAGCAGGAGGTCTGCGATTATGGCGCAACATGGTGCATTAACGACATTAAAAGGTCTGGCCGAAAAAGAAGTGGATAACGCCGCGCTGCGCTTAGGCGAAATGCGTCGCGGGTTTCAGCAAGCGGAAGAGCAGCTGAAAATGCTGATGGATTATCAGCTTGAGTACCAGAACAACCTTGCCGGTGACATGACGCGAGGGATCGGCAGCCTGCGCTGGCAAAACTATCAGCAGTTTATTGCTACGCTTGAAAAGGCCATCGACCAGCACCGTGAACAGCTTTCCCAGTGGGAGAGCCGTGTCAGCCAGGCCCTGACCTTCTGGCGTGAGAAAAAACAGCGTTTACAGGCATGGCAAACGCTGCAGGACAGACAGGCTGCCGCCGAACTGCTGGCAGAAAACCGTCTGGACCAGAAAAAAATGGACGAATTCGCCCAACGAGCAACCTTAAGGAAACCAGAATGATTAGCTTGCCGAAAATTATCCTTAGCGATACCGACGTCTCCGCCGCCGGGCAAACGGCGAAGCTCCCCGGTGACGCGCAGGATTTTCTCTCGCTGCTGGCGGGAGCACTTTCTGCCAAAACAGGCGGCGATGGTAAAACTGCGCTGACGCTGACCGATTTGCAAAATGCCGCCGCGGGCCTTGCCAAAGGCGACGCCAGGGCCGGTGCCCAGAAGCTCAACCAGCTGTTGGGCCAGGCTCAGGAGCATCCTGAAGCTGCGCTCAGCAAGTCAGATGCCGAAACGCTGAGCGATGCGCAGGCGCTGCTGGCCTCGCTCACCGCACCGCTGGCCAACACGGATGCGGCAAAGACTCTGGCACAGGCTGACGTGAAAACGGGGCTGAAATCTGATGCCCGCGGCCTGCGCGAAGACGACCTTGCAGGCTTAAGCGCGCTGATGGCGATGCTGCCGCAGGCGCAAACATTGAACGTACCGGCGACCACACCATCCGCACAGGCTAACGTCACCCTGTCCGGACTTGCCAGCACCGCGGCTCAAAGCGGGACATCACTGGCCGCCACAGAGCTCCCGGGTAAAGGTGAAGGCAAAAACGCACCGCTGGCGGCAAAAGCCGGTGAAAATCCAACACTGACACAAAACTCCCCGCTGGCGGCCACTGCGGCCGTGAAGGCGGAGGCTGAAAGCGCGCCCACGCCCACCGCGTCTACCACGCCCGTCGCACCGATGATGAGTCCTGCCACCGCGCAGCCTGCGGCGGTCGCCAGCGTGCCGACCCCAACCATCAGCGCACCGCTGGGTAGCCCGGACTGGCAGCAGAACGTTAGCCAGCACATCACGCTGTTTACTCGTCAGGGACAGCAGTCCGCCGAACTGCGTCTGCACCCGGAAGACCTGGGGCAGATCCATATTTCCCTCAAGCTTGACGACAATCAGGCCCAGCTGCAGATGGTTTCACCACACAGCCACGTTCGCGCGGCGCTGGAAGCCGCCCTGCCCACCCTTCGCACGCATCTTGCGGAAAGCGGCATTCAGCTGGGGCAAAGCAACATCAGCAGCGAGAGTTTCTCCGGGCAGCAACAGCAGTCGTTCTCGCAGCAGCAGAACGCATCCCGCTCTTCTGCTCAGGGCTCCGCCGCGGCTGAAGAAGACGACACGCTGCTTGCGCCTGCCAGCCTGCAATCTCTCACTCGAGGCACTGGCGCGGTCGATACGTTCGCCTAACGCCAGAGGTAACGTGATTATTCCCGTCTTTTCCACGCTTTGACGCGCGCGGGAGACGGGATAATCACACCATAAGCTGTAAACAGGATGACCGTAACAGATGACAGACTCTGCTCTCAGTAAAAAACGTAAACGCTCAATCTGGATCCCGTTGTTAGTGCTGGTGACGCTCGCCGCCTGCGCCACCGCGGGATATAGTTATTGGCGTTTGCAGCAACACCCCGCCGCGAGCGCGAAACAAGAGGTTCCGCCGCCGCCTGCGCCTGTGTTCTATGCGCTTGATACCTTCACCGTTAACCTTGGCGATGCTGACCGCGTGCTGTACGTCGGGATCACGCTGCGCCTGAAGGATGAAGCCACCCGCCTGCGCCTGAGCGAGTATCTGCCGGAAGTTCGTAGCCGCCTGCTGCTGCTGTTCTCTCGTCAAAATGCAACCGACCTTGCCACCGATACCGGCAAACAAAAACTGGTCGACGCTATCAAGAGCACGCTTGCCCAGCCGCTGGTTGCAGGTCAACCGAAGCAGGAAGTGACTGACGTTCTGTATACAGCTTTCATTCTGCGGTAATCCCATGGGCGATAGTATTCTTTCTCAGGCCGAAATCGACGCACTGCTTAACGGCGACAGCGACAATGCAGACGAACCCAAATCAGGGAAAGTCAGCGACAGCGATATTCGTCCCTACGATCCTAATACCCAGCGTCGCGTGGTGCGTGAGCGCCTGCAGGCGCTGGAAATCATCAACGAACGTTTTGCCCGTCAGTTCCGTATGGGCTTGTTCAACCTGCTGCGTCGTAGCCCGGACATCACCGTCGGTGCAATTCGCATTCAGCCGTATCATGAGTTTGCCCGCAATCTGCCGGTGCCAACCAACCTTAACCTGATCCACCTGAAGCCGCTGCGCGGTACCGGGCTGTTCGTGTTCTCACCAAGCCTGGTGTTCATTGCGGTGGACAACCTGTTTGGTGGTGACGGCCGCTTCCCGACCAAAGTGGAAGGCCGCGAGTTCACCCATACCGAACAGCGCGTGATTAACCGCATGCTGAAGCTGGCGCTCGAAGGTTACAGCGATGCCTGGAAAGCCATCAACCCACTGGAAGTGGAGTATGTGCGTTCCGAAATGCAGGTGAAATTTACCAATATCACCACCTCTCCGAACGACATTGTGGTCAATACGCCGTTCCATGTCGAAATTGGCAACCTGACCGGGGAGTTCAATATTTGCCTGCCGTTCAGCATGATTGAGCCGCTGCGCGAAGTGCTGGTTAACCCGCCGCTGGAAAACTCCCGCAGCGAAGACCAGAACTGGCGTGAAAACCTGGTACGCCAGGTGCAGCACTCCGAGCTGGAGCTGGTGGCGAACTTTGCCGATATCTCGATGCGGTTGTCGCAGATCCTGAAGCTGTCACCGGGTGACGTGCTGCCGATCGAAAAACCTGACCGCATTATTGCCCACGTGGATGGTGTACCGGTGTTGACCAGCCAGTACGGCACATTGAACGGTCAATACGCGTTACGCGTAGAGCATTTGATTAATCCGATACTGAATTCGCTGAATGAGGAACAGCCCAAATGAGTGATATGAATACCCCGTCCGATGACAACAGCGGAGCAATGGACGATTTGTGGGCTGATGCACTGAACGAACAGAAAACCACCACCAGCAAGAGCGCTGCCGATGCGGTGTTCCAGCAGCTCGGCGGTGGCGATGCCAGCGGTACGCTGCAGGATATCGATCTCATCATGGATATTCCGGTCAAACTGACCGTTGAGCTGGGTCGTACCCGCATGACCATCAAAGAGCTGCTGCGCCTGACGCAGGGTTCCGTGGTGGCGCTCGACGGTCTGGCCGGTGAGCCGCTGGATATTCTCATCAACGGCTACCTGATTGCGCAGGGTGAAGTCGTGGTCGTTGCCGATAAGTACGGCGTGCGCATCACCGATATCATCACCCCGTCCGAACGTATGCGTCGTCTGAGCCGCTAAGATGAAAACCCAGGCCATCGTCAGCCAACCTGCTACACCCAACTCGTCACCGCTGATTCAGGTCAGCGGTGCCCTGCTGGGCATTATTTTGCTGATCCTGGCGGCGGCCTGGCTTGCCAAACGCGTCGGACTCAGCGGCGTTAAATCCGGCGGTAACCGGGGGCTTAAAGTCAGCGCCAGCGCTTCGCTGGGCCAACGTGAACGGGTGGTCATTGTTGACGTTGAGGACGCCCGCCTGGTGCTTGGCGTGACCTCGGGTCAGGTGACCCTGCTGCATACGCTGCCGCCTGCACCAGCCGCTGCCGAAGAACAGAAAACGGTCCAACCCGATTTCGCCTCGATAATAAAAAATACTCTCAAGCGTTCCGGGAGATCCTGATGAAGCGCGTGTTATCCCTTTCGCTGACCGCTTTGTGGTTGCTCTCCCCTGCCGCGTTTGCCCAACTGCCGGGTCTGGTTAGCCAGCCGCTGCCGGGCGGCGGTCAGAGCTGGTCGCTGCCGGTACAGACGCTGGTTTTTATTACCTCGCTGACCTTTATTCCGGCCATTTTACTGATGATGACCAGCTTCACCCGCATCATCATCGTCTTTGGTCTGCTGCGTAACGCGCTCGGAACCCCTTCGGCACCGCCTAACCAGGTGCTGCTGGGCCTGGCGCTGTTCCTGACTTTTTTCATCATGTCGCCGGTTATCGACAAGATTTATGCCGACGCCTACCAGCCCTTCAGCGAAGATAAGATTTCGATGGAGCAGGCGCTGGACAAAGGCGCCCAGCCGCTGCGTGAGTTTATGCTGCGCCAGACCCGTGAGGCGGATCTCGCGCTGTTCGCCCGCCTGGCCAACACCGCCCCGTTGCAGGGGCCGGAAGCGGTGCCAATGCGGATTCTGCTGCCCGCGTATGTGACCAGCGAACTGAAAACCGCATTCCAGATCGGTTTTACCATTTTCATTCCGTTCCTGATTATTGACCTGGTTATTGCCAGCGTCCTGATGGCACTCGGGATGATGATGGTACCGCCAGCGACTATCGCCTTGCCGTTTAAGCTCATGCTCTTTGTTCTCGTCGACGGTTGGCAGCTGCTGATCGGCTCTCTGGCCCAGAGTTTCTACAGTTAAGGAGTCTGACGATGACACCTGAATCGGTCATGATGATGGGCACCGAGGCGATGAAAATCGCCCTCGCGCTCGCTGCTCCCCTGCTGCTGGTAGCGCTGGTTACCGGTTTGCTTATCAGTATTCTGCAGGCTGCAACCCAGATTAACGAAATGACGCTGTCGTTCATTCCGAAAATCATCGCGGTGTTTATCGCCATTATCGTTGCCGGTCCGTGGATGCTGAATCTGCTGCTCGACTATGTGCGCACGCTGTTTTCCAACCTGCCTTACATCATTGGCTAACCGTCTATGATGCACGTCACCAGCGACCAGTGGCTGCACTGGCTAAGCCTCTATTTCTGGCCGCTGCTGCGCGTGCTGGCGCTGATCTCGACCGCGCCGATCCTCAGTGAGAAAGCCGTTCCTAAGCGGGTGAAGCTGGGGCTCGGTTTTCTGATTACCTTTGTCATCGCCCCGATGCTGCCGCCCACCGACGTCACGCTGTTTTCACCAAACGCTCTGTGGCTGGCGCTGCAGCAGGTGCTGATTGGCATTGCCCTTGGCTTTACCATGCAGTTTGCCTTCGCGGCAATTCGTACCGCCGGGGAAATCATTGGTCTGCAGATGGGGTTGTCGTTTGCCACCTTTGTGGATCCGGGCAGTAACCTCAACATGCCGGTGCTGGCGCGCATCATGGATATGCTGGCGCTGCTGCTGTTCCTGGTCTTTAACGGCCATCTGTGGCTGATTTCTTTACTGGTCGATACCTTCCATACTTTGCCCATTGGCGGCGAGCCGTTAAACAGCAATGCGTTTATGGCGCTTTCCCGCGCTGGTGGGCTCATTTTCCTCAACGGTCTGATGCTGGCATTGCCGGTGATTACCCTGCTGCTGACCATCAACCTGGCGCTGGGTATGCTGAACCGAATGGCACCGCAGCTCTCCGTTTTCGTTATCGGTTTTCCGATTACGCTTACCGTCGGTATTTTATTGATGACGGCACTGATGCCGTTGATTGCTCCTTTCTGCGAACGTTTATTTAGTGAGATTTTTGATTTGCTCGCAGATATTATCAGTGAACTGCCGAAAATAAACTCGCCTTAATCCCCTTCTTATCGCACCGTTATTCTAAGGATATTCCTAAAAAAAATTAGAGGAAACATCTACCAGGATATATCTGGCGCGGCTTATTTGCTTTTAAGACATTCACATAACACAACATTTACTTTACTTTGAGAAGATTCCTGGCAAATTATAAGTAACTTTACGGGATAGTTGAGGTCGCCTGATTTCGTTCGCCCTGCTCATTTTAAGTTTAATTCAGGTCGTGGGATTTTGATTGAAGGTGATGGGTTAATTATCGTTACACATCGAGTGGGGGTAAGCCATGTCAACGATTATTATGGATCTGTGCAGTTACACCCGGCTGGGGTTAACCGGGTACCTGACAAGCCGGGGGGTGAAGAAGCGCGACATCTGTGACGTAGACAGCGTCGAAGAGTTCGCAAAAGTGTGTGAAAGCCGTCAACCGTCTGTCGTGTTTATTAATGAAGACTGCTTTATTCATGATCCGCAAAGCAGTCAGCAAATCAAGCAGATCATTAATCAACACACCAGGACAATGTTTATCGTATTTATGGCAATCGCAAACATCCATTTTGATGAATATTTACTGGTCAGAAAAAACTTACTAATTAGCTCTAAATCAATTAAACCGGAATCACTGGATGACATTTTAGGGGATTATCTCAAAAAAGAATCAAATGGGGTTGGTAATATTAATCTCCCTACACTTTCGTTAAGCCGTACTGAATCCAGTATGCTGAAAATGTGGATGTCGGGACAGGGTACGATCCAGATATCCGACCAGATGAATATAAAGGCAAAAACAGTTTCTTCACATAAAGGTAATATTAAAAAGAAAATAAAAACACATAACAAGCAGGTAATTTACCATGTTGTTCGGTTAACCGACCATGTTACCTCTGGGATCTACGTCAACATGCGTTGATGCCTGTTAGCCGGCGGCCATGCCGCCGGTTTAACGTCAGCGGTTATTCACTCTTTTCGACGAAAATCCCGTCTTCGTGTCCCAGTTCATTAAAGAACCAGATGCCCAGTGGGTAATCCTCAAGCGATACCAGATACATCGTGCCTTCACTGAACGGCTCAACCGCCAGCACTACGCCCGGCCTGCGTTCACCACCATCGGTTTTCACCGTCACTCGATCGTTGACCTGCATACGCTTCTCTCCACAATGCTTTTCAGCCAGTGTAGAACAAAACGCATTCGCAATCAGCGTGCCTGAGTGTGATCGGTGCTTTTATATACTCTAAATCATTCGAGTTGCAGGAAGGAGGCGACGCAGTGGATCCCCGGGAGCTTACATCAGTCAGTGACTGGGGTGAGCGAGGAAGGCAACGTACATGCAACTTGAAGTATGACGAGTATACGCGTCTATACTAATAGATGAGCCAATGACCCTACGGAGGCAGGGCTTATGAAAGATGGGAAAATGCATGCCGACAGAACCCGGGGCGGGGACGACGTCGATGTCGACGCTCTACTGGCCGCGATTAACGAAATCTGCGAAAGCGAAGTTCACCGTTCCAGCGATGACCCCAGCCACGTCAGCGTGGACGGCCGCGAATATCACACGTGGCGTGAAATGGCCGAGGCGTTCGAGCTGGACATTCACGACTTCAGCGTGACGGAGATGAGTCGTTAAGGCGAAAAAAATCCCGGCGCCGTTCGGCCCGGGATGAAGCTTGCATATGCAAGAAGCACTTAAAATTCGTTACACCAGAAAATCTGATGTGGCTCACACATTATCGCCAAAAATTTTGTGTGACAAGGATTATTCCTGACGTGAATAATTGAATTTGCATAGATTTTTTTGGGCACTACCGCTCCGGCCCTGGTGATAAAGGGATCGGTCCCAATCAGCGGCCACCGATCCCTTGGCAAAAAATTTCAATTATTCCCGCAAGAGGCTCATCTGCCGTTTCAGGAATCGTCGGCGCCACAGGTCTGGTTACGGCCATTCTGCTTCGCCTGATACAGGCGCTTGTCGGCAATCGACTGCAGAACCTCAAAATCGTACTGCCCGGTTTCGTCGCTGCTACTCACCCCAAGCGACGCGCTGATGCGCTGCGTCGCCCCCTTGCCCACCAGCAGTTCCCGGCTATGGATACGCTCACGGATACGCTCTGCCGCCTCCATCGCCGTGCGTAGCGAGGCCCCCGGCAGCACCACGCAGAACTCCTCTCCCCCTACGCGGCCGGCAATGTCTGCCTCGCGGATCTTGCTGGTGATAAGGCTTGCGGCATGCGAGAGCACCCGATCTCCCGCCTGATGACCATACTTGTCGTTGATCTGCTTAAAGTAGTCGAGGTCGAGCTGGATAACCGAAATCGGCAGGAGCTTCTCTTCGCACTCCTGGGTGGCGGTGACCGCACGTTCAAACAGCGCACCACGGTTATAGAGGCGGGTCAGCGCATCATGCCAGGCGCGCCACTGCAGCGACTCCTGCAACCCGGTCATGTTGGCGACCATGCTGCGGATAAGCCACCAGGAGAACAGCAGCATGCTGGTGAATAGCAGCCATACCAGCGCCAGCGCGATAGTAATGGTGCCAAAATCACCTCGTATCCCCTCATTCAGGCTGTGAATTCGCAGCAGTACACCGTCGAAGTTACGCAGCTTCTCCCAGCTAATGTAGCGGGTCACCAACCGCAATCCGCCGCGGTTGTCATGTTCAAAATCGTTAGCTAACTGCGCCTCTTCCAGTTTGTCGAGGTGGATGATATCCGCCCCCACCGCTGAAGAAGCGATCAGGTTCATCTTGCTGTCGTACAGCTGGTATTCCCCCTCCTCCTCGCCCTCAACGGCACGCAGGAGGAAGTTTTTCATTTCGCTGACGGAGAAGTCCATCGCCAGTACGCCGTACCAGTAGTGCTTAAAATCGAGTGGTAAAGACGCGGTGACGAGGCTTGCCTCAATGCTTTCTCCTTTCGGAGCGGGCTGCGTGTACCAGCGGATGCCGCGCGCCGGGTTATTACGCTGTGACTGCTGGGCAAACCACGGGCTGGTAACGAGGCCGTAATAAGCCATAATCACCGATTTCGGGTTCTCGTCCGGGTTGCTTGAGAGAAAGAATCCGGCGCGGGAAACGTACAGCATACGGTCAGCCAGGCGCTGGGAGGGATGAGAAAGACGCAGCAGGTAGCCAAGTTCAAGCGTTGCGGTCAGCTCATTATCGCGCAGCGGGTTGTCGCGATTAAGGATCGACGTTTCATCGACAAATTTATCCGACACGCCATACACCGGCAGCGTGCGGCTTTTATCGATAAGCACGGTCCATTCAGGCTGACGGCGCTTGTGTTCAAAGTCATCTTTCGCATTGCGCAGCACTTCAAACCCGAGAGGGATTTCTACTGCCGAACGCATTCCGTTACGAAAAAAGAACAGACGATCGACGTTGAACTGGAGCTGGGCATCCATCTCATGGGCAACGTTTTCGAGGTTATTACGCTGGCTGGAGATGTAGGCATCTTCCAGTACGACGATCTCGCGCCAGGTGAGCAGCGTGGAACAGAGTAAAACGATGATAAAGCAATAGTTGACGACCCTTCCCGGGTTCGTACGGCGGCTGAGATAGTTCAGCCAGGAGGGCTTTTCCACAGATGTTACGCGGTGCACAAAAACTCCATGATTGCCGTGGCAGGGCACTGTCAGATTGCTCAGTAAAACGCCCGGCAACGTTGCCGGGCGGGGTCGCTACGCCTCGTTCTGAACCGACTGCCGCCACGGCACCAGTTCATCTTCCCGGAACGCCTCACGCTTTACGCCGTAACCATCGTACCAGCGGCACTCAACCATCCCGCTGGAAAATCCGGTCACGACCATGCTTGGCCCACCGTTTTTAGGCTTAACTTCATCACTGATCAAAAAGACCATTGTTGCCTCCTGTATCAGGGTGAAACCCTCAAACCTTAGACGAAATCCGTCAAATTTGCGTAATGGCAGGACGAATTTTACGCTTTTGTCTGGCGCAAACGGCTGACGACAGAAACGGCCCCCACCACCACCGCGCCCACCACAAAACCGAGCAGCAGATTGAGTAAGGTTGGCAGCATCCACTGGATGGCAGCGGCCTGGCTCGCGGTAAAATATTCAATGGCGTGATGCAGCGGCGCAACGCCGTGCACGATAATGCCACCACCGACGAGGAACATCGCCGCCGTCCCGACGACCGACAAAAACTTCATCAGCCACGGTGCGATAAACAGCAGCCCCTTGCCCAGACTCTGTGCCAGCTGGCTGCTTTTTTCCGCCAGCCAGTAGCCCATGTCGTCCAGTTTAACGATGATCCCCACCAGGCCATAAACCCCAATTGTTACAAGAATTGCAATGCCGGAAAGGACGAGCACCTGATTCAGCAGCGGCGCTTCGGCAACAATGCCCAGCGTAATCGCCACGATCTCGGCAGAAAGAATGAAGTCGGTGCGCACGGCGCCTTTGATTTTGTCCCGCTCAAAGACCTGGGGGTCCTGGTTCGCCAGGCTCTCCAGCCGCTGCGCCGCCGCTTGTTCATCTTTTTTATGTTTGCGCGACTGCAGGGTATGCAGCACTTTCTCCACGCCTTCAAAACAGAGGAACGCGCCGCCCAGCATCAGCAATGGGGTAATAGCCCAGGGCAGAAAAGCGCTTATCAATAGCGCCAGCGGAACCAGGATCACCTTATTAAGAAACGACCCTTTCGCCACGCTCCACACCACCGGCAGTTCCCGGTTGGCGCGTACCCCCGAAACCTGTTGGGCGTTCAGGGATAAATCGTCCCCCAGCACCCCGGCGGTTTTCTTCGCCGCCAGTTTTCCCATCAGTGAAATATCGTCCAGCAAGGTGGCAATATCATCCAGCAGCGTTAACAGACTTGATCCCGCCAAAATAATCGTCCTTCAATTTATCGTTATTAAACATATAGTATGTAACAAAAGCGCCAACGCGCCCACTCATACAAATTGTCAACAAAATTAAAACATTCACCGACAGTGAAAGCGCTCGCCAGGCGGATAGTTTTCACGTTTACTATACGCGACCTTTCTATCTTGCCGTGAGGAAGTATGCGCTCCAGACCCTTACTCCCCCTGATTGGCGCGCTGTTTGCGCTGTATATTATTTGGGGTTCGACCTATTTTGCTATCAGCATCGGCGTTGAAAGCTGGCCTCCGTTTATGATGGCGGGCGTGCGCTTCTTGTTTGCTGGCGTTTTACTGTTGGGCTTTCTGCTGGCCACCGGGCATAAACTTCCCGCACGGCGCCCGATGCTGAACGCCGCGCTGATTGGCGTTCTGCTGCTGGCGGTTGGCAATGGCTTTGTCACCGTGGCCGAGCATCAGCACGTACCTTCCGGCATCGCCGCCGTGATGGTCGCCACCGTGCCGCTGTTTACGCTCTGTTTCAGCCGCTTTTTTGGCATAGCCACCCGTAAACTCGAGTGGTTAGGTATTGCCATTGGTCTGGTCGGTATTATTCTGCTCAACAGCGGCGGCAACCTCAACGGCAACCCGTGGGGCGCGGTTCTGATCCTGATTGGCTCCATCAGTTGGGCGTTTGGTTCAGTGTACGGCTCGCGCATTGAGCTGCCGAGCGGAATGATGGCGGGCGCCATTGAGATGCTAACCGCCGGGATCGTCCTGATGGCGGCATCGCTTTTAACTGGCGAAAAACTTACGGCAATGCCAACGCTCTCCGGCTTCCTCGCCGTGGGTTATCTGGCAATTTTCGGTTCGCTCATTGCCATCAACGCTTATATGTATCTTATTCGTAACGTCGCGCCTGCGGTCGCCACCAGCTATGCCTACGTGAACCCGGTGGTCGCGGTGCTGCTGGGCACCGGTTTCGGCGGCGAGCACCTTTCTGCCGTGGAGTGGCTGGCACTGGGGGTGATTATTTTCGCGGTGGTTCTGGTAACGCTCGGCAAATATCTGTTTCCGGCACGCGCCAGCGCTACGCCGTGTAAGGATCTGAAGTAACCGTCAGCGGCGAAATGCCCTGAGTATCTATCTGCGCGGCGGGGCTGCCGCCGTCGCAGATCCACTCCTCGATTCGTTCACGCAGCGCCTCATCCGTTAGCTTTTCCCGCCCACGCAGCGCACACTCCCAGACGACCAGCACCCGCCAGCCCTCAGCGCGCAGCAGGGCAAGATCCCGGCTATCACGCTCAACGTTTTTGCCAATCTTGCCAAGCCAGAACGCGGTACGGGTGGCAGGAACTTTAAACAGATAGCAGTCGTGATGGTGCCAGAAACAGCCGTGGGTAAAAATGATGCAGCGATACTCCGGCACCACGAAGTCCGGCCTTCCCGGCAGAGAGGCATCCTGTACGTTGAAGGTAAATCCGGCCTCCTCAAGCAGCAGTGCCAGGCGTTTTTCGATGGCGGTGTCGCGGGTGCCAATCGCCCGCATATTTTTACTGCGGGTGGCCTTATCGTGAACGTCCGCCATGCAGAGCCTCTTGCTCACGCAGCGCCGCCGCCTGGCGGATGCGCGACTCCAGCAGTTTCGCGACAGCAGCAAACGCCGGGACGACCACCGAGTTACCAAACTGGCGATACGCCTGGGTATCTGACACCGGAATACGGAACTGATAGCCCTGCGGCGCTTCAAACCCCATCAGGCGGGCGCACTCGCGCGGCGTTAACCGACGAGGACGATGCTGCTGATTCGTTGGATCGTCAAAATTCTGTTCACCGAGCGCCTTGTCCCAGCCACGGTCGATAAGGATTTCTGCACCATCTTTGTAGTATCGCGCCGAAAGCGTGCGCGCCACGCTGTGCGGATTGCGCGGGTCTACCAGACCATAACCGAAGCCGTTACCTTTGGCCTGATGCTTTTTGGCATAGCGGTAGAGGTACTTCCACAAAACCGGAGTCAGGATAAATTTGGCATCCACCGTCGGTTCAAGCAGTTCCCCAAAAGTCGTTCGACGCTCCGGGTACAGCGCCGGAATGTCGCGCAGGCTAAAGCCTTCGTGCAGATTAAGATCGCGGCGAAAACCCACCAGCACGATGCGCTCGCGGTGCTGCGGCAGGAAGTGCTGCCCGTCGATAATCTTCGGATCATCGGCCCCCATCTCAGCGGCATCAGCAACCTCGTATCCGAGCCTGTCGAGGGTTTCCATAATAATGCGGAAGGTTTTGCCCTTATCGTGGCTTTTAAGGTTTTTAACGTTCTCAAGCACGAAAATCGCCGGACGGCGGGCATCGATAATCCTGACCACGTCAAAAAACAGCGTTCCCTGGGTATCGCAGGCGAAACCGTGCGCCCGACCCAGCGCATTTTTCTTGGATACGCCCGCCAATGAGAACGGCTGGCAGGGAAAACCGGCCAACAGCACGTCGTGTTCGGGGATCGTCTCGCGAATATGCTGCGCTGCCTGCGCGTCGCTGACCTCAGGTTGATGGCTTAGCGTCACGTCGCGGATATCGGTATTGAACTGATGTTCGTGTGGATCGCAATACCAGTTCGCCTTGTAGGTGCGCACGGCATGCTTATTCCACTCGCTGGTGAACACGCACTGCCCGCCAATCGCCTCAAAGCCATGGCGAATGCCGCCGATCCCGGCAAACAGGTCGATAAAACGAAAACCATAGTGCGGATGGTGTTTCGGCGGCTTCGGCAGCAGTTCATGCAGCCGCGCGTACTCTCCCTCGCTCAGGCGTTTATCGGCTTTAGCAAGGGCGACTACTCTCTTCAGGATCGCCGGGCTCCAGTGCTGTTCGCCCTGCGCGTTCAACTGCGCTACCAGCGTTTTCGCATCATAGATGGTCAGCAAGCGGATTAATAACGCGTTAGCATCCCGCGCGGGCTCTGTCGTTGCCCCACGGGGGGAGAGTTTGAATGACATGTTTTCCTGCATTGGGGTAACCGGACCAGTCAATTATGGCAAAAGAGTACCATAAAAAACCGGCGCAACAGCCGAAGCTTGCTGAGATTAGTCTTAGAACCTACCCCATCAGGCGTAATCGGCGAAGACAGTTTGGGCACGGACAGCGCGGAAAAACCGGAGCGTACACGAAGTACGTGAGGATTTTGAGCACTGCCCAGGTCCAAACTGACAAGCAAGATAGCCTAAAGGGTAGGTTCCTGGTGCTGGAACCCAAAGCGCTGGACCACCGCCTCATCTGGCTTACGATAATCACCGCTTAATTCTGCACCGAGCTTGGCCATAAACTGCACCAGGAACTGCGCATTATGTTCCGCCAGCGCTTTGCCTCGTGCAGTTTGCATGGTCTGTGGCAGACGCAGAAGTTTAGTCTGGAAGTGATCGAGCGCAAAGGCACGGTCATCCAGCATTCGCCGTTCGGCAAACGGATCTTTCGCGTCAAACAGCGGGACGTTGAGCTGCCCTGCCACCGCAAAAACCCGGGCGAGGCCGATGGCACCAAGCGCCTCCAGCCGGTCCGCATCCTGAACAATTTTCGCTTCTTTCGTTTCAGGAACGATCGCCGCGCTAAAGCTGTGCGCCGCAATCGCATGTGCCAGCGCCGGGTAAAGGCTGGCTGGATAATCCGGGAAATCACGCGCCAGGATCTGCAGCGTTTCGGCTGCTGCCCGCGTTGATGAAAGATGACGTTCAGGGTGGTTCTTGGGCAGGCTCACGATATCGTGAAAATAGCAGGCCGCGAGAATGACCAGCAGATCCGCCTCTTCCCCTTCCGCCAGCTGGCGGGCCGTTCCCCAGACGCGACGAAAATGCGAGACATCATGAGCCGCATCCTCCTGGGAGTGGTGCTGTGCCATCCAGTTTTCGAATCGTTCCTGCCACTGTTCAGGGGTCATGGTTATGCCTCATGTTCGCTTTTCTGTGTAGCAAGATTAATTCTTGTTAATGTCATTTACCAAACAAATTATTTAACTTAATTAATTTACGCAATGCATATAAAATTATCCAGTTTCAGACTTCTTTCTGCCGTTAATCTATGAGAGCATTAACTCGTTATTAGCCTGAAGTTGTTTTTACACTGTACTTATTCATACTTTTCTGACTTTGAACATTTACCCAACGCCGTTGGGTATTTTTTTATTCGTCGCCCACATGTAACGCCAAAAATCATACACCACTTCAATTTAATTGTATTAATGAATGCAAAAACAATTGATATTTATAAGAATAATAACACAAATACAGCAACTTAATACTAACCAACATTATTATTCATTTGAATTATAACGCCCACTTTAGAAACAAAATGAAATATTAGATATAATTTAATTACATTTTTCCTTTAAATTTAAATGAACTTAATAGATAGTATTTCAGCTGTAATCCAGCCCGGCATTACAGATATTCACATTAATTATAAATTCAAGGGAATATATAATGAACAGAAAAGTTCTGGCACTACTTATGCCTGCATTACTCATGGCAGGCGCAGCAAATGCGGCAGAGATTTATAATAAAGACGGCAATAAGCTGGATCTTTACGGCAAGGTCGACGGTCTGCACTACTTCTCTGACAGCAGTAAGAAAGACGGAGATCAAAGCTACATCCGTCTCGGCTTTAAAGGCGAAACCCAGATCAACGATCAGCTCACCGGCTACGGTCAGTGGGAGTACAACGTTCAGGCCAACAGCACCGAGGGTAGCAATAACTCCTGGACCCGTCTGGGCTTTGCGGGCCTCAAGTTCGGCGACTACGGCTCCTTTGACTACGGCCGTAACTACGGCGTGCTGTACGACGTGGAAGGCTGGACCGATATGCTGCCGGAGTTTGGCGGCGACTCCTACACCAACTCTGATAACTTCATGACCGGCCGTACCAACGGCGTTGCCACCTACCGCAACAGCAATTTCTTCGGTCTGGTCGACGGCCTGGCCTTTGCCCTGCAGTATCAGGGTAAAAATGAAAATCAGAGCATCAAAGAAAACGTAGGCACCAATAACCGCGGTGACAGCGGAGATATTCGCTATGACAACGGTGACGGCTACGGTATCTCCACCACCTACGACACCGGCATGGGCTTCAGCGCCGGTGCGGCCTACACCTCCTCTGACCGTACTAACGAGCAGGTTAACAAAGGTGGTCTGGTTGCCGGTGGCGATAAGGCTGATGCCTGGACGCTGGGCATGAAGTACGACGCTAACCACATCTACCTGGCGACCATGTACGCCGAAACCCGCAACATGACTCCATATGGCAACGATGGCGTTGCCAACAAAACGCAGAACTTCGAAGTGACCGCCCAGTACCAGTTCGATTTCGGTCTGCGCCCGGCCATTTCCTACCTGCAGTCTAAAGGTAAAGACCTGAACACCGCCTGGGGCAACGACAAAGACCTGGTGAAGTATGTTGATGTGGGTGCCACCTACTACTTCAACAAAAACATGTCTACCTACGTCGATTACAAAATCAACCTGCTGGATGACAACGACGACTTCTATTCCAGCAACGGCATCTCTACCGACGATATCGTCGCGCTGGGCCTGGTTTATCAGTTCTGATGATGTAACTGACCGACGGGAACGCTCAAAAAGCCGCAGACGTCTGCGGCTTTTTCTTTTCTGACCCCGTCGCTATTGAATATCGATATCACTGCAGCTGTAGAACCCTTCCCCCGCCGGGTCGATACGCTGCCAGCGGATGAACAGTACCCGTGGTCCTTTCGCCTCTTTTGCCGGGGCAACAAACTTGTAGTCGGAGCCCACCAGCTGTGGTTTATCCACTTTTGCCAGCAGCGTCAGGTCGCTCCACTTCAGCGCTCTTTCACTGGCCTTATAGTCAGCATTCGAGAGATAGACCTCAAAGAAGCTTGGGTCATGCGTGGCTGAAGCGTGATAGGTAATCTCAATCTCTCCTTTGGCGTTGAGGTGAACCTTGCTGGCGGTCCACGGAGCAGGAATATCCATACCTGATTTATCGTTATACAGATAAGGTTTTTTACTGTCTTTCGCCTGGCCTATGTTATTCCCAGAACACAGCGTCCCGTCCGGGATAGCCGCTTTTACCTTTTCCTGATCGTTATAATCAGGAGCGGGGATCAGGTGCGCAAATTCATTCTTCTGTACAAACGGATAATTCGACTGCTCAATGAGCTTTTGCTCATCTTTAAATTCAGGGTACTTCACGGTGTCTTTATACTTATTATAATTCACCTGATAGGCGGCTTTACAGGCGGCATTTTTAATATTGCTGCCATCTACGGGCCAGTGATAATCCTGACCGTCAAAGCACAGCTGCTGGCGTGATATGGGCTCGCTTGGCGTACCGTGGCGCGGAGCTTTTTCCTTCTCAGTGCTGGCCGCGCCAGCACTCGGCAAACTCAAAGCTATGGCGGTAAATACACCGGCACTGATTAAAGACAAACGCAAAACATTCATGTTCATTTGATCACCTTCAATGTGAAAGCCAAAATGGCGTCGTGTTAAGCGTAGTCAGAAACAATATTATCGCCACAACATCGTTACTTACCAGTAAATATAAATAAAAATGCATAATATATATTGCATCATATTCCATTACTTTCCGGGTGCTTTATTTCATCTGATTTTCTGTTTTATTTAAGCTGATACCAGCCCCTCCAGCACCACATGCGCCTGGCCGTCGCGGGTGCGTTCGACACGCCCACGTACGCCGTACACTCCCGCAAGCGTCGCGGAGGTGACCACCTCTTCAGGTCTGCCGCAGGCGACCAGCTGCCCGTCTTTGAGCATGACAATGTGGCTCCCATGGCGTAGCGCAATATTCATATCGTGGAGCACAACCACGGTGACTATCCGCCGCGCCCGCGTTTCACGGGCTATCTGCTCCATCACCAGCAGCTGATAGTTAAGATCCAGCGCGCTAAGCGGTTCATCCAGCAGCAGTAGCTCCGGTTGACGTACCAGCGATTGCGCCAGACCAACCAGCTGCTTTTGCCCACCGGAAAGCTGGTCGAGATAATGCATTGCCAGATGGGCAATCCCCAGTTGGCGCAGTATCGCCTGCGCATGGGCCATTTCGTTCCCCTCCGTTCGACCACCGCCTGCCCGCATGGCGACAATCACCGACTCCAGAACATGAAGATGAACGCCCTGCGGGAGCGACTGAGGCAGAAACACCACCCGCCGGGAACGCTCAGCAAAGGGCATGGTCATCAGATTGTTCCCCGCCAGTAAAACGTCCCCCTGCGCCGGGTTCAGCCCCGCCAGCGCCCGCAGCAGCGTGGACTTTCCACAGCCGTTTGGCCCCAGCAGTACGCTGATCTCTCCCTGGGGCAGCGCCGGTATCTGAAGATTAGTGAATACGCGCGTTTTTCCGTAGCCGCAGCTCAGCTGTTGGATCCGTAATTCCCCCATCAGTGCCCTCCCCGCTGGCGCAAAATAATGCTTAAAAAGAAAGGAACTCCCACCAGAGAGGTGACGATCCCAACCGGGATGATTATCCCGGGGAAGATATTCTTCGAGGCCACCGACGCCAGCGACAGCACCAGCCCGCCGGTCAAGATGCTGCCGGGCAGGTAGAAGCGATGATCCTCGCCAAACAGCATGCGGGAAATGTGCGGCGCAACCAGGCCGATAAAACCTATCGGTCCGACGAAGGCCACCGACAGTGCTGCCAGCAGGCTGATACGAAGCAATGACGCCAGTCTGAGCCGTCGTACGTTAATACCAAAACTCATCGCTCTGTCCTCACCCAAACGCAGCGCCGTGAGCTGCCAGGCGCTTTTCAGCGAGAACGGCATCACCAGCGCGAACGCCACCAGCAGCACGGCCAGCTTTTGCCACGATGCCCGCGCCAGGCTACCCATCGTCCAGAACACCAACCCCTGCAGCGTGTCCTCGTCCGCCACAAACTGCAGAACAGAAACCAGCGCATTGAAGGTGAAAACCAGCGCAATGCCGAACAGCACCACGCCGGAGGTCGCCATTCGCGTCCAGCGGGTGATGGCATCAAGCATCAGCGCCGAAAGCAGCGCAAAAAGAAAGGCGTTTGCCGGAACAAACCAGTGTCCCGGGATACCCGGAAGCCCAATGCCGAGGACAATCGCCAGCGCAGCACCGAACGCTGCCGCCGAAGAAACACCGAGCGTAAACGGGCTGGCAAGGGGATTATTCAGGATAGTCTGCATCTCTGCCCCGGCGAGGCCCAGCGCCATCCCCACCAGCAGCGCCATCAGCGCATAGGGCAGACGAATGTCGAGGACGATCACGCGCTGTCCGACAGCGACGCTCTCCGGGCTAATGAGCGTTTGCCAGAGCTGCGCCACCGTCAGCCCGGAGGGGCCGAGGGTAACGTCAAGCCACAGTGACATAACGATAGCCAGCAGCATAAGGAGCAGCACCAGCAGCCGTTTTCTCAGCGCCTGCCGGTAGCGTCGGGCAATATCAAGGGTGAGCTCAGTCATTGTGGCGGATTAAGAATGTCGTTGATTTGGGCATCGGTCAGGTTCAGGCCGAAGAAGGTGTGATAAAAGCGCCTGGTCTCCTGCACCATGTCAATATCGGCGAAGCGTTGCGGGTACAGCGTCTTCGCCAGCCACAGGAACTGCAGCGCCTCTTCGCTGGTTTCACGGCACCACCAGAACATGCCTTTCGGATTCACCACCACCCGATGATGGATGACCGCATCAATACCCGCCCACTGCGCTGAACGGCGGATCTCCACGGCATCTCGCTTGTTCATCGTCACAATCACCTGCGGATTGGCCACCACCAGTTGCTCAAGAGCCACTTCGCCTGCGCTGGTTTTTTTCATGCCAAAGCCGTGCTCCGCCACGTTAATTGCACCAGCCAGATCCATCCAGTCCTGATTGAGCGAGGGTCTTCCGGTGGTGGTCAACGGGTTACCCATGCTGTGATAAACACGAACACGCTCAGCGTCCGGTAGCCCTTTCAGGCGGGCAGAGACCCGCGCCACGTTGTCGGCAAAATACGCCTCGTAGGCCTGCG
Source organism: Yokenella regensburgei ATCC 49455 (assembly GCF_000735455.1). Lineage (GTDB taxonomy): Bacteria > Pseudomonadota > Gammaproteobacteria > Enterobacterales > Enterobacteriaceae > Yokenella > Yokenella regensburgei. The sequence continues at coordinate 16,702 of NZ_JMPS01000068.1, read as the reverse complement.
CCTTTTGCCGGGCGTCCTCGCCAAGGACATCCGCTGTTTTCTGCACCCGCTCGCGCAGGGCAGCCATAGAGTTCGCCGGGAACGCCAGAATGCGCACCCCCGCCTGCTCGAGCAGCTCAGGCTGCGGCACCTTCATTCCCTTCGGTACAAACAGCAGCTGGGTACCCAGAGAGATTATCTGCTCCGGGTTTAGCTCGTTGCCGCTGTTGGCGCTGACCACCGGCACCGCCTCGATACCCGGCAGGCTCTGGCGAAAAAGCGGGATCTGCTTTGCCACCAGCGAGGTGCCCACCAGATTATCGCCGTAGCCCAGCATAGTGATGATGGTATTCTGCGCCGGCCACGGCGAAGCAATACGGACATCATTATGCAGCGGAGCCGCCCACAGGCTGGCACTCAAACACGCGCCGAGGAGCAACATCAGCGCAGCAAAACGTGTTGTTCTCATCGTTATGCCTCTCAGAAGGAGACCGTGACTGAAGCACGGACCTCACGCCCGCCGCCGAGGAATGCGCTTGGTGAGCCGCCGTCGCCGTCGGTACCTGACGGGAAGATGGATGCCCAGTAGTGTTCGTTCGTCACGTTGTTCACCGCCAGACGGAAGGTCGTCGGCACCTGGCTGATGGTGGTGGTGTAGCGCGTCCCCAAATCCAGCGTGGTATAGCTGTCGGCCCAGGAGGTGTTGGTATCGTTCGCGGCGCGCTTGCCGGTGTAGTGGAGATTCGCACTGTAAACCCACTGCGGCATGGACGGCAGACTATATTCGACCAGCATATTGGCCTGCACCTTCGGTACACCCACCACCCGCTTATTACTGGTACTGTCAGAGACGGTATCCTTCAGCCGCGGGTCGAGGAAGGTCACCCCGCCAAACAGATTAAGCCCTTCATAGACTCGACCCATTGCCGTCAACTCCAGGCCGTTGTTGACCTGATTGCCCTGCTCTTTGAACACCATGTCGTTACTGTCAACATAGGCAAAGGGGCGCTCAAGACGGAACAGCGCGGCGCCCAGATTCATTCCTCCGGCGTCGGCTTTCAGGCCAATTTCATACTGCTTGCTGCGGTAAGGATCCAGCGTCTGTCCTTCATTTTTGATCCCTTCACCGGTTGGCGCCGTGCTGCCCTGCTCCAGAGAATCGGCATAGCTGATGTAGGTCATCAGCGACGGCGTGATTTTGTACATCAGCGCCGCATTCGGGCTTAACCCATTTTGATCGTTCTGGTTGGTCTTATTGCCTGACTTGTCAAAACTCTGGGTCTGCAGCCAGCTCTGGCTCAGATAGAACATGGCCGACCACTGAGGATTAAAGGTAATCGTGTCACCGAGGGTTATGCTTTGCTGGGTGTTTACCCCAGACTTATAGCGGGCGCCGTTGGTATTGATTTGCCCATTACCCGGCTCATGCATCTGCGACGGATCGTAAATATTGCTGTTATCGAAATCGTAACGCTGACTGGCCCCCTTCGCGCTGTACATCGACCAGACATAGCCGGTCGTCGAGAGCGCGAGATCGTGGCCCAGGCCGCCGGTATCAACGTGGCCGTTAAGGGTGACGGTGTTACTCAACACCCGAAAACGCCCCGCCGCGCTGGAGTCGCTCAGTGAACGCTTGATATCACCTTTATCATTAAGGATGGTGCTGGACACCGAGCGCATGGCGCGATCGGCCTGCTGCCAGCCCACGCCCGCGGTGACGGACCAGTCATCGTTAAGATAATGGATCAGGCGGGTGCTGATGGTGTCGGTGGTGAGATCGTTCCCGGCGGTATTGAGCGCCAGGTTTTTGTTCTGCGGATCGGGGGCTGAAGGCAGTTTCACGTTCGGACCGTAGCTAAAACCCCCGGGGTAGCCCTTTTGCAAAAATTCATAGTGGCTGGCATCCAGCTGGAGCTGCGTTCCCGGCTGTATATTCCAGTCAAATGCTACCGCCAGCAGCTTACGCCGCCGGGTGCTGTCATCAACATTCCCTTCGCCATCTTCGCTGAGCGCATTGATTCGGTAGCCAAATTTCTTCTCATCATCAATATGCCCGCCCAGGTCTACCTGGCCGTTAATCGCATGACGGCTTTGATAGCCGAGCGTCACCTGGCGTAAGGTCTCTTCGGTGGGCCGTTTGGCGACAAAATTGAACTGCCCCGCCGGACTTGCCGGGCCGTAAAGCGCACCGGTCAGGCTATTTAACACGTCCAGCCGCTCCAGCATCTCTACCGGAAACGCCGTGGTAGAGACGATATTCAGACCATCGAGTCGACTGTTCGCCACCACGCTCCCCTGCATCCCGCGGCTCTGCGGCCTGCCAACGTCCATGCCACCCCGCGCCTGCATTTGCGTGCTCGGCGAATATTTCAGCAACTCACTGACGCTTTTTGCCTGTTCATTGGCAATCATCTCCTGAGTCACGGTGGTTGAGGAATAGGGGGTATCCAGCCAGGCTTTATTCCCCAGCGGGCCAATATCGATATCACTGGTTTTGAACCCGGCACCGGCAGCGCTTTCATCTTCAGGCGTTGTGGTCTTTCCGGTGACGACCAGGGTTTCTTCGTTGCTGGTGTGAGTGGAGGCGGCAAGTGGGGCAAAAGAGGTGAACAGCGGCATCAGCGCTGCTATTTTACTTATCGTTTTCATGAAGGTGCTCGATCGCTATATAAAAATATATATTACGATCGATGCATCACTTCAAAATATGATCACGATCATAAGCATTCACATCATGAATAATCTAACCCTTTGTGATAATTAGGATATATCGCAGGCCACGAGGGACCTGCGCGATTATCAGGACCCGACATGCTCATCGCTGGCGGCTTTATTCGCAGATTTCTCGGGGTTCACATAGAGATCGTGCTCGGCATGATATTCATCGCCGTACCCTTCATCTTTCCATATCTTGATGGCGTATTTTTTCCATTCATCCGCCAGCTCATCCAGCTCGTGCGAGAATTTAAAATAGCTGTCAGAGCCGTCGTGCTGCGGTACCGCGCCGTGTTTTTCAATGTGCTCGCGGAATTTGGCCGGGTTATCAATTATCGGGCACGGCTGCATCAGATTGTCATTGAACGGTATCTGCTGCTTATAGCCTTCAAAGAACGGGCTCTTCAGGATATCGACAATACGTTTTTTACGCACATCGTCGGTGGCATAGGGCTGGAAGACGCAGGGTTCGACTCCCCCTTTAGCGTTAACATGGAGGTAGTTCGCCCCGCCGGACATGCAGCCGTTCACCAGGAATCCGTGGTTCCAGAAATCGGCCAGAAAACCGAGACGCCCCGAGGTACGCATCGCCTCAAGGAAGTGAAAACGCTCGTAACGCTGCTCCGCGTTAGGCACCAGTTCCATCGTCGCATCACGACCGATAGGCATGTACTGAAAGATCCAGGCATACTGAATTTCCAGCTTATCCAGCATGAAGTTCCAGAACTCGTTTCCGCAAATTTGCTCGTGGTTTTTCGAGGTTGCCATCACTGATGCCCCGCGCATGACGCCGTAGCGCTGCAGGCGCTCGTAGGCTTCCAGGATTTTTTTCCAGGTACCGTTGCCACGGCGCCAGTCCGTCATCTCCTCAAACCCTTCCACCGAAATAGTGACCGCGACGTTGCCCATTCTGGCGAGTTTTTTCACCCGGCTTTCGGTCAGCATGGTGCCATTGGTGAAGACCATAAAATAGCAATCATCGAAGTGCTCGAAGAGTTTCATCAGCGGCTTATAGACAAAGGGCTCTCCGCCGGTGAAGGTAAAGAAGCGCACGCCCAGATCGTAAAACTGCTGGATAAGATCGAATATTTCCTCTTCGGTGTAATGATAGCGATTGCCATACAGCGCCGAGTAACAGCCTTTACACTCGAGGTTGCACTCATAAGTGGGTGAAATCAGCACCAGGAAGGGAATGTGAGTCGCATATTTTTCACCGGCATCGTCACGCAGATTAGCGCCAGAAACAATATGATTAAATATTAAATTACCAATGAGTTTTTTACGCGCGACAGGATTTAATTTGCGCAGCGTTTCAAGCCACCCCTGGACCTGCGGATCTTTATCACGACACATATCAGCCAACTGCAGTAATTCCTGTTTACTCTCTTTCGCTATTCGGGCTCCTAATCTGAATAGTTTTTCCATTCCGGCTTCATCAACATGGTTGAGAATTGTATTTAGTGCTATCGGCAATGCCTTTCTCGTCAACACATTTAATTTCATCGTGTTACCTTTTTATTTTATGAGCGATAGGTCAAACCCTGGTGGAAACGTATTGTCACTTTAGCTTTTGCAGAATCAGGCAAGTAAGGCCAATTTCAGCAAAACTGTATTGCCTTAATTCAGGTACCCATAGGGGCCGCTTAGCGAGCAGGATGCTGATGATCGAAATAGTCATTCAAAATGACAAATTCCCCGCTTTAATATTGATCTCAGTAGCTAAATTTCCCATCCACAATGGGTTACGCTGTTTCTCACAGGTGATTCAAGTACCGTCAGGTGCGGATCGCAAACCACCCGCATGTTGATGAATAGCCAGTGCGCACAACTCTGGAGAAATCGTGTCCGCGGCACCTCAAAGGATGAATGAATATTATGAATTACTTTGCTGCGATCAGGACATTCGTTAGCGCGGCGGATTTAAGCAGTTTTAGTGCTGCAGCTAAAGTATTGAATATTGAGACCTCAACGGTATCCCGCCATGTTACGCACCTTGAGGATGATTTACATGTCTCATTATTTAACCGCTCAACCCGGGGTTTAGCGCTGACGGAAGCCGGTATTCTTTTCTATTCTCACGCTACGCTGTTACTGGAGCAGTGGGAACATGCGCGCAGCTCGACCTCAGCGTTAAATCAGCGTCCGGCGGGTTTATTGCGCATTAGCGTACCCTGCGCCTACGGACGTCTGCATATAATTCCTTTCGTTGACGAGTTTCTCCACCGGCACCCGGATATCTCTCTGGATATTATTTTCAACGACGATATTCAGGACCTGATCGAAACGCATATCGATCTTAGCGTGCGCATCGGCACGCTGCCGGATTCCACCATGCATGCCCGCAAGCTGGCGCCGCAGCGCCGCTATGCCTGGGCGAGCCCGGAATGGCTGGCCCATCATGCGAAGCCACTGCTGGCCGATTGTCAGAAGGAGGACTCGCCTGTCCTGATGTTTTCACGCCTGCACGGCGACGGCTGGTATGCACGCAAAGAGAATTCCGGTGATGACTGGGTGCGGGTACCGGTGAATTTCCGCTTTAGCGCGAACGACGATGAGGCCATGCTTCTTGCCTGCCGGGACGGCGCGGGTATCGCAATATTGCCCGACTGGCTCGCCTGGAAGGATGAAAAAAACCAGCGCCTGCAGCGAGTGATGACAGAGTGGGAATTCAGCATGTTCCATGCGGAAACCGCTGTATGGATTGTTTATCCAAGTAAAAAAATAGTTTCGAGTAAGGTTCGCACCTTTATTGATTTTATCGTTGAGAAGACAGGAATACCGCCCTACTGGTGCCGGTAATTCACAAATACTTAGGTATTAATAAAATGAACCAGCAATATTTTCTGCGGCACAAAAATTATATTTCCATTCTCTTTTACCGAACCCAGCCGGTGGGATGTATTATTCAGCAGAAGGGCCGCTGGGTCAGTAAAATCAAAAACTGCGCCGATGCCACTACCCTGTGTGGTCGACACAGTGACCGCAACGCCGCAACCGCACGCCTGTGGGAGTGCCGCTTCGACGCCTGGCATTCCGGGACGGAGTCATACTGAGACTGTTCTGCTAAATGAGGAAAGCGGATAATACTGATAGGAAATTATCACCAGCAGCGCTTCAATTGTGATGGGTATCGTTGAAACAAAACGGTGTAAGTGATTGAATAGTGGCGGAGAGAGGGGGATTTGAACCCCCGGTAGAGTTGCCCCTACTCCGGTTTTCGAGACCGGTCCATTCAGCCGCTCTGGCATCTCTCCGTTTTGATGGTTGCCATGATGCCAGGTTATTTGGCATTTTAACAGACCCGGTTCCTCCCATTCTGTTCAAGTGACGAGTTTGCGAGCAAAGCGATGATAAAGTGGCCCTGGAAAGCACAAGAAACGTCCCCCAACCCGCAGTTCCCCTGGGAGCAGGCGCTTGCTATTCCTGTTTTAGCTAACCTGACTGATGAAGAACAGGACAAGCTCGTCCAGTTGGCAGAACGTTTCTTGCAGATAAAGCGTCTGGTTCCGCTCCAGGGGCTTGAGCTTGCTGCAGAGCAGCAGGCGCGCATTGCCCTGCTGTTTTGCCTGCCGGTGCTCGAGCTGGGTATCGAGTGGCTCGACGGCTTTCACGAAGTGCTTATCTACCCTGCCCCGTTCGTGGTTGACGACGAATGGGAAGACGATATCGGTCTCGTGCACAGCCAGCGGGTGGTGCAGTCCGGGCAGAGCTGGCAACAGGGGCCCATCATCCTCAACTGGCTCGATATCCAGGACTCCTTCGACGCCTCCGGGTTTAACCTGATTGTCCACGAAGTGGCGCACAAGCTCGACACCCGCAACGGCGATCGCGCCAGCGGCGTGCCGCTCATCGCCCTGCGTGAAGTGGCGGGATGGGAACACGACCTGCATGCGGCAATGAACAATATTCAGGATGAAATCGATATGGTGGGCGAAAGTGCCTCAAGCATCGACGCCTACGCCGCCAGCGACCCGGCGGAGTGCTTCGCGGTTTTATCAGAATACTTCTTCAGCGCCCCGGAGCTGTTTGCCCCCCGCTTCCCGGCGCTGTGGCAGCGTTTCTGCCAGTTCTATCGCCAGGATCCGCTGACGAGATTACGTGACAATGGGCTGTATGAAGATAACGATTCGCCCGTAGTACACTAAAACAGCGCTCTGCGCTAAATTCATGCAATTGAATCAGTATGTTAATTTTAGTGTTGACACAAAAATGGGGAGCCATTAGTATTCGCCCCGTTCACACGATTCCTCTGTAGTTCAGTCGGTAGAACGGCGGACTGTTAATCCGTATGTCACTGGTTCGAGTCCAGTCAGAGGAGCCAAATTTAGAAAAGCCTGCTTTCGAGCAGGCTTTTTGCTTTTCTGCTTCCAGCCGATACTTTGATACAACTATCTCATACTTAAAACATTTTTAAGTAAGCAGTTTGTATTATAAATATACACCTATGTTATTCTGGGTTATCACATTTCGATGTCACGGACCGATACGGCGTAGCTAACCCAATGCAAAATACCTCTAAAATCATCCTTTCTGCATGGCAAGACTATTTACGACTTGGCGGTGCAGAGAAAAGTAAGATCCCTGCAAGCCAGGTGCACGAATATCAACAAATCATGTTGAGTGGAACGAACTGCTCCGAAAGCCCAAACGGTGTCATGCTAAACGTTCCACCGGAAGTGCGCAAAAACTGGCTCAAGCGCTTCGTCAAGTATGATGAAGAAGGCAAGATAACCCATGTTGAATCCGTCAACCTGCTTTTTCCTCTGATTCGTTGTGTCGAAAAAGAGCGCGGAAAAAACAACGCAAAATACCTTCCCCTGTTCTCTTTCCCGCTGCCTAAATCTTTCTTTGAACGTAATAACCCTTCCTTATTGATTCCGGTAAAGGACGGACAGTTAGTTAGCGCATTCCCTTTTGCGTTTCGTGAATTATTTGGTATTCAGTTGGATGAGCTGGGGGAAAACCGGCACATGATGAGCATTGTCAGCGCGCTGACAGGGTGCAAATATGAAACCTTCATTGACGCTTTTACAGCACTCCTGAGCTGGGTTGGAAAACAACCAGGACGCAAACAAGCAAAGCTGGAAACTGCATTCAACGCTCTCGTCGCTCCGCTTCACAATGAAGATTATAACCTCAAGCGTGACGAGGAAGATTTTGCCTGGCTTAGCGAGAATGCTGACGGGGATTTTCCTTTGCTGGAACAATATCTCAATCATGTTCACGATGAGAAGAATACACCAGACCTTTATGAGGTCGTCACAGGCGGTTTATTCGAATCAAAATACCCGCTTGGTCAGGGCCAGATGCAGGCAATTCAAGCCATTAATCAGGATGAACGTCTTATTGCCGTACAGGGCGCACCGGGAACAGGAAAAACAACTCTATTTAAATCCCTGATTGCCCAACAACTTGTTTCTCGGGCGCTGGCAATTGCTGATGGAAATGACCGCAATCTTGGCATGCTGGTCACCTCCACAGCCATCAAAGCGGTAGAAAATATTATTGAGGATCTGCGAAGCGATCCTGTTACGCAAAATCTTGACTGGCTTTGGTTCCATAGTGGTTCAAAGGAGCAGGTTCAGCAGGAACTCACGCGGGTGGAGCGGCTTATAAGCCAATGGCGTCAGGAAAATTATGATGAGCAGGCTCAGCAACAATACTTAGCCACATTATTTAGCCATCGTAGTACGCTGGATTCCTGCTATCGGACCTATCTGAACCACAAAACCTCCGCAATTCAGGCCGTCACGGATTGCGCGTTGGGCACGATAAATGCCGAGGCACTCACAACACTTTTCCTGGATGAACTTCCTTCTCTCGCCGCTCGTGCACAGGCCTGGGGAATAGACGTTTCTTTGAAAAAACCTGACTCGCTAAATAATCTAGCCCACCTTGTCGAACAACGCCTCCAGGACATTCGCGAGATAAAAGAACGGCGCCAACAAGCACATCGACTTCATCAGACGGTAAAAGCCACATGGCCCCATCAGCACGGATTGGAGCAGATTCTAGACTGGATAGATTCACCGTTGCGCCCAGCGCTGGAGCTGCATTACCGGGACTATCCGCGAAAAGGTTTAATGCGTCACCTCACTCGCCTCTTCGAAAGCAGATATTCAACGCGATTAGCGCAAATGAATCAGGCTGTCCCGGAAGACTTTCAGTCGTTCGGTCTTTCATCTCTCAACCACCAGCAGTTGGCCGAGCTTGCAGATGCCGGTGAATTGCTGGCGCAACAGACGGACAATCTCAATCTTTTGCAACAATTGTTGCAGGAAGAACCCGACGCTGAAGAGGAAACTGAGCTTGAGAGGCTTTTAATCAATATTACCGAACGGCAGTCTCAATGGCGCCAGGTGGTTCACGCTCAACAGGTTATGGCGCAGTACCAGCAGCAATATCCGGAAGGGAGCTGGTGTGACATTTTACGTAAGCGTTTTATCAATGAACACCGACAGATGTTTGAGGCCGCTATTGGTTACCTATGGCAGGAACAACTTAAGCGTAAAAGTGAACTCGAAGAGGTATTGACCCACTGGAGAGCGCTGCTGAGTGGCCGGCAAAGCGCAGGCTATTATCGCTGGCTCGATAAACTGGATGACTTCTACCGTGCCCTCTCGCTGGTTTATCCAGTCATGGCCACCACGCTGGTATCTGCCTGGAAAGTTGCCGGTTACCGTAAGCTCGGTGAACTTAAGGGCCGCAAACCCTGGCATCTGGCCCTGTGCGATGAAGCAGGAATGATCTCTCTGGAATCGCTGGTTCCTTTACTCAGTCGTAGCGAAAAAGCGATTATCGTCGGCGATCCGCTGCAAATTGAACCTATCCGTAACCTTTCTGAAAATATGCAAGTACAGCTTCGGGAGCAGCACTTTGCCAGTAACAATTCACTCTACGAACGAGTCTCTCCGGCAACCGTAACTGGCTGGCACCGGGCTGCTGGTGCCCTTTCAGGCAGAGTCGACGACACCGGAAATGGCATTATTCTTGATGAACATCGTCGTTGTCAAAAACCCATCGCCAATCTCTTTATCAGGCTGGCAGGCTATCACGGCGTCAGCGTGGAAACCGCCCCACCTTCTGAACGCATCGCCAGCGCCTTTGAAAAATCTGGCGGGCATAACCTCATGTTCTACAGTGTCGAAGGGCAAAAAGGCGATATGGTTAACACCAATCTGGATGAGGTTGATGCCATTGAGCAACTACTGAATAAGCTAGAAGATGCAGGATATTCTCTCACTGCTGACATCGGTATTGTAACTCCCTATACCAACCAGAAATCATTGCTGATTAAACGGCTTGCTGAACGTATGGGCCACTGGGAGAAAAACTGCATCGGCACCGTGCACCAGTTCCAGGGGGTAGGTTTTGAGGTGATTATTTATAGTCCCGTAATTTTCCATCCTCTTGATAACTCTAATTTCCAGAACGATGCCCCTAATATGCTGAATGTCGTTGTCTCCCGCGCGAAACAGCAATTTATCGTGGTAGGCAACTATCACCGGTTACGGCAGGCCGGTGGCTATCTGAAGGTTTTAGCCGACAGTGTTGCTGAAGATTTCCTACTGGAACATGGTAGCCAGCATCCGGATTTCGTTAACCTGAGCCAAACACCTCGCCTGAACCGTTATTATCGTGACTGCGAACATATAGCTGCTTTTAGCGCGCTGGCGGCACAGAGCGAGCAAGAGCTGGTTGTAATAACTCCCTGGATCCGCCGTAGCGGTAAACGATATCAACGACCAGAGCTGGCGCAGCTGGTCGCAACGCAGCAGCGTGGAGTCAACGTGAAAGTCTATTATGGCTATTTCCACCAGCGCTTCGAACGCGCTGAGGATAATGATGAATCGCTGGTTGCGGAGTATCGCGAACAGCTTGGCCGGGACAACGTCATACGCCTGCCTGAGGGAACGCACGAAAAAGTACTGATGATCGACGGCCGCTACATTGTACTCGGCAGCTGGAACTGGCTCTCTCATGGCTACCATGATGGCTGTGAGCGTAGCGAACAATTCAGTTACGCTATTCGCCATGAGATCAGTGCAGAGCTGGATGATGTGTCTCTGGTGAGCGAACTTAGGGAGCGATTGAAGCTTAGCTAAGTATCGCCTCCAGGCGGGCCAGCACCTCATTAACAACAGCTTCAGGTATACATTCCAGACGCTTACCGTGCCGGGCTTCCATATCGATGGTTCCCGGCTGATCGCAACGAATAACCCCTGTTGTTTGACAGCCTACCCCTTCGAGAGAAACGGTAAAACCCGCTGTACGGGCGAAGCTACCACCGCTGGTAATGGGAACCACAACGGGTAATCGGGTGAGTTGGTTAAATGCGGCGGGAGAAACGATAAGTACCGGGCGCTTCCCGTTTTGCTCATGTCCGCTCGTCGGATCAAGCGACACGAGCCAGATTTCCCCTCTCTCCATTTACAGGATCTCCTTACCCGCCGCCGGAGCATCAACCCATGCCCGATCCTCTTCATTCAATTCAGTCTGCGGATCGCACTGCGCCAGCAGTTCTTGCAGCGAATAATGGGGTCGCTTCTGAGGTTCAATAATCAGACAGCCGTTATCAATGGTCAGGCTGACCTCACTGTCCGTCGACAGCGACAGCGTTTTTAGTACTGCTGGTGGAACCGCCAGCATGACGGATCCACCAACCTTTTTCAGACGAGTGATGTACATAGCGCACCTCAAAATATTATATTTTAATATAACATCCGTCATCATTGGTGCGCAATTTTCGATCACATTTTTAAAATGCAGCGCGGACTACTGCAACAGCGTCTGTGCCGGGCAGTACGGATACCCCAGCGCCTCGGCGACGGCGCCGTAGGTGACAAATCCGTTCAGCGTGTTGATGCCCTTCAGCAACGCCGGGTCGTTCAGGCAGGCCTGCTGATAGCCGTGGTTAGCGATAGTCAGCGCATAGCGGGTAGTGACGTTGGTCAGCGCCTGGGTTGAGGTGCGCGGCACGGCGCCGGGCATGTTTGCGACGGCATAGTGCACAATGCCGAATTTCTCGTACACCGGCGTATCGTGGGTGGTCACACGGTCGATGGTTTCGAAGATCCCACCCTGATCGATAGCAATATCCACAATCACCGCCCCGGGGCGCATCTGCTGCACCATCTCGGCGGAAACCAGATGCGGCGCCAGCGCGCCGTGGATCAGCACCGCGCCGACCACCATGTCTGACTCCGTCACGCATTTGCGGATATTCTCTTCATTCGACATCACCGTCGTCACCGAGTCGCCGAAGATATCCACCAGCTCTCTCAGCCGCCGTGGGTTGGTGTCGAGAATATTCACCTTCGCGCCAAGGCCGATGGCGATGCGCGCGGCGTTGGTTCCGGCAAAGCCGCCGCCGATGATGGTTACCGTTCCTTTCTCCACGCCGCTGACGCCACCGAGCAGGATCCCCCGACCCTGCATATGTTTGAACAGGATATTGGCCCCCACCTGCACCGACATCTTGCCGGCAATCTCACTCATCGGCTCGAGCAGCGGCAGGCTATGGTCCGCAAGCTCAATGGTCTCATAGGCAATACCGACAACTTTGTTATCGACCAGCGCTTTGGTTAGCGCTTTCTCGCAGGCCAGGTGCAGATAGGTGAACAGCACCAGCCCTTCACGGAAGTATTTAAACTCATCGGGCTGAGGCTCTTTGACCTTCATCACCATCTCAGCGGCCCAGGCTTTCTCCGCCGTGGCGAGCGATGCGCCCGCGCGCACATACTCTTCATCCGCAAAGCCAGCGCCAAGGCCAGCCTGCTGTTCGACGATCACGGAATGCCCGTGCTTCACCAGCGTCGCGACGCCCGCAGGCGTCATCGCGACCCGACATTCGTTGTTTTTTATCTCTTTCGGTATGCCAATTAACATATGAGTTTCCTCGTTTGCGCGTAAGAGCCTGTGTTATCAGACTCTCAGGATTAAATTTTCAACTCCGGCCCCCAAAGGCAAGGTTTAAGCCTCAGCCAACATACTTTTTCGCACCCGACGAAGATCGCCTTCCCGCCGGACCCAACCGTCCCGCTCCATTCTGTTGAGCAGAGGGATCAGCTGTTTTCTGGCAAGTCCCGTTCGTTGCCGGACATCGGCAATCGACAGCAGTTCACCAGGATTAGATTCACAGAAAATGTCTTCCAGCAGCGTCTGGTAGTGCTCGCGGGCGATAAACAGCTTGTCGTCCATCGGCACAATGTATTTTTTCTCCATCAACGCTTTGAGCTGTTGCTTCAGGCGCGGGCGCTCGTGCTGCATCGCTGAGAAGCACAGCCTGCCCGCGGTGCTGATTTCGTCCAGCAGCTCCTGTTGTTCGTGGTTAAGCTGGCTGAAGCTTGCGCCATAGAGAGAAACCCCCTCCGGACTCAACTGCCAGCACTTTGCCGCACACTGTTCGTGGACGAGTGCACTCACCATATCCGGCGGCATATTCCCGCGCACCGCCAGCTCGTCCTGCGTTAACGCCGAAGTGGCATGCTGGAGGATAAGGTTGAGGCGAGCTAAGGCGAGAAGCAGGTAATGTTCCGCCAGCCACCAGCCTTCAAGCACATGACAGGCCGCTGGCGGCGTCAGCGCATCACTGCCGCGCACGTAGCCCTTCACCGCCAGCTGTACGCGACAGTGCAGACTGGCCAGGTCGCCGTCCGGCGCCCCCCGAAGCGTGGCAATAAGCCGTGGCCGCTGCTCGCGGTTGAGTGCCCCGCTCCACACGACTCGCCCGGCGCCCACCATCCGGCTGCCGCCCGGGGTCATCAGCAAAACCGTCTGTCCCCAGAACACCGGCAGCGGCTTTGAAAGCAGCAGGCGGGCGAGCTGACCGTCGGCGAGCGAGTAACAGCGCACCTGCGCATGAGAGGTACCGAGGGCGATTTCCAGTTCACACTGTTTTTTGGGGAGCTGGCTTCCCGGGAGAAGTTGCACCACCCACTCGCGGCTGCCGGAGATCCCAGCTTCCGGTTTTGCCAGGCAATCGCCGCGCGCTACCGACTCTTTTTTCAGCTGTCGAAAACTCATTGCCACCCGGCTGCAGGGCTGTGCCCGCTCGCGGGCGCGGTGATAGCTCTGAATAGATTTTACTTTCACCAGCTGATTGCCAGGATAGAGGCGCAGCACGTCGCCCACGTCGATACCTTCACCGCGCAGCGTACCGGTCACAGTGGTGCCAATGCCGTTCACGGAAAAAACCCGGTCGATGTACAAATGTGGTCCTGCGGTCAGCGCACTGGCCGTTGCCAGCGAGCGCACCCGTGCCAGCAGCCCCTGGCGCAGCGCTTGCACCCCTTCCCCGCTTCTGGCGCTCACCCGCCAGATATCCGGCAGCATGTCGCACTCGCAGAGAAAGTGTTCGAGGATCTCCTCCTCAACCTCGGCTATCCGCGCCTCATCAACCAGGTCGCATTTGTTAATCGCCACCACGATTTGCCGCAGGCCGAGCGCGCTTATCACCCGCAGGTGCTCCTGGCTCAACGGTGACCACCCCTCATCTGCCGCCACCACGAACAGCACCAGATCCAGCCCCCACAGGCTGCTCAGCATGTTGCGTAAGAAGCGTTCATGCCCGGGAACGTCAATCATGCCAATCTCATCGCCGTCCGGGCTGCGCAGGCAGGCAAAGCCTAAATCAATGGTCATGCCGCGGGCGAACTCCTGGGGAAGATGCGAAGGGTGAATACCTGTCAGCGCCTGGATCAGCGCAGATTTACCGTGATCGACGTGTCCGGCGGTACCAATGACTGCATGCATGATGTGCTTTCCCTCCTGGTCACAGATGAAAGGAATACCAAAATGTGGCGGAAGCGGCAGGAGTCGAACCTGCCTCAGCCGATAAGCTGACGACGGTTTTGAAGACCGCGGGGACCACCGGGCCCCATCAACTTCCATAAGGAAATAGCGTTACCCCTCTGTCAGCGCGTATTTATCCGTGGCCTGCAAAGCCTCACGCAGCAGACTCAAATCAATCAGTTGAAAATCACACTTTATCTGTTCCGACCAGGCCGACAGCGGCCTTCCGGTACCGGAGAAGTGGCGGTAACGCGCCAGCGCGTTTTCAATCATCTCAAGCGAGCGCAGATCCAGCGCCGACGTTTTCCCATCGAGCAGCAGCGAGCGATACGGGGTCTGCCCCGGCTTTACGCTGCCGCTTTCCGGGTGCATCAGCAGCTTCTGCCCCTGATGAATCGCATCGCGTGCCGCCAGCAGAACCTGCAAATAGTTAGCCTGCCAGCTGAGCGAATGCCCGGCGTAGCGCGCCGCAACCACCGGGTTATTGGTCACAATCAGCCGTTTTGCCATCACCTTTGCCCGCCGTTTTTACGGCGCCGACCCGCAGGCCGGCGCACAGGTTTTAAAACACCGTCTGCTCCGTCACCGGGGTTTGCAGCGCCTGCAGCGCTTTTTCCACCAGTTGACGACGAAGCTGTTTCTCATCCGCAGGCTCCAGCAGCGGGTTCCCCAGCGGATGCGGGATTGCCACAGCAGGAACAATACGGTTAGCCCCTACGGTCAGTGAGATCGGTACCACGGTCGCGATATGCACCACCGGCATCACTTTTTCAATTTCCTTCACCATCGTTGCGCCGCAACGAGTACAAGTGCCTCATGTCGAGGTGAGGATGGCGGCGGTCACTCCGGCTTTTTGCAGCTTCATGGCGATATCCGCACCATATTTGCGGGCGTTGGCAACGGACGTGCCGTTACCCACCGTGGCGTAGTAGTGCGAGTACAGTCTGCCAATCACCCCCTCACGTTCGAGGTCGCGCATCACGTCCACCGGTAGCACGCGGTTCGGATCGTCATTACAGGCGACCGGATCGTAACCGCCGTGCGCGGTCTGGTGACTTGCGGCGCTCAGCGCGTTAATGCCCTCCAGAGAGTATTCACCGTAGCGGGAAGCGCTCGACGACTCGATGTGATCCGGGTTGCCCTTCGGTACCACCCCGCCCGAGGTCACCAGCGCAATAGTGGCCTGCGACATATCCGCCACCGGTGGCTGCGGGTCGACGCGGTCAAACACCGGCATCGGATATTCGGTGCGGAACGCTTCCCCCTTCAGCTTGCTGACCAGCATATCGGCGGCACGCTCGGCGCCGGATTGTTTCTCGAAATGGTTGATACGCACGCCGCGCGGCAGATAACCGGCTTCTTCCGGCAGTCCGGGGTTACCGTGGGTCGCGATAAACCGCTTAATCAACGCCACCATCGCCGGCAGCGCGGTACGCATACTGGCGGCGGAGTTGCCGGTTTCGACGGCGTACATCCACGAGCGATACAGCTCATAGCCGGGGTTTTCCGGGTAGATGCCGCTGATAACCGGAATATCCATCTCGGCGGCCACCTGTGCCACCTGGCCACAGGCCATCCCGTAGCGTCCGGCGTTAAAGGCTGGCCCGGCAACGACCATATCCGGGCGTACCTCCTGCAGCACCTCGCGCACGTACTGTTTGCAGGCCTCGTTGTTTTCGTTGAAATAGCTGTCACCGCAGATAATGGTTGAAACGATGCTTCCACCGCCGTCCAGCATCTTCTCCAGCTGTAAACCTACCCCGACGGGGCCCTGATGCGTCTCAGGCAGATAGCCTGCTGCATCTTCCCCGCCCTTCTGACCAAAGAACTGGTTCAGGTAATGCAGGATCCGTAAACTCATTTGCGTGCTCCTTATCCGCTATGCGCCGAGAGGGTATGAACCCCCAGTTCACTGGTGGCGCCAGTGATGGCCTGTAGCTCAACAGTAATGCTGCCGTCTTCATGCAGGCTGCCGTCAAAGCCGCCCGCTATCATGTCGGCATACACCGGATGCCCAATCACCCGCTGCATCGGCGGCAGTGTGATAAGCGCATTGGCGTTTCCGGCCGTCACCACCGCATCCGCCGCCGGATGTGCATCCGCCAGCGACTGACTCTCGCCGCCGCGTCCGGCGTACTCATCGGTGAGCAGCACCGTCCGAATGCCTTTGGCCTCGAGCTTGCAGCAGTTCATCATTAAGTCCGCATCCGGGTTA
>NZ_JMPS01000067.1 GCF_000735455.1 Yokenella regensburgei ATCC 49455 | reverse complement strand
CGTCGGCACCATTTTTTTCACATCGATGCCGTAGTACCAGCTATCGTGCAGCAGCCCCTGGCTTTGCAGCATGTAGACGTAGCCTACCGACGGCAGATCCGGGTGCTGCGCCAGCTGTTCGGCAAGCGGCAGGGTTTCAAAATGCGCCACGCTTTCGGCGGGTGCGGTTTTGACCTGGTCTGCCACCCAGCGGGCGGTCATCAGCCCGACCCGGCGCAGCACCTCTTCGTGCTGATACTGGTTGCAGTGTTCGTCCACCTCAATGCGCAGCACCAGGTTACGCAGCGCGGAGTAAGGGCTGTAATCTGCCCCCGGGCCGCTCATATCGATGATCCCCTCCTGGAATCCCACTACTTTCCCGGTGGTCACCACGGCAATTCCCTTCAGAGCAAGGGTTTTACCGCTGCCGACAATCGCTTCTTCACCGGGGTTAAAGCCGGGGAAGCAGCAGCCGCCGTCCAGTTTGCAACGCGGTTCAATCACGTCTTTCACCGGCATAATGCGCACAGAATCGCCGGGATTGACGATCGCTGTCTCTACTTCGGTTATCTGTGGATGAAGCGAGCGAATGTACTGCTCCAGTTCGCTTTTGCTGAGCTGCAGGTGGCCGCCCTTGAGCGACGACACCTCCGCAAACGAGAACCGTTGAATGTGAATTTCGCCAAGTTCCAGTTTCATGGCTGGCTCCTTAGTTCAAATACGATTGCAGGTGCGTCAGTGCTTCGGCACGCTGCTGCTGGTTAATCATCAACACCGGGCCGGTGCACCCCATACCCGTTTCGGCATATATCCCGGCCTGCCACAGGCACAGCTTCGCGTCCTCCAGCTGCAGGATATCGATGCCGTGGATCTCATCGTCGAGCACCGTTTTCGGCGGGCTTACCGCTTCCGTTGGCGCACTCTGCGGCGCAACGCCAGGCGTTCCCTCGCGGAGTATTTCGTCGATGCCGCAGGCGCAGGCCTGCTTCCAGTGATGCTGCCAGCAGCTCATAAGCTGCCGCTTCGCCATCAGCGCACAGAAGCGCAGCGCGTTGCTGATAGTCGCCGGGCCGCTGGCACGGGAGATAATGCCAATCGCCGTTTTCTGATCGGCCCCAAGGCCAATGCCGTAACCGCTGCCGAGCGTCTCCGTCTCACCCCCGCTTTGACCGGCGCTGAAAAGTTTGATCAGCAGGTTGCCGGTCAGCGTGTCGCAGACCATGACGTCCGGCGTCGCGCGGATAAGATCGTTACCGCGCATCAGCGCCCCGCCGTCGGCACGCCCGGAGCTGGCGAAACGAAGCGGGTATCCCGCGTCGCGCAGCCGTTCCAGCAGGCGCTTCGCTGAGGTCGCGCCGTCGGTGTTGAGGATCCCGACGCTCGCCTCACGAATGCCCAGCGCATCCGCCATTGCCAGGCCCGCCACCGCGTTGCGCATCATCGCCACCGGCGGGTGGATATCGCTACTGCCGGTGGTGCTTGCCAGCACCATCTGACGGCCGGTTGCCGCAGAAAACACCTGCGCCACCGTCGCCACGCCGAGCGGGAAGTTGTAGTGCAGCGTAACCGCCCCCTCCACCTCGCCGGACGCCAGCTGTTGCTCCATGATCCGCTGCGCCGCCGCCAGACTCTCCGTCGGAAGATGCGGGTAACCGGGCAGCCCGACGGGGCCGATAATGACCGGGATCAGCGCATCCGCCGCCTGCTCTGCCGCCGCCAGCAACACGTCGACGGGCAGCTCGCTGCCCAGCGCGGTAAAGGCAATTCTCGGTCTCAACGCGGCGTTGCCGAACGCGTTTTCTTCCTGCGATGCAGGTACCTGTTTGCCCGGATTACGCTCGACCAGCACGCTGATGCCATCAAACTGACTGGTCATGCGCCCGAGGAACAGGCTGCCCTTGCCGACCACCATAAAGTTGTTAATCGACTTATCGGCGATGGCGCGCAGACCGTGGCCGATAAACGGTATCCCGGAGGGAATATGTCCCTGAGTGGGTGCAAATCCCGGCATTCCGCGTTTCGCGACAAATGCAGCAAGCTCGCTGCGTTCCAGCCACCCTTCCATCACGCTCAATGCCGCAATCATCTTGTAGTTCGATTCCGGTACGTTGCCCGCCCCGGCGGGTTGGGTGATTTCAGGGTTCTGCAGCTCGACGCTGAACTTATCGACATCGGCGGTCGTCATCCCTGCGGCTTTCAACGGCTGCGAGATAAGCGAGGCCATCACCGCCTGCGGCGAAGAGCCGGTACCCACCGTGTGTCGCCCGGTCACGTGGGTATTCACCAGCGGACTGACGCCATCGTCTTCGCTAATCAGCAGCGCAAAACCGCCGAGCATATCTTCCAGCAGCGGCAGACCGTGCTTGATGTGATCACGTCCGTTCATTCCGAGCTTGGCGACGGAGCCACCCGCCAGCACCAGCACGTTTTTATAGACGCCGCTTTGCACCAGCGCCGCCGCATTCACCAGCGCATGCGCCGGCCCGGCGCAAAAACCGCGCATATCGATGCCCGTCGCCTGGCTGCAGCGCAAACTTTCCGCCACCGCCTTCGCGAGGTTACCGCCGCCGCGTTGGTTAACATCGCCAATCGCCTCTTCGGAGCACTCAATCACGTACTCCACCTGCGCCAGCTGGCTGTCGGAAAACTGCCAGCCCGCCAGTACCGCACTGGCTTTGGTGACCAGATTTTCCAGCATCACGTGCGCAGAGAGATTGATATCCAGGTCGTGGGCCGCTTTCACGCAGCCCACCAGCCGCTTGCCGATCCATAGCGGTTCAGCATGTTCAGCCACCTGCTGGGCCAGCGCCTCATCGCTCATCGTCACCACCTTCTCCAGCAGCGCGCGCTGCGAGAGCTTCGGATGGTCGCTGAGCTGGTTTTGCATTTCACCGACGAACGACGCCTGCCAGGCGGTTAATTCAAACGCATCCACGTAGCACAGCAGCGCATAGAGGATGGTTTCACTGTAGATTTCCCCCCAGGGGGCGCTGGCGCTGCCACGGTAGTCGGACTGTAGCCAGGGTCTGGGAATAGCCTCGAGCTCGCCGGGGCTGATATTGCCGATGTAACACTGGTTCGGCGGGTAGTTCACCGCCTGGTCAAAGGTCCTGAGGTGGTCAGGAATGGCGGCGAGCCAGGGCTCATCCGGGTGTTGCCGACGGGTTTGCTGTGCGGCTGCACCCTGCCACATCAACACATCCGGGGCATGCGCCAGGACATAGCCTGTCTGCCGTATCACTGCTTTTCCCATAGTTCCTCCTTGAGATACCTCCGGCCATGACTGGCCGGAGACTCAATCACTGATTCAGGTAATGACAGTAGCTCTCACGGTATTGGCGCACTTCCCCGGAAATGGCTTCAACATCCAGCACCATCTCCATCATGCCTACCTGCTGCTGATACACTTCTGCATCAACCGCCTGCTTCATCTCGTCTTCGACGATGTGATAACACTGGAGTCCCAACTGGACTCCGGCCAGAGGTCCTGCGAAAGTCGGATCGCCGTTAGTCACGGTCTCACATGCCAGGCCGGAAGCTTCGGCTTCCGATCCCCCGAGAACCACAATCAGGTCCTTCGGTGGATATTTTTCTGTCAATGCGAGCACGCGGCGCTGATTTTCGAGGTCCATCGCTCCGGCGCTTGTTCAGACAAAACACTCGGTTGTGCTGAACACCACCTCTGCCCCGGCGGAGCGCATGCACTCCTCTATTGCGGGGCCAGGCACACCATCCCTGTCGCCGAGAATGATGATTTTTTTACTGCTGAGATCCATAACGCCCTCCTTAGGGTAAAAAAATGCTTTACGCCACGCTGTGCAGCTGGGCTTCCAGCGCCTCACGAATCTGTTCGCTATCGAGCGTTTCACCGCTCAGGTGCGCCACCCGCTCACCGTTGCGCCAGATAACAATCGACGGTAGCCCCATCACCTTTTGTGCCATCGCCAGCCGACGGTTGCCCTGAATATTCAGGCTGCAGAACGTCACTTTTCCGCGATAGGCGTCGGCCAGTTGATGGATTTCCGGCATCAGCTCCATGCAGCGCTCACAGCTTTCGCTCCAGAAATCCACCAGCACCACGCCCTGGGCGATGGCGGCGTCGAAATTGTCTTTATTGAGTTCAATCATCGGTTTTACTCCGCAAAAATGGCCTCAGTTAACGATTCATCGGGCTGCCTGAGTCGCCGCACTTCTGCGCCATCCTGCAGGCACAGCAGCGTCGGCAGCTCGGTCACGCCGTAGCGCACCGCCAGCCGCTGGTTTTTATAGGAATCGACCGGCACAAAGCGCCAGTCAGGATGCGTGCTGGCTTCGTGCTCAAGCTGGGTCATCAGCTGGACGCTCTGCGGCGCGGTGGGCGACCAGAACAGCACCAGGGTTTTGGCCTCGTTATCAAGCACATGCTGCTGCCAGAAGGCCTCCTGTTCGAGATACTGGCTGGCCGCCACGGCGGCAGAAGCGCCGTCTCCGGCGGCGGTGACCACCTGGCGCAGGAACTTATTGCACACATCGCCCACGGCAAACACGCCGGGAAGCCGCGTCTCCTGCTGAGCGTTCACCTCGATATAGCCCGCGTTGTTGAGCGGCAGCGCGTCTTTCAGCGGCGCCAGCCAGTCGGTTTGCGGCACGGTGCCGACAAACATAAACACCCCGTTGGTGGGCAGGCGTGAACATTCGCCGGTTTTGACGTTTTTGATGTCGACGGCTTCCACCAGGTCATCGCCAACGATCGCGGTTACGGTGCTGTTCCAGAGAAAAGTGATTTTGTCATTGGCGAAGGCCTGCTCGCGGGCGATCCGGTCGGCATCAAGGTGGCCTTCATCGTGAATAACCACCATGGTGAGCGAGTTGACATAGCGGGTCAGGAAAACGGATTCTTCCACCGCCGTGTTGCCGGAACCCACCACCACCACGTCAAGCTCGGTATAGAAATCCGCATCGCAGGTCGCGCAGTACGACACCCCGCGCCCGGCAAACTCTTTTTCACCGGTGATGCCCAGCACGCGCGGACGGGTGCCTGTCGCAATAATCACGCTTTTCGCCGTGAGCGTTGTGCCATCTTTCAGTTGCACGGTTTTATGCATCCCGTCATCGCTCAGGGTCAGCGACTGTACGCGGCCGCGGATTATCTCAGCGCCGAAGTGGCAAGCGTGCTCTGCAAATTTATCCATCAGCGCCGAACCGCTGTCTTTTATTATTCCCGGATAGTTTTCCAGCTCAGAGGTGGTTGCACATTGCCCGCCTGGCCTGCGTTTTTCCTCAACCACCGCTGTTTTTAATCTGGCTCGGGCAGAATAAAGCGCGGCGCTTAATCCACCGGGGCCGCCGCCGATAATAAGCACATCGTATTCATTATTATTCATAGCAATGCTCCCTCACGGGAAAGAGGTGAATGAAAAACGTGGGCACGGCGCAGCCAGTCCAGTGACGGACGACGGAGGTAAGCGATGTCATTATTAAATTTTTGGCGTAACTATTTTTCCAGAGAAAAACTCGCCGGAGTAAAACTGGATGACATGCTGCGCCGCAGCAGAAAGAGAGAGGTCAACGATAAAGTCTGGCGGCTCTGAATGTGAAGAAATATAACATGGCGTACGCTCCTGAATGAAAGTCGCGGTTAGGTTCAGTCATATTTGGTACGCCATTAAAATAGGTTAATGCGGGTGTGATTTTTGTGATCGCCACACAACTATCGCATTAGAATAAATAATCCGTAAAATCTTGTGAGAGGGATCACGGACAGACTTTGAGAAACCCTGCGGATGTTACACATTGGTGAACAACCGGCCAAACCGACTCTACAAACGGATAACACACTTCAAATTCAAATAATTAGCATGTTGCCAATAATTTCTGATTAAAACTCAGTAATAACCAGTTAGTTGCCAGTAATGATTAATTAAACTTATCCACTTTCTCTCGCGCCGTGGCGAGTAAAAGTATAAATATGAAAACGATCACAGTCGTAACACTTTATCCTGCGCTATGTTTGTTAACACTATTGCCATCTCTTCAAGGGGAAAAACTTTGAATATCACCACTCGGGCGGGCCATATTTACAGCAATAAATGACCGAAATCGACGGACTGTGGAACGGTCCTGATAACACCTGCACTGCTCCGGGTATATTCCCCTGTCATACGCTATTACCTCTCATCATTAGTCATCCTTCAGCATAAAAAGCATGCGACCTGTTTCCTCAGGATGCAGAGACTCTGCTCTTCGCGCCTGAGAGAAAACGCTGTCAGGAAAAATCGTCTGCATGACTCGTAAACCTGACTCGGAGATTTCCCTATGCACTCGCTTGAAGTCATTGTGAACGTTCTGAATAAAATACTATGGGATTACCTGTTAATTATCCTGCTCTGCGGCATTGGTATCTATTACACCGTAAAGCTGAAATGCATTCAGATCCTGCGCTTTAAAACCGGGATCTTGATGCTATTTCGCGGCGTATCGCTTTCCGGTGAAAAGGCGGGCAAGGCGGGAATGAGTTCTTTCCAGGCGATAGCGACCGCCGTGGCGGGCCAGGTCGGGACCGGTAACCTCGCCGGCCCGGCGACGGCAATTATGGCCGGTGGCCCTGGCGCTATTTTCTGGATGTGGGTCTCTTCCTTCCTCGGCATGTCCACCATCTATGCCGAAGCCATTCTGGCGCAAAAATATAAAACCACCGATCGCAACGGCCAGGCCGTTGGCGGCCCGGCTTACTACATTGAGAAAGGGCTCAACTGCAAATGGCTGGCGGCGATTTTCGCGGTGCTGAATATTCTGGCGCTGGGACTGGTCGGCAATATGGTGCAGTCTAACTCCATCGCTAACGCCTTCCACCTGTCGTTCGGTATCAGCAACTGGGTGGTGGGCCTTGCTATCGCCATCCTGGTTGGGCTGGTCGTGATCGGCGGTCTGCACTATATCGCGGCGCTGAACGAGAAGCTGGTTCCGCTGAAGGCCTCGGTGTATATCATCGGCGCGGTGCTGATTCTGGTGATTAACTACGATTACATCTTCCCGGCGCTGCATCTGATTTTTGTCGCCGCGTTTAACCCGCAGGCGGCGCTCGGTGGTGCCGTGGGGGTTTCCATTCAGCAGGCTGCCCGTTTCGGTATTGCCCGTGGTCTCTTTTCCAACGAGGCGGGGATGGGGTCAACGCCGCACGCGCACGCGGTGGCCAAGGTGAAAAACCCGGAAGACCAGGCGCTTATCGCCATGACCGGCGTTTTCACCGTCTGCGTTATCGTGACCCTGACCGGGCTTGCCATCATCAGTACCGGCCTGAAAATGCTCAACCTCAATGGCCTGCCCATCTCGGAGTTTTTAAATTTCATGGGCAAAAACGGCACCGGGATTGCGGTAACGCAGTACGCTTATGAACTCATTTTTGGCTACTGGGGCGGGGTATTTATTTCTATCTCGCTGATGTTCTTCGCCTTCTCAACAATAATAGGCTGGTACTACTACGCCGAAACCAACGTGCGCTACCTGTTCGGCTCGATGCGGGCGCTGCGGATCTTCCAGTTTCTGATGGTTTTTGCCCTCTTTGCCTCCTCCGTTTTCAGGGTCGACCTGATATGGAATATGGCCGATACCTTTAACGGCCTGATGGTGATACCGAACGTGATTGCGCTGGCGATACTGTCGCCGATTGTTATTCAATATACGCGCCAGCATGTGTATCAACAGCATGATGCGGCGCAGGAGTAGCGACAAAAAAGCCTGCTCAACGGCAGGCTTTTGTTTAAATCTGATAATCAATCACCGTCTCATCCGTCTCCATCGCCTGACGTTTAATCTCCTCAAGCGACAGCCCGGCGTTGCACAGTTCGATAAAGCGCCAGACATAGTTACGTTGTAACTGACCGCGTTTTAGCCCCAGCCAGACGGTGTTGGCATCGAATAAATGCCGGGTGTCGAGGCGGGTAAACGTACCGGTTTCCTGCTCGTCGGCGGACTGTTCTGCCACCAGACCAATCCCCAGCCCCAGCTCCACGTAGGTTTTAATCACATCGGAGTCCTGGGCGCTCAGCACGATATCCGCCACCAGCCCTTTACGATTAAAGGCCTCGTCGATGCGCGAACGACCGGTTATCCCCTGGCGGTAGGTAATCAGCGGCCAGCGGGCGATGGCTTCAAGCGTCAGCGGATTGGCCTGCGTCAGCGGATGGTGCTCCGGCACCAGCAGGCTGTGCGACCAGCGGAACCACGGGAACGCCGCCAGCAGCGGATCGTTGCTGAGCCGCTCGCTGGCGATGCCGATATCGGCTCCGCCGTTACGCAGCAGGGTTTCAATCTCCTGCGGCGTGCCCTGGATAAGCTCCAGACGCACGTCGCTGTAAAGTTCGCGAAAAGCCTTGATAACCGGCGGCAGACTATAGCGCGCCTGGGTATGGGTAGTGGCGATGGTCAGCACGCCGCTGGCGTCGTTGGTGAACAGATCCGCCAGGCGACGCACGTTGCTCGCCTCGTTGAGGATACGTTCGGCAATCACCAGCAGCGCTTTACCCGGCTCGGTCATCCCCAGCAGCCGCTTACCGCGACGGATGAAAATCTCGATCCCCAGCTCCTCTTCCAGCTCGCGGATATGACGGCTGACGCCGGACTGCGACGTATAGAGCATGTTGGCGACTTCTGTCAGGTTGTAATCCTGCCGCGCTGCCTCGCGGATTATTTTAAGTTGCTGGAAATTCACCTTTCCTCCGGGACCATCAGACATACCGCTATTGTTAAAGTCTGCGCTCCCGGCGAACAAATAATAAAAACCAGCATCTTATTCCGTTGTGGAATATAGCCTAGCTGGCAAGCAGCAGTTCGCGGTTCTCGAGCTGCGGGCGGCTGACCAGCGACAGCAGAATTTCCTTCACCGCCTGCGCCTGCGGCGTTAACTGCCCGCGCGCCGACATATTGAGCGACAGCGGCAGGTTCATCGACGGCGTGGTGATCCGCGCCATCCAGCCGTTAGCGGCGGCACACAGGGCCCGGGCAGCAGACTCCGGAAGTACCGTCACGCCCATTCCGCTGGCAATGGCCGCCGTCAGCGTCGATAGCGATTCAATCTCGCCGGTCACTTTTGCCGTCAGCCGGCGCAGCGAGAACGCCTCGTCAACGCGGGCGCGCACCGCACTGTAGTCGCGCGGCAGGAACAGATTAAGTTCCGCGACCGCCACTAAATCGACGCTCGGTCCCGGGCAATCGCGGGTGCCGACAAGATATAAATCCTCTTTCAGCAGCGGTTGGCTGACGATCCCCGCCATCGGCGCACGGTCGTACAGCACCGCCATATCCAGCTGGCCACAGAGCAGTTTATCGTTGAGCGCGGCACCGCTGTTTTCATGTAAATAGACCAGTACCTCCGGCAGCTCTTTGCGCACCGCCTGCAGCAGCGGCATAGTGATGGACGAGGCCGCCGTGCCAGGCGCCAGACCAATCGACACCTGCCCGCTGAGGGTCTGACCAACGTTCCCTACCGCCAGCTGCGCCTGCTCGCACTGGCGAAGAATAGTGCGCGCATGGGTATAGAGGATTTTCCCGGCATCGGTTGGCGTGACGCCGCGCTTGGTACGGATGAGCAACTGCTGGTTCATTTCACCCTCAAGGGTTGCCACCTGCTGGCTCAGCGCGGGCTGCGCGATGTGCAGCACTTCTGCGGCCTGAGTCAGACTACCGATATCGACGATTTTCACGAAGTACTTCAGTCGTCTTAAGTTCATTTTGCCCCCTGTGCAAGTTTGCGGTGCCACCAGAAGCGGTGTGCAGGGGTTTTGCAATATGCTTGCCAGCTTTGCCAACATGCCGCAGGTGCCGGGAATTAGGGATTCTGATGATTTAGGGGTGAAGTATTAGTCTTCTGCTATGCCCCACTGGAGGTATTCCTGCACCAGCCGGGTGCAAAATGGTGAAAAAACCAGCCATTGCATGCTTTTTGCTGAAATAGTCAGCAGTCAGTACAAAAGCGCGCATTCGGCCTTTGACAAAGGGGGGCGTCATCGATAATATGCGCCCCGTTCACACGATTCCTCTGTAGTTCAGTCGGTAGAACGGCGGACTGTTAATCCGTATGTCACTGGTTCGAGTCCAGTCAGAGGAGCCATATTTAGAAAAGCCCGCTTAAGGAAACTTAAGCGGGCTTTTTGCTGTTCTGCGTTCTGTGCCGTCGTCATACAGACTCTCAGCATCAGTTATGAAAGCTTATCCTGCTCACGTAAAACCAGGGTCATAAAAAAGACTGTTTTCGACAGGAGCGCATCAGCAATGAGACAAGGTAGTCTTGAGATTCAATCGAGCGTTAAAGTGCGGACAAATTCGATCAGTTCTTTGCTTTTCCTGAATTTCGGCCAGCAAAGCGTTAAGGTCGTTGTAGCCCTGGGATCGTGCAACAGGCAGTAACAGACATTCGGCAACGTTACAGAACGCTGAGTTTCCGGCACCAGCGTGACTCCTATGCCCAGCGACACCATACCAATAGCCACCGCAACATCGCGGGTAAAATGTATTTTTGGCGGGACAAACCTTGCCATCTCACAGGCATGTAATGCAGACCAACCGAGTCCGACTCCGGGCGGATCCTTCTGAATCATAAATGTATCCCCGGACAGCGTCTCCAGCGCGATTCTACCGGCACCTGCCTGGGGATGGGTATGCGGCACAGCGGCGATAAGTGTTCTGGTGACGATATCTACGTAGTCCAGAGTGGAAAAATGTGGAACAGGCGATCGGAGCAGACCCATATCCAACTGATGGTCGAGCAGAAGGGTGAGCTGATCGTCAACGTTATGTTCCTCAATAACAATCTCAACCTCTGGCTTAGTATCACGAAAACAGGAGATTAACCGTGTCAGGGCGGGATCAAGAATTGAGGATCCGACATAACCTAGTATGAGCTGGCCTTTATACCCTTTTCGGAGGCTATTCGCGCGGTTCAGCAGTTTTTCGTAATGACTGACAGCGCTCCGCGCCTCCTCAGCAAGCTGACTTCCTTCCACAGTAAGCGCCACATGACGGCGATCGCGTGTAAATAGCGCCATGCCAAGCTGATCTTCCAGCACCCTAATCTGGCGGCTTAAGGCTGGCTGTGTGATGTTGAGTCTCAGTGCAGCTTTTCCAAAATGCAGCTCTCTGGCAAGCACTACAAATGCGTGCCAATACCGATAGTCCACCCTTTTCTCCAGTCACTATTTTTCAATAACAATCCCACATTAAAAACGTTGTTAATGTGATTAGACGGGTATTTCTGTTGCCTTACATACTGTCAGCGATGTAACGGCTCATCCTGTCATTACCTGCAGGATGAAGATATAAGCACGTCGGGCTTGCTGTCTCCCGGTGGCTAACTGAGGAAAACATAATGTCTCAAATACAAAAAGTGACTGACCTGCGAAGTGCACTTGCCGTACTGCGCAATTTTGATGATGAGCTTATCGAAACCGATGAACCCGTTGACCCAAGTGCGGAGTTGTCGGGGGTGTACCGCTACGTAGGAGCACACGGTACTGTCATGCGGCCAACCCGTATCGGTCCAGCCATGCTCTTTAACCAGATCAAAGGCTATACCGATATGCGTGTACTGATTGGCCTTCTCGCCTCGCGAAAACGCGTGGCCCGACTGCTGGATACCACACCGGATAAGCTGGCCTTTTTGCTGAAAGACGCAGTGAGCACCCCGATAAGTCCTGTCGTTATTCCGCAGGAGAATGCCGTCTGCCAGGAAGTGGTCCATCTGGCATCCGATCCGGATTTCAACATCCTGAACATCCTCCCTGCCCCCACGAATACACCAGAGGATGCCGGTCCTTACTTCACTCTCGGAATGTGCTACGCCGCCGACCCACATACTGGCGATCATGACATCACCATCCATCGCCTGTGCGTACAGAGCAAGGATGAAATATCCATGTACTTCGTTCCCGGTCGTCATCTGGATGTGTTCCGCCAGAAGGCAGAGGACGACGGAGCTCCACTTCCCATCTCGATCAGCATTGGTGTCGACCCGGCCATTGAAATCGGTGCCTGCTTTGAACCCCCCACTACTCCACTTGGTTTTGACGAACTGTCAGTGGCAGGGAGCCTGCGTAAACAGCCTGTCGAGCTGTGCCAGTGTCTGACTGTCAATGCCCGGGCCATTGCGAACGCCGAAGTGGTTATCGAGGGGGAACTCATCCCGAACTATCGGGTCAGGGAAGATCAGAATACCAACAGTGGTAAAGCCATGCCCGAATTCCCCGGCTATACCGGCCAGGCACAGCAAGCGGTACCGGTTATTAAAGTGAAAGCTATCACCCACCGCCGCCACCCGATCCTGCAGACCTGCATCGGTCCCAGTGATGAACACACCAATATGGCGGGGATCCCCACCGAGGCCAGTATTCTGCAACTGGTTGAACGCGCCCTTCCCGGCTTTGTGCAGAATGTTCACTGCCCATCACCCGGAACCGGAAAATACCTTGCCGTGTTACAGGTCAAAAAACGTCTGGCAAACGATGAAGGTCGTCAACGTCAGGCTGCCCTACTGGCCTTCTCCGCATTCTCGGAACTCAAACATGTAATCCTGGTTGATGACGATGTGGATATTTTTGATCTCAATGACGTGATATGGGCAATGACAACACGCTATCAGGGTGATATCAGCACGGTCTTCATACCCGGCGTAAGGTGCCATCCCCTTGATCCGTCCTCAGACCCGGCTTTTAGCTACTCCGTCCGCGATCACGGGATCGCCTGTAAAACGATATTCGACTGTACCGTTCCGTTCACAATGAAAAGCCAGTTTTGTCGCAGCGAATTCATGGAGGTCGAGATCGATCGTTTTCTCCCGGATAACTTCAAGTACTGAGGGTGACATAATGTCGACATCAGAAAGTTCTCCTCGCAAGCGCATCATCATTGGGATCAGTGGTGCATCCGGTTTTTTATACGGTGTGCAGGCTCTGCGTTATCTGCGACAACTTAACGTTGAAAGTCACGTTGTGATCTCTCCTGCCGCTCATCTGAACCGCCGTCTGGAAACCACGCTGTCAGAAGACGACGTTCACGGATTGGCTGATGTAGTTTATCCCTTTGATGATATTGCCGCCGACATCGCCAGCGGTTCGTACAGAACATCTGGGATGTTGATTGCCCCTTGCTCTATGAATACCCTCGCCGCTGTCGCGGCAGGTTTTACCCGCAGTTTGCTGGCGCGGGCGGCAGATGTGACCCTGAAAGAGCGCCGTCGGCTGGTTCTGATGGTCCGGGAAACGCCGCTACATGCCGGGCACCTTCGTAACATGCTTCAGGTAACCGAAACCGGTGGCATCATTTTTCCACCCGTGCCAGCCTGGTATGCACGTCCCGCTAGCACTGAAAACATCATCGCCCATAGTGTTGCGCGAGCGCTGAGTTTACTTGACCTTGATTGCGACGCATTGCCGCGCTGGGGTGAAACTCCCAACCTGATTAACAGGAGTAAATCGCTATGATTACAGGCCCATGGTTCAACGGCTCTGCCGTCGCGATCGGCGGCATGGCTGGAGCCATTATTAGCTCACGTTTACCTGAAAGGTTACGTACCTCAATGCCGCTCATTTTTGGCGCGGCCTCCCTGTGTATGGGGATCGTTCTGGTGACAAGTGTCAGCCATATGCCCGTCATGGTTCTTTCTGTCCTTCTCGGCACACTGGTGGGCGAGCTCTGTTATCTGGAAAAAGGCATAAGCCACCTGGGCGGGAAAGCTCGTGGGCTGGTGGAACTCATCGTGAAAAGCGACCCCGGAGATGAGGGCTCACAGGCACAGTTTTTACAAAGCTATGTGGCGATCATCGTCCTTTTTTGTGCCAGTGGTACCGGTATTTTTGGCGCAATGCACGAAGGAATGACGGGGGACTCGAGTATCCTTATTGCGAAGGCATTCCTGGACTTACTGACCGCCCTCATTTTTGCCACAACCCTTGGTTACGCCGTGGCATTAGTTGCCGTGCCTCAGCTCATCATCCAGCTAGCTCTCGCCTATAGCGCGATATATATATTGCCCCTGACCACGCCCGCCATGCAGGCCGACTTTTCAGCCGTGGGTGGGGTTCTAATGGTGGCTACTGGCTTGCGTATTTCCGGGATCAAGGTCTTTCCGGTAGCCAGTATGCTTCCCGCGTTGGTACTGGCGATGCCAGTTTCTACTTTCTGGACAACCTATTTCTGAAAGAAAGAAGTACTTCATCTGGACTGAAGCAAAAAGTATGCCCGGCATTGATTGCGTATCTTCTTCATTTACTGAATGAATTTTCCGGTCATTCCGGGCATCGTAACGGGCCAGAATGGGCAAGTACTCAAACAGACCAGTACATCAAAAATACCACCGCAAAATTAGCGGGTTCGTTGCTACCCGTAATCGCAGCCTCCAGATGTTACGGGCATCCAATGTCCGAAGCATCCGGAGGACAACTAACATAAAACGGAGGCTTTATTATGAATAAAGACGATAATAGTATCGCCCCGTAGCCAGGACAAATATATAACCATTGTCTAAAATGCCCTTCATTGTAACAGGTTCAGTAATCTACTACCCTGCCGATTCAGTTTTCTGACTCCAACCTTTAAGCTTCAGGGGCGATTTCTACTTCTCGACCAAATTTAATTGTCAATTATCATAATTTATTCAGCCCTGAAGTATCCATAGATGAGTTCAACTTTATAGAACCCTCAAATATACTACGCGCATCTATTGCGGTCCCGGTATAGTCAGTGAACACGCCGTCGACGCCAGCCTCATAAAAGTCAAGATATTCATTAATCGGTTGGTTATGGTAAACTCCTGCCAAATACTGTTTTTCATTCCTGAACGTAAATGGATGCACTGACAATCCTAATTTATGCGCATCAGCAATTACTTGATTTGGCCTGACTAAATCCACTAAATTAATATCATTCCGAGCGCCTTGTTTTTTAGTATTAAGAAATGTCATGATTTCCATTTTCCATGGCCCAATAATATCAGCGTATGTAGCAACCTCATTTAATCCTGCAGGTGTCAACATACTGCCGAAATAATCAGGCTTACCTGCAACAGTCCAACTATATGGACGGCCAGACACAAACGTGAGATAGTTATTGGTATTGTAAATGACTTTCCCCGTGTAATAATCCACATCATTACCATCCATTAACTGAATAACCTTGGTCTTTAATCCTTTAGATCTCATATATTTTAAACTTTGGGGATCAAAGCTTTGCACAATAATGGGGGATTCTTTTGAGTTC
Source organism: Yokenella regensburgei ATCC 49455 (assembly GCF_000735455.1). GTDB lineage: Bacteria > Pseudomonadota > Gammaproteobacteria > Enterobacterales > Enterobacteriaceae > Yokenella > Yokenella regensburgei. The sequence goes on along the minus strand of NZ_JMPS01000067.1, from coordinate 110,959 downwards.
AATCCATTCTTTTCAATGACTTTCAATATTGAATCTTCAAATGGGTGTGAACCCAATGCCCCGCAACCATTTGCTATAGCCTGACCATTATTCCAAATTGGATTTTTTGATTCAGGATATATACCAATTGTACGTCCTGTACGTTTTGTTTCCTCTTTGGCTATATCAATAACTTCCTGGAAAGTTAAAATTGGGAATTTACCATTTAAAGAAGATGGTCTATCGGCAGCAGCATCAAATGATGTACCACCGATCCAATCTTTTAATTCTTTAAGAGTAAAGTCACTAACAGACCAATCATTGGTGTGATCTTCACCATCTACTACCAATGCTTTTAGGCGTGATTTATAATCTTTAGGGTCAACTAAATCAGTTAAATATTTATCAGGCCCATGATCTTTATCTTCACGCTGCCATTTTATAGTTACAAAACGACCTGGAGTAGTTCTTATCCTTTTGGCAACCTCTGGATTAGTTTTAGCAACTTGCTCAACGTTTGTGTTGTCCTTCATCCAGGGATTATGACGTGCGATTAGTTGACAATCCTTAGTCATGTGTAAATCAAGTTCAAGGTAATCGGCACCATTTGTTGCCGCAGATTCATAAGAAGGTCGTGTTTCTTCAGGCATTATACCCGGATAACCACGATGTCCTACAACTAAAATCTTATGATTAAGTTGTGTTTTTTTATATGCTATTTCATTTTTGGCAATACCCTCTTGCGCTAACAACATTGTAGGTAAAAACAGTGTTATTAAAATGCCTAGCGTTTTCTTTTTCATAAATATTATACCTTATGCTTTATTAAATTCCCCTTGGTGCTAACAATTCGGTTTCTTTCTTCTGGATTTCTAGATGATGTTTTTTCTCAATCAACATGGTCCACGCAAGTAGAATAATTGCAATGATACAACCTATTATCATTGTTAAAAAACCACCATTCCAGCCAAAATGATCGACCATTATACCTACGATAGCGTTCGCAGCAGTAGAACCACCTAAATAACCGAATAGCCCAGTAAATCCTGCCGCAGTACCAGCAGCTTTTTTAGGAACAAGCTCTAACGCATGTAAACCAATCAGCATTACAGGCCCATAAATTAGGAACCCTTCTGCTGTAATACACGCAACATCTATACCATAGTGGCCCGGGGGGTTAATCCAATAAATAATCGTGCAGATAAGGACTAAAATCATAAATACTACACCAGCAGCTCCTCTATTTGTTTTAAAGATTTTATCTGATACCCAGCCACAAATTATAGTGCCGGGGATACCTGCGTATTCAAAATAAGCATAGGCCAGAGACGACTGTGTTACTGTGAAATGCTTAACTTCCTGTAAGTATGCGGGGGACCAGTTTAGTATCCCATATCGCATCAGATAAACGAAAATATTTGCAAATGCAATCAACCATAATGCTTTGTTTTTCAGAACATAAGTAACGAAGATATCTCTGGCACTGAATTCTTCCTCATCTCTTTTAGCATCGTAATCTTCAGGGTATTCGTTTTTCCATTCCTCTACCGAAGGTAGTCCACAGGACTGTGGAGTATCACGCACCAGTATGAAAGCAATAACTGACAGCACAATGGCTGCAAATGCAGGAAGGTAGATAGCAGATCGCCAATCTTTTAACCACCACATTCCCAAAATAAATAGCAGGGAAGGAACGGCACCACCAACATTATGTGCGCAGTTCCACACAGCTACAATTCGCCCTCGCTCTTTCTTCGTCCACCAGTGAACCATAACTCGTCCACAAGGTGGCCATCCCATTCCCTGCAACCAGCCATTAATAAACAGCAAAATGAACATCACTGTAACACTTGACATAGCCCATGGGACAAACCCCATGAATAACATGACAAGACCAGACAACAGCAAACCAAATGGGAGGAATATTCTGGCATTGGCTCGGTCAGAAATGTTACCCATAAAAAATTTCGACAGTCCGTATGCGATCCCAACTGCAGATAATGCAATTCCCACATCGGCATGAGAAAATCCCTGCCGAATAAGATGTGGTTCAGCCAACGCAAAATTATTCCGTACAAAATAATAACCAGCATAACCAAGAAATATACCGATAAATAATTGAAAGCGCATTTTTTTGTATTCGCTATCAATTTTCTTATCGGAGATTTTTTCTTTATGCCTGGGTGGTTCAAATAATTTCCACATAATTGACACTCCATTATAAAATCACTAACTCCTCTAATATCCCTCAACTGACACCATAGCCTTGCAATAATACCCCGTGCTTAGGAAAATTATTCCAGCAGGTCTCCGGACCGTATAACCCATGACTAGAAATAGTCATTCATTAATATCAACAGGCAGAAGCCACTCAGGTGGCAAATATTCACCCAGCACAGACTAAAGTCGAGACTTAATACTACAAGCAGACCTTATAGCATGCAATACGTGCTATATTGTGACCACTTTCACATTACGTTATTAACTCCTGAATTAATTATCAATAATGATTCAAAGCACACTTAAAGTTAGTTATATTAAATCAATAAAATCAATTGCTTAATGAACAACCAGACGTCAACACCCTGACCCTGAATTTCCATATTTTAATGTATGCACTATTTTCAGAGTAATACAGAATGTAATACCGAAAGTGAAATAATTTCTCTCGACAGTAAGTGGTGTAAATACCTGGTCTGGTCGTGCCATTCGGATTTATACCGCTTCCGATATGCTCATCCTGCCAATGAATGAGAATATCATATACAAAGCCCGTTTTTTAAGTAGTCTCAGGTTATGCGACAACAGGGACATCCCGTGATGTTTCGTAGGGATAATGACTCGAAATTTAAAAGATATATCTTGTGGCATTTGCAAAGTTGATATTATACCTCGAGCACTTTCTCGGCCAAAGTTGTATAACTTACTGGAAACGTAGAAAGTTGATGTCGAGGACCAGGCTGCAGAACAAGTAGTCGCTTCACTTAAAAAAATGATTATGAAATAGTTGGCCGGCATGACGGGCGTGGTCAGGGGCAATATATATACAGTACTATAGGCAAGAACGAATGGATGAAAGCTGAGGAACGACGGCTAATGCCACGGCGTAAATAAGGGTCTCGGCATTAGTGAGGGCCTGCAGCACGGCCTCCTGGCGCCGTGCTGCACCACTGATGGTTAGATGTGAAAAATTTCAGTGTTTTTGCTCCCGTAAATAGATTATCCAGTAAGTAATACTGACCAGAATTCCGCCGCCAATAATATTACCAATCGTTACCGGAATGAGATTATCTGTAATGAAATTTTGTACCGTCAGCGCCGGAAAATTATTTGCTGTAGTCTGCGTCATGTTCCAGAACGCAGCAGGCGCAAAGTTACGTATCATAACTCCTAAGGGTATAATAAACATATTTGCGATACTGTGCTCAAAACCACTGGCAACGAACATCCCTATAGGTAGCAGCATCGCAATGATTTTGTCAGTTAGCGTATGACCTGAGTAACTCATCCAGATGGCAAGACAGACCATTAAATTGCATAACGTACCCAGGCAAACAGCTTCAACAAACGTATGATGCATTTTATGATCGGCAGTTTGCAGAACGTTAAGCCCCCACAAGCCGTTGCTACTCATTATTTGTCCAGAAAACCAGATGAGTAATACAAAAAAAAGCGCTCCTACAAGATTACCAAAATACACGATAGTCCAGTTGATGATTAATTGTCGCCAGCTTATTAAGCCGCTGGCCTTTGCCATGATCGTCATAACTGTCGAAGTAAAAAGATCAGCCCCACATACAACGACCAGAATGAGACCGAGTGTAAAGCACAGGCCACCAGCCAGTTTGGTCAGCGAGTCCGTCGGGCCAGCACCAGTGGTCACGGTGATATAAAATACAAAAGCGATTGCAATAAACACTCCTGCAGTTACCGCCAAAAAGAAGGTAATGCCTTTCTTTTTCGAAACTTTATAGACCCCGGCCTGTTCTGCAACTTTTGCCATTTCGACAGGCATTCGCAAATCAAAAGAAATGTCATTTTTCATAGAAGGCTCCTGGATAGCATTAAACTATACATAGTTGCTTAAATATAAGCATAATGCGTGCCAGAGTGGCCCTGCCCCATAAATTGATATAGTTTCAGGCGCCAATTTAGATATAGAACACGGTTTACCTGCACAGAAAGCTATAACTTTCACCAGCTCATCAAGCCTCTGGCTTTTTCCATGATCGTCATAACTGTCGAAGTAAAAACGTCCCCCCACAAACAACAATCGGAATGAGATCGAAAGTAAAGCACAGGCCTCCAGACCGTCTGGTCAAAGAGTCGGCAGCTCCAGAACCGATTGTCACGGTGATATAAAATACAGAGGAATGGTCGCTGAAGGACACTCAAAAATGATACATAGCAAGTTACTGCTCAACAGGATTTCGGGGCTGGATTACGTAAAACCAGGGTCATAAAACGGCTGTTTGGATCGGGCTGATAATCGGCAAACGGCTCGCAGTCAACGAAACCGTGCTTGAGATAAAGTTGATGGCAGGCAGCAAACCCTGGCTGTGTCCCCGTTTCTAAACTCAGACGCTGCAGGCCGTTTGCATGCGCAACCTGCATGATATGCAATAAAAACTGATTTGCGACACCGCGACGTAAAAAATCTGGCGCAGTACGCATTGATTTCAGCTCACCGTGCCGATCGTCAAGCATCTTCAGTGCACCAATTCCCGCGAGCTGTTCACCTTCCCATGCTGACCAGAATATCACTGCCGGATCGCGCAGTTTTTGAACATCCAGCGCATGACTGCTTTCTGGCGGAGACTGTTCCAGCATGCCGGAAATATGATAGGCCACTAACGCCTGCACTGCCGGATGCGAGAGATCGTCGATTTTAATTATAAACATGAGAGTTCTCAGAGAAATTGGCGGGCTATGGTTAACATAAAAACAAGCGTCAATTTCTTTGTCTAATATCTATTTCTTATGGCGCCCTTCTCTGTGGCCATTCCATGCCGCCTTATGTGGCTAACGATGTATTGCTCAATGTCTGCTGGATGAAATCAATCAGCGCTCGTGTTTTAGCGGGCAAATAACGCCGATTAGAATAAAGGGCAAACAATTGCAAGGGGGCTGGCGATTGCTCAAACTCAACCTCCATCAACCTTCCATCGTTAATGTAAGGCTGGCAGGCTTGTTTAGATAGAATGGCAAAACCGACTCCTGCTACCGCCGCTCGCCCCGCCATCTCTCCGCTGTTGACCCGATAATGCCCTTTAACCTTAATCGTCTCGAATCCCCCTTTTTTATTCACAAACTGCCAGGGGGCACCTTTAAGTGCACTGACCGTTGTAATACAGGGTAATTCCTCAAATTGCTGTATACGAGAAGGGATGCCATAGCGCTGAATCACGGAGGGGGCTGCAACGATGGTACAAGGGATAGTCACCAGATGGCGGGCTATGTAGTCACTGTCATCCATTTGACCACGACTAACAATAATAGCTAAATCCAGATCATCTCTCAGGGATTCAAAACCAGACAAATTTGTGACGCAGCTTATTTCCAGATCCGGGTACTGACAGGCGAAATCGGCGAAAACAGAACCCAGCAATGCAGGACCTATTTCACTGGGAATACAAAGACGCAATGGGCCCTTGAGCTGCATTTGCCGCAGCGTTAATTCTGTTTCAGTCTGCTCAAGCGCCTCCAGTAATGGCTTCGCCCGGGTATAGAGCAGGTGTCCCGCCTGGGTGAGTTTCATATGTCGGGTACTGCGCTCTATAAGCTGAAGGTTCAGTTTGTCTTCTAACTGAGCAATACAACGACTCACGTTTGATGTCGGCATTTCAAGGACTTTCGATGCCCCCACAAAACTTTCTCTTTCAACCACAGCAATGAACACTTTCAGGGTATTAAAATCAAGTGCCGGTCGCATTAACTATCCCATAAATGATAATAATAAGTGCCATTTTTACCATCTAATGAACAGCATTGATAGCGGTTAAACTCGGATATCTTTCATCCACAGGTTGCTTGCTATGCCACTGGTCACAACCACGTTTAACCCTAAAGTCCTCATCCGGATAGCCGTTGTCATGGCTTTTATCCAGTTCACCAATGCACTGGAATATATGATGTTCAACCCTATTTTTGCTTTTATGGCAGCAGACTTCGCCGTTCCCGTATCATACTCAGGCTACGTATCCGGCATGTACACCTCCGGGGCAGTCCTGTCGGGAATTATCGCCTTTTACTGGATTTCTCGTTTCAACAAGAAACGTTTTCTAATCGCCAATATGGCACTACTCGGCCTGCTGACGCTTTTGACGACATTCACTTCCAGCTTTAGCCTTCTGCTTACGCTACGATTCTGTGCGGGATTAGTCGGAGGCACAACAATGGGGGTGGGTATCAGTATATTAATAAACCACGCACCGGCTAACCTGCGCGGAAGAATGCTGGCGACGATCATTGCATCATTTTCGATGGTAAGTATTGTCGGCATGCCCACGATATTATTTTTGTGTGCTCATTACGGCTGGCATGTCGCTTTGTGGTTAATCAGTACCCTGTGCCTTTTGGCATTGCCACTGATTGTTTCCATCATCCCTCAGGACCCGGTCTCTTTCGATACCCCCCACGCACTGCCTCTCGACGTTGATACGTTGCTGTTCGCTTCCGGTAATGCGCTGGTGCAGTTTAGCCCGATGCTGGTCATTCCTGTTCTGGTACCATTAATGACCCAGCTGCTGGGCGCGTCTCAAGAGCTGTTGCCCTGGCTGTTTTTCGCCGGGGGCGTGACGGGGTACCTATCTACAAAAATGACAGGCGCGTTAACTTCCCGTTGCTCTGCTTTGACTCTGGCTACCGGGTCAACCATCGTCTTTATACTGAGTTTGTTAATCCCCATTCTGGGCTATCCGCATGCGGGGCTATTTATTACTGTTTTTCTTGCTGCATCATACAGTCGTCTGGTGTCCTCTTCGGCGGTGACCATTCAGTTTCCTGATGACAGGCACCGAGCGGGATTCTCTTCACTACAGACATCCATCATGTATCTGGTTACAACGGTTGCATTTTTCCTGTCCGCTTTCCTGTTACCTGGACATGTCATTGCACCACAAAATATGAACACGTTGCTGGCGGTATGCGCAATTTCCGCATCAGGGTTCCCCATTATCGTTATCATTCTGCAAAAGAAACTGGCTAAGCGTAAGATCCAGCCGAAGCATCTGATCATCGATTAGCATAACGTCCGCTCCTGATACGGAGCGGACAGAGCAGATTCAGAAGTAGGATGTCCGCTGTGAGCGAACAGCGGACTTATCCGTACAAGGCTTACCATCCAGAAATGGAAGTTCCCCCAAAAGGAAAACACTCGCAAACCTTCTAGACAACCTTTTCCCGAGCATTTAGCCTGAATTAAAATTTTAATATCTGTCAGGCTAGTTCATTATGAAAAATGATATCAGAACCCTCGACCTTAACCTTCTTAAGGCACTTAATGCGTTACTGGATGAGGGAAGCGTGACTCGGGCTGCACAGCGGCTCTCCCTGACGCAGCCTGCCGTCAGTGGTATGCTTACCCGCTTGCGTGATTATTTTGGCGATCCACTCTTTGTTCGCACCAGTCACGGTATGGTCCCCACTCTGCGGGCCAACGAACTTGCTATGCCGGTAAAACAAATCCTCACCGATATCGCTATCCTGCTGAAACCAATGCAATTTGATCCCATGACGGCGGAACTGACTTATACCATCGTCGCAACGGACTATGCGCTTAAGGCCGTTGTCGTTCCGTTGATGGCTGCGCTGAAACAACGTGCGCCGCATATTAAAATTGCCGTGCGGCCTGTGGACAATGAGCGAATGTATCAGCAGTTGTCTCGGGGCGAAGTGGATCTTGCTTTGGTTACTCCGCAAACAACCCCCGATGACCTGCACGGAAGATCGCTCTATGAAGAAGCGTATGTCTGCGTAGCGCGAAGTCATCATCCTCTGGCAGCGAATTCGGAAATGACGCTCGAACAATTCTGCAAGCAGGAACATATTCTGGTGTCGACAGAAGGTCACTTTACCGGTGTAACAGATGAAGCACTGGTTCAGCTCAATCTGACACGACGAGTGGGCATGTCGGTTAATAGTTTTCAAGTGATACCGGATATATTGCGATTGACCGACATGATTGCCGTTGTGCCTCACCGCATGGTCCTGACTAACAACGATCTCATCATTCTCCCTTTGCCCCTGAAAGTACCTGGTTTTACCAAGAGCATGGCCTGGCATGAACGAACCCATCGTGACCCGGGTCATCAGTGGATTCGTGCTTTATGCGTAGAAGTTAGCCAACACCCTGGCCCCTGATATAATTTATCTTATTAAGAATATAAGTAATGACAATTAGTCTTATAACTCCATTGCGCCAATAATCACTGCCATCACGTTGTTGCCGTAACGGCACACGCAGTGCAATTCACTATCGCAATGGGAGAAATTGATGAACGCGATTAACTGGCCAGAAGGCTTTGTTCCGGGTTTTACCGATAACTTTGTTTCTAATGAAATGATCATCTCAGGTCTGAACGTCAATGATGTCTGGCCGCTACTGAGTCAGCCATTGCTATGGCCGGAATACTATAAAAATTCCGCCGATGTGCGCTTTTATGACAACAAAGGTCCAGAATTGGAAAATGGGGTTCGCTTCTACTTCAGCACGTTTGGTTTCCCAGTTGAAGCTCAGGTTGTGGAGTTTGTTCCACCTTCTGAAGGTAAACCTGCTCGTCTGGCATGGCACGGATGGGCCGGTGAAAAAGATACCGCTCAACGACTCGATGTCCATCATGCGTGGCTACTGGAGGACCTTTCCGGTCACAGGGTCCGTATCCTAACGCAGGAAACACAGAACGGAGTCCCGGCAAAAGATCTGGCAAATACCCGCCCGAACCCAATGCTTAATGGTCATCAGGAATGGCTTGACGGCCTGATTCGAGCAGCAAAGAAATAATAAACCGCTTTCCACAGTCATATCACTGAGGCTGCACTTCCCCGCAGCCTCAAGAATATTTGCCCGTTTGCTATTGCACTTGATTACAGGTAAATCATGTAACCCCCGCAAGTGACACCGCGCGGCCATATCTGTAATGTCCCCTCCTGGCACGAAGCGGACAAAACACTGGCGTACGGGTGTAACCGGTCATTAACTCCCTAACACACAAGCAGAACCCTCTACCCTCAGCACCACCGCCATATTCACCTGCCATCTTTGCTGGCTGACCGTTTTCACCTGCAACCCTCCTGGCCACGCCGGGGAGCCGAGTGTCAGCGTTGACAGGTATCCGGTGAAATCGACATCGGTGATGGTCACGGCCTGGGTCGGATCGCCGCCGGGCTTGCAGGGCGTAATCACCACCTGTTCAGGGCGCAGCATGATACGTTTTTCACCCAGGGCGGCAGGGTTATCCACCGGGAGGGTGCCCAGCTCGCAGTTCGCCACCCCACCGCTCACCTGCGCCCGGAAAATCAGCGCATCGCCGAGAAATAGCGCCGTGGCTTCATCCACCGGCTGTGAATAAACCTCCATCGGCGAGCCAACCTGGGCAAAACGTCCTTCACGAATAACCGCAATCTGGCTGGCAAAGGAGAGTGCCTCCTGCTGGTCGTGGGTGACCAGAATCGACGCCACCCCCGCTTCGTCCAGCAAATCTGCCGTGGCTTTGCGCGTGGCGGCGCGCAGCCCGGTATCCAGCGCAGAGAAGGGTTCATCCAGCAGCATCAGCGCCGGCTCTTGCGCCAGCGCGCGGGCCAGCGCCACGCGTTGCTGCTGACCACCGGAGATCTCATGCGGCCAGTGACCCGCCAGTTCATGACGCAGGGAGACCAGATCCATCAGCTCTGCCACCCGGCGCTGGTTTTCCTGTTTTGTTCCCTTCAAACCGTAGGCAATGTTGTCGCCCACTTTCATATGCGGGAACAGCCCCCCTTCCTGCGGCACAAAGCCGATCCCACGCTGATGCGCCGGAATAAAGGTGTGCTCGTCAAACAGCGTTCTGCCATTAAGAATGATTTGCCCGCTGTCCGGTGATTCAAACCCGGCGAGGATGCGCAGCAAGGTGGTCTTACCCGAACCGGAAGGCCCGACGATCACCGTGCGGGACGACGGCATCACCGTGAGATTCAGATTTTCCAGCACCGACGTCTGGCCAAATTTCTTGGAAATATTCGTTAATTCAATCATCTTACAGGCCCGCTAATTTTTGCGACTGCACATACAGAAGTCCGGTCAGCGGCAGCGAGATAAGCACCATCAACAGTGCGTAAGGCGCCGCGGCGACATAATCGATTTCACTGGTCAGCGCCCAGAATCCGGTGGAGAGCGTTCTGGTTCCCAGCGGTGAAAGCAGCAGCGTAGCCGTGAGTTCGTTGGTAATGCCGAGGAACACCAGCGCACCGCCGGCGGCCACGCCTGGCGCGGCCAGACGTATCGTGATCCCCCAGATGGCGCTGGCCTGGGTTTTGCCCAAACTACGGGCAACATTTTCCAGCTCCAGGGGAGCCTGAGCGATACCTGCGCGCAGATTCACCAGGCCGCGCGGCATAAACATCAGCAGATAGGCCAGAAAGAGGGTGAACTCCGTTTGATAAACCGGACGCATGTAGTGGATGGTCACCGTCACCAGCGACAGCGCCACCACAATCCCCGGCAGCGAACTGGTGAAGTAGTTACATGCCTCAAGCGCGCGGAACAGCGGACGCGGATAACGCACCGTCAGCCAGGTGACCGGGATCCCCGCCAGGATAATCAGCAACGCGCCGCCGGAGGCCAGCATGATGGTCTGGCGCAATGACAGCCAGAGATCGGCATGCGTCCAGTTTGCAACGCCGCCCAGCCATAGCCAGCGACACAGCACCGCCAGCGGCACGACTAATGCCAGCATCAGCACCGTCAGCGAGAAAAGCTGCCCCACCACGCTCAGCGGCAGGTTCAGTTGCAAGCGGTGCTGCTCGCGGGGCGACCCCGAGCCCACGCGGGCATAACGCGCTTTACCGCGCGTGGTCCCCTCAAGCGTCAGGAACACCAGGCAACAGAGCGCCAGTACGCCCGCCAGCATATTCGCCGCCGGGCCGCTGAAGGTTGACTGGAACTGATCGTAAATAGCGGTGGTGAAAGTATCAAAGCGGATCATCGCATACAGGCCGTATTCGGCCAGCAGATGCAGTGTGACCAGCAGGGCACCGCCCCAGACAGCCAGCTTCAGCTGCGGCAGGACGATACGGAAAAAGACCGCCCACGGCGGCGTGCCTAACGACGCAGCGACATCTTCCAGCGTCGGGTCGAGGCGGCGCAATACCGCAGAGACAGGGAGATAAATAAATGGGTAATAGGCCAGTACCGAGAGAAAAACCCCGGCGCCTAAACCGTGAAGGGATGGCACCGCGCTGACCCAGGCATAGCTTTGCACAAAGGCCGGGATCGCCAGCGGCACAACGGCCAGAACCGACCAGACGCGGCGTCCGGCAAGGGTCGTTCTTTCGGTAAGCCAGGCCAGCATAACGCCAACCAGCACACAGAGCGGAACGGAAATAATCACCAACAGCAGCGTGTTGCTGAGAAGCTCAGCAACACGCGGGCGGAAAATGAGTGCCCTGGCCGTTTCCCAGCCGGTGTCAAACCCCATTACCACCACAAAGGCGGGTGGGATCAGCGAGAACAGCGAGAACAGTATTGCAAGTAAAATCATCGTCAACGCCGGGCGGCGCTGCACCCCACGCCGCCGAACGCCAGGCGCGTGGGTAATATTGACTACTGACATCAGGCACTCACCACTACATCAATTAAAGAAGGCCAGCTTGCGTCATCAAATCAATGACTTTTTTGTTATTGAGTGTTGAAGGCTCAACTTTTGGCGCGTCCAGATCCTTCAGTGGAACCAGCTTCGGGTTAGACGCCGCATTCACGCCTACCGCATATTCAAATGCATCGTTGGTACGCAGACTGTCCTGCCCGGCTTTGCTGGTGATGTACTTCACGAAGGCCTGCGCCTGCTGCTGATGCTTGCTGGAAGCCAGCACGCCGCCACCGGAAATGCTGACGAAGGCGCCAGGATCCTGGTGTTTGAAGTAGTGCAGCTGGGTATTTTTGCTGTTTTCACCGGTTTTCGCCTGGTCAACAAAGCGGTAGTAGTGGTAAATCACCCCGCCATCAATCTGACCCGCGTTCACCGCTTTCATCACCGTGCTGTTGCCTTTATAGGCGACAGAGTTAGTTTTCATCGCTTTCAGCCATTCCAGCGTCGCCTGCTCGCCTTTCAGCGCCAGCATTGCGCTGACGATAGCCTGGAAATCCGCACCGGATGGAGAGGCCGCCCAGCGCCCTTTCCACTCTGGCTTCGCCAGATCCATCAACGATTTTGGCAGCTGAGATTCGTTCAGTTTCGCAGGGTTATAGACGAAGACCGTGCTACGCGCCGCGATACCAATCCAGCGCCCGTGCTGCGGGCGAAATGCCGGAGTCACCTGGTCCAGGGTCGCTTGATCCAGCGGGGCAAACAGTTTTGCATTATCCACCAGCACCATCGCCGGTGAGTTCTCGGTCAGGAAAACGTCAGCGGGTGACGCGCTGCCCTCCTGCACCAGAGCGTTGCCCAGCTCGCTGTCGCCGCCGTTACGCAGCGTCACTTTGATGCCGGTTTCTTTAGTGAAGCCGTCGACCCATGACTTCACCAGATTTTCATGCTGGGCGTTGTAAACCACAAGCCCACCGCTGCTGTCCGCGGCACTCGCGAACGGTGTTAACAAAACAGATGAGGTCAGCACCGCAATGGAGCAAAGGGATGATAAACCAAACTTCATACGTTAATCCTTTATAGAAATGATTACATAACACCTGAATGCGTAGCGAGCGGATTAAAGCACATCGACATGATAGTTATAATGATAATGATTTTAATTTCCACACAACAGTGTGAAATAGGGCGAATGGCAACATTGCTGCAATAAAAATCCTGAACCGCAACCGAGGGGTTCAATAAGATGAAGAAAACCTTAAGATGGCATTATCCGCCGGACAAGAGCGCAGGATCCCAGACTCAGTGAGTTAACGCTCTGACCTGAACTGTTTGCGCCAGGCTTGCGGGCTGAGGGTAAATCGTTTCTGGAAGTGATGCCGGAGTGTGCCCGCGGTACCAAACCCGTTTTGTTCTGCAATGTGTTCAATACTCAGGCGGCTACTTCTTAATGCCAGCTGCACACGCTTAAGGCGTTCCTCAAGCAACCATTGGGCTGGGGTCAGCCCCGTAGCTTCCTGAAAACGGCGCTGCAAGGTGCGTGGACTCATACCTGCACGATTCGCCATGATTTCTAAGGTATGCGGCTCGGCGATATGTGTTTGCAGCCAGTCAAACAATAAACCCAGACGCCGGCTTTCCCGAGCGCGGGCGACAGGATGCGCTATCTGCTGCGACTGATCGCCATCACGATGAAGCTGGATAACCAGTCGGCGCGCCACGTTATTGGCGATTTCCAGGCCGTAGTCACAGCGCACGGCGTGCAGACAAAGGTCGATACCGGCAGCGCTGCCCGCGGATGTCATCAAATTGTCATCACCGACGTACAGCACATCATTCACGACGTCGATTTCCGGGTAACGCTGCTGTAGCGCTTCGGTATACCGCCAGTGTGTTGTTGCCTTTCGTCCGTTCAACAGACCCGCGGCGGCAAGGACAAATACGCCAGAGCAGATAGACATAATGCGGCAACCGCGTTGGTGAGCCTGGCTCAGCGCAATGCAAAGTGCTTCAGGTACCGGGGTTTGTACTCCGCGCCAACCGGGGACGACCAGCATATCCGCCTGCTCCAGTAACTCGTAGCCACCATCCACCACCACTCTGATCCCGCCAGTGGCCCGCAATTCGCCTTCATCAATAGAAGCGACAGCAAAGCGATACCAGTTTTCCCTCAGTTCAGGACGTGGCAGACCGAAGATCTCTACGGCAACGCCAAATTCAAAGGTACATAGTCCGTCGTAAGCCAGAACGACGACCAGTGGGCGGGAAGCTGTTGTCACAATCCTGGCGATTTCTGTCATGGTTGGCGGCGGTGGAGTTAGCGGATATCTGGTGAGATAAGACGTAACACACTACACCAGACCACCACGAGAAGGAATACCATGAGTACAGTAACAGCAACCCCTACCGCCAGTGCTTCTGAAGCGATCGACCATTTTTCCCGCCGCCTTAGCACCGAAACAGACTGCTCTGATGTCAACGCCGCCATGAATGCAGGGGAAATGGATTTCGTGCTGCTGCATGTTGTTGGCAGCGAGGAAACCTTTACCCGTCGCCATCTTCCCAACGCCATTCATTTACCACACAAAATGATTACCGCAGAGACGATGAATAAATGGCCAAAAGAGACGCTGTTTGTCGTCTACTGCGCCGGGCCACACTGCAACGGCGCTGACCGGGCCGCACTGAAGCTGGCTCAGCTTGGCCTGCCGGTAAAGATAATGATTGGAGGACTGACGGGATGGGAAGATGAAGGACTGGCCTTCGCCGGAAATCATAGCTGACCACTCACGGCAGCGAATGTATTAATGCAATGGAATTTGAACGACGTCCGTTCATAGCGCTTAGCTGTCGGGTAGAAGGACAGCTAAGCCCGCAACGAGCGAAGAGCGGACGTTATCTACGTTGAACGATGGTCTTACGTTATATTTGTCAGCCTGAAGAATGGGGGCTAAAGCTGTGCAAGTTAAAAATGCCGCTCAAATTGAACGGCAGTTTTAAAGCTGAATGTATACAGATGGTTACTCATCGTGTGGCTGATACGCCTTAACTGCATCGGACATCGGTTTGCAAAACCCCATCTCCCCGGTAGGGATTGGGGTTTCGTCCAAAGCCATTATCATTTTTGCTTCATCAGGGCCCGCGCTCAGACTACAAGTTACTCCGTATATTGAAGCTTGTTCAAAGCCAAAACGTGGGTAATAGCCCGGATGCCCAAGAACAGTCATCGTTTTTTCCCCCATCTTCCTGCCGATATCAATGCATGCCTTAATAAGGTCGCAACCAATGCCCTTTCCTTGGTGCTCAGGAAGAACTGCAACAGGTGCGAGCGTCAGGGAAGGATGTGTACCAATGCTTGATCGTGTACACAGTGCGTGTCCGACAATATTGCCCTTTTCATCTTTTGCAACCAAAGAAAGAGCCGATATCCAGCCAGAATCATCGCGCAATGCGCTGACCAGGTCAGCTTCCTCTCTTGAGCCAAATGCTTCAGTGATAACGTGTTCTACTTGTAGAATGTCTTCAATGTTTTCTTCATTTATATAAATATTCACATTTTTCCTTGTTGTTATTTATTTTATTCTCAGAGGGCGCTTAGTTAAACGATAAGTTAATGGGAAGTTATTATTACAAAGCAAAAATTGAGAAACGATATTCAAGTGATGAATATTACAATAGTATAAATTAATCATGCAAGTAATGTATGAAATTAGCTGTGAAATATG
Source organism: Yokenella regensburgei ATCC 49455 (assembly GCF_000735455.1). Lineage (GTDB taxonomy): Bacteria > Pseudomonadota > Gammaproteobacteria > Enterobacterales > Enterobacteriaceae > Yokenella > Yokenella regensburgei. The sequence continues at coordinate 95,475 of NZ_JMPS01000067.1, read as the reverse complement.
CCTGCATCTCATATGTAAATACAGCATGATGTAAGCTACTTCTGCTTCGACATGACGCCGAACTGTTGAAGTGTTGTAAGATCACCTGAGAGCGAGAAGCGGACGTGACCTGCCCCCCAGAATTAAATACAAACCTTCCATTGAAATATTTTATTAACTTATTTATAACATTAAGTTCCAGATGCAAACTTGTTCAATTGGATATGTATGGACATTCAAATCACACATCAAGTTACTGAATATGATAAAGAAGAACTATTAACCGGATTAAGAAGCTACAATGCTCAGTTCATCGATTTTAGTAAAAATGGGCAGCTTGGGGTCTACTGCAGAAACGAAAGCGGTGAAATGGTAGGCGGGTTAATTGCTGACAGAAAAGGTCCGTGGCTCTGCATCGACTATCTTTGGGTAAGTGAATCTGCAAGGAGCAGCGGTTTGGGGAGCAAACTTATGGATGTGGCTGAAAAAGAAGGTTTGCGGAAAGGATGTGTTCATGGACTTGTAGATACCTTTAGCTTCCAGGCTCTCCCTTTTTATGAAAAACAGGGTTATATACTTCAAATGTCATTACCTGACTTCCCTAAAATAGGCTCACAAAGGCACTATCTAATAAAAACGAATTTATAGTATTGCTGCTTTCGCTTTATCAAAGCTGCCTACAGGTAGCTTTGACTTTCCACACATAACCAGCATCATTGCCCACGTCTGGCACTAAGCTGACGGCAACAGAAACCCGCTTAGAGAAATTTAAGCGGGCTTTTTCTATTCTCGCGTATTTATAAAGCAAAGCCGTAGTGAGAGCCGTCCGGCAACTCCACGTCAAGACGTAGCTTACCGCCTGCTGCCTCAACATAGCGTTTGAGCGTAGACAGTTTTAGATCGCGCCCCGGTTTTTCCATGCTGGCGACGGTAGGCTGCCGGATACCTAAGGTTTCCGCCATTTCTACCTGCGTTTTCTGCACTTTCTCTCGCAGTTCGGCAAGATGGATGTTGAGCAGCATGTCCACCGCCATCGCCTGTGCATCGGCCACGACATCCGGTTTTTCATCCACAAGAAGCTGTTCGAGCGTTCTGCCCATTGTGTTACTCCTGGTCAACTAACGTATTCAGATAATCTGTAAATTCCCGGTCGGCAAGCGGGATCATCTGGTCATAAAAACGTTTTTCATTACCGGCCTTGTTACCAGCACAAAGCAAAATACCGGTCCGATAGGGATCGAAGGCAAAAAATACTCGTATCGGATCGCCCCGGCTTTGAACACGCAACTCTTTCATGTTGCCGTAGCGGGAACCTTTGAGCGTATCGGCATAAGGTCTGGGCAATCCTGGTCCCTTTTCGCGCAATACAAGTAATGCCGCCAGTACACAAGTCCGATCGGTTGCACAAAGCGCACTAAACCAACCGTCAAACCAATCCGTAGTTTTAATCTCCCACACAAGTCCTCCCGACAATATAGATCACAAGCTATATAGATGCAAATCGATAACAGGGATAATGACGACTCGACTGAGGAAGTGCATGTGGCATTTTTGGCAAATGGATAGCGCATTCCAGCCATTGATGACAGAAGCTGAAAACGACTCATCGTTTTGCGTGACGGCTCGCATAAGTGCAGGGTGGTGGTGACAGGTAACAGGTGCCCTTACCCGCCATGCGGCTTGCTATTAGCCTCCGAAAATGCGCCCTTCGTTACAATTTTCCGCATAATATCCCTGCTATTGATAGTGAATTGAAATTTAACGCCTTATAATCCCTGGCGGTTCTGACGCTGGTTTGCAGCTCAGGTTTACTTCAATGAAAACAATCTCTTTCCGGCATTTCAGGTGCTGAATGGGGCAAGAGGCTACATCTATGTTCATCACTCTCGCGTATATCGCGGTCTTCCTTGTTTGCTGCTACGGCGTGTACAAAATCGACAAGCGCAGCGCGTCTCTCTCAAAAAGCGTTTTTATCGCCATTTTCCTCGGTGCCCTGCTGGGGCTTTCTCTGCATCTGCTGCCGATGGAGCACAACCAGTCGGTTATTGAGTGGTACAGCGTTGTCGGCAACGGCTATGTGAATCTGCTGAAGCTAGTCGCGATCCCGCTTATCTTTATTTCGATTCTCTCCGCTATTAACAAGCTCGAAAACAGCGCCGGGATCGGCAAAATGTCGCTGACCATCGTGGGCTGTATGCTGTGCCTGGTGATGGTGGCCGGGTTTATCGGCCTGCTGACCGCCCACACCATCGGCCTTGATGCCAGCGCGTTTGCGCATTTACAGTCAACGCTCACCGCCGATGATGTTGCTAAAACCGGGGCGGTATCGCTGCCGAAGCTGATTACCTCGCTTATCCCGACCAACGTGTTTCTTGATCTGACCGGGGCGCGCAGCGTTTCGGTTATCGGGATCGTCATCTTTACCCTGCTTGCGGGCGTCGCGCTGCTGAAGGTGAAAAAAGAGGCGCCGGAAGAAGGTGCCAGACTGAGCGCCGGGATCAACGCGGTGCAGTTCTGGGTGATGAAAATGGTGCGCATCGTCATTGCGTTAACACCGTACGGGGTGATGGCGCTGATGGCGAAGGTGTTCTCCACCTATCGCCTGGAGCAGTTCGCCAGCCTGCTCGGCTTTATCGGTGCCTGTTACCTGGCGGTGCTGATGATGTTTATTGTCCACGGCATTCTGCTGATCCTCGCCGGGAAGAACCCGGTGCAGTATTACAAAACCGTGTGGCCCGCGCTGACCTTTGCGTTTGTCTCCCGCAGCAGCGCCGCGTCTATTCCGCTGGCGATCGCCGCCCAGGAAAAATGCGGGGTGCCAAATACCATTGCCAATATCGCCGCATCGTTTGGCTCCAGCATGGGGCAGAACGGCTGTGCGGGGATCTATCCGGCAGTGATGGTGGCGATGATTGCGCCGACTATTGGTATCGATCCGCTGTCTCTCACCTTCCTCGCCGCCATGCTGCCCGCCATTGCGCTGGGCTCGATTGGCGTGGCGGGCGTCGGCGGTGGCGGTACTTTTGCCGCGCTGATTGTGCTCTCGACGCTCAACTTCCCGGTGGCGCTGGTGGGGATTTTTATCGCCATTGAACCGGTGGTGGATATGGCGCGTACCGCGCTTAACGTCAACGGCTCGATGATGTCCGGCGTACTGGCTTCACGGCTGCTGGAAAAAGAGAAAACAAACCTGGCAGAAACCGCGCCAGAGCAATAATTTCCACTCACTTTTCAGGCCCGATAACCTCCTCTGTCGGGCTGATTCGCCTTTTCTGATTCTTCCTTCTCTCAGCTTTTGTTTCGCCCGCCGCTGACATACTATCGGTAGAGCAGCACAGCTGAAAACAAGGAGTGAATGATGAACACATTGGGTGCCAGTCTGACCCCTGAGCAAGCGCTGGAACAACTCGAAGCGCTGTATGATAAATCGGTCAGTGCGCTGCGTAGCGCCATCGGCGACTACATTAATCACAGCACCCTGCCGGACGCCGACGCCCGCGCCCGCGGTTTGTTTGTCTACCCTGAGCTCTCCGTCTCCTGGGATGGCTCCGCCGGCAGCGCGCAAAAAACCCGCGCCTTCGCCCGCTTCACCCACGCCGGGTGCTACACCACGACCATCACCCACCCTGCGCTGTTTCGCGCCTATCTCGCTGAGCAGTTAAACCTGCTGTATCAGGACTACGGCGCGCACATTTCCGTCGGGCTTTCTCAGCACGAGATCCCCTACCCGTATGTGATTGATGGCTCAACGCTGGCCCTTGACCGCTCGATGAGCGCCGGGCTGACCCGCCATTTCCCGACCACCGAACTCTCACAGATTGGCGATGAAACGGCAGATGGCCTGTTCCATCCGGGTGAGTTCTATCCGCTGTCGCATTTTGATGCCCGCCGCGTTGATTTCTCGCTGGCGCGCCTGCGCCACTATACCGGCACGCCGGTCGAGCATTTCCAGCCGTTCGTACTGTTCACCAACTACACCCGCTACGTCGACGAGTTCGTGCGCTGGGGCTGTAACCAGATCCTCGATCCGGAGAGTCCGTACATTGCGCTTTCCTGCGCCGGAGGGATCTGGATAACCGCTGAAACCGAAGCCCCCGAACAGGCGATTTCCGATCTGGCGTGGAAGAAACACCAGATGCCCGCCTGGCACCTCATCACCAAAGACGGTCAGGGTATCACTCTGGTTAACATCGGCGTGGGTCCGGCGAACGCGAAAACGATCTGTGACCATCTGGCGGTGCTGCGCCCGGACGTCTGGCTGATGATTGGCCACTGCGGCGGCCTGCGTGAGAGCCAGATGATTGGCGATTACGTGCTGGCGCACGCGTATCTGCGCGACGACCACGTACTGGATGCCGTGCTGCCGCCGGATATCCCGATTCCGAGCATCGCCGAAGTGCAGCGCGCGCTGTACGACGCCACCAAACAGGTCAGCGGCATGCCGGGCGAAGAGGTCAAACAGCGTCTGCGCACCGGCACCGTGGTGACTACCGACGATCGCAACTGGGAGCTGCGCTACTCGGCCTCGGCGCTACGCTTTAACCTGAGCCGCGCGGTAGCAATCGATATGGAAAGCGCCACCATCGCCGCTCAGGGTTATCGCTTCCGCGTCCCCTACGGCACCCTGCTGTGCGTCTCTGATAAGCCGCTGCACGGGGAGATTAAGCTCCCGGGCCAGGCTAACCGTTTCTATGAAGGCGCGATTTCCGAGCACCTGCAGATTGGCATTCGTGCCATCGATCTGCTGCGCGCCGAGGGTGAACGCCTGCATTCCCGTAAATTACGTACCTTTAACGAACCACCGTTCCGCTGATCCACTGGAGAAATAATGACAACAACGAGCCCGCTCTCCGCCCTGCGTTCTCTGCTACAGGCACAGAATCTGGACGGGATGATTGTTCCCCGCGCCGATGCGTTTCAAAGTGAGTACAGCGCGCCGCACGACGAGTGCCTGGCCTGGCTTACCGGTTTCACCGGCTCTGCCGGGCAGGCGCTGGTGCTGCGCGACAAAGCGCTGATTTTTGTTGATGGCCGCTATCAGGTACAGGTGCGCAATGAGGTGGATTTAAGCGCCTGGGAGATCCACCATCTGCATAATGAGCCGCTGGAAGCGCTTCTCAACACCCTCGTGCCTGCCGGTAGCCGTATTGCCTTTGACCCGATGCTAATGGTCAACAGCCAGTATGAAGAGCTGAAAGAGACCCACTGCGAGCTGGTTCCGCTGGCCGAGTGCCCGTTCAACGCCATCTGGCACGACCGCCCGGCACCGCCAAAGGCCCCATTCCGCCTGATGCCGGACAGCATCAGCGGCGAAAGCAGCAGTGCCAAACGCGCCCGGGTCGCGGTGGAGCTTGAGCAGAGCGGCGCAGACTACCTCGCCATCACCCAGCCGGACAACATCGCATGGCTGCTGAACATTCGCGGCGCGGATATCACCCATAGCCCGGTGACGCTCTCCTTCGCGCTGCTCGGCCGCAACGGCGACGTGGAGTGGTTCGTCAACGAGGAAAAAACTGTGAACCTGCCGCAAAGCCTGCTCGCGTCGCTCACTATCCTGCCGATGGACAACTTTGTGCCGCGCCTCAGCGCCCTCGCCCGTGGTAAACATATCTGCCTCGATACCGACTACTCGCCGGTGGCCCTGCGCTTTGCGGTGGAAGAACACGGCGGCAGCGTTATCTGGCAGCACGACCCGGTGACCTTCATCAAGGCGCACAAGAACGACGTTGAGCTGGAAGGCTATCGCGACAGCCACCGTAAAGACGGCGCGGCGTGGGTGAATTTCCTGGCCTGGCTGGCGCATGAGGTTCCGGCCCGTGAAGCCGCGGGCAACCCGCTGACCGAGCTTGAGGCCCAGGCCAGACAGCTGGCGTTTCGTGAACAGCAGGAAGGGTTTATCGAGCAGAGCTTCGGCACTATTTCCGCCTCCGCGAGCAACGCGGCTATGTGCCACTACCACTCAAGCGAAGCCACCAACGCCGCCATCACCAGCGCTAACTTCTACCTGAACGACTCCGGCGGCCAGTACAGCAACGGCACCACCGACGCCACCCGTACGCTGGCCTATGGCCCGCAGGAGCCGCAGCGCCGTCTGCACTATACCGCGGTGCTGAAGGGCTTCCTGTCGCTCATCACCCTGCAGTTCCCGGACGGTACGCAGGGCCACCAGCTTGACGCCTTCGCCCGCCGCCCGCTGTGGGAGCTGGGTCTCGATTTCGACCACGGCACCGGGCACGGCGTGGGGCATCAGCTGCTTATCCACGAAGGCCCACAGCGTATTGCGAAGAAGGTCAGTCCGTGGCCGCTCACCGCCGGTAATATCATGACTATCGAACCGGGCTACTACCTGGCAGATCAGTACGGGATCCGCATTGAAAACCAGGTAGAGATTGTCGCCTCACGCCCGGGATTCTGCCGCTTTGCGTCGCTGACGCTTATCCCGATTGACTTAAGCCAGGTTGATTTCAACCTGTTGAACTCTCAGGAGAAGCACTGGATCAACGACTATCACCTGCAGGTGCGGGAAACCCTCTCGCCGCGCGTGGAGAGCAGCGCGCGTCCGTGGCTGTTTGAAGCCACCGCGCCGATTCAGGTGGGGTAATCTCACCGCTGGCGGTTACCTTCCGGTTTCCGCCAGCATCGTTTCTGCCATTCGCTTATAGCTTTCCACCAGCGCCTGTCCCTCCTGCGGGCCAGTGCTGACCGCAAGCCGCATGGTCGCTTCGCCGAGGTGCATCAGCAGGAAGGCGTCCTGCTCCACCTGTTCGCGGCGGGCCTCAGGCCGCAGGCGCAGGATCGCTGCCGCCAGCAGCGCCCCGTTTAAACGGCTCTCCGCCACCTCTTCTTCCCGCAGTGCCTGGCTGGTCTGGGTTGCCGCCCAGATGTCACGCATCACCGGTTCGGCGATAAACAGCGCGTAATATTCGTCGATGAGAGTATTAAACGCGGCCATCAGCTGCGGCAGCGTTTCGGCCTGCGCCAGCCCCTGCTCAATGCACACCCGTGCTTCCTGGTTATAGCGCTGCGCCAGCATCCGCACGATCGCGGTTTTATCAGGAAAGTACTGATACAGCGCGCCGATGGAGATCCCGGCGTTCTGCGCCACTTCGCTCATGCGCATCGCATCGCTGCCCTGACGCGCAATCAGCGCCACCGCGCATTCGAGAATAAGCTTCACCTTCTCGCGGCTGCGCGTCTGGCTGGGCTTACGCCTCAGCGGCGTAATTTTTTTTTGCTTGTCATTCATCAGCATCCCCTCACCCGGCCAAAAAACCACCTTGACAGTAATATGAGTGTTTATCATATTTTAAGAACATGAGCAATGCTCACATCTGGAGAGACGGTATGAACAGTAACGAAAGTGCTTCACCGATTCTGGTTCTGGGTGCCACCGGCAAAACAGGTCGTCGCGTGGTGGAAGGTTTGCAGCAGTCAGGCTTCGCAGTGCGCCCGGGGCATCGTGGCGCCGCCATTCCGTTCGACTGGGAAGACAGCGCCAGCTGGCCTGCCGCCCTCGCGGGAGTCAAAAAGGTGTATCTCAGCTATCAGCCCGACCTGGCGGTGCCGGGGGCGGTGGCCACCGTCGAGGCCTTTTGTCGCCAGGCGGTGAACGGCGGCGTGGAGAAAATCGTGCTGCTGAGCGGGCGCGGAGAAGAGGAAGCACAGCAGGCAGAACAGGTGGTTCAGCAAAGCGGTGCCGACTGGACGGTGCTGCGCGCGAGCTGGTTTATGCAGAACTTCAGCGAGAGTTTTATTCTGGATTCGCTGCTGGAAGGCACCGTAGTGCTGCCGCCGGATGAGATCCCGGAGCCGTTCGTGGATGCGGATGACATTGCCGAAGTGGCGATCGCCGCCCTCACCCAGCCGGGGCATCGCAACGCGCTGTATGAACTGACCGGGCCGGAGCTGCTGACCTTCAGGCAGGCCGTCGCACGTATCGCCGCCGCGAGCGGGCGTGAGATCCACTATCAGCCGGTACCGGTAGAAGATTATGTGGCATACCTGCGTGAAGCGCAGCTGCCTGCAGACCTGGTGGCACTGCTGGATTATCTCTTCAGCACCGTACTGGACGGGCGCAACGCCCGGCTGACCGACGGCGTGCAGCGTGGGCTTGGCCGCGCACCGCGCGATTTTAATCGCTACACCACCGCAGCCGCCGCGACGGGAGTCTGGCAGGTGCAGTAAACAGGCAGGGGCTGGCTAAACGCCTGCCCCTGACTTACGATTATTTGCAGTCAGCGGTAAGCTTGATAAGCCCCGCTTTCATCACATCTTCTTTTTCAGATGCAAAGACCGCGATACCCTTCACCGGTTTACCTTCCTTCAGCTTACCCTCGGTGAGCGTTTCATCAACGGTATCCAGCTTGAACGCTTTGTTATCCGCGGTATACGCTTTCAGGCACAGTCTGGACAGGTCCACCTCTTCGGAGGACAGGTTAGCAATCGTCACATCAAAGGTTTTAGTAAATGCACTTTTCCCTGCAACGAACATCGAGCCGTTGGCTTTCTCGGTCGCATAGACGGCAACGTTATCAATCGCAGACGCATTCGCCGCAAAGCTAAAACCAGCCAGTACAGCAGATGCAACAACAGTAGAAAGTTTCATATAATTCCCTTAATTAACTGAGTGTATTTTCCTGACCGTTCGCCTTCATGGCGACGGAGTGCAATATTATAATGCACCACTCAAAAAGCAATTGATAAGCATTTACACTGGATGTTTTAGGAATGTTTAACATGTTCAACCTGGAATAATAAAAAACCCGGAACATTAAACACATAAATAAAAGCAAAAGCCTGCGTGAAAGCAGGCTCAGACAGGGGTAAATTGCTCGGCTCAATATTACGAGGCTGGCAGACCTTACTTACTTCTTCTTATTCAGCATCGCCTGTAAATCGGCAAAGGGATTATAGGTTGCGGCACCCACATCTTTTTGTGCATCTTCACCCGCAACCACGGTTGTACCGTATTGATCCGCCTCGGTGTACTTCGAGTGCTCGTGGTCATGGCAGTACAGGCACAGAAGCTCCCAGTTGCTGCCATCCTCCGGGTTATTGGTATGATCGTGATCGATATGGTGAACGGTTAACTCACGCAGGTTTGAGTACACAAACTCGCGAGCGCAGCGTCCGCATACCCATGGATAGATTTTGAGTGCCTTCTCGCGGTAGCCGCTTTCCAGCCGCGCGTAGTTTTTAGGGATCAGAGCCATTGCCGGGATTACCTGTAATAAAGTGATTGGCGTAGATTATCACATCATCCCTGCCTGTTAGCAGGCTTTACGGCATCGCCGGTGTTATTTACCAATCGGCTGATACCCCTGCCACTCTGGCTCATCACGCTGCCCTGTTGCACAGGGTGTTAAATGAATGAATAACTCCCCCACCTTTTCCAGCAGCAGGCAGTCGTCAACGTCTTTGAGGTTGTCTTTATGCTGCTGCGAAGTGCCGCACAGCAGGGTTTGTAGCGCTTTTTGCTTCGCCTGCTGCGCGTCTTCTGCCACAAAGAGGTCAAATGCGTGTAACTCTGCCAGCGTATCGGGCCGGTAGCCGCCGACGTTCACAAAAAATAACCGGTTTGCCGATGCAGATGGTTCCGCTGAGAGCGTAACCGCATGGCCATCAACCCACGTCACGCGGCTGTAGCCATCGATATGAATCTTATCGCTATCGCCGAACCACGCTTCTCTTAGCGCAGGCCAGGCTTCTTGCGGCTCACGGGCCGCCACAAACTGAATGTCATGGACTTCGATGTTAGATTTTCCGGCATTCCCGCCGACATAAAACATATACAGGTTCATAGAGACTCTCTTTCATGCGCCAATTCGTTATGCATTCAACTATATAACGATTTGGACCGCAAGCGCATAAGGAAGGTGCAGTAATGAAGTCTCTTCGGGCGTGGTTTACCCCTTCGGCTCGATGCCGCGAGAGTGCAGCTCTTTGCGCAGGATCCGCTTTATCCACGTAGCAAGTGATGTATCACCATCTTTACGCGCCTCCTCTTCCAACTGCTCACGAAACTTTTCTGGAAGGCGCATCTGATATTGAGGAGATCGTTTTTCTTCTGGTATTGACATTGGTAATTACCACGAGTAGTTTTTGTACATGGTAACGACCATGGTACATACGTCGAAACCATAAAACAACGAAACCCGGCAGTGCTGCAACACATACCGGGCCTCTGACCACACCATTAAACGAGGTAATGCCATGGCTAACGCCGATACTACCACAGAAGCCTGCCCGGATTTACTCCCTGCTTCAGACATCCACTACTCCATGATGGCGGGCGCACTTGCCGGCATCAGCTTTGATGACATGAGCGATGAAGACTGCCTGACGCTAATGTACTGCTGCGACGAAAGCCGCAACGGCCTGTGCCACTGCCTTTCCGTCCTGAGCAATGTGCTCAGCAACGCAAAAACCACTGCTGAAGTCACCTCACCGCAGGAGATTGCCCATACCCTGAGCGCCATCAGCCATCTGGTCCCGGCCCTCACCGACCTGTCACGGTATCTGCTAACGGATCTCCAGCAACGGCGCATCGTTGTGAACTGAATGACAGAACCCCGTAAATACGGGGTTCTTTTTTTGAAGTGTATGTCGGCTCTGTCCAAGAGCAGACAGTTTGAAAAATAACTGTGCTACCCAGCAACAGGTACATAGTAGTTTCTGTTTTTATAAATTTTACAGCCCTGCAATGATTCTACGGACAAAAGTAGGTTAGACACAAACCATCCAAAATGGATATGATTACTGTGTTAGCAAAAACTCATGGTTATCACGGAGGGCTATTAAGTGCTTGATTATTTATCAAAGCTTCCTTTACCGGCTGAGCAAATACCTCAGGGTTTAAAGGATCTATTATTTGTTGAAGACAATTCTAACCCCCAGCGAGAAGTTACTGTAACCCATCGGTACGAAAGAAATAAATATCAAGATGATTATGATTACACTCATATGATCATGGCCGTAGTTCCCGAGGATGATGTCGCAAATCTAAGTGTGTTACGTGAATCCTGTGAAGGTGTCGTCACATTTTCCACGCAGGACTGCACAGAGAAAGGTGGGGCTTGGGGTACAGATATATCTATCTCCGGTTATGGGTATATTGTAGCTTCTTGGGGATCAAGTCTTCACTACTCCTTTTTTTTGGCCGAAGATGTCTGGATGAAACTGGGATTGAAACCAAGACTCATAGGGGATGATGAACAAAAAGTAATTTTTGATGAGGTTTCTTCGCCATCATATGGAGTCGCACAAGGCGATGTCTCAAGCGAATATTATTTCAAAAGCAACAAAGATGTTAAATGGACGATGAGGAATGATTACCTCAGAAAATATTTATGGATGAAAGGTTGTGTTGGAGTAAAAGTTTTCTTCTTCGAAGCCTATATCGAACGAACTAAAGAGGTACTCGAACTCTTATCAGGTTCTAATCACTTTAGAATCGAACTTCCTTGGATTGAATTTGAAATAGTTGATCATACAGATAGGATATTGCTTCAAGCATGGGGAACTGTTCAATCTGTTCAGCCAGAGCTTTGCTTTGAATTAGACGTCAACACATTAGTATGGCCCGGTCACAAGTCACCGATGACAATGTCACGAGCGACCGATTATCGTAGTGGCGAATACGTATATGTTGATGATGCTTTTCTTACTAAATATGAGAAAGATAAGACATACGAAGCCATCCCATTTTTTGATGGTAATCACTATCATGCAAACCCTAGCTATGGCGGGCAATGGGCATTTAGAGACTGTGTCAGAGTCGGTAGAAACTTAGTGAAAATACCTTTTTATGAGCTTTACCGAGGAGTTCCAGAAAAGGAAATATATCATGTGTTTGATTATGCGAAAGACCAAAGCCTTATTGATACTAATTCATTAGATGATGAGCATATTGTTTCTAAGACTTTTAGATTTGCTAGAGAACTAGCTGAGCTTAATGAAAACCTAGTATCTCTGGGTAGAGTTTTAGATGTTCCCCTGTCGAGTTCTGATATTTTTGAATACAACAAAGATGAACTTGATGATGAAGGTATTAGAAACTATCCTGTACTGCAAAAGCTTGCTCATGTAGCCTCAATCGATATGCAAGAGCAAGATTTCCTGGCTAGATGCAAGACTATAAACGAGATCATTAATAAGATTAAAACTGGTTCATTAAAGAAATTAAGTATTGCTATGGGTGTAAAGGCTAAGGATATTGAAAGATTGCAAACGCTAAAATTATTGCAAGGAATATTAAACCTTACAGGGTTTATTAATGAACAAAATGAAGAGCAATCCGCGCTAAGACATGCCAATGAACTTGCAAATTATAATTCATCCAATCATACGTTAGCAGCTCTATTTATAAATAATGACTTGAGGAACGCTGAAGCTCATGAAGCAGTCAATAAATCCATTGAACATTTAGCTAGTCTTGGTTTTGATAGTGCTACTTTGGCATCAGGTTATAGCCATGCTTTAGATTTTATATTTGATCAAGTCATTGAGAGCTTGAAGAATTTTAATGCAACTTTAAATGAAGTCCTGCATTAATGTTAAAGTGCAATATAAGCTTTAGATGATATTCTAAAGCTTTTTATTCAGTTAATACTTATTGGTGCCATTAACAAGTAATTTTTATGTCTTCTGGAATCTTTGTGCAGATAAAAGGGCGTTAGTAATACATTCAACAGTTGCGGACTAATTGCTAATGTCCGCTCCTCGCTCAAACCTCTCGGTAAAAAGTTTTGCACTGCAGACTGTGCATCAGCAGCGGAGCAACCGGCTATGGCCTGAATCACTTCAAAGCCCAGTCAGGCCAAAAATTAATTTTCCCCCTACATTTGGTGGTAGCTACGTGAAGGTGGTTCATCTATTCTGCCTTCGTCAGGAGCGGACTGGAGTCACTCTTTGTGGTCAATCCCTTACTTCAGAAAACCATCATTATCGTTATTCTCGTCCTGTGGGTAATAGATGTATTCAGGACAAAGAAAAAAAAACAGGATGAACCTGCCATTGAAGAAGCTGATACCAGAGAACGCCATCAATGGCGCTATCTGAGATGGGGGTTTCGGGCAATACAAGCGGCAGCGACGGTGTATATCGTAGTTCAGCTGCTTCAGTTATTACTAAGATAGATACCAAAGGCGTGGACAGAGGGAGCAAGACGTGGGACCGTCTGAAACAGTAAAGAAAATCGCTATGCTGGCCGTTGTGGGCAGCCTGGTTGCGGGTTGTGCACCGTTATCTCCTTCCGGCTGCCATAAGACCACGGCAACTGGAAGCTGCAGTTCTGGCCGCTGGGACGATCAGGATGAATGGGGGGCGCAGGCGCGTGCAATCAGAGCAGCAATCAATGCCAAAATTGTTGCCCCACAAAACTGGAAGGGGAAGAAATGCAGATTGCATATCGAATTTGAACAGGATGGCACGGCTTCAAACATATCAACCAGTAACGGTAATAAAGCCTATTGTGATGCGTTAAAATCAGCGGCCCGGAATGCCAAATTCCCGGCCTTCGCTAATCCGGAGGTATATCGAGACTTTCAAAAATCAGGCTTCGATATGCAAGGTTAGCCACCTAATGGCCCGCCAGGATGGGCTCTTATCTTAAGGCTGGCCGCGATAAGACGAGATTTTCACGATGTCAGATTCGTTAAGTTTTTTGAATACCGGTTCAGCTCATTAATAATGCACTCAGGCTCTTCACTGAGGGGCATATTGTCTGTATCTAAAACTCCATCATTCTTTTGTGGATCATCACTCTGCAGGTCTGCAAACAGCGGAGTAAGATCCTGCTGTGCTTCGCCGCGTATCGCCACCAGCTCAAACGTTTTATTTTTGGCCTTGTCGTTGGTCAGGGCACTAACCAGAACCCGGGCGATTTGCTCACGGGAGATCGCGCCATCTTCCGGCGTCCCCGTATCGCGTCGATCGCCCTGCAGCATCACGATTCTGTGCTCATCCTCATTGTTGTAATCAAACCAGCCGGGTCTGACGATGGTATAGGGGTGACCACTCGCTCTGAGCAGACGTTCGGCGCGCCTTTTCCAGTCATGAACCTCAGTGCGTTGATTCCAGCTACCAAGCCGCTCGGTCACGCCAATGGTGGTCATTAAGGCGATGCGAACCGGTGTATCCTTGAATATCTGCAAAATATTACGCACGCCGCCGTAATCTATCGCTCTGGCACCAATATGTCCCTGGCCATCGGAACCCAGCGTAAAAATAATGGCATCAATATCTTTCGGTAAATGGGTGAGTGTTTCGGGCATTGCAACATCGCCATAAAAAACATCCGCTCCACGAGGAAGCCATTTTACTTTGTGCTTATTCCTGACCAGCGCTATGGGCTGATGGCCCATTTCTATAGCGGTATTTACAACATGAAGACCAATACTTCCTGTCGCCCCGGCAACGAGTATTTTCATGATAAACCTTCTGATAACTCAGACTTATTTCCGATACCATCAGAATATCAATTATCATTATTGTCAGTAATGGGGCTAAAATGATTGCGTCTATGAACACCCTTCATGAGTGCGCATTGAAGGGAATGCTTCCATAAGGAAATCGCCGATGCTCAAAGAAAACTTCAACGAACTGCAAATCTTTCTAATGGTGGCAAGGGAGCGAAGTTTTACCAAAGCAGCGGGCAAACTGGGTGTTTCTCAGTCTGCACTCAGCCATGCGATGAAGGCTCTGGAGGAAAGGCTAAACATCCGTCTCCTGACCCGCACGACCCGAAGCGTTGCGCCTACAGAAGCCGGTGAGAGAATTATTGCCTGCCTTGAACCCCGTATCGCCTCCCTTGAGCAGGAGCTGGAATCGCTGGTGCAACTGAACGGCATCGCTTCCGGCAATATCCGTTTATCTGCCGGGGAGCATGCCGCGCGCAGTCTGGTGTGGCCGAAGCTAAAACCCTTCCTCCGGGAATATCCGGAAATTAATCTCGAACTGGTGGTTGATAACGGCTTTGTCAATATTGTTGAGGGGCGCTTTGATGCCGGGGTCCGTCTGGGCGAAAGCGTGGATAAGGATATGATCGCCGTGAAGATTGGGCCGGATATGCGAATGGCCGTGGTGGGCTCACCGTCATATTTTGCCGCGTTCCCCGTTCCTGAAACGCCGCACGAGCTACAGCACCATCGGTGCATCAATATGCGCCTGCCAACCGCCGGTGGACTTTACCACTGGGAGTTTGAGCGGGAAGGAAAACCGTTACGAGTTCGGGTTGAAGGACAGCTGACATTTAATCTGCTGGAAGAAAGGATTGATGCGGTTTTATCCGGCTTTGGTCTCGCCTGCGTGCCTGAAGAGAGCGTGCAGGAGGGGGTAAAGTCAGGAGAACTTATTCAGGTTTTGCAGGACTGGTGCCCTTCTTTCCCCGGATATTATCTTTACTACCCCAGCCGTAAGCAGCACCCGCCCGCGTTTGCGCTGATGATCGACGCCCTTCGCTGCTCGGAATAACGGGTCCCCCCTTCGCCGTGGACCCGTGCCGGTATTAACGGCCCACGCGAGCCTGGTGCTCAGGGGAGTAACGATCGCCGACAATGTTAATCGTTTCAAGCGCCCGAGTTATCTGTCGCAAGTCATCCGACGAAAGGATGATATCGGCAGCCCCCAGGTTTTCCTCCAGCCGGTGTAGTTTCGTGGTGCCAGGGATGGGAGCAATCCACGGTTTTTGTGCCAGCAGCCATGCCAGCGCGATTTGCGCAGACGTCACCCCTTTCCCGGCCGCCAGTTCACCTAACAAAGAAACCAGCTTTTCATTGGCCTCAATTGCCTGTTCGGCGAAGCGCGGCACGGTGCTTCGGTAATCATCCTTGCCAAACGTCGTTCCTGGCTTAATCGATCCGGTCAGGAAGCCCTTACCTAGTGGGCTGAAGGGCACAAAACCAATACCCAGCTCCTCCAGCAACGGCAGGATCTCCCGCTCAGGCTCGCGCCACCACATCGAGTATTCGCTTTGCAGGGCAGTGACCGGTTGTACCGCATGCGCCCGACGTATGGTCTGCGCACCCGCTTCGGACAGACCGAAATGTTTAACCTTGCCTTCCGCTATCAGGTCTTTGACGGTTCCCGCAACGTCTTCAACAGGGACATCCGGGTCGACACGGTGTTGATACAGCAGATCAATAACATCAGTCTTAAGGCGGCGTAATGATCCTTCCACAGCTTCACGGATATGCTCAGGACGGCTGTTTAAAACCTGCTGCTTGTTATCCGTACCGAAGGTAAAACCAAACTTGGTGGCAATGACCACACGGTCACGAAACGGTTTTAAAGCTTCACCAACCACCTCTTCATTAATGAAAGGTCCATAGACTTCGGCGGTATCAAAGAATGTCACGCCACGTTCAACCGCAGCGCGAATGAGCTCGATCGCCTGACGAGTATCGGTCGCCGGGCCGTAGCCGTGGCTTAAGCCCATGCAACCGAACCCCAGCGCGGAGACTTCGAGTCCGGATTTACCCAAATAACGTTTTTGCATTGAATGAATACCTCTTTTATCGCGGCTTAAACTTCAGGTTTGCGTTCAGATGTTGTCCCGAAAAAGCATAACGTAAAGTGATTTATTCGATTAGATAGGGTAATGAGCTAGGGTTAATTAGATGGGTTCATTAATTTAAACGTGTCTGACGGTCGGCTGAACATCAGGATGTACGCTTTGTCCCCATAACCCAAAGTGCATACAAATTAAAAAAAACGCGTTACCGGGCCGTGGTAGAGTGTGGGTTACCCTGAGAATAACAAGAGATTTCCGCTATGCAGCACATTGATTTTTACATGGTAGATGCCTTTGCCGACAGGTCTTTTGCAGGTAACGCCGCCGCGGTATGCCCGCTGACAGACTGGTTACCAGATGAGACATTATTGAAAATGGCGCAGCAGCATAACCAGTCAGAGACCGCGTTTTTCGTCATCACTGATGATGGCTTTGAGCTGCGCTGGTTCACCACGCTCGGTGAAATCAATCTGTGTGGGCATGCCACACTGGCGGCCGCGCACGTTATCTTTGAGCATCTTGATTATCCGAACACGGTTATCCATTTCGATACCCGTTTTGTCGGCCCGCTGACGGTAACGCGCAACGGTGAATGGTTGACGCTGGATTTCCCGGCCTGGGAGACCGAACCCACCGAGCCACCCGCACTATTGCTGGAAGGGTTAGGCATTACGGAATACAAAGAAGTGCGCGTAGCGCGTGATTACCTGGTGGTGCTGGAAACTCAACGGCAGGTTGAGGAATTGCGCCCGGATATCCACGCCATGATCCCGCTGGATAAAATGGTGTGCGTCACGGCGCCGGGCGAAGGGGAATACGATTTTGTCAGCCGTTTCTTCTGCCCGGGAGAGGCCGTCGCGGAAGATCCGGTCACCGGTTCGGCGCATACCATGCTCATCCCTTACTGGGCGGAAAAACTGCAAAAGACACAGATGTTTGCCCATCAGGGCGCTGAGCGCGGCGGGGATTTACGCTGCCAGCTCGAGGGCTCCCGCGTTTACATCGGCGGCCAGGCAACCACCTATTTGATCGGCAAAGTACTGTTGCGCCAGAACGGCTGAATGTTGCCCGGCATATTTATGCCTTTAGCCGCAAAACGTGCCAGGATACCCGATAATCAACACGATTCAGGTCTTACCCCAGGAGGGAACTATGTCGAAGAAATTACTGCAGCTGCACTTCGCTTTTCACGGCCCGTTTGGTGCCGAGATGTCAGAACAACTGGTTGAACTTGCCGAGTCTATTAACCATGAGCCGGGATTCATCTGGAAAGTCTGGACAGAGAGCGCAGCAAATCAGGAAGCCGGTGGTATCTACCTGTTTGAGGATGAAAACACCGCGATGGCGTACGTCAAAAAACACACCGCCCGCCTGAAACCGCTGGGCGTGGAGGAAGTTATCTTCAAGATTTTCGATGTCAACGAGCCATTAACCACGCTCAACCACGGTAAGCTCAGTTAATCCTTAATGATAGCGGGCTAAAAATCTTAGTCCGCTCCTCACCTATAGCTGAAACTCAGAGATAACCGCAGGATAGTACATCTGCAAACGTTTAATAAACAGAAACAACTCAAGGTCATTGCGCAATTTAAACTTCTCCATGATCGTCCGTTTATGCGCAGACACCGTTTTATGGCACAACGACATTTCACTGGCGATCATGTTTACGCTCTGGCCTTCCAGGAGCGACTGAGCGATGATTTTCTGCTGCGGAGAAAAAGTCCGGTGCCGGCAACCGCAGCAAACATTTTCACTCAACGCCGGAGCCACCTCATCGGTATTATCGAGGGCATATTTAATCTTTTCTACGGTACGGTTAATCTTGTCAGTTTTCTGCACAAAAACCATATTCCTCAGGCATGACGGTAATATGTCTCTTCGTTCCCGACGCACCTCATCCATCAGACCAATAAGTAGAGCTGGCCGACACGGTAAAAACTCCGGGTGGCAGATAAACTCTTCGCCGGGAGCAAAATTTACAACAACGATATCCGCGACGGCAAGTTTATCCATCCCATGCACAGCAATCAGCTGGCCATTCAGCATCGATTCCTGAAATATACTCTGGAGTAAAAAACGCAATCCAACACGGGAAAAATAATCATTACATTCAACATAGACGCATATCATGGCATTACCTTTAAACATCACATCGAGAAAATATCCAGAGGTATCCAGATAAAAGTAGGCAGCAGAACAATAATCAGCGCAGTATGTCTAAATACCATTCAGAGAGATTCTCACAGTCGCTTATTGCCATGTAAATGTGACCGTGACAACCGCATTCACTGTACCAGGGGTAACCCGTCCTTCCTGGCTATAGGCCCTTGCCCGTAAATGGTAACGGTATCCATCATTAATAATGACTCCGGTAAGGGATTTCCCATTACCCAGAGGTTGCCCTGCTATTGTCTGCAGCTGGATTGCAATATTTCCCGCATTTCCGCTGTTTTGGTATAAATCATCGGGGCCGGCACTATCCGCAGCGCCTGAGAATAACATCGTCGCCTGAACGGTCCCTGCCGGACAGCGCTCAATGTTAAAATCAAATGCCACCCAGTCCGTCGCCGAACCTGGCGTATACATAGCCGATGCCCGCACTCCCTGGGCTCCCGTCAACAACACGGTTTTTTCTACACTGTCGCTGCTTATCTGGCACGGAGCCGCAACAATCTTTCCTTTGACGTTCAACGTCAGCGGATCGCCAGCAAACAGCGATCCGGATATAAAAAACATGGCAAGCGGCAACCCGTTAATTCTCTTTTTCATACTGCATCACCCGATTATTGATAGGTAATATCCAAAGTCGCGGTCGCATTCGCTTCACCGGCGGTCACTATCGTTTTAGTTTGATAATATCGCGCGGTGACGGGAAACATCTCCTGGCCACCTGGGGATTGCTTCAATAGCATTCGGTTATTCATTTTTAGCGGTATATCATTGTATAACAGCTGCACCCCTACGCCGTCCGCCGTGTTTTCACCCCCTTGCCCGGTCAATGCCAGAACGCTGCCCTCACCTGCGGCATCCGGGTTCGGTGTGCCTTTTAACTCAATATTAATGTTGGCGCCGGGGTTACAGTAGAGTCCTATATTTTGCGTTGCTGTCCGCTGCGGACTAAAGCCCACGGCATGGCTAAACTCTGACGCACTGAGCGTCCCCAAATCAAAGGTAATCACCTGACTGGAGAGCGAACAGCTTAAGACACTGACCCGGGAAGTCGCATCGAGGGATATCTGCGTAAAATAATTCCCTGGAGAGCCAAACCAGGCCTGGGCGATTAACCCAGGGGTCAACACACCAGCGGTTATCTCACCTGTTTTCACCAGAGATATAATGTAATAGCCAAGATTGTAGAAGCCTGAGTTTTGATAAACTGGCAGAGTAAAATTACCCGGCATACCAGACACTTTGATACCAACGCCATCCAGATTTGTTTTAAAAACCCCGCTAACTGGCGACTCAATAGCGGATAAGTAGGTGATAGCGTAATTTCCCGGACAAACTTCTCCGCTGTCGGAAAGCGTCTGTACCTGCGCATAACCTGTCGATACCGTCGTGGCGAGCGTTGCCCCCACCGGCGTATCTCGTTGCACATTCACCAGACCAAAACCAACCGTATTTATTTTGGTGGCCAGAATATTACATGTCACTGCAGCCGCAGGTTGCGCGACGAGGACTAATATTAATGCCAGCCATTTAATCATGTCATACATAATAAATACTCTTTGTATTTTCCACGATGCAGGATCACAAGCAGGTGTAGTGAGAAATATTAATGCCGCTCACCTGATCATGGGTATTTAAAACATAATTCACCCGACAGTGTTGGGTATTTTCTGCCCCCCAGCGCACATCAAGCGTGCCCTGCGGCGCGAGCCCGGTCAGATACACCTGCCCGCCTTCATCCACAATCGCACTTCGCCCTTCTCCCCCAGCGAGGTTGACCAGCGATCCGAAAGGAACCCGCTGTTGATTCGCCAGAGTGAGGGTCAACAGGGCACGGTTACCGACATTAGCGACATAGTTCGCCCGTACCACGGCACCGCGTGTTGGGATCACGGTTAGGTTCGTTAGCTCCAGCTCTACGTCATCCGGCAGTGTGGCGGTATTAAGACCGATATCGTTCTTACGATACGGTGATAAGTTACTGGTCACGGTGTAGCCACGAAAATCGGTTTTAGCCCCGTTCTGGTTATTAACGCCGATGCCAGCGGCTCCCGGCGCTTTTACCAGCACGTTGGTTTCCCCCAGCGGCTGGGAAAACGTAACGCCATCTGCATGAGCGAGAATGCCGCCAGCAAGACCATAATTCACACGCGCACCGTGCGTGTCATAGCTATAGCCTGCCGTCATTTCAGCCAGGGTACCGCGGTAATCAGCGTTGGCGCTGCCGGTATAGCCGACGTTGTCGGTGCCGCCCCCCTGCTGCACGCTCCAGTTCAGTGCATTGCCCTCCAGCGCCATCCCATTAAGACCTATGCTATGAGTGGTCCCGCCGTGGCGGCTGGCATTCATCGCATAATTTGCCCAGCTATTATTAAGAAATCGATGTAGTGGAACGCTGAAACTCAGTGAAATCAGCCGGTCGGAACCCTGTGTATTACCGCTCTGCCCCCCCGATGTGCCACCGTTTGTGCTCCATGTTCCATTGATCCCATAACTGATCCCCCGCCAGGAGTTGTTATACCCTGCGCTGAGCGATGACGCGGAACGGTTGCTTATCCAGTAGTCTTCCCGTACCGCGCTTAAGGCCAATGAACCTGCGCTATCGCCTAACGACTGGCTGAGCGTCATTTCCATTCGGTTGCGCCGCCGGTCGACGGGCGCACGGCTGTCTCCCCAGGAGTCGAGCACCTCCGGCATGCTGTAATAACCACGGGTCGAATAACGATACCCGGCAATCGCCACATTGGTACCGGTCGCGATAACGTTTTTGCTATAGCGTAACCGCCACGACTGACCGGACTGCTTTTCCGCGCCCTGAGGGTGTGACCAGGCCTGGATAACGTCGCTTGAAATAGCCCCCGCTTCCCCCAGGTTCTTTCCTGCTCCGCCTGCGATCGACTGATATTTAGTCGACTCCTGAAATCCGCCATACACAGTAAATCCCGCCGGCAGCCCGAGGATCCCCGTCATCTGAGCAAAGGGGGTTTTATCGACCCGGCTGTCCCACGAACGATACTGTCCGCCGCTGATGGCATATTTCACCCGCCCTTCACGCTGCAGTACCGGCAGTGAGGCATAAGGTACGGTGAAATTCTGCTCGCTACCGTCCGCTTCTTTAATCGTGACAGACAGATCCCCGGAACCTCCGGTGGAATACATATCACTGATTTCGAATGCGCCAGGCGCGACATAGTTCTGGTAAATGATATAGCCATTCTGACGGATAACGACCTGCGCACGGGTGCGCGCAATACCACGGACTACCGGCGCGTACCCTTTCATTGACTCCGGTAACATATCGTCGTCAGAAGCCACCTGGCCGCCGCGAAATGGCATGCTGTCAAACACATCGGCCGGTGCGGAGCCATCCCCCAGCGTGAGCTGCGCCTTAAGGGGAATAATGTCGCGCTGGAGATAGCTATAAACCGTATCCCACTGCTCGTGTCCCTGCTCATCGCGATTCCATGTTGTATAGTTGCGCAGGCGCCATGGTCCAATATTGACGCCGGGGCGCAGGTTCGCGTATTCACTGTCTCCGCCACTTTCTTCGTGCCCCCTGGTGTTGGCACCGCTGAGCATATAGTTCAGCATGGCAGCGTTGATTCCTTCATCCCAAAGTTCCGGGGCAACGTATCCGCGAGCGACGGGCGCCAGCGCCGCCTGTGGAATGCTCAACTGCAGTTTCAGGGTGTTGAATAAAAAATCGAATGACGCACCAGGTATTGCCGAAAGCTGCGCGCAATGTCCCTCGACGGACAATCCCGGGTACTGATCTGTTTTTACCCCGTAGCTTTGTAACAGCGCAGTGGATAAACACGGTGTCAGCACCGCTTCGCCATCTGAGGCTGCCACGCTAAAAAACGTGATATCGCGGGTATCAACCTGCTTCTCGTTAATAATCACATCGACATGATAGCTACCGGGGGCCTGAGACCCGCTTTCAAACACCGAAAGATCGGCACCTTTCATCCTGGGATCATCCAGTTCAAGGAGCGCAGGGTTAAAAAACTCGCGCCCTTCAGCGCCCGGGAGCAATGACGTTAAGGCTAAGGTCACTCCAACAGCAAGACATTGCGGAATGGGTATAAATGTTCGTTTTAATATATTCATGAGCCTTCACTCCATTGCGATAGCTTTTATATTTTTTATTTCAGCTATCGTCTGTGGCGCGACTATTTACAACCGGGCAGCATGCACTTCTCCTATTCCGCCATAGTCATTAATAATTTTAAACGCCAGCTGTGATGATGTATTCCCGGTTGGCAAAGTGAACATAGCGGTTGAGCCAGGCGCAACATAGGTCGCCTCCTCCAGTTTTATCTCGCCGACTTTAATTTCATTGAAGTTGATATAATACGGCGTTGGGTTATGTACCTGCACATGAGCGCCACTTCTGTTCCATATTAACTTCCCGGCCTGTTCCTCTGGCCCTGAACCGGCTAACGCCTGCGGTCGATAAATCAGTTTAATTCTGGTTTTTACGGCCACCTGCAGGGTGTTATCACGGGGTG
Source organism: Yokenella regensburgei ATCC 49455 (assembly GCF_000735455.1). Classification (GTDB taxonomy): domain Bacteria; phylum Pseudomonadota; class Gammaproteobacteria; order Enterobacterales; family Enterobacteriaceae; genus Yokenella; species Yokenella regensburgei. Next base: position 72,306 of record NZ_JMPS01000067.1, on the reverse strand, counting down.
TAACAGAGGGAATTGACTTAATATTTAGCCAGAACAATGATTCCTTCTCCTGCGATAACCTCCCCACCAGAACAATACGCATCATATTCTGCTGGCCTTTATCAAGCCGATACAGCGGCGGTGTAATAATAAATGGGGGTTTGCTTCCTCCCGGTGCTAACGCTTCAACCCAAGATTGAATTAAATAGGGTAACGCGTCCGGATTGGTGATGCTTAACGATGTCTCTTTTTATCGCCGGTATAAACCACGCGGGTTCCACCGATAATCACACCCGCTTTGGCCTGGGAAAATGCAGATGTTATTAACAGCGCCCCTACCATCACACCAGTGAAAAACTTCATGTGCTTGTCCAGTTAAAAGGGCCGAAGACCGGCCCCGCTTATCGCTTAGCCAACTTAGTTATAGTTGACCGTAAAATTAGCTACCGCGTTCGCCGTTCCCGCTGACACGCTGGCGGCTGTCGATTTATACGCCGCATAGAAATCAAGATTGTTATCCGCTGTCGTCACCAGCGGATAGCTGTAGCTGTTGACCTGATTAAGGCCGAGCAGCGATTTATCTGCGGTCATCAATTTAATCGCTACCCCGCCTGCGGCGGCAGAGCCTGAGGTAATGGCTAACAGATCGCTATTGTTTGAATCATTGGCACCATCAAATTTCACCTGTGCTGATGTCACGGTAGATGGGCAGTTGATTAATTTAATGGTGAATTTTGTTGAGTCAGACTCATCACCTGTATTCTGAAAAGCCGTACGCGCGACACGCCCCAGGTCAACGGTCATGGTATTATTGCTACCAATATCAACCGTACAGGCCTGATCGATAATTTCTCCTGTAAAGTTAACCGTACCATCGGCCGCGTTTGCATTTACCGCGGTCAGTACCGCGCCGGTTGCCAAAGCAACCAGTACCATCTTTTTGTTAATCATATTATTTCCTTGATTATATTTTTATATTTTCCTGCAGGAATGACGTATTTATCCTCGTGTCAGAAAAAACAGTTCCCTGCAGCATTCCAGTGCTACATCATTAAGATTGTAATAACCACGATAATATCAGAGAAAACAACATCCTTACCTTGCACTATAAGGTGCCAGTCATTACCGCCACATAAAGCGTTATCGAAGCACATCAACAATCAGTATTTTTTCTACTTAGATAAATATTGATATAGATACACTCATTATCTCAAGTTATTTTTCGGTGTAATTTTACACCACGCCTGATATTCACTCGAAGAAGACAACTGGCAGATAATTCATCTATCGGAGAACACACCTGTTTCTGATTCCATTGCAGTGTTGGAGTATATTTGGATGCCAGAAATAAAAAACCAATCAAAACAAGTATGTATAACGCATCAATCTGTAAACCTGATCAACATATAGAAAACCTGATCTATCACCTCTCCCCGGAGGCTAACATAATTGAAACAAAAATAAGGCAAAAAATTAACTATTCAAATGATGGAGCGCGCAAATGTTATTTGCTTCTTGAAGGGAGTATTGCACTTTGTCGTACCCGAGATAGCTTTATGATGAACTCAGAATCGGCGCCCTATGTGTTTGGCTTAAGCAACCAACTCTCTGTGAGTGACTATCTGCATATGCAGACGCTGGAACCTTCACGCATCGCGTGTCTTTCACTCTCAGCGGCCAATACCATTATTGCCGAGAAAGACTTGTGGGAAAGTTTAGCCCACCTGCTCATTTACACTGCCGGGCGCGTCTATGAGCATTGCACTCGTATTTCTGCGCCATCGTCTTACGCCATTATTCGCTCTCAGCTGTATGAACTGATGCAGGAGTCAGAGGAGCTTCGCAGCAGTATTACGGCCGCTAATTATATTCAGTCGCGAACTTTTCTTTCCCGCAGCAGCATTATGAAAATCCTTGCTGAATTAAAAAAAGGAAGCTATATCACTACCGAGCGAGGACTCCTTTTGCAGATTAAGCAGGGCATCCCGCTGAAATACTAGCCTGCGGGCGCTAGGGGTTCCCGGATTGCCCCCGAAGGCAGGTTTGTCGCAGATGAAACCCCATTGGCTTGCAGGTCGTAGCCCGTCATGACAACACGCGAACGCCATATTGATGTCAAAGCCCTTTCACCGCACCTGCAGCGTCTGCTCAGTATATTGACTCGCGACGAAGACTACCGAACGGTGCCAAAAGGCAGCAAACTGTTTTTCCGCCAACAAGGGGTTGCTACCTGCCATTTCATACGCCAGGGTTCAGTTTTGCTTGCACGTCGCGACGATGCCTTTTCGCTTGGGATCCTCTCCGCCCCGATAGCGTTAGGCTTCACGCTTCCTCTGAGCGAACATATCTATCTTCACACCCTGGCCCAATGCGAAATCGCATCATTGCCGTACAACACAGTGATGGCGCTGATTGAAGAGCAGAAAGCCTGGGATCTGATAGCCCGCCATATTATGTTTATCACGAATAAGCTATTTATTTATAACGAGATGCTGACGGCTCCCACCAGTTTCGAAATTCTGCGCTATCAGCTGTTGATGCTTATTCAGGAGCCAGATAGCGTCCGCGAGAACACCTCGGTGTATCGATATATTCTCGATCGTACAAGACTCTCGCGCAGCAGCATTATGAAGATGCTGTCCGAGCTTAAAAAAGGAAATTACATCAAACTGGAGAATGGTAAATTGCTTTCCATTCATCACTTGCCCAATCGATTTTAATAAGTCCTCCCGGCTAAGCCGCCACCACAGAGCCCAGGCGGCTCTGAGTCCTGATCCGACCTTCATTATCCCCCTCTGACGTTCCATTAAGTTCTTACTAATCGTTGCAATTAGTAAATGATATTGGTAATTATTATCATTCTCATTGGTGATTTACCTGGTTCGAGACGTGGAGAGGGATTTTCTCATGCGTATTCTGTTTGTAGGCCCACCGTTGTATGGGCTGCTGTATCCGGTGCTGTCTCTGGCACAGGCTTTTCGTGTGAATGGTCACGAAGTCCTGATTGCCAGCGGCGGGAAATTCGCACAAAAAGCGGCAGAGGCAGGGCTTGTGGTGTTTGATGCCGCGCCAGGCTTCGATTCAGAAGCCGACTATCGCCGCCGGGAAGCATTGCGGAAGGAAAGTAACATCGGAACCAAAATGGGGAATTTCTCGTTCTTTAGCGAAGAGATGGCCGACCAGCTGGTGGAGTTTGCCGGGCACTGGCGTCCCGACCTCATTGTCTACCCTCCCCTTGGGGTTGTCGGGCCGCTGATTGCCGCGAAGTACGGCATTCCGGTAGTGATGCAAACCGTCGGCTTCGGCCACACGCCCTGGCACATCAAAGGGGTCACAAAATCGCTCTCTGATGCCTATCGCCGCCACGGGGTCAGCACCCCGCCGCAGGATCTGGCGTGGATAGATGTCACCCCGCCGAGCATGAGCATACTGCAAAACGACGGCGAGCCGGTCATTTCGATGCAATACGTCCCCTATAACGGCGGTGCCGTCTGGGAATCATGGTGGGAGCGCACGCCGGGCCGCAAGCGTCTGCTGGTAAGCCTCGGCACCGTTAAACCGATGGTCGATGGTCTGGATCTCATCTCCTGGGTGATGGATTCCGCCAGCGAGGTCGACGCCGAAATCATCCTGCACCTCTCGGCAAACGCCCGGTCGGATTTACGCTCCCTGCCCCCGAACGTTCGTCTGGTCGACTGGATCCCGATGGGGGCCTTCCTCAACGGTGCCGACGGTTTTATTCACCACGGTGGCGCCGGGAACACCCTGACGGCGCTGCATGCCGGTATTCCACAAATCGTCTTTGGCGAGGGCGCCGACAGGCCGGTGAACGCCCGCGCCGTGGTCGAGCGCGGGTGCGGCATCATCCCCGGCGACGGCGGGCTGACGAGCGGCATGATCAACAACTTCCTGAACGATCGATCGCTTCGCGACGCATCGCTGGAGGTGGCGGCGGAAATGGCCGCGCAGCCGTGCCCGACCGAGGTGGCGAAACGTCTTATCGCCGCGCTGCAAAAAGGCTCATCGCAGTAGTTAAGTCACGCGATGGCGGCCGCGGCCGTCGTCGCCAATCGTTCAAAAATGAAGGAGGCGTAATGCCTGCGACTCACTCCCCCATGCCCGCTCGCGCCTGGATAGTTCGCCTTGCCCGCGTGTGTTGGGAACGCAAAAAACTGAGCACCATTGTCATTGTGGCATCGGTATCAACCATTCTGCTGGCCGCCCTGACGCCGCTGCTGACGCGTCAGGCGGTCAACGATGCCATGGCCGGCGATCCGACGCGCCTGCCGTGGCTCGCCTGCGGCCTGCTGCTGATTGCCCTGTTTGATTTTATCGGTAACTACGTGCGCCGCGGCTATGCCGGAGAGCTGTCGCTGTGGGTGCAGCACACGCTACGCAGCCGCGCGTTCGACAGTATTCAGAAGCTCGATGGCGCGGGCCAGGACGCACTGCGCACCGGGCAGGTTATATCGCGGACCAACAGCGATCTGCAGCAGGTACACACCCTGCTACAGATGTCCCCGGTGCCGCTTGCGGTGTTCACCTATTACATCGCCGGGATAGCGGTGATGCTGTGGATGTCGCCGTCGATGACCCTCATCGTCGTCGGCGTGCTGGCAGCCCTTGCCGTCACCGCCCTGCGCGCCCGCCGTCGCGTGTTCGCACAAACCGGGCTTGCCTCAGACCGGCTGGCGCAGATGACAGAGCATATGCGTGAGGTGCTGGAACAAATCTCGGTGGTGAAGTCCTGCGTGGCGGAGCTGCGCGAAACGCGCTGGCTCGACCGCCAGTCGCGGCAGATGGTGCGCGTGCGCATCGGCGCGGCGATTTCGCAGGCGATGCCGGGCGCAACGATGCTGGCGCTGCCGGTGCTGGGGCAGATAGTCCTGCTGTGCTACGGCGGCTGGTCGGTGATGAACGGGCGTATCGATCTCGGGACCTTCGTTGCTTTTGCCAGCTTCCTCGCCATGCTGACCGGCCCGACCCGCGTGCTGGCCTCGTTCCTGGTGATCGCCCAGCGCACCCAGGCGTCGGTGGAGCGGGTCTTCGCGCTTATCGACACCCGTTCGCTGATGGAAGACGGTACGGAGCCGGTCGACGGCCAGGTTATCGGCCTGGAGGTGGAGAAGATGAGCTTCCACTATGGCAGCGGACGCCGCATCCTTGATGATGTCTCGTTTTCCATTCACGCGGGTGAAACCGTGGCGGTGGTGGGTGCCTCTGGATCCGGGAAATCGACGCTGTTGATGCTGCTCGCGCGGTTTTACGATCCCAGCGCCGGCGGGGTATGGCTTAACACCACCGGCGGGCAGCAAAATATTCGCGACCTGCAGCTGACGGCGCTCCGCCGCCGGGTCGGCGTGGTGTTTGAAGATGCCTTTCTGTTTGCCGGGACGGTGGCGGAAAACATCGCCTACGGGCACCCGCAGGCAAGCCAGGACGATATCCGCCGCGCCGCCGATGCCGCAGGTGCCAGCGGGTTTATCAACGCGCTGCCGCAGGGGTTCAACACCCGGCTTACCGAACGCGGGACCAACCTTTCCGGGGGGCAACGCCAGCGTATTGCGCTGGCCCGGGCGCTGATCACCACGCCGGAAGTGCTCATTCTCGATGACACCACGTCGGCGGTCGATGCCGGTACCGAAGCGGAGATCAACACCGCCCTTGGGCGCTATGCCGATGCTCAACATATGCTGCTGGTGATTGCCCGCCGCCGCTCTACGCTGCAGCTTGCCAGCCGGATTGTGGTGCTGGATAAAGGCCGGGTGGTGGATAGCGGCACCCAGGCTGAACTGGAGGCGCGCTGCCCGGCGTTCCGCGCGCTGATGAGCGGCAGCAGCGATTTTCTCGAACCCACGTCGGCGGAACCGCGCGAACTGTGGCCAGCATCCAGTGCTTCACACACTGAAGACCCGGATGCGCGCCAGACGCCTGCCGGCAAGGGCTTTGTCGACCGGATGACCCGCGTGCCGGAAAGCGCCGTTGAGATGGCGCTTTCTGGTAAAGGACGGCGCGTTTCGTCGCTGCTGACGCCGGTTGCCTGGATGTTCATCATCGCTGCGCTGCTTATTGCGCTCGACTCTGCGGCGGGCGTTGGTGTGCTGGTGCTTTTACAGCGCGGCATCGACTCCGGCGTCGCCGCCGGGGATATGGCAACCATCGGCATTTGCGCCCTGCTCGCCCTGTGCCTGGTGGTCATTAGCTGGTGCTGTTATGCGCTACAGACGGTCTTCGCCGCCCGTGCGGCAGAGTCGGTGCAGCATACGGTGCGCCTGCGCAGCTTCGGACACCTGCTGCGCCTGGGTCTGCCCTGGCACGAAAAGCACGTCGATTCACGCCTGACCCGCATGACCGTCGACGTCGACTCCCTCGCCCGCTTTTTACAAAACGGCCTTGCCGGAGCGGCCACCAGCATCGTGACGATGGTGGCTATCGCCGCCGCCATGTTCTGGCTCGATCCGGTCCTTGCGCTTACCGCGCTCAGCGCCGTGCCGGTGGTGGTGCTGGCAACGTGGATCTATCGCCGCCTCAGCTCCCCGGCCTACGCACAGGCGCGCCTTGAGATTGGTAAGGTCAACAGCACGCTGCAGGAGAAAGTTTCCGGCCTGCGGGTAGTGCAGTCTCATGGTCAGCAGGAACAAGAGGCTGCCAGGCTGCGGGCGTTGTCCGATAAATTCCGCGCCACCCGCGTGCGGGCGCAGAAATACCTGGCCGTCTACTTCCCGTTCCTCACCTTCTGCACCGAGGCCGCCTATGCTGCCGTACTTCTGGTGGGGGCGTCCCGGGTCGCCGAAGGTGAGATGACCGCCGGGGTGCTGGCGGCGTTCTTCCTGCTGCTGGGGCAGTTCTATGGCCCGGTGCAGCAGCTGTCGGGCATTGTTGACTCCTGGCAGCAGGCGACCGCCAGCGGCAAACATATTAATGAACTGCTGGCGACGGAAGGTGCGGAAAATGTCGAACCCTCCTCCGCCGCTCCGGCCAGCGGCGCGCTGCACCTCGAGGCGCTGACCTTCCGCTACCCTGAAAGCCAGCAGCCCGCGCTCGATAATCTGTCGCTCACCATCCCTGAAGGAACGGTGGTCGCCGTGGTCGGGCGCAGCGGGGCCGGTAAATCGACGCTTATCAAGCTGCTGGCGGGGCTCTACTCCCCCACCGGTGGGCAAATCCGCGTCGGCAAACGGGTGATTGATGCGGCGTCGCTTACCGATTACCGCCGCCAGACGGGGCTGGTCTCCCAGGATGTGGCGCTGTTCAGCAGCGATATTGCGGAAAACATCCGCTATGCGCGGCCCGCCAGCAGCGACACGGAGGTGGAAACCGCGGCGCGGCAGGCCGGATTGTTTGAGACCGTACAGCATCTGCCGCAGGGTTTCCGCACCCCGGTGAGTAACGGCGGTGCTTCGCTGTCCGCCGGTCAGCGTCAGCTGATTGCCCTTGCCCGCGCTCAGCTGGCCCAGGCGCACGTGCTGCTGCTCGACGAAGCCACCGCCCGACTTGACCGCACGACAGAAGAGCGGCTAATGACCTCGCTGACTGAAGTGGCGCACAATGAGAAACGCACCGCGCTTATCGTCGCCCACCGGCTGACGACCGCCCGCCGCTGCGATCGCATTGCCGTGATCGACAACGGGCGACTCGCCGAATACGGTAGTCATGACGAATTAATGGCCGCGGGTGGCCTGTACGCCCGTCTGTGGCAGGACAGCGTCGGCACAGCCAGCCACGCCCAGGATACGCAAGGAGAGCTCGTGGGATAGTTTTCATCAGCATCACTGACGATTAACAAAGCCCGCAGGCGGCTGTTCCCCCGAACAGCCGCTTTAGCTATTTATACTGATGACCAAATGATGAATGAGATGGAATGCCGATAATGAGACTGAGCCCGCCCGTAGCAGCCGCTGCGCTTCAGACCGCCGCGCGCCTTCGCCGACAGCTTGCGGCCGGAACCCCGATTGACGCCACGCGTTTCTGGCAGGAGGCGCAGTCGCTTGCGCTACCGCTGGTGAGCACGATGGACGGCATGGATGACGAGCGGGAAGTCACCTTCCTGTGGCGCGCCGCTCACCCACTGCAGGGGGTGTACCTGCGCCTCAATCGCGTCACCGATAAAGACAGCCTGGCAAAAGGCATGATGCAGCCACTCCCCGGAACGGATATCTGGCACCTGACGCTGCGCTTACCCGCCTCCTACTGCGGCTCCTACACGATGGTGGAAATCCCACCGGGCACCGACGAAGACACGGTTTCTCAACTGGGAACCCGCTTTGCCACCCTGGCCGGACGGGCAGATCCGCTAAACCACACGCCGGGAATGAACGTCCGCGGCGATAAGCTGGAGTCGGTGCTGGCACTGGATAACGCCCCCGCGCAGGATGAGTGGGCGGGCAGCCACGCCAGCCGCGGGCAACTTTTTACCTCAGAACACCGGCTCGCCGGGCAATTACGCCAGGTACGGCTGTACCTTCCCGCAGTTCCCGCCTCGCAGCCGCTGGGGTTACTGGTGCTGACGGATGGCGAAATCTGGTTCGGGAGCGTTGGCGTAAGCGCCGCCATCGATGCCGCTATCGCGCACGGGCGCATTCCGCCGCTGGCGGCAATCGGCATCGATAACCTCGATGAACGTGAGCGCACTGCAATACTCGGCGGCCGTCGCGAACTGGTGTGCGATATCGCCGACCGGTTACTGCCGGCCATTCGTGCCGAACACCCGGAACGCCAGTGGGCGGGTCGTTCGCAGACGGTGCTCGCCGGACAAAGCCTGGGCGGCGTGACCGCGCTGATGGCCGCCCGCCATGCGCCGGAGAGCTTTGGCCTGGTGCTGAGCCACTCGCCGTCGATGTGGTGGACGCCGGACAGCCGCAGCCGACCGGGCCACTTTGCCGCGAGCGATGTCTCCTGGGTGAGCGAACATGTGCTTTCCGCCCCCTCGCCGGCCGTGCGAACCCACCTGTGCGTCGGATCGCTGGAAGGCTCCACCGTCCCGCAGGTGCAGCAGCTGCATGAACAACTGCTTGCCGCCGGGGTGGAAAGCCACTGCAGCGTCTATACCGGCGGCCACGATTATGCGTGGTGGCGCGGCGCGCTGATTGACGGTCTGAGCCTGCTGAATCAATAAAAACATCACCTGCGAACAAGGAAAAATTATCCGATGTCTGGTCGTGAGCAACACCCTAAGCGCCACCGCATGGCGTTATTTACCGCGAGTTTTTGCTTCGCACTCGGCTATAGCGCGCCGGGTTTTGCGAAGCCGGATATGCAGCCATTAGGGCCGAATATCGCCGATAAAGGCTCTGAATATTACCATTTCAGGGTCAATGACTTTGATTCTGCCGATGGCGCAAGACACTACCGGGTATGGACCGCCGTCCCCAGGAAAGCTGCGCCAGCGTCGGGGTACCCGGTTCTGTATATGCTGGACGGTAATGCGGTGATGGACCGCCTGCCGGAAACGCTACTCAAACAGTTATCCGGGGACTCGCCGCCGGTGATTGTGGCGGTGGGCTATCAGACCAGCCTGCCGTTCGATCTCAACGGCAGAGCCTATGACTACACGCCGGTGCTCGGGACGGTGAGCGCAGGCAATGCAAACACCCCTCGCTTTCAACGTAAAACCGGCGGCGGGCCTGAATTCCGCCAGCTACTGGAAACCCGCATCGCCCCGCAGGTAGAGCAAGGTGTACGTATCAACCCCGAACGGCGCGGGATCTGGGGGCACTCCTACGGCGGTCTGTTTGTCCTCGGATCGTGGTTATCGTCATCGTTCTTTCATCAGTACTACAGCGCCAGCCCGTCGCTCAGCAGGGATAATTTTGCCCTGTTAAACCGCCTTACGACGGTCAACCCGGCGCAGTACTGCCATAAGAATCTGATAATTATAGAAGGCTCGGCCTCAACCGGAGACAGCAGACAAAATCAGATGGTCGAGATCCTGCAAAAAGTCCACGCCACCGTCACCACCCTTGAGGGCAAGGGCGTTAACACCTCGTACGTGGATTACCCGGGACTCGGTCACGGGCCAATGTTTAACGTCTCTTTCCAGCGTGCGCTGCTCGATATCAGCCGCGAACCGGCGACTCAAAAAGCCGCCTGTCTTTAATTCTGCTCCAGGAAAGATGCCCGCCACCGGCGGGCATCAGCCATCAGAACGACGCCGTCACCCCGGCATAATAAGCCCGGCCCGGTTCGTTATAGGTATTTGCCCCTTCGGTGGAGCGATAGATCTGTTTATCGAAGATATTACTGATACCCACGTTAAGACGCAGGTTCTTATTAATATCGTAATTCACGTTGGTGCCCACCAGCGAATACGCATCTAACTCTTTGCCGGAAAGCCCCCCGGTATCTTCGCTACGCGATTCCGCATGAGTACGTGGTTTTTGTTTGCCGTACAGCGTCCAGTTGACGCCAGCGGAAAGCGCGCTGGTGATATTCCAGTCGAGAGAGGTATTCACCGTATATTTCGGAATGATGGATAACGGGTTCCCGGTGTCCTTTTGCTCGGAGGTTATCATGTAGGTGGCGTTGGTATTCCAGCTCAGACGATCCTCCACCAGCGGAATGGCCATGCTGGCTTCAAGCCCTTCAATCAGCGCTTTCCCGCCGTTCTGCCACTGCAGGATATAAGCCCCGGAGGAGGTTTTACCAATAACGTTGTCACCGGCGACAATCTTATTCTGATAGTCGTTGCGGAAATAGGTCAGGCTGGCGTGGTAATCGTCTACGGCTAATTCCAGTCCGATCTCTTTGTTGATACTGATTTCCGGATCGAGGTTTTTATTGCCGAGAAGGTAGCAGCCACCCGACGTGATATCTTTCGGGCATCCGTTGCCTTTTGAGAAGAGCAGATACCCCTCGCTGGTCTGATACAGGTTCGGCGCTTTAAAGGCCCGGGCGATCCCCGCCTTCACTTTGACGTATTCCCCCAGCTCCTGAGACAGGTTGAGGCTCGGGCTGAAGTTGCCGCCGGATTCGCTCAGATAATCAAAGCGCAGGCCCGGAATAATGTTGCTCCCGGCAACGGGCTCGATGTTGTCTTCAACGTACAGCGCGCTGATTTCCGACTTATTCTTGCTGCTACGATTGGCCGCCGAGCCGGAGATCCCGCCGATGTTATTCTCCTTCACCGTCAGGCCCGTCGAGGACGGATCGTCGAGCTCATCGCGGTTCCACTCGGCGCCGACGGTGAGCGTTTGCTCGAACAGCAGCCTCATCGGGAAATTCAGCTCACCGCTGGTGCGATACGAGGTCAGGCGGTTGGTGGTGAACTGCTGGTCGTTGGTAATGCGCCCCTCGCCGCCGCCGGAAAGCCCCTCGTCCATGCGGGTATTGTTCGTTTTTTCATAGTAGAACCCCAGGCGGCTCTGGCCCCAGTCCCAGATCCCGTTATGGGTAAGACCATAATTCTGCCGATACAGACGGTTGGTTTCCTGCCCGGACTGCGCCAGATTTTTGGTCACCGCGCTGGAGGAACTGTTCTGCGTATCACCCGCGTAGATATTTCCCTGCCGACTGTATCCCGCTTCAAAATCGAGGATCTGCTGCGGGGTCATTTTCCATGAAAAGACGCCGTTAATATCTTTGTTGGTCACCCCTTCCCGCCCGGCGGCGTTTTTGCTTCCGGCGGAGGAGTTGATGTCCCAACTGTCGGCGTCGGTTCTGTTCAGGTTACCGTACAGGCGCATCGTCAGCGCATCGCCGGCCAGCGGGCCGCTGAGGCTGAAGTTCCCGCGTCGGGTATCGCCCTCTTTGCTGTTTTCCGGCTGGTTGGTGTAAAGCGACAGCGAGCCGTGCCAGTCGTTGGTCGGGCGTTTGGTGATGATATTCACCACCCCGCCTGCGGCACCAGAGCCGTAGCGCGCGGCGGCAGGCCCGCGGATAACTTCAATGCGTTCCACCTGCTCGGGCGGCACCCAGTTGGTGTCACCGCGGGTGTCACGCTCGCCACGCCAGCTGTAGCGTACCGAGTTGCGCGACGTGACCGGCACGCCGTCAATCAGCACTAAGGTGTTTTCTGGCCCCATGCCACGAATATCAATCTGGCGGTTATTACCGCGCGTGCCCGAGGCGCTGTTGCCGGTGAGGTTAACCCCCGGCATCTTGCGAATGATCTCAGAGAGATCGTTGACCGGCGGGTTCTTTTCAATATCTTCGCGAGTAATAATCGAAACGCCTGGCTGTTGTTTTAATACTTGCTCGGCGGTGGATTCAACTACCATGGTTTCGCTGCTGTCGTCGGAGGATTTCGCCACGGAAAGCGGGCTATTCAGCCCTACCAGTACCGCAGTTATTGGCCAGAGGATCTTGTTAACTCTCATACCCATTCCCTAAAAAATGCCTAACGTTAAGCTGTTGTCGTTAAGCCCACATCCTTGCCAGATTGTTTTTATATAATAATAATTGTTATTTGCTAATGATAATTAATATCATTTGAAATGGGAAGGGGTAATTCCTGGAAAGCAAAAAGCCCGCTTAAGTTTCCTTAAGCGGGCTTCTTAAATATGGCTCCTCTGACTGGACTCGAACCAGTGACATACGGATTAACAGTCCGCCGTTCTACCGACTGAACTACAGAGGAATCGTGTGAACGGGGCGCATATTATCGACGCGCCCCCGGCTTGTCAAAGCCTGTTTTCACATTTTCTGTCGTTTGCCGCTTTATTCTCCACAATGCACAATTATTGGCAAAATGTGGTGAAAATCCCGACGCTTACGACTCCCAGGCCTGCTCCGCTTTCGTGCGATCGAACTGCGGCGGCGGCTTACGGAAGCGCTGAGTCAACCAGCCAAGGTAGACAATCCCGACACCGGCCCACACGAGGCCAAGGGTCAGCGACGTCACTTCGAGGTTAATCCACAGCACCGCGACGGTAGCAGCACCGATAAGCGGCAGTACAAAGTAGTGCAGCTTATCAAGCCAGGTCTTGTTACGCCCTTCACGACGCCAGAAGTGGTTGAACACCGACAGGTTCACGAAGGTAAACGCCACCAGCGCACCGAAGTTAATCAGCGCCGTTGCGGTCACCAGATCGAAGAACAGCGCCGACAGTGCCACAATCCCGACCATAATCACGTTCAGCGCCGGGGTGCGCCACTTCGGATGCACGTAGCCGAAGTACTTCTCCGGGAAGACGTTATCACGCCCCATCACGTACAGCAGACGCGAGACGCTGGCGTGCGACGCCAGGCCCGAGGCCAGCGTGTTGACGAAGGTGGTACACAGGAAGATAGACTGGAACAGCTTCCCGCCGACGTACAGAGCAATCTCCGGCAGCGCGGCATCAGGATCTTTAAAGCGGCTGATGTCCGGGAAGAACAGCTGCATAAAGAACGAAGCGGCGATGAAGATAAGCCCACCGTACAGCGCGGTCAGGAAAATCGCCTTCGGGATAGTCCGTGCGGCATCCGGCGTCTCTTCCGAGAGCGTCGTTACCGCATCAAAGCCGAGGAACGAGAAGCAGACTATCGTCGCCCCGGTGATGATGGGGATGAGATGCGCGTTCTGGCTGATAAACGGCTGCAGCGACCACACGGTGCCGACGCCCTCACCTTTATGCAGGCCATCCACCACCAGATAGATAAACACCACGATAATCGCGACCTGCACCAACACAAACAGCGCGTTGAAGTTGGCCACCAGGTTAACGCTTTTCAGGTTCGCGGCGGTCAGAATGGCCACAAAACCCACGACCCAGACCCACGGCGGAACGCCCGGGAACAGCGCGGAGAGATAGATTTTTGCCAACAGGACGTTAATCATCGGCAGGAACAGATAATCCAGCAGCGACGACCAGCCGACCATAAAGCCTACGTGGGGGTTGATTGCTTTTTGTGCATAGGTGTAGGCAGAACCCGCCTGCGGGAACTGACGCACCAGCTTGCCGTAGCTGATAGCGGTAAATAACACGCCCGCCAGTGCCAGCAAGTAAGAAGCCGGAACGTGACCATTGCTCACGCCGGAAACAATACCGAAAGTATCAAACACCGTCATCGGGGTCAGATAGGCGAGGCCCATCACCACCACCTGCCAGAGTTTTAACGATTTTCGCAGCTGCGGTTTTCCCGCCTGCTCGTTGAGGGAGAGATTAGACGCCATGACGCGACCCCCCTTTGCCACTACTGATTTGCGTTCGGAACTTCCTGGTCGCAAACCTGCTTAGCAAAGGGGTTAATCGCATAATGTCAGAAGAAGGGGTAGATTCACGTTCACAGAGAGGCCAGCAGCCTCCCCCGCGCAGGCTCGCGCCCTCGCCATGTGGGTATTTAAACATCTGCATCATCTCATTTCCTCGTCACAAAATCGTCGTTATTCTGAAGACCCGCTGCCGCCTGCGCTCCATTACGCGACATACGGGAAATGGCAGGAAATCCTGCAAAGTGTGACCGTCTGGCTCCGCGCAGACGGTATGATGCCAATACACGTTACTACTGTGCCCGTTTCCGGGCCGGAAAAAACCGGAGGGACGGGTCCGGCATCAAGCGTTCTTCAACATCCACTCAATCTCAGTGTCAGTAATAAGACGCTCGAACTGGATCAGTTCATCGTTCTTACACGCGTGGTACACGTGGCAGAAGCGCTCACCTAACAGCTTGCGCAGCGCATCGTTCTCAGCAAACTCCCACAGCGCATCGCTCTGGCGGATAGGGAACGGCAGCCCTTCCTGCTCCAGACCGTTGCCTTCCACCTCTTCCTGCAACGGCAAATCGTTATCCAGACCATGTAAAATGCCCGCAAGAATAGTCGCCATCACCAGGTATGGGTTGGCATCTGCACCTGCAACACGGTATTCAACACGATGGTTATCACGATCGCCGCACGGGATGCGTAACGCGACGGTGCGGTTATTGTGGCCCCACGACGCCTGCGTTGGCACGTACATGCCAGGCTGGAAACGACGGTAAGAATTTACGTTGGGCGCTAACAGTGCCATAGATGAGGGCATCAGGTCTATCATTCCTGCAAGCGCGCGCTTCAGAGTGGTCGAATCTTCGCCATCGTCCTCTGCCAGCACGTTCTGGCCCTTATTATTCAGCACACTAATATGAATGTGCATACCGCTGCCGGCGTGCTCTTCATAAGGCTTCGCCATAAAGGTGGCGTGCATCTTGTGCTTCTCTGCCACCAGGCGCACCAGGCGTTTCAGCGCCAGCGCATCGTCACAGGCTTCGAGGACGTTATCGGTATGATGCAGGTTGATTTCGAACTGGCCCGGAGAGGCTTCCGCCACCGCGCCGTCGGCCGGGATCAGCTGCAGCTGCGCCAAATCGTCGATATCCGTTAAGACATCCGCGAAATGGTTCAGGTTATCGACGGAGTACACCTGGCTCTGGGTATTACGATCTTCAGTTCCCGGGGCGCACGGCGGCTGCAGATAGCCTTCGGAGTCACGCTGCCGGTCCAGTAAATAGAACTCCAGCTCTACCGCTACCACGGGGTTCAGCCCGCGCTGGCGTAGCTGCTGCCAGAGTCGGTTCAGAACGTTACGCGGCTCAACGTCAAAGGGAGCGCCATCTTCATCCAGCATGGTCAGCAGCATCTGACCGACAAATTCCGGGTCTGCCGCCGAAGGCGTTAACGTACCAAGCACCGGCACGCAGGTCAGATCCGGCTCGCCGAGCTCCTGGCCGAGGCCCGCTTCTTCTACTACGTTACCGAGAATATCCATCGCAAAGACGGAAGCCGGGAAGTAACAACCTTTCTCAATCTTGCGCAGGCTGTTTACCGGAATGCGTTTGCCGCGGAAGCAACCGTTCAGGTCAGTTAACAGAACATCGACATACTGCGTTTGCGGATAGCGTTCCAGATAGTGCTTCACTTCGCGGGCAAACGCGCTACTTCGCCTCTCTTCTGAATGCTGAACAAAGTTCTCTACTTCTACGATATTGGTTTCCATGATTCACCGCCGTTGCTATGAGGTACAGTCACTGGGTCGGACCGTTAAATATAATGTCCACTCTTCGACTTTGTATGCAAACAAATTGTTTGTCAAATGTTAAATGTAGTTTGCAAACAAGTTATCTCGCTGCTAGATTGATAAAATATTGAACGGAAACGGGCCACATGGAAGAGTTTGGCAATAATTTATTCCAGTATGTGAGGGCGATCATGGGTAATATATTTGACAGGCCGTTAATTGGCGTAGTGATGTGCAGGAACAGTATAAAGGGTCATTGGACCCAGACCGTGCAAGAGAAGTACCTGAATGCAGTATTGAACGCCGGTGGCCTGCCCATCGCCCTGCCCCACGCGCTGGCCGAGCCAGAACTTCTTAACACCCTTCTGCCAAAACTCGACGGCATTTTCCTGCCGGGAAGCCCCAGCAATATGCAGCCGCACCACTATGGTGAAAACGGCGATGAGCCTGACGCCGATCCCGGGCGTGATGAACTAAGCCTGGCGCTAATCAACGCCGCGCTTGAAAGGCGCATCCCCCTTTTCGCCATCTGCCGGGGATTGCAGGAATTGGTTGTCGCCACCGGCGGGACTCTGTATCGTCGCCTGTGCGAACACCCTCAGTTCCTGGAACATCGTGAAGATGCCGAGTTACCGGTGGAGCAGCAGTATGCGCCATCGCACGAAGTTCAGGTGCAGGAAGGAGGATTGCTTTCGAAGCTTATACCCGGTTGCAACACGTTTTGGGTGAACTCTTTACATGGCCAGGGCGCCAGAACGCTCGGGCCGCTGCTGCGTGTTGAAGCGCGCGCGCAGGATGGCCTGGTGGAGGCGGTCAGCGTCCACGATCATCCGTATGCGCTCGGTGTGCAGTGGCATCCGGAGTGGAACAGTAGCGAATACGCCCTGTCGCGTTTGTTGCTTGAAGGATTTATCACCGCCTGTCAGCACTACATCGCTGAAAAAAAGCGACTCTGACAACTTACTGTTAAGGAAATAGAAATATGAGCGATGACGGCCTGGCTCCGGGGAAACGACTGGCAGAGATTCGACAACAACTGGGTCTTTCTCAGCGTCGCGCAGCCGAACTGTCTGGATTAACACACAGTGCAATCAGCACCATAGAACAAGATAAGGTCAGCCCGGCAATCAGTTCTCTACAAAAATTACTGAAAGTATACGGGTTATCGCTCTCTGAGTTCTTTGCCGAACCGGAAAAACCCGACGAGCCGCAGGTGGTCATTAATGAAGACGACCTGATTGAAATCGGCAGCCAGGGTGTATCCATGAGGCTGATTCACAACGGAAATCCTAATCGCACACTGGCGATGAT
This sequence comes from Yokenella regensburgei ATCC 49455, assembly GCF_000735455.1. Lineage (GTDB taxonomy): Bacteria > Pseudomonadota > Gammaproteobacteria > Enterobacterales > Enterobacteriaceae > Yokenella > Yokenella regensburgei. The sequence goes on along the minus strand of NZ_JMPS01000067.1, from coordinate 55,105 downwards.
CCTCGAGACTTACCAGCCTGGCACCACGACCGGCGAGCGGATCAAACACCAGGGTGAGGAGATTGGCACAATACTGGAAGGTGAAGTGGTACTGACGATTAACGGTCAAACGTATCACTTAGTTGCAGGACAAAGTTATGCCATTAACACCGGCATTCCGCATAGTTTCAGCAACACCTCGGCAGGCATCTGCCGCATCATCAGCGCCCACACTCCCACCACGTTCTGATTTTTTTGGCCTGAATTTCTCAGGCCGCTTTTAACACAGGCTGCCACAGGAAATAACTCCTGCGGCACTCTGCGGCCAAATTTCGCCGAAACAAAAACGTATCCGATTGAATTACGAGGTTTTTATGGATTTTCACTCTCTGAACTACTGGCAGGAAAAAGTGAATAACCTGGTCCCGGAAAGCCGCTTATTTATTAACGGCGAATACTGTGAGGCCCAGGATAACAGCACTTTTGCCACCCTCGACCCGGCCGCTCAGCGCCCGATCTCCGCCATTGCCCGCGGCAAGCAGGAAGACGTCAACATCGCCGTGCGCGGTGCCCGCGAGGTCTTTGAAAACGGCGACTGGTCGCAGGCCTCCCCGGCAAAACGTAAAGCGGTGCTGAACAAGCTCGCGGATTTGATGGAGCAGCATCACGAGGAGCTGGCGCTACTGGAAACGCTCGACACCGGTAAGCCAATTCGCCATAGCCTGCGTGATGATATTCCCGGCGCGACCCGCGCTATCCGCTGGTATGCCGAAGCCATTGATAAAGTGTATGGCGAAGTGGCGTCCACCTCAGATAACGAACTGGCGATGATCGTCCGCGAGCCGATTGGCGTGGTGGCGGCCGTCGTACCGTGGAACTTCCCGCTGCTGCTGGCCTGCTGGAAGCTTGGCCCGGCGCTTGCGGCCGGTAACAGCGTGATTTTAAAACCCTCGGAGAAATCGCCGCTGACCGCGCTGCGCCTGGCGGGGCTGGCGAAAGAAGCCGGACTGCCGGACGGCGTGCTGAACGTTATCAGCGGCTACGGTCACGAGGCCGGGCAGGCGCTTTCTCAGCACCCGGACGTTGACGTTATCACCTTCACCGGCTCTACCCGCACCGGCAAACAGCTGCTGCGCGACGCCGGCGACAGCAACTTAAAACGCGTCTGGCTCGAAGCCGGTGGGAAGAGCGCCAGCGTCATTTTCGCCGACTGCCCGGATTTAGAAAAAGCCGCCGCCACCACCGCCGCCGGGATCTTCTACAACCAGGGCCAGGTGTGCATTGCCGGTACGCGCCTGCTGCTTGAAGAAAGCATCGCCGACCGCTTCCTCGCGCTGTTAAAAGAGCAGGCGAAAAACTGGCAGCCGGGCAACCCGCTCGACCCGTCCTGCACCATGGGCACGCTGATTGATAACGCCCACGCCGACTCGGTGCAGAGTTTTATCCGCGACGGGGAATCGAACAACACCCTGTTCCTCGATGGACGCAGCAACAAGCATCCTGCGGCTATCGGCCCGACCATTTTTGTCGACGTGGATCCCACTTCGCACATCGCCCGCGACGAAATCTTCGGCCCGGTGCTGGTGGTTAACCGCTTCACCAGCGAAGAAGAAGCCCTGCGAATGGCCAACGACAGCGACTACGGCCTGGGCGCCGCGGTGTGGACCAGCTCGCTCAACCGCGCGCACCGCATGAGCCGCCGTCTGAAAGCCGGTTCCGTATTTGTGAACAACTACAACGACGGGGATATGACCGTGCCGTTCGGCGGTTACAAGCAAAGCGGCAACGGCCGCGATAAATCCCTGCATGCCCTTGAGAAGTTTAGTGAACTGAAAACCATCTGGATTGCCCTGGAGCCTTCATCATGACCGAACATACCACAAGCTATTACGCCGCCAGCGCCAACAAGTACGCGCCGTTTGACACGCTGACGGAATCCATCACCTGCGACGTGTGCGTGGTGGGCGGCGGCTATACCGGCCTCTCTTCCGCTCTGCACCTGGCAGAGCTCGGTTATGACGTGGTGGTTCTGGAATCAGCCCGTATCGGCTTCGGTGCCAGCGGACGCAACGGCGGCCAGCTGGTGAACTCCTACAGCCGTGACATCGACGTGATTGAGAACAGCTACGGTCCGGAAGCCGCCAAAATGCTCGGCAGCATGATGTTCGAAGGCGGCGAGATCATCCGCGAACGCATCAAGCGCTACCAGATCGACTGCGACTACCGCCCGGGCGGCCTGTTCGTGGCGCTGAACCACAAGCAGTTGGCAACGCTTGAAGAGCAAAAAGAGAACTGGGAGCGTTACGGTAACACCCAACTGGAAATGCTGGACGCCGATGCCATCGCCAAAGAAGTGAGCAGCGACCGCTACGTTGGCGCCCTGCTCGACCACAGCGGCGGCCATATTCACCCGCTGAACCTGGCGATTGGTGAAGCCGATGCTATCCGCCTTAACGGGGGCCGCGTGTATGAGCAGTCTCCGGTAACCAAAATTCAGCACACCAGCCCGGCGGTAGTCAGCACTGAGAAAGGTCAGGTGACCGCGCGCTACGTGATCGTGGCCGGTAACGCCTACCTGGGTGACAAAGTGGAGCCGGAGCTGGCGAAACGCAGCATGCCGTGCGGCACGCAGGTGGTCACCACCGAACCGCTGTCGGCGGAGGTCGCTAAATCGCTCATTCCGAACAACTACTGCGTGGAAGACTGCAACTATCTGCTGGATTACTACCGCCTGACCGGCGACAACCGTCTGCTGTACGGCGGCGGCGTGGTGTACGGCGCACGCGATCCGGATGACGTTGAGCGCCTGATCATGCCAAAACTGCTCAAAACTTTCCCGCAGCTGAAGGGTGTGAAGATTGACTACCGCTGGACCGGCAACTTCCTGCTGACCCTGTCGCGCATGCCGCAGTTTGGTCGTCTGGCGAACAACATTTATTACATGCAGGGTTACAGCGGCCACGGCGTCACCTGTACGCACCTTGCTGGCCGTCTGGTTTCAGAAGCATTACGCGGTGATGCGGAGCGTTTCGACTCCTTCGCTAAACTGCCGCACTACCCGTTCCCTGGCGGGCGCAACCTGCGCATTCCGTTCACCGCCATGGGTGCCGCGTACTACAGTCTCCGCGATCGCCTTGGGGTTTGATGGGCATGCCCATCGCTCGCATCCTTCGACACTGAAGAATGACGATTAATACCCACGCACAGGGGAGGATCCCCTCCTGTGCGTTTTTTTCTAGCTGGATTTCACTTTTGGATATTTCCACAGCCAGCGCCCGCTGACCATCCGCCAGTAGAACAGCGCCCCGCGCACCGCCCAGTCGAGGAACATCCCGAGCCATACGCCGACGACACCCATGCCGAGCCAGATCCCGAGCACATAGCCCGCCACCACCCGACAGCCCCACATGCTGAACATTGAGACCCACATCGCAAAACGTGCATCTCGTGCCCCTTTAAGCCCGGCAGGCAGCACCCAGGAGGCCGCCCAGACAGGCATAAACGCCGCGTTCAGCCACAGCAGCACCTTCGCCACCTCTTTGACCTCCGGTTCGTGGGTGTAGAAGGAGGCGAACAGCCCGGCGAGCGGCGCGGTGCCCCACGCAATGGCGGTAAGGCCGATGGTTGAGAGCCAGAACACGTGGCGCAGCTGGCGCTCGGCCTGGGCTATCTGCCCTTTTCCCAGCCGTCTGCCGGTGATAATGGTGGAAGCCGAGCCGAGGGCGTTCCCCGGCAGGTTAATCAGCGAGGCCACCGAGAAGGCAATAAAGTTACCCGCGATAACGTCGGTCCCCATGCCGGCAACGAACATCTGCGTCAGCAGCTTACCGCTGTTAAACAGCACCGACTCAATACTTGCCGGAATACCGATCCCCATCACTTCCCAGATAACCGCCAGATTCAGCGGCTTCAGGTAACTTTTCAGCGGTATTCGCAGCGCCTTCACCCCGCGCATCAGCACCCCCACGATGATGATGGCGCCGATCCAGCGCGAGATAGTCAGCCCCAGCCCCGCGCCGGCGAACCCCAGCCCGTGCCAGGAGAAGATACCGTAGATAAGGATGCTGCTGATGATGATGTTGAGGATGTTCATCCCGCCGTTAATCAGCAGCGGGATTTTGGTATTACCCGCCCCGCGCAGCGCGCCGCTGCCGATAAGCGCTATCGCCGCCGCCGGGTAGCTGAGCACGGTGAGTTCCAGATAGGTCAGCGCCAGCGCCTTCACCGGTGGCGTGGCGGCCCCGGCGATAAAATCGATAATCTCACGACCAAAATAGTGCACCACCGCCGCCAGCACGGTGGAGAATATCGCCATGATCACCAGCGACTGCCGCGCCGCCGAGCGGGCGCGCTTTTTATCGAGCCTACCGAGGCTGAAGGCGACCACCACCGTGGTGCCGAGATCGATGGCGGCAAAGAACGCCATTATCACCATGTTGAAGCTGTCTGCCAGCCCCACCCCCGCCATGGATTCCGCGCCCAGCCAGCTGACGAGGAAGGTACTCAGTACCCCCATTAACAGCACGCAGGTGTTTTCGAGGAAAATGGGCACCGCCAGAGGGGTGATTTCACGCCAGAAGAGAACCCGATAACTTTTGCGTTTTTTGAACCAGGGCGTGCGCACGACGGCCTGGCGAACTGCTGCGGTGACGTTCAAGGTGAACCTTAGTGAGAAAGTTGAAACTACATTTCAAATAATGACGGAGGATCCCGAAAGCTGCAAAAGGTTTTTGTGATAAAAAGTGCTGCAAATGACGACAAATTGTAGACAGAAGAAGCAGTTGAACATAAACGCGGGAATTGGGGTTTGACAAAGTTTTTTTCGCCGCTAAGATATGCCTCCACAACGATTCCTCTGTAGTTCAGTCGGTAGAACGGCGGACTGTTAATCCGTATGTCACTGGTTCGAGTCCAGTCAGAGGAGCCATATTTAAGAAGCCCGCTTAAGGAAACTTAAGCGGGCTTTTTGTTTTTCGCCCAAACGCATCAGCATGGGAACGGGATAACGCTCTGAATATGCTGGTCAATCACCGAGCCCGGGAAGGTCTGGTTTTCATAGGGCGTGGTGCAGTTAGCTTTTTGCGCCAGCGCCAGCAGCGCCTCTTTGTCTGTTTCACTTAATCCATCCCACCAGCTCAACGGGAAGTAGACGTTCTCGTTCCAGGCAAAAACCGCCCAGCTCAGGATATCCATGATTTCACGATGGCTGCGGCTGAATAATTGCTCAAGAAAACGGACCACAATATGCTGCTCGGGCAGGCAGGCGACAATCCACGCCGCTTTCCCCTCATACATTACGGTGGAAATCGCAAAATGCTCTACATGTTGAGTCGCTTCCCCACCCTGAATAAGCTGCCCGTCTAACGAATAAAATGGTGAGAAGGTGCCGCTCACAGCCAGCTTCGGCGGGCCGTTAAACGTCACCAGCCATCCCAGCAGCTTCCCCTGCGGATCTGCGGAGATCTGTTCAAAACGCTGCTTGATGGTGCCGATAAATTCCAGGCCAAGGCGCAGTTGCGCCTGTGAGTTTCTGATTTCTGCCTGCATCATCAGCTGCCACGGTAGTGGCAGACCATTGTCGGCAAAATCCCGCTGTGCCTTCGTGCCCTCAATGGCGGCCATTTTTTGATAGTGCTCATGGCACACGGCGCGATACGAAGAGGCCCACAGGCATTCAGCATTTAAAACAACCGGCCGTTTCTCCAGGCATTCAAAAAGATCGTTGTCATGTTTGCGACAGAAACCATAAAACACGGAGGCGATGTTCGTCACCCCACGCTTAAGATTGACGTCTGACACCTCTCCCACCTGCTGATACAAGCTGCCGACATGGCCCTCTTCAGCCATCGCCTCCAGTACGGCACTTTTCTGGATGGTATGCGCCCCAACGATGTTTTTCGTCTCACAGTTAGCGCTGTCGTAAGTCGCGCTGCAGAACTTCTTGCGCTTAAAAATGCCCACCCGCACGCCAACCTGGTGCCCCACGCTCACCGGGCGGGCGTCCTGTCGCTTCCAGTGACAGCTGGACACCGTTTTTTCGCTCCCACACCAGCACGGATCGTCTTCCTGCATACGTCTGATTGCGAAAACCTGGTTCACAAAATCGATTCTTTGCTGCCGGTCTTCAATATATCCGAGGACTTCCCTTATTGATTTTTCTAAATCCTGCACCGTTCTCGCTCCTGCTGGTTTCAGAACTGCCCGGCTTTTACCGAGCCGGTGTTAATCGGCACCGGCATACCGGAACGACGCGTCAGCGTAGCGCTCACCACGCTTGCATCCACGCCCGCCCCTTCGGTGGCGTTACGCAGCTGCGTGGTCATCGGCAGCGGAACTTTGCGGTCAGATTCGAACTCGGCGCGGTTACGCGACAGCGGCTCGTGCACTTCGAGCCAGCGCTGTCCATCCGGTTCAAGGGTGGTTTTCACTGGCTGATCGATAAACTGCACACGCGTACCGACCGGCACGTTATCGAACAGATATTTGATATCGTCTTTCCGCAGGCGGATACAGCCCTGGCTCACCCTCAGGCCGATACCAAAGTTGGCATTGGTACCGTGAATGGCATACAGCTTGCCGATGTAAATGGCGTACAGCCCCATCGGGTTATCTTCCCCTGGCGGTACGAACGCGGGCAGGGTTCTCCCCTCGCGGGCGTACTCTTTGCGGGTGTTCGCCGTCGGTGTCCAGGCCGGAGCCTCCTGTTTGCGCTCCACGTGAGTTACCCAGTTACGCGGCGTTTCCCGCCCGGCCTGACCGATACCAATCGGCAGAACCTGCACCGTGTTGCTCCCTTCCGGATAGTAGTAAAGGCGCATCTCCGCAACGTTAATCACAATGCCCTGGCGCGCGGTATCCGGCAAAATCAGCTGCTGCGGAATGGTCAGCTGCGTTCCGGCACGCGGCAGGAACGGATCCACGCCGGGGTTGGCTTCAGTCATATTGCTGAACCCCTGATCGTACTGAGCAGCAAAATACTCCAGCGGCCGGGTGTTCCCTTCCGGTACGGTGATAACAAACGATTTACCGACCAGACGGCTCCCTTCCGGCGGCAGAGGATAGGTAACCGCCAGTGCGCTGTGGGTCACGGCGGCCAGCACGAAGGCCAGCGAGGTTAAACGAATCATCATTTCCCTGTTCTCGAACATGATTAAGATACGTTAAATATAACGCGCCAGCGCGGATTTTGTGAGGAAAGTCTAAGAATTTGAGGGGGAAATGCCTGGTAGATTGGGGCATTGGTGTAGGACTCGTTTCGGCAGTTATGAGCGAGGAGCGGAAGTCAGTCCAAATTAGCCAAAAAATGACTACTAAAGCAGTGGAAATTCAAAATGTGCGATCGATATCTGATGACATCCTACTAGATTTACTTGAATACACCTTTTTTAGATAGTTTTGTCGCACAAAGTCCCCTGATTGTGTCCCGCACTCGACCATCGACTCACCTGAAGGGGGCAACCCCTCAGTTTGGATGTGGTAAACTCATTCGCGACCATTCATAGAGGAATCAGCGAGAAAGAAATGGATAAGTTTTCATTTGGTAAACCTTTCAAACTTAATGACTACGTTGTATACCCGTGCCCAGGTTGCGGAAGAAGCAGCCTGAAACTCGATAAAGAAACATTTAACGCAAGGATGACCGGTGAATCACATAGCATTATTGAATTTCTCGGCTTTGAAACAGAATTGATTAAAGAGGTTTTTACATCGGTTCTGGTTTGCGAAAATCATGAATGTGAGGAAGTTGTTGTCTGCTCTGGCACAGGTCATGTTGAGATGGATATTGCCGTAAATGAACGCGGCGAGCAGATACAGGAATACTTTAGCTATTACACACCCAAAGTATTCATACCAACACTACAGTATATAGATATCCCCACAGAATGCCCATCAGAAGTATGTGAGAATTTACAAGAGGCATTTTCACTGACACTACTTTCGCCTGGGTCAGCAGCAAACAAGGTAAGAGCGGCGATAGAAAACCTTTTGTCTGAATACAATATTCCAAAATACAAACTAGTTAAGCCGAAAGGTAAGGCCAAGCGCGAGCGGCGCCTCATATCTCTGCACGAACGAATTGCCTTAGCTGCACATAGAAAGAAAATATTTGAAAAGTTAAATGGGCTTTTATTTGCCGTTAAATGGCTGGGTAATGAAGGGAGTCACGCAACATCAGGTTTAACTCAAAGTGATCTCTTTGATGCGTACCGGTTGACTGAGCACATTCTCAACGCGCTCTATCCATCAGGTGTAGACCTTCAGAAAAGGGCGCGGGAAATAGTAAAAAACAAAGGCGTGAAAAAGCAAAAAAAGAAGTTTTCCCGAACATCAACTGTTCAATGAAAAGAGTATAGGCTGGACTTTCGCCAGCCTATTTAGGTTCGTACCAATCTACATTGCCCTCTTCGTATCTTTATCTCTGCAGCCCTATTGTAAAGTCAACAAAAAGACCACCGCCCAGATCGGCTTCTTGCTCTACCCGATTGCCGGTGAAATAGTCATGACTAGACAGTTTGAAATTACTCAACTGAGGAGTTGGTGGCTGATCACCCCGCGGTGTCAAATCTATAAAAGGCTTGTAGTTCGGATCATACTTCTTGATAACGGTTAATTCCGTCAAACAAAATGTCGTACTCCACGCATGATGGATAGTACTTTTCTATAAAAAACTCAACTAAATTTGAATTTAACTTTGACAGAATTCTTTACAAGCAAAGTTGTAATATCCGTCTTGGGCTAAGTTAAGATGTGCGTTGTGTATAATCAACAAGAATTTCGCTGAGCTTTGACATGCAGTGCAATAGACAAATTCTCGCAACAAGCTGTCGCCACCATACCGACCAGGAACAAATATTTCACTTAAACCTCCATGAATTTCATTGAATAACTTTACAACAGCCACCACCTGCCGGCTTTATTATTTTACGTTGACTATCAGCAGATCCTCACAGGCCATTGTGGTCAGAAGCGGTCTAAAAAAAACCTAAGTTAGTAGAATTTAGACCACTCCAGATAATAGTATTTATTTTATGAAAACATACCTGCTGAGGTAATTTAGAAAAGTTTTCGTATCTAAAAAATAAGCAGGATATGCATTTTTTAATTCACTAATTGAACTAACAGAAACCATAGCTACTTCACAGCCTTTATTTTCCGCACAGTATTTTTCAGACTCGACATAAGCTTCTGCCGCCTTTGCATGATTGTGATTTTCGAAGCTCTTTATATTTATATTCCGCTTTACGGTGTCAACAACAATTATACAAAGTCCTTTATCATATTTTTTGCTACCTTCAATATGGCTAACTACGGCATTATAAGCAGCTAATATATCGAAAACATTCAACTCGACGGATAAATAACTTAATTCGTCTGATATTTTTATATAACTCCCAGATGGTTCTTTTTCATATTCAACTTTATAAAAAAGCTCTGATACTAATTCAAAAAACCTAAGCCATCTTGCATCACCAAAACCAGATTTCAATGATTCCTTTCGAAACAAACCTACCATTTCAACTGCTGTAGCCCAGCTATGTTGAATAGCTGTTCTTATTTGCATTTCAATGCGCAATCCATTTAAAGATGGAAATTTTTTATTTTTGAATGAATAGACCATGTGAAAGCTTCTATAACCGGAATCCTTCACGTCTATCATGTAATCATCCATTCTAACTAGTTCATGTGAGAATTTAGATGATTTTATTTTATTAACTAAATCATACACTTGATCTAGATTATTTAAAATAGCCCGGCACCCACCAAGATCCTGCATCTTATTTAGCTTCATATCAGGAAATCTAGAAAGCTTAGTAACAATGGAAGGCATCCTCTTAATTCTAGAGGATAGTAACGCATTTTTGTTTAAGGAAACAGCCTCTCTTTCCATATAAAATTGTATTTTACTTAAAGGGTATAAATGCAACATCCTCCACTCATGAAGAATTTGTACATCTTCTTCTTTATATTTTTCACCTGTACCAAACTGAGAAACTAATCTATCCCCAGCTCTTCCAACTTCCTTTTTTGAAACAGATAAAGTGTGCATAGTAAGAGGCCTTATAATAAGATTATGCTAATTTAGGAATTACAACTTACAAAGACCCGACAGCGGGCAAGGGTACCAAACCACCGCCAATTAAGAGGGGCTAGCCCGTGCAGGTATGGCATCAGGGTAACTGAAATGAATTGGATGCACCAGACGTGCTACAAGGAGCCCGCTTGAAAAAGGGAATTAAAGCTATTTTTTAACCAATTGGCTGGTCGCTACTCCTCAACTTGCGGATTTATGGCGTTTTAGTGCCCGAAACTGAATGTGATCATTCGTTGGAGTGGCTCGAAAAAATCGACGAAAATGCTCACATCAGATTAGAAGTACCGTCCATGAGGGCATTTGTGAATGCCATTTCGCGGGATGGAGGTGACCTGCTCCCGTTTTTAACTCACAGTTTCGTTAGTAACGTCCGCTGTTGGCACTTAACAGACTGTCAAACTGACATCATCGGTCCCTTAATAGCTTGGTTCCCTTATACAAAGAGCCTGCCTGCGGCAGGCATCTTAACTGCTAAGAGCAAGCTCTTACCCTATCAAACCCTACTCATCCCCGCCTTTAACCCTTTCAGTACCTCTTTGTACTGCTTCAGTTGCTGTCGCAGCTCCTGGGTTTCGTTGTTATCCGGGATCAGCACAATGCAATCGCCCGCGATCTTAACCGTCAGGCCATTGCCGGTTTCAAACCCGGCTTCGCGTAGCCATTTGCCGGAAAGATTGATTGCAGGGGTGCTGGTGTCGCCACGGTTTGGCAGGTAGCCAACGGTGTAGCGGCGCTGTGTTTTGCTAGAAGCAGCTTCGGTAGTTGCCTGCTTTTGGGATGAGACAGTAGTCATGCGGTTATCTCCAGTGTAGGTCTTAAATTCCGCCACAGGAGGTTCCAATCTCGTAGGTGGCGGACTGAACAGGGTTGGAACTACCGGCTACACTGAAACCAGCGCACCTGACGGTGCCCCTGCTCAGCCCACCATAATTTGGCACAACTAAGCGCACGACACAAAAAAAGACGCAGCGCGTCTTGTATCGCCAGTGTAATTCACAGGGTTCCAATCCCGGCTCCTGATTGTGCAGGAACGGGAAAAAGATACCCCGCTAAATCGTTTGCAACAATACCTTGTTCCGGAATGGCGATCGCATATTAAGAAAACAGCCTCACTATTTATTCAAGCCAGAAATGACACTCCATAAATAATCATCAATATGTATACCACTCCCATAAAGCCACTGCCCTTGCCCCTGCCACCCAGATCGCAAAATCATCACCTCACCTCGCTATATCTTTAGTTATATAGCGATGAAATGACCCTCATCAAAAAACGGTTCACGGTTTTCCCTTTAACTGTGCTCGCTGTACCTCATAACTCTAACACTATAAATATAAAGGTTTTCTTAATGCGCACTGCTTTCTCGCCTCTGGCACTTTACCTCTTTACCCCGCTCTCTCTCGCCGCAGTTTCGGATGTCGAAGACGTCATCGTGGTGACCGGCGACAACCGTAACGCACAGCAACAGGCATCGTCCTCGGTCTCAGTGAGTTGCGAAACGATGGAACAACAGGGTAGCCTGACGGTGGTCGATGCCCTGCAGCATGTGCCGGGCATTCAGCTTCGCTACGGCGGTCAGGGCGTTCCGCAGCTTGATATCCGTGGCTATAAGTCGCGGGATATCACCTTTCTGGTCAACGGCGTGCCGCAGAACAGCGCGTGGGATAGCCAGTTCGATCCGCAGCTGATTCCGGTGGGACTGATTGAACGCATCGATATCACCAAAGGCGGCTCCGGGTCGCTGCTGTACGGGTCCGGCGGCTTCGGCGGCGTGATTAATGTCATCACCCGTCAGAGCGATGGCGAACCGCACAGCGCACTCGCGGTCGGCGCGGGCAACGGCGGGCACTACACCGCAAACGCCAGCACCAGCGGAGCCGCCGGGGCGCTGGATTATGCCGCAAGCTACGCCTACGACGGCAAAGACGGCTTTCCGATGGCAGCAGATTTTACCCCCAGCGGGCAGCAGGGCGACGGGCGGCGCAACAACAGCGATAACCGCAACCACGCCCTCGCCACCTCCCTCAACTGGCAGGTCAGCGAAGACACCCGCCTGGGGCTGAATCTCAACTATCGCCACGACAGCTGGGGCGTTCCCGATAAGCTGGGCGGCGGCGGCGGTGGCGGTGGCGGTGGCGGTGGCGGTGGCGGTGGCGGAAAAGGTAACGCAAAAGCCGGAGGGAGTGCAGGCGGCGGTAATGGTCCGGCGTGGAGCGATATGCGGGTCGAGCCGCTGGAGCACTACGATGTGCAGACCACCTTCTCCCACCAGCTCACGGGCAGCAACACCCTGCGCGGCTACGCGTGGTACAGCCACGAAACCCGCGATAATCAGTACCGCGGGAAATCTGCCGATCGCCAGCAACGCACCCGTACGGAGAGCTACGGCAGCAATCTGCAATGGATAAACCAGCTGAGCCGCCAGCACACGCTCACCAACGGTATCACGCTCGCGGAAGACCGCTGGCGCTGCAACGGCGACGACTGCGACGCGCAGCAAAACCGCCAGAGTATCGGCCAGCAGGACTGGGTGGCGGAATACCTGTTCCAGCCCGACGATACCCTTGGCCTGACGCTCAGCGGCGCGCTATACCACAACGATCGCGCCGGGGGCACCGACTACGCCGCGCAGGCTACTGGCTACTGGTATCCCTGGCACGACACGCGCCTCTTCACTACCGCCGCGCGGCGCATCCGCTTCCCCGATCTCAGCCAGCTTTACGACATCGAGTACGGCAACAGTACGCTGGTGCCTGAGACCTCGCACTACTTCGAGGCCGGCGTCGAGCAGGCTCTGTTAAACCGTGTGCAGCTTCGGCTCAGCGCCTGGGTCAGCGACGTCTATCACCATATCGAAAAATCAGCGCTGACCGATCGCTTCACTAATTTTGACCATTACCGCTTCTGGGGCATTGAGCCCGGTGTTCACTATTTTATCTCTGAAGATACCGACTTAAGCCTCGGCTACGCGTGGCTTAAGGCGGAGAACAAGGGCGATGACTCCACCCGTTCGGCGTTGCAGGGCCGCCCCACCCACAGCGCATGGCTTGCGCTGAACACCCGTCTGCCGCTGGATCTCTCGGCTTCGGTCAGGGTGGAGAGCTTCCGGGATTCGGTGCAGTACCAGGGCCAGAGTGAGACGCCAGTGAAGCTCGACAACTATACCCTCGTGGGTCTCAGCCTCTCCGGGCCGTCGCCGTGGGCGCCGCTCTCCTGGCAGTTCACCGTCAATAACCTGTTCGACGAAAACTATGCCCAGGCGCTGAACTTCCCGCGCCCCGGCCGCGAGTACCTGTTGCAGCTAAAAATGAATTTTTAAAGGAACGGACCATGTTGAATCATCGAAAGCACCTCTGCGGCGCGCTGCTGCTGACCAGCCTGCTCATCCCCTCGTTTGCCAGCGCCCGGCAGACTTCGCCTGCACCCATTCGGGTGGCGGTGATCGGTGGGATGATGTACTCGAATCTGTGGCAGACGCTCAGCGCCCGCTTCGAGCAGCAGCACCCGGAATACCGTATTGAGGTGGTGGCGAAAGGCCAGCGGCCAAAACTGGCGAAGGCGATGGAGGAAGGGAAAGTTGACCTGCTGACCATGCACTCCGGCGATATCACGACCGATCTGGTTGCTAACGGCCATGGTATACATATGCGCCCGTGGACGCGTAACGATCTGGTTATCTGGGGGCCGAGGGAGGATCCGGCGGGGATTCGCGGGATGAAAGACGGTGCACAGGCGCTGGCGAAAATTGCCGCCAGCCGCAGCCCGTGGGTAGATTTTCAGGGCGTCGGGCCGCGCGAAATGGCGCACAGCCTGTGGTCCCGCGCCGGGGTAAGACCGGTGGGTGACTGGGTGCTGAAAGACGATTTACCCGGCGGGCGCGGGATCCTGAGCCAGGTTGCTGATCGCCACGCTTACATCATCACCGGGCGGATGCCGGTGCTGCTGGGTAAGTGGACGCCGGATCCGCGTATCGAGATCCTCGTTGACGGTGACCCGACGATGCGCCGCCCGTATATCGTGATGGAAACCAATCCGCATCGCCATCCGGGGGTGAACAGCGCCGGAGCCCGGGCGCTGGCAGATTTTCTGCTAAGCCCCGACACCCAGCGCTTTTTGCTGAACTATGACGGCAGCGTGAAGGACGGCAGGCCGCTGTTTTACCCGGTCTGGCCGCAGTGTAAAAGCCGCCAGACCGCGTGGTGCCACTAACCCTTACGCCGTGGGCAGCACAATGTTGCTGCCCGCCAGGGTGCCCATGTTGTTGTGCATGTTGCAGGCGGCCTCGACGATATGCATCGCCAGCGCCGCCCCGCTCCCTTCGCCAAGGCGCATCTCCATGTTGAGATATGGCTCAAGCTGCAGTGCGTTGAGCGCAATACGCGCGCCCTTCTCGGCAGAAAAATGTGAAGGAATGAGGTACGGCTTCACCGCCGGAGCGATCCGGCACGCCGCCAGCGCCGAAGCGTAGGAGAGGAAACCGTCAAGCACCACCGGCAAGCCGCAGGAGGCGGCACCCAGCATCACCCCGGTCATTCCCAGCAGATCAAACCCGCCCACCTTCGCCAGCACGTCAAAGCCATCTGCGGCGTTCGGCTGGTTGTGGGCAATGGCACGACGCACCACCGCTACCTTGTTGGAGATCTGGCTCTGCGGCAGGTTGGCGCCAATGCCCACCACCTCCTGCGGATCGTGGTCGGTCAGCACGCTCACCACCGCCGCCGCCGGGGTGGTGTTCGCCATTCCCAGTTCGCCCACGCCAAACAGCGTGACGCCGCTGGCGGCCAGGTCGCGGGTGTAGTTGATGGTAGAACGCAGCAAAGACTCCGCCTGTTCGCAGGTCATTGCCGGTTCGCGGGCGATGTTGCCGCAGCCCCGTGCCATCTTCATGTCGATGACGCCGGGAATAGGATCGGCGTTGATACCCACATCAATCACGTGCACCTTTGCGCCCGCCTGGGCCGCCAGTACGCACACGCCGGTGCTGTGTCGCAGCATGTTGGCGGTCTGAATAGCCGTGACCACCTGTGGTGAAATGGCAACGCCTTCATCCCACACGCCGTGGTCGGCGCACATCACCAGAATGGCCTTGTTATCAACCTGCGGTTTGCCGCCAAGCCCCGGCATTCCCGCCAGCTGTACCGCCAGCGACTCCAGCCGCCCAAGGCTGCCGGGGGGCTTCAGCAGGCCATCAATATGCTGCTGCGCGCGAGCCATGGCGTCATGGTCCGGAGTGGGTATCGAGTTCAGTAAGGTGTGCAAATCTTGCATCGACAGGATCCTTTGTTAGAGCAGCGCCAGCAGGAAAACGATTTCACCCACTTCGATGGCTGCACCGAGAGTATCGCCCGTTTGTCCGCCCAGAATACGTTTGAGCCACTGGCCGAACAGCCAGACCACCACGAAGGTGAACAACAGCGCGGTCAGACCGTTAATCCCCAGCAGCGCGATGACGACAACGGCGGCAAGGGCCAGCGTGATGGCCGTCTGTTTAAAGCTGATTTTGTTGATGAACAGGTTGCCCATGCCCTCTTCCCGGGCATAACGCTGGCCGTACATCAGAAGTACCGACATGCCGCGCCCGCAGGCACAGGCCGCCGCCAGCGCCGCCAGCATATTCTCGCCGCGCAGGGCAAGCTCGCTTACCACCAGCACTTTCGCCAGCAGGACAAACACCAGCGCCAGCCCGCCGTGGGTGCCAAGGCGGCTGTCGCGCATAATTTCAAGCATCCGCTCGCGCGGGCGCGCGGAGAACACGCCGTCGCAGGTATCCGCCAGCCCGTCGAGGTGCAGGCCGCCGGTCAGCAGCGCCAGCGCCAGCACGGCAAACAGCGCCGCCAGCGGGGTGCCGCACCAGTGGTTCAGCAGCACAAACACCACCCCACTCAGGCCGCCCAGCAGCAGGCCGATAACCGGAAAGGTGACGATACCACGCACGTAATCCGGCGTGTCCAGCCCCTGCGACCAGCGCTGTGGCACCGGCAGACGGCTCATAAAGGACAACATGGCGAAGAAAACCCTGTTCATTTTATTTTGACTCCCAGTCCTGATACCACCAGCCAGACGTCGTCTGCCGCCTGCGCCAGTTTTTGATTCATCCGCCCGGCGATATCGCGAAAATGCCGCGCCAGGCGATTCTCCGGCACAATGCCCATTCCCACTTCATTCGTCACCAGCACCACCTGCGCCGGACACTGCCGGCACAGCGCGATAAGCGTGTCTATTTCATTCCCCACGGCTTTCTCCAGGGCGTCATAATCCCAGTGCTGCGGATCGCCGTCGCCGCCTTCGGCAAACAGAATATTAGTGATAAGCGTGGTGACGCATTCCAGCAGGATGGCGTCATCCGCAGAGCGCTGTGGGGTGATAATCGTATCGAGGTGCTGCCAGCGCTCTTCGGTGTGCCAGTGCGCCGGGCGGCGCTCGCGGTGATGCTCCACCCGCTGCGCCATTTCATCATCGTAAATCTGCGAGGTGGCGATGTAGATCACTTCTCGTGCGTCATGCAGCAGCGATTCCGCGTGCTGGCTTTTGCCGCTGCGCGCTCCGCCGGTTATAAGGATCATGCTGTGGGTTCCTGATGTTCGCGCATTATCTGATAGATTCGCTGAATATCGATATTCTCGCGCATTCCCGCCGCCAGCACATCAAATTGCTGTGCTTTATAATCGGCATAGCTCTGCACCACCGTCTGCTGTGGCAGACCTTTGCGGGCGCGCAGGCTGTTGACCACCCCGCCGGTAAAGGCGTCGTTGTCAAAAAGGCCGTGCAGATAGGTGCCGAATGCCAGCCCGCTGTCGTCCACCGCCCCGAGCGCGGTGTCGTACTGCATCGCCTTCTGGCAGCCCGGCTGAAGAGTGGTTTGCCCCATGTGAATTTCATAGCCGTTCAGGGAAAGTCCTGACAGCGGCGCCAGCCAGCCCGGCAGGTTTTCGCTGAGCTGAACGGTGGTCTGCACCGTCGTTTTCACCGCTTCAAAGCGGGTGGTGGCATTGAGCAGCCCAAGCCCGGACTGGCGCCCCATCCCGGACTCTATTTCATCGAAAATCACATCACCCATCATCTGATAGCCGCCGCAAACGCCGATCACCGGCACGCCGCAGCGGTGCGCTTCCAGCACCGCCTGCGCCATCGCCGTCTGACGCAGCCAGTCGAGATCGCCGAGCGTGTTTTTACTGCCGGGCAGGATAATCAGGTCGCAGTCCGCCAGCGCCTCCGGGTGGCGCACGTAGTGAACGTTAACGCCCGGCTGGGCGCTGAGCGGGTTGAAATCGGTGAAGTTGGCGATATGCGGGAATTCAACCACCGCGATATTCACCGAGGCCTCCGGCGACAGCCGCGCCCGGCGATACTGCAGCGCCACGCCGTCCTCTTCTTCGAGATCGACGTTAAGCCACGGCATGACCCCCAGCACCGGGACACCGGTGAGCGATTCAATCTGCTCAAGGCCCGACTGCAGCAGCGACACGTCACCGCGGAATTTGTTGATGATGACGCCCTTCACCCGCCAGCGCTCGCTCTCCTGCAGCAGCGCCAGGGTGCCGTAAATCGAGGCAAACACCCCGCCCTTATCGATGTCAGCGACCAGAATAACCGGGCATTCGGCCATCTCCGCCATGCCCATATTGACGATATCGCGATCGCGCAGGTTGATTTCCGCCGGGCTGCCCGCGCCTTCCAGCACCAGCACGTCAAACGCTTCCGCCAGGCTGCGCCATGCGCCGAGGATCGTTTCACGCAGCTGCGGTTTGTAGTGATGGTAGCTGACCGCGTCCATCGACTGTGCCACTTCGCCCATCAGAACCACCTGCGCCTGACGGTCGGTGGTTGGTTTCAGCAAAATAGGGTTCATCCGCACGTCGGGGCGAATACCCGCCGCTTCAGCCTGAAAGATTTGTGCACGGCCCATCTCTTTTCCGTCATCGGTAATGCCGGAGTTGAGCGCCATGTTTTGTGATTTGAAAGGAGCTGATTTGAGACCGTCCTGGTGAAAGATCCGGCAAAGCCCGGCGACCAGAACGCTTTTTCCGACATCCGATGCCGTGCCCTGCAGCATGACGGATAACACCTGTGGTTTTTGTTTCACCGTATTGACCCACCGAATCGAAAGCGCATGAATGAGCGCTATGATAAATAAGCGGAAACGGTATTCCTATGATTTGTGCAGGATTTTGACAAGAAAGGTAACAAGAAAAAAGAAAACGGTGAGAGGGAGACTCTCACCGCCGTCATGCATTATTCAGCTTTGTTTTCGCCCATCACTTTCAGCTTTTTAGAGATGTCGCGACGCTCTTTGGAGAGCTCGGCGTTTTTGATGATGTAGTCATCAACGCGGTCTTCGTAGTCGGTCTTCATGCTGGCGATGATGCCCTGAATGGCTTCAACGCTCATGCCCGGCTTGATGTAATCACTCAGGTTGTCGAGCAGCAGAACGCGTTTCTGGTTGTCACGGATCTTTTTCTCAACGTCCTGAATTTCACGCTGCAGCTTGTTTTTGCGGCGGAACAGACGAACAAACTCCAGTACGTCCTGGAACGACGGCTTAGTTGTTTCCATTTTTACACCCCTGATTTTTGAGCTTCGGATTCGTTAAAGCGGCTGCTATCGGGCTACATTACGCATAGCAATCGCTGATGACAATGGTTTTTGCTTTGGGCCCATCATAACCCTAAATGCTGCTGAATCGAAACAACCTGGCGTAAAAGCCAGCTCATTAGTCTTTTATTTGCGCAATGCCCGGCAAATCAGATGCGACAGCAGCTCAAGCTGGCGTGCCAGCTCCATGCTGAGCCACACGTAGCCGTGAATGGGCGTCTCCGACAGTTTCTCTCCCTGGTACTCCTGCATCAGTTGGCGCAGCTCGGCGACGATGTCGTTAAGTTTTTCGGTATTCGCAAGGATCGGCTGCGGGTTGCCCTCGTACAGCGCATGAGCGATGGTCAGTAGGGTTTGCTGAGTCATCTGCTGCGTGTCGCGCAGCGTGTGGGCGTTCAGCATCACGAAGTGGCTGGCGCGCGAGGCCCAGTGGGCGTTGATTTGCAGCTCGAGCATACACACCAGGTTACGGCTGACGGTCTGAATGCCTTCGAAAATGGCCTTCTGGATATGCGTTTCTTTGCTGGCGGGCGTAATAAAGCCGCGCATCTTCACCACTTCACCGAGCATTTTCTGCAGGTGTTTGTCGATACGCGGGCGCTCGACCAGGTTGGGCGACACGCTCGCCTGATAGAGGCGGTTGTACTGGGTGACGAAGCTCGCCATCTGAATGCGCCAGTGCAGAAACGCTCGCTGCGGAAAGACCCCGGTGAACAGCATGGCCAGCAGCGAGCCGAAGATAACGTCACCGCTTCGCCACAGCGCGGTGGTTAAATCCCCCGGCGGTGCGCCGACCACTACCGCGAGGGTGATACCGATAAGCAACGCCTGATAGGGCTTCTTCCCGAGCGCCAGCCAGCCGCAGAGGAACATGGCGGCGGCGCACCAGATAAGCATCAGCGGTAAAGACATCAGCTCCAGCTTCAGCGCCACCAGGCCCAGCGCGGAGCCGAGGATGGTGCCGCCAATGCGTTCGAACGCACGCGGCACCACGTTGCCCCAGAAGGAGATAGGCCCCATCACCACCACCAGGGTAATGAGCGGCCAGGTGCCTTCCGGGATATCGAACCAGCGGACAAGAAGAAAGGTCAGTATAAACGCCAGGGCTATCCGCACCCCGTGAACCACACGGTAATGGCGGTATAGCCGAATCTCAAAAGGACTCAGGGATTTGTCAGCACGCACACCCGCACTCCGGCAAGCTGTAGAAAGCACAATTGTAACGGGTTTTCTGCTGAACGCATCACATGACTGCCAAAAACCTTGCCCATTGCAGGGTCAAAAAAATGCTACCCGGCCTTGCGCTCTACGGCGACGTACATTTCAATGTCCCAGAAGCCATCCTGGTTGCCGTCGTTCAGGTACACTTCAAAGCAGGGTTTCGGCGCGCACTGCCAGTCTTCGTCTTTCAGCAGGCTTTCGAAGAACTGGTACCACGGGGTGGAGAAATCAAAGTTAGTGACCCGCGCTTTCGCCACGGCGTACTCTCCCCCTTCCACTTCGGTTTTGATCACGCCTTCGCTGTTCGCAGGAATAACGAAATCTTCATGCACCGCCACAACGGTGGCGCAGCGCAGCTTTTCTGCCGGAACGACTTCAGGGTTATCGTAATACACCGCCAGCCACTCGAGCGCCGGGATCTGCCTGCCATCCACCCATTTCATCAGCTGTTCAAACCCCTCTTTGACCTTCTCTTCCCAGGGGCCAACCATGTGAAAACCGGCGATCGTACGCTTGTCATGTTCTCTGATGCTGTAGTTCATTGTGCCTCCACCCATGTTGAGATACTGGATAAATATACATATAAAATGTAGCCAGGGTCTGAGCAGAAGTATGTGCGATATTTCACAGAATTGAGAACCGCGGGAAGGAACCAGGTGGCGCGATGACCACCTGGTGGTTATCAGGATCAGGACTTGTGCTTCAGCCAGTCGCTAAAGCGGGAGAAAATGCCTCCTTTTTCAACGCCTTCCAGCGTCACCAGTGGCCAGCGGGCCACGATTTTATCGCGATCGTAAAGCTCGATTTCCCCCACGCGCTGATTCGCGGCAATCGGCGCTTCCAGCTCTTTACGGTCGAGCACGTATTTCGCTTTAATGTTCTGAATTTCCGCCTTCGGCAGCGCCAGCCAGTAGTCCTGGTCGGTGCCTAACGAAATCTTCTCTTTATCGCCGTACCAGATACGCTCCAGGCCCACCTGCTTACCTTTAGTCAGGATCTGCACGGTAGAAAAGTTCTGCTGGCCCCACTGCAGGAGCTTACGCGCCTGCTCTTCACGCCCTTTCGGGCTTTCGGCGCCCATCACTACCGCAATCAGGCGGCGGTTGCCGTCTACGGCTGAGGCAATCAGGTTGAAGCCCGCGCCGGAAGTGTGCCCGGTTTTCAGACCATCGACGTTCATGGTTTTATCCCACAGCAGCCCGTTACGGTTCTGCTGGGTGATGCCGTTCCACGTCAGGCTCTTTTCGCTGTACATCTTATAGACTTCCGGCTCGCCGTGGATAATGGCGCGGGATAGCACCGCCAGATCGTAGGCGGAGCTGTGCTGGCCCGGCGCATCCAGACCATGCACGGTTTCGAAATTGGTGTCGGTCAGACCCAGCTTCTTCACGTAGTCGTTCATCATCTTCACGAACTGCGGCTGGCCACCGGCGATGTAGTCCGCCAGCGCCACGCAGGCGTCGTTGCCGGAATCGATAATCATCCCACGGCTCAGGTCACGCACCGTCAGACGGTCGCCCGGCTTCAGGAACATCAGCGAGGAACCTTCGAAGACCGGATTGCCTTTGGCCCACGCATCGCGGCCCACGGTGACCATGTCATTGGATGAAATACGGCCGCTGTCGATAGCGCGGTCGACGACATAGGCCGTCATCAGCTTAGTCAGGCTGGCGGGGTTGCGCTGCTGGTGTTCGTTGCCGGCGTTTAAAATTTGGCCCGTGGTGTAATCCATTAACACCCACGATCCGGCCTGAATCGCCGGCGCTGCAGGAGTGAACTCAATAGGGTCGGCGGCCTGCGCAGACGAGATACCGATCGCAAATACAGATGCGACAATAAACAAACGGCGTTTCAACAGCATATCCTCAATGTCGTTTTAAAATCGTTGACCTTTTTACGGAAGTTCGCGCCGCTTCGCAGCAATTAATTGCAAAAAAGTGTGACAGCCCCCACTACCCGCGCGTGGTTTTTTGTGCATTTACTCGAGAAAGCCCGCCTTTTACTTCGGATGTGATGGCCGGATGGTTTACCATAGCGGGTCAATCTCATTCAGGATGGAGCTTCGGGTGTCTGATTCTGCAACGCAGCCAACTTTTCTCTTTCACGACTACGAAACCTTCGGTATCAGCCCGTCGCTGGACCGACCGGCGCAGTTTGCGGCAATCCGTACCGATGCTGATTTCAACATCATCGGCGAGCCAGAGGTGTTTTACTGCAAGCCCGCTGACGACTATCTGCCGCAGCCGCAGGCGGTGATGGTCACCGGCATTACGCCGCAGGAAGCGCTGGCAAAAGGCGAGAACGAAGCCGCCTTCGCCCGCCGTATTCACGACCTCTTTACCGTGCCGAAAACCTGCGTAGTGGGCTACAACAACGTCCGCTTTGATGACGAAGTCACGCGCAATATTTTCTATCGCAACTTTTACGATCCCTATGCCTGGAGCTGGCAGAACGATAACTCCCGTTGGGATCTGCTCGACGTGATGCGCGCCTGCTACGCCCTGCGCCCGGAAGGCATCAACTGGCCGGAGAACGACGACGGTCTGCCGAGCTTCCGCCTTGAGCATCTGACCAAAGCCAACGGCATTGAGCACAGCAACGCCCACGACGCGATGGCCGACGTCTATGCCACCATCGCGATGGCGAAGCTGGTGAAAACCCAGCAGCCGCGCCTGTTCGACTACCTGTGGTCGCATCGCGGTAAGCATAAGCTGGCGGCGCTGATTGACGTGCCGCAGATGAAACCGTTGGTGCATATCTCCGGCATGTTTGGCGCGTGGCGCGGCAACACCAGCTGGGTCGCTCCGCTGGCCTGGCACCCGGAAAATCGTAACGCCGTGATCATGGTTGATCTCGCGGGCGACGTCACCCCGCTGCTGGAGCTCGACAGCGATGCGCTGCGCGAGCGCCTGTACACCGCCAAAGCCGACCTGGGTGACGATGCCGCCGTACCGGTAAAACTGGTACACCTCAACAAGTGCCCGGTGCTGGCGCAGGGCAATACCCTGCGTCCGGAAGATGCCGACCGTCTGGGCATTAACCGCCAGCACTGCCTTGATAACCTGAAGCTGCTGCGCGATAACCCGCAGGTGCGCGATAAGGTGGTGGCCATTTTTGCCGACGCCGAGCCGTTTGTGCCGTCAGAGAACGTCGACGCCCAGCTGTATAACGGCTTTTTCAGCGACGCCGATCGCGCCGCGATGCGTATCGTGCTGGAGACCGAGCCGCGCAACCTGCCGGCGCTGGACATCACCTTCGCCGATAAACGCATCGAACGTCTGCTGTTTAACTACCGGGCGCGCAACTTCCCGGGCACGCTGGACGAAGCCGAGCAGCAGCGCTGGCTGGAGCATCGTCGCAATGTGTTTACCCCGGAATTCCTGCAGGCCTACGCCCAGGAGCTCGAGATGCTGTACGGTCAGTATGAAGGGAATAACGAGAAGCTGGGGCAGCTGAAAGCGCTCTGGCAGTATGCACAGGACATTGTCTGAGGCATAAAAAAACCGGAGACTCAGTCTCCGGTTTTTTTTAACTGATGCGATGCTGCGATTACGCTACATCTTCGTACTGCGGAACCGGGTTGCGGAAGCTTTTAGTCACGCAGGCCAGGTAAATCAGGCCGATACCCGCCCAGATAAGACCCAGTACCATCGAGCTCTCTTCCAGGTTCACCCACAGCGCGCCCACGGTCAGGGCACCACACATCGGCAGGAACAGATACTGGAAGTGGTCTTTCAGCGTTTTGTTGCGCTTCTCACGGATCCAGAACTGCGAGATAACCGACAGGTTCACGAAGGTAAACGCCACCAGCGCACCAAAGTTAATCAGCGCCGTCGCCATCACCAGATCGAAGTTAATCGCCAGCAGGGCAATAGCCCCCACCAGAACGATGTTCATCGCCGGAGTACGCCATTTCGGGTGTACATAGCCGAAGAAGCTTTTCGGGAACACGCCGTCACGACCCATCACGTACATCAGACGTGCCACACCGGCGTGTGCTGCCATGCCGGAAGCCAGAACGGTGATGGTGGAGAAGATCAGCGCCCCAACCTGGAAGGTTTTACCCGCCACGTACAGCATGATTTCCGGTTGAGATGCATCCGGATCTTTGAAACGAGAGATATCCGGGAAGTACAGCTGCAACAGGTAGGTGGAAACGATAAAGATAAGACCACCAATCAGCGCCGTCAGGAAAATCGCCCGCGGGATCACGCGCTCTGCGTCTTTGGTTTCTTCAGACAGGTTACTGATCCCATCAAAACCGGTGAACGAGAAGCACAGGATAGTCGCCCCGGTAATCATCGGGATCACGTGCGCATCGCCGGACCAGAACGGACGGGTGCTGGTCAGCGTACCGGCACCTTCACCGCCGAACACACCGAAGATAACCATGCCGAGGATCACCGCAATCAGCACCACCTGCAGCACCACGATAACGGTGTTGAAGTTGGCAACCGATTTCAGGCTACGCAGGTTAAAGGCGGTCATGAAGGCGACCAGCGCCACGACGAACATCCACGAGGGTATCGACGGCACCAGGGCTTCAAAATAGATTTTCGCCAGCAGAATGTTGATCATCGGCGCGAACAGGTAGTCGAGCAGAGAGGACCAACCCACCATGAAGCCAACGGTCGGGCTAATGGATTTCTGGGCATAGGTATAGGCTGAGCCCGCAGACGGATAGCGGCGAACCAGCTTCCCGTAGCTCAGTGCGGTAAACAGAATCGCGATCAGCGCGAAGGCGTAAGCCGTCGGCACGTGACCGTCTGTTAAACCAGAGACGATACCAAATGTATCGAACAGCGTCATCGGCTGCATATAGGCAAGGCCCATCATGACAACCGGAACCAGCGTAAGCGTTTTACGTAATTCTACGCGAGAGGTGTTTGGAGTAACGTTAAGCGACATGGAAATCTCCTTTCACGGTGATAACCGTCGCGTAAGCAAAAAATTGCCCCATTTTTGTGGAATCCTCGGCGACAACAACTGTCGATTTTTAGTAAATATCTATCCGGTACGAAGCCCGGCCTCTTGGTTTTTTTGAATGACTTTGCTCGATGCAAAAAAATAACCGACGCGTTTAATTTCGTCGGTTTATCTCTGATTTTGCAGGCGGCGTATTGTGCCCTCAACATTTAGCAAAAACAAGACAATGAGTGCATGCTCACGCAAAAGTTTTGCCTAAATGGCTGATTTTCAATCACCCGATTTCTGGTAAACCTTGGCGATAGCACTATTTGCTAAAATAGACTCCCGCCACCAGGCGCTGGCGAGGCCGGCAGCCTGCTCATTCCAGCCTATCCATGCAGGGTCAAGAACCTGTTCCGGTGAGACTTTTTTCGCCACCAGCGCACCGGTTTCCAGCAGCCGGTGCGCCATATAGCGCGGTATATAGCCGCACGCCAGACCGCTCAACTGCAGCTCAAGTTTAGTCTTATAATCGAAAACCGTGATGGCTTGTTGATCGTCCAGCCGTTGGCGATGCGCCGAAGTGGCTGAAGCGTGTGGCTCCCCCACGACCACGGCGCGATGACGCTTCAGGATCCGGCGGCTCAGCGGTTCCGGCTCCTGCGCCAGCGGATGCTGCGGTGCCACCACAAACACCTGCTCCAGTTCGCCAAGCGGAGCGAAGGCATAACCACTCAGCGAGGGGGGCGTTCCGAGCGCACCTACGACGATATCGGCACTGCCCTGCATCAGCCGCTCCCAGGGGTTCTCCGGCTCGCCGCGCACAAAGGTCAACCGCGTCACGCCATACTGCTGGCAGAAGGTATCAATCAGCGGCGTCAGCAGCGAAAACGGGAACGTATCATCGACGCTAATCACCAGCGCGTTCTCCCAGCCTTCGTTGAGTTTTACCGCCTGCTGTTCCAGTTCGCGCACGCTGTGCAGCACTTCACGCCCTTTCTCAAGCAGCATTTGTCCTGTTCGGGTGAACTTTGCACGATGGCCGCTGCGGTCAAGCAGTTGAATATTGAGGTCGCTTTCGAGTTTATGAATGGTGTAGCTGAGGGCGGAAGGCGTTTTATAGAGCTTTGCCGACGCCGCGGCAAAGCTCCCTTCTTTTTCAAGAGCATCAAGAATAATGAGGACATCCAGTAGTGGCTTCATCGTCGCCTCCCCTGCAAAAGGCTACTCCCGCCACACGAATGTCACTCCATCGGCATTACCAGCGGGTCCGGGTACTGATATTCAAATCCCAGTTCGTTGCAGATCCGGTTGCCATCAATAATTTTGCCTTTATCGTTCTTGTCACCCACGCCGAACGTCGGGGGTTCAAGCCCCAGCTCTCGGGCCATCTGCGGGTAGAACTCCGCACGCGTTGGATGCTTAGGTGCACATATATTATAGATGTGTCCGCCGCTCGGAGCCTGTAACAGCAGCGTAATCGCGGAGACAACGTCTTCCAGATGCACCAGATTGACCCCATGCTGGCCGTCCGGCGCTGATTTTCCGGCGAAGAAACGGCCCGGATGACGCCCCGGCCCTACCAGCCCGGCGAGACGCACAATATCCACCGAAGTGCCCGGCAGGTTATGCAACCAGTCTTCCAGCTCTTTCAACACCCTACCGCTGAGCGTCGTCGGTTCGCGCCGGGTGTTCTCTTTCACCGTACCGCTGACGTTGCCATACACGGAGGTGGAACTGGTAAAGATGATGCGAGGAATTTGATGCGCCAGCGCAGAGTCGACAATCTCCTGCACCGCCTGCAGATAGAAATCATCGCCCGGCCCGCTGCGGCGTGCCGGAAGCGTAATCACCAGGGCATCAACGTTCATCAGCGCATCCAGGTCATCGGCTTCGCAGACCAGCTGCGGCTCCAGACGTAAAGGATAGCTGTCGATACCGCACATCCTTGCCGCTTCCACTCCGTCCTGAGTGGTTTTGCTGCCGGTGACCTGCCAACCCCGCGCCGTCAATGACAGCGCCAGCGGCATACCCAGCCAGCCTAATCCGACAATCGCGACCTTTTTCATGCGTTATCTCCTGAGGTGTTCACTCCAGTTAACAGGCTACGCCAGCGTGCCCCTGCTGACAATTTATAGCATCAATATGAAATCAATTAATCATAGAAAAAAGCCCTTGCTTTCGGTAGACGAACTGGTTTAGGTTAAAAGACATCTAGTGAATAAGCATTCAACGAGAAAATTATGATCTGCGTTCAATTTAAAAACCATCATCATCACCATCATCCTGACTAGTCTTTCAGGCGATGTGTGCTGGAAGACATTCAGATCTTCCAGTGGTGCATGAACGCAAGAGAGAGCCCCCGGAAGAGAATACTTCCGGGGGCTTTTTTATTGGGTCGGATCCAGAAGATTTAGACAGGTTAACGAGGAAACCACAATGTCAGACAACAATCGTTTACGCATAGCTATGCAGAAATCCGGGCGTCTTAGCGACGATTCATGCGAATTACTGGCCCGCTGCGGCATAAAAATCAACCTGCACACCCAGCGTCTGATTGCGCTGGCGGAAAATATGCCGATCGATATTCTGCGCGTACGTGATGACGACATCCCGGGCCTGGTGATGGATGGCGTGGTCGACCTCGGCATTATCGGCGAAAACGTGCTGGAAGAAGAGCTGCTGAACCGCCGCGCCCAGGGCGAAGACCCTCGCTATTTCACCCTGCGTCGCCTCGATTTCGGCGGTTGCCGCCTGTCGCTTGCCACCCCGGTGGATGAGTCCTGGAATGGCCCTGCCGCCCTCGACGGCAAACGTATTGCCACCTCTTACCCGCACCTGCTGAAGCGCTACCTCGATCAGAAAGGCATCGCTTTTAAATCCTGCCTGCTGAACGGCTCTGTCGAAGTGGCTCCGCGCGCCGGACTTGCTGACGCTATCTGCGACCTCGTCTCCACCGGAGCCACCCTCGAAGCCAACGGTCTGCGTGAAGTGGAAGTGATTTACCGCTCTAAAGCCTGCCTGATCCAGCGCGACGGCGAAATGTCGGACGTGAAGCAGCAGCTCATCGATAAGCTGCTGACCCGTATTCAGGGGGTTATCCAGGCCCGTGAATCGAAGTACATCATGCTGCACGCCCCAACCGAGCGTCTGGACGAAGTGATTGCCCTGCTCCCGGGCGCCGAGCGTCCGACCATTCTGCCGCTGGCAGGCGATCAGCAGCGCGTGGCAATGCACATGGTCAGCAGCGAAACCCTGTTCTGGGAAACCATGGAAAAACTGAAGGTGCTGGGCGCCAGCTCCATTCTGGTTCTGCCAATTGAGAAGATGATGGAGTAACGCCAATGAGCTTCAACACGATTATCGACTGGAACCAGTGCAGCGCAGAGCAGCAAAACGCTCTGCTGATGCGCCCGGCGGTGGCGGCCTCAGAGAGCATTACCCGCACCGTAGCGGAGATCCTGGAAAACGTTAAAACCAACGGCGACGCGGCCCTGCGCGAGTATGGCGCAAAGTTCGACAAAACCACCGTCACCGCCCTTAAGGTCAGCGCGGCAGACATCGCCGCCGCCGGTGAGCGCCTGAGCCCGGAGTTGAAACAAGCGATGGCGGTTGCGGTGCGCAATATTGAGCGCTTCCACACCGCTCAGCTGCTGCCCGCGGTTGATATCGAAACCCAGCCCGGCGTGCGCTGTCAGCAGGTGACGCGCCCGATGGCCTCCGTCGGCCTTTATATACCCGGGGGCAGTGCCCCGCTCTTTTCGACCGTTTTAATGCTCGCCACCCCGGCGCGCATTGCCGGCTGCCCGCGCGTGGTCCTGTGCTCGCCGCCGCCGATTGCCGATGAAATTCTCTATGCCGCGCAGCTCTGCGGCGTGCAGGACGTGTTCAACGTCGGTGGCGCCCAGGCCATCGCCGCGCTGGCGTTTGGCAGCGAGAGTATTCCGGCGGTGGATAAGATTTTTGGCCCGGGCAACGCGTATGTGACCGAAGCGAAGCGCCAGGTCAGCCAGCGTCTGGACGGTGCGGCCATCGACATGCCCGCCGGTCCTTCGGAAGTGCTGGTGATCGCCGACAGCGGTGCCACCCCGGACTTCGTGGCTTCTGACCTGCTTTCTCAGGCCGAACACGGCCCGGACTCGCAGGTTCTCCTGCTGACGCCGGATGCCGGTATGGCGGCCCTGGTCGCACAGGCCGTAGAGCGCCAGCTCGCCGACCTGCCGCGCGCCGAAACCGCGCGTCAGGCGCTGGCGGCAAGCCGCCTGATTGTTGCCGAAAGTCTGGCTCAGTGTGTGCAAATCTCCAACCTGTATGGCCCGGAGCACCTGATTATTCAGACCCGCAATGCCCGCAGCCTGGTGGATGACATTACCAGCGCCGGTTCGGTATTCCTCGGCGACTGGTCGCCGGAATCCGCCGGTGATTACGCCTCCGGTACCAACCACGTGCTGCCGACCTACGGCTATACCGCCACCTGTTCAAGCCTTGGGTTGGCGGATTTCCAGAAACGCATGACGGTGCAGGAGCTGTCCCGCGACGGCTTTGCAAGCCTCGCCAGCACTATCGAAACCCTGGCCGCCGCTGAGCGTCTGATGGCCCACAAAAACGCCGTAACGCTGCGCGTTGCCGCCCTCAAGGAGCAAGCATGAGCATCGAAGAGTTAGCCCGTGAGAATGTCCGTAATCTGACGCCATACCAGTCTGCGCGCCGCCTGGGGGGTAAAGGTGACGTCTGGCTCAATGCCAATGAATTCCCGACGGCGGTGCCGTTTGGCCTGACCCAGCAGACGCTGAACCGCTATCCGGAGTGTCAGCCAAAAGCGGTGATTGAGAACTACGCCCAGTACGCCGGGCTGAAGCCGGAGCAGGTTCTGGTAAGCCGCGGGGCGGATGAAGGGATTGAGCTGTTGATTCGTGCTTTCTGCGAGCCGGGCAAAGATGCCATTCTGTTCTGCCCGCCAACCTACGGGATGTACAGCGTCAGCGCCGAAACCTTCGGCGTGGAGTACCGCACCGTGCAGGCTCTGGACGACTGGCAGCTCAACCTCCCGGCCATCGCAGAGCAGCTCGACGGCGTGAAGGTGGTTTATGTGTGCAGCCCGAACAACCCGACCGGGCAGATTATCAATCCGCAGGATCTGCGCGTGCTGCTGGAGATGACCCGCGGTAAAGCGCTGGTCGTCGCCGACGAAGCGTACATTGAGTTTTGCCCGCAGGCAACGCTCGCTGGCTGGATCGCCGATTACCCGCACCTCGTGGTGCTGCGCACGCTGTCGAAAGCCTTTGCGCTGGCAGGCCTGCGCTGCGGCTTCACCCTCGCCAGCGAGCAGGTGATTAATTTGCTGCTGAAGGTGATTGCGCCGTACCCGCTCTCAACCCCGGTTGCCGATATCGCCGCCCAGGCGTTAACGCCGCAGGGCATTACCCAGATGCGCGAGCGAGTGGCGCAGATCCTGAGCGAGCGCCAGTATCTGGTGAGCCAGCTTCAGGAGACAGCGTGCGTCGAGCAGGTTTTCGATTCAGAAACTAACTACATTCTGGTGCGCATTACCGCCTCAAGTGCCGTATTTAAATCTTTGTGGGATCAGGGCATTATCTTACGAGACCAGAACAAACAACCGTCATTGAGCGGCTGCCTGCGGATAACCATCGGGACCCGTGCAGAGAGCCAGCGTGTGATTGATGCCCTGAGAGCGGAGAGTGTATGACCCAGAAGTTTCTTTTTATTGACCGTGACGGCACGCTGATTGCCGAGCCGCCGAGCGACTATCAGGTCGACCGCTTCGATAAACTCGCCTTCGAGCCGGAGGTGATCCCGACGCTGCTCAAGCTGCAGAAAGCCGGGTATCGCCTGGTGATGATTACTAATCAGGACGGGCTGGGGACCGACAGCTTCCCGCAGGCAGACTTCGATGGACCGCACGACCTGATGATGCAGGTGCTGACCTCTCAGGGCGTGGCCTTCGACGAAGTGCTTATTTGCCCGCACCTGCCAGCGGATAACTGCGACTGTCGTAAGCCGAAAACCACCCTCGTGCGCCGCTGGCTTGAGCCGGGGATGATGGACGTTGCCAACAGCTATGTGATTGGCGATCGCGCCACCGATATTACGCTTGCCGACAACATGGGCATCGGCGGTCTGCGCTATGCGCGCGACACGCTGGGCTGGAACGCCATTGGGGAACAGCTCACCGCCCGTGACCGCTACTCTCACGTTGAGCGTAATACTAAAGAAACGCAGATCGACGTGAAAATCTGGCTCGATCGCGAAGGGGGCAGCAAGATTAACACCGGCGTCGGTTTCTTCGACCATATGCTGGATCAAATTGCCACCCACGGCGGCTTCCGCACGGAGATAACCGTCAAAGGTGACCTGTATATTGACGATCACCACACCGTGGAAGATACCGGTCTGGCGCTGGGTGAGGCGCTGAAGCTGGCGCTCGGCGACAAGCGCGGCATCAATCGCTTCGGCTTTGTGCTGCCGATGGACGAGTGTCTCGCGCGCTGCGCGCTGGATATCTCAGGGCGTCCACACCTCGAATATAAAGCCGAGTTCACCTACCAGCGCGTGGGCGATCTCAGCACCGAGATGATCGAGCACTTCTTCCGCTCGCTCTCCTACACCATGGGCGTGACCCTGCACCTGAAAACCAAAGGCAAAAACGATCACCACCGCGTGGAGAGCCTGTTCAAAGCCTTTGGCCGTACGCTGCGCCAGGCCATTCGCGTTGAGGGTGATACGCTACCGTCGTCTAAAGGGGTGCTGTGATGAACGTCGTTATCCTCGATACCGGCTGCGCCAACCTCAACTCGGTGAAATCGGCCATCGGCCGCCACGGCTATACGCCAACGGTCAGCCGCGAGCCCGACGTGGTGCTGCGCGCCGATAAGCTCTTTTTACCCGGCGTCGGTACCGCGCAGGCGGCGATGGACCAGCTGCGCGAACGCGAACTGGTTGAGCTGATTAAGGTGTGCACCCAGCCGGTGCTCGGCATTTGCCTGGGTATGCAATTATTAGCCCGCCGCAGCGAAGAGACGCGCGGCGTGGACATGCTGGGCATTATCGATGCGGATGTGCCGAAGATGCTCGAC
Source organism: Yokenella regensburgei ATCC 49455 (assembly GCF_000735455.1). GTDB lineage: Bacteria > Pseudomonadota > Gammaproteobacteria > Enterobacterales > Enterobacteriaceae > Yokenella > Yokenella regensburgei. The sequence continues at coordinate 23,217 of NZ_JMPS01000067.1, read as the reverse complement.
CGTGGTCTTCCCCTGCCCCACATGGGCTGGAACCGCGTCTCGGCAAAAGCCGGGAACCCGCTGTTCCGCGGTATCGACGACGGCGCGTGGTTCTACTTTGTGCACAGCTACGCCATGCCGGTGAACGCGTGGACCATCGCCCAGTGCGAATATGGTGACCCCTTTACCGCCGCGGTGCAGAAAGATAATTTCTTCGGCGTGCAGTTTCACCCGGAACGTTCCGGTGCCGCCGGCGCGCAGCTGCTGAAAAATTTCCTGGAGATGTGATGATTATTCCGGCTTTAGATTTAATTGATGGCACGGTCGTGCGTCTCCACCAGGGGGATTACGCCCGGCAGCGCGACTACGGTAACGATCCGCTGCCGCGCCTGCAGGAGTATGCCGCCCAGGGTGCGGAAGTGCTGCATTTGGTTGATTTGACCGGCGCAAAAGACCCGAGCCAGCGGCAAATCCCGTTGCTGAAAAATCTCGTTGCCGGAGTCAGTGTGCCGGTGCAGGTTGGCGGCGGCGTGCGGACCGAAGATGACGTGGCCGCCCTGCTCAACGCGGGGGTCGCGCGGGTGGTGATTGGCTCAACGGCGGTAAAATCCCCGGACATCGTTCAGGGCTGGTTTAAACGCTTTGGTGCCGACAAATTAGTGCTGGCGCTGGACGTGCGTATAGATGAAAACGGCGTGAAGCAGGTGGCGGTCAGCGGCTGGCAGGAGAACTCCGGCGTGACGCTGGAGACGCTTATCGCAATCTATCAGTCGGTTGGGCTGCAGCACGTGCTGTGTACCGATATTTCTCGCGATGGCACCCTCGCAGGCTCCAACGTGGCGCTGTATGGAGAGATCTGCGCCCGTTATCCGCAGGTGGCGTTTCAGTCCTCGGGCGGGATCGGCGGGCTTGCCGATATCGCCGCCCTGCGTGGAACCGGCGTGCGTGGCGTGATCGTCGGGCGCGCGCTGCTGGAAGGTAAATTCAACGTGACGGAGGCCATCCAATGCTGGCAAAACGGATAATCCCATGCCTGGACGTGCGTGATGGTCAGGTCGTAAAAGGCGTGCAGTTCCGCAATCACGAAATCATCGGCGACATCGTCCCGCTGGCAAAACGTTACGCAGAAGAAGGCGCCGATGAGCTGGTGTTCTACGATATCACCGCCTCAAGCGATGGCCGGGTGGTAGATAAAAGCTGGATTGAGCGCGTGGCGGAAGTTATCGATATTCCGTTTTGCGTGGCAGGCGGGATCAAATCTCTCGACGACGCCGCCAGAATTCTCTCATTTGGTGCCGACAAAATTTCGGTGAACTCCCCGGCGCTGGCGGACCCGTTGCTTATCACTCGTCTGGCGGACCGCTTCGGCGTGCAGTGTATTGTCGTGGGTATCGATACCTGGTTTGATAGCGACACCGGCAAATACCACGTCAATCAGTATACCGGTGATGAAAGCCGTACCCGCGTTACGCAATGGGAAACCCTCGACTGGGTGCAGGAAGTGCAAAAACGCGGCGCGGGTGAGATAGTCCTGAACATGATGAACCAGGACGGCGTGCGTAACGGTTACGATCTTGAACAACTGCGTAAGGTCCGCGAGGTGTGCCACGTGCCGCTTATTGCCTCCGGCGGCGCCGGGACCATGGAGCACTTCCTCGACGCCTTTCGGGTGGCGAACGTCGACGGGGCGCTGGCGGCCTCGGTGTTCCACAAGCAGATTATTAATATTGGTGAACTAAAAGCGTACCTGGCCGCACAGGGCGTGGAGATAAGGGTATGTTAACAGAGCAACTGGACTGGCAAAAAACCGACGGACTGATGCCCGCCATTATTCAACACGCGGTTTCTGGTGAAGTGCTGATGCTGGGCTATATGAACCAGGAAGCGCTGGCGAAGACCCAGGCCACCGGCAAGGTGACGTTCTTTTCACGCACCAAACAGCGTCTGTGGACCAAGGGGGAAACCTCAGGCAATTTCCTCAGCGTGGTCAGTATTGCCCCGGACTGCGATAACGACACCCTGCTGGTGCTGGTCAACCCGACTGGCCCAACCTGTCACAAAGGCACCTCCAGCTGCTTTGGCGAGAACAGCCACCAGTGGCTGTTCCTCTGGCAGCTCGAACAGCTGCTGGCAGAACGTAAATCCGCCGACCCGGCAAGTTCATACACCGCGAAGCTTTACGCCAGCGGTACCAAGCGGATTGCCCAGAAGGTAGGTGAAGAAGGTGTTGAAACCGCCCTTGCCGCCACGGTCAACGATCGCCACGAGCTGACCAACGAAGCCTCAGATCTGATCTATCACCTGCTGGTGCTGCTGCAGGACCAGGAGCTCGATTTAACCACCGTGATTGAGAACCTTAGAGCACGGCACAAATAAAAAAAAGGCCCGGCAGCCGTTGCGCCGGGCCTTTTTCATTTCATCTGTATTTAGCGGCGTTCTGCCTGATAGGTTCGCAGTGCGTTTCGGCCCAACACGAGCCCTGCCCCGACCATTAAGCCAAGCAGTACGGCGAGAACCACCACGAGCCCACGTTTCGGGCTGTCACGATGAATCGGCAGGCTTGGTTTCATCACGTAGCGATAGGCGTGAATGGTTTTCGGATCCACCTGCAGGCTCTGGATATCAAGCAGGTTACGCTTGGTCTGATAGTAGCTGCTGGCAAAAAGCAGCGGACGGGTGGCTTCGTTCTGCACCATCGAGCTCAACCCTTCGCTGCCGAGCAGGAACAGAGTGTCCTGGTTAACGTCCTGAGTCTGTTGCACCTGCGGCTTGGTGACATTGGATTGCTCGGCGTATTTCAGCGCTTCTTTGATTTGCTTGATACGCAGATCTTTCTGCTCCTGAGCCACCTTCTCCTGAGTTTGCAACGAAGTCTGCAGCGTAGCGGTCTGCTGCTTAATGTTATCGTTCAGGTCAGTATCCAGCTCTTTGGCGATTTGCTCATCAACCTGCTGAATATACTGGGTCAGCTGTTTCTGCGCCGCTTCAGCAGAAGAGCCGACGTAAGAGATCTTAATCGGGAGGTCCTGGCCTTTTACCGCTTGTTCAACCGTCAGTTTTTCAGGGATGGTCTGATTATCCAGCGATTCAGCCAAAGCTGACATCGCCGCGTTATAACGACCAATCACCCGTACCTGGACATCGTTGATGTTAGGTGAGGTGGTGGGATAAAGAATATTCAGCGCGGTATTGTACGAAGCAATTTGTGCCGCATCCGGCTGGGAGATGATCGCGGTAGACGTCCATTTTCTTTTGCAACAAACAGATAGACGGCGGCGAGAAGAACAGCAACGACAACACAGATTGCAATCGTCATTTTCCCACGCCAGACCTGCACAACTAAATCAATAAGATCGATTTGCTCAGCTTCCGGGCGAAATCCGTTCGACCCATTATTGGTTTCTTGCGTCATACAAACCTTAACATTAAATGAAAAAAGGAGACCCATAAACTTTGGTAGTTTACTCATCCGCTTTGGAATTACTATCGGATTTTATCCGATTCCAGACTTTGTTTACCTGCCGTAGCGGCAACGCTAATTGTAGATTACGATTATCTTTTTTGGCGCCCGGCGGGTATGATTTCGCCTTTCGTTACAGCCGAAGGTGTGGTTGCCTTCCTGAACGCGTGTACTGAGGAATTCTATGAAATATCTGGTTACAGGAGCTGCCGGTTTTATCGGCTATCACATCTGCAAACGCCTGCTGGATGCGGGCCATCAGGTCGTCGGTATCGACAATCTTAACGATTACTACGATGTCAGCCTCAAACAGGCACGCCTTGACCTGCTGCAGTCGCCCCTGTTCAGCTTCCATAAAATCGATCTGGCCGACCGCAAAGCGATGGAAACGCTGTTTGCTGACGAGAAATTCAACCGCGTTATCCACCTCGCCGCACAGGCCGGTGTGCGCTATTCGCTGGAAAATCCGCACATCTACGCGGAGTCCAACATGATGGGTCATCTGAACGTGCTTGAGGGCTGCCGCCATAATAAGGTGCAGCATCTGGTGTATGCTTCCTCTAGTTCGGTATACGGTCTGAACCGCAAAATGCCGTTCTCTACCGACGACGCCGTCGATCACCCGGTATCGCTGTACGCGGCAACTAAAAAAGCCAACGAGCTGATGTCGCACACCTACTCACACCTGTACGGCCTGCCGACCACCGGTCTGCGATTCTTTACGGTCTATGGTCCGTGGGGTCGTCCGGATATGGCATTGTTCAAATTTACCAAAGCGATGCTCGAGGGTAAAAGCATCGACGTATACAACTACGGCAAGATGAAGCGCGATTTCACCTACATCGACGACATCGCTGAAGCGGTGATGCGCCTGCAGGACGTGGTTCCGGTTGCCAACCCGGAGTGGACGGTTGAAACCGGTTCGCCCGCCAGCAGCTCTGCGCCTTATCAGGTGTATAACGTCGGCAACAGTTCGCCGGTGGAGCTGATGGACTACATTACCGCGCTGGAAGAAGCTATTGGCACCCCGGCGCAGAAAAATATGATGCCGGTACAGCCGGGTGACGTCCTGGAGACCAGCGCCGACACCACCCCACTCTTCGATGTCACCGGCTTTAAGCCGCAGACCTCGGTGAAGGAAGGGGTTAAAAACTTTGTTGACTGGTACCGTGAGTTTTATAAGGTGTAAAAAAAAGCCCTCTGATGAGGGCTTTTTTATCGCAGCGATTTTATTGTAACTTAGTCATTACCAAACAGATCGCGGGTATACACTTTATCCGCAACGTCTTCCAGTTCTTCGGCCATACGGTTAGAAATAATCACATCGGCCTCCTGCTTAAACGCTTCAAGATCTCGCACCACGCGGGAGTGGAAGAACTCATCTTCCGGCATCACCGGTTCATAAATAATGACCGTAACACCCTTCGCCTTGATACGCTTCATGATCCCCTGAATGGAAGATGCACGGAAGTTATCAGACCCGCTTTTCATAATCAGACGGTATACCCCGACCACCTTCGGATGGCGCGCGAGAATCGAATCAGCGATGAAGTCTTTACGCGTCCGGTTAGCATCAACAATGGCGGAAATCAGGTTGTTTGGCACCTGGTCATAGTTAGCCAGCAGCTGCTTGGTATCTTTCGGCAGACAGTAGCCACCGTAGCCGAAGGACGGGTTGTTGTAGTGGTTGCCGATGCGCGGATCCAGGCACACGCCTTCGATGATCTGCTTTGAGTTCAGTCCCAGGCTTTCGGCATAGCTGTCGAGTTCATTGAAGTAGGCCACACGCATTGCAAGATAGGTGTTTGCGAACAGCTTAATAGCTTCGGCTTCGGTGGAGTCTGTGAACAGCGTCGGGATGTTTTGCTTAATGGCGCCTTCCTGCAGCAGCGCGGCAAAGCGTTCAGCACGCTCGGAGCGTTCGCCGATCACGATGCGTGACGGATGCAGGTTATCGTACAGGGCGCGGCCTTCACGCAGGAACTCCGGCGAGAAGAAAATGTTATCAATACCCAGCTGTGCTTTGATTGACTGGGTAAAGCCTACCGGGATGGTCGACTTGATAATCATCACCGCGTTCGGATTGATTTCGGTGACATCACGGATCACCGCTTCAACCGAAGAGGTGTTGAAGTAGTTGGTTTTCGGATCGTAATCGGTCGGGGTAGCAATAATCACATAGTCCGCATTGCGGTAGGCATCGTGCTTGTCGGTGGTCGCGCGGAAGTTCAGCGGCTTAGTGGTCAGGTATTCCTGAATCTCTTTATCAACAATCGGCGACTGCTTTTTGTTAAGCATGTCTACCTTCGCCTGCACGATGTCCAGTGCCACCACTTCATGGTGTTGGGCGATCAGGATGCCGTTGGATAAGCCGACGTAACCAGTACCGGAAATTGTTATTTTCATTCGATAGCAACTTATGTGAGTTAAACCGTAAGGATGGCCGCTTCGCCATCACAAGAATCAGGGATTTTTACCTCTTACAACGAGGTACTGTCAAGGCAGAGCGCCCTCCCCGGGCACGACGTTGAGCCTCGATTGACGAAAAGCAATTTCAGCGATATTGCCAGACCCCAGCAATAGCGGGCACAAAAAAGCCCGAAGACAAGCTTCGGGCTTAGTAAGTGACGGAGATTAAATCAGATTAATCCAGCCACTCGGTGTGGAAGACACCTTCTTTATCCGTACGCTTATAGGTATGCGCACCGAAATAGTCGCGCTGAGCCTGAATCAGGTTCGCTGGCAGTACCGCAGAGCGGTAGCTGTCATAGTAGGCAACGGCTGCTGAGAAGGTCGGTACCGGAATACCGTTCTGTACTGCATAAGCCACGACATCACGCAGCGCCTGCTGATATTCGTCAGCAATTTTCTTGAAGTACGGTGCCAGCAGCAGGTTAGCGATGTCTTTGTTTTCCGCATACGCGTCGGTGATTTTCTGCAGGAACTGGGCGCGGATGATGCAGCCAGCGCGGAAGATCTTCGCGATTTCGCCGTAGTTCAGATCCCAGCTATGCTCGTCGGAAGCGGCGCGCAGCTGAGAGAAGCCCTGTGCGTAAGAGACGATTTTACCGAGGTACAGTGCGCGGCGAACTTTCTCAACGAACTCTGCTTTGTCGCCTGCTGGCTGCGCTTTCGGGCCAGACAGCACTTTGGAAGCGGCAACACGCTGATCTTTCAGAGATGAGATGTAACGCGCAAATACGGATTCAGTGATAAGAGACAGCGGCTCGCCAAGATCCAGAGAGCTCTGGCTGGTCCACTTACCGGTGCCTTTGTTTGCGGCTTCATCAAGAATGACGTCGACCAGGTATTTACCCTCTTCGTCTTTCTTAGTGAAAATGTCTTTGGTGATGTCGATGAGGTAGCTGTTCAGCTCGCCGTTGTTCCACTCAGTGAAGACCTGGGCCAGTTCTTCGTTAGAGAGGTTCAGGCCACCTTTCAACAGGGAATAGGCTTCAGCAATCAGCTGCATATCGCCATATTCGATACCGTTGTGCACCATTTTCACATAGTGACCCGCTCCGTCCGGACCAATATAAGTCACGCACGGCTCACCGTCTTCGGCTACAGCAGCGATTTTGGTCAGGATTGGTGCAACCAGCTCGTAGGCGTGTTTCTGACCGCCTGGCATGATGGATGGGCCCTTCAGTGCGCCCTCTTCGCCACCGGAAACGCCGGTACCGATGAAGTTAAAACCGTCTTCAGACAGTTCGCGGTTACGACGGATGGTGTCCTGGAAGAAGGTATTACCGCCATCAATGATGATGTCGCCTTTATCAAGGAACGGCTTCAGGGAGTCGATTGCAGCATCGGTACCCGCACCCGCTTTCACCATTAACAGGATACGACGCGGCGTTTCCAGAGATTCGACAAACTCTTTTACCGTGTAGTAAGGAACCAGCTTCTTGCCGGGATTCTCGGCAACAACTTCTTCAGTCTTCTCACGGGAGCGGTTGAAGATGGAGACGGTGTAACCACGGCTTTCGATGTTGAGCGCCAGGTTGCGCCCCATCACTGCCATACCGACGACGCCGATCTGTTGTTTGGACATTACATACTCCTGTCAGGTGTGGTCACTGTCGGGGTCGGGTAACCCCGACAGATATAATTTGCAAGAATCTTAACTCATAAATCAGGGTCAGAGATAGGCATTTGTGGCCCTGATCACAGTAAAAACAATAGCCACTGCAGGGTTTAAAGTATCGCTGCAATTAGGAATTTCCAGAAACCGGATCAGCCTTCTGAATATAAAATATGAGTTGGGTTCAGCATGGAATTTGATTATTGGTTTTTAACCAAATTCAGTAAGTATTGACCATAATTAGTTTTCGCCATGTCATTGCCATGGGCGATAACCTCTTCTACAGTCAGCCAGCCTTTGCGATAGGCAATTTCCTCAAGACACGCGATTTTGAATCCCTGACGTTTCTCAATAGTGTGAATAAACTGGGAGGCTTCAATGAGGCTGTCATGGGTGCCGGTGTCGAGCCACGCGAATCCTCGGCCTAGCAACTCAACCTGCAGATCGCCTTTCTCAAGGTACATCTGGTTCAGTGTTGTTATCTCCAGCTCACCACGCTCAGACGGTTTAACCTGTTTGGCCATCTCAACAACGTTTTCATCATAGAAATATAAGCCAGTCACAGCCCAGCTGGATTTAGGTTTCAATGGTTTTTCTTCAATGCTAAGGGCTTTGAACTTGTCATCAAATTCAACAACGCCGAAACGTTCCGGATCCATCACCTGATAGCCAAAGACCGTTGCTCCAGCGTCACTGGCAACCACTGACTCGAGTTTACGGCCAAAGCTCTGACCAAAGAAAATATTATCGCCTAACACCAGAGCACACTTATCACCTGCAATGAATTCCTCACCGATAATAAAAGCTTGTGCCAGGCCATCCGGTGAAGGTTGCACTTCATAAGAGAGATTAATGCCAAAGCGACTTCCATCTCCCAGCAGGCGCTGGAATGATGGGAGATCTTCCGGAGTGGTAATCAATAAAATGTCACGAATGCCGGCAAGCATCAGCACTGACATTGGGTAATAAACCATTGGTTTATCATAAATAGGTAAAAGTTGTTTGGACACACCACGTGTAATAGGATGCAAGCGTGTTCCTGAACCGCCAGCAAGAATAATACCCTTCATTCCACTACCTCAATACTCTATACTTCCAAAAAAGATAACGTTAAAACTCTGCTTTTTCAGCTTTAACAGAACAGAGTGTTCTTACCCAAGAGTCCACACTGTATTTATCGATAACAGCAGCATGCTCATCGTTATACGGGATACTGAAAAATGAAGCATCAATCTTAACATCTGAACGATCTATAAAATAAAAGTTATTTACCGAGTAAAAATCATAACCCTTAACATTAGCATTAGTGGTAATGAATTTACGTTTCAACGGTAAGCACTCAATGGTTCGCATCGTCAAACCAGACTGCCTGGGATGCTGTATATCAAGAACGGCATCTGCATCAGAGAAAAATTTTGCGATCTGAGCTTTATTCCGGGAACGGATGGTAAAGTTGCAAAGTCTGTATTTCATAACATCTTTAATATTTGCAACTAAGAAACCTGACAACACAACGATGGAAGGAAAAAACAGAATGAAATTCAAATTATAATCATTCTTGTGTTTTTGATATATTTCACCCAGTAATTTATATCTGTCGCTGTGTACAGTACCAAGGAAAGCAATGGTTGGTTTTTTCCCTTCCAATGAAGGCCGCTGATGGTGATTAACAAAATCCGGTGAGAAGAATAATGGCAAATGCGTCATATAATGATATGCTTTTGCATCGTTATCATCGAACGTAAACACACTGTCAAACAGATTCAAATATTCCTGGATATGAGGGTAGTTTTTAATTGAGTCCCAGGCGTAATAAATAAACTTTGCACTCTTGTATTTCTCTTTAAATTTTAAAAGACTTTTTCTGTCAAGAGACTCGCCTTTCAATACTATCACATAATCGTATTGCTCGTTCGCTTGTGAAAGGATCTTCTCAAAGTAGGTATCTGAGATTCGGCGAATGAAATTACTGTTTTTCCACAACCTTAAAATTATTTTAAAGAAAACATTGTTAAATGGTTTTTCATCAAAATAATCGACAGTCGCACCGGCGCGTCTTAACGCATCAGAAATTTCGTTTTCATAGTTAAAAAAGCGAGGACACAGGAACAACACTTTCATTTCAAATACTCTTCTTAACTACAGCCGGGATCCCTACCAAAAGCACGTTGTTATCACAAGATTGCATTACAACGGCATTAGCAGCAACGATAACGTTGTCACCAATACGTATTCCACCGAGAATCTTAGCACCGGAGGCAACAACAACGTTATCTCCAAGCACCGGGCGGTTAGCATGGTTGAAAGGAATATCGATGTTCTTAGCGCCCAGGGTAACCTGCTGATATATCGTTGCATTTTTGCCAATCTCAGAGGCACCAATGACGATACCCTGTGAGTGAGGAATAAAGAATCCCCCGCCAATTTTGCAGTTCGCCGCAATTTCAACACCGAACACGATAAAGTTAACTAATGCAAAGATCTTCCCAACAATAGGAATTCTTTTCTTAAAGCAAAAATGACTCATTCGATACAGAATAACCGGTGTCATTTTCATTCCCAAAAATGCGCCGACGATACCGCCGAAAGAAACTGTTGATTTATTACGCCCGGTTAATTGGTAATAACGAAGAATGTCGGATTTTACCAGATCAAACATGAGAACAACTCCAACTTGTTATGGTTGATAGTAAAATCAGACCGCAGTAATGATCTTTTTAAAATTATCAATCATTATTTCGATATCAGCCAGCACGTTCCGATAAGTGTGGCTATATTCAGTGACTGTTCTCGAGTTATCCGTAGGAGGGAAATATTCGCCCTTAAAACCGTCATGCCATTTGATGGTGCAATCAGTTTTATTTGAAATAAGCTCCGCAATATCTGCAGCCGTGGTGTTCACACCAGAAGCAATGTTGTAAATCTTATGCTGACTGTGACGACTGATTTGGTAAATCACCTCAGCAACATCGCTAACAGCAACATAGTCTTTTGCATATTCAGGAGCTACATACATATCAATATGATGGTTAGAGATGGCATTTCTGATAATGCTTGGCAGGAATAATTTACTCTTTAACGCAAGTCCGTAGACGTTACTAGGTCTGACAATAATTGTTTCACGTGCACTTTTTAGACACAGCTCTTCACTCACCAGTTTAGTAAGATTGAATAATCTTCTGTTGTCATTGGTGCATACAGTCAAATCATCCGACTCACTCGCTCCTTCTTGCTCCATATAAAGACGAGTTGAGGAAATATAGATGAGCTTATCAAAGCTGGCTTTTTCTAAAAGAGCTGCCAGCAGTTCGGTATTGGATTTATAAACATCAAACGGGGTATTAGCACAATCACCATTACCCGCAGCATAGATGACGATACCCAGTTCGCTATTGAATAATGAATCGTCATCACGTGGTGGCACCACCACAGTTTCACCTTTCGCCTTCAGGTTTTCGACGATCTCACTGCCGATAAATCCTCGTCCACCAATTACCGTATAATGCGATTTCATAATGAATTTCCGTATTCAGCAAGAGTCATTAATTTAATATCCTTATCAGACAGCAGCGGCGACGTAACAGGCCATTCAATACCAATATCAGGATCGTTCCAGATAATGCCGCCTTCGTCTGACGGATCGTAGAAATCAGTACATTTGTAATGAAAATCAGCATATTCGCTCAATACACAGAAGCCATGCGCAAAGCCAGGCGGAACGTAAAGCTGGTTGTTCTTCTCACCAGAAAGAATAACGCCAACATATTGCCCAAAGGTTTCGGAGCCCGGGCGAAGATCCACAGCAACGTCATAAACTTCACCACTAATCACGCTCACTAACTTACCCTGTGGTTTAGTGCGCTGAAAGTGCAATCCGCGCAGTACGTTACGGCTCGAGCGAGAGCGGTTGTCCTGAACAAAGTTACCTGTAATTCCGGCCTGCTCATATTTTTCTTTATGCCATGCTTCCAGGAAAAAGCCCCGGGAGTCGCCAAAAACTTTTGGCTCGATAATAACGCAGTCTTTTAAAGGTGTTTTAATGACGTTCATTTTTGTTCCTTCGGTTGGAAAGCTCGTCTTTCCAACCTGAATAAAGAGTTAACACTCAACGCTGCAAAAGTGATTAGTGGGTAGAAACCGTTTTTTCTTTCCAGAGTAAGTCACAGATGCCATCAGTAGGGTTAAATGCTGTTGGTGCCTTCAGTAAGATCTCACGCACCCGCTCGTAGTCAAATTCACGACAGGCACTGTCCAGATCCGCAAGAATAGCGCTCATCTCGCTCCACGGTAACATCACTTCGTTAGCAGTCTTAATACGCGGGTGTTGCGTCGTGGACACATTGTCGCCAATAAGCAACTCTTCATAAAGTTTTTCACCCGGACGCAAACCCGTCGTTTTAACCGCAATATCGCCGTACGGATTTTTGTCATCGCGAACGGAGAGCCCCTGTAGCGCAATCATACGGTGCGCAAGATCGATAATTTTCACCGGCTCACCCATGTCGAGAACAAAAACATCGCCGCCGGTTCCCATCGCTCCTGCCTGAATCACTAATTGCGCCGCCTCAGGGATAGTCATGAAGTAACGTGTGATATCCTGGTGAGTCAACGTGACCGGACCACCAGAGGCAATCTGTTTTTCAAACAGCGGCACAACTGAGCCCGAAGAACCCAGCACGTTGCCAAAACGAACCATGCTAAAGCAGGTCTTGCTGTATTCCTTCGCTAATGCCTGCAGCACCAACTCCGCCATACGTTTGGTCGCACCCATTGTATTTGTAGGTCGTACCGCTTTATCGGTGGAAATTAAAACAAAGTTTTCCACACCGCAGGTCGCCGCCGCCTGGGCACAGCACAAAGTACCGAAGATATTATTGCGAACGCCATCAAGGACGTTGAACTCAACAAGAGGCACATGTTTATACGCCGCGGCGTGATAAATCGTGTCGATGTTGAATGCTTTAATTAATCTTTCGAGATGCTCTTTATCCTGCACGTTGCCAAGAATTGGGTAAATCTTAACCTGCAAATCCTGGCTGAGATTCAGATTACGCAGTTCAGAATCAATGGAGTACAGTGAGAACTCTGACAGCTCGAACAGAATAAGCTGATCGGGCTTATTTTTGATTATCTGCCGGCACAGTTCAGAACCAATGGAACCGCCTGCACCTGTAACCATAACCGTTTTCCCGTTGATATTACGGGATACTAATTCCGGAATTGGCGAAACAGGGTCACGTCCCAGGAGATCGGTGATGACCACTTTGCGTAACGCATCGATACGCGCTTTACCTTCTACCAGGTCGACCATCCCAGGAATAGAAAGCACCTCACAAGGTAAACCTTCCAGTGTCTTAATCACTTCATTTTTTCTGGCACGACTGGCACTTGGCATCGCCAGCAAAATTTTCTTCGCTTCGTATTTCTCAACCAGCCAGGCCAGTTTTTCTGGTGCAAAGACGCTGACGCCGTGAATAACCTGTCCCTGCAGGGCACGGTTGTCATCGACAAATGCAACCGGATAATATTCATCCATCTGGCTCAACGCTGGCAGCAACTGACGACCAGACGCCCCAGCACCGTAAATGACGACTCGGGTGCCCCGCTTCATGCCGCGGTTTACCAGCATTCGCATTCCGAGTCTTGAACCGGCGATAAGCAGTAAGCCAAATGAGAAGTAAATGAATGGAATCGTTCTCGGCAGATAAAGATTGGTATAGAACGCCGCAATAATCAGCAATATGGATGATATACACATACCAACTGCCACGACCAGTAGAATCTTAGCCGTAATATAGCGAATAACTGCACGGTACAGCCCCAGCCTGACAAATATTGCCAAAGTGACGACGATTATTGAAAATATCAATAGCCAATGCGGCGTACTATATAACGGTGTCAGTGAATCTATACGTACCCAAAACGCAAACCAGAACGCGCATAAGAGCAGTACAACATCGATAGATAACGTAATGATTCGTTTTATTGGTCTTGGTAAAGATATTAAATAAGTTAGCATACTAAAAACTAGTCGCCTCGTTAAAGCTTGCCTTCAGTTTATAAAATAGAACCAGCAGGGCACACTGAGTCATCGTCCACTTTTGCATTATAACCACCCACTGTACCAGCCTGCAGAAAAGCTGATTTCCCAATGTCAGCACTTCCTGCAAGGTGAACACCAACACCTAAGTGAGCAAAATCACCGAGAATGGAATCATGGTCTACTGTCGAATGACTATTTACAATCGTGCATGTACCTAATGTTGCGTTAGCACCCACCACAGCCATCGCTAATACCACTGAGCCATCAGCTATTGTTGCCGACGAGCTGACAAAAGCCGACGGATGTATTAGCGTGACAGGTTGGATACCTAAGCTGATAACCTGCTGATAGAGTTGTTCTCTGACTTTATTATTTCCAATGCCAATAACGACGTTATTAGCCTTTTTGATATGTAACGGTAGCTCTGAAATTTTACCAATAATGAGTTTGTTGGTCTCATGGCAAAGGGATGCATTCTCATCGAGAAACACAATATCCGCATAGCCCAGTAGTCTGGCCATTTCGCATAGCGTGCGTCCATGGCCACCAGCCCCCAAAATCATCAGGTCATGCATTGACGTTGCTCTCTTTGTCTTTCACGCCAGCACCACATTTGAATGCCACAAAGAACAGCGGTAACCAGGCGATAATCAGACCCACAATGCCATCAATTTTGGCTGCTGCAATCAGATAAGCAATTGGCAAGAGCCAGAGCAGGTTAACGGCAATCGCCATCAGCGTCACCGGAACATGACTGCCATATTTCCGGGCAAGGATCTGATAACCATGGCTCGCATGCGCTTCGTAGACTTTCTTACCGGCAACCACTCTGCGCAGCAGCGTGGTGGTGGCGTCGACGATGAAAACACCCAGCAAACATAGCTCTGCAATAAAGAAGTGTGAATCAACTTTCGCAATATGGAGGATCATCAGCCCGATGGTTATTCCGAGGAAACCGCTTCCGGCATCCCCCATAAAGATTTTGGCAGCCGGGAAGTTCCAGACAATAAAACCGGCAGCAGCACCAACAAGGGCAAGTGTCAGTGGATAGATGCTACCAGGAGCAAGCGTATACTGGTTAACGACCATTAACATCGCACTGCTTGCCGCAAAGGTGATCGCTTCCGAACTGGCTAAACCGTTAATCCCATCCATGAAATTGTATAAATTCAACATCCAGACCAAATAGAAGCAGCCCAGAATCATCCCAATCCATGATAATGAGAGATCGTAACCAAACAGAGTAATAATCGGGAAAGAACCTAAGAAATACAGGCCAATTGCCGCTGCCAGGAAATGCATCAGCAGACGCCAGCGTGCCGCAATATGACCGTGGTCATCCAGGAACCCGATTACGGCAACAATTAACCCCGGAATGAATAAACCTAAGAAACCATCTACCGTCAGCGCGTTGCTGAAATAAAACCACACCAGTGCGGCTAAAAGCGTCAGGACAATAGCCACCCCACCCCCACGCGGCGTTGGCACAGAATGCGAGCTTCTCTGGTTTGGTCGGTCAATCACGTTATGTTTAATCGCATAACCGCGTAACCCCCAGGTCAGTGCACATGACACTAAAAATGCGAATATTACGATCCCTAAATCCAACATTATTTATTACCTTCGATATAATATTTCGCCGTTTTTTTCATAGTTTCATGCAGCGTTATCGGCGGTGTCCAGTGCAGTTGCTCTCTCGATTTACTGGCATCAACTTCAAGATCGCCGAATAACTGATCGTAAATGCCAGCTTTACCCACGGCCGAAAGCAATAATTTCAGGACGCTCTTCGGGAAATAGATAATTTTTGCGTGAATACCCATTCCAGTCGCAAAGGCGTTAATCATATCCTCGGTTGAGGGTCGCTCTGCATCGGCGAGCAGATAGAGTTGATTTTTCGACTTATCATTCACGACGCATTCATTAATAAAGCTGACAACGTTGTCCAGCGACACCAGCGCACGCTTGTTATTCACGTTTTTAAACGGTAACGGCAGATTTTTCGACACCAGTTTTAACAGGCGCTGGATATTACCTGGCGCATTTTCACCACAGATCAGCGCCGGACGGACGATGGTTACCGCCATTTCGCTATTGGTAAAGGTTTGCCGCAGACTTTGCTCAGCCTCAAGTTTAGAAATGGCGTAGTCAGAAGTTGGCCGAGGTTCTGATGCTTCAGTAAAGGGGGTTCCTGAGGTAGCATTGCCGTTCACACCAATCGAGCTGATGAAAATGAAATGCTTTACGCCGCAGTTGGCGGCATCTTTAGCCAATTTCAAGGTCGCGTCGTGATTAACACGGCGAAATTCAGCTAATGCATCCTGAGCATTATCATTCAGGATATGTGCCCTTCCTGCAGTATGAATGACGGTATCGCATCCTTGCAGAAGGTTTACCCAGTTGGTTTCCGCTGAAATATCACCCAGGTTGTAAATTCCCTGTTCAATATCTTCCTGCCGACGCGTTGTTAATATCACTTGATGCCCTGATGATTTCAACGCCTGGACTAACGCAGTACCAAGAAACCCGGTTCCGCCAGTCACCAATACTTTCATTGCCATCCCCTGTCAGCTAAAAACGCATACATCACTATCTAAAATAAAGCGAGCCGCTGTTAGCGATTCTGGTAATTTTCTTCAATCCACGACTTGTAGCTGCCGCTTTTCACGTTCTCTACCCACTGGGTGTTGGTCAGATACCATTCCACCGTTTTGCGGATCCCGCTTTCGAAGGTTTCCTGCGGTTTCCAGCCCAGTTCCAGACCAATTTTCTCGGCATCAATGGCGTAGCGGCGATCGTGTCCCGGGCGGTCAGCAACGTAAGTTATCTGGTCGCGATAGGAGCCTTCTTTCGGAACGATTTCATCCAGCAGGGAGCAGATAGTGTGCACCACATCCAGATTTTGCTTCTCGTTGTGGCCGCCGATGTTGTAGGTTTCACCAATTTTACCCTGTGTCACCACGGTATAAAGCGCGCGCGCGTGGTCTTCAACATACAACCAGTCGCGGATCTGATCGCCTTTACCGTAAACCGGCAGGGATTTGCCTTCCAGGGCGTTGAGGATAACCAATGGGATCAGTTTTTCCGGGAAGTGGTAAGGACCGTAGTTGTTAGAACAGTTGGTCACAATGGTCGGGAAACCGTAGGTACGCAGCCAGGCGCGAACCAGGTGGTCACTGGAGGCTTTTGATGCGGAGTAAGGACTGCTCGGTGCGTAGGCTGTTTTTTCGGTAAACAGCGGCAGTTCACTGCCCTCCGCTACTTCATCTGGGTGAGGAAGGTCACCATACACTTCATCAGTAGAGATATGGTGGAAACGGAATGCGGTTTTCTTCTCAGCGCTTAATGATGACCAGTACTGGCGACTGGCTTCCAGCAGTACGTAGGTACCCACAATGTTGGTTTCGATAAAAGCTGCCGGACCGGTGATCGAACGATCAACGTGGCTCTCTGCCGCCAGGTGCATCACGGCATCCGGCTGGTGCTCGGCAAAAATACGCGCCATCGCATCACTGTCGCAGATGTCGGCATGTTCAAAACGATAGCGATCGCTGTGCGCGACGTCGGCCAGTGATTCAAGATTGCCTGCATAAGTCAGCTTATCGACATTGACCACGGAATCCTGCGTATCATTGATAATATGTCGTACCACTGCAGACCCAATAAAGCCTGCCCCACCAGTGACCAGAATTTTCACGTTTATTTCGCTCTTAAGATATTCAGAAACAATGAGTTATGCTTATTCGCTAATGCGAGATACGCTACCGCCCCTGGCTCAATAGCTACCAGTGCACTAAACGCATAGAAAGTCTGCTGCCCTGCCGCGTTTTTACGCAGTCAGAACATGTTAAAATTTGATGACGCATTGTGGTCCTAATCGCACTTTATGACAAGGACAATTCCTACGTACAATCATCAAAAATAAATGCAACTGCTTTTTTTAGTGATTGATTTAAATGACAAAACGGCAGCGGCATTCTAAAAACCCGTTTGGTTTTTAAATACCCAACTGCCGTTCATAGGTATACATTTAATCAATGTATAGCATCGCTGCGGGGCCTTACTCAGCCAGCAGCTTTTCGATGCTTTTGCGGAACTTCGCCCCTTCTTTCAGGTTGCGCAGCCCGTACTGTACGAAAGCCTGCATGTAGCCCATTTTCTTGCCACAATCGTAGGCGTCACCGGTCATCAGCATGGCATCCACAGACTGTTTTTTCGCCAGTTCGGCGATAGCATCTGTCAACTGAATACGCTCCCAGGCACCCGGCTCGGTACGTTCCAGCTCAGGCCAGATATCCGCAGAAAGCACATAGCGGCCAACGGCCATCAGGTCAGAATCCAGAGTCTGCGGCTGATCCGGTTTTTCAACGAACTCGACGATACGGCTGACTTTACCTTCGCTGTCCAGCGGCTCTTTGGTCTCAATGACCGAGTACTCGCTGAGATCGCCTGCCATATGCTTCGCCAGTACCTGGCTACGACCAGTTTCATTGAAACGAGCCACCATTGCGGCAAGGTTATAGCGCAGCGGATCGGCGGTAGCATCATCGATGATGATATCCGGCAGTACCACGACAAACGGGTTATCGCCCACGATTGGGCGCGCGCACAAAATAGAGTGGCCAAGCCCCAGAGGCTGCGCCTGGCGGACGTTCATGATGGTCACGCCTGGCGGACAAATAGACTTCACCTCAGCCAGCAGCTGGCGCTTCACGCGCTGTTCAAGCAGTGACTCAAGTTCGTAGGAGGTGTCGAAGTGGTTTTCCACCGCATTCTTTGAGGCATGGGTGACCAGGACGATTTCTTTGATTCCTGCAGCAACAACTTCATCGACAATGTATTGAATCATTGGTTTGTCGACAATCGGCAGCATCTCTTTCGGAATGGCTTTTGTGGCGGGCAACATATGCATGCCCAAACCTGCTACCGGAATGACTGCTTTCAAATTAACCATTAGCGTATCCACCTGTAAATCGTTGAAGAATTATAGCCTTTAAAGCCGTTTTATCCAGTAGGTTTTGTGATTGTACCTGGCTTGCGGCGGTAAAATATCCGCTTTGTTCCGAGAGTTAACCAGTGTTTCCAGGAATCGTCGGAAATCAGCGCCCTGGCAAGTGAAAATTCAGCCGCTCTGCGTTCACCACGTGTTGGTCTATCCGGTCAATGTCCACCGACGGCTGACCGTTTTCATTCACAGCAGTAATGTTTGTCAGCGCCAGCAGGGTGTCGTCCTTCGCCATAAACCGGCCCCTCACGTCGCGACGCATGTCGAAGTTGAGCTTCAAAGCCGGGCCGCGGCTGGCCTCCTGCATCACATGGATATTGCGCATAAAGAGGTGCTGCGGTTTATTGAGTATCTCAAGCGAGGCGTGTTTAAGATTGAGGTTGGTGACAGAGACGAACGACGGCGCATTCCCTGCCGAGATCTGAATGCCACGCACCTTATAGGGCAACGTACTGTTATCCAGTTGCACGTTGTTGAGACGGAAATTCTGCGGAATAGAGAGATAAGCGCCACGGATAACGCCGTAGCCAATCAGCATCCCGGCGCTGTTCACCATCTGCACGTCATCAATCACGAAGTTATTGCAGCCGTAAATCGCCACCGTCGCGTTATCAAGCCCCGCCTGTTTGCTGAATTCGGGCAGGATATTCGTCGCTTTAATATTACGAATAATAAAATGCTTGCCGTTTTCCACATGGACGAGCTGGCGACAGTTGCTGCCGGTGATGTTTGCCACCACAAAGTTTTTCACGCTCTGATGTTCGGGGTAGTCATTATCGTAGGTACTGCCCGCAAGCCCAATCCCGATCCCCCAGCTGGTATTGCCGTTAGTGCAGTTGATGTTGTTGATGACGTGGTCAGAGATCAGGATGTTCTTATCATTGATGGCCACGTTCCATTCGATGGCATCGCCCTGCAGATCGCTGAAGTGACAGTTGACGATTTTGACCCCTTCCATCTGGTTCTGAAAACCCTGCCGCAGAATGCCGTAGTTGGCCTGGGTGATCGTCAGCGCTTTGATTATCAGATTACGCATCACGGCAGGCTGGTTCTGCTTCCCGCCGATGAAAATCTGCGATACCGGGCCAAAACCACTCATCTTCAGCCCCTCGATAAGCACGTTAGATCCGCGCACGTCGAGGTTAACGTTGTGCAGGCTCCCGCCGGCACTCCCGATGATGTTGCAGTTATCCTGCAGCGCGATACGTCCTTTACCGCTTCCTTTTAGTTCACCCGCCACCCGCAGCGTTTTGCCCGGTGGCATATCGATGCGGGTATTGATGGTATCGCACACCACCCCGGCGGGTACGGAAACCACATCATGCTGGTCGAAGGCCTGGCGGAAAGCGGCTACCCAGTCGTTGTTACGCACAAAGGTACGGATATCCGCTCCGTCATCAGCGGTCGCGGCGCGAGCCAGTGAGCTGTGAAGCAAAGGGAGTGCGGCAAGCGCTGAGCCCGCGACAAGAAAACGGCGTCGGCTCAGCGTGAGAACGTTGTTAGCCATAATGTCTCTCTCTTACAGCGTGCCCAGCAGCGAGGCCAGCTGCTGATTAATGCGCTGTTGATTGAATTCGGTTTCTACTTTCTCCCTTGCGCGCTGCACCACCGGGCGCAGCGTTTGCGTATCCATATGGCAAAATGTGCACAGGCGTTCGGCGAGCGCCGTGGCGTCATTCTCAGGCACCAGCCAGCCCGACTGGTTAGCATCAATCAGTTCCGGAATGCCGCTATGCAGCGTGGATACCACCGGAATACCCACCGCCATCGCCTCCATCAATGCCACCGGAATACCTTCCATATCGCCATCCGCACCGGTGATGGAGGGCAGCAGGAATACGTCGGCGGCATCCAGCATCGCTTTCACCTCGTGGCTCGGTTTAAAACCGGGCATCTCGACCACTCCCTCAAGCTGGTGCTGTTCGATAAGCGTCCGCAGACGGCGCTCCCACGGGCCAATCCCCAGGATCCGGTAATGGAAGTTCACCCCCATATCCCTGAGCTGACGACAGGCATCAATCGCCACGTGCAGCCCTTTTTCTCGGTGAGCCGCGCCACGGAGATAATCTGCAGCGTTTCGCCAGGCGTTTTCAGCGGCCGCAGCGCGAAGTTGCCCATATCGACCCCCATTCTGGAGACCGCTATTTTGCTGCTCGGGCAGCCCATTCCCTGCAGACGCTCTGACCACAGATTGCTTATCGGCAGCATCAGGTCACCCCGGCGAAACAGCTGCTGGTATTCCGGGGTGTAATGCCTGAGCACCGCGCGGCTTGAGACATCAATGCCGTGAAACACGGTAGCAATTTTGCCTTTCACTACCCCAAGCTCACGCAGCTTTGCTGCCGTTACCCCCGCCGGACCAAAGTGTGCAATAAACACGTCGGCCTCCAGCGGCTGCGGGTTCAGCCCGCAGATAGCCGGGAGGATCAGGTTACGTGACTCATCGCCATAGCGGCGGACGTTGAGCGCCTTCCAGGTGGAAGCGCGCAGCAACCCGCGCATCGTGCTGAGCGCGCGGTGTTTAAGCTTTCCGGCTTTACCATCAGGCTCTTCCATCAGCCAACGGGTTTTCTCCGCCAGTCGGTACTGGCGCCAGGCCGCGTGAGTATTGGTGGTATCCCCTTTCTGCAGCGCGATTATCTCCACCTCGTAGCCCATCTCGATAAACGCCACAATCTGGTTGAGTACGAAGGTCTCGGAGGAAAGCGGGAATTTCAGTAAGAAGAAACCAACCTTCATGCCTGCTCCTTAATGCGTTTTAGTACCGACTGCACCATCTGCATGCCGTGCTCGCGCTCGATGGCAACCGCCTGCGCCAGACGGCTGTTGATGGCCGGAAGCTGGCTCAGCGTGTCGCTCACCATCGCGCATAAACTGCCGTCCAGCAGATGCCTGATGTCGATTGCCATCTCCGGCATCCCCAACTGCTGCATGATGCCCGCAGACTTGTGCTCATAGTTAATGGCGATAGCCGGGGTACCAAAGTTCATCGAGATAATGGCGGAATGCAGGCGCGTGCCGACGGTCAGGTCGCAGGCGCCAAGGAGTTTGCCCATTTCCAGATCGTTAAGTTCATCCATCACCACGTGATAGCGCTCCGGATGACGCAGATGTTTTTGCACCTTCAGCGCGACCATCCGGTCATCTTTGTTGTAGCTGTCGATACCGGTACAGGTCGACAGCGCAACGACCTGACATCCCTCTTCGGTGATGCGGTTAACCACCTCAGCAAACGCTTTTTCATACGCTTCCTGAGTGGTGCCAAGACGTTTATCGAACGGAGCCAGCTCGCGTAGCGTAATGGCCACGGTTTTCTTCGCCTGAATCAGATCGAGCCAGTGCTGCACGGCGTAGCCCGGCACAAACGCCTGCTCCTGATGCGCCACCAGCCAGGCGGTATCGACGCCCATCTCCACCTTACGGGTATCGATGCTGCTGCGCTTCATCAACTCAAGACTGACGGACTCGCGCAGCACCAGCGCATTGCAGTTGCCGAAGACATAGTTCGCCAGCTGGTTGAACTGCGACTCCTGGAACGGCCCCACGCTGTGGCCAATCATGTACAGCGGCTTTTTCGCCATGAACGTACAAAGCGCATGCTCGAACTGCGATACGCCGTACAAATCAACGAAAAATGACCCACCAACCTGAACAATGGCGTCATAGCCCGAGAGCAGACGGATGAAATCAGTAAAACCCTGGGCAATCGCAATGTTGCGCAGCTTGCCGCTGTCGGTCACCCGCGAAAGCAGCACCTGGTGCTGATAGCGCCGACGCAGCACTTTACGGATCCGCCCCATCACCCCGGCGGCATTGTTGTGCTGTTTCATCTGGGAATAGAGCGGATCTCCCATCACCGGGCGGTCAAGCAGCCACGACGAGCTCACCGGGTAGCGGCTCATCACATCGACTTCCGCTTCGGGCTCCAGCGTCATCACGGCATCAAGCAGGCCGCGAAGAATAGCGCTGTCGCCGCGATTGCCGCAGGTATGGTTGCCAAGAATGAGTAATTTCATAGTTTTCTCTTTATTAGCCTGCACGGAGCAGCGTTTTCATTTTTTCGTTACGGCACAGCTGACGCTTGATTTCCACAACCAGCGGGTGGCGCGAGACCACCAGCATGGCGAGAAACGCCGCAATACCGCCTGCAATTTGCACGGCCAGCAGCACGCCCAGCGGCAGATGCTGATCGAGTGCGACGCCAAGCCCATAGCTCACTACAAGCGTGGGTATCGAGAGCCAGAACGGCAGCCACAGGCTCAGGATGTAATCCCGGTAGCTGGAGCCCAGCACCGGTTTTATCATCACGAAGTAGCTCAGAATGGTGTTGATGATTTGTACCAACAGGAAGCCTGTCGTCACGCCGAGCGCCCCGGCGAGATGCCCGCCGACAATAATTGCCGGAATAAACAGGAACGTTTTAAAGACGTTGAATTTGAAACTGATATCCACCCGCGCTTTGGCCATCAGCAGCGAGCCAATAGGGTTGCCCACCGAGCGTAACAGCCCGACCACGCACAGCAATTGCAGGACAGGCACGATGCTGACCCACTTTTCCCCAAACACCAGCGGCACAAAGTTATTGCTGACCACCATCAGACCAAGCAGCGCCGGGAAGTTAAGAATGCCCACTATCGACAGCAGCTTGT
>NZ_JMPS01000066.1 GCF_000735455.1 Yokenella regensburgei ATCC 49455 | reverse complement strand
GCGAAGGCCGGGAACAGCACTCGGGTAATAATCGGGTTTAGCTTCATCGGCGGCACGACCGCCACGTTCCAGGCGAGGTTGTACCCCCCGGCCGCTCCCGCCCCCAGGATGCGCGCCAGCACCAGCGTTGAGAGGTTGGTGTTCACGTAGTTAATGATACTGTCGGCGGTCAGCCAGGCACCAAAACGCAGATTAGAAGCCACCGAGGCCAGCGAGAAATGCAGGCCCGGACGATAAATCTTGCGCCCGTACCAGCCAAACAGCAGCGTTCGTACCGCCGTATTCACCAGATACCCCAGAATCGCGGTCATCGCCCACGGCCAGAACCAGGCGCTCACCACCGTCACGCTAAAGCCCGCCATTACCGAGCTGGTTTCAATCAGGCCAATCTTGTTGAACTCCAGCTCCTTTTGCATCAGCGCGCGGAACTGCTGCCCGTGCGGGATCATCACAAAAGCCAGAGACAGCGTTTTGATAAGCGGCGCGAGATCCGGGTTATGCAGTACCCGAGCAATGGTGTCGCTCAGGGCAAACACCAGCGCAAACACCACAATCCCGAGCCCCACGTTCAGCCAGTAGAGCGTGGTCAGTTCAAGGCGACTTATCGCTTTACGCTGAATGATAGAGTTGGCAATGCCGAAGTCAGACAGCGTATCGGCGAGAGCTATAATCACCAGCGATACGGTCAAAAGACCAAACTGGTGGCTATCAAAAATGCGCGCCAGCCACGTCATCTGCACCAGCCCCAGGCCGATAATGGCAACCGTCGCCATCGCCGACCACTTTGCCCCGCTGATGGTTTTCTCTCTCAGGCTCATCCTGCTACCTCAATACGCCGTTTTGCCAATAAAGCCTTTGAAAATCGTCAGAAAAACAATCTTGATGTCAAACCACAAGCTCCACTCACGGATGTACTCAAGGTCGAACTCCACGCGTTTTTCCATCTTCTCGAGGGTGTCGGTTTCGCCACGCCAGCCGTTGATCTGCGCCCAGCCGGTAATTCCTGGCTTCACTTTGTGGCGCAGCATGTAGCCTGCAATGAGCGGTCGATACTGTTCGTTATGCGCCACAGCGTGCGGCCGCGGGCCAACTATCGACATCCCACCGGTCAACACATTGATAAACTGCGGCAGTTCATCAAGCGAAGTACGGCGCAGAAAACCACCAACACTTGTGACGCGAGGATCGTTCTGCGTCGCCTGCTTCACCACCTTGTCGTTCTCCATCACTTTCATAGAGCGAAATTTCCACACTTTGATGGGCTTGCCGTCGATACCGTATCGGGTCTGGCGGAAAATGATCGGACCCGGCGAGTTGAGTTTCACCGCCAGCGCAATCGCACAGAGCACCGGAGATATCAGCAGCAAAATCAGCGAGGAGAGCACGATGTCTTCCAGACGTTTAATCACCCGGTTAATGCCCGATAGCGGGGTGTCATACAGCGGCACCACCGGTACGCCGTTCACCTCTTCGGTGCGCGAATGGAGAATATTGAAGGTAAAAACATCGGGGATCAGCAGTACCGAACAGGTGGTATCGGCGAGGTCACTCACCAGGCGTTTGATGCAGGTTTCTTCGCGCATCGCCATCGCGATGTAGACGTTATGGATCTTGCCGCCACGGGCGTCGTCGAGCAATTGTTGATAATCCCCCGCCCACTGCGCCTGGGCGTGTGCTGGCGGTTCATCGTGATAGGTCCCCATCACTTCGTAGCCAAGCCACGGCTGGTTACGAAAGCTGTCGAGCAGCGCCTGCCCGGCGGGTAAATCTCCGGCTACCGCCACGCGGCGAGTGTTGTAACCCTGATTACGCAGCCAACCGGCGAGCGAACGGATCAACGAACGGCTGGCAACCATGCCGACGCTCGACACCAGATACCACATCAACCAGAGCAGTGCGCTGTCGTTAAAATCATCGTTAAACGCCAGCAGTCCGGCGCTGAAAACCAGGCTCAGGGTCCAGTTTTGCAACAGCAGCTGCAGCTCCGTTGCCATACGCACTCCACGCCAGGAGCGGTAAAAATCGGTCAGCCCGCCAATCATCTGAAACACCACCAGCGTTATCAGCGCCATCAGCAGATGCAGGTACAAAAAAGGTAAGCCAACGCTCCGGCACACCAGCCACATGCCGCCCAGCATGATGGTGATGTCGGAGAACCGTTGCACTATTGAGATTAACGATGCATTCGTTTTGGCTCGTTCGCGCTTTCTTAGAGTCGTCATCGTTGTTCCTGTGTTAGTTGACTTCCCCTCGCCTCACGGAGAGGGGAAAGGTATTACTGATTCAGCAGTGCCAGAATGTCCCGGGTGCGCGCTTCCATCAGCGCCGGGTTGCCGCGAGACTCCACGTTCAGGCGCACCACCGGCTCGGTATTCGACGAGCGCAGGTTAAAGCGCCAGTCGGCCCAGGCCATGCTGATACCATCGGTGTGGTCGACCTCCAGCGCATGGCTGGCAAAGTGCTCTGCCACCCGGGCGATGGCCGTCGCCGGCTCCGCAAGCTTGCTGTTGATCTCACCGCTCGCCGGGAAGGCGGCCATGCGGTCACACACCAGCTCACCCAGCGTTTTACCGCGCAGGCACAGCAGTTCGGTCACCAGCAGCCACGGGATCATCCCGCTGTCGCAGTAAGCAAAATCGCGGAAGTAGTGATGAGCGCTCATCTCGCCGCCGTAAATCGCATCTTCCTGACGCATGCGCTCCTTGATAAAGGCATGACCGGTTTTCGACATCACCGGCGTACCGCCTGCGGCGCTCACCACGTCCACGGTGTTCCACGATAAACGCGGGTCATGAATGATTTTCGCCCCCGGGTTGCGCTCGAGGAACGCCTCCGCCAGCAGACCAACGATGTAGTAGCCTTCGATGAACTGCCCGGTTTCATCGAACAGGAAGCAGCGGTCGAAATCGCCGTCGAAGGCAATCCCCATGTCGGCGCCGTGTTCAATGACCGCATGGCGGGTGTCGGCCCGGCACTCCGGCAGCAGCGGGTTTGGAATACCGTTCGGGAAGTTGCCGTCAGGGGTGTTGTGCACTTTGATGAAGGTGACCGGCACGTTCAGCGCCTTAAAGCGCGCTTCCAGCGCATCCACCACCGGGCCCGCCGCGCCGTTACCGGAGTTGATAACCAACTTCAGCGGCCTGAGGTTTTTCACGTCGATGTAGCCAAGCAGATGGTCGAGATACGCCTCGCGCAGGTCGATTTTCTGATAACCGCCGCGCTGCGACGGCTCCACAGCCGGGAAGTCATTGGCCTCCGCCCGACGCTGTACGTCGCGCAGCCCGGTGTCACCGCTTATCGGGCGGGCGCCTTCACGCACCAGCTTCATGCCGTTGTAGTCCATCGGATTGTGGCTGGCGGTCACTTCAATGCCGCCGTCGACGCCGAGGTGGAAGGTGGCGAAGTAAATCTCCTCCGTACCGGAGAGTCCGATATCCAGCACATCAACGCCCGCGTCGCGCAGGCCCTTCGCCAGCGCCATCTTCAGCGCTTCGCTGGTGAGGCGCACGTCGCCGCCCAGGACGATGGTCTTCGGTTTCAGGTATTCGCCATAGGCCCGGCCAATGCGCCAGGCGATATCTTCATTCAGCTCGTCGCCCAGTCGACCGCGAATGTCATACGCTTTAAAACAGGTCAGTTTTGTCATGATTTACCCTTTTTCAGGCAACAGGAGGCCCTGACCATGCAAGGCCATTTTTTGTTGGTTGTTTTTTTACCCGGGTAGTGCTTACACGCGTCCGTATCTGTCGGCAAAGCGCACGACATCGTCCTCTTCGAGATAGGAGCCGGAGCGTACCTCAATCAGGTCGAGCGGGATCTTGCCGGGGTTTTCCAGGCAGTGGGTGGCGCCAAGCGGGATATACACCGACTCGTTTTCACCGAGCAGCGTAATATCGTCGTTGATGGTGACTTTGGCGGTGCCCGCCACCACAATCCAGTGCTCCGCACGATGGTGGTGCATCTGCAGCGAAAGCCCTTCGCCAGGCTTCACGGTGATGCGCTTCACCTGGTAGCGGTCACCGGCGTCGATGGAGTCATACTTGCCCCACGGGCGGTATACTTCGCGGTGAATATGGTGCTCATGGCGACCATCGGCTTTGATGCGCTCAACCACTTTTTTTACGTCCTGAACGGCGTGTCGGTCGGCAATCAGCACCGCGTCTTTGGTCTGGACAACGACCAGATCCTTAACCCCGACGGTGGTCACTAGCCCCGATTCCGCGTACACGTAGCTGTTCTCGGTTTTATGGCTGATAACGTCGCCGTGGTGCACATTGCCCTCCGCGGTGTGATGGCTGATTTCCCACAGAGAAGACCAGGAGCCAACGTCGCTCCAGCCCGCGTCCATCGGCACCACCACCGCGTCGGCGGTACGCTCCATCACCGCATAGTCCACGGATTCCTCCGGGCAGGCGAGAAACGCCGCTTCATCAACGCGAATGAAGTCGAGATCCGGGTCAACCACCGCCATCGCCTGTTCACAGGCGCCGTAGATGTCCGGACGGAATTTATTCAGCTCTTCAAGGTAGCGCCCGGCGCGGAACAGGAACATGCCGCTGTTCCAGTAGTATTCACCGCTGGCAACGTACGCCTGGGCGGTATCAAGGTTCGGTTTCTCAACAAACTGCGCCACCTGGAAGGCCTGCGTATCCTGTGCAGTGGAGACGGCCTCACCACGGCGAATGTAGCCGTAGCCGGTTTCCGGAAGCGTCGGCACAATGCCGAACGTCACCAGCTTGCCGTTCTCGGCGTGAGGGATGGCGTTAAGCACCGCGCGGCGAAACGCTTCTTCATCCTGAATCACGTGGTCGGCCGCCAGCACCAGCATCAGCGGATCGGTATCCGGCGACTGACGCACCGCCGCCATGGCCGCCAGCGCGATAGCCGGCGCGGTGTTACGCCCGGCGGGCTCCAGGATAATATTCTCGGTCAGTTTATTAAGCTTGCGCAGCTGCTCCGCCACGATAAAACGGTGCTGCTCGTTGCAGATAACCACCGGGCTTTCGCACTGCACGCCGTTCAGACGATGAATGGTCGCCTGCAGCATGGTAAGGTCGCCCTTCAGGCAGAGAAATTGTTTCGGATAGAGCACCCGGGACAGCGGCCACAAACGGCTGCCGGAGCCACCGGCCATCACTACCGGGTAAAGTTGCGCTTGACTCATGTTGTTAACCCCGACTCGTTGTGTGAAGAAATAGCGGTAATAAACTGACTCAGCACGTTCTCTTTCTCGAGCGTTCGCTCGGCATATTCGCGTGCCTGACGGTTCTCTTTGGGCATCGCCAGGACGGCGCTAATCCCTTCGCTCAGCGCCGGAACCGATTCCGGCTCGACGCACACGGCGATGCCCGGCACCTCGCGACACAGCTGGCCTAATTCGGTATTGGCTTCGGCGGTGATAAGCGCATTTCCCCCCACCGCCAGAATATTGGTGAGCTTTGAGGGCAGCACCGCATCCGCGGCACCGCGTTTCTGGATAACCAGATGGCAGTCAGCCATTCTGAGCAGCGCCGGCAGCGCTTCATAAGGCTGCAGCGGCAGAAAGCGGACGTTGGTTAATTCGTAGGTGGCGGCCAGTTTTTCCAGCCGCGCTTTGCCACCGCCCTGGCCGACGATGACGAACAGCCACGGCTCATTCTGGTGCAGCTTCGCCACTTCAATCACATTCTCCAGCCCCTGCTTTTCGCCGATGTTGCCGGAGTAAAGCAGCAGCTTTTTATCCGCAGGTAACCCCAGCTGTTCGCGCAGCACCACCGTCTGGGTCGCACTGACGTCGCGAAAACGTTCTGTCTCCGACCAGTTAGGGAAGAAAATCACCTTCTCCGCCGCCACGCCTTTCTCCCGCGCTTTGTTCATCATCGAGCGCGAAATCGTGGAGACGTTATCGACGTTCAGCAAACCGCTGCGCTCAAAGGCGCTGGCGAGCTTCGCCACTTTTCCGCCCTTGCCCTGCCCCGCCATCCCCAGGCCGAGCATGGCGTCCACTTCATAATCCTGAATATGCAGCAGCGTGCGGGCACCGGAGAGCTTCGCGAGCAGACGCATACCCGGCGTGCAGAACAGCGTCGGCACCACGCCAATGATGGTGTCCGGCTTCCAGCGGCGCTGGGCCATCAGCGGGAAGAAACTACTGAGGGCAAAACTGCCAAGATGCAATAAGCGCTTCAGCGTGGAAGGCTGCTTTGGAACATACAGCGGACAGCGCCAGACGGTGGCATCGCCCTCTTCCCGACAGTAGCGCCAGGAGGAGTAACGTTCCCCCACCTTCCACTCCGGGTAGTACGGCGGTGCGGTAATAACCCGCACTTCGTGCCCCTGGCGCGCCATCCACTCCACCATCTCACCGGTGTATTTGCCGATGCCGGTCAGCTCCGGCGAGTAGTTAATGCCATAGACCAGAATTTTCATAAGCCTGGTACTCCAGCGAAACGCTCCCGAAGAAAGTAAGCGCGGCTGTTGTCGTGGACGTTATCGGTCGCCAACAGCTGCTCAGGCGTCAGCCAGCGATAGTCGTTGTGCTGACTATCCGGAAGCGCAAGCTGTTGTTCATCGACCTGCAGGCGAAAGCCCAGCACCACATAGTGAGTACTGAAATCGTCGCCCGAGAAGTTGTCGTCGTAAAAATGCTGCCAGACGCCATAGAATGCGCCAGCAGAAAGCGGTAGCGGCAGGCCGAGCTCGGCCTGCGTCAGTCGTACAAAGGCGTCCGCCAGCGTTTCGTCCTTCTGCACGCGTCCGCCCGGCACAAACCAGTAGCCCTGTGCCGGACGGTTGTTGCGTTTCCCGAGCAGAAATTCTCCACGCGCGTTCTCGACGATGAGATCCAGGGAGATCAGCGGCGTTGAACGTACTACGGTGGCAAAATCTTCATGCTTCAGAAACATGGTTACCCCCGGAAACGCTGCTGATTGGCGAGGAACCACTGGTAGGTGCTGGCAAGCCCGGCCTCCAGCGTCACTTCGTGGTACCAGCCGAGCTGATGCAGGCGAGAGACGTCAAGCAGCTTACGCGGAGTGCCATCCGGTTTACTGGCGTCAAACACCACTTCCCCCTGGAAACCCACCACTTTTGCCAGGGTGTGCGCCAGTTCGCGGATGGTGCAATCCACCCCGGTACCGACGTTAATGTGCGACAGCATCGGCTGGGTGAATTCCTGCCAGATATCGCGGTCCAGCTCCATCACGTGGATGCTGGCGGCCGCCATGTCGTCTACGTGGAGGAACTCACGCATCGGCGTACCGCTGCCCCACACCACCACCTCTGGTGCGTTGCTCTGGGCCGCCTCGTGAAAGCGACGCAGCAGTGCCGGGATCACGTGCGAGTTGCTCGGGTGAAAATTATCGTTCGGGCCGTACAGGTTGGTCGGCATGACCGAGCGGTAATCACGACCATACTGGCGGTTGTAAGACTCACACAGTTTGATACCGGCAATCTTGGCGATGGCGTACGGCTCGTTGGTCGGTTCGAGGCTGCCCTGCAGCAGCTCGCTTTCCGCCATCGGCTGCTTCGCCATTTTCGGATAGATGCAGGATGAACCGAGGAACAGCAGCTTGTTCACGTTGTGCACATGTGCCGCGTGAATGATGTTGCTCTCAATCATCATGTTCTCGAAGATGAATTCCGCCGGGAAGCTGTTGTTGGCGACAATGCCGCCCACTTTCGCCGCCGCCAGATACACCTGATCGATACGCTCGGCGGCAAAGAAATCATTCACCGCCCGGCTGTCCAGCAGGTTGAGCTGGTCGCGGGTACGCAGTACCAGCTCCACGTTTTCACGCGGCTCCAGTTGCCGAACAATGGCTGAGCCCACCATTCCCCGGTGGCCCGCCACGAAAATACGCTGTTTTTTCATGGTTCAGGACTCCAGCGCGATGGCCACCTCGTAACCGTGGGACTTCAGCAGCGAGTGCTTCTTCGCGGCTTCCAGATCTTTGGCGACCATTTCAGAGACCATCTCCTGTAGAGTGATTTCCGGCTTCCAGCCCAGCTTCTCATGGGCACGGGAAGGATCGCCCAACAGGGTTTCCACTTCTGCCGGACGGAAGTAGCGCGGGTCAACTTCCACAATAACGTCGCCGGGCTTCACCCCAGGTGCATCGTGACCGGTGACGGAGACCACAATCCCCTTCTCTTCCACGCCGGTGCCTTCAAAGCGCAGCTTGATGCCCAGCTGTGCTGCCGCCATTTCAACAAACTGACGCACCGAGTACTGCACGCCGGTGGCAATCACGAAGTCTTCCGGCTGCTCCTGCTGCAGCATCATCCACTGCATTTTGACGTAGTCTTTGGCATGGCCCCAGTCGCGCAGAGAGTCCATGTTGCCGAGGTGCAGGCAGGACTCCAGGCCCTGGGCGATGTTAGCAATAGCGCGGGTAATTTTGCGGGTCACGAAGGTTTCGCCACGGCGCGGCGACTCGTGGTTGAACAGAATGCCGTTACAGGCGTACATACCGTAGGATTCGCGGTAGTTAACGGTTATCCAGTAGGCGTACAGCTTCGCCACCGCATACGGAGAACGCGGGTAGAACGGGGTGGTCTCTTTCTGCGGGATTTCCTGCACCAGACCGTACAGCTCAGAGGTCGATGCCTGATAGAAACGGGTTTTCTTCTCAAGGCCGAGGAAGCGAATGGCTTCCAGCAAACGCAGCGTGCCCATGGCATCAACGTCGGCAGTATATTCCGGGGATTCGAAGGAGACGGCCACGTGGCTCATTGCGCCCAGGTTGTACACCTCATCCGGCTGCACTTCCTGCAGAATACGGGTCAGGTTGGAGGTGTCCGTCAGGTCGCCGTAGTGCAGGTGGAATTTCGGGTTGCTGCTGTGCGGATCCTGATAAATGTGATCCACACGCTCGGTGTTGAAGGAAGAGGCACGACGCTTAATGCCGTGAACTTCATAGCCTTTTTCCAGCAGCAGTTCTGCCAGGTATGAACCATCCTGCCCGGTTACGCCGGTGATGAGAGCGACTTTTGACATGTTTATATTCCTCTGTTTTATAACGCTGTTTCAACGCGCTCGCGCGTTACCACTGCCGGGTTGCCACGACAAATTGTATTTGCCGGTAGCGACTTAAATACGCTGCTGCGGGCGCCAACGACGGTGCCATCACCGATAGTCACGCCCGGGGCGACGAAAACATCCGTCGCCAGCCAGCATTTTTCCCCCACCACAACAGGCGTGGCGTTAATATCAAAATGCGCACTCTGATAATCATGACTACCGGTACACAAATAACACTTCTGTGATACGACGGCGTTCGCCCCAATATGAATTTCACCCAGGGTATACAGCACGGCGTCATCGCCGACCCAGGCGTAATCCCCGATGGTTAATTTCCACGGATAGGTAATTTTTACCGAAGGTCGAATAACTACGTTTTTTCCTATTTTTGCGCCAAACAGGCGTAATAAAAAGGCACGCCAGCGGTAGAGAATTTGTGGCGACCAGGCAAATAACGTGGCCTGCACCGCCCACCATAACTGCACCTTAATACCGTTAGCGCCCCGGAACCCTTTTGGCACCGAGAATCCGTTTAATTCCTGCATGGTGTTTCCTTATATTCAGGATTTGTTATATAAGGACTTCGTTTTGCCGGTGGTGCGCAGGCGAAATAAATAAGACAATTCCGTCACCAGCTTCGGCAGACGTAAAATATTGCGCTGCACGTTTTTTGCATCCCGGCATAACTCCAGATTATTCGTCGTCGATACACCGCCCATCGAAAATTCGGATACCAGACCATTGATACGCTTAAACGTGAAACCGGCCTTAAATAAACGCGCCGCCAGGGCATAATCCGAGGACACGCGATATTGCAGATCATACGGATGTTGCTTCAGTCCTTGTAATGGAAAGAAGATAGCCTGATGGCTTGCCGGCAGGCTATGGTAAATATACCAGCCGGGCTTGGCGGTGCGGCGGGCTTTATTGCCATCGCCAAAGTCCAGCAGCGCATCACCGATATACATCGCGTTATCCGGTTTTTCTGCCAGCTGACGAACAAACTGCGCCACGTCCTGATGAAAAACATCGCCGGAGTTCAGGAAGATGGCAAAGCGTCCGCGCGCCATGTTGATGCCTTTATTCATCGCATCATACAGGCCGCTGTCCGGCTCGCTGACGTAGCGTAACTGGTGCTCTCCGTTCAGTTTTTGCAGATACTCCGCCGTCCCGTCCTGTGAGCCACCATCCACCACAATCCATTCAAACTCCAGCCCGGGATCGCCTGCCAGATGCGCCAGTGAGGCTTTTGTTTTCACCACACCGTCATAATTGCGAAATGCAACGGTAATAATGCTTAACAACATATTCATCCCCACTTGATACTTAGTGTACGATATTCAACGCCTTGCGCAGAATAAACGGACAGACAATTAAGAACGCATATTCCGGACTAAATATTGAGCCGGTAAAAAAGAGCGACACGGGTGTAAAAAGGTACAACTGCACACCGTAGTTCTGGTTATTACCAAACGCATGAACCATCATTCGACCAATTTTGGCCATGAACCATATCGTTCCGAATACCGCGAACCATGAAAAATAAATAATCAGCAGATACAAACCATTATCTATTGTTTTACCGACATCAGCACCGTTAAAGATTCCGAATGATGCAACATATTCGTAAAGCGAACCAAAACGCACAACGCCGTCTACGTGGCTTAAAGAACTCCAGACCATGACCAACGGACCGATAATTCGGTAATAGGATGACGAGCCTTCCTCACCCAAATCGCCCAGCCGCGCTGAGATATAAGGGAAAGCGAAGATCATTCCCACCATAAATACCGCAAGAGAAATAATCGCTAACGGCAACTTTTTGCGGATGGCTTCTTTGTTCAGATACTGAAACGCCCATTCCAGTAAATAAAACAGGATAAACGTCATCACCCCGGAAAACGATCCTGAGAGAACTATCCCTGCCAGAATCATAACATCTGTTTTTGGGGTTTTGATACCAAACTGTTTGATACAAAGCCAAATTGAGATTAATGCCAGAGCAAAGAAAGCAGGCTCGAAATAAAGTGCAGTGGTTCGCCTTCCGCCGAACTTGATAAAGTTCAGAACATAGCTGTTACTGTATATGAGATATTTCGAAATTATCTCCATTAAGCTACTGCCGCCGCTGAGGATAATCTGCGCCATTTCTGCCGCCGCCAGCAGTACCACAATCCCGACCACCAGATTAAACGCACACATCAGCTTGCGATAGTTATGCGGTGATACGGTCTTAAAGCGAATGCTCCACACCATGCCGAGAATAATCACGATGTAGATAAAAAGCATGGTGGAGGTGACGTACTTACTGGCATCCAGCGACTGGCCGAACAGATAGTTATACGCCGTCAGACCCGCCCCAACCCCCAGCGCTATCATCAGCTTCTTGACGCTAATTCTGTCGACATAGAGCAGCAGTAACAGGGGTAAAAACGTCACGATAGAAATCGGGAAGCTCTCCCCCAGCTGTGCCAGCTTGACGTTAACCAGCAGATAAATCAGCGGCAGCAGCAGATAGCTACAGACTTTGATAGAACGAGACATACTCCTCCAGCATTTGTTGCCCGCTGTAGGCCACGCGGCTTCGCTCACGGAAGGCCTGCAGCGAGTCGCCAAATACCGCCTGCGCCAGCGCCGCTTTCGGCAGCATCACCAGCTGCATCACTTCGTCGGTTGAAAAGGTTTTTCCGCCCGATTTTTGCAGCACTTCCTGCGCGGCGTCGCTGTGTGTGGCAATCACCGGCAGACCGATCGACAGCGCTTCGCAGAGGATCAGCGGGTAGTTATCCACCCTTGAGGTGAACAACAGGGCGTCGAGCGGATTCAGCTCATTCATCAGCTGGCGCTTGTCGGTGAGATAACCGTGGTTAATCACGTTGTCGCCGCTAAACGGTGAGAACTTACCGAAGGTGTGTACTTCTACCGCATCGCCGAGGGCGATGATGTTTTGCACCAGCTGCTGATTGGTTTTACCGTCGTAGCGCAGGTCATGCGCCACCACGGCGATCTTTGGTTTACCCTCAGCCGGCACCGCCGGAACCAGTGCCTGAAGAATTTCTTCGGTCGCCACATCGATGCCGTTGTTGATTATCCGGCAGCGCCCTTCCCCATACAGGCTATTGAAATCGCTGGCAACGTGCTGGCTGGGGGAAATAAACTGGCATCCCAGCGCCAGCATACTGCAAAAAAGTTGACGTTTTTCCGCCACCAGCGACCGGGCGCGATCCACCTTCACCGGCGGGTAGTTAGTGAGCGTCGGGCACTTCCGGCAGCCGGTTTTCCAGCCGTCGCAGCCGTCGAGAAACGCACAGCGCCCGGTGATGCTCCAGTGATCGTGCAGCGTCCAGACGAAGGTGACATCTGGCTTGTGCGCCTTCACTCTCTCACAGAACGTCACCACCTCTTCGAGGTTAAGCCAGTAGCTGTGTAGCACATGAAAATGCAACACCACCGGCTCAGGAATACGAGTAACAGTGCGATACAGCCCGTTCAGGTTGCCGAAAACATCCCGGTTAAAGAGACGAAACAGCGCCAGATTCGCCATCGACGTGGCGCGGGCCGTATGCTTAATCACATTAGGGTAGCGTTCATGGCTGACGCTCTTCTTCCCGCCTTTGCCATAGCCATAGACAAAGCGCGAGTTGAGCCCCTGCTGCAGCGCGCGCTGGTGCAGATCCAGCGCGACACCTGCCGCCCCCCCCTCCGCGAGGCGAACGTTAAATTGCAGAATATTCATGCCCGCCCCCGCAGCGCGTCGATCATGCGCTTACCATTTCGCAACGACAGCAGCGTCATCTGCGTACGCCATGACATTTTCTTATTGCGAATGACGTACAGCGAAAACAGCTGATACTTCTGGCTTGCGCGATCGAACCTGGCTTTATGCTTACGGTAGAAACGGTAATAGCCCGAGAATTTGCGCGTCGACTGAGTGATACGCACCCCGCCATGGTTGACGTGCAGCACCTGCGTGGCGTCTTCCACCTTCCACGGATCGCCCCATGTCTCCACCATGCGCAGAAAGACGTCATAGTCCTGAGCCGCAGCAAGATTGGGGTCGAACAGGCAGTTTTTAAAGCACTCCGCCCGCGAGAAGACCTGATTACCCACGATGTTCTTTTTATAGAATCGCTCACGGGTAAATGGGCGTTTGGGGTACAGCGGCAGGCTTGAAGGCTGCGCGTACACCTGCCCTTCACACACGTAGTCGTTGGCGTAGAGGAACGAGTGGTCGGCAAGTTTCGCGCGGTGTGCCAGAAACGACGACAGGCGGTTGGGCGTCCACTCGTCATCATCATCGATTCCGGTAATAAATTCGCCCCGTGCCTGGCCGATTGCCTGATTACGCACGGTACAGGCACCGGAATTCACCGCGTTGCGCGTGTAGCTAACACGCGCATCTCCCAGACTTTGTACGTACTGCATCAGCTCTTCAAAGGCCGGCGAGCAATCGTCTACAATCAGCATTTCCCAGTGCGGGTAATCCTGACGCAGCACCGATTTTATCGCACGAATGGCCAGCTGCTGCCGGTTCCATGTCGGCATATAGATGGAAATAAGCGGACGATCGTTGGTCATGATTTTCACCGAACTCATTATTTGCTGTCTGACTTGTAGTGGTACTCGTAGTAACCGAAGTCCTGGTACCCGTTGGCGCGGCGGAAGATGGAGTTAAGAATGACCCCACGCACGTCGATGCCGTTCTGTTCGAACCGGCTGAGGCTCGCTTCCACTTCATTCATAGTGTTCACCCCGTAGCGCACCACCATCAACGTCGTACCCGCCATGCGGCCCACGATGGCAGCATCGGTTACCGCCAGAATTGGCGGGGTATCAATCAGTACCAGGTCATAGCGGCTGCTGGCCCAGTTAACCAGCTCGCCGAAGCGTTCGCCCATCAGCAGTTCGGACGGGTTTGGCGGTACCTGACCGCGCGGCACCAGGTCGAAATTCTCGATGGTCGTTTTCTTGGCGCAGTTTTCAATCTCCGCTTTTCCGACCAGGATGTCTGACAGACCGTTTTCGTTGTTGGTCCCCAGCAGCTCATGGGTGTAACCCTTACGCATATCGCAGTCGATAAGCAGTACGCGCTTGTGGGTCTGACTCACCACCGCCGCCAGGTTGGCACAGACAAACGTCTTACCGATCGACGGGCTCACGCCCGAGAGCATCAACACGTTGTTTTGTGCCTGCATCATGGCGAAGTGCAGACTGGTACGCAGGCTGCGTATCGCTTCGATGGCAAGGTCAGCCGGGTTACCCAGCGCCAGCAGCTGGCTTTGCTTGAAGCGTTTGACGCCGCGGACGCTTTTGATGTTGTCGCTGGCTTTTTGCCATTCGGAAAGCGGAATGCTGGCGTAAACGCTGATGCCTCTGTCTTCCAGCGCCTGCGGGGTTTCGATACCACGGTTAAGCAGCGAGCGCAGCAGTACACCAACAATGGCGAGCATCAGGCCAAGGATCAGACCACCGAGAATGATCAGCGCTCGCTTCGGCTTCAGCACGCCTGGCTGCGAGATGGCGTGGTCAACGATACGCACGTTACCGACGGTGCTCGCCTGCTGGATTTTCAGCTCCTGTTGGCGGTTCAGCAGCTGCATATACACCTGCTGGCCGGACTCTACGTCACGGGTCAGACGTACCACTTCCTGCTGGGTTTTCGGCATCGCAGTGACGCGCTTGTTGAGGTTGCTCTTCTCGTCCTCCAGCGCCTGGCGTTTTTCCAGCAGCGTGCGGTAGGCCGGGTGACGTTTGGTGAAGAGTTTGGAGATCTCCGCCTCTTTGAAGGTCAGTTCGTTCAGCTGGGCGTCAATGTTAACCATCGAGTCGAGCACCGATTTCGCTTCCAGCTGCAGGTCAACGGAGTCTTTCTGCTGACGATAGCTGTTGAGCTTGTTCTCTGCGGTATCGAGGGTGCTACGGACCTGCGGCAACTGCTGAGCGAGGAACGCCAGGCTTTTCGCCGCCTCTTCCGATTTACGCGCCACGTTCTGCGCCAGGTAGTTTTGCGTGATGCTGTTGAGGATCAGCCGAATTTTGTTACGGTCTTCTCCGGTAAAGGTCAGGCTCAGTACGCCAGTGTCTTTGCCATTCTCGGTCACCATCAGGTTATCCTGCAGGCGATTGATCATCGCAAGCGTCGAATATTTGGTGACGGTGAAGGCATCTCCGGTTTGGGCATGAATGCTGTGAACCATCATGCTGACGCCGCCTCGGCTTAGCAGTTTCCCGGTTTCACCACGGGCGCTGAAGCCGTCGTCGGTGGTCAGGCGATAGGATTTCGGCCCCAACACCTCAAGGGTAAACTCCTGCTCCTTCATGCTCTCGGGACGATTGAACGTTTCAATCCGCACATAGTCGTCTTTACGACCCATCAGGCGATCCCACCCTGCCCCCAGGATCGGGAAGGTGTTTTTGTTCACCGCGATATCCAGGTTCAGGTCTTCGACGGTTTTGCCTAACACCATGCGCGACTGAATGAGCTGAATTTCCGAGGCCGAGGCGGGAGGTTTGCTGTTAAGGGCAGAATTCAGATCCTGCACCAAAGAACTGCCGCTGTTTTGTTCAATTTGCACCAGCGCATCGGCGCTGTAGATGGGGGTTGCGAACAGGGCATAGATTACTGCCGCAAGACCGAATACGGCGGTGACGCCCAGCACCAGCCATTTGGCCTCCACAACGGTGCCGATGAGACGGCCGATATCAATCTCATCGCTCCCGGTCGCCTGCGATGCAGAAGGTTTCATTTTCTCTGTCATTATTATCCCTGCTGAGCGTTGAGAGCCTTTGCCCACTGGCGGGCAGACCGTTCAATTAACTGATACACCGCTTCAAAAGCGTCCCGGCTTTTGCGGTACGGATCGGGGATCTCTCGCTCGTTATCCCAGTGACCAAACAGCATCACTTTGCCCCGCATCTCCGGGGCAATTTCACACAGTCGGGAGATATGACGCCTTTCCATCGCGAGGATAAGGTCGTAATCCCGGCACATGCTGCCCGAGATCTGCCGCGCACAATGCCCGTCGAGCGAAATGTTGTGCTCCGCCGCAACGCGGGCGGCGGCGTCATCGGCGCCTTTACCGACCAGCGCCCCAAGACCTGCAGACTCCACGGTAAGATCCGGATGGTAGTTTTTCAGCAAACGCTCAGCGGTTGGGGAGCGACATACGTTCCCCACACAGACCACAAGAATTTTGTTAAACATGCGCATCACCACGTATGGATGTCTTTTGCCGTATCCGTCATGTAACGCACGCTACTGATGGTTGGCAGAAGTTGGTTAATCAGACGGTTCCAGCGCGTGACTGGCGCGGTTGTCACATACACCACGTCGTACGGCTGCAGCTCGAAGTTGGTCGCCATCACAAGCGAAGTCGCATCAGACATATCAAGCTGATAAACGCTGGCAATCTTGCCGGACTTGTCTTTCTGCAGCGGACGGATAACGAAAATGCCGCTGGCGTTCGACGAAGTCAGGTCGAGACCTTCCGCCTGGCCCAGCGCTTCGGTCAGCGTCATACCGCTGAAGTCCATTTTGAGGGTGCTCTGCTTCTTCACTTCACCCATCACGAAGACTTTCAGGTCGTCATTGCGCGGCACAAAGAGGATATCGCCCGGATAGAGCAGACGGTTCTGGCTGAGATCGCCGTTTTGCATCAGCGCCTGCAGAGAAACCCGCTGCTCGCGACCGTTGTGCGTCAGCACCACGTTGCGCCAGTCGGCAGCATCGGTCATGCCACCTGCGGCATTTATCGCATCAAGAATGGTCAGCGGTACGTTGGTGATCGCCTGTTGCCCGGATTTGTTGACCTGTCCGGAAACGTAGGCTTTCTGTGAGCGGAACGCGGCCACGTTCACATCGACCTGCGGATCGCTAATATAGGCCGCCAGCCGTGAGGTAATGTCAGAACGAATTTCCGACAGGGTTTTGCCGACCACTTTCACTTTGCCGACATAGGGGTAGAAAATAGTGCCGTCTGGCTGGACCCAGTTCCCGGTATCACTGGAGCTACGATACTGCCCCGCCGGCGTCGTCAGTTCCGGGTGATCCCAGACCGTAACGTTCAGAACATCTCCCGGGCCAACCCGATACTGGTAATTGTTTAACTCCTGATCCAGCGAGGCATTGGGTTGCGCCACATTCGGCCGTGGCCGTAATTGCTCAACCAGTCGCGGGGTCAGCGGATAAACATTCACCATTCGGTCGATATCAAAGTCAGCATCTTGCTGCTTGATAACGTCTTTACCGAAGGTCGACATATTACTGCCCGGAAAGACCGTGCAACCGCTCATAAGGGTTACCGACACCAGCAAAGGTATCAATTTTGGTTTGCAATTCATCATTGATTATTTATCACTATGGCAGAAAAAATTATCCTGTTCGAATTAAATAAAACGTCCCAGCCCATTATCCCGAACCGCAGGATGCATTTAATCGAAACGTAATATAATTGGCATCTATCCTAAAAGAGAGCCTGTTTACTCGCAGGCTATTGACAGAATAATCTCAGCCATTCACCGCGCCGTCAGGCACGCTACCGCCCCTGGCTTCCGACCCAGACTTCTAAAAAAAGAAAATAAAATAATGATCCCGATATTGCGTCTGGAATTGTTACAGCTAAGCCAATAGCAGGCAAGGCAACAATTCCGACAAATTAAATTTTAAGAATAATATTAACCGCTAATTTCTGAGTTTTTAGGATTATATTTATATTGACAGAGAGAGGTTATCTAACCTAATACAGATAATTCCTGGCTATTATC
The DNA here is from genome assembly GCF_000735455.1 of Yokenella regensburgei ATCC 49455. GTDB lineage: Bacteria > Pseudomonadota > Gammaproteobacteria > Enterobacterales > Enterobacteriaceae > Yokenella > Yokenella regensburgei. Next base: position 54,304 of record NZ_JMPS01000066.1, on the reverse strand, counting down.
CTAAAGAAAATAAACGTTAACCCCGGAAATAATAAGATTATATTTTCGGATTATCGCCATCAGCTATTAAGAATAATCGCAAGAAGAGATTGCAATTTGCGCCGCTATTATCCATGATCTACTACTGATAATAATGGTCAGACATAAGGCATTAATCCACATATGGAATGGGTAGCAGATCCCTCAATCTGGGCCGGTCTGGTGACGCTTATTGTCATCGAACTGGTGTTAGGTATAGACAACCTGGTGTTTATCGCCATCCTCGCGGAAAAACTGCCCCCCGCCCAGCGGGACCGCGCACGCGTCACGGGCCTGATGCTGGCAATGCTGATGCGCCTGCTGCTGCTGGCCTCCATTTCCTGGCTGGTGACATTAACGCAACCGCTGTTCAGCGTCGGGGACTTTAGCTTCAGCGCCCGCGATCTCATTATGCTGTTCGGTGGCCTGTTCCTGTTGTTCAAAGCAACCGTAGAGCTTAACGAACGGCTCGAAGGAAAAGACAGCGAGAACCCCACCCAGCGGCGTGGGGCTAAATTCTGGGCCGTGGTGGCACAGATTGTGGTGCTGGACGCGGTATTTTCACTGGATTCGGTGATCACCGCCGTCGGGATGGTTGACCATCTGGCGGTGATGATGGCTGCGGTCATCATCGCTATTGCCCTGATGCTGCTTGCCAGCAAAGCGCTGACCCGCTTCGTCAACAGCCACCCGACGATTGTAATCCTGTGCCTGAGCTTCCTGCTGATGATTGGCTTTAGCCTGATTGCTGACGGCTTCGGCTTCCACATTCCGAAGGGGTACCTGTACGCCGCCATTGGTTTCTCGGTGATGATAGAAGCATTGAACCAGCTCGCCATGTTCAACCGCCGCCGTTTCCTCTCCGCCAATCAGTCGCTGCGCAGCCGCACGACCGAAGCCGTGATGCGGCTGTTAAGCGGGCAAAAAGAGGACGCCGAGCTGGATGCGCAAACCGCTTCGCTGATTGCCGACCACGATGACAGCGAACTGTTTGACCCACGAGAGCGGCAAATGATTGAGCGGGTGCTGAACCTCAACCAGCGTACGGTCAGCAGCATTATGACCTCGAGGCATGATATTGAGCATATCGATCTCAGCGCGCCGGAGAGTGAGATCCGTGCACTGCTTGAGAAGAACCAGCACACCCGTCTGGTGGTAACCGGCGGCGAGCATGATGAAGAGCTGGTTGGTGTGGTGCACGTTAACGACCTGCTGCAGCAATCGCTGCGCCACGAGCCACTCAATCTGCGGGTACTGTTACGCCAGCCGCTGGTATTCCCGGAAACGCTGCCATTGCTGCCCGCACTCGAGCAGTTCCGTAACGCCCGCACCCACTTCGCCTTTGTGGTGGATGAGTTTGGGTCCGTGGAAGGTATTGTCACCCTGAGCGACGTGATGGAAACCATCGCCGGCAATTTGCCTAACGAAGCACAGGAGACCGACGCCCGCCACGATATCCAGAAAAATGCAGACGGCAGCTGGACGGCCAACGGTCATATGCCGCTTGAAGATCTGGTGCAGTACGTCCCGGTACCGCTCGATGAAAAACGGGAATACCACACCATTGCCGGTCTGTTGATGGAGTATCTGCAGCGCGTCCCGACACCGGGCGAAAGCGTCAACGTCGGTGGCTATGTGCTGAAAACGTTAGCGGTTGAGAACCACCGCGTGCAGCGGGTGCAGATATTCCCGCCGGCCGAAGATGCGCTGGATTACCAGGTCTGAAACAAAAAGGGCGGCCAGTGGCCGCCCTTTTATCTGGTCTGCTGATTAAAGCTTATCGAGCAACTTCTTCACGTCTTTGCCGCCCTGGCTCTCCTGATTACGCTCTGCCCAGTCGTTAAGACGACGCTTCATCTCATCCTGCAGCTGCTTACGCAGCACCTGATCGACCTGCAGACTGTAGCTCAGCTGTTGCCATGGGCCATAAACCCGCAGCGGAACGGCGGTTTTCTTCAGCGTTTCCACAAGCTTACTGTCGCCTTTCCAGCCATCGGTAACGCGCACGTTAAACTGCATGTCGCCCTGCTCTTTCACCAGATCCAGGGTGCCCCCACCGGTGACAGCCAGCAGCGAGGACTGACCGTCCATGTTGCTCATCGTCAGCTGACCGTTGTCGAGTTCGAGGTCGACGGAGGTTTTATCAAGCGTCGTGGCGGTATCGAGGTTTTCCTTCGCCTGCACGTTGGTGCTGCGTTCAACCGCCTGCTGCACCAGCTGCTGGAAGTTCAGCCCTTCTGCCCGGGAGTTCAGCAGCTCGATGTGGGCGTTGCCCTGCCAGTGGCGACGGAAATCGTCGGCGTCAATTTTGCTGCCGCTGAAGTCGCCCGCCAGGCTGAGTTTGCCGCTGAGCTGGATCGGATAATCGAAGGCTTTGAGGATGGTTCCAATCTCAATATTATCGATTTTCGGCTGGAAATCCGCCTGCGGGGTATCCTTACGTGCGTCCAGCGTGCCGGGCAGTGACATTTTACCGCCGCCGAGTTCGCCCTGCAGTTCAGACACGGTCAGCAGCCCGGCCTGATTGCTGAGGTTGCCGGTGACGTTGGTAAAGTTCATTCCACGCCACAACACCTGGTTTGCTTTCAGGTTCAGCATCGCCTGGTAGCCCTTCAGCGCACTGTACGGCGACTGCTGATTGCTGTCGGCAATCACCGGTCGCGGCTGAGTGCTCTGGCTCTGCGCCTGCTGGCTCGTCCCGTTATTATTTTCCGGAGCCCCCTGCGACAGCAGGTTATCCAGATCCAGTTTGTCGAACTGCAGATTGAACAGCCACTCGGGCTTATCGGCCAGTACGACGCTGGCATCTCCGGCGACGGCGCTGTCGTTAGCGGTCAGCTTCAGATTGCTGAAGCTGAGCTTCTTCTCATCTTCCAGCCACTGCGCTTGCATGCTTCCCTGCCCGCTGATCCCCTGGGTGGGAAGATCTGCGCCCTGCATCTGCCAGTTCAGCTTCGTCAGATTCGCGGTCAGTGAATGGGGGTAATCGCTGCCATCAATGTCAGCGCTAAAAGAGAGCGAGGTATCCTGCTGATCGCGGGTAATGCGACCGGAGAAATCGAGGGTGCCCTTGTGCTGCCGGTCCTGATCCATCTCCAGACGGATATCACGCACGGTAATCAGTTCATCGTTAGCGCGCTGGAACACCAGCAGGCTGTCAGCCACCTGCAGGCTGGCAATATCAAACGACCAGCCGCGATCTTCGGCGACATCGGGCAGCGAGTTATCTTTCGGCCCGACGGGCGCATCCTGGCCCCGCACGGCTTCGGTCGCCGGGGTCAGCTGTACCACTGCGCCCTTGAGCATCACCTGCTTCACCTGCAGCTGGTGCGACAAAAGCGGCATCAGCGCCACATCAAGACGCATATTCTCAGCGCGAACCAGCGGCTGGCTGGCACCCGGCGCGGTGAGTGACATACGTCCGGAGAGAATGCTGAGCTGCGGCCAGACGTGCCAGCGCAGTGGACCATCAAGGTTCAGTTGATAACCGCTGCGCGTTTCGACCTGCCGCACCATATAGGCGCGGAAATCGTTAGGGTTGACCAACAGCACCAACGCGGTGAGGCCGGCGACGACCACCACCAGCAGGATCATCAGCGTTGTCAGAACTCGTCTCATGGCATCCTCAATCCGACTGAATCGACTTAGTCTTTATCAATACGACTGGCAACAGCACCCTGCTGGTTGCGATATTTGGCGTCTTCACGGCGGTTGTACGGACGCGCCGCCGGGCCGGAAAGTGGTTCAAAACTCAGTGCCCCAATGAGCATCCCCGGACGCAGCGCCAGCGGCAGCTTACCGGAGTTGTAGAACTCCAGCACGATACAGCCGGACCAGCCCGGATCGATACGATGCGCCGTCACGTGAACCATCAGGCCAAGACGCGCGAGCGAGGAGCGACCATCAAGCCAGCCCACCAGATCCGCCGGTAAGGTGACAGATTCATAGGTTACCGCCAGCGCCAGTTCGCCCGGATGCAGATAAAATGCTTCGCCTTCGGCCAGCACAATCTCTTCGCTCATCACGCGCTCAAGCGCTGCGCTCACCTCTGCTTTCGGTCCGCTGAGATCGATAAACGCCGCCGTATGGCCGCTAAAGGTACGGAATTTGTTGCCGAGGCGAACATCGACCGTCGCACCGTTGATGCGTTCTACCGGCGGACGCGGGTTTATCGACAGGCGGCCTTCATCCAGCCAGGCTTCTATATCTCGGTCACACAGACGCATGCGCGGTCTCCTTTCGGCGTCAGCCCTTGCGCTTTTCGCGCAGAAGGGCTCAACAGATTATCTTTGAACGTTACACAATTCGCGGGGGTTATTCAAAAAACTGACTTATCTTTGCCTTCAGAATATCAATGGCAATACGGTTTTTCCCACCGCGCGGCACAATAATATCGGCATACTGTTTGGAAGGTTCGATAAATTGCAGGAACATCGGGCGCACGGTTTTCTGATATTGTGCCATGACCGAGTCCATTGAACGTCCACGTTCGTTGACGTCACGCTTAATGCGGCGCATCAGGCAAATATCAAGCGGCGTGTCGACGAAGATAGAGAAGTTCATCTCTTCACGCAGGCGCGCGTCGGTAAGCAGCAGAATACCTTCAAGGATGATGACTTTTTTCGGCTCAACGTGCACGGTTTGCTGAGTGCGGGTATGTTCCACGTAGCTGTAAACCGGCAGTTCAATCGGGTTACCGCGTTTGAGCATCTGCAAATGCTGGAACAGCAGGTTGTGATCCATCGCGTTCGGATGGTCATAGTTGGTTTTAACACGTTCTTCCATCGACAGATGGCTTTGGTCTTTGTAGTAACTGTCTTCCGGAATGACGCCGATGTGCTCATCGCCAACCTGTTCACGTAATTCGCGGTAAAGCGTGCTGGCAATTAAACTTTTACCGGATGCAGATGCGCCTGCGATACCTACGATGACGCACTGATGAGACTTATCAGTCATAAATTTTTGCGACCTGATTAACCTGGAAATTTGGAAGGGCGACGCCTGAGGCGTCAAACGCGGCAATTATAGGGATTTCAGCGCCGCGATACCAGTGAAGCTTACGGCGAGTCGCACAGGCTGTGCACAAACGCGCAATAACTGACTAATAGCAAATTTTTATGTCTACATTTAAAGCAGGCCTGGCGAACTTTCCACGGCGTAAGTGTTTAATATCTTAAGAATGACAAAATATGAGCGCCCACTGCAGGAATTGTAAAGTGTTTGTATTAGAATGGGTAAGATTAACACCACAGACGTCCGGGCTTGCTCCTGGCGAGAAAGCATTGCGGATGAAGCGCTAATGAATAAAACCTACCAGCGTGTATTAGTCGCTCCAAATCGCCCTTTACTGCATCTCGTCAGTCTGGGGTTGATAACCTTTATCTTTACCCTTTTCTCGCTCGAACTGACGCGTTTCGGGGCGACACTGGCACCGCTGTGGTTCCCAACCTCAGTGATGATGGTGGCGTTCTATCGTCATGCCGGAAAGTTCTGGCCGGGGATCGCGGTGGTGTGTTCGCTCGGCAATGTGCTTGCCTCAAGCATCCTGTTCCCTCCAACAGCCCTGAACCTGGGCTACACCACCATCAACATCATCGAAGCGGTCGTCGGCGCGCTGCTGCTGCGCAAACTGCTGCCGATGTACAATCCGCTGCAAAATTTAAACGACTGGATACGACTCGCGTTTGGCAGCGCCGTTGTGCCGCCGCTGGTAGGTGCCCTGCTGCTGCTGATGTTCTTCCCGGGCGAACGACCGCTGGAGTCGGTCTTTATTTGGGTACTCTCCGAGGCCATCGGCGCGCTGGCCCTGGTACCGCTGGGGCTGCTGTTTAAGCCCCACTATTTACTGCGTCACCGCGATCCGCGGCTATTACTGGAAACGCTGGTGACCCTTGCCGTCACGCTGGCGCTCAGCTGTCTGTCCATGCTTTGGCTCCCCTGGCCGTTTACCTGCATCATTGTGTTGTTGATGTGGAGCGCCGTGCGTCTGCCGCGCATGGAGGCGTTTTTGATTTTCCTCTCCACGGTCATGATGGTCTCGCTGTTGATCGCCGCCAACCCCGGGATTCTGGAAACCCCGCACCAGTATGCGCTTGATAACGCCGCCTGGATGCCGTTTTTGATGATCCTGCTGCCGGCAAACGTGATGACGATGGTGATGTACGCGTTCCGCTCAGAACGCAAACACATCACCGAGAGCGAAGAGCGTTTTCGCAACGCCATGGAGTATTCCGCTATCGGCATGGCGCTGGTTGGCACCGAAGGGCAGTGGCTTCAGGCGAACAAAGCCCTGTGCCGCTTCCTCGGCTATACCCAGGACGAGCTTCGCGCACTCACTTTCCAGCAGTTGACCTGGCCGGAAGATTTAAACAGCGACCTGGAGCAGCTCGAGCAGCTCGTTAACGGCGATATTCAAAGCTATTCGCTGGAAAAACGTTATTACACCCGCAAAGGAGATGTAGTGTGGGCGATGCTGACCGTCTCTCTGGTGCGCCACGCCGACGGTACACCAATCTATTTTATCGCCCAGGTCGAAGATATTAACGATCTTAAACATACCGAGTGGGTCAATAAACGGCTGATGGAGCGCATCACTCTCGCCAATGAGGCCGGGGGCATCGGCATCTGGGAATGGGAGCTCGAACCGGATGTGATCAGCTGGGATAAACGCATGTTTGAGCTTTACGACGTGCCTTCACATCTCAAGCCGACCTGGGAACTGTGGTACAACTGCGTGGTGGAAGACGATCGTGACCATGCAGAAAGTACCATCCGTAACGCACTGAGCAACCGCTCGCCGTTTAAGCTCGAGTTCCGTATTCACGCCCGGGACGGCGTACGCCACATTCGTTCACTCGCTAACCGGGTGCTGAATAAGAATGGCGAGGTCGAGCGCCTGCTCGGTATCAATATGGATATGACCGAGGTTAAACAGCTGAACGAGGCCCTGTTCCAGGAGAAAGAGCGTTTACACATCACCCTCGACTCCATCGGCGAAGCGGTGCTTTGTACCGACGTGGAGATGAACGTCACCTTTATGAACCCGGTGGCGGAAAAAATGAGCGGCTGGAGCCAGGAGCAGGCGCTGCGTCAGCCGCTGCTGAACGTACTGCGTATTACCTTCGGTGACGCAGGCCCGATGATGGAGAATATCTACAGCGGCGACTTCTCTCGCTCTGATATTGAACAGGATCTGGTCCTGCACTGCCGCAACGGCGGTAGCTTCGACATTCATTACAGCATTACCCCTCTCAGCACCCTGGACGGGCAAAATATCGGTTCGGTGCTGGTTATCCAGGACGTAAGCGAGTCGCGCAAAATGCTGCGCCAGCTGACCTACAGCGCTTCTCATGATGCGCTGACCCAGCTTGCCAACCGCGTCAGCTTCGAAAGCCATCTGAAACGGCTTCTGCATACGGTTTATGAGAACCACCAGCGGCACGCGCTGGTATTTATCGATCTCGATCGCTTTAAAGCGGTCAACGACACGGCGGGCCACGCCGCCGGTGATGCCCTGCTGCGTGAGCTCTCGGCGCTGATGCTCAACATGCTGCGTACCAGCGATGTATTAGCACGCCTCGGCGGCGATGAGTTCGGTTTGCTGCTGCCAGACTGTAATATTGAGAGCGCCCGCTATATCTCCGGACGCATTATCAAAGCTATCAATGATTATCACTTCCTGTGGGAGGGCCAGCACCACCGTATCGGTGCCAGCGCCGGGATAACCCTCATCGATGAGAATAATAATCTTGCAACAGAAGTGATGTCGCAGGCGGATATAGCCTGCTATGCCTCGAAAAATAACGGCCGCGGCATGGTCACGGTCTATTCGCCTCAGCAGGAGAACCTGGTGCCGCGCAGCATGATGTCGCAGGAAGAGAAGTGGCACATCATCAAAGACAATCACCTGGTCTTCATGGCGCGCAGCGTGGCTTCACCGCGTGTACCGGAGGCGAGTCATTTCTGGCTGTTGTCGCTGCGTCTGTGGACCAGCGAAGGCGATATGGTGGAAGAGCGCGCGTTCCGCCAGGGCCTGACGGAGAGCGAGCAGCTGCGGGCGCTTGATAGCCGTGTATTGCAGCTGTTTTTCCACGACTGGTCAGCCAAAGTGGCGGCAAAAGGCATCAGCGTTGCGCTGTCGCTTTCTACTGCCGGCCTGGCGCGCCCGGCGCTGATTGACGATTTGCTGAACCAGCTGAACCAGCGCCAGATCCCTGCCCGGCTGCTGCATTTTATTATCGACAGCGAAGTGATGCTCAGTGAAGAAACCCTGGTTCGCCAGGGCATCGGCCGCCTGCGCGAAGCAGGATGCAAAATTATCCTCAATCACATAGGGCAGGATCTGGAGGTCTTTAACCAGCTGACGCCGGAAATGGCCGACTATGTCCTGCTGGATCCCGACACCATTCTGAATGTGCATCTCAATCTGATGGATGAGATGCTGGTGACGATCATCCAGGGGCACACGCACCGTCTGGGGATGAAAACCATTGCCGGACCAACGAACGAGTCGCTGGTCATGGATACGCTCTCCGGCATTGGCATCGACATGATCTACGGCGACACCATTGCGCAAAATCAGCCGCTGGAGCTGGTGCTCAGCAGCAGCTATTTCGCCATCAACTAACGTCGGGTACCCAGCCCTCGGTGTACCAGATGTGCAGCAGCGCATAGGAGCGCCAGGGCTGCCAGCGTTCAGCGTAGCGACGGATTTGCGCGGGGGTCATGCCGGGGAAACGCTGCTTGATAAGATAATCATCCGGTAGAAACACATCCTTCGCCTGCCAGCCGCGCAGAGCAAAGTAGTTAGCCGTCCAGCGGCCAATCCCCGGAAAAGTTTGCAGGGTTTTCATCGCCAGCTCCACATCGGCAGGCGCTCGCAAAGGCAGCGCACCGGAAAGCGCCGCCTGCGCCAGATGGATAAGCGCTTCTGCCCTTTTCACCGGCATCCCGAGCGCCTTTAACGCCAGCGGATCGGCCTTCACCAACTGTTCCGGCGTGGGGAAGCAGTAAAAACCCGGCGCCTCTTCCAGAGCATCACCGCACAGCTGCACCACTTTACCGGCAAGCTTCGCCGCCATCGCCACGCTCACCAGTTGCCCGAGGATCGCGCGAACGCCCTGTTCAAACGCATCCATTGCCCCAGGCAGGCGCAGACCGGGACGTGCTTCGCCAAGCGTTCCCAGCGCCTGTGCCACCTTCTGCGGCTCACAGTGGAGATCGAACAGCTGCGCAATACGCACCAGACATTCCGTTGCCACCGGATGCAGCCCTTCGCTCAAGGTCACTCGCAGCAAATGCGCGGCGTCGTCCGGTTCGAGTGTAATTAACCCGCGGTGGCCATCGAGCGAGAAACTGCGCATGTAGCGCCCGTCGCTGAACACCTCAACGCCTTCTACGGCACGCATTTCCAGAAAGCCAAACATCCATGCCCAGTCATAGGGGGGCTGCCAGCGCAATGTGTACATATTCGCTCCTCCGTCAGTCGCTCAAGCATAACGGGCCGCACGGGAAAACGCTTTGCTTTTATATTCACCCTCCCTCACGTTGCAGTTGTCGTGCGTGCCGCAATCCGCTAAAGTCGCCCCCCTTCTTCACTGGCATGGGGATAGTGACATGTTTATTGGTTTTGATTATGGAACAGCCAACTGCTCCGTCGCGGTCATGCGCGATGGTCAACCGCAGCTGTTAACCATGGAAAATGGCAGCACCCTGCTGCCGTCAATGTTGTGCGCTCCCACGCGTGAAGCGATTAGCGAATGGCTGTACCGTCATCACGACGTGCCTGCCACCGCCGATGAGACGCAGGCACTGCTGCGCCGGGCTATCAGCTACAACCGCGATGAGGATATCGAGGTGCTCAGCAACAGCGTGCAGTTTGGTTTGTCGTCGCTGAAGCAGTATATGGATGACCCGGAAGAGGTCTGGTTCGTTAAATCACCGAAGTCGTTCCTCGGTGCCAGCGGCCTGAAGCCACAGCAGGTAGCTCTGTTTGAAGATCTGGTCTGCGCCATGATGCTGCATATTCGCCAGCAGGCGCAGGCGCAGCTGCCGGAAAGCATTGACCAGGCGGTGATTGGCCGTCCGATCAACTTCCAGGGGCTGGGCGGTGATGAGGCCAACCAGCAGGCTCAGGGGATCCTCGAACGTGCCGCACATCGCGCGGGTTTCCGTGACGTTATCTTCCAGTACGAACCGGTCGCGGCGGGGCTTGATTTCGAGGCCACGCTGACCGAAGAAAAACGCGTACTGGTGGTGGATATCGGCGGTGGTACCACCGACTGCTCGCTGCTGTTGATGGGGCCGCAGTGGCGAAATCGTCGCGACCGTGAGCACAGCCTGCTGGGCCACAGCGGTTGTCGTATCGGCGGTAACGATCTGGATATCGCCCTGGCGTTTAAATGCCTGATGCCGCTGCTCGGTATGGGGGGTGACACCGAAAAAGGGATCGCCCTGCCGGTCCTCCCATGGTGGAACGCGGTTGCGATTAACGACGTACCAGCCCAAAGCGATTTTTACAGCACCGCCAACGGTCGCGCCCTGCGCGATATGATTCGTGACGCGCGGGATGCCGATAAGGTGGCGCATCTGCTGAAGGTCTGGCAGCAGCGTCTCAGCTACCGGCTGGTGCGCAGCGCCGAGGAGAGCAAAATTGCCCTCTCCGGGCGTGAAGCCTGTACCGCCGAGCTCCCGTTCATCAGCGCAGGTCTTGCCACCGATATCAACCAGATGGGGCTTGAGAGCGCGCTGAATCAGCCGCTGGCGCGCATCCTCGAGCAGGTGCAGCTCGCCCTTGATAACGGTAAAGAGCGCCCGGACGTCATTTACCTGACCGGGGGGAGCGCCCGCTCGCCGCTTATTCGTAAAGCGCTCAGCGAACAGCTGCCGGGGATTGAGATTGCGGGTGGTGACGACTTCGGTTCCGTTACCGCCGGTCTTGCCCGCTGGGCTCAGGTCGTGTTTGCCTGAAATCGCGAGCAACCTCGAAAAAGCGGGGATTGACTCCGCTGCTTTTTCGTCCTAACGTGGAAGGTACAAGGGAAAGGGAGGAATTATCCTCCCCCTGGTGTCTTAGTAAGCTGCGAAACTTATGACTAAGAGTATCACCAGTATGATGACTAACTTCATCATATGCCCTTTCCTTCTGTTAGCCCCTTCCTCGGGAGGGGCTTTCCCGTTTCAGCCCTTTGCTGAAATCCTTTCCAGCCCGACCTCCTTGCCGTTACGCACTTTACCGCGCCCCGAATTTATACCGAACGCCTTTCCTTCAGGCTTGCGAACCTCCTCGTAAAAAGCTGTTCTCAGACGATTCCAGACCGTCTTTCATATTTCCTCCATTTTTTCGCTGAGTTAGCTGACTAAACTAGTATCATCGCTGCAACGTTTCAGGATGAGATACGAAAGACTATGAAAGCCAGTCATAAAACCCGCTGGGGAGCCGCCATTGCGGTGATTGCTGTGGTGCTTGCTGCCGTCTGGTACTGGCAGAGCCGTAGCCCTGCGGAAAACACTACTGCCGCGGCGCCTGGGAAAAGTGCGTCTGCCGGTCGTCATGGCGGCCGCTTTGGCGCGGCACTCGCCCCCGTTCAGGCCGCGACGGCCACCAGTGAAGCCGTTCCCCGCTATCTCACCGGCCTTGGCACCATAACCGCTGCCAATACCGTGACGGTGCGCAGTCGCGTCGACGGTCAGCTTATGACTATCAACTTCCAGGAAGGGCAGCAGGTGAAAGCCGGTGCGCTGCTTGCCGAAATCGATCCCAGCCAGTTCAAAGTAGCGCTGGCACAGGCTCAGGGGCAGCTCGCAAAAGATAACGCCACCCTGGCCAACGCCCGTCGCGATCTGGCGCGCTATCAGCAACTGGTGAAAACCAACCTGATTTCACGTCAGGAGCTCGACACCCAACAATCGCTGGTCAGTGAAACCGAAGGCACGATCAAAGCCGATCAGGCAAGCGTTGCCAGCGCGCAGCTGCAGCTCGACTGGACGCGCATTACGGCCCCCATTGATGGCCGCGTCGGCCTGAAGCAGGTAGATATTGGCAACCAGATTTCCACCAGCGATACCACCGGTATTGTGGTGTTGACCCAGACGCATCCCATCGATCTGGTCTTTACGCTTGCAGAGAGCAATATCGCGACCATCGTGAGCGCACAAAAAGCCGGGAAAACCCTGACGGTAGAAGCCTGGGACCGTACCAACAAACAGAAGCTCAGCAGCGGAACGTTGCTGAGTCTTGATAACCAGATTGATACCACTACCGGCACCATCAAGCTGAAAGCTCGCTTTGATAACCAGGACGACGCCCTGTTCCCCAATCAGTTCGTGAACGCCCGCCTGCTGGTAGATACCGAGCAGAATGCGGTCGTCATCCCCACCGCTGCGCTGCAGATGGGTAACGAAGGAAACTTCGTCTGGGTGCTTAACAGCGACAATAAGGTCAGCAAGCACAGCGTGACGCCGGGGATCCAGAATAGCCAGAAGGTGGTGATTAGCGCCGGGCTTTCCGCCGGTGAACGCGTAGTGACCGACGGTATCGATCGTCTGACCGAAGGTGCAAAAGTGGAAGTGGTTGAAGCCCACAGCGCCACGGCAACCCCTGAACAGAAAACGCCAGCGCAGGGAGCAGCGGATAAGGGAGCACGTTCCTGATGCACGTATTACCCCCGGACAGCACCGGCGGCCCGTCCCGCCTGTTCATTCTGCGTCCTGTCGCCACTACGCTTTTGATGGTGGCTATCCTGCTTGCCGGGATCATCGGTTACCGCTTTCTGCCGGTCTCTGCCCTGCCAGAGGTCGATTACCCGACCATTCAGGTCATCACGCTGTACCCTGGTGCCAGCCCGGATGTCATGACCTCCTCGGTGACAGCTCCTCTGGAGCGTCAGTTCGGTCAGATGTCTGGCCTGAAGCAGATGTCTTCCCAAAGCTCCGGTGGAGCCTCGGTGGTGACGCTGCAATTCCAGCTGGCCCTGTCGCTGGACGTTGCCGAACAGGAGGTGCAGGCCGCGATTAACGCCGCCACCAACCTGCTGCCGTCTGACCTGCCGAACCCACCCATCTACAGCAAGGTTAACCCGGCCGATCCGCCTATCATGACGCTCGCGGTCACCTCCACGGCGATCCCGATGACCCAGGTCGAAGACATGGTGGAAACCCGGGTCGCGCAGAAGATTTCCCAGGTCAGCGGCGTGGGTCTGGTAACGCTTGCCGGTGGTCAGCGTCCGGCGGTCCGCGTGAAGCTCAATGCCCAGGCGATTGCCGCCCTCGGCTTAACCAGCGAAACCATCCGCACTGCGATTACTAACGCTAACGTCAACTCGGCGAAAGGTAGCCTCGACGGCCCGGCGCGCGCGGTCACGCTCTCCGCCAACGATCAAATGCAGTCGGCGGAAGACTATCGCAAACTGATTATTGCTTATCAGAACGGCGCACCGGTACGCCTGGGCGACGTCGCAACCATTGAACAAGGGGCAGAAAACAGCTGGCTCGGCGCATGGGCGAACCGCCAACAGGCTATCGTGATGAACGTACAGCGCCAGCCGGGGGCTAACATCATCAACACCGCCGACAGTATTCGTCAGATGCTGCCGCAGCTCACCGAGAGCCTGCCGAAATCGGTGACCGTGAAGGTGCTTTCCGACCGTACCACCAACATTCGCGCGTCGGTTAACGACACCCAGTTCGAGCTGATGCTGGCGATTGCCCTGGTGGTGATGATTATCTATCTGTTCCTGCGCAACGTGCCCGCCACCATTATTCCGGCCGTCGCGGTACCGCTGTCGCTGGTGGGCACCTTCGCGGTGATGGTGTTCCTCGACTTCTCCATCAACAACCTGACGCTGATGGCGCTGACCATCGCCACCGGATTCGTGGTTGACGATGCTATCGTGGTCATCGAGAACATTTCCCGCTATATCGAAAAAGGCGAAAAACCGCTGACGGCGGCGCTGAAAGGTGCCGGAGAGATCGGTTTTACGATTATCTCGCTGACCTTCTCGCTGATTGCGGTACTGATCCCACTGCTGTTTATGGGCGATATTGTGGGCCGTCTGTTCCGCGAATTTGCGGTCACCCTCGCGGTCGCAATCCTCATTTCGGCGATTGTTTCGCTGACCCTGACCCCGATGATGTGTGCCCGCATGCTGAGCCACGAATCGCTGCGTAAACAGAACCGTTTTTCTCAGGCGAGCGAACGTTTCTTTGAGCGGGTTATTGCGGGCTATGGTCGCTGGCTCGCGAAGGTACTGAATCACCCGTGGCTGACGCTCGGCGTGGCGCTCAGCACGCTGGCACTGTCCATTCTGCTGTGGGTATTTATTCCGAAAGGCTTTTTCCCGATACAGGACAACGGCATCATTCAGGGCACGCTGCAGGCGCCGCAGTCAGCGTCGTTTGCCAGCATGGCTCAGCGCCAGCAGCAGGTGGCGGATATCATTCTTAAAGATCCCGCGGTGGCCAGCATGACCAGCTTTGTGGGGGTCGATGGCACCAACCCAACGCTCAACAGCGCACGGCTACAGATAAACCTTAAACCACTGAGCGATCGCGACGACCGGGTACAGACGGTTATCCGCCGTCTGCAACAGTCGGTTGACCGGGTTCCCGGCGTTGACCTGTATTTGCAGCCAACGCAGGATCTGACCATCGACACCACCGTCAGCCGCACTCAGTATCAGTTCACGCTGCAGGCCAACTCACTGGATGCGCTGAGTACCTGGGTTCCGCAACTGATGGCGCAGCTACAGGCGCTACCGCAGATCTCCGACGTCAGCAGCGACTGGCAGGATAAAGGACTCGAGGCCTATGTTAACGTCGACCGCGACAGCGCCAGCCGTCTTGGCATCACCATGGCAGACGTCGATAACGCCCTGTATAACGCTTTTGGACAACGACTTATTTCCACCATCTACACCCAGGCAAACCAGTACCGGGTTGTGCTGGAGCACGACACCCGCGAAACGCCAGGGCTGTCGGCGCTCGATAATATTCGTTTGACCAGCAGCAGCGGCGGTATTGTCCCGCTGAACGCCATTGCTAAAGTGGAGCAGCGCTTTACCCCGCTGTCGATTAACCACCTCGACCAGTTCCCGGTGACCACTATTTCCTTCAACGTGGCGCAGAACGCATCGCTTGGCGAAGCGGTAGATGCCATTCTGAACGCCGAGAAGACCCTGAACCTGCCGGCCGATATTCGTACCGAGTTCCAGGGCAGTTCGCTCGCCTTCCAGTCGGCGCTTGGCAGTACCGTCTGGCTTGTCGTAGCGGCCATTGTGGCGATGTATATCGTGCTCGGCGTGCTGTATGAGAGCTTTATCCATCCGATAACTATTCTCTCGACGCTGCCGACTGCCGGAGTCGGAGCCCTGCTGGCGCTCATGATCTCCGGCAGCGAGCTCGACGTTATCGCCATCATCGGGATAATTTTGCTTATCGGTATCGTTAAGAAAAACGCCATCATGATGATCGACTTCGCGCTTGCCGCCGAGCGTGAACAGGGTATGCCGCCGCGTGAGGCCATCTATCAGGCCTGTCTGCTGCGTTTTCGCCCGATCCTGATGACCACGCTTGCCGCCCTCCTCGGTGCGCTGCCGCTGATGCTCAGCACCGGCGTCGGCGCAGAGCTGCGCCGCCCGCTGGGGATCGGCATGGTCGGCGGTCTGCTGGTCAGCCAGGTATTAACACTGTTCACCACCCCGGTGATTTACCTGCTGTTCGACCGTCTGTCGCTGTACCTGAAAAGCCGCTTCCCGAAGCGTGAAGAGGAGGCGTAAGTGAAGTTTTTCGCCCTCTTCATTTACCGCCCGGTGGCGACAATCCTGATCTCACTCGCCATCACCCTCTGCGGCGTGCTGGGGTTCCGGCTGCTGCCGGTCGCCCCGCTCCCGCAGGTGGATTACCCGGTCATCATGATCAGCGCCTCGCTGCCGGGCGCGGCACCAGAGACCATGGCCTCGTCGGTGGCCACACCGCTGGAGCGCTCGCTCGGGCGCATTGCCGGGGTCAATGAAATGACCTCCATGAGCTCGCTTGGCAGCACGCGTATTATTTTGCAGTTCGATCTTACCCGCGACATCAACGGTGCTGCCCGCGACGTGCAGGCGGCGATCAACGCCGCGCAGAGCCTGCTGCCGACCGGTATGCCAAGCCGTCCGACCTATCGTAAGGCCAACCCTTCCGATGCGCCGGTGATGATCCTGACCCTGACGTCCGATACCTACTCCCAGGGCGAGCTGTACGACTTTGCCTCCACCCAGCTGGCGCAGACCATTTCACAGATAAGCGGCGTCGGTGATGTCGATATCGGCGGCAGTTCGCTCCCGGCGGTGCGGGTCGATCTCAATCCACAGGCGCTGTTTAACCAGGGCGTGTCGCTCGACGATGTCCGCACGGCTATTACCAACGCTAACGTGCGTAATCCACAGGGTGCCATCGACGATGCCTCCCAACGCTTCCAGCTCGCCACGAATGATGAGCTGAAAAAAGCCAGTGAGTATCAGCCGCTGATTGTCCACTACAACGACGGAGCGGCCGTTCGCCTCAGCGATGTCGCCACGGTCAGCGACTCGGTGCAGGACGTGCGTAACGCCGGGATGACCAACGCTAAGCCGGCGATCCTACTGATGATCCGCAAATTGCCGGAAGCCAACATCATCCAGACCGTTGACGCCATCCGCGCCCGCCTGCCGGAGCTGAAGGCAACCATTCCGGCGGCCATCGATTTACAGATTGCTCAGGACCGCTCCCCGACCATCCGCGCTTCGCTGGCAGAAGTTGAGCAGACGCTGGTGATTTCGGTGGGGCTGGTCATTCTCGTGGTATTCCTGTTCCTGCGATCCGGCAGAGCGACGCTCATTCCCGCGGTGGCGGTACCGGTGTCGCTGATTGGCACCTTTGCGGCGATGTATCTGTGCGATTTCAGCCTCAACAATTTGTCGCTGATGGCGCTGACCATTGCCACCGGTTTTGTGGTCGATGATGCCATCGTGGTGCTGGAGAACATCTCCCGCCATATTGAAGCCGGGATGAAGCCGATGCAGGCAGCGCTGCAGGGGAGCCGTGAAGTTGGCTTCACCGTGCTGTCGATGAGCCTGTCGCTGGTGGCCGTGTTCCTGCCGCTGCTGTTGATGAGCGGTCTGCCGGGGCGGTTATTGCGCGAGTTTGCGGTGACCCTTTCCGTTGCCATCGGTATTTCACTTGCAGTATCGCTGACCCTCACACCGATGATGTGCGGCTGGATGCTGAAAGGCCGCAACGCCCACCAGCCGACCCGCAACCGCGGCTTTGGTCGCCTGCTGGTGGCGCTCACCGGCGCTTACGGGCGCTCGTTGAAATGGGTGCTTAACCATACGCGGCTGGTTGGCGTGGTGCTGCTTGGCACCATCGCGCTCAACGTGTGGCTGTACATCGCTATCCCAAAAACCTTCTTTCCGGAGCAGGATACCGGGGTACTGATTGGCGGGATCCAGGCCGACCAGAGCATCTCCTTCCAGGCGATGCGCGGCAAGCTGCAGGACTTTATGAAAATCATCCGCGACGATCCGGCGGTGGATAACGTCACCGGCTTTACCGGGGGCTCGCGGGTGAACAGCGGGATGATGTTTATCACCCTCAAGCCGCGCGACCAGCGGCATTTGTCGGCCCAGCAGATTATTGACCGCCTGCGTAAAAAACTGGTGAAAGAGCCGGGCGCCAGCCTGTTTTTAATGGCGGTGCAGGATATTCGCGTGGGCGGACGCCAGGCGAACGCCAGCTACCAGTACACGTTGCTGTCGGATGATTTAAGCGCCCTGCGCGAGTGGGAGCCGAAAATCACCCGGGCGCTGTCGGCCCTGCCGGATCTGGCGGACGTCAGTTCTGACCAGCAGGACAACGGCGCCGAGATGGATCTGGTGTATGACCGTGACACCATGTCACGGCTCGGCATCAGCGTGGAGGCGGCCAACAGCCTGCTGAATAACGCCTTCGGCCAGCGGCAGATATCCACTATCTATCAGCCACTTAACCAGTACAAAGTGGTGATGGAAGTCGATCCGGTTTATACCCAGGACATCAGTGCCCTGGATAAAATGTTTGTGATTAACAGCGAAGGTAAATCCATTCCGCTTTCCTCGTTTGCCCGCTGGCAACCGGCCAACGCGCCGCTGTCGGTCAACCATCAGGGGCTGTCGGCGGCGTCGACGGTCTCTTTCAACCTGCCGACCGGGAAATCGCTTTCGGATGCTACCACCGCCATTGAACGGACGATGACCCAGCTCGGCGTGCCGTCGAGCGTGCGCGGCAGTTTCGCCGGTACTGCGCAGGTGTTCCAGGACACCATGAAATCTCAGGTGATCTTAATTCTCGCCGCCATTGCCACGGTGTATATCGTGCTTGGGATACTGTATGAAAGCTACGTCCACCCGCTGACAATCCTCTCTACCCTGCCCTCGGCGGGGGTTGGTGCGCTGCTGGCGCTGGAGCTGTTCGGCGCGCCGTTCAGCCTGATTGCGCTTATCGGCATCATGCTGTTGATAGGGATAGTGAAGAAGAACGCGATAATGATGGTGGACTTTGCGCTTGAGGCCCAGCGCACCGGCAACATCACCCCGGAAGAAGCCATCTTCCAGGCCTGCCTGCTGCGTTTTCGCCCGATCATGATGACGACCCTGGCGGCGCTGTTTGGTGCCCTGCCGCTGGTGCTCTCCGCCGGAGATGGCTCAGAGCTGCGTCAACCGCTGGGGATAACCATTGTCGGCGGGCTGGTGATGAGCCAGCTGTTAACGCTCTACACTACCCCGGTGGTGTATCTGTTCTTCGACAGACTTGGGGCGCGTTTCTCCCGTCGTACTCCCGAAACGGTGAACGAATAGTATGGTTAACCTTCCGCGCAGCGTGCGCTGGCAGCTATGGATTGTGGCGTTCGGCTTCTTTATGCAGTCGCTGGACACCACTATCGTGAACACTGCCCTCCCCTCGATGGCGAAAAGCCTTGGGGAAAGCCCGCTGCATATGCATATGGTGGTCGTCTCTTATGTTCTGACGGTCGCCGTCATGCTGCCCGCCAGCGGCTGGCTGGCGGACAGGGTTGGCGTGCGCAATATCTTCTTTACCGCCATTGTGCTGTTCACCCTTGGCTCGCTGTTTTGCGCCCAGGCCAATACGCTCAATGAGCTGATCATGGCCCGCGTTCTGCAGGGGGTGGGTGGCGCGATGATGGTGCCGGTTGGACGGCTGACGGTGATGAAAATCGTCCCGCGCGATCAGTATATGGCGGCGATGACGTTCGTGACCCTGCCCGGCCAGGTGGGGCCGCTGCTCGGCCCGGCGCTCGGCGGTCTGCTGGTCGAATATGCCTCCTGGCACTGGATCTTCCTGATTAACCTCCCGGTGGGGGTTATCGGCGGCATCGCCACGCTGTGGCTGATGCCGAACTACACACTGCAAACCCGCCGCTTTGACATCTGGGGCTTTGTGCTGCTGGCGCTCGGGATGGCAACGTTAACGCTGGCGCTGGACGGGCAGCGGGGGCTTGGCATCACGCCCTTACTGCTTGCCGGACTGGTGGTCATTGGCGCGGCATCGGTTCTGCTGTATCTGTGGCACGCCCGCGACAACGACAGCGCGCTGTTCAGCCTGAAGCTCTTTGGCAACCGCACCTTCTCACTTGGCCTTGCGGGCAGCTTTGCCGGGCGCATCGGCAGCGGGATGCTGCCGTTTATGACGCCGGTGTTTTTGCAGATTGGGATGGGATTTTCGCCGTTTCATGCCGGGCTGATGATGATCCCGATGGTGCTCGGCAGTATGGGCATGAAGCGTATCGTGGTGCAGGTGGTGAACCACTTCGGCTATCGCCGGGTTCTGGTGGCTTCAACGCTTGGGCTTGCGCTCATCAGCCTGCTGTTTATGGCCGTGGCGCTAATGGGCTGGTTCTGGCTACTGCCGGTGGTGCTGTTCCTGCAGGGGATGATTAACTCCAGCCGTTTCTCCTCAATGAATACCCTGACGCTGAAAGATCTGCCCGATGACCTCGCCAGCAGCGGTAACAGCCTGCTGTCGATGATTATGCAGCTGGCGATGAGTATTGGCGTGACCGTAGCCGGGCTGCTGCTCGGCCTTTATGGTCAGCAGCATATTGCCGCCGACAGCGGTGCCAGCCACCAGATCTTTATTTATACCTATCTCAGCATGGCGTTGATTATTGCGCTTCCGGCACTCATTTTTGCCCGAGTGCCTGACGATGTGAGCAAAAACGTGGTGATAGCCCGACGTAAAAGGAGTGAATCGTGAAATTCTGGCGCCCCGGGATCACCGGTAAACTGTTTCTTGCCATCCTCGCCACCTGTATTGTGCTGCTGATTTCAATGCACTGGGCGGTACGTTTAAGTTTTGAACGCGGTTTTATC
Organism: Yokenella regensburgei ATCC 49455; assembly: GCF_000735455.1. Classification (GTDB taxonomy): domain Bacteria; phylum Pseudomonadota; class Gammaproteobacteria; order Enterobacterales; family Enterobacteriaceae; genus Yokenella; species Yokenella regensburgei. The sequence continues at coordinate 33,902 of NZ_JMPS01000066.1, read as the reverse complement.
GACTACATTAAGCGCGGCAACGAGCAGCGCCTGCAGCTTCTGAGCGAAGCGCTCGGCGAGCAGTATGCCCAGCACGGCAACTGGCGTTTCTTACGCAATAACGACCGCTTCGTGTTTCAGGTTCTGCGCTCGCTGGAGCACGACTCTGGCGACGACAAACCCGGGCCCGGCATGCCGCCACACGGCTGGCGTACTCAGTTCTGGGTGGTCGACCAGGCAGGACGCGTCATGGTCGGCCCACGCTCGCCCGTCCCACCGGATGGGAAACGACGCGAGATAATCGTCAACGGCGTACAGGTGGGCTCGGTGGTTGCTTCACCGGTTGAACGCCTGACGCGCAACACCGACATCAACTTCGACCGCCAGCAGAAGCGCACCAGCTGGCTGATTGTCGCGCTGGCGACGCTGCTCGCCGCACTGGCCACCTTCCCGCTGGCACGCGGTCTGCTGGCACCGGTGAAACGGCTGGTGGAAGGGATCCACCGTCTGGCGGCAGGCGATTTCTCCACCCGGGTGACCGCCACCGGTGGCGATGAGCTGGGCAAACTGGCGCAGGACTTTAACCAGCTGGCCACTACCCTTGAGCGCAACCAGCAGATGCGCCGCGACTTCATGGCGGACATTTCGCACGAGCTGCGTACCCCGCTGGCGGTGCTGCGCGGCGAGCTTGAGGCCATTCAGGACGGTGTGCGGAAATTCACCCCGGAGTCTGTGGCTTCGCTGCAGGCGGAAGTTGGTACGCTGACCAAACTCGTCGACGACCTGCATCAGCTATCGATGTCCGACGAAGGGGCGCTTGCCTATCAGAAATCCTCCGTCGACGTGGTTACGCTGCTGGAGATGGCGGCCGGGGCCTTCCGCGAGCGTTTTGCCAGCCGTGGGCTGACCATCGCTTTCTCGCTCCCGGAGCGCATCGACGTCTTCGGCGATCGCGACCGCCTGATGCAGCTTTTCAACAACCTGCTGGAAAACAGCCTGCGCTATACCGACAGCGGCGGCAAGCTGGTGATCAGCGGTCGCGAACACGGTCAGACCGTGAAGCTCGAATTTGCCGACAGCACGCCCGGCGTCACCGATGAACAGCTGGAGCGGCTGTGCGAGCGCTTTTATCGCACCGAAGGTTCGCGCAACCGCGCCAGCGGCGGCTCGGGCCTTGGGCTGGCTATTTGCGTCAATATTGTCGCGGCCCACGGTGGCACGCTGCACGCCAGCCATTCGCCTTTTGGCGGGGTTAGCATTACAGTAGAGTTACCGCTGGACAGAGATTTACCGAGAGACGTATGACGGTTTTACCGATAGATGAAAATGCGCCACGTATTCTTATCGTGGAAGATGAACCGAAGCTGGGTCAGTTGTTGATTGACTACCTGCAGGCCGGGAACTACGCCCCAACGCTGATTAGCCATGGCGATAAGGTGTTGTCTTACGTTCGCCAGACGCCGCCGGACCTCATTCTGCTCGATCTGATGCTGCCCGGCACCGACGGCCTGACGCTATGTCGGGAGATTCGCCGTTTCTCCGAAGTGCCGATCGTTATGGTTACTGCCAAAATCGAAGAAATTGACCGTCTGCTGGGGCTGGAAATTGGCGCGGATGACTATATCTGCAAGCCCTACAGCCCGCGCGAAGTGGTCGCCCGGGTGAAAACGATTCTGCGCCGCTGTAAGCCGAAGCGTGAACTGCAAACCATGGACGCCGAGAGTCCGCTCATCGTCGATGAAAGCCGCTTCCAGGCAACCTGGCACAACAAACTGCTGGATCTCACTCCCGCAGAGTTCCGCCTGTTGAAAACCCTCTCCAGCGAACCTGGCAAAGTGTTCTCCCGCGAGCAGTTGCTGAATAATCTTTATGATGACTACCGCGTGGTGACCGACCGCACCATCGACAGCCACATCAAGAACCTGCGCCGTAAGCTTGAGGCGCAGGACGCCGAGCAGTCGTTTATTCGCGCGGTATACGGCGTTGGCTACCGCTGGGAGGCTGACGCCTGCCGGATGGCGTAACGCGCTATCCGGCACAATACGCGCAAAGGTTTACTCTCCCCGCCTGCGGCGCTACAATTCCCGCCCTTAAAGTATGGGAACTCTCCCTACGGCCTCACACCGTGAGGCTGTCTGACCTGTCATCAGAACGAGAACATCATGTTTAAACCGGAACTCCTTTCCCCGGCGGGAACGCTGAAAAATATGCGTTACGCTTTCGCCTATGGCGCCGATGCCGTGTACGCGGGCCAGCCGCGTTACTCTCTGCGCGTGCGTAATAACGAATTCAACCACGAGAACCTGCAGCTTGGGATCAACGAAGCCCACGCGCTCGGTAAAAAATTCTACGTGGTCGTTAACATTGCGCCGCACAACGCCAAGCTGAAAACGTTTATCCGCGATCTGCAGCCGGTTGTGGAAATGGGTCCCGATGCGCTGATTATGTCCGATCCGGGCCTGATTATGCTGGTGCGCGAGCACTTCCCACAGATGGATATTCACCTCTCCGTTCAGGCCAACGCCGTGAACTGGGCGACGGTGAAATTCTGGCAGCAGATGGGGCTGACCCGCGTGATCCTCTCCCGCGAACTGTCGCTGGAAGAGATTGAAGAGATCCGCCGTCAGGTACCGGAAATGGAGATTGAGATCTTCGTTCACGGCGCGCTGTGCATGGCTTACTCTGGCCGCTGCCTGCTTTCGGGCTACATCAACAAGCGCGACCCGAACCAGGGCACCTGCACCAACGCCTGTCGTTGGGAATATAACGTGCAGGAAGGTAAAGAGGACGACGTCGGCAACATCGTGCATAAGCACGAGCCCATTCCGGTGCAGAACATCGAACCAACCCTCGGCCTCGGTGCCCCTACCGACAGCGTGTTCATGATTGAAGAAGCCAAACGTCCGGGCGAGTATATGACCGCCTTTGAAGACGAGCACGGCACCTACATTATGAACTCGAAAGATCTGCGTGCCATCGCCCACGTTGAGCGTCTGACCCAGATGGGCGTGCACTCGCTGAAAATCGAAGGCCGTACCAAATCGCATTACTACTGCGCCCGTACCGCCCAGGTGTACCGCAAGGCCATTGACGACGCTGCCGCTGGCAAACCGTTCGACACTACCCTGCTGGAAACCCTGGAAAACCTCGCGCACCGTGGCTACACCGAAGGCTTCCTGCGTCGTCACACCCACGATGATTACCAGAACTATGAATACGGCTACTCCGTTTCCGAACGCCAGCAGTTTGTCGGTGAGTTTACCGGCGAGCGCAAAGGCCACCTCGCGGCCGTCGCGGTGAAAAACAAGTTCTGCGTAGGGGATAACTTCGAGCTGATGACCCCGCAGGGCAACGTTAACTTCACCCTCGAGCATATGGAAAATGCCAAAGGCGAAGCAATGCCGGTAGCCCCAGGCGATGGCTACACCGTATGGTTGCCTGTTCCGGAAGAGATGAACCTGGATTATGCACTGCTGATGCGCAATTTTACCGGTGAGTCGACCCGTAACCCGCACAGTAAATAGTTCATTTGGGTTATTTTTTCTGTTCGGAAGATTCTTAGAATCGGATCACATACCGCTTCGTTCAATAAGGGTATTATCACTGCGCTGAAAAACATAACCCATAAATGCTAGTTGTACCAGGAACCACCTCCTTGGCCCGTGTAATCTCCCTTACGCGGGCTTATTTTTTGTCACTACCCCACTCCCATCACAAATCAGCCCGTTCCTATCCCGCTTACGCTATCCTGCGGTACACTTGAAAGCAGGTTAAAAAAGAGGCGAAACGGATGACGACATTTCCAGCCAGTTTATTGATCCTTAACGGGAAAGGCGCCGGTGAACCGTTGCTGCGCGACGCGGTAACGACGCTGCGTGAAGGCGGCGCGACGGTGCACGTGCGCGTAACGTGGGAGAAAGGCGATGCGGAGCGCTATGTGGCAGAGGCGCGAGAGCTGGGCGTGGCGACGGTGGTCGCAGGCGGCGGCGACGGTACGATTAACGAAGTGGCGACCGCGCTGATTGCCTGCCGGGGGGAAGACATTCCGGCGCTGGGCATCCTGCCGCTGGGTACGGCGAACGACTTTGCGACAAGCGTAGGGATCCCGGACGACCTTGCCAACGCGCTCAAGCTTGCCATCGCCGGTAACGCCATCGCCGTCGATATCGCCCGGGTGAATAATGAAACCTGCTTTATCAACATGGCGACGGGGGGTTTTGGTACCCGCATCACCACCGAAACGCCGGAGAAACTGAAAGCCGCGCTCGGCGGCGTGTCGTATCTCATTCACGGCCTGATGCGCATGGATACCCTGAAACCCGACCGCTGCGAAATTCGTGGTGAAGACTTTCACTGGCAGGGGGATGCGCTGGTCATTGGTATCGGCAACGGACGACAGGCGGGCGGCGGCCAGCAGCTCTGCCCCGAGGCATTTATCAACGACGGACTGCTGAACCTGCGCATTTTTACCGGCGAGGAGCTGCTCCCTGCTCTGCTGGGCGCCCTTTCACGCGCGGAGGATAACAGCAATATTATCGAGCACGCCTCCACCCGCTTCAGTATCACCGCACCACACGACATCACCTTTAATCTCGACGGTGAGCCGCTGTGCGGACGCGAGTTTCATATTGAGGTGCTGCCTGGCGCGATACGCTGCCGGCTGCCGCCGGACTGCCCGCTGCTGCGTTAACGCTGACAGAATACCGAGGGCGCGCGGCTGGTATAAAATTGCCAGCTGCGGCTGTCCAGCCGGGAGATACTAAGATAAAACGGTTCGTTCGCCAGCAGGTAAAACTCCGGCAGCGCCTTTAGCAGCACCGGGTTAATCTTGTCAGTACCGGTGCTGGCTGAGACGTTTTCCGAGCGCAAGAAATAGTCGCTACCTTTGCGGGTAAATGAGAACCAGACGTTCTGATTGACCGGCACCCTCGCGCCGTTATCCGGCACCACTTCACCCCGCAAAATCGCCACTCCACGATCGCCGCTGAAGATATAGCGTATTGTCACATCGCCTTTGCCATCCGAATAATGCGCCAGCATATCGCCGCTGCAGTCAAAATGGGTGCTTTGCCATGCCTGAATAACATTTACTACAACCACCGTGATAATAACGGCGATGACGGTCAGCCCCAGCCATTTGATATTAAACACCGACATTCTTCTCTTCCCGAAAATAATAATGCGTCACACATTGATTCTCATGCCAGCGGCTATACTGCTGGCGACAGGTCAGTGCTGATATTCGCGCAAAGTTGGGATACATCGTCAAATATACCCACGGATAGAGACGACATTCGAAACGCGTGTTATCGACAAAATACTGATGTTTTTCAAAATCAAGCGCGTCCGCATTAGCAAAAAAATGACATTCCTGTTGGCTTTCCAGCGGAATATAGCTAAGCAGGCGGGTATCAAATTCGGATATCCACGTCAGGCTTCCCGCCAGCAGGCACAGTAAAAAAGCCCCAATGGCCCAAGCCAGATGCTGCCGTCGGCGGTCGTTTTGTCGTACCAAAGTGGTAGCTGGTGCAGGCTCTGGCGTCTCGGGGACTGATTCCGCCTCCGGGTGTATCGCCATCTCCTGTGCACTCACCTCGAGCGCCGCGTCGAGCTTAATCCCGACCTTTGGGATAGTGACTATCCACTCTTCATTGAGACCCAAATCTTTAAATGCCCGGCGTAACAGCGAAATATTCTGATAAAAGGTGTTGTTACTGACTTGCGCACCGTTATTCAGCCACACCTGCTGGAAGAAATAATCCCGCTCAACGACCGTACCATGTGCCTGAATTAACAAAGACAAACAGCGACTTGCCGGATTACTTAGCGAAATCCGCTTGCTTTGGTCGCTGGCTAAAACTAAAAAATTACGTTCAGGCCAGAAGAAAACACGTCCCCCCAGCAGAAATACTATTTCCATCTTGCTCCCTGATTTTGGATATGCAAAATTAAAACGAAAATGTCTTTTTCGTCATTAATTTACCTCAGCACGAAATCCCCAACGATTTCCGTCATCGTTTATCACGGTGAAGTTTATCGTATTACATCCGGAAACTGCAGTCACTAAGGCCGAAAGTGGGCGTTCTGCCCAGGGTGGCACAACCATTCCACCGGAAGAAAAGGCCCCACACGAAGCCTCTGCCAGTGTGATATTCCACATACTGTCGTTTTTAGCATAAATCACACCAGACTTTCGAATGAAAGTTAGTTGATTGATGGATTTTTCCGTAAGACGCCCTACCGCTTTTGGCCGCCACAGCACCTTGAGCTGGTTTCGTAGCACCAGTCGGACCTTCTCTCCCGCCGTCGCCGACACCGGCAGCGCGGGGATCTGGTAGACATTAAGCCAGTAGAGCGACTCACGATCCTGCGGCAACCCCTGCCCGGTCGTCATCACGCGGATCTCTCGCTGCTGACCGGGCATCAGCTTCATCACCGGCGGCAGCACCACAAACGGTGCGCTGGCCTGCGAGGGGGTATTCTCCGGATTACCATCATCCACCCAGCTTTGCACCACCACCGGGTAGTCACCGTCGTTGCTGAGCGTGACGCTGCGCTGAGTCGCCCCGGCGTTGAACACTACGCGGGTGGTATTCAGATTCACCGCCGCATCTGCGTGGGTAACCAGCCATAACAGGCTACTGAATACGTAAAAGAATTTGCGCATGCGACTGGTAGCTCCCCGCGGTGACATCCTCGCCGCCAAAGCTTGCGAGTCTGGCTTCAAAGGTTTCGTTGTAATAGTTAACCCCGTTCTGGGAGCCGGTGTTTTGGGTGCTGTTTCCCAGCACCGGCATCCAGCCCCCGGCTGTACCGGTACCCGCCACCGTCGTCGTCAGGAAGTTAATCGCCGTACCGTCGCGGTAGACCCGTACCCCCACACCGCGCGCTTTACCGGTCGCGCCGTAGTTTTCATCCAGCAGCCAGCTCACCGCACTGCCGCTGGTCAGGCCAAAGCGCAGGGCGCTGGCAATGCTGCTGTCCGGGGCCAGTAACCCCATCGCCACGTTGCTCTTATTGGTTGCCACGCCGGAAATGACATTTGATTCGCAGGCGAAACCAATCTGGAACGGCGCGGTAGCGTATTCACCCTGGCGCAGCTGAGCGGCGCTAATCGGCGGAAACTGCACCAGCGGGGTGAAATCCGTCACCTGGCACATCGCCGCGCGTTTGACCGCAATGTTGTTGCTGTAAAGGCTTATCACCGACGGCCAGTCGCTGGCCCACCCGGCCCAGTTCCCCCCCCGGTGCGGTTGCCCGACTTTGATATCCCACGAGGATATACCCGGTCCGCGAAACACCATGTAGGCGTTCGGGTTGATAAACGAGTTGTAGTTTGCCGGGGCATCGACCCCGTAGTAGCGGATATCCAGCGTTTTAATCAGCTCGACGCTGATGGTAGAGAAGTTCTTCGCTTTGATCAGGAAATTGCCGTCTTTATCGGTATCGAGGTTCTCCAGCGGGCGCTGCTGCCAGCTGTCGGTAAAATAGCTGCCAGTCACGTCGTTGGTCAGTCTAAGAGCGATGTTCTTTATTTTGGTCAGGTACGCCCCCGGCACGTCGTTCGCCTCATACCAGCCCGCGTGCGCGTCATCACCGTTAGTGGAGAACGCCTCAAAGAGCTGGCCTGCGGTATCCGGCGTACAGCGGAAGAAGACCTGCTCCGGATCGTAGCCCCCGCCTTTGTGAGCGAAAGTCGTGAACGGGATCCCGCCCGACGAGGTGAGGATTGTCCCTGCCGGCTGGAAGTTCTGGTTGCTGGTCAGGTCGATGGATTTACTGATCCCCGGTAACAGCCCGTTCCAGCCGTCGTTACCACCGCCGGTACGCCAGTTGTTGGCGATACCGTCGGTATCGGAACTTAACCGGTGGCTACCGATCGCCGAGTTGCTTCCGGACTGCCACGGGTAAATGATGTATTCGCACGCCGCCTGTCCGGCAAGCGGAATGAACAACAGTAATCCTGCGAGTTTCATTTTTTCCCTTCCTGCTGGCAGGCAAGCGTCAGTGCAATCAGCGGTGCCTGCCGTTGTTCATCATCAATCGAATACGGCAACCGGCAGTCGTTCACCTGCAGCGCGCCGCTCTGCGCCGCGACCCGGGCATACAACTGGTTTCCCTGCCCGGTCATGCCGACTACGTTGCCGCGGTCATCCTTCACCACTTCACCCGGCGCAAACGCATCGTTGCCTTTGAGAGTCACCAGCAGCGGATAACCGGAAAGCGTGGCAAAAGAGAGCTTCACCGCTGCCCCGGCCATCGGTACCACCCGCCGCTGGCTCTCCTGCAGCTCGGCGTGTCCGTCCATCTCGCTGCCGTCCAGCGCGATAGTGTTATAGCGATATGGCGTCAGCGACGGTACCAGCGCGTAACCCTGTTCGTTGATCCGGGCTCCCTGTCCGCTGCTTACCCGGGCGCCGGTCGCGCCCGGTGCCTCCACCAGCGCGAAGGTATCGCCGACCCAAGGCCCCAGCACGATACCGTGACGATGAGCGACGACTGCGCCGCGCATGCCGGCGGTCCACTGGCGGTACTGCTGCGCCTGGGCATAGCTGCCGCTCAGGCTGCCGTAGGCGGTTGATTTCTGTAGCGTGCCGCTCCAGTCGGTACGATCGCGGCTGCCGTCCTGCCCCTGCTGCCAGCCGCTGGAGAGCGCGTAGTTCAGGGTTTCTTCTTTATCGAGTGCGCCCGCCAGCGCCACCTGGCTGCTGGCGCCGGACTGCTTCGCCTGGCTTGCGGAGAACGACAGCGTATGCTCCCGCTCGCCGAAGCTCAGTGGTACCGAGAGGGTCAGCGTGGCAATATTCTCTTTTTGCACCTGCGAATCCGTACCGTTGTCGTCGCCATAGCGCCAGCGGGTGTTTTGTCGGCTCAGCGCCAGCCCAATGCTGGTACGCCCGATGTTGGTGTTGTAACCCGCCTGCAGCTGGGTCGTGCGCCCTCGGTTGCCGTAGTAATCCATCATCGATCCCGACAGCCACAGGTTGCCGTAGTCGCCCATGGTCTGGTTCAGGGTGACGGTAAACTGGTTGCGCTGACGCAGCGTGTCGGAGAGCCAGTCTTCGCCGGTGCGGGCCGCCAGGCGCTCCCCGAGCACATCGCCGTAGTCGCGATAGCCCTCGGTGGAATAGCGATATCCTGCCAGCGTCACGTTAGTGCCCGTCGGGCTAAAGCTTTTGCTCCAGTTGGTCTGCAGGCGCCAGCCGTTGAGCGTGTCACCGTTTACCTGCGCATGGGACGCAGTGACGTCCATGCCAAACGCCCCGAGGCGGGTTGCCAGCACGCCACCCACCAGCGCAGCCTGGTAATCGGCACCGATGCGCAGTCCGCCGTTCGCCGTCAGGGCGTTGGCGATACCGCGCTCCAGCGTAAAATCAGAGAAATAACTATCTTCAGCGCCGTAGTCGCGGGTCTTCCCCACCACCGCGCCATAGCGCCAGACGCCGGGGCGCAGCGATAACGGCACGCTGGCGAACGGTACCGTAAAACCACTTTGCTTACCGTCGGCCCCGATAATCAGCACCTGCAAATCGCCGTCCCAGGCCGTGTTCGGCAGATCGTCGAGCACAAAAGGTCCCTGCGACACGCTGGTTTCGTACAAAGTACGACCGTTCTGCTTCACCACCACCCGTGAAGGCGTGGTGGCCGTGCCGCGAATTTCCGGCGCATAGCCCCGCCGCGACTGCGGCCACATACGCTGGTCGGTCTCAAGTTTGATACCGGTAAACGCCATGCTGCCAAGAAGATTCCCTGGTGTGTAGCTCTCTCCTGCTGTCAGCATGCTTTCAAGCGGCGCTATGGGGCGCTGCATCCAGGTTTGTAGGGCGTCCCAGCGGTGCGTTTCCCGCGTGTCGTCCCGCCGCCAGTTGGCCGATGACTGTTGACGAAACTGCCAGGCCCCGAGGTTAAAACCGCTGTTCAGCCCAAGCCAGGCGTAATCGCTTTCACGTCCGGCGTTGGTGTTATGGTAATAATGGGTGTTGTAGTTACTGAACAGTACGTTCTCCCCGCTTTGCCATAAGGCCGGGGGGACATAATCCCGCGGATTGCGCTTCATGGCCGCCTGCGGCACGCTGATATCCAGCCGCAGCGTCGCCTGCTCAAACTGCCAGCTACCGCCGTTGACGCGCTGTGCAGGGGTCAGACACTCCGCCTGCGCGGGTTCGCTGGCCTGCACACCCTGTGCTTCCCAGAATGTCAGCGGCAGACAGGGTTCGGTTTTACCCGCCGCGTTACGGCTAAACGTTACCTCTTCGCGCCCCATCAACTGACCGTTCAGCCACAGGTCAACGCTGTATCGGCCCGGCGGGATCGTATCGGCCTGATTGAACTGCGCCAGCCCTCGCTCGTAGCCGCTCCCCAGCAACAGCGTCTCGTCGAAGGTGTACTCTTCTGACCACGCGTGTCCGGCAAGCGGCAGCAGGCACCAGCCGAAGCGCTTAACGCGCCGCATGGTCCGGTGCCCCTGCTGTTACGCGCGCGGTCATCTCCGCACCCTGATCGTTGATCCAGCTCATCTGGATAGCGTCCGCGGAAGGGATTGTCGCGGCCCACGACACGCTGGACCACGGGGCAATCGTCTGTGAGCGAACCACCTGCTGTCGCCCACCCCCCTTCACCGTCAACACCGACATCGCCAGGTAATAACCACTGTCGTTACGTAAATTCAGTTTGCCATTCGCCAGCCACACGCGGCTGGTTTGCGCCATTTTCAGCGGCGAGCCGCTCAGCCCCGCCGGGCGGTACAGCACCTTCACCCGGCTGCGCAGCATCACCAGCAGCTGGTTAGTTTCCCGCTCCTGAGCCTGGACAGGCGGGATCTGAATAAAGTTCAGCCACCACAGCGATTCCCGGTCGGCAGGCATTTGACCGCCGGTGTAGCGCAGGCGAACGGTCTGGCCCGCCTTCGCCGCCAGCCGGAAGACCGGTGGCGTGGTGATAAAAGGGGCGCGGGCGGTTTGCGGTGTTGAATGCTCATCGCCCGCGTCCAGCCAGACCTGGACCACGGCCGGGAAATCATCACGGTTGGTGAGCTGCACGTTCACTTCTGCCGCCCCTACCGGATAAATCACCCGACTACCGGTCATCACTACGCTTGCCTGTGAGCTAAAGCACAGCAGCATCCCTGCCAGGGCACTGGCTATCCCTTTCATCGTTCGACTCGCTTACAGGTAAGAAACGGCGTACTGCACGGAACCCACGACCGTACCAGCACCAGCACCGCCCGCCGCGCTGAAGTAACGCACGCCGTAGTCATGCTCGCCAGAGGTGCTGCCTGCCGGTACGCTGATACCCGCAATACCCGTGGCGTTACGCAGATCGATTGGCGTAGTGCCGGTACCGTCGGTCATCAGCTGCAGCTCAACGTCTGTAGCGGTACCGGTGTTCGCCAGGTTGCCCAGCGCGGTCATATTGTTGGCAACAAAGATGGTTTTAATATCCAGGGCGCTGGCGGAAGCGGTACAGCCGGTAACGCCGAGGGTGAAGGTGGTAAGACCCGCAAACGAACCTGGCTGAGACAGTTCACTTTTCGATACGGTTGGCAGCAGCACGACCGGGCGCGCATTTACCCCGTTAACGGAAACTTCACAGGTTTGCTCTGTGACTTCGCCTTTGAAGGTGATGGTATTTGCAGAATCCGCAATTGCTACGCTGCTAAATAATAACGGCAGTGTTGCAAAAGCAAAAACACGGGTCTTTATGATATTATTTACGTTCATTCTTACATCCTTTATAGAATAAAAAGCCTGCCCATCCTGATGCGTTTTTTAAATACACCCCACCCGCAGATTGCGGATTATTAATCTGTTAAACGCGTTTGATGGGTTCAGACAAAGTTTAATGAATCACAGGAATAGCCCTATGATTGAAGGTAGTTTAAGAAAATTCTTACGAATGAAAACGTTTGTTTTCTCAAATCGCCTGAGGTGAGTTCTTAAATAAGAAATAAGACTTAACAAAAAATTCGGCAACCATCTGTTATTACATGGATTTTATGGCACTCAGCGTGTTAATAATCACGATAAATGTTGGATTATTAATGTTAAGATGGAGTATTAACCTACGAAGAAAAAACTTATTTAATATTAATTATCGGGTAAAAATGAGATTTTGCACAACGGAAGGGGTTCTCCCTCTCCGGCTGGAGAGGGAGAACCTGGTTCAGGCAATAGTCACTTTAGTATCAAGGTAGACATCCTGCACGGCATTAATTAATTTCACGCCATCGGCCATGGTTTTCTTGAAGGCTTTACGCCCCAGAATAAGCCCCATGCCGCCGGCACGTTTATTAATTACCGCCGTACGTACCGCATCGTTGAGGTCTGTTTCACCGCCAGCCGCACCACCAGAATTAATTAATCCAGCACGGCCCATATAGCAGTTTGCCAGTTGGTAACGCACCAGATCGATTGGGTTATCGGTGGTCAGCTTGCTGTAAACACGGTCATCAGTGTAGCCAAAATTCACCGCTTTATAGCCGCCGTTGTTCTCGGCCATTTTCTGCTTCACGATATCTGCACCAATGGTGGCCGCCAGGTGGTTTGCCTGACCGGTCAGGTCGGCAGAAGCATGGTAGTCAACGCCATCTTTTTTGAACGCCGGGTTGCGCAGGTAGGCCCACAGCACGGTCACCAGACCAAGCTCGTGCGCACGTTCAAACGCCGCGGAGATCTCTTCAATCTGGCGACGGGACTCCTCAGAACCAAAGTAAATGGTGGCGCCCACGGCGACCGCGCCCATGTTAAATGCCTGCTCGACGCTGGCATACAGGGTCTGGTCGTACTGGGTCGGGTAGCTCAGGGTTTCGTTATGGTTAAGCTTCACCAGGAAAGGAATGCGGTGCGCGTAACGGCGGGATACCGACGCCAGCACACCATAGGTAGAAGCCACACAGTTGCAGCCAGCTTCAATCGCCAGCTCTACAATATTCTTAGGATCAAAATAGAGCGGGTTGGCGGCAAACGATGCCCCGGCGGAATGCTCCACGCCCTGGTCTACGGGTAAAATCGACAAGTAACCCGTTCCTGCCAGACGCCCGGTGTTATACAAGGTCTGCATATTTCGCAGTACGGCTGGCGGACGGTTATTGTCCATCATCACGCGGTCTACGAAGTCATGGCCGGGAAGGTAGAGCTGGTCGGCCGGGATGGTCATACAACGATGCTGTAACAGGCTGTCGGCGTCTTTGCCCAGCAATTGCGCAATATCAGTCATAGCTAACTCCCGTAAGTTCCGACGGGTGTCGGAAGTGGATTGTCCTGGCTCGCTGACTGGCGAGCAGAGATAAGCCTGGTACTCTCAGCCAGGTTTTTCCAGCCTAAACGTGCGCTTTTCGGGGCAATCTGCTGGCACGATTCACGTACGATAAAGTGTTACGGCGATCAAATAACCACCACAAAGGTATTTAAAAGGTATTATTCATTGGTATCGTAAAGGCGTACCTTACCTGTCATGAAGGATTTATCGATGAAAACTACAGTAAAGCTGTCGTTCATGATGTTTGTTGAGTGGTTTATCTGGGGCGCCTGGTTTGTGCCGCTGTGGCTGTGGTTGAGTAAAAACGGCTTCAGCGCCGGTGAGATCGGCTGGTCTTATGCCTGTACCGCCATTGCCGCGATCGTCTCGCCGATCCTCATTGGTTCACTGACGGACCGCTTCTTCCCGGCGCAGAAAGTGCTCGGCGTACTGATGTTTGCCGGAGCGGTGCTGATGTATTTCGCCGCCCAACAAACAACGTTTGCTGGCTTCTTCCCGCTCCTGCTGGCCTACTCGCTGACCTATATGCCGACCATTGCGCTCACCAACAGCATCGCGTTCTCAAACGTTGATGACGTGGAGCGAGATTTCCCTCGCATCCGCGTAATGGGCACTATCGGCTGGATCGGCTCGGGGCTGGTATGCGGATTTTTGCCAGAGATGCTGGGCTATGCCGATATCTCTCCCACCAGCATTCCGCTGCTGATTACCGCGGGTAGCTCTGCGCTGCTCGGCGTGTTCGCCTTCTTCCTGCCTGACACGCCGCCAAGAAGCACCGGTAAGCTCAGCCTGAAGGTAATGCTGGGGCTCGATGCGCTGATTCTGCTGCGCGACAAAAACTTTCTCGTCTTTTTCTTCTGCTCGTTTCTGTTCGCGATGCCGCTGGCCTTTTACTACATCTTCGCCAACGGCTACCTGACGGAAGTGGGGATGAAAAACGCCACCGGCTGGATGACCCTCGGGCAGTTCTCCGAAATCTTCTTCATGCTGGCATTGCCGTTCTTCACTAAGCGTTTTGGTATTAAAAAGGTATTATTACTTGGTCTTATCACTGCGGCCATCCGCTACGGCTTCTTCGTCTTCGGCGGTGCTGAACAGTACTTTACCTACGCCCTGCTGTTCCTCGGTATTCTGCTGCACGGCGTAAGCTACGATTTCTACTACGTTACCGCGTATATCTATGTGGATAAAAAAGCACCGGTCTCCATGCGTAACGCCGCACAGGGGTTGATAACCCTCTGCTGTCAGGGCTTCGGCAGCCTGCTCGGCTACCGCCTCGGCGGGGTGATGATGGAGAAAATGTTCGCATACAAAACGCCGGTCAACGGGCTGACCTTCAACTGGGCGGGAATGTGGACCTTTGGCGCGGTGATGATCGCGGTGATTGCCGTCCTGTTTATGCTGTTCTTCCGTGAGTCGGACAAAGAGATCACCGCCATCAAGGTGAGCGATACCGAAGGCGATATTGGGTTAACACAAGGGGAAGTGAAATGAAATATGCGCGTATTCTCGGGGCGCTGTACGGTCAGGCGTTAGGTGATGCGATGGGCATGCCATCAGAACTGTGGCCGCGCAGCCGGGTGAAAGCTCACTTTGGCTGGATAGACCGCTTTCTGCCGGGTCCCGCTGAAAACAACGCCGCCTGCTATTTTAACCAGGCCGAGTTTACCGACGATACGTCAATGGCGCTGTGCCTTGCTGATGCGCTGCTCGAATGTCACGGCGTTATCGATCCGGAGGTGATTGGTCGCCATATTCTGCGCTGGGCAAGCGAATTCGACGCATTTAACAAGAACGTCCTCGGGCCGACGTCGAAGATTGCGCTCAACGCCATTCGCGATGGCAAACCGGTAAGCTCGCTTGAGAATAACGGCGTCACCAACGGCGCGGCCATGCGCGTATCACCGCTGGGCTGTATGCTGCCTGCCGTACACCTCGATGCGTTTATCGATGATATTGCCCTCGCCTCCAGCCCAACGCATAAGTCGGATCTGGCGGTTGCCGGTGCGGTGGTGGTGGCATGGGCTATTTCGCTGGCTATTGACGGCAACAGCTGGTCAAACATTGTGGACTCGCTGCCAGCCATCGCCCGCCACGCGCAGGAGAAACGCACTACCACCTTCAGCGCGTCGCTGGCGGCGCGCCTTGAACTGGCGCTAAAAACCGTGCGCGAGGCCAACGGCGTTGAGTCCGCCAGCGAGCAGCTTTACCAACTGGTGGGGGCCGGTACCAGCACCATTGAGTCCGTGCCCTGCGCGATTGCGATGGTTGAACTGGCGCAGACCGACCCGAACCGTTGCGCGATACTGTGCGCCAACCTGGGCGGTGATACCGACACTATCGGTGCGATGGCTACCGCCATCTGCGGCGCGCTGCACGGTATCGACGCTATCGATCCAACCCTGAAAGCGGAGCTGGATACGGTGAATCAGCTTGATTTCACCCGCTACGGCCGTGAACTCCTGGGCTATCGTCAACAGCGGGAGGCACGATGACAAACGCGCAGCTGTATGAACGATTGCTGAACCTGCAACAGCAGCGCCCGGTGACGGTAATAGGCGCTGCCGTTATCGACGTGATCGCCGACGCCTACGCTCTGCCGTGGCGCGGCTGCGATATCGAGCTTAAGCAGCAGAGCGTGAACATCGGCGGCTGCGCGCTGAACATCGCCGTGGCGCTGAAGCGTCTTGGCATAAGCGCTCATAACGCGCTGCCGCTCGGCCAGGGCGTATGGGCGGAGATTGTGCGTAATAACCTCGCACGGGAGGGCGTCACCAGCCTTATCGACAACGCCTCTGGCGATAACGGCTGGTGCCTGGCGCTGGTCGAGCCCGACGGTGAGCGTACCTTTATGTCGTTCAGCGGCGTGGAGAATGCCTGGAGCGAGGAGTGGCTGGCGCGACTGCCGCTGGAGGACCATACGCTGGTCTCGCTCTCCGGCTACCAGCTCGCGGCTCCCTGCGGGGAACTGCTGGTCAACTGGCTGGAGAACGCCACCGGGGCAACCGCGCTTATCGACTTCGGCCCGCGCATTGCCGATATTCCTGAGCCGCTAATGCAGCGGATCATGGCCTGCCGTCCGGTGGTGTCGCTCAATCGCCAGGAGGCGGAGCTGATTGCCGAACGCTGGGCGCTTCCTGATTCGATGCCGGGATTTGGCGAGCAATGGCTGGCGCGCTTTGGCGCACCGGTGATTGTGCGTCAGGACAAAGACGGTGCCTGGTATTTCAGCGAGAACGAGTCGGGGCTTGCGGCCCCCTTCCCGACCACGGTCGTCGATACCATTGGTGCGGGCGACAGCCATGCCGGCGGCATGCTTGCCGGGCTGGCGGCGGGCTGGTCGCTTGCTGAGGCGGTAACGTTGGGCAACGCGGTGGCGTCCTGGGTGGTCGGGCATCGCGGTGGCGACTGTGCCCCCACCCGCGAGGAACTACTCCTCGCAACAAAAACGTATAGGTCGCTTCGGCAGTAGCTGATGCTGTATTCAATCGGTCGCTGGAGCTGATCCAGCGCCACCTGTTTAATCACCAGCACCGGGATGCGGTCATCCATCTGAATGTGCGACTGAAACTCAGCGTCCGGCATCCGGGCGCTGACCCGCGAGCGGGTGCGCTGGGGGAAGATATTCTGGCTGCGGAAATAGTCGTACAGAGAAATGCCGATAGCGTCGGCGTCGGCAATCAGCGGCACTGGCACGTAAGACTCTTCTATCGACACCGCGTCTTCATCCACATAACGAATACGTTTGAGTAAAAAGACCTCGCTGCGCGGCGTGAGCGACAGCGCCGTTGCCACCTCTTCCGGGCACTCCACGATACGCTTGTTGACCCACAGGGTATCCGGCTTTTTGCCCCGCAGTACCACCTGCTGGGAGAACCCTCGCGCCTCTTTCAGCGAATACTCAAAGATATTGTTAATCTGCGTACCATAACCCCGCGCCCGGGTTACCACGCCCTCTTCTTCCAGCGTCTGCATCGCCTTGCGCACGGTGATACGCGATACCCCGGTAAGCTGACTGAGGTCGCGCTCGCCCGGCAGGATATTGCCATGCTCAAGCCAGCCGCTGCGCACGGCGTTTTTCACCGTTTCCGCAAACTTGAGGTACAGCGGCATGTTGTCTCCTGCGGCGATTCGCTCATTCAACTGCTCGATAAGTCGGGTATGCGCTTGTTCCATCGGATCTTTTCCTGGCTGGGGGCTACAGCCAGTATATACGCATAACCCTGCCGGTTGCATCAGGATAGCCTGCGCGATTTACCACCACGCGTGAAAGTGATGCACCGGGCCAATACCGTGGCCAACCTCGAGTGAATCCGCCTGCGCCAGCGCTTTTGACAGCCAGGCTTTGGCTTCCGGCACCGTTTCCTGCCAGCTGGAGTGGCGCGGACGCAGCGCCGCCAGCGCCGCCGACAGCGTGCAGCCGGTGCCGTGGGTGTTTTTGGTCACTACGCGCGGGGCGGTAAAGCGATATTCCCCCAGAGCGGTAAACAACCAGTCCGGGCTTTCGGCATCGTCGAGGTGGCCGCCCTTCATCAGCACCGCCTCGCAGCCGAGCGCCCGCAGCGCCCGCCCCTGCTCCAGCATTTCCCGCTCGTTTTGGGCATGAGGCGCATCCAGCAGCGCCGCGGCCTCCGGCAGGTTCGGGGTGATAAGAGACACCTGCGGCAACAGATGCTGGCGCAGGCTCTCTACCGCCGACGGCGATAGCAGCGGATCGCCACTTTTCGCCAGCATCACGGTATCCAGCACCACGTTCTGAATGGCATAACGCTGCAGACGCTCCGCGACGGCTTCAACAATATCCGTCTCTGCCAGCATACCGATTTTGGTGGTATCGATGCGCACGTCGCTGAACACGGAATCAAGCTGGGCGGCAACAAAATCGGGTTCGATACGATACACCGACTGTACGCCGCGCGTGTTTTGTGCCACCAGCGCGGTAATCACCGAGCAGCCGTAAGCGCCCAGCGCTGAAAAGGTTTTTAAATCCGCCTGAATCCCCGCACCGCCGCTTGGGTCGGTGCCAGCAATGGTAAGTGCGTTAATCCGCTTCATGCCCGCACCTCCAGGGTATACAGCGCATCAAGGAACGCCGGCACAAAGCTGCCTGGCCCCTGCCCCTGTCGGGTTGCGCGCTCCCCGGCGCGTTTCATTATCATGCAGGCAGCGGCGACGTTTTCCAGACGATTGCCCGGCAGCGCCGTACAAGCCGCCACGACCGCCGACAGCGCACAGCCGGTACCAACGACCCGGGTCATGAGCAACGATCCACCGGCAACCGCCAGCGTGCGCTGACCGTCGGTAACGAAATCGACCTCTCCCGTAACCACGACGATCGCACCGGTCTCTGCGGCCAGCCGTTGCGCCGCCGGTAGCGCCGCCTGCGCCTGTTCGGTGGAGTCCACACCGCGACCGCCACGGCTTTCCTGCGCCAGAGCGAGTATTTCAGAAGCATTCCCGCGAATAACCGCCGGGTGGAGCGTCAGCAACTGCTGGCAGAAGCGGGTGCGCAACGTTAAGCCGCCTACCGCCACCGGATCCAGCGTCCAGGGTTTTTCGGCGGCCACCGCACTATCTACCGCGGCACGCATGGCACGCGCACGTTTTTCGGTGAGCGTACCGACGTTAATCAACAGCGCATCAGCGACTGCCGCGAATTCGGTAGCTTCAGAAGGGTCAATGACCATCGCCGGAGAAGCCCCCAGCGCCAGCAGCACGTTGGCGGTAAAAGTTTGCACCACGTCATTGGTCATGCAGTGCACCAGCGGAGAGCGGGATTTCAGGTGGTCGATAGTGTGGGCGAGTTGCCCTGGGGAAAGCAGGTCAGGTTGCATAAGCACTCCCGCCAGGCCGTTAAGAAGCGATGACCTGGCAGGCCACTGACTTCCCTACGCTGGCATTATCCAGATCAGGTGGTACGGGTATTTCTCAGCCTTCACAAGGAAGGGCACCCCGAGTCATTTAGTGCAAAATCAAATAGTTATATTTAATTCATTGCGGTAAATAGTGTAGCCGGGTCCAGGGAACCAACGCAAGGAGTTTCCTGGGTTTATCAGCATAAATGATAAAAAAACCACGTTAAAGCCCGATTAATTGATAAAAAAAAGAATCTCATGCACTTATTTAAATCTTCTATAGATAAAACCATTAATTAGATAATTACACCTTTAATTATGGCCACTTACTAGTTAATAAAATCACATATAACACTTTATTTACGCGATTTAATAAATAATTAATACCCTCCGTTATCATCGCTAATAATTTTAGCTAATAATGCTTAATGTGACTTAGATCAATATTTTTACCCTCACCTTCCGGGATGGTTGCTTCGAGTTACGAAAAAAGCAATTAAACGAAAATTGCGCAGACTCAATAATAAAATTAATTAGAATTAACAATAAGTTAAATCTTTCACCACCAGGATAGCGAATCCACTTTTAGTTAATGATGAGAGCTTGTAAATGAATAGTATTAAAACCGCTGTGGCTGTATCTGTCTTTGCTGTTGTGATGGCTGGGTCTGTGGCTACCGCTGGAGCAGCTCCAGCTGTTCCTAACCCCGTGACCTCCTGGAATAACAACGTGATGATCACAGCACCTGACGGTGCCGACGTTGATTTGGGGTTGATAGCCAATGATGTTGTGTCATTACAGACCAATTCAGCAACTAAGCTGGATTTGAATAATGTAAGGGGTGAAGTCGTTAAAGAATCCCAGGATCGCGTAGATGGCGATAATGCGTTGCAGACTGAGATAGATAATATTAACCAGCAAGCCGCTAATGGTACGTTCAAGGGTGATAAAGGGGACACGGGGGCAACGGGAGCGACCGGTGTGCAAGGTATAGCTGGCGTTAATGGTAACGATGGAAAAGATGGCATAGACGGTAAAGATGGGACGACGGGAGCCCAGGGCGCTCAGGGTATCGCAGGGGCTAACGGTTCTGATGGCAAAGACGGAATTAATGGTAAAGACGGCGTTACCACCACCGTCACCCAGCTAGACGCCGCGACACAGGCTAAAGTTGCGAAGAATAGCCAGGCCATTACCACCACCTCAGGTCAGGCGGCAAGCGTGGCTCAGGATCTGAAAGACGCGAAGTCCTTCTTTAGCCAGCAGCAGGCCAGCAATAACGCGCAGTTTAAATCCCTGCACGACGAGGTCGACAGCAATAAGAAAGAGGCCCGTAGCGGTGCGGCAAGCGCGGTAGCTATAGCTTCTATGCCTCAGGTTGAAGCGGGCCAAACCGTTATGTTCTCCGCGGGTGTCGGCTCGTTTAAAGATGAACAAGCGATGAGCGTAGGTGCATCCTTCCATGCCGGAGTGGCGACGGTTAAAGCCGGTATAAGCGATTCAACCAATAACGATTTTGCAATGGGCGCAGGGGTTGGCATTGGTTTTTAAAAACCATGACTAAATACATTTTTCTTTCCGCCGTGCTTTATATTTCTGTTTTCCTGTTGGGTTTCTGGAGTGCACTCCTTTATTTAACCCATACCTGGTTTTGTCCTTAATAAGGTGTCTGGTAATGAAAAAGCTAATAACGCTGGCCGTCGTCGCGTCTTTAACCGCCAGTTGTGCGCTGGCACAGTCTCAGCAAAACACTCCGCAGGAGACCCACTCAGCTGCGGCACCGGGTGTATCCGACCGCCTTCATGCGATTAAGCTTAAAGGGCAGGACGGCATTAATCAGTTTTTCGTGGTTTCAATTGGAAATGGTTATACCAAAGCCATGATTGCCGATAAGCCAGCTAAAATTAAACGGGTGAATAGTAATTTCTATGAAATCACCAATTCAAAATACGTTATTTCTGTTGCCCTGGATGAGAACGGATTGATGTCGGCATCCTGGAACCGGCATAAAGGCCGGGATAACGGTATGCTGAGTTTGATTAACGAATAACTGTCACACGGCCCCGCAACGCGGGGCTTTTTTTGCAAGCGTTGATCTCGCTGGCAAACTGGCGCAAACTAAGGGTTAAGGTGATGGCGTTCCACCTTCCCCAACCGCCCACGCTGATGGGCTGATGACGCCTGGTATATCTTCTTAACATGGAGGTATGTCAGGCTATCCGCTGTTCGCCGCCTGTGCATACCTCGCTTAACGCCGAGGTTTTTTTATGCCCGTTTATCACCATGCCCTGGTGCTGATTAATAACAGTATCGATGGGATCCCGCTGTTGCAGCATGCCGCCGCGCTGGCGCAGGAAAGCAACATGGAAGTCACCGTAGCCCATATCAGCACCGACTATCGCGCCATGAACTACATCTCCGACAGTCTGATGGATGACGTGGTTTCCGATGAAATTATCCAGGCCAAAGCCCTGTTGAGCGAACTGGCGAGCTCGGTGAGCTATCCGGTGCATACCCTGTCACTGGTGACCGTCCGTCGCTTTGACGATGTCGAGACCTGCGTCCGGGAACGCCGGGTTGACCTGGTGATTGCCGGGCATCATAACCGTCTGCTCGGCGTACTCGCTTCACGCTCCATGGAATACATCAACCACCTGACGGTGGACGTGCTCATCAAACATCTGCCAGCCGGGGAGTAACGATGTACCGTTCTTTATTCGCCGTGATTATTGGCGGCTCTGCCGGATGCGTGATCCGCTGGTGGCTCTCTGCAAGGCTCAACAGCCTGTTCCCCAACCTGCCGCCGGGTACGCTGCTGGTGAATCTGGTGGGCGGTTTTATCATTGGCGCTGCGCTGGCGTTTTTTCTGCGCCAGCCGCAGCTTGATCCGGCGTGGAAGCTGCTTATCACCACCGGCCTGTGCGGCGGAATGACCACCTTCTCTACCTTCTCGGCGGAAATTATTACCCTGCTGCAAAACGAGAACTATCTGTGGGCCATAACCTCAGTCTGTGCCCACGTATTTGGCTCACTGGCCATGACCGCTGCCGGATTCTTTGTCATGACGCTGCTTTAGCGAAGCGTCGTCAGCAGCAGCTGGAAGCACTGCTCAATCAATGGCGGCAGCGGCTGTGGGCCACGCATCAGCGCAACGGTCCGCGTCAGAGCGGGCTGCTGAAGCTGCACCACCTTCAGCGTCGGATCGCACAGATAGGTGGTGTAAAGCGCCGGCAAAATCGCGATGGCCAGACGGGAGCGCACCAGCCCGTACAGCGTTTCGATGTAGTCAACCTGGTAGCTGGCGCGCAGGGTCAGGCGCTGGCTCTCCGCAAGCGCGGCTACCAGCCGTTGGATATTCCCTTTTGAGAACACCGCGATGTCGCGGCTGCTGAGCTGCTTCCAGGTGAGATGCGCCGACGCAGCAAGCGCATCGTCGACGTGCAGTACGGCAACAAAGGGGTCCTCCTGCAGCGGGAAGCTTTGCAACTCTGGCGGTACGGCGTTATCCAGCGCGCCAATACCGAAATCAATCTGCCCGTTTTGCAGGCTGGTCATCAGCTCATCGTTCGTTTTATCGTGAAACTCAACGCTCAGGCGCGGAAACGCCAGGGCAATCTGCTGCGGCAACTCCGGGAACAGCAGTGACCCCACAGAGGGAATGAGCCCAATGCGCACCGTACCATCACCACCAGCCTCGACAATCTGCTGCATATCGCTGAAGGCCAGCTGAGCCACGCTCAGAATGCGCTCGGCGTGCGGCAAAATCGCCTGCCCCAGCTCGGTTAACGACACCGCCGCCGCGGTGCGGTTGACCAGCTTTCCCCCCAGCACCGTCTCCACCTGACGCAGCGCACTGCTGAGCGCCGGCTGGCTGATGGCGAGCCGGTTGGCGGTATCGGTAAAATGACGCAGTTTCGCAAGGGTGACAAAGTACTGTAACTGCTTGAGTGAGAGCGCGGGCAGGCGCTGCCAGGGTTCATTCATTGTGCTGTTCCGGTGCGAATTTTTTGCAGAATAACGTTTTCTTATCGGCCGATAAATTTATTCAGCTGGGCAAACGTTTGCCAGCCTCCTAGAGTAACCGCATTATTTCTCTGCCGGAAGCTGTTATGCACGCTACTGCCGAAACCCGCCGCCGCGCCGTCCAGGCTGCCCGGGGCGATACCGCCTTTGACCTGTTACTGACCGACACCCACATTGTCGATATGGTCACCGGAGAAATCCGCCGCGCCGATGTCGGTATTGTCGGTGAGATGATAGCCAGCGTGCACCCGGCAGGCAGCCGTACCGATGCCGCGGAAATCCACGCCCTCGACGGCGCGTTTCTGTCCCCTGGCCTGATGGATACCCACGTGCATCTCGAAAGTTCGCACCTGCCCCCGGCACGCTACGCCGACATTGTGGTGGCGCAGGGAACCACCGCCGTTTTCTGGGATCCGCATGAGCTCGCCAACGTGCTCGGCGTTGCCGGTGTGCGCTACGCCGTGGAGGCAAGCCGTAATCTGCCGCTGCAGGTGATGGTCGCCGCACCGTCGAGCGTGCCGTCGACCCCCGGGCTTGAGATGTCCGGTGCCGATTTCGCAGGTAAAGAGATGGATACCATGCTCGCCTGGCCGGAGGTTAACGGCGTGGCGGAAGTGATGGACATGCATGGCGTGCTGCACGGCAGTACGCGGATGATGGAAATTCTCGAAGCCGGGTTACGCAGTGGCAAGCTGATTGAGGGCCACGCGCGCGGCCTGCGCGGGGCCGATTTACAGGCTTATCTGGCGGCAGGCGTCACCTCGGATCACGAACTGACCTCCGCCGAAGACGCGCTGGAAAAACTGCGCGCCGGGCTGACCCTCGAAATTCGTGGATCACACCCCTACCTGCTGCCGGATATCGTCGCGGCGCTGAAAACGCTGCCGCATCTGTCATCGCAAATTACCGTCTGCACTGACGATGTTCCCCCTGATATGCTGCTGGAAAAAGGCGGCATCATCGCCCTGCTGAATCTGCTGATCGAGCACGGAATGGCGGCAACCGACGTGCTGCGTTTTGCCACGCTCAACGCCGCAATCCGCCTGCAGCGTAATGATCTGGGACTGATTGCTGCCGGACGTCGCGCTGACCTGGTGGTTTTCGATTCGCTGGAAAAACTGCAGGCCCGCCGCGTCTACGTTGCCGGTAAACTGACAGCCCGCAACGGTGAACTGCTGACCCCTTCCGTTGGCGGCGACGTGCTGCCACCTCGCGATACCATGCAGCTTTCTGCCGTCAGCGCTGACGATTTCGCGCTGAAAATCGGCAACATCACCCACGGCGAAGCGCGTCTGCGCCATATCAGCGGCGCCCGCTTTACCCAATGGGGCGAAGTGGATGTGCAAATCCGCGACGGCAAAGTGCAGATCCCGGACGGTTTTAGCCTGATCTGGGTTCAGCATCGCCATGCCCGCCACGCCGCAGTACCGCAGATTGCCCTGCTCGAAGGCTGGGGAGAACTGCGTGGCGCGATTGCGACCAGCTACTCGCACGACTCGCATAATCTGGTGGTGCTTGGCCGTAACGCTGAAGACATGGCGCTTGCCGCCAATACCCTCATCGCCAGCGGCGGCGGAATGGCGCTGGCGAAAGAACAGCAGATTATCGCCCACGTGGCGATGCCGATCGCCGGAATGCTCTCTGATTTACCTCCGGCAGAACTGGCGGTCGCCTTTCGCGAACTGCGCGATCGCAGCAGCGACATCGCCGACTGGGAGCCGCCATACCGGGTGTTTAAGGCCATTGAAGGGACCTGTCTTGCCTGTAACGCAGGGCCGCATCTGACCGATTTAGGATTGACCGACGGCACCACCCGCCAGATTGTCGATCCGGTGATTAGCTGCCGGGAAACCCCGGTAAATGCACAACATAAAAATACCCACAGGAGAGCCGGATAATGGCCGACAATACCCTACAAACGCCCGCACCAGGGAACTGGCTGGAGCGCCGTTTTGCGCTCCGCGCGCGAGGCAGCAATGTGCGCACCGAATGTCTTGCCGGCGTCACCGGCTTTCTCGCCGCCGCCTATCTGCTGGTGGTGATCCCGGGTCTGCTGGCGGTCGGCGGAATGGATCGCGGCGCGGCCACGACCGGCACCATCGTGGTGTTCGTCCTCGGTTCGCTGCTGATGGCGTTTTACGCCAACCTGCCGTTTATCGTCGGACCTGGCATTGGGGGGTCGGTGCTGGTTGGCGTAACGCTTGCCGGGAGCGAAGGCATTGGCTGGCAGATTGGCCTTGGTATCGCCTGCTGGTCCGGCATTCTGTTCTTCCTGTTAACCCGCTTTGGCCTGCGTGAGGTGGTCACCCGCTCGGTGCCGCAGTCAATAAAGCTGGGTCTCACCGCGTCGATTGGGCTTTATGTCGCGGTCCTCGGCTTTCGTAACGCGGGCTTAGTGCTGGCTAATGCCAAAACCAACGCCTTAATGCTGGGCGATTTTCTTTCTCCGGGTGCACTGGTGGCGCTGAGCGGGCTCTTTATGGCCATAGCCCTGCAGGCGCGCCGTATTCCGGGTTCGTTCCTGTGGGCGATTCTGTTCGCCACGCTGGTCGGTATTCCGATGGGGGTCACCCACCTGCCGCAGAACGTGATTTCCGCGCCGCACTCACTGGCACCGGTAATTGGCCACGTCGACATGCTTGGTGCGCTGAATATCGCCTTCCTGCCGTTCCTGTTTGTTTTTTTCGCCTCGGAGTTTTTCTCCACCATGGGCACGACGCTGGCGGTAGGCGGTGAAGCAGGTCTTCTGGATGAGCACGGCAATATGCCGCAGATTAATCGCCCATTCATGGTGGATTCCATTGCCGCAGCGCTTGGGCCATGGGTTGGTATTCCGGCGGCGACGGCGCTGATTGAATCATCCGCCTCTGCCGAGGCCGGGGGGAAGACCGGAATGACGGCGCTTGCCGCCGCGATGATGTTCCTGCTGATGCTGTTGTTCACCCCGATTGCGCTGATGATCCCGAGAGAAGCCACCGCGCCGGCGCTGATCCTGATTGGCCTGAACATGTTCAGCGGCCTGCGCAAAGTGGATCTGGCAAGCTTTACCGACGGCCTACCGGTGCTGATGATGGTGATGATTACGCTGATTGCCAACAGCTTTGGTACCGGGATTGCGGGCGGGCTGCTGTTCTTTATCGTTATTAAAGCGATTGCCGGAAAGTGGCGCGAGATCCCCATTGGCCTTTGGATCCTCGCCGTTCCGCTGGTTTACTACTTCGCGACACTCGTGAAGCACTAACATGATGCCGTCAGGGCATCCGCGCCTGTAGCGCCTCGCAGCGCGCCCTGACGGCGTCATACAATAACCGTACCGCCGGCGAAAGCTGTTTGCGGTGCGGGCAAATCATATTCAGCGGCACCCGGTCACCCTGATACCCCGGCAGCAGCAGCTTCAGCCTGCCAACCTGCACATCCTCACTGACGTCCAGCCAGGATTTAGTGGCTATCCCCTCCCCGGCTATCGCCAGGCGACGGATCACCTCGGCGTCATCGCTGGTGATGGTGCTTTGTACCTGCACGTCATGCACCTCTCCGTTGGCGGTAAAGGTCCAGCGGTCGTAGACCCTGCCGCGCAACACGTAGGTCAGACAGTTGAGATGTGCGAGATCGGCGGGGGTCTGCGGTTCACCGTGACGCGCCAGCCACGCCGGAGAAGCCACCAGCACGCGGCGGTTTTCGCTCGCCACGGGAAGGGAAACGTAAGAGGCGTCTTCGATGTGACCGTAGCGAAACGCCACGTCGACCGGATCTTTAAAGACGTCCGCAATCTGGTCGGAAAACAGAATACGCAGCCGCAGCGCCGGATGCTGCTGGCGGAAATCCTGGAACACGTTCAGCAGCAGATTGCGTCCCAAATCGGACGGCACGGCAATTTGCAGCGTACCGCTCAGCGCATCGCCATGGGTCTGAATTTTTTGCAGTCCAGCCTGCAGGGTATCGAGCATCTGCGTGGCAAACGGTAGCCAGCTTTCTCCCTCCGGCGTCAGGCGCAGGCTGCGGGTAGAACGGGCAAAGAGGCGAATATTCAGGCTGGTTTCCAGCCGTTTGATCGCAGAGCTGACCTGCGCCGGGGGGATCCCCGCTTCCCGCGCGGTCTCGCTAAAGCTGCTCAGTGCCGCCGCGCGCACGAACAGGGTTAAATCTTCCAGCCTGAACATTTTTTCCTGCCTTAAGCCTGATAACGTGATGCTTTCAGAATACGTCGATTTCCCAAACGGTACGGCTTGCTTACATTTTTTACCCGCCCGACTCTTGCTATTCTATCCGTGCATCGGGAATCATACGGGGCTAAAAATTTGAGTCCAGATAATTGGAGAAGGTATGCGTAAAACAAAAGTGATGCTTCTGGGCGCTCTGCTGGCAATGGCCGGAGCCGCGTGGGCGGCGCCAACGTCCTCTTCCGGGATCCAGAAATACGAGCTTGATGGCTTCATCGCCGATTTCACTCGCTTCAAAATTGGCGACACCGTGCCGGAGCTGTATCGCACCGACGAGTACAAAATCAAACAGTGGCAGCAGCGTAACCTGCCTGCACCGGCGGCAGGGACCTACTGGACCTACATGGGCGAGAACTACGTGCTGGTAAACGAGGCGGACGGTAAGATCCTGAAAGCCTACGATGGGGACATTTTCTACCATCGTTAATCTTCGTTAAGAAAACAGGTGCTACGCGGGCGCGCAGCACCTCTGTTTTTTACACCGCGCGGAAGGCGATTTCGCTCGGAATAACTTCCCCCATCCAGTACAGCTGCGCGGCAATACGCCCGGCAAGCTGACGATAGGATGCGGTAAATTCGCTGTCCGGACGGTGGATAACCGTCGGCGTCCCGTTATCGAGATCTTCACGCAGACTGATGTGCAACGGCATTTGCCCCAGCAGTTGGGTGTGGTACCGCTGCGCCAGCTTCTCGGCGCCACCGGTGCCGAAAATCGGCTCATGGTGACCGCAGTTGCTGCAGATGTGCATGCTCATGTTCTCGACGATGCCGAGTACCGGCACTTCCACTTTCTCAAACATCACGATGCCTTTTTTGGCGTCGATCAGCGCCACGTCCTGCGGCGTGGTAACCACCACAGCGCCGGTTACCGGAATGTTTTGCGCCAGCGTCAGCTGGATATCACCGGTGCCTGGCGGCATGTCCAGTACCAGATAATCCAGATCCGGCCACAGGGTTTCCTGCAGCATCTGCATCAGCGCTTTACTGGCCATCGGGCCGCGCCAGACCATGGCATTATCGTCGGTAACAAGGTAACCGATGGAGTTCGTGGCGAGGCCAAACTTCATGATTGGCGCCATGTGGGTGCCATCGGGTGACGTTGGGCGGCTGCCTTCAGCCCCAATCATCATCGGAATGGACGGACCGTAGATATCGGCATCAAGGATGCCCACTTTTGCCCCTTCTGCCGCCAGCGCCAGCGCCAGGTTCACCGCCGTGGAAGATTTCCCGACGCCGCCCTTGCCGGAGCTCACCGCGATGATGTTCTTAACACCATTGATGCCAGGCTGGTTTTTCACGCGCTTGAGGGTGGCAATGTGGTGCGACAGCTTCCAGTCAATAGCTTTAGCCCCGGTGATACGCAACAGGTCGGCGCTGGTTTGCTCTTTCAGCTCCTCAAAACCGCTGTGCCATGCAAATGGCATCTGGATTTCGATATGCACGGTGTCATCAAGCCACGCCACGTGGTGCAGCGCCTTCAGGGCGGTCAGATTGTGCTTCAGGGTGGGGTGCTGAAAATTAGAAAGCTGACCGGCAACCATCGCGCGCAGACGCTCAGGGGTTCTGGCCTGGGATTGTGAACTCATCCCGACTCCTTTGTTATTGTGTAGAAAAGCCTGTGCGACAAGTTTACCTGAAAGGGTACGGTTTGTGCTTACTTAATAATGGCCCTTTTGGTAATATCGGAAGCCCTTTTCACAACTCAAAGAAGTAAAATCCACTATGACTCAAGTCGCGAAAAAAATTCTGGTAACGTGCGCACTGCCGTACGCCAACGGTTCCATCCACCTCGGCCACATGCTGGAGCATATCCAGGCTGATGTCTGGGTCCGTTACCAGCGAATGCGCGGCCACCAGGTAAACTTCATCTGCGCCGACGATGCTCACGGCACACCTATCATGCTGAAAGCCCAGCAGCTGGGGATCACCCCAGAGCAGATGATTGCCGAAATGAGTCAGGAACATCAGACCGATTTTGCTGGCTTTGATATCAGCTATGACAACTACCACTCGACGCACAGCGACGAGAACCGCGAGCTGTCCGAGCTGATTTATGGTCGCCTGAAAGAGAACGGTTTTATTAAGAACCGCACGATCTCTCAGCTCTACGATCCGGAAAAAGGCATGTTCCTGCCGGATCGTTTTGTCAAAGGCACCTGCCCGAAATGTAAATCTCCGGATCAGTACGGCGATAACTGCGAAGTGTGCGGCGCGACCTACAGCCCAACCGAGCTTATCGACCCGAAATCCGTCGTCTCCGGCGCGACGCCGGTGATGCGTGATTCCGAGCACTTCTTCTTCGACCTGCCGTCGTTCAGCGAAATGCTGCAGGCGTGGACCCGCAGCGGCGCGCTGCAGGAGCAGGTGGCGAATAAGATGCAGGAGTGGTTCGAATCCGGCCTGCAGCAGTGGGATATCTCCCGCGATGCGCCGTACTTCGGCTTCGAAATCCCGAACGCACCGGGCAAATATTTCTACGTCTGGCTGGATGCGCCGATTGGCTACATGGGTTCCTTCAAGAACCTGTGCGACAAGCGCGGCGACACCGTCAGCTTCGACGAATACTGGAAGAAAGATTCTGATGCCGACCTGTACCACTTCATCGGCAAAGACATTGTCTACTTCCACAGCCTGTTCTGGCCTGCCATGCTGGAAGGCAGCGGTTTCCGTAAACCGACCAACCTGTTTGTTCACGGCTACGTGACGGTGAACGGCGCGAAGATGTCCAAATCTCGCGGTACCTTCATCAAGGCCAGCACCTGGCTCAAGCACCTGGATGCCGACAGCCTGCGCTACTACTATACGGCGAAGCTCTCCTCCCGCATTGATGATATCGACCTGAACCTGGAAGATTTCATTCAGCGCGTGAATGCTGACATCGTCAACAAAGTGGTTAACCTGGCCTCGCGTAACGCTGGCTTTATCGCCAAACGCTTTGACGGCGTGCTGGCTGCTGAACTGGCAGACCCGGCGCTGTATCAGACCTTTGTTGATGCCGCGGACACCATTGCCGAAGCCTGGGAAAGCCGTGAGTTCGGTAAAGCGGTACGTGAAATCATGGCGCTTGCCGACGTGGCCAACCGCTATGTCGACGAGCAGGCACCGTGGGTTGTCGCGAAACAGGAAGGCCGCGATGCCGACCTGCAGGCCATCTGCACCATGGGTCTGAATATGTTCCGCGTGCTGATGACCTGGCTCAAGCCGGTACTGCCGCAGCTTGCCGAACGTACTGAAGCATTCCTGAATACCGAACTGACCTGGAACGGCATTCAGCAGCCGCTGCTGGCGCACAAGGTCAACACCTTCAAGGCGCTGTATAACCGTATCGATGTCAAACAGGTCGAAGCGCTGGTTGAAGCCTCAAAAGAAGAAGTGAAAGCCGCAGCAACGCCGGTTACCGGTCCGCTGGCGGACGACCCGATTCAGGAAACCATCGCTTTTGATGATTTCGCCAAAGTTGATCTGCGCATTGCGCTGATTGAAAACGCGGAATTCGTCGAAGGTTCTGACAAGCTGCTGCGCCTGACGCTGGATATCGGCGGTGAGAAGCGTAACGTCTTCTCCGGTATCCGTTCAGCCTATCCGGATCCGCAGCCGCTGATCGGCCGCCTGACGGTGATGGTCGCCAACCTGGCGCCTCGTAAAATGCGCTTCGGCATCTCTGAAGGGATGGTGATGGCTGCTGGCCCTGGCGGGAAAGATATCTTCCTGTTAAGCCCGGATGACGGCGCGCAGCCGGGTCAGCAGGTGAAGTAAATAAAAAAGCCGGATTAAAATCCGGCTTTTTTTTTGCCCGGCGGCGCTACGCTTGCACGGGCCTGCGGGTTTTGTAGGCCGGGTAAGGCGAAGCCGCCACCCGGCAAATACTCAGGGCTTCGCGTTATGCACCCGGTTGGTCAACCCGCGCAGGAAATAACGCATGAACTGATCGCCGCACTCGCGGAAGTTTTTATGCTCCGGCGCGCGCATCATGGCGGTGATTTCCGGCATTGAGACACGGAATTTCTGCTCGGTGAGAATAGCCAGAATATCGTCAGTTTTGAGCATAAACGCGATACGCAGCTTCTTCAGCACCACGTTGTTGTTCACCCGACGCTCCAGCGCCAGCGGCGGTGCGCTTTCGTCTTTACCGCGTTTGTCGTAGATCAGACCGTTCAGCAACGCCGACAGCACGATATCCGGGCAGCGCTGAAACCCCTCTTCCTCTTCTTTCAGCAGCCACGGTGTGAACTGCGCGGCGGTGACGTCGGTATTGCTCAGCGCGCACAGACGTGCCAGCCCTTCGTTGTTGGTTTTCAGTGCATAGCGCAGGGCGCGGATTATATCGTTACTCAGCATGTTGAATTCTGTAAAAGGCCAAAAGCGTAGTTTACCTCATTACCGGGGCATTCACCTCTTTTATTGACATTCATGTTGCAAAAAAGGATTCAAGGTTAATAAAAATAGACTCTGAAATCGGAGGTAACTATTTATAGAAATCATCACCCAAACACATAAAATAAAAACAATCAATATGAGCTTGTGTCGTTAATACATCACAAAACAACTCCCATCATAATTTATGCATGGAAATAAAAATGACATTTAATAGTTAACAAATTAGCGGTATTTATCATGGCTATAAACTTCAAAAAAAGCATTATCTCCATCATGGTGTTAAGTGCATTTTCTGCCGTTAATGCGATGGCGGAAGATACCTTCTCCGATGAGATTTTTACTGATACTCAATCCCTTAATGACGATAATGAAGAGTATACTTTTACTGCCGGCACCGTCATTGAAGCCAGCGGCGACGGCATTGGCTTAAAGCGGAAAAATCAGACTCTCACGTTCAATGATGGCTCAGTGATAAATGTGACCGGCAACGGCATTGCGGTAGGTGGAAGCAATGCGCAGGTCACCGTTGACGGTGTTGATACCAAAATAAATGCCGAAGGTAACGGCATATACCTGAATGCTGCTAACAGTGCTCTCACAATCACTAATGGCGCAAAAATATCAGGAGAAGTTGGTATTGATACCACCAGCAAATCCATTGGCTCAACGATTCTGGTCAGCGGCTCTGGTAGCGTGGTAACCGCTACCGCCGGAGACGGTATTTTGCTCGGCGGGTTAAATCAGTCAGTAACGGTTTCTGATGGTGCTACCGTAGCGGTGCTGGATGGTTACGACGGTATATATGCGCTCAATTCAAATACCCATATTACTGTCGACAGCGGAGCTCAAATACTGGGTGGCGGCGAGGGTATCACTGTCACCATGGATAACAATACCGTCAACATTTCTGATGAAGGAACTGTGGTCGCAGGGGGGAATGCCGGTATCACCGCCAATTATTACGGTCACGACTCGACCATTAACGTTTTTAACGGTGCGCATGTCATTAGCCAGGGTTCGGGCATTTATATTAGTGAAGAAAATGTCGGAGATGTTATCGCCATTGACGGTAACGGCACTCTGGTGAGCGGTGAGCAGTATGGCATTAATTTAGCTGGCTCCGATCAAACCGTGTCTATTGCTAACGGTGCCGTGGTTTCAGGTGATACCGCACTCGGGGTGTACGGTTCAAACAATCACATAAGCGCTTCCGGTGCCGTCATTTCTGGTACCACCAATGCGCTCGATATCAGCTCAAGGGATACCGCTTCACTCTCCTTCAGCCAATCCACACTGACCGGCAATATCCATCAGGCATCTGCGGCTAACCAGAGCGTCAGTATGGATTCTTCCTCATGGCAAGGTGCCGTGACGTATGCCGACGAAGAGACGGGGGCACTCAACCTTAATCTCAGCAACGGCGCCGTCTGGACCACCACCGGTGACTCTGTCGTCAATGACATCACCATGACCAACGGTAGTGCCATTGTCATGGAGGGAGGGAATGTTTCTGTCAATTCACTGGCAAGCGATACGGCTTTCGATGCAGGCCCTGCCAGTATCTATACCACATGGGATCCGAGCACCAGTGCCGCCAGGCTGTTGACCGCCGGCAGCGCCACCGGAAGCTTTAGCGTAGGCGTTTCCTCTGCCACCAGCGGCGCTGCCGGTGATATGACCGGGGATGAGGTGATGCACGTCAATGATGCATCAGGTGCCACCTTTAATAGCCTGCAGACGGATGTCGGCGTTTACCGCTATACCACCGCAGCCGTTGCCAATACTGATGGGTCAGTCAGCGTCGTGCTCGGCACCATCACGCCAGACCCCACGCCTGCCCCGGACCCGGATCCTGATCCAACACCAGCACCAGACCCAACCCCAGCACCGGAGCCTGACCCCGCTCCGACACCAGATCCGGTACCCGATCCTGACCAGGGCGATGCCACACCGGATAACAACGCTACCCCGCGTCCGACACTCTCTACCGCTTCACAGGCCGTCGTCGATACCCGCGCCGCCGCGGTTAACCTGTGGTATGACGAAGAAGATGCTCTGCTGCTGCGTATGGATAGCGAACGCCGTAGCGACAGTGAGGGCGTTTGGGGCAGCTACTACGGCAGTAACCACCGTCAGAGTATGAATCAGGCAAGCAGCAGTTTTGATCAAACCACTCAGGGTTTTATGGTCG
>NZ_JMPS01000065.1 GCF_000735455.1 Yokenella regensburgei ATCC 49455 | reverse complement strand
ACTGCCGTAATGCGGGGATACTCCAATAATAACATGCACGATGCAGGCAACTCAGGAACGAATACGAACAGCTACGGCGGGGCTTTGTATGGTTCTTACCGAATGAATAATGGCCTGTTCTTTGATGCCACCCTTAAAGCCGAGCATCTGAACAACAGCATGGACGTTATTTCCACCGATGGAGGTCATTCTCATGGCGATTACAGTAACAACGGCTATGGCGGTACCCTGAAAGCTGGCTGGCACTGGCAGAACGATACGCTTTTTGTTGAACCCTACGCCCGAGTATCCGCTATTCATTACAACGGCGTGGATTACAAGCTGGATAACGGTTTGCATGCTAAAGACAGCCGTTATAAATCATTGCGGGTTGAAGGCGGAGTGAATATGGGTACGACTCTGAACGTTCATAACACCGAGGTTCGCCCTTATCTGCACTTTGCCGTCGCCAGTGAAACGGAAAACAGCAATAAAATCAATATCAATGATGTCGGTATTAACGACAGCAATCATGGAAGGAAAGGTATCGCCGGCGTCGGTACTGAAATCAAACTCGCTAAATCACTGCACGTCTGGGCCGGGGCTAACTACGCTAAAGGGGACAATAAAGAAGACCCCTGGCAGGTTAGTGTTGGCGCCTCCTGGAGTTGGTAGACGCGTCATAGCGATAGCGATTACCGGCAAGGAGCCCGCCATTTTTATGCCTATAATAAATGCCATGTTCATTATCGCCGCAGGTTAACCGCATGTTCAGAAGTAAACGTTCAACAATCTATTCGGTGATAAATGATAAAAAACCAATAGCGTTAATTGAGCAACTCATTCAGATCCTGAGTCCTCAGGGAGTTGCCATGACGGTTCCCGCTAATACCCTGCTCGAAAAAGGTGATATGACCGGGTTTCCAGTCTGGCTAATAACGAAAGGCCACTGCAATATTGTTCGCCGCGACGGGATGGTTATCGCAACCGGGAAAGCCCCGCATATAATCGGGATCACTGAATTTCTGATAAGCACCGAATATCATCTCGCTAAAACGCTGGATGCCTGTGAGGTGGTAAGAATCGATCGCGAGAGAATGTCTGGACTCATTACCTCTCTGGGTTTATGGCAGGAAATTGCAACATTTGTCGCCTGGAATGCACAGATGCTTGCCGCCAGAGATGCGCAATTATATGGTGTGAATGCCTACACGATTGTGAGAAACAAAATACTCGAGTACAACAGCTACCCACGGTATTCTGAACTGAATATCACCATTGCGTCTTTCATACAGGAGCGTTCACATTTAAGCCCGTCGACTATTCATATGCTGCTGGCCAGCCTTAAAAAAGGGGGCTATATCTCAGTGGTCAACGGTATCCTGACGGAAATAAACCGAGAGCTGCCCCTTGAATACTAATCACCGCTTATAACCCTATCGCCTCTTTCAGGCTTTTCAGATAGCGACGGCTCACCGGCACGGTTTGCCCGGCACGCAGCAGCAGCTCCGCCTGACCATTTTCCTCAAGCCGGATCTCTTTCAGATGCGCCATATTCACCAGATACTGGCGATGGCAGCGCAGAAGTGGAGTACGACTCTCCAGCGTGCGCAGGGTCAGCTCGGTGAATCCCTCCTTCCCTTCGCTGCTGGTCACATAAACACCGCTCATACGGCTGCTGACGAAGGCTACATCCTCCATTTGCAGCAGCCAGATACGGCTGTGCCCGGAGCAGGGAATAAACTTCAGCGCCTGCTGGTGCTCTTCAAGCAGCGAGATATCCTGCAGGCTGCGCTCCTGGCGCAGTCGGGTCAGGGTTTTCTCCAGACGGCAGGATTCAATGGGTTTCAGCAGGTAATCGAACGCATGCTCCTCAAAGGCTTTCACCGCGTACTCGTCAAAGGCGGTGAGAAACACAATATAGGGACGGTGTTCAGGATCGAGCATCCCGACCATTTCCAGACCACTGATACGCGGCATCTGGATGTCGAGAAACACCACGTCCGGGCGCAGACGATGCACGGCGCCGATAGCCTCCACGGCGTTAGCACATTCACCGATTATCTCGATGTCGCTCTCCGCCTGGAGCAGGATACGCAAGTTTTCCCGTGCTAATGGCTCATCATCAACAATCAACACTTTCAGCATGCGTGTTCCTCCAGGGGCAGTCGCAGGGTGATTCGGGTAAAGCGTTCGGGCTCACAGGTGACGGTAATGCCGCAGTCATCGCCAAAACGTGCGCGCAGGCGCTTATCCACCAGGTTCATCCCCAGCCCACTGGCATTGGTGGTGGGCTGATATAATCCGGCATTGTCTTCAATATCGAGCTGCAGGTAGCGATCGTGCTGGCTCGCCTGAATGGTAATTTCACCGACCCCAAGGTGCTGCGAAGTTCCGTGCTTGATAGCATTCTCGACGATAGGCTGTAGAGTGAACGCCGGAAGCTGATGATGGGCCAGTGAGTCAGGCACAAAAAGCCGCACCTGCAGCCGCGACTGAAAGCGCGCTTTTTCAATCTGCAAATAGGCATTCACGTGCTCAAGCTCATCCGCCAGCGTCACCACTTCTGAAGGCCGTTTGAGGTTCTTGCGAAAGAAGGTGGAGAGATACTGCACCAGTTGACCCGCCTGCTCGCTGTCGCGGCGGATCACCGCCATCAGGGTATTGAGCGCGTTAAACAGAAAATGTGGGTTCACCTGCGCATGCAGCAGCTTGATCTCCGACTGGGTCAGCAGCGCTTTTTGCCTCTCATACTGCCCGGCGAGAATTTGCGCCGACAGCAGCTGGGCTATCCCCTCGCCCAGCGTACGGTTGATAGAGCTGAACAGCCGATTACGGGCCTCATACAGTTTGATGGTGCCGATAATGCGCTGGTTTTCGCCGCGCAACGGGATAACCAGCGTCGAACCGAGCTTGCAGTTTGGCTGAATCGAACAGCGGTACGGCACTTCGTTACCGTCGGCATAGACCACGTCGCCGCTATCAATCGCCTTTTGCGTCCACTCCGAAGAAATGGGCTTACCCGGCAGGTGGTGATCGTCGCCAATACCGGTAAAGGCCAACAGCTTTTCGCGGTCGGTTATCGCCACCGCACCGATATCCAGCTCTTTAATCAGCACCTGTGCCACCTTCATGCTGTTCTCTTCGTTGAAGCCCTTGCGCAGGATCCCTTCAGTGGACGCCGCCACTTTCAACGCCGTCGCTGAAAACGCCGAAGTGTATTTCTCAAACATCGCGCGCTTATCCAGCAAAATTCGCATAAACAGCGCCGCCCCGACGGTGTTGGTGACCATCATCGGAGCCGCAATGCTTTGCACCAGATTAAACGCATTATCAAACGGGCGGGCGATCAGCAGGATTATCAGCATTTGCACTAGCTCGGCGACGAGCGTAATCGCGCCTGCGGTCCACGGGCTGAACACCTTATCAGGACGCCCGCGACGGATAAGAATACTGTGTACCAGGCCACCGAGTAGTCCTTCGACGATGGTCGAAATCATGCAACTCAACGCCGTCATCCCCCCCATCGAATAGCGATGCAGACCGCCGGTCAGCCCGACGAGACCGCCCACGACCGGGCCACCCAGCAGACCGCCCATCACCGCACCAATCGCCCGGGTGTTGGCGATAGAGTCTTCAATATGGAGGCCGAAATAGGTGCCGAGGATACAGAAAATGGAGAAGGTGACGTAGCACAGTAATTTGTGCGGCAGGCGCACGGTAACCTGCATCAGCGGTATGAAGAGTCGGGTTTTACTCATCAACCAGGCGATGACCAGAAAGACGCACATCTGCTGGAGAAGCAGCAACACCAGATTAAACTCGTACATACCCGCAAACCAAACAACTTCCGAATGCGCGTAACATACCCTGACAGGCTGTAACTTTCTTTGAAGCGGGGCATAAAAACGCAAAAACGCAGGTAAGATCACGCTTTTTTATTCGATCTTCTCCACTTTTCGAACTAGCAGGCGGCAAAAATCGACAATTTTTCCTGGTTCGCATTTTTCTGGCTACAGTTATTGTGGGTGCATGTGCAAGGGTAAAATCTATGGCGCTTTACACGATCGGTGAAGTGGCTCTGCTCTGTGAAATCAATCCTGTTACCTTACGCGCCTGGCAGCGCCGTTACGGCTTGTTAAAACCGCAGCGTACGGATGGCGGCCATCGATTGTTTAATGAAGACGATATCGACCGGATCCGCGAGATCAAGCGCTGGATAGAAACCGGTGTACAGGTCAGTAAGGTCAAGTCGCTGCTGAATGAAGCGGCAAAGGCACAGCAGTCTGGCTGGCTGGAGCAGCAGGAGATGATGGTGACCTGGCTGCAGAACGGCAATACCAACCGTCTTCGCCTGTGGCTCAAAGAGCGCGGGCGTGAATATCCGGCACAAACCCTCGTTACCCACCTTTTCGTCCCGCTCCGCCGTCGTCTCCAGTGCCAGCAGGCACCGCTCCAGGTCATGCTGAGCATGCTCGACGGCATGCTCATCAATCATGTGGCTTACTGCCTGAGCGGCGCTCACAAGAAAGGCGGCAAAGACGCGCTGGTGCTCGGCTGGAATATTAACGATACCACCCGGCTGTGGCTTGAGGGCTGGATGGCAACCGAACAGGGCTGGCGGGTGGATGTACTCGCTCATTCGCTCAGTCAACTGAAACCGGAGAACTTCGAGGGAAAGACGTTACTGGTGTGGTGCGGTGAATCGCCGTCTGCACAACAAAAACAGCAGATCGGCCAGTGGCGGGAAAACGGTTATCAGATCTATCCGCTCGGTTCGTGAATAAGGCGTCCTTTTTACCAAATTTTCATAGTACAATAACACCCTTAACATAAGGAGCCTGCTATGAAACCCGCAAAAATCGCTGTAATCACCCTCTTCGCGCTGATGGCTATCGGTGGCATTAGCGGCGTGATGCTCGCGGGCTACTCGTTTATTGTTCGTGGCGGTATCGGCTGAATCGACGACTAAGACGTTCAAACGCGCGATCGACAATAATTGCCGCAAGCGCCACCAGAATTGCCCCCTGCACCACATAAGCCGTATTAAATCCGCTCAGGCCGATGATTATCGGCGTTCCCAGCGTGCTCGCCCCTACGGTCGAGGCGATGGTAGCGGTGCCGATATTGATAATGACCGAGGTCCGTATCCCGGCAAGCATTACCGGCGCTGCAAGCGGTAATTCTACCTTCACCAGCCGCTGCCAGGCATTCATTCCCATCCCTTTTGCCACGCTGGTGACGCTTTCCGGCACCGCCGCAAAACCCGCCAGCGTCCCCTGCAGGACTGGCAGCACGCCGTAGAGAATGAGCGCAATAATCGCAGGCTGTTGACCAAATCCCATCACCGGCACCGCCACCGCCAGCACCGCCACCGGCGGGAAGGTTTGCCCCATCGCGGCAATGGTTTCCACCAGCGTTCGAAATTCACGCCCTGCCGGACGGGTAACGAAGATGCCTGCCCCAACGCCCAGTACCACCGCCACCAGGCTTGAGACGCCGACCAGCCAGAAATGGGACAGCGTCAGCAGGAGAAAACTCTCCTGCTGATACAGCGGGCGCGGCAGCTCCGGGAACAGCGAGTGAAAGAGCGGCTCGCTGTGCGGTAGCCACAGCAGCAGGCCGATAAAAAGAGCCACCAGCCAGGGCAGCGGATCAGCGAATCGCTTCACGCGGATCCTCCTCACACAGCAGATCGGCAAAATGCAGCGTGCCGCTGGGGTTTCCCTCTGCATCCAGTACCGGCAGCGTCAGCCGCTGCTGGGCAACAAACGCAGAGAGCGCGTCTCGCAGGGTCATTCCTTCGCTGAGCGGTTCCCCCTCCGTCCATTCCCCCCGGCGTTGATATTCACTGACGTCACGCAGGGACAGCAACCGCACGCCAAGCTCGCTATGGCCAAAGAACGTGCGCACGAATTCATTTTTCGGATGCGTGAGGATTTCCAGCGGCGTTCCCTGCTGCACGACTTCGCCGTTATCCATCAGCACCAGATGGTCCGCCAGCCGCAGGGCCTCGTCGATATCGTGGGTCACAAGGATAATGGTTCGTCCCAGTAAACGGTGGATGCGGCTCATCTCCTGCTGCAACGCCTGGCGGGTGACGGGATCCAGCGCGCCAAAAGGTTCATCCATCAGCAGCACTTCCGGATTTGCCGCCAGCGCCCGTGCCACTCCCACGCGCTGCTGTTGCCCACCGGAGAGCTGATGAGGATAGCGGTCGCGCAGCGTGCTTTCGAGCCCCAGCAACGCCATCAGCTCATCGATACGCTGGTCTATTTTTCCGCGCGACCATTTTTGCAATTGCGGCACCGTGGCAATATTCTGCGCCACCGTCCAGTGTGGGAACAGACCGATAGACTGAATGGCATAGCCCATGCGCCGCCGCAGCTCGAGCACCGGCTGCTGGCGGATCTCTTCCCCGGCAAAGCGAATAATGCCGCTGTCGTGCTCCACCAGTCGATTGATCATCTTAAGCGTAGTGGACTTTCCGGATCCCGAGGTGCCGATGAGCACCGAGAAGGCACCCTCTTTCAAATCTAATGAGAGGTTTTTTACCGCGGCCTGCCCGGCAAACGCTTTGCTCACGTTTTCAAATTCAATCACGGCGTTCTCCTTTCAGCAGCGCTATCCACAGGCTAAAAATCGCGTCGGTCACCACCGCCAGCGCAATCACCGGGATCACGCCCAGCAGCACCAGATCCAGCGCGCTGCTGAGCAGCCCCTGAAACACTAACGCACCGAACCCACCTGCGCCAATCAGCGCGGCAATCACCGCCATCCCAACGGTTTGCACCGCCACCACCCGCAGGCTGCGCAGGAGCACCGGCAGCGCCAGCGGCAGTTGAACCTGCCAGAAGCGCTGGCGCGGGCTCATGCCCATCGCCACTGCGCTCTCCAGAATATCGCCCGGGACCTGCTGCATACCCGCAACCACCCCTCGCACCAGCGGCAGTAGCGCGTAAAGCACCAGCGCGATCAGCGCCGGCGTCAGCCCGGTACCGGCAATCCCGAATTTTGCGAGCACCGGAAAAT
>NZ_JMPS01000064.1 GCF_000735455.1 Yokenella regensburgei ATCC 49455 | reverse complement strand
AGCCCAAGATTGCTGGAGCTGATATCGTTGAACGCCACGCCGGAAGCCTTCGCCGCCTCGAGCATCACCCGCAGGGTGACCTTCGCCCAGTCGTTACGCACCACCCTCTGACGCAGCGTGAGGGCAGCATAGCTGCGCTGCTGGCGCTGCCCGTGGCTGTCCGGCGCACCGTGCGCGTCCACCCACACCTCCGGGGTTATCTCGTTGTTGCGGATAATGGGCGCGATAGCGGGCGATGCTTCCAGCGAACGCAGTTGCGCCATCGCCCGCCGATACGCCCGGGTCTGCTCGCCGGGCTCGCCGAGGGGCACCGTCTCCACCTCCGGGCGGGTCAGAAACAGGTTCTCCCGCTCCTGCGGCAGATAGCCGCCGCCGATATCCGAATGGGCACCGGGGAGCATCAGCTCCGGCCACGCCGGGCGCACGCTGTTGGAGGCAAAGTTGAACCGGCACTCGTGCCCGGCGGTGATGTGAAACACCGCCTTCGCCGCTCCGGGACGCAGGCGGATATTGACCTCGCCGGTGTCGGCGCTGTGCGGGTTAAGCCCGTTCGCTGGAGTACCGATAGCGGCGACGGTATCAAACAGGCCGATAAAGCGCGTTTTCCCCGCCGGAGCGCCGTGGTAGAGAGTTTGTCCCATCCCATGACGAATGGCGGCAATGATGGCACCGTCTTCCTCCTGCACACGGTTGGCAAAGTGACGGGCAGCGGCGGCTCCGCGGCTGAAGCCGAAGATATCGAACTGCAGGGCTTCAATTTCACTTCCCTGCGGCAACAGTTCTAATGCTGCTTTGATGGCTTGGGGAATTTTTTTCACCGCATCATCGGTTTTGGCAATCACTCCGGTATCGGAAATCCCCAGCCCCATCCCTATCTGACTGTCCGCCTCCCCAGCCCGGGTACCAATGCCCTCGATATACACCTTCTGTTGTGCTTTATTTTCGTCCTGAGAAAACACCTGAGTATACAACTCATGCAGCCAGTGAATATTCGTGTAGTAGCCTTTGTAGCTGGTGGCATCGCTGCCGGTCAGGCCGAACTGCAGCTTCGCATTGCGCTCAAGAATGCTGATTGCGTCAGGGTCATCAATTGCAAAATGGCTTGCCGTCGCCGCCGCCAGCATGTTGCGGGTATTCACCGCGTTATTACCGGTACCATCAAAAAAGAGGCCTAGCGTCAGCGTGATTTTTCTTTTCTCCGGAAGCGCCTTTTGTACAGGCGCTGGCGGTTTATAATTCACCGGCGTTACCAGCGTCGAATGTTCCGTACCGCCGGTCAGGTGCTGGCAGCGATAATATTTATAAACCACAGTGATATATTCATATTCAATATTATTCTCTCGAATATAACTACCAATATGTTGAATTGAAGCATCACTCAGCTCAATACGATAATATTTTTCCCAGCGGCCGCTGCGGTTAATTCGATAGCAATCAAAATTCAGGCTCAGGCTTTCGTTATTGTTGATCGACTGAGCCAACAGCGGCGAGCTTTTATCGAGGGTTTTGCAGAAGGTGAGCTTCCCCTGCGCACCGTGCCGCTGCTCCTGTTGCAGGCTGAAGACAAAGATCTCATCCGGGTGGCTTTGCTGATAGCGATTGCCGACGGACTCTGCGCTACCACAACCGGCAGAAATAGTTCCCTGCTGCGCGCCGCGCAGGGTTAAATAAATAATATCGCTCATTATTACATGTCCATTTAATCATTTCGACTAATAACGCCAGCCGTTATTTCGCGTTATTCTGAAATGAGTTAAAACAGATAATGTACAATGACACAATAAAAATAAATAAAGATCGCTTTTTTTGTTTATTCCCTCCGGGACAACCATTATCCCGGAGGGAATATAACGTTACTGCAGTTCGAATTCGCCCTGCTTCACGCGGGCGGAGTCAACGCCGATAAAGACGTTAAACTTGCCCGGCTCTGCGGCGAACTTCATTCTCTGGTTCCAGAACTTAAGCGCATTCACGTCAATCGGGAAGCTCACGGTCTGGGTTTCACCCGGTTTCAGGGTGACCTTCTCGAAAC
The DNA here is from genome assembly GCF_000735455.1 of Yokenella regensburgei ATCC 49455. Classification (GTDB taxonomy): domain Bacteria; phylum Pseudomonadota; class Gammaproteobacteria; order Enterobacterales; family Enterobacteriaceae; genus Yokenella; species Yokenella regensburgei. The sequence goes on along the minus strand of NZ_JMPS01000064.1, from coordinate 222,836 downwards.
CGCGCAGCTGTTTCACCGGGCGGCTCATGGAGGCGGTCACGTCCTGAACATACATCTGGATAACCGTCGCACCTTCGCGTTTGCCGGTATTGGTCACCTCAACGCTGGCGGTCACTTTACCGTCACGCTTCATCACCGGTGCAGACATTTTCACATCTGAAACGGTGAACGTGGTGTAGCTCAGACCGTAGCCGAACGGGTACAGCGGTCCGTTTGCCTCGTCGAAGTAGTGTGAAGTGTACTTGTTCGGTTTTTCCGGGTTGTACGGACGGCCGGTATTCAGGTGGCTGTAGTACACCGGGATCTGCCCGACAGAACGCGGGAAGGACATTGGCAGCTTACCGGACGGGTTGTAATCACCGAACAGGACATCGGCAATGGCGTTACCGCCTTCGGTGCCGGCGAACCAGGTTTCCAGAATCGCATCGGCCTGCTGGTCTTCTTTCACCAGTGCCAGCGGACGCCCGTTCATCAGCACCAGCACCAGCGGTTTTCCTGTCGCTTTCAGCGCGCTAATCAAATCACGCTGGCTCTGCGGAATGGTAATGTCGGTGCGGCTGGAGGCTTCATGCGCCATACCCTGCGCTTCACCAACCACCGCGACGACCACATCAGACTGCTTCGCGGCTTTCACCGCTTCATCAATCATCGCCTGCGGTGAACGCGGGTCGACAACAACGGCAGGTTCATACTGATTCAGGAACTCGACAATACCTTTGTCGTTGGTGACGTTAGCGCCTTTGGCATAGAGAACCTTACCTTCCGTTCCCACCGCGTTTTGGATCCCAGTGAGCAGCGTCACTGACTGCGAGGCAACCCCGGCCGCTGACCAGCTGCCCATCATGTCGCGCTGACTATCCGCCAGCGGCCCCACCACGGCGATGGTCGCGTTTTTCTTCAGCGGCAGCGTCTCCAGACGGTTTTTCAGCAGTACCAGGCTTTCGCGCGCCACTTCACGCGCTTCTTTACGATGCAGACGGCTTTCCGCGTTAGTATCCTGCGGATCGGTCTCTTTCGCGCCAAGGTGGCTGTACGGATCGTTGAACAGACCCATATCATATTTCACGTTCAGCACGTGGCGAGTCGCGTCGTCCAGTTCGGCCATGGTGACCTTGCCAGACTTCACCAGCCCCGGCAGATATTTGCTGTAGTACTCGTCGCTCATACTCATGTTGATGCCGGAGGTTAAAGCGATGCGCACCGCATCTTCCGGATCTGAGGCCGTACCGTGCTTGATGAGTTCTTTAATCGCCCCGTGATCGGAGATAGTGATGCCCTTAAAGCCCCAGTCGTCACGCAGGACATCTTTCAGCAGCCAGGAGTCCGAAGACGCCGGTGTACCGTTGAGCGAGTTCAGGGCGACCATCACCCCACCGCTGCCGGCATCAAGCGCCGCTTTGTACGGCGGCAGGTAGTCGTTAAACAGGCGCTGCGGGCTCATATCGACGGTGTTGTACTCTTTACCACCTTCTACGGCCCCGTAGGCAGCAAAGTGCTTCACGCTGGTCATCACCGAGTAGCGGTCTGCCGGGCTCTTACCCTGCATCGATTCGACCATGGTTTTACCCATGATAGCGGTGAGATACGTATCTTCACCGAAACCTTCTGAAACGCGGCCCCAGCGCGGATCGCGCGAGACATCGACCATCGGTGCCCAGGTCATGTTCAGGCCATCGTCTGCTGCTTCATAAGCGGAAACACGCCCGACGGTTTTCACCGCGTCGAGGTTAAAGGAGGAAGCCAGCCCCAGGCTGTTCGGGAAGACGGTGCGCTGACCGTGGATCACATCGTAGGCGAAGAACAGCGGAATTTTCAGGCGGCTCAACTGCATCACCTGATCCTGCATGGTTCGAATATCCTGGCGGGTAACGGTATTAAAAATCGCCCCTACCTGCCCGTCTTTAATCATTTCGCGGATAGCGTCTTTCGGGTTATCCGGCCCGACGCTTATCAGGCGCAGCTGACCAATCTTCTCATCCACGGTCATCTTTTTCAGAAGCTCAGTGACGAACGCGTCGCGGGCCTCCGGCGTCAGCGGATGATTACCAAACAGGGAGTCAGCCAGCGCGGGCTGTATCGCCAGGCTAACGGCAACGCCTACAGAACATAGCCATTTCATTTTTAGTACTCTCTTTTCGAGGCCGGATCAGCGGCGAAAACACTTGAAAAACCGCAGTTTGCCACAAGCCTGGCCGTGTGGCGAACAGAATGCAAAGGATATCTTCTTAATTTTTTTCGCAACATTTCAGCATCAATTTATCATACAAAGCGCTATGCTTAGGGGCGGTAAATTCGCTCACCACAAGGAGTGGGAAGATGTCATCTAACATTCAAACCGATAACAGCGCATTTCTGGCTGAACTCTCACGCCTGGTAGGCCATGCTCACCTGCTTACCGATCCGGCTAAAACTCAGCGCTACCGTAAAGGCTTCCGTTCAGGCCAGGGCGAGGCGCTGGCCGTGGTCTTCCCCGGTTCGCTACTGGAACTCTGGCGGGTACTGAATGCCTGCGTGAATGCTGACAAAATTATCCTGATGCAGGCGGCGAATACCGGTCTGACGGAAGGTTCCACCCCAAGCGGCAACGACTACGACCGCGACATCGTGATTATCAGCACCCTGCGCCTCGATAAACTGCACCTGCTGGATAAAGGCGAGCAGGTCCTGGCGTTTCCGGGTACCACGCTCTATTCGCTGGAAAAAGCGCTTAAGCCGTTTGGCCGGGAACCGCATTCGGTCATTGGTTCGTCCTGTATTGGCGCCTCGGTGATTGGCGGTGTATGCAATAACTCTGGTGGCTCGCTGGTGCAGCGCGGCCCGGCGTATACCGAAATGTCGCTGTTTGCACGTATCGACGAACAGGGCAAATTACAGCTGGTTAACCATCTGGGGATTGAGCTGGGTGAGACACCGGAACAAATTCTGAGCAAGCTTGACGACGACCGCGTACAGGACAGCGACGTGCTGCACGATGGCCGCCATGCCCACGATCACGATTACGTCACCCGCGTGCGCGACGTGGATGCCGATACCCCGGCGCGCTACAACGCGGACCCGGACCGCCTGTTTGAATCTTCCGGCTGCGCCGGGAAACTGGCGGTTTTTGCCGCCCGCCTGGACACCTTCCCGGCAGAAAAAAACCAGCAGGTGTTTTACATTGGCACCAACCACCCGGAAGTGCTGACTGAGATCCGCCGTCATATTCTGGCTAACTTCGCTAATTTGCCGGTAGCAGGCGAGTATATGCACCGCGACATCTACGATGTGGCCGAACAGTACGGCAAAGACACCTTCCTGATGATAGACAAGCTCGGCACCGACAAAATGCCGTTCTTCTTCACCCTGAAGGGGCGCGCGGATGCGATGCTCGAGAAAGTGTCGCTGTTTAAACCCCACTTTACCGATCGGTTCATGCAAAAAGTCGGGCACATCTTCCCGGGGCACCTGCCGCCGCGAATGAAAGAGTACCGTGACAAATATGAGCATCATTTGCTGCTGAAGATGGCCGGTGATGGCATCAGCGAGGCCAAAAACTGGCTGACGGAATTCTTTGGCAGCGCGGAAGGTAATTTCTTCACCTGTACCAGCGAAGAAGGCAGCAAAGCCTTTTTACATCGTTTTGCCGCCGCGGGTGCCGCCATCCGTTACCAGGCCGTACACGCCGACGACGTGGAAGACATTCTGGCGCTTGATATCGCCCTGCGCCGTAACGACACCGAGTGGTTTGAGCATCTGCCGCCGGAAATCGACAGCCAACTGGTACACAAGCTCTATTACGGTCACTTTATGTGTCACGTTTTCCATCAGGATTACATCGTGAAAAAAGGCGTCGATGCACATGAGCTGAAGGAGAAAATGCTGGCGCTGCTGAGGGCGCGTGGAGCGCAATACCCGGCAGAACACAACGTTGGGCACCTGTATGAAGCCGCAGACAGTTTAAAACACTTTTATCGCGAAAATGACCCAACAAACAGCATGAACCCGGGCATTGGCAAGACCAGCAAGCAAAAATACTGGGGTGAAGGGCAAAAAGCGGAATAAGACGCTTGGTTAACTTAATAAGCACCCCTTAACTTTAAGGGGGAATACTGTATTACTGCTTAACTCCGTATTAGAGTGGGATCAGGTGCCGGAGAAACGTTTCTCCGGCCTCCCACCTGAAGGAGCCTGGTTATGTCCACGGTCGAAGTCCTGCACAAAACTGAAGTGGAGATCCGTGAGGCTCTGCCGGACGATGCACATGCGATTGCAGCGCTGTACGCCTGGCATGTTCTGAACGGACGCGCGTCTTTTGAAGAAGTCCCTCCTTCCGTCGACGAAATGCGCCAGCGCATGAAAAAGGTTCGTGAGCAGGGGTTACCCTGGCTGGTGGCCTTATATCGCGGCATCATTGTCGGCTACTGCTATGCCACCCCTTACCGTCCGCGCCCGGCTTACCGCTTTACCCTCGAAGAATCAATTTACGTCGATGCCAGCATGACCGGACGCAATATCGGCAGCAGCCTGCTGACGCGTTTGATCGATATCTGCGAGCTGGGTCCGTGGCGGCAAATGATTGCGGTTGTGGGTGACGGGCTCAACAACGCCGGTTCGTTACGCTTGCACAAAAAACACGGTTTTGAAGTGGCAGGCCAACTGCGAAGCGTCGGCTATAAGCTGGGAGACTGGCGGGATACGTTGATTATGCAGCGCCCACTCAACGAAGGTGACTGGACGCTGCCGGAGTAAATCAGTCGTTCTGTGCGGTGGTTTGTTCGCCATTCAGCATGGCGTTTGCCATCTGCGCTTCACGCTGCTTTTTGTAGCTCAGCGCGGCTGGCGGTACCGGCATCACTTTGCCGGTTTCTATCCACGTCCGCAGACGGCTGGCGTCAGCAAAGTGGGTAAACTTACCGAACGCATCCATAACCACCAGCGCCACCGGTTTATTGTTGATGACCGTGCGCATAATCAGACAGTGCCCTGCCGCATTGGTAAAGCCGGTTTTGGTTAACTGAATATTCCAGTTATCGCGATACACCAGGTGGTTGGTGTTACGGAACGGCAGCGTATAGGCCGGGCTTGCGAAGGTCGCGGTGTCTTCTTTGGTGGTGCTCAACTGACCAATCAGCGGATACTGTTTGCTGGCAATCAGTAGCTTCGTTAAATCTCTCGCCGTTGATACGTTATGAATCGACAAGCCCGTTGGCTCGACGTAGCGGGTGTGCGTCATGCCGAGCGCTTTGGCTTTTGCATTCATCGCACGAATAAACGCATCGTAACCGCCAGGATAATGGTGGGCGAGGCTCGCCGCCGCGCGGTTCTCCGACGACATCAACGCCAGCAGCAGCATGTTTTTGCGGCTGATTTCACTGTTCAAACGCACTCGTGAGTAAATCCCTTTCATTTCAGGCGTATGGCTGATATCTACTTTCAGCATCTCATCAAGCGGTAAGTGCGCGTCCAGCACCACCATGGCCGTCATGACTTTGGTAATGGACGCCATCGGGCGCACCAGATCCGGGTTGCTGGCGTAAATCACTTTGTTGGTATTCAAATCGACGATCATGGCGCTTCCGGAGGCGATCTCCGGCTGAGACGCGGTCGCTGTCGTTACGGTTTTTGCACTCGCCTGTGGCGCAAAGGGCACTGCCAGCATCAGCGCAAGGCTGAGCAGGGATACTCGAAATTTCTGCATGGTGAGTTTCTGGTTAGTCGTTTGGCAAAGGATAACTTCAGGATTTCCTGAAATCGCATCATACCCCGCGCTACCGTCGGCTCGCCAGCAGATAATGATGAAGAAATGCTGCGCCGTCGGTGTCTGCGGCGGCGCGGCATATTTAACCGGTCAGAACAGGCGCAAACCGTAACCCCAGAGGATAACGGTCATCGCCAGCAGGGCCTCCAGCACCAGCACGCCAATGGCGAGCGTCGAACTGGAAAAGCTCAGCCCCTCTTCTTTATTGATATTAAGGAAGGTAGGAATACCGAGGTACAGAAGATACCCGGTATAAAACAGCGCTACTGTGCCCACCAGCGCACACAGCCATACCAGCGGATACAGCGCGACAATCCCGCTTAAAAACAGCGGTGTTGCAACGTAACCAGCGAAAACCATGCAATGCCTGAGCGACGGACGCTGCGGGTAGTGACGTGCCATCCACCAGATGACTCGCCCCATTACCGCAACCCCTGCCAGCATCATGGCGTAGAACAATACAGCGATAACGAGACCGGTCATTAGCGACAGCTTCACAACGGTGCCATCGCCAAAATTCCAGCCTAGTTGTGTTGTACCGATGAATGCGCAGATAACCGGCACGGCGGCCATGATCAGCACATGGTGAGTGTAGTGATGCGAAACAGTTTCGTTTTCACTACGAATAACGTGCATTTCTCTATCGGGATGAGAGAACAGTCCCCAGACATGGTTCATATGGCCCCCTTGTCGCGGCTTCGTACAACCACACTTCAAGTATAATTCATCTTGATTGATTAGTTTTCAGCCAGCGAAAAAAGCCGCGCGATCATTCACGAGCCGCAGGGTGTATGATAATTAGTGTGAATTAAACAGGAGCCTGGATGCCGATATGGATTTTAATAGCCTGATTTCCCAGTATGGTTACGCTGCGCTGGTGGTAGGAAGCCTGGCAGAGGGCGAAACGGTAACGCTGCTCGGCGGCGTGGCGGCACATCAGGGTCTGCTCAAATTCTGGCTGGTGGTGGTTTCCGTGGCGTTGGGCGGGATGATGGGCGATCAGGTGCTGTATCTGCTGGGTCGTCACTTTGGCGATCGCATTCTTAAGCGGTTCAGACGCCATAAAGCTAAAATTCGCTCGGCGCAGCGGCTTATCCAGCGCCGCCCTTACCTGTTCGTGATTGGCACCCGTTTTATGTACGGCTTCCGCGTCATCGGGCCGCTGCTGATCGGCGCCAGTCGGTTGCCCCCGAAGATCTTTCTACCGCTGAACATTCTTGGCGCTATTATCTGGTCACTGCTGTTTACCACCCTCGGCTATCTTGGCGGCGAGGTCATCGCTCCGTGGTTACATCACCTCGATCAGCACCTGAAGCATCTGGTGTGGCTCGCACTGGCCATTGCCGTGGTGCTGGCAATCCGCTGGTGGTTTAAGCGCCGCGAACGGAAAAATGCAGCGTCAGACGATGAAGATCCGCATGCCGGGTGAGCGCTCGCCACACCCGGCAACATCTCCCGCTACTGCTGGTGGTAGCCACCGCCCAGCGCTGACGTGAGCTGGATATTTGCATCCAGCCACTGCCCGTGGAGCTGGATCCCCGCCATCCGCTCCCTCAGCGCCGGAAGCCTCGCAAGGCTCACCTTGGTACCGGAGATCATCCCAACCCGCATTCTGGCTTCTGCCAACGCCACAACCCGCGCAGAGTCTTGTTCAACCTTCATCTGCTGCTGGTTTTTGTTCGCGAGGGTTTCCACCTGGCTTGCGCTCTTCGCCACCTGGTTAACCGCATTCACCACCGCTTTGTTGTAATTGGCAACCGACAGCCCCTGGGAAGCGCTGGCGATATCGAGGTTGGCATTCAGCCGACCGCTGTCGAAGATAGGCAGCGTTAAGCCTGCGGTAACGCCCATCTGCTGCGCCGAATTGCGGAACAGATCGCTCAGGTGCAGCGCATCCTGTTGTAAAAAGGCCATCAGGTTGATATCCGGATAGAATGCCGCCTTCGCCGCCTCCACTTCACTCATTGAAGCTGCGATATACCAGTGCGCTTCCTGCAGATCCGGACGGCGCGCCAGCAGCTCGTAGCCCAGTACCGCAGGCATACTGGTCTTCACGGCCGGGAGCGTCACTGGGCGTAGCTTAAGCGCTGAAGTCTGGCTGTTGGTTAGCGCCATCAGGCGCGCCTCGGTCTCCTTCATGTCACCGCTCAGTTCGGCGATCTGCTGCTCGGTCTTGCTGACGTTGATGTCGTTTTCCACACCCTCTACGGAGCTGGTAATACCGTGCTGATAGAGTTCGGTATCCACCGTCACGATGCTGTTTTCTTCTTTTTTCACCTGCTCCAGCACCAGCGCCATTGCCGCCTGGGTCTGCCACTGCCAGTACAGACGGCTGACGCTGCTCGCCAGCAGTTGACGGGTTTGCGCCATTTCCGCCATTTCTGCCCGCGCTTTACCAATTCGCGCCTGTACTTCGGCGCGGTTTTTGCCCCACAGGTCGAGATCCCAGCCCGCCGTCAGGCCGAACGTGCCGTTGGTGTACCATGGGCCGGTCGTCCCGGCCGCCGGGTCAGTTACCGCAAACGGCCCCATCAGCCCTTCAGCCGACATTTTTTGCCGTTCAATATTCGCGGAAAAATCGACTTCTGGACCCAGAGACGACTGCGCCATCCGCGCCTGAGCTTCAGCCAGCTTGATGCGCTGCTGCGCCACCTGCATATCCGGGGAGTGACGCAGAGCCTGGTCAATCAGGGCATCGAGCTGTGGATCGTGATACTCGCGCCACCATTCACTCTGCGGCCAGCCATTTTGTAATGCCGCAGGCAAGGCGGTATCAACGCGGGACGCTGGCGTCTGCTGTTTTGGCGCAGCACCGATATCATGGGATGGGGCACAACCTGACAGCAACAACAGCAAAGGCAAAATCGCAACGGATGGAACAACGCACGAACGTTTCATAAACGAATTCTGTATGTAAGTAGGAGAGCAAAGCGTAGAGGAAAACCATCAACGCAGCTTAAGTAACGCGTGGCATAAAATCTCTTGAAACAAGATAGTACACGCAGAAATACAATTCCAACCAGCTGATTTTCACCTCATTATTTAATCTGGCACCACGAATCATTGATACAAACTGGATATACTCCACATGTCATTCACAACATGAATAAAGGAGATGAAATGACGCAAAATATCTACGACGATCCGCAGTTTTTTGCCGGATACGCCACTCTCGATCGTTCAGTCAAGGGGCTGGACGGTGCACCGGAATGGCCGGAACTGCAAAAAATGCTGCCACCGCTCAGTGGTGCCACCGTTATCGACCTTGGCTGCGGCTACGGGTGGTTCTGCCGCTTTGCCAGCGACGCAGGAGCAGCACAAGTGCTTGGGCTTGATGTTTCAGAGAAAATGCTGGAGCGCGCGCGCGCGACGACTTCGCAGGAGAACATTCACTATCAGCGTGCCGATCTCGAAACGCTGAGTCTGGAGCCTGAGAGTCTCGATCTCGCCTACAGCTCGCTGGCGCTACATTATCTGCTGGATATCGATACGCTGTTCGCCACGCTCCACCAGGCGCTAAAACCTGGCGGTATGCTGGTGTTCTCGGCAGAGCATCCCATCTACACCGCCACCCACAAACAGGGCTGGATGCAGGGTAGCGACGGTGAAAAGTGCTGGCCGGTGAATCATTATCAGCAGGAAGGAGAGCGCATCAGCAACTGGTTTGCCGAGGGGGTGAAGAAGCAGCACCGAAAGCTTTCTACGTGGATAAACGCGTTGATTGCCGCCGGTTTTGAGATAAGTCATCTCAACGAGTGGGGACCCACTGCCGGGCAGATTGCCAGCAATCCGGCGCTGGATGAAGAGAAAGAACGTCCGATGATCTTTTTACTCAGCGCCCGTAAAGCGCGCTAATCGTGAATTTTTTACATTCCAGATTATGGGGAGGCTACCTCCCCCCATCTTCTCAGGCCATACGTGCCGCATAGCCTTCAATGGCATCCGCGATCGCTGATGAATCCTGTAATGTACGAATACCGGTGAACAGATCCGCTGCCTCCACGTACTCTTTACGTAAGTAACCCAGCCACTGCTTGATTCGCGCCACGTGGTACAGGCCAGTATCGCCCTGCTTTTCCTTGCGGGAATAGGTTTGCAACAGCGCCACGACTTCAGGCCACGGCATCCGCAGCGCATTTTCCTTCACCACACGGCTCAGATTCGGCACGTTCAGCGCACCGCGCCCGATCATAATGGCATCGCAGCCGGTCACTGCCATACACTCCTGCGCGCTTTGCCAGTCCCAGATTTCGCCGTTGGCCACCACCGGTATCGACAGCCGCTTTCGAATTTCACCAATCGCCTGCCAGTTGATACGCTCGGGTTTGTAGCCGTCTTCTTTGGTACGGCCGTGAACGGTCAACTCTGTAGCACCGGCCTGCTGCACCGCATCGGCAATTTCAAACTGCCGCTGGCTGCTGTCCCAGCCCAGTCTTACTTTTACCGTGACCGGCAGGTGAGCGGGCACGGCCTCACGCATGGCTTTCGCCCCGCGATAGATAAGCTCCGGGTCTTTCAGGAGCGTCGCCCCGCCGCCGCTACCGTTCACCACCTTTGACGGGCAACCACAGTTGAGGTCAACGCCCCAGGAGCCCAGCTCAACGGCACGGGCGGCGTTTTCCGCCAGCCACTGCGGGTATTGCCCCAGCAGTTGCACCCTGACGAGCGTCCCCGAGGGGGTTCGGCTCTGGTTGTGAAGTTCCGGGCAAATGCGGTAGAACGACTTTTCCGGCAGCAGTTTATCCACCACCCGCAAAAATTCGGTGATGCAGAGGTCATAATCGTTTACCTCAGTCAGCAGCTCGCGCACCAGCGAATCGAGCACACCTTCCATCGGTGCCAGTAATACACGCATATCGTTACCCGGAGAAAAAGAGGCGCTATCTTAGCGTTATCGGCAGACGGTTTGAAGCCCGTTCTCTGCGCTGCCGACTACACTATCAGGCACAACTTTTTTTCGTGCGATGCGCAGAACCTGCAGTGCCAAAAAGGAATCATGAGTATGCTTATAAATCATGATGTGATCGGTAGCACATTTTTGGCATTAATTGTATGATGAATGCGTTCCATCAAAGGTAATCACCATGAGCAAAATATTGAATACTCTCTGGCAGTACCTGCGCGCATTCGTTCTGATTTACGCCTGCCTGTATGCCGGAATTTTTGTCGCTTCCCTGCTTCCTATCACCATTCCCGGCAGCATTATCGGGATGCTGATCCTGTTTGTGCTATTGGCCCTGCAGGTGCTTCCCGCCAAATGGGTCAACCCCGGCTGCTACATTCTCATCCGCTACATGGCGCTGCTGTTTGTGCCGATTGGCGTTGGAGTGATGCAGTATTTCGACCTGCTGCGCGCGCAGTTTGGCCCGGTGGTGGTTTCCTGCGCCGTGAGTACGCTGGTGGTATTAGTGGTGGTGAGCTGGAGTTCACATCTGGTTCATGGTGAACGCAAAGTGGTTGGGCAGAAAGGAGCCGAAGAAAAATGATGCACTATATCTGGTGGTCACTACCGCTGACGCTGCTGGTGTTTTTTGGTGCTCGCAGGCTCGCTGCCCGTTTTAAAATTCCATTGCTGAACCCGCTTCTGGTGGCGATGGTGGTGATCATTCCGCTGCTGATGGTGACCGGTACGCCGTACGATCACTATTTCGCCGGGAGCAAAATCTTAAACGATCTGCTGCAGCCTGCGGTGGTGGCGCTGGCCTTTCCGCTCTACGAGCAGTTGCACCAGATCCGCGCCCGCTGGAAATCCATCATCCTGATCTGCTTTATTGGTACCGTGGTCGCGATGGTCAGCGGTACGACAATTGCCCTGCTGATGGGAGCAACGCCGCAGATTGCCGCCTCGGTAATGCCGAAATCGGTTACCACGCCTATCGCCATGGCTGTTGGCGGCAGCATTGGCGGTATTCCGGCTATCAGCGCGGTTTGCGTCATTTTTGTTGGGATCCTTGGCGCGGTCTTTGGCCACACCCTGCTCAACCTGATGCGCATTAACACCAAAGCGGCTCGTGGTCTGGCAATGGGGACGGCGTCGCACGCGCTGGGTACCTCACGCTGTGCAGAACTGGACTACCAGGAAGGCGCGTTCAGTTCTCTGGCGCTGGTGATTTGCGGGATAATGACCTCGCTGCTGGCACCTTTTTTGTTCCCGCTGCTGCTGAAGTTAGTGGGCTAAAACGCGACACATCACACATTTTTGACTGCAAGTTACACGCGTTGCATAAGTAGTGGGATTTAGATCACATATACAGGTGTAAAGCACCCGTAGACTACGCTTCCATACATTGTTAAGAGGCAAAGCCATGCATTCACGTTTTCATTCTGCTTTTGCACAGCTTGCGGATAATTTGCAGTCAGCACTGGCCCCGATGCTTGCCGACGAACATTTTTCGGCACAGTTCACTGCACATCAGGTCGCCACGCTGCGAGCCGCGACCGGGCTTGACGAAGACGGTCTGGCATTTGCGCTTCTGCCGGTAGCGGCGGCCTGCGCGCGTGCCGACCTGTCGCATTTCAATGTTGGCGCTATTGCCCGCGGTATTAGCGGCACCTGGTATCTTGGCGGCAACATGGAGTTCCTCGGCGCGACGATGCAACAAACCGTACACGCCGAACAGAGCGCCATCAGCCACGCCTGGCTCTGTGGCGAAAAGGCCCTTAAAGCCATTACCGTCAACTACACCCCCTGCGGCCACTGCCGTCAGTTTATGAATGAACTGAACAGCGGTCTTGAGCTGCGCATCAACCTGCCGGGCCGCGAGCCTGCCACGCTGAAAGACTATCTGCCGGACGCTTTTGGGCCGAAAGATCTGCAGATCAAAACTCTGCTGATGGATGCTCAGGACCACGGCTACCCGCTGGAAGGCGATGCGCTGGCACAGGCAGCGATTAAGGCCGCCAACCGCAGCCACACGCCGTACAGCCAGTCTCCTTCAGGAGTCGCGCTGGAGTGCCGTGACGGTACTATCTTCAGCGGAAGCTACGCGGAAAACGCGGCGTTCAACCCGACGCTGCCACCGCTGCAGGGTGCCCTGAATCTGCTTAGCCTGAACGGTTATGACTACGCGGACATCCAGCGGGCGCTCCTCGCCGAACGCCCGGACGCTCCGCTTATCCAGTGGGATGCCACGGCGGCGACATTGCGCGCACTGGGCTGTCAGAATATTGACCGGGTGCTGCTCGGTTAAGGTTCTTGTGCGGGTTTCGGCCCGCACTGATGAAATTCCCCCCAATTAACCCGGCGTTTATTGCGCTATCCCGGCGAGTACAGTAGCCTGAGTGTCATCGTTTCCACCATCGAGCCAAGTCCATGTTAAAGCGCGTGTCATACAGCCTGTTAGTCCTTCTCGGTCTGCTGCTGTTGACCGTATTAGGACTCGACCGCTGGATGAGCTGGAAAACCGCGCCATACATCTATGACGAGCTCCAGGATCTCCCCTACCGCCAGGTTGGCGTCGTCCTTGGTACCGCAAAATATTATCGCACCGGCGTTATCAATCAGTATTACCGCTACCGCATTCAGGGGGCGCTCAACGCCTATAACAGCGGTAAGGTAAACTACCTGCTGCTGAGCGGTGATAACGCACTGCAGAGCTACAACGAACCGATGACCATGCGTAAAGATTTGATTGCCGCAGGCGTCGATCCGGCCGATATCGTGCTCGACTACGCTGGTTTCCGCACGCTTGATTCAATAGTGCGTACGCGAAAAGTGTTCGATACCAATGACTTCATCATCATCACCCAGCGTTTTCACTGCGAGCGCGCGCTGTTTATTGCTCTGCACATGGGCATTCAGGCCCAGTGCTACGCGGTACCTTCACCAAAAGACATGTTAAGCGTGCGCCTGCGTGAGTTCGGTGCCCGCTTCGGTGCGCTGGCAGACCTCTATATCTTCAAACGTGAGCCCCGCTTCTTAGGCCCGCTGGTCCCAATTCCTGCCGAACATGAAGTGCCGGAAGATGCCCAGGGTTACCCTGCCGTCACCCCGGAACAGTTGCTGGAACTGCAGAAGAAGCAATAAAAAAGCCCGGAACAGCGGTTACTGTTCCGGGCTTTTGTACAGAGAAACTATTTCTTACGCGCGTACTTCAGTGAATCCAGCGCAACGGCGAAGATAATGATGGCGCCTTTGATGATGTACTGCCAGTACGGGTTAACCCCGATATAGGTCAGGCCGTAGTTGATGACGGTGAAGATAATCACACCGGTCACCACACCGAAAACGGTACCCACACCGCCGGAGAAGGACACACCGCCCACCACGCAGGCCGCGATAGCATCCAGCTCATACATAAAGCCGAGGTTGTTGGTCGCAGAACCGATACGCCCCGCTTCCAGCAAACCACCGAAAGCATAGAACACGCCAGAGAGCGCATAGATCATCAGCAGGTTCAGCGCCACATTGACGCCAGATACTTTCGCGGCTTCCGGGTTACCACCGATGGCGAAAATGTTCTTACCGAAGCGGGTTTTGTTCCACAGCACCCACACGAAGGCAATGGCAATTAGCGCATAGAAGGTGATATACGACAGTCGGAAACTACCGAGCGCGATAAACCCCTGCGCAAACGTCGAGAAGTGCGTATCAAAGCCGGAAATCGGCGAAGCCCCCACGAAGTCGTAATACAGCGAGTTGATACCGTATACGATAATCATCGTGCCGAGGGTGGTGATAAACGGTGTTACGTTCAGGTAGGCAATGATAATCCCGTTGACCAGACCAATTACCGCACCGATAGCGCAGACGATAAGGATAACCAGCGGAATCGGCATGGTTGCCATTTCCGGGAACACCTTGTTGGCGTTATCAACTGACTGCAGAAGCGTTGCGGCGATAACTGCCGCCAGGCCCACCTGGCGGCCGGCGGAGAGGTCCGTCCCCTGGGTCACGATAAGCCCGGCAACGCCAAGAGCGATGATAATACGCACCGAGGACTGCGTCAGGATGTTACTCAGGTTAAGCAGACTTAAGAACGTGGGATCCTGGAATATAATAATGGCCAGCAAGACTAAAAGGACGACGTAAATACCGCCTTCTTTCAGATAAGTGAGAAAACTTTTTTTATCTAACGCACTCATGAGGAGCCCCTGATCTTAAAGGTGCAAAGACGCAAGACGGAGTATTTCGTTTTGCGTGGTGGTTTTCGTATCAACAATTCCGGCGACCAGCCCATTGCTCATCACCAGAATACGGTCGGTAATTCCCAGCAGCTCCGGCATTTCGGAAGAGATAATAATGATCCCTTTATTCTTTTTCGCCAGCTCAGCAATAAGTTGATAAATTTCAAATTTGGCACCAACGTCAATACCGCGCGTTGGTTCATCCAGCATTAAAATTTCTGGCTGAGTTAACAACCAGCGACCAATAACAACCTTCTGCTGGTTACCACCAGACAGCGAACCAATCTGGGTACGATGACCCGGTGTTTTAACGCGCATTGAGTCAATAACCCACTGGGTATCACTCTTCATCCGTGAGTTATCCAGCAAACCGACTTTATTTTTGTAGTTGCGAATATTAGAAATCAGCGAGTTAAAGCCAATATCCAGATAAGCGTAAATACCGGTTGAACGACGCTCTTCGGTCACCAGTGCAAAGCCGTGGTTAATCGCTTCGTTAGCGCTGTGGTTATTGATCTTTTTACCGTGCAGCGTAATGGTGCCGGAGGCTTTCTCACGAATACCGAACAGCGTCTCCACGATATCGGTGCGTTTGGCACCAACCAGACCGGCAATTCCGAGAATTTCCCCTTTGTGCAAATCAAAGGAAACATCACGGATAGAGGGCTGGCGCAAGGAGGTGAGTCCACGAACTTCGAGGATAACCTCCCCCGGTTTGTTCTGCTTGTCGGGGAATCGCTGGTTCAGGGAACGGCCAACCATCATGGCGATGATCTTATCCATATCGAGGCCTTCCAGCGGCTGGGTGGCAATCCACTGGCCATCGCGCAGGATAGTAATCTCATCGCACAGCTGGAAGATCTCTTCCATCTTATGCGAAATATAAACAATTCCACAGCCGCGCTCTTTCAGCTTGCGGATGATTTTAAACAGATGATTGACTTCTTTTTCCGTCAGAGAAGAAGTGGGTTCATCCATAATCACGATTTTGGCATCGTAGGAGAACGCTTTCGCGATTTCAATCATCTGCATCTGTGAAACGGATAATGTGCCCACGCGAGCGCGCGGATCAATATCAATATCCAGTTCGTCAAATATATCTTTGGTGTCGCGGTACATTTTGTCCTGATCGACAAACATACCTTTAGTAGGATAACGCCCGAGCCACATGTTATCCATGACCGAACGCTGTAATACCAGGTTAAGCTCCTGGTGAACCATCGAAATACCATTTTCCAGCGCTTCTTTTGCTGAATGGAAGTCGATCTCTTTACCCTGAAAAATAATACTACCGGAATCTTTTTGATAGATCCCAAACAGGCATTTTAATAACGTGGATTTTCCCGCACCGTTTTCCCCCATTAAGGCATGAATGGAATGCGGACGGACTTTTAAATTCACATTATCGAGCGCTTTTACGCCGGGAAACGACTTGTTGATATGACTCATTTCCAACAAGAATTCGCCTGACGATTTTTCGTTATTGCTGACCATAGTTAGCCCTGGCTGCGCGTGATACCCGTACCGGAAAACCGGCACGGGCGTGTTTCAACGAAATCGCATGGTGGGCGCAGAATCTGCGCCCGAACTATCGAATTACTTACCGATGAACTGAACGAGGTTATCCTGGTCCACACCAACATAAGGTACGCGAACGATTTTGTTCTCGATTTTCCAGTTGGTGCCAGCTGCCGGCTCTTTACCTGCGGCCAGGTTTTTCGCCAGATCCAGCGTTGCTTTCGCCTGGTTGTTAGCATCGTTCAGCACGGTACCGGCCATTGCGCCAGATTTCACCAGTGCCAGTGCTTCTGGCAGAGCATCAACGCCAAATACCGGTACGCTGGATTTGTTGTGCGCTTTCAGCGCTTCTACTGCACCCATTGCCATTGCATCGTTGTTGGCGATAACCACTTCGATTTTATTTGCGTTCGGGCCAGAGAGCCAGGCGTCCATCTTGTCTTTAGCCTGCGCGGTATCCCACATAGCGGTATCCAGCGCCAGCTGCTGAGTTTTGATGCCTTTGTCGTTCAGCTCTTTAATCACGTAGGTCGTACGTGCTTCAGCATCCGGGTGGCCCGGCTCACCTTTCAGCAGCACAAACTGAATCTGACCGTCTTTGTTCAGATCCCAGTTCGGGTTAGCTTTCCAGTGTTTGGCAATCAGGTCGCCCTGAATAATGCCAGACTCTTTGGAATCGGTACCGACGTAGAACGCTTTGTCGTAGCTATCCAGCGCTTTACGGGAAGGCTCTTTGTTGAAGAAGACCACCGGCACGTTCTGACCACGTGCTTTTTCAATCACGGTGCCCGCTGCAGCCGGGTCAACCAGGTTGATCGCCAGCGCTTTAACACCTTTTGCCAGCAGGACGTCAATCTGGTCGTTCTGCTTGGACTGGTCGTTCTGCGAGTCATTCATCAGCAGTTGAATGTCAGGAGATGCTTTAGCATCTTTCTCAATCGCCTTACGGACAACAGACATGAAGTTGTCGTCGTATTTGTAGATGGTCACGCCAATACGGGTGTCCGCAGCATGGGCCGCCGCGCCAAAAAACATGCTTGCCATCAGAACAGACAGGGTTAGGGCCTTCTTATTCATGGTATCTCCGGTTCTCGGTTCTTTTATGCAGGGTATAGACCAGGCGGGCGCAACGTTAATAGAGTGTTACAGACCGCCGAAGTTAATTTATCAAAAATGACTATCTTCCGTGTTCGGTAACGCTCCAGAGTGCGTTTTTTGATTGTTTTGTGCTGCATTGCCAGGCAAAAAGTGAGAAATCACAGTGACTAGCGCTTTCAGCTTTACAAACGCAGCCATCATAGCCAGCGCAATGTTAAGATACTGTGAATTTACTCACAGATTGAAAACGGTTACATCACCGCAGTTTACAAGTTAGTGATCGTCCCCACAGATTGCCGCTGTGCCACAGAATGGCGGCGCACCAGGGTCGGCATAAAGCAGTGTGTCGCTGACGCATCCAGTTTGCCTTCAGCACCCATCAGCGCGAGCTCTGTCGCCAGTTTTGCCATTGAAACAATCGGGTAACGCACGGTGGTCAGCTGCGGGTCCGTGTAACGAGCTATCGGAATGTCATCGAAACCGATGAGCGAAAGCTGCTGCGGCACCGCAATGCCGTTATCTTTCAGCGCCGTCAGCGCCCCGGCAGCCATGCTGTCATTGTAGGCGAAAACGGCACTTAGCCCGAGATTACGCCCGAGGAGCTCGACCATCGCCGCCTCCCCGCCCTGCATATCCGGCGTGCCGGTGCCAATCCAGGCATCGGACGGATTAATCCCCTGCTCCTGCAGCGCTCGCCGCCAGCCTTCGCGGCGAAGCGTGTCGTCTTCAATCGCATGGCTTGAGGCCAGATAGCCAATACGCTGATGCCCGTTATTCAGCAGCGTTCGGGTTGCCATCATCGCACCGCTGACGTTGTCGAGCCCGACGCAGCGATGGGCGTAACCCGGCACGGTACGGTTGATAACCACCATCCCGGGAATATGTTTCATAAAATCAATGAGTTCATCGTCACCAAGCGCTTTGGAATGCACGATCAGCGCGTTACAGCGCTGGCGGATCAGCACCTCAATGGCATTACGCTCTTTTTCCGCCTCGTGGTAGCTGTTACCGATAAGCACGTATTTCTGATGCTGCTGAGCGACAGTATCCACCGCTTTCACCAGCGCGCCGAAGAAGGAGTCGGAGACGTCCATCACTACCACGCCAATGGTTTCACTGCTTTGCGTCGCCAGCGCCTGGGCATTTGCATTGGGGCGATACCCAAGCAGCGATACTGCCTTCATCACCGCATCACGTGTCTCACTACTGACCAGCTGACTGTTGTTCAGCACCCTTGATACGGTCGCCACCGACACGCCAGCCTCGCGGGCAACGTCACGAATGGTGATCATACACACCGCCCTGTTGGAAATTGCAGGAACCCACGGTCACCCCCTGTTTCAGCAAGAACGCTATTTTGTCAGCGCGGGGTTTACGACTACGTGAGAGATGTCACAAGGATGGAAACGGTTACATCCGTTTTGTTAATGATTGTGATCCAGATCGTTATCTGAATGTTTTGCGTAATGAGATGCCTGAGGCGCGAGCGGTAAGCTGTCGCCACAGCCATTCAACCGGCCCCTGACGGAAGTAGCGCAGCCAGAAAACGGAGAACAGCAGGTTAAACATCCACACTGGCAGCACAAAACCGAGCAGCTGCAGGCGGTCGAATTTCATAAATAAGCCGAATCGATAGAACAGCGTGGTGCAGATAAGGGTTTGCAGTAGATAGTTCGTGAGGGCCATCCGCCCGACGCAGACGATAGCCGCCACCAGCCGCGAATGACAAATCTGCGGCCAGAAGCCCCAGATAAGCGCAGCATAGCCGATGGTTTGCAGCGGAGCGCCAAGCTCACGCGGCGCCTGGAGCAGGAACGCACACCAGCGGTAATCCCAGTGTAGCCACCACTGGGCGATAATGGCTGGCAGGTTCACCGCCATACCCGCCAGCACCAGCAGTGCGCCGGTACAGCGATAATGACGCAGGCTGAACTGCCCTTTCAGCCAGCCGCTACGCATCAGCGCCCCGCCCATCAGCATCATGCCCGCCAGCTGCCAGCCGTACTGCGCCCCCAGCGCCAGCAGGTTATCTGCCAGCATATCGCTACGATTGCTGAAGGCCTCCATACCACCTTTGAACTTCCAGTACTGTTCATACTGCAAATTCGCCGCATCCGGGATCCAGGAGCGGTTCGTCGACTCGCCGGTCATCATGCCGAGCAGCAGCAGGATCCCCACGCCCATCAGATACAGCACCACACCGGTGTTGAACAGTGATTTGACGTGCTGCGCATCGCGAATAAGCCGCCAGCTAATAAGCCCAATCAGCGCATAGGCCAGCAGAATATCGCCGTCCCAAAAGAACAGCGCATGAATAAAACCGAGCAGCGCCAGCAGCGTTAATCGTGACTGGATCCAGCGTTTACCGCGCGGCAGCAGCATCTGCAGCCCGGCACCGAAGAGCAGCGCAAACAGGTTAAGGAATTTGACCTGGGCAAAAAGGTCGAGCAGCGCCCACGTCCAGGCATCGCTGCGGGTGATTTCGCCGTACCAGGCAGGGTTCAGGTAAGCGGCCTTCGGTAGCCCGAAGGCGCTGATATTCAGTAGCAGGATCCCGAGTATGGCAACGCCGCGAACAAAATCGAGCGTGACGTTTCTTTCCATACGCGGTCCTGTCAATCAATCAGTTGTGGTGACGCACAGCGCGCAGGAACTCCTGGCGAGTGTTCTGGCTGGACTTAAACAGGCCGCCGAGTGAGGTGGTGGTGGTTGCGCTGGTGGCATCACGCACGCCGCGCGCTTTCACACAGTAGTGAACCGCATCAATCGACACCGCCACATTATTAGTACCCAGCAATGTCTGCAGCGCGGTCAGAATCTGCTGGGTCAGACGTTCCTGCACCTGCGGACGCTGGGCAAAGAACTGCACAATACGGTTGATTTTCGACAGACCAATGACCGTATCTTTCGGGATATAGGCCACGGTGGCTTTACCGTCGATGGTCACAAAATGGTGCTCACAGGTGCTGGTCAGGGTGATATCGCGCACGGTCACCATTTCATCTACCTTCATTTTGTTTTCAATGACGGTGATTTTCGGGAAGTTGGCGTAGTCCAGCCCGGAGAAAATCTCATCGACGTACATTTTGGCGATGCGATGCGGCGTTTCCATCAGGCTGTCGTCACTCAGATCAAGATTCAGCAGTTGCATAATCTCGGTCATATGCCCGGAAATGAGACGCTTGCGGGTTTCGTTATCCATCTCGTGCACCGGCGGGCGCAGCGGTGTTTCCAGCCCACGAGCTACCAGCGCTTCATGAACGAGTGCGGCTTCTTTACTCAGTGATGACATCTTTATTCTCCTGCAGGTGTGACAACCTTTACCCTTCGTGGGGTAAAGTGCGCCCTCATTTTGCGTGAGGCGGCGCACATAATCCAGTAGTCGTAACGATAATTATTGTAATTGCTGCCGCCTTTCAACGAGCAGGACGCCAGACCAGCACGCCTGCGATGAGAAGCGCGACGGCGGCAACCCCCAGCGCGGGCTCCAGCTGATGGGTAAGCCACGTTGAAAGCGCCGACGTCATCGGCCCCACCAGCTGCCCCACGGCGTAACCGGTGGTCAGTAGCCCTGCCATATAGCGGGTGTGGTTCGGCGCAAGCTCCCGACCGTAAAGCAGCGAAAGCTGAACCGCACAGAGAAAACCGCCGCCCACCAGCAACGCGCCGGTCACCAGCCCGCCGATACCGGGCAGCAGCCATGCCGCCAGCACTCCCACGCCTTGCAGCCACAGCACAATAGCCAGCCGCTGATAGCTGTGCCCGAGGTGGCGCGTGGCAATACTGACAGCAATCCCCACCACTGCCGCTGCGCCAAAGACCGGCCAGACAAACTGGGCGAACACGCTCCCGGGGAAACGGTGTGCCGCCATTTGTGACAAAAACGTCGCTGGCAGAATGTAGCCAAACCCGGCCAGGCTGTAGCTCCACACCGGCCGTTTTAATGCCGGTGTCAGGTGCAGCGGCGCCGGTTTCTCACCGGATCGATGCAAATCGCCAGGACGCGGCAACCAACGGGCAACCAGCGCGACCAGCAGCAGCGCCAGCAGGCCGTACAGCAGCCAGCCAGCAGCAGCACCCAGGGCCTGTGACTGGATAAACACCGCCAGCAGTCCACTGATGGCAATCCCCGCCCCCGGGCCGGCAAACACCGCGGCACTCAGCCCCGGTTTGCCAAAGTGCGCCAGCCGCTCGTTCGTCCACGCGGCGGTGAGCACCATTGCCCAACCGCTCATGCAGCCTATGACCAGCCGCAGCAGGCCGTGAGTCCAGGCGTTATCCAGCCACGCCGAGAGCAGCGTTAGCACCACCGCGCCGAGCAGCCCGCCCCACAGACGCGCCTCAACGCCCCGGTGGGTACGCATTGCATCCCATGCCCCCAGCAGATAGCCGAGATAGTTCATCGCCGCCACCAGCCCGGCGCTGGTAAGCGTCAGCTGACCGTCAGCTATCATCAGTGGAACCTGCGGCGTAAAGGCGAACCGCCCTATTCCCATGACGACAACCAGAACGATAAACCCGCTGAAGGCGATTCGCAGTGCCATGCCTGCCTCCTGCATTGTTAAAATAAAGTTACTTTTATGATGCAACATAGGGTGAGAATGCGGAAGTGAAAGTTACTCACCACTGGTGAATTATCTGTATGATGGATAACTCCATTTTCGCGAAATCTCCAGGGAGCCCTGCATGGAAATGCTTGAAGAGCACCGCTGTTTCGATGGCTGGCAGCAACGCTGGCGGCACGACTCCACCACTCTGAACTGCGCCATGACGTTCAGCATTTTTCTACCGCCGACGCGAAGCGACGCTCCGCCACCGGTGCTGTACTGGCTCTCGGGCCTGACCTGTAATGACGAAAACTTCACCACCAAAGCCGGAGCGCAGCGGGTCGCCGCCGAGCTCGGTATTGTGCTGGTGATGCCGGATACCAGCCCGCGCGGTGATAACGTTGCCGACGACGCCGGTTACGATCTCGGCAAAGGCGCGGGGTTCTACCTCAACGCCCGTCAGGCGCCGTGGGCTGCCCACTATCGTATGTATGACTACCTGCGCGATGAACTACCGGTTCTGATTCAAAGCCAGTTTAAAGTCAGCTCGCGCTGCGCCATCAGCGGCCATTCGATGGGCGGACACGGGGCGCTTATCATGGCGCTGAAAAATCCGGGCAGATTTACCAGCGTGTCGGCATTTGCGCCCATCGTTAACCCGGCAAGTGTCCCCTGGGGACAGAAGGCGTTCAGCGCCTACCTGGGTCAGGATGAAAAAGCGTGGCAGGAATGGGACAGCTGTGCGCTGATGCTGGCAAGCGATAAAGAGAAGGCGATCCCGACGCTCATCGATCAGGGCGACAGCGACCAGTTCCTGGCCGATCAGCTGCAGCCTGCGGTACTCGCAGAGGCCGCACGACAAAAGGCATGGCCGTTAACGCTGCGTATTCAGCCCGGCTACGACCACAGCTACTACTTTATTGCGTCATTTATTGAGGATCATCTCCGCTTCCATGCGGAGCATCTGATGGCGTAGTAGATTATCCCGGTGCGTGCTGCGCACCGGGAAACCCGCTTAAACCACTCAGAAGCGGTAATCGACCGCCATGAAGTAGCGACGACCATCTTCGTTGTAGCTGTAATCGTCACGCTGCAGATCTTTGTCCCCAACGTTCAGTACGCCCGCGCGCAGCTTCACGTCTTTCGTTGCCTGCCAGGCACCGCCGATATCCCAGGTGGTGTAGCCGCCAGGCGTTTTCGAGGAAGCGTTGACCGCACGCTGCTTACCGGAGTAGTTCGCCGCCACGTAGAACGACCAGTCCTGCCACGGGTTCCAGTCCACGCGACCGTTGGCAGTGTGGAACGGACGCTCTTTCAGCGGTTTGTTGCCACCGTTGCTCAGGTCACGACCATCGGTATAGGTGTAGTTTGTCGTCAACTTCCACTCTTCGCCCAACGGAATTTTCAGCTCGGTTTCCACGCCGTTGATACGTGCTTTATCAACGTTGTAGTAGGAGAAGACCGGGATGCGTTTACCGTTAGACCCCGTGTACCAGCCGACAAAGTTCGGATAGCCCGGCGCTTCGCTGGCGTCGGAGGTCCGGTTAACGTTGATCATATCTTCCACGTTGTTCTGGAACGCGGTGATGCTGCCCTGTACGCCTTCGAGCCAGCCCTCTTCCCCGCTGTAGTAAAGCCCCAGTTCGAAGCTTTCGCTGGTTTCTGGTTTCAGATCTTTGCTACCAACGATACGGCAGCTACCGCGGCAGGAGTTCGTGGCCCAGTCAGGGCTAAGCTGCAACAGAGACGGAGCTTTAAACGCCGTCGCCCAGCCACCTTTCACGGTCACCGTGTCGGTTGCGGTGTACACCAGATAGGCACGCGGGCTCCAGTGATCGCCGTAGGTGTCGTGGTCATCCATACGGATACCGGTGGTCAGCGCCAGCGGTTCAAAGATCCGCCACTCATCTTCGAGGAACAGCGCATACTGGCTGGCGGAAGTAGATCCCCCACTGTTGCTGGTGAGATTAACCGGATCTTTCAGCTTGTCGTGACGCCACTCGCCACCGAAGGTCACCATCTGGTTGATCATGCCCAGCGGCAGCACATATTTACCGTCAAGAGTGTTGCTTTCAGAGGTGATCTGTCCACTGTTGCCCGGGTTCTTGTTATCGACTTTTTCGCCGTAAACGCGAATTTCGCTGTTACCCACGTCCCAGCGACCGTTGTGGCTGAGAGAGTAGTTCTGACGCTCAATACGGTTTTTGTCCAGCGAGTCAGAATCCCTGTCCTGGCGGTCAAAACCATAACCTGCGGTAATGTCGTTGTTCTCATTCGGCGTCCAGGCGAACTCGACGTTGCCGTCGCGGCTGGTGAAGCCTTCGATACGCGGTGTTTCGGTGCCGCTGTTACTCAACTGCTGGTCGTCTTTACCGCGTTTGCTGAAGCTACCGTAGGCTTTCATACCGAGCAGACCATCAACCAGCGGCCCACTGGTGTAGAACTGGCCGTTCCAGGTGTCACCGCGATCGCGATGTTCCTGAATGGTGGTATCTGCGCTGAGGGTGCTGGTCCATTTGGTGCCCACTTTTTTGGTGATGATGTTCACCACGCCGCCGAGAGCATCAGAGCCGTACAGGGAGGACATCGGGCCGCGCACGACTTCGATGCGTTCGATAGCATCAACCGGGATCCAGTTGAGATCGAAGTCGTTGTGACGGAAGACGACGTTACGGGAGTTAACCCGCTTTCCGTCGACCAGAATCAGGGTATAGCTGCTGTCGAGACCGCGCAGGCTGACGCCTTTACGGTTATCCCCTTCGTTAGTCAGCTGCACGCCCGGGACATCTTTCAGCACGTCTTTCAGGTTATTCACCGGGCGACGCTGCAGATCTTCCTCGGTAATCACGCTGATGCTGGCGGGGGCGTCTTTCACGCTCTGTTCGGTGGCTGATGCAGTCACCACCAGCGTTTCATTTTCATCAGCTGATGCAGCAACAACCGGTAAAGCAAAGGACAGCGCAGAGGCGCAGAGCCCGGCTCGCACGCCAGGATTCAACCTAACCATTACATATCTCCATGAGGTCAACAACAAACGAAAAAGGGGTAACTCACATCGCGCTCTGCTCTGACCGGCAGAGGCGTTTTATTGGCAGATGTGGCTGGTCACCCGTTTACCGTGGTATTCCTCGGTGGGAGATGGGGAGTGGCTTCATCCTGAAATTTTGCGAAGATAATAAAGATAATGATTACGATTATCAATTGCATTGTTAACAATTATTTCAGGACGTTGCCGAATGGGCAAAAAAAAGCCCCCTCGGCATGGAGGGGGCTTTAATCAGAAGAGGCTTATTTTTTGGGGATTTTTGGGAAATGCATTTCGCTATAGCTTACAAAACGAGTCCCTTTCGCCAGCTTATAACCGAACCAGATAACCAGGAACAGCGGGATACCGATATAGGTTGCCGCAACGCCGCCCCAGTCGATGGTGTCTTTCAGGAAGGCCTCATAGTTCTGACCCAGCGTGATAATAAGACACAGCACGAAAGCGAAGATCGGACCCAGCGGGAAGAAGCCAGAGCGATAAGGCAGATCGTTAATATCATTCCCCTGCATCACGTAGCCGCGACGGAAACGATAGTGGCTGATGGCAATCCCCAGCCAGGCGATGAAGCCGGTCATCCCGGAGGTATTCAGCAGCCACAGGTACACGGTCTGGTTACCAAACATCGAGGTCAGGAAGCACAGCGCCGCAATCACGGTTGTCGCATACAGTGCGTTACGCGGTACACCGCCACGGGACAGCTTCGCGAAGATACGCGGTGCTTTACCGTCCAGCGCCAGGGTATAGAGCATACGGGTGGACGCGTACATGCCGGAGTTACCCGCCGACAGCACCGCCGTCAGGATAACGGCGTTCATGATAGCCGCCGCAGACAGCAGACCAGCATGCTGGAATACCAGGGTGAACGGGCTTACGCTGATGTCTTTCACATCGTTACGCAGCAGGCTCGGGTCGGTATACGGAATAATCAGGCTGATTATCAGGATAGCGAATACATAGAACAGCAGGATACGCCAGAACACCTGACGCACCGCGCGCGGAATGTTCTTCTCCGGGTTCTCAGACTCCCCTGCCGCGATACCGATAAGTTCAGTACCCTGGAAGGAGAAGCCAACAATCATCGCGACGCCGATCATCGCCGCAAAGCCCCCGGCAAACGGCGCATCGCCGGTTGTCCAGTTGCTCCAGCCCACCGGCTGCGAGCCTTTGAAGATGCCGACAATCATCATCACACCGACGATGATAAAGATAATGACGGTGGCGACTTTAATCAGCGAGAACCAGTACTCTGCTTCACCAAAGCCCTTCACCGAGATCCAGTTCAGCAGGAACATGATACCGAGGAACAGCGCACTCCAGATCCAACCAGGAGTTTCCGGGAACCAGTAGTTCATCACCAGCTGTGCGGCCACGAGGTCAACGGCGATAGTCACCGCCCAGTTGTACCAGTAGTTCCAGCCCAGCGCGAAGCCGAAGCCCTCTTCCACATAGTTCTGACCATAGGTCGCAAAAGAGCCAGAAACCGGCATATAAGCCGCCAGCTCGCCCAGACTGGTCATCAGGAAGTACACCATCAGACCGATAAGAATATAAGAAAGCAGCGCGCCGCCTGGGCCTGCCTGCGAAATGGTTGCCCCGGAGGCAACAAATAATCCTGTACCGATGGAACCGCCAATGGCGATCATGGTCAAGTGACGCGCCTTCAGATCGCGGCGTAGCGCGGGCGCTTCTGTGGTTTTAGTTTCAGAAACCATGTGAAAATACTATCCATCCAAAAAATGAGGCGCGATTGTAACAGAGGAAATGGCTTCCTTCCGGCAGAAATGCGCAGTTATAAGAGACCTTCATGATGGGCCGCGAATTATAAGTTAAGTCCTAATGATACCGTTAATCCAGCTCTTTTATCTTCTCGCAGTAGCTAAGAAAGCGGCTTAGCGCGTTAGAGATGTGCTTTTGTCGGTGATGAATGCGCCAGAGCGTGCGTTTAAGCGGCGGCAGCGGCACTTTGACCTCCGCCAGCGTGCCGTTTTCCAGCTGTTCGGCAATCACCCGGCGCGAGAGACAACTGATGCCCAGACCATGACGCACCGCGTGTTTGATGGCCTCGGAATTACCAAGCTCCATCCCCATATGGAATTCCGGTAAATGCGACAACAGCAGATAGTCGACAATTTCCCGGGTACCAGACCCCTTTTCGCGCAGGATCCACGGCGTGGCGGCCAGCTGCGCCAGAGTGGCTTTACCGTTATGCAGCGGTGAATCCGGCGCAGCAAACACCACCAGCTCATCTTCAAGCCAGGGTTCCGCCACCATTTCCGCCGCGTGGCATGGCCCTTCGATAAGACCAATATCCACCCGGAAATCCGCTACCGCATTAATCACATCCTGGCTGTTGCCCACGCTCAGCTCGAGCGGCAGTTCAGGGAAATCGCGGCGGTAGAGAGCAATCACCTCCGGCAAAATATAGTTACCGATGGTGCTGCTCGCATACACCCGGATAGCACCATTATCTTCACGAAACAGCTGCTCAATCTCGGTTGCCTGCTCGAGCAACGCCAGCGCGCGCGGGTACAACAGGCGACCATGCTCGTTGACCACCAGCCGTTTCCCGACCCTGTCGAAGAGCTGAACGCCAAGCTGACCCTCCAGATCGGTGAGCGCGGCGCTGACCGCTGACTGTGATAACGCCAGCATCTGTGACGCCTGCGTCGTTGAGCCGCTTTTCAGCACCTCAGCAAAAACTTCCAGCTGCCGTAGCGTGATGTGCATAGGGATACCTGTATTAAACGTTGCTTATCGCATATTCCGATTGATTATAAATATATAATCAATTTTATTTTTAAACCAGTGAGGCATACACTTCGAGCCAGATAAAGGAGAAGTAAATGACTGAACTCACCTTAAATACTCATCGCCGCCGCCCACTCTGGCATTTCATTCCTGGGCTGGCGCTTAGTGCTGCAATCACCGCTGTTGCCCTGTGGGGCGGGAGCATTCCGGCCATCGCCGGCGCCGGGTTCAGCGCTCTGACACTGGCCATCCTGTTCGGCATGCTGCTCGGTAACACGATCTACCCAAAAATCTGGAAACCCTGTGACGGCGGGGTGCTGTTTGCCAAACAACATCTGTTACGTCTTGGGATAATCCTCTACGGTTTCCGCCTGACGTTCTCGCAGATTGCTGACGTCGGCATCGGTGGTATCGTCATCGACGTTTTAACGCTGACCAGTACCTTTATGATTGCCTGCTTCCTTGGGCAGAAAGTGTTCGGTCTTGACCGTCACACCAGCTGGTTAATTGGTGCTGGTAGCAGTATTTGCGGCGCTGCCGCGGTACTTGCAACGGAGCCGGTAGTCAAAGCAGAAGCCAGCAAGGTCACCGTTGCGGTGGCTACGGTGGTTATCTTCGGGACCATCGCCATCTTCCTTTACCCGGCCATTTATCCGCTGGTAGCACACTGGTTCAGCCCGGAAGCTTACGGGATTTATATCGGCTCTACGGTGCATGAAGTCGCGCAAGTTGTTGCTGCCGGTCACGCCATCAGCCCGGATGCTGAAAACGCCGCGGTGATTGCCAAAATGCTGCGCGTCATGATGCTGGCACCGTTCCTGCTGTTTATGGCTGCCCGCGTTAAACAGCTGGCCCCGGCCGGTCACGGTGAGAAAAGTAAAATCACCATTCCGTGGTTCGCTATCCTGTTCATTGTGGTTGCCATCTTCAATTCATTCCACCTGTTGCCGAAAGCGGTGGTGGATGCGCTGGTAACGCTTGATACGGTACTGCTGGCAATGGCGATGGCGGCACTGGGTCTCACCACCCACGTCAGCGCCCTGAAAAAAGCCGGTGCGAAACCGCTGCTGATGGCGCTGATGCTGTTCGCCTGGCTGATTATCGGCGGCGCCGCGATTAACCTGGTGATTCATAGCCTGATGGGTTAATAGATTGATTTAGCGAATATTTATTAAATACTAATCTGTGTTTTCTAGATCATCTGTCTCAGTTATAACCAATTTGTTGTGTTGTGCTACTCACTTTCAAATAAGGAGATTGAAAGTGAGTAGCAATTTTTGTGAGATGCAAAACCTTGCCTCCTGTCAAAACACCATCGACACTTTGAAAGAACTCAATAGGCTATCAAAATCGTATAACACCCTCTCCATGAACGCCTACGATGCCATCATTCCTGATTCAGAGTGGCAGGTTGAGATGACTGTCAGACATGCTTCTCTTCCCGTCCCCGACGGATTTTGGTTACGCTACCCCTATTTCAGATAACGTCAAACGCCTGTTAACCCGCTATGATAGAGGTTTTCCTCCAGGGTTTAACAGGAGTCCCTCATGAAATACATTGGAGCGCACGTGAGTGCTTCAGGCGGTGTGGCTAACGCCGCAATCCGCGCCGCAGAAATTGGAGCGACCGCATTCGCCCTGTTTACCAAGAACCAGCGCCAGTGGCGTGCTGCCCCCCTTACTGACGATGTCATCAGCGAGTTCAAAGCCGCCTGTGAAAAATACCAGTTTGGGCCAGGCCAGATCCTCCCTCACGACAGCTACCTGATTAACCTGGGTCACCCGGTTACCGAAGCGCTGGAGAAATCCCGCGAAGCGTTTATCGATGAGCTCTACCGCTGCCAGCAGCTGGGGCTGACGTTGCTGAACTTCCACCCCGGTAGCCACCTGATGCAGATCCCGGAGGAAGAGTGCCTGGCGCGGATTGCACAATCCATCAACATTGCGCTGGCACAAACCGAAGGCGTCACTGCGGTCATTGAAAACACCGCCGGTCAGGGCAGCAACCTCGGTTTTAAATTTGAACACCTGGCAGCCATCATCGACGGAGTCGAAGATAAATCCCGCGTCGGCGTCTGTATCGATACCTGCCATGCCTTTGCTGCCGGGTACGACCTGCGCACCACAGAAGCCTGTGAAGAAACGTTTGCTGAATTCGATCGCATCGTCGGCTTTAAGTATCTGCGTGGGATGCATCTGAACGACGCCAAGAGCACTTTCGGCAGCCGCGTTGACCGCCACCACAGCCTCGGTGAAGGCAACATTGGTCACGATGCGTTTCGCTGGATAATGCAGGACAACCGTTTTGACGGCATTCCGCTGATTCTGGAAACCGTAAATCCGGATATCTGGGCAGAAGAGATTGCGTGGCTGAAAGCGCAGCAGGTCGCCGAAGCGGTGGCATAAAAAAACCGGGGAAAGCCCCGGTTTTTTATTTTCAGGTGTTATCGGCCATATCTGGCCTTTCAACCTTACGCCGTTTTCGCTACCGCTTCAGCTTCCGGGCGTTTCAGCACCGCGTAAGAGAGCCCTGCTACCAGAGTACCGGCGATAATCGCCATCAGGTAACCCAGCACCGGTGTGATAGCACCAGGGATAAGCAGTACGAACAGGCCACCATGTGGTGCCATCAGTTTTGCACCAATGGCCATCGAGATTGCCCCGGTCACCGCGCCGCCAACGATACAGCATGGCAGAACACGCATCGGATCGCGGGCCGCAAACGGAATCGCACCTTCGGTGATGAAGCACAGGCCCAGTACCAGCGCCGCTTTACCGCCTTCCTGCTGTGCTTTATCGAACTTACGACGAGCAACGATAGTCGCAAGGCCAAGCGCCAGCGGTGGTACCATACCCGCCGCCATAATGGCTGCCATAGGTGCATAAGTCTGGGTACTCAGCAGGCCAACGCCGAAAGCATAAGCCGCTTTGTTCACCGGGCCGCCCATGTCGGTACACATCATGCCACCAAGAATCGCGCCCAGCAGAACCGCGTTCGCGGTGCCCATGGTCTGCAGCCAGTGGGTCAGACCCGCCAGGATGCCAGCAACCGGTTTACCGATAAGATAAATCATCGCCAGACCCACGATCAGGCTGGAGAACAGCGGGATTATCAGAATCGGCTTCAGCGCTTCCATGCTCGGCGGCAGCTTCAGTTTGGTACTGATGGCTCGCGCCACGTAACCGGCGAGGAAACCCGCGATGATACCGCCGATGAACCCAGCTCCGGTGCTGACGGCCAGCATACCGCCAATCAGACCCGGTGTAAGACCCGGACGGTCAGCGATGGAGAATGCAATATAACCTGCCAGTACCGGCACCATCAGGGCGAAGGCGGATCCGCCGCCAATCTGCATCAGCGCAGCGGCAAGCGTACCTTCCTCTTTAAAGGCAGTGATACCGAAGGCGAAGGAAAGCGCAATACACAGACCGCCTGCCACCACCATCGGCAGCATGTAAGAAACCCCGGTCAGCAGGTGACGATATGGACCCGCCCCCTCTTTCTTGCCTTCTTTCGCCGCAGACGCGTTACCCGCAGGCTGATACGGTTTGGCCTGGACCAGTGCGTTATCTAACTCCTGCGCAGTTTTCTTCAGCGCCAGTCCGGTGGAAGTGCGATACATCGGCTTACCGGCGAACTTCGCCAGATCCACTTCGATATCCGCCGCCACGATAACCAGATCCGCCTCGGCCACCTCTTCCGGGGTAATGGCATTACCGGCACCCACGGATCCACGAGTTTCAACCTTCACCCACCAGCCGCGTTTTTTCGCTTCGGTTTCAATGGCTTCAGCCGCCATAAAGGTGTGCGCCACGCCGGTTGGACAGGCGGTGACCGCGACAACGCGCTTCATACCCGCCGTCGCAGCAGGAGCAACCGTTGTCGGTGCGCTGTACGGTTTTGCATGCCCTTTGGCTTCGCCGAGGAACAGCTCCGGGTGAGCCACCGCACGATTGACATCGCCGAGGAACACCTGTTTTCCGTTCAGCGCGCTGTCAGCAGGCAATGCGCTACCAAGCACAATGACCAGTTCAGCATCGTTGGGGTTATCGATAAATTCCAGATGCGCTTTTTGCGCTGCCGCACGCAGTAGGGTTTTCGCCATATAGGCGCGGGCCTGTCCGAGTCCAGCATCAATAATCAGCAGCGTTCTCATTATGCCTCTCCTGCTGTTAACTAAAGGGTTGTAAGTCAACTCGCGCCATCATCGCGGCCAACTGGGTACGATCGGTAATACCAACGTTACTCTGACTCACCGCCAGTGCTGCCACGGCCGTTGCCAGACGTAAAGTATGCTCACTGGATTCGCGCATCAGCAGGCCATAAATCAGGCCGCCCACCATCGAATCCCCTGCCCCTACGGTGCTCACCACCTCAACTGACGGCGGTTTGGCAATCCACTCCCCGGAGGCGTTAACCCACAGCGCACCTTCCGCGCCCAGAGAAATAACCACGTGGGCAATTCCCTGTTCGCGCAGCGCATGGGCCGCTTCAATTACATCTTTCATTTCCGGCAGTTTACGGCCCGCCCAAATCTCAAGCTCGCGACGGTTCGGCTTCACCAGCCACGGTGCGGCTTTCAGCCCCGCCACAAGCGCTTCACGGCTGCTGTCGAAGATAATGCACGGGCACTGGCTGCGCAGACGCGTCATCCAGTCGGTGAAGGCTTCCGGACTAACGCCGCTCGGCAGACTGCCGCTGACGCAAACCATGTCAAACTGCCCAAGCCAGGTTAACGAATCGTTGACGAAACGCTCCCAGTCCGCTGGCGTTACTTCAAAGCCGGAGAAGTTGAAGTCGGTCACTTCACCGTCTTTTTCTGTCAGTTTCACGTTGATGCGGGTTCGGCCCTGCACCACCTGGAAACGGTTCGCAATCCCCAGTTCGCTGAACAACTGCTGAAATCCATCCTGGTTGTCTTTACCAAGGAAACCGCCCACGGTGACGTCGATACCCAGATCTTTCAGCACTTTCGCTACGTTGATGCCTTTGCCCGCGGCGTGCAGACCGGTGGTGCGCACAAGGTTCACTTCGCCACGTTCAATATCCGGGGTAAACCCCACCAGATCGTAAGCCGGGTTTAATGTAATGGTAGCAACACGTCTGCTCATTACGCGCCCTCCCCAAGACCGGAAGCGATAGCATCACCAATGGCGTTAAGCGCGAGCTGCGCATCTTCACCCTGTGCGGTAAAGCGCAGGCGATGGCCCTTCTTCACGCCCAGCGCCACAACTTTCATCAGACTACGGCCATTCGCCGGTTTGCCACTGCCATCCAGATTGGTCACGGTAATTTCACTTTTAAACTGTTTAATGGTATTCACCAGCATGGTTCCAGGACGCGCATGCAAGCCATGCTCGTTGCGCACTACAAATTCAGCATTCAGCACATCTTCAGCCAGCGCATCGTCGCTGGTAAGCATCGCCAGCAGCGTCGCGGCATCTGCGTTCAGCAGACGTTCAGCTTTATTCTCCAGCAGCAGCTGACTTAAACGACTCAGCACCGCCGTCGGCTGTTCATCAACCATCGCGACGGTCAGCAGCAGAGAGACAGGCTGACCTTCACTTTCAAAACGGTTTGCCGCGCGGCTGACGGCGACAGCACTTTTCAGATTGCCTTCAGCACTGTCGTTCAGCCAGACGCCCTGCCCGAGGTTCAGCGGCTTGTCGTTCACCGCATGAGCCACAAAACCCGCGTCTACTGCACCGACTTCTTTCAGCCGACCGGCGTTCAGCGCCTGCAGAGTGACCAGATCGCTTGCCGCTACGTCGAGCGTCAGCGTTTCCAGATCAAGCTTCAGCCCTTCACTTTGCTTCTCACCCATCAGCAACGCCCGCAGCTCTTCAGCGGTGGTTGCTGATTTCAGCTGTTCAGCAACGCTGTCATCGCTCAGCACGTGCGTCAGCTGACGCAGCAGGCCAAGGTGTTCATCGGAGCTTGCGGCAATACCGATAGCCACATACGCCGTCTGCCCTTCCCCCCAGGCAACCCCCTGTGGGAACTGATAAACCTGAACACCGGTTTTCAGCACCTGCGAGCGGGTGTCGGTAGTGCCATGCGGAATAGCAATGCCGTTGCCGAGGAAAGTGGACGTCTGCTGCTCGCGCGCCAGCATACCGTCGACATAACCGTCGGCGACGTTGCCTGCGCTGACCAGAGCGGAAGCCACCTGACGGATGGCATCCGTTTTATCGCCAGCCTGTTGGCCGGGATGGATATTCTGAACAGATAACTGGAACATGATTCTCCTCTCCTGCTGAAATTGAATCGTTTCAGCTTTTATGAGAAAAAAGGCGCCATCTTGAGACGCTGGCATCGGGCCGATGACGCTGAAACGTTTCAAGGAGTCTGTCCCCTTCCATGGTTTCCTGCAAGTATTCTCGCTGATGAGATAGCAAAATTTAGAGGTACTGCACATTTCACTCGCATTTGCTGAAGCAAAACGTCGTGCTGACAACGATCTTCAGCACCGTTCAGCAACACACAAATTTAATGTGAAATGCCTTTTTGATTTTTTTGTGCTGAATTTGATTTAAGCCGCTGTTTATTTGCTGAAGCCCGGCGTACACTCGCGCGTCTCTTATCTGATTAAAAATAGCTCATGCATAACAGCACCGCCGCTACGCCCCGACGTGGGTTCGACGTGACGTCGTCGTCTTTCCTTATTGTTGCTTTCCTGACCGGCATCGCCGGGGCGCTGCAAACGCCGACGCTCAGTCTGTTTCTGACCAATGAAGTCCATGTGCGCCCGGCGATGGTGGGGTTCTTCTTCACCGGTAGCGCGGTGATTGGCATTCTGGTCAGCCAGTTCCTTGCCGGTCGTTCCGATCGCAAAGGAGACCGTAAAAGCCTTATCGTCTTTTGCTGCGTATTAGGTGTGCTGGCGTGCGTGCTGTTTGCGTGGAACCGCAACTACTTCATTTTGCTCTTTGTCGGGGTATTCCTGAGCAGCTTTGGCTCCACGGCTAACCCTCAGATGTTTGCCCTCGCCCGCGAACATGCGGATAAAACAGGGCGTGAAGCGGTGATGTTTAGCTCAATCCTGCGTGCGCAGGTGTCGCTGGCGTGGGTGATTGGCCCGCCGCTGGCTTACGCACTGGCGATGGGTTTTGGCTTCACCGTTATGTACCTGAGTGCGGCGGTCGCCTTTATTGTGTGCGGGATTATGGTGATGATTTTCCTGCCCTCCATGCGTAAAGAGCCAAAAGCCGCCGCCGGACACATGGAAGCACCGCGCCGCAATCGCCGCGATGCGCTGCTGTTATTCACCATTTGTACGCTGATGTGGGGCACCAACAGCCTTTATATTATTAATATGCCGCTCTATATCATCAATGAGCTGCATTTACCGGAGAAGCTCGCCGGCGTCATGATGGGCACCGCCGCCGGGCTGGAAATCCCCACCATGTTGATTGCCGGCTATTACGCCAGACGCTTTGGTAAGCGTTTCCTGATGCGCGTGGCCGTCGTCGCGGGGCTCCTCTTTTATCTCGGCATGCTCACCTTTCACTCCCCGGTATTATTGCTGGCGATGCAGCTGCTGAACGCCATCTATATCGGTATTCTCGCCGGGATCGGTATGCTGTATTTCCAGGATCTGATGCCAGGACAGGCCGGTTCTGCCACCACGCTTTATACCAACACCACCCGCGTGGGCTGGATCATTGCCGGTTCACTCGCCGGGGTGGTGGCTGAAATCTGGAGCTATCACGCCGTTTTCTGGATTGCACTGGTGATGTGCATCCTTGCCGTCGGCTGCCTGATTAAAGTGAAGGATGTCTAAGGCGAGCGCTGCTCGCCTTATGGCTTACCGGTGCATTTGCTCCAGCGCTTCCCCTTCTGCCAGCGGCAGATGAATAGGAAGCTGCAACCGTTCCGGGGAGGAATCGACATGATGTCGATAGACGCTCGGGGGCACCCCGTAATGACGACGGAACGCCCGACTAAATGTCGATTGATCCTCATAGCCCAGTAAAACCGCCACGCTGAATGCCGATAATGTGGTGCTCAGCAATATCTCTGCCGCTATCGTCATTTTACGCCGGGAAATATAGTTCGCTAACGTGTACCCCGTCACGAGCGTAAACTTACGTTGAAAATACCATCGAGAGTAGCCCGATTTACGGGCTATATCGTCCACAGATAATTTATTGTCTATATTATTCTCCACCCAGCACAATACGCCATCAATCACTGAGAGGAGGCTGTCGTTAACCACCTGAGATTGTCTTGCCATAATCAAGCCTGTAAATAATAACAATACTGCACGGTATTATTAAAAGATTGTCGTTAACGCGGTACCTGAAGGCCGCCATTTACTCCACGAGTCAGTACAAGTTGCCATAATTGAATATTACGGGCGCGAAATGCGCCAGCGCAGGCATTAAGGTAATAGGTAAACATACGTTTAAAACGTGTAGAATAGTTACTATCTATTTCAGGCCAGGTTGCCAGAAAGCGCTCATACCATGCCATCAGGGTGCGGTCATAATCAGGGCCGAAATTATGCAAGTCCTCAATCACAAACCAGGGTTCACTGGCGGTGGCAATGTGTGCAACAGAAGGCAGACAACCATTGGGGAAAATGTATTTATTGATCCACGGATCAACGTTGATATCGGTTTGATTCGAACCGATGGTGTGCAGCAGGAACAGGCCGTTCGGCTTAAGGTTTTTATTCACCACCTCAAAGTATGTCGCATAGTTTTTTGGACCAACGTGCTCAAACATTCCCACTGAAACAATTCTATCAAACTGCATCTCCAGGTCCCGATAGTCCTGCAACAGGATGGTGACATCCAGCTTTTCGCAGCGCTGCTGCGCCAGCTTCTGCTGCTCCGCCGAGATGGTAATTCCGGTGACTTTCACACCGTAATTTTCCGCGGCAAACGCGGCGAGCCCGCCCCAGCCGCAGCCAATATCGAGCAGCGTCATGCCCTCTTTTAGCTGCAGCTTCTCACAAATGAGCCGCAGTTTGTCCTGCTGCGCGGTGAAGAGATCTGTAGCATGACGCCAGTAACCGCAGGAGTATTGCATCCACGGATCGAGCATACGAGTAAAGAGATCATTGCCCAAATCGTAGTGTTCTTTGCCCACAATCCAGGCACGCTTTTTCGATTGCAAATTAATTAGCCGTGCGCCTGCGACTCTCACCAGATCTTTAAATCGTTTCGTCATAACGGATTCAAGGTCAGCTTCTAATAACCGTCTAATAAACTCATCGGGTCTTTCACATTCCCACCAGCCATCCATATAGCTTTCACCCAGACCTAATGAGCCCTGCTGAAGAACGCGCTTGTAGAATTTATTGTTTTTAACCTGAATATCCCAGGGACGATCACCATTTATTTTTACCCCTGCTTCCTGTAACAATTTATAACTAATTTTATACCAGGCATCCTGGGTGTCCGGAGTGATACTATTCTGGTTCATTTGCTTACCTTGCTAAAATCCGAAAATTATTATTTCTTTGCGCTTTAAATAATATTGGCGAGTGAAATCCCTGTTGCGGGGCACAGTGAAATACAGAAAATTATTTAATATATTATTTTTTTAAATTAGCGACGAAACGTTAATAAGCCGCGAATCCGGAAAGCAGTATAGCAAACGTAGGGGATTCCAAAAATGAACAATAATCATGCCAGTCATTCCCTGAAGGAATAACTGTTGAGAGCCTCGTCACGCTGTTTACGAAGTACTCTCTTCCAGATACAGCAGGTACGTCATCGCTTCCTCACGATTGGTACAACACATCTCAACGGAAGGTTTTAAACTACTACATACTTTCGGGCGCAGGCTCGAACCAAAGATATTGCACAGGTTCTCGTCGGAGAGCTGTACGCAGCGGGTATTCGCCGGCTTGCCGCCAGGCATTCCGGGGATCGGGCTTGATATTGAAGGTGCCGTACAGCAGGCACCGCAGTCGGGGCGGCATTCCATAATGGCGTCTCTCGGGCGTCAGGTTGCGCACCTTATCACCTTTTCACAAAACCCGCGAATTCCGCTTGCCTGGAAGCCCCGGCGCGAGTACTTTGACGCGATATTTTCGACACCCTTGTACACAGGATTACTGCAATGCCAAGAGCGAATGAGATTAAGAAAGGTATGGTGCTGAACTACAACGGCAAGCTGCTGATTGTAAAAGATATTGACATTCAGTCACCGAGCGCCCGCGGCGCCGCAACGCTGTACAAAATGCGTTTTTCTGACGTCCGTACCGGTCTTAAAGTAGAAGAGCGTTTTAAAGGTGATGACATTCTGGATACCGTGACCCTGACCCGTCGCTTCGTCGATTTCTCCTACGTCGACGGCAACGAATACGTGTTCATGGATAAAGAAGACTATACCCCATATACCTTTACCAAAGATCAGATTGAAGAAGAGCTGCTGTTCATTCCGGAAGGCGGTATGCCGGATATGCAGGTGCTGACCTGGGACGGCCAACTGCTGGCGCTGGAGCTGCCGCAGACTGTCGATCTGGAAATCGTTGAGACGGCGCCGGGCATCAAAGGGGCTTCCGCGAGCTCTCGCACCAAGCCTGCGACGTTGACTACCGGTCTGGTGGTACAGGTTCCGGAATATCTCACCACCGGTGAGAAAATCCGAATCCATATCGAAGAGAAGCGCTACATGGGTCGCGCGGACTGATAAAAAAAGGACGGTAACGACCGTCCTTTTTTATTTTCCCTGCGCTTACAGCAGGTCAGGATATTTGGTCATCTTCAGCGCCAGCTCAACGCCGCGTACTTCCGCCATCCCCTTCAGTCGACCAATCGCCGAATAGCCAGGGTTGGTTTTCTTCTTCAGATCGTCAAGCATCTGGTGCCCGTGGTCCGGACGGAACGGGATTGGTCGCAGATCGCCCGCTTTCTTACGTCGCTGCTCTTCGCCCAGAATCGCATCAACGACCGCCACCATATTGACGTCGCCGTGCAAATGCGCCGCTTCGTGGAAGGTTTTTGGGTTCTCTTCCCGGCAGGTGGAACGCAGGTGGGTGAAGTGGATACGATCGCCAAAGGTTTCAATCATCTTCACCAGGTCGTTATCGGCGCGCACGCCATAAGAGCCGGTACACATGGTGAAGCCGTTGTTGATGCTGTCGACGGTCTCTTTCAGCCACTGCATATCTTCAATAGTGGAAACAATGCGCGGCAGACCGAGGATCGGGCGCGGCGGATCGTCAGGGTGAACCGCCAGACGTACGCCCACCTCTTCCGCTACCGGCACAATCGCCCGCAGGAACACGGCCATATTGTCACGCAGCTGAGCTTTGCTGATGTTGTCATACTCCGCCAGACGTGCGCGGAACTGATCGAGGGTATAGCCCTCTTCGGCGCCCGGCAGCCCCGCGATAATATTGCGGGTTAGTTTTTCAATTTCTGCAGCACTCATCGCGTTGAAGTAGGCTTGCGCCTGGCGCTGCTCTTCTTCGCTGTAGTCCGCTTGCGCGCCTTCACGTTTGAGGATATGCAGTTCAAAGGCAGCGAAAGCAATCTGGTCAAAACGCAGAGCACGGGAGCCGTCCGGCAGCTGATACTCGAGGTCGGTACGGGTCCAGTCGAGGATAGGCATGAAGTTGTAGCAGACGGTATCAATACCGCAGGCCGCGAGGTTACGGATGCTCTGCTGATAGTTAGCAATCCAGGTCGCGTATTCGCCGCTGTGGGTTTTGATATCTTCGTGGACCGGGATGCTCTCAACCACCGACCAGGTCAGTCCTTTTTCAGCCAGCATCGCCTGACGCTTCTGAATATCTTCAATCGGCCAGACCTGGCCATTCGGAATGTGGTGCAGTGCGGTCACAACACCGGTGGCGCCCGCCTGGCGCACATCATCAAGCGATACCGGATCGTTCGGTCCATACCAACGCCAGGTTTGCTCCATTGTCTCACCCTCTCAAGTTGTTATACCAATAATGGAAAGCTGAATGACGACTACCATACAGGCTTAAGCAAAATGATCAACATAACGCGCCAGGTTGATTGATCCAGCTCACAATCCACAGAGAAATACGGCACACCAATTTCAATTGCTGTCATATAACTTTACACTGGCAATTGTTAACCATTAGTTATCCAGGTGTATATATAATGAAGAACATCGCCACCGCCGCCCTGCCTGACAGCGTGCAGCTCCCCACCTATGACCGGCAGGCTCTGCGCTCGCGGATCGTGCACTTTGGCTTTGGTGCCTTCCACCGGGCACACCAGGCGTTACTGACTGACCGGGTGCTTAACGCCCGCGGTGGTGACTGGGGTATTTGCGAAATAAGCCTGTTCAGCGGCGACGTTCTGATGGCACAGCTTCGCGAGCAGGATCACCTGTTTACGGTGCTGGAGAAAGGCGCTGAGGGCAATCAGGCCATTGTTGTTGGCGCGGTACACGAGTGTCTTAACGCGCGTCTCGATTCACTGGCCGCGATTATCGAGAAATTCTGCGAGCCGCAGGTGGCGATTGTTTCATTGACCATCACCGAGAAGGGTTACTGCATCGACCCGGCAACCGGCAGCCTTGACGTCAACCAACCGCGTATCATTCACGACCTGGAAAATCCGACGGAACCGCACTCAGCGCCGGGCATTCTGGTGGAAGCGCTCCACCGCCGCCGCGAGCGTGGTCTCTCTCCTTTCACGGTGCTGTCATGTGACAATATTCCCGACAATGGCCACGTGGTGAAGCACGCGGTCCTCGGGATGGCCAGCAAGCGCTCACCTGAACTGGCAACCTGGATTGCAGACAACGTGAGTTTCCCCGGTACGATGGTAGACCGCATCGTGCCTGCGGCAACCGATGAATCGCTCGCCGAAATCGAGGTGGTGCTCGGGGTGGCCGATCCTTGCGCCATTAGCTGCGAACCGTTTATCCAGTGGGTGGTGGAGGATAATTTTGTTGCCGGTCGTCCGGAGTGGGAAGCCGCGGGCGTGCAGATGGTGGAAAACGTACTCCCCTGGGAACAGATGAAGCTCAGGATGCTCAACGGCAGCCACTCGTTCCTCGCCTGGCTGGGTTATCTCGCCGGTTTTCAGCACATCAGCGACTGCATGCAGGATGAGGCATATCGTCATGCCGCCAGACGCCTGATGCTTGAAGAGCAAGCCCCTACGCTCAGCATCACCGGCGTTGATCTGAATGCCTATGCCGACAGCCTGACAGAACGTTTTAGTAATCCGGCGCTGAAGCACCGCACCTGGCAGATAGCGATGGACGGCAGTCAGAAACTACCGCAGCGGATGCTCGACGGTATCCGCATTCATCTGGCCCGCCACACCAACTGGCCGCTGCTGGCGCTGGGCGTTGCCGGCTGGATGCGCTACGTCAGCGGGACGGACGACGCGGGGCAGGCTATCGACGTGCGCGATCCGCTGGCGGATAAAATTCGTACTCTGGTGGACAACTCCACCGAATCAGACCGCGTTTCGGCACTGCTGACCCTCAGCGAAATTTTTGGTGCAGACCTGCCGCGAAATACTCAGTTTGTCGCCGCCGTGGATCACACCTGGCAAAAACTCTGTACTCTCGGTGCTCGTCAGGCGCTCATTTCCACCCTGAATCTTTAACAGTTTCTGCTATTTAGCGGGCAGAGAGGCAATCTGCCCGCCGCAAACCTTCTCTTTTCGCCTTTTTTTCGTCAGGATAGAACTGTTACAACATTACAATAGTGACCTCCTGGAGCGAACGTGACGAAAACAAACCTCATTACCGGGTTTCTCGGTAGCGGCAAAACCACGTCTATTCTGCACCTGCTGGCGAATAAGCCCGCTGACGAAAAGTGGGCCGTACTGGTTAACGAATTTGGCGAAGTGGGTATAGATGGCGCCCTGCTCGCTGATAGCGGTGCGCTGTTAAAAGAGATCCCTGGTGGCTGCATGTGCTGCGTCAACGGTCTGCCGATGCAGGTGGGGTTGAACACGCTGCTGCGACAAGGAAAACCCGACCGCCTGCTTATTGAGCCCACCGGCCTTGGGCACCCAAAACAAATCCTCGATATTCTGACCGCTCCGGTTTATGAGCCGTGGATAGATTTGCGCGCCACCCTGTGCCTGCTTGACCCTCGTCAGCTCCTGGACGACAAAGTGCTGAACAACGAAAACTTCCGCGACCAGCTGGCGGCGGCGGACGTGGTTATCGCTAACAAAGCTGACCGCGCAACCGTTGAGAGCCAGCAGGCCCTGGAGCAGTGGTGGCAACAACACGGCGAAGGCCGAGAGCGCTATATCGCCACTCAGGGCAATCTGCCGCAAAGATTGCTGGATCTCCCGCGTAGCAACCTTACCCCGCTGCCGGAGAGCGCCGAGCATGCTCACAGTCACGCCTCACGCAAAGGGCTTGCCGCCCTGAGTTTGCCGGAGAACCAGCGCTGGCGGCGCAGTGCGAACAGCGGTCAGGGTTACCACGCCTGCGGCTGGATTTTTGACCCTGACACCGAGTTTGATACCATTGGTTTACTGGAGTGGGCGCGGCTCGCCCCGGTCACCCGCGTAAAAGGGGTAATGCGTATCCCGGAGGGTCTGGTGCGTATCAACCGCCAAGGGCTGGATCTGCATATTGAAACGCAGAGCGTAGCACCTCCCGATAGCCGCATTGAGCTTATCAATGAGTCAGACGCCGACTGGAACAGCCTCCAGAGTGCGCTTTTAAAGCTCCGTATCCGTTAGCGACGTTTTGCTTCTCGTTTTAAATAGTACAGTGATGAATACCCGACTTTCTTTGAATCTACTCTTAAGCGCTGCAGGTGCGGCGCTGTTTTTATCCTGGTACCTGCCGGTCAGTCATGGCTACTGGTTACCGCTGGACTCCACCATTTTCCACTTCTTTAACCAGGGTCTGGGTGCCAGCCGCACCTGGGCCTGGTTCCTTGCCATCACCAATACCCGCGCCTTTGACGCCTGCTCCCTGCTGGCGATGGGTTGCCTGATGCTCTGCTACTGGTTTTCAAGCGATGCCCACGGCAAACGCCGCATTATCGCCATCGGGCTGACCATGCTGTTGGCGGCAGTGACTATTAACCAGCTGGCACAGCATCTGCTACCGGTTAAGCGCATGAGCCCAACGCTGTGGTTTAAGGATATTTATCGGGTCAGTGACATAATATCTTTCCCCACCAAAGATGCCTCAAAAGCCAGTTTTCCCGGCGATCATGGGATGATGCTGCTCATATTCAGCGGTTTTATGTGGCGTTATTTCGGTGTGAAAGCATTGTTAATTTCCCTGATAATTACCGTGGTTTTTGCCTTCCCACGCGTCATGATTGGCGCCCACTGGTTCAGCGATATTGCCGTCGGATCGCTTTCTGCCGTTCTGATTGGCCTGCCCTGGGTACTGATGACTCCGCTCAGCGACAAGGTCGTTGGCTTTTTTGAACGTTATTTACCCACATGGCCACCGCAAAATAGCCATCACTAATCCGAATTAATTAACGCTCATTATCAAGGATCGTTTTCGATCCTTGATAATTGACTGCCGTTTTTTTATTCAATTTTGTCATCTTCTCGTCACAATAAAGCGCTTATAAATGAGCGAATTGGATAATTTTTATCCGAAATTGCTGCTATTTTGCGCTATGCTATTTTGTCACTTTCTGTATCACATTTTCTTATAAAAAAAGCGGCAAAAGCGCTCGCAATGGTCACCCTGATGAGGTAACCTCAATCTCGTTTTGCTGTACAGACCTCAATTATTCACATTTTGAATAATTTTGTGCGGTAGCCCACAGTTTTGTAGATAAAGAATTGTCTCATTGCCGGCAGGTATTTAGTCTCGACACGTTTGGCATTTTTTATAACGATTTTTTCGTTAAGGACTTCAAGGGAAAATAAACGAAATGGTCAAATCTCAGCCGATTTTGAGATATGTGTTGCGGGCTATCCCCGCCGTAGCAGTCGCGGTCCTTCTCTCCGCATGTAGTACCAGTAATACCGCCAAGAATATGCATCCTGAGACGCGTGCTGTGGGCATAGAAGATGCCTCGTCACTGCAAGCCTCTCAGGATGAATTTGAAACCATGGTGCGTAACCTCGACGTGAAAACCCGTCTGATGGATCAATACGCAAGCTGGAAAGGTGTTCGTTACCGTCTGGGTGGCGAAACCAAACGTGGCGTAGATTGTTCGTCCTTTGTACAGCGTACATTCCGCGAGCAGTTCGGCCTCGAGTTACCTCGCTCCACCTGGGAGCAACAGGAAACCGGTAAATCAATTAAGCGCAATCAGCTGCGTACCGGTGATTTAGTTCTGTTCCGTGCAGGCTCAACGGGTCGTCATGTCGGGATTTATATCGGCAACAACCAGTTTGTTCACGCCTCCACCAGCAGCGGCGTAACTATCTCCAGCATGAACGAGCCATACTGGAATAAACGCTACAACGAAGCGCGCCGGGTTCTGAGCCGTTCGTAAATTCTCTGCATGTCGGTTACCCTTGGCCGGCAGGCATGAACAGGAAAACACTGCTGCGGCAGTGTTTTTTTTTGCTTTTTTGCGCCCTCGCCATGACACGGATGCGGCAAGCGGCCAATATCATATCATCACGCTTTACGCTCAGGGATAATGTCCATCTATGTTCACCCGCTACTTCTCCGTTGGCCGTAAGATCCTGTTCACCAGTATTCTGGTTGGACTGGTTGCCGCTATACTGGCCGGAGGTATTCAGTTTTCGGTGATCCACCACAAACGTTCCGAGCAGTTCGATACGGTCATTAAGGACCTGCAAAACTACCTGAACGGCTACTTCTCCGATCTACGCAGCACCGTCGATTACCTGCAACCACTAACGATGAGCCCTTGCGAACAGATCCAGCAAGAGCTTACCGCCCGTGCCGCTTTTAGCGTTAACGTTCGGGCCTTTTTACTGGTGACGGATAAGCGCGCCGTGTGCTCGTCGGCCACCGGGCCCATGAACGCCCCCTTCGAAGAGCTGGTCCCGCAGATCGATCTCAGTAAAGCGATGGATATGACTATCCTG
The DNA here is from genome assembly GCF_000735455.1 of Yokenella regensburgei ATCC 49455. Classification (GTDB taxonomy): domain Bacteria; phylum Pseudomonadota; class Gammaproteobacteria; order Enterobacterales; family Enterobacteriaceae; genus Yokenella; species Yokenella regensburgei. The sequence continues at coordinate 178,060 of NZ_JMPS01000064.1, read as the reverse complement.
CCTGGTACCCCGATGCTGCCGTCAAGCCCAGCCTTTGCGCTGTGGGTACGTAGCCCGTTAATGAAAAACCGTGGGGTCTTTGCCTCTGTTAATGCCAACCTGACGCCGTTTATTCTCTACTCTGGTGAACAGAACAACTTCTCCGGCATCGCACTGGTGGTCAATCACCTGGCGCTGACCTCCTTCACTCAACATCTGATAGACCCGGCTACCCTGCCGCAGAAACCGGTGCGGACCGCCAGCCTCAACGATTTACCGGTGCAAATTTACCTCTATGGACAGTTCTGGACCCGGGATGATGTACAATACGCCCTGCTGCTGCTGCTGGTGGTAGGCCTGGTGACTGGCCTCTTGTGTTACTACATTCTCAGTATTCGCATCAGCCCCGGTAAAGAGATCCTCTCGGCGATTAAACGTAACCAGTTCTATGTGGTTTACCAGCCGGTAGTCTCCACCGAAGATATGAAAATTCGTGGGGTCGAAGTACTGATGCGCTGGAATCATCCGGTGGCAGGCGAGATCCCACCGGACGCGTTCATTAATTTTGCTGAAGCGCAGCAGCTTATCGTCCCCCTCACCCGCCATCTGTTTGAGCTCATTGCCGACGACGCCGCCACGCTGCAAAAACTGCTGCCACCGGGGGCAAAGCTTGGAATAAATATTGCGCCGGGCCATCTTCATGCCGAGAGCTTCCGCGACGATATGCGCACCTTTAGCGCCTCGCTGCCGCCGAACTACTTCCAGGTGGTACTGGAAATTACCGAGCGCGATACGCTGCACCATAAAAATGCGATGCAGGCCTTTGAATGGCTACACCACGAGGGCTTTGAGGTGGCTATCGACGATTTTGGTACCGGCCACAGCGCGCTGATTTATCTCGAGCGCTACGCTTTTGACTACCTGAAAATCGATCGCGGCTTTATTAACGCTATCGGGACGGAGACCGTCACCTCACCGGTGCTTGATACCGTGCTGACGCTTGCCAGAAAGATGAAACTGGTCACGGTTGCCGAAGGCGTGGAGACGCAGGAACAGGCGCACTGGCTGCGCGATCATGGGGTGAATTTCCTGCAGGGGTACTGGATTAGCCGGCCGCTAACCTTAGAGCAGTTCGTCAAGGCGCACTCACTCCCTGCAAATTATTTCACAACCGACTAAGGGTCTCTTATTATTCTTCTGAGACAGAACGTTAGCTAACCTGGGAGGACGCCGTCTGGTGATGATTGTACGCCTGTTAATCCTGATGTTGACCCTGTTCTGCATACAGAGCCACGCCCAGGCTATAAAAGAAAGCTACGCGTTTTCCGTCATTGGTGAACCGAAGTATGCCGTTGATTTTCATCATTTTGACTACGTTAATCCGGCGGCCCCAAAAGGGGGTTCCGTTACCCTCGCCGAGCTCGGCACCTTCGATAACTTCAACCGTTATGCCCTGCGCGGCAAAGCAGGCGTGCGCACCGAATCGCTGTACGACACCCTGTTTACCACCTCCGATGACGAACCGGGAAGCTACTATCCGCTGGTTGCCGACATGGCCCGCTACGCTGCTGACTTCTCGTGGGCTGAAATTACCATTAATCCCCGCGCGCGCTATCACGACGGCTCCCCCATCACCGCTAAGGATGTGGCCTCCACCTTCAACAAATTTATGACCGAAGGGGTGCCACAGTTCCGCCTGATTTATAAGGGCACCACGGTTAAGGCCATTGCACCGCTGACCGTACGCATTGAGCTTGCCAAGCCCGACAAAGAAAACATGCTCAGCCTGCTCTCTTTGCCCATCATGCCGGAGAATTTCTGGCGCAACCATAAGCTCAGCGATCCGCTCTCTACCCCACCTCCGGCAAGCGGTCCCTACAAAATAACCCAGTGGAAAATGGGCCAGTATATTGTTTACTCGCGGGTGAAAGACTACTGGGCGGCAAACCTGCCGGTAAACCGTGGACGCTGGAATTTCGACACCATCCGCTACGATTATTACCTTGATGACAACGTCGCGTTCGAAGCCTTCAAAGCCGGGGCCTTCGATATGCGCGTGGAGAGCAGCGCCAAAAACTGGGCAACCCGCTACATCGGCAAGAACTTCGCCAATCACAACATTGTGAAGGATGAACAGAAGAATACCTCGGCTCAGGATACCCGCTGGCTGGCCTTTAATATTCAGCGTCCGGTGTTTGCCGACCGCCGCGTGCGTGAGGCGGTGACGCTCGCCTTTGACTTTGAATGGATGAATAAAGCGTTGTTTTACTCGGCCTACAGTCGGGCAAACAGCTATTTCCAGAATACCGAATACGCGGCGCGCAACTACCCGGATGCCGACGAGCTCACCCTGCTGGCGCCGATGAAAAATGAGCTGCCGCCGGAGGTGTTTACCTCGATTTATCAACCACCGGTTTCAAACGGCGATGGCTTCGACCGTGAAAATCTGCTGAAGGCCAACCAGCTGCTGGATGCCGCAGGCTGGCCGCTGAAAGGCAAGCAGCGCGTGAATGCACAAACCGGCCAACCCCTGCGCTTTGAGCTGCTGCTGAGCGCCGGAGGCAACAACCAGTGGGTGCTGCCGTTCCAGCACAGTCTCAGCCGTATCGGGGTGACGCTGGATATCCGCCAGATTGATAACGCCCAGTTGAATAACCGTCTGCGCAGCCGCGACTATGACATGATGCCGGTACTCTGGCAGGCAACCCCCTGGCCGAGCTCCAGCCTGCGGATTGCCTGGGCCTCGGAGTACATTGATTCCACCTACAATGCGCCGGGCGTCAAAAACCCGGTCGTCGATAAACTTATCGCCGACATCATCCGCTGGCAGGGCAATAAGCAAAAGCTCCTGCCGCTGGGCAGAGCCCTGGATCGTGTACTGACGTGGAACTACTACCAGTTACCGATGTGGTATATGGCTGAAGACCGAATAGCCTACTGGGATAAATTCTCTCATCCGGCGGTGCGTCCGGTATATTCCCTCGGGTTCGACACCTGGTGGTATGACGTTAACAAAGCGGCGAAGCTGCCTGCGGACCGACGTTAAGGAGTAGTATGGGTGCGTATCTGATCCGCCGATTATTGCTGGTGATCCCCACGCTGTGGGCCATCATCACCATTAATTTTTTCATTGTACAGATTGCTCCAGGTGGCCCTGTAGATCAGGCGATTGCCGCCATTCAGTTTGGCGATCGCGGCGCGATGCCGGGCGGCGGCGGCGAGGGAATGGGGGCAAGCCATGCCCGTACCGGGGTGAGCAACATTAGCGACAGCCACTATCGCGGTGGCCGCGGCCTGGATCCTGAAGTCATTGCCGAGATAACCCATCGCTACGGCTTCGATAAGCCTATTCACGAACGCTATTTCAAGATGCTAGGCGACTATCTGCGTTTCGATTTCGGTAACAGCCTGTTCCGCAGCGCCTCGGTGCTACAGCTCATCAAAGAGAGCCTGCCGGTCTCTGCATCACTGGGGCTGTGGAGTACGCTCATTATCTATCTGGTGTCGATCCCGCTTGGGATCCGTAAAGCGGTGCATAACGGCAGCCGTTTTGATACCTGGAGCAGCGCGTTCATCATCATCGGCTACGCCATTCCAGCCTTTCTGTTCGCCATTCTGCTGATTGTGATTTTCGCGGGCGGCACCTGGTACGATCTTTTCCCGCTGCGCGGGCTGACCTCCGCGAATTTCGATAGCCTGCCCTGGTATAAACAGGTGACGGACTACCTGTGGCATATCACCCTGCCGGTGCTGGCGACGGTGATAGGGGGTTTTGCGGCACTGACAATGCTGACCAAAAACTCATTTCTCGATGAGATCCGTAAACAGTACGTAGTGACCGCCAGGGCCAAAGGCGTCAGTGAGAAGAACATTCTGTGGAAGCATATCTTTCGTAACGCCATGCTGCTGGTTATCGCCGGGTTCCCCGCTACCTTCATCAGTATGTTTTTTACCGGCTCGCTGTTGATTGAAGTGATGTTCTCACTTAACGGCCTGGGGCTTTTGGGCTATGAAGCCACTATCTCGCGCGACTACCCGGTGATGTTCGGCACGCTGTATATCTTCACCCTGATTGGCCTGCTGCTGAACATTCTGAGCGACATCAGCTATACGCTGGTGGATCCGCGCATTGATTTCGAGGGCCGCTGATGTTGCGTTTAAACCCCGTCAACGAAGCCCGCTGGGCTCGCTTTCGCCACAACCGTCGCGGTTACTGGTCGCTATGGCTGTTCCTCATCCTGTTTACCTGCAGCCTGTTCTCCGAACTGCTGGCAAACGACAAGCCGCTGCTGGTCGAATACCGCGGTAGCCTGTATGTACCGTTTATTAAAGACTACACCGAAGCCCAGTTTGGCGGTGATTTCGCGACCAACGCCGATTACCAGGATCCCTGGCTGCAAAAGCAGTTAACAGAGAACGGCTGGGTTATCTGGGCACCGATTCGCTTTGGCGCCAGCAGTATTAACTTTGCCACCGATCAGCCCTTCCCTTCCCCGCCGTCGGCCACCAACTGGCTGGGTACCGATGCCAACGGGAGTGACGTGCTGGCGCGCATTCTCTACGGCACGCGTATTTCGGTGCTGTTCGGCCTGATGCTGACGCTGTGCTCAAGCGTAATGGGCGTATTTGCCGGGGCGATTCAGGGTTATTACGGCGGTAAGATTGACCTGTGGTGCCAGCGTTTTATCGAAGTGTGGTCAGGAATGCCGACGCTGTTTCTCATCATCCTGCTCTCAAGCGTTGTGCAACCCAACTTCTGGTGGCTGCTGGCCATTACCGTTATTTTTGGCTGGATGGCGCTGGTAGGCGTTGTGCGCGCGGAGTTTCTGCGCACGCGTAACTTTGACTATATCCGCGCCGCCCAGGCAATGGGCGTTAACGATCGCGGCATTATCTTTCGCCATATGCTGCCAAACGCGATGGTGGCCACCCTCACCTTCCTGCCCTTTATTTTGTGCAGCTCTATCACCACGCTGACCTCGCTGGATTTCCTTGGCTTTGGTCTGCCGCTGGGTTCGCCGTCGCTTGGCGAGCTGTTGCTACAGGGCAAAAACAACCTGCAGGCACCGTGGCTCGGTATCACCGCGTTTCTCTCGGTGGCAGTGCTGCTATCACTGCTGATTTTTATAGGCGAAGCCGTGCGCGATGCCTTCGACCCGAACAAGGCGGTGTAGCATGAGTGCGCCCTTACTACAGATTGATAATCTCTCCATCGCCTTCACCGACAGAGGAAAAAGCCGCACGGTGGTCAGCGAGTTATCGCTGCAGATAGCGGCCGGTGAAACGCTGGCGCTGGTCGGGGAATCCGGTTCCGGAAAAAGCGTCTCGGCGCTGTCGGTACTGCGCCTGCTGCCCCAGCCGCCGGTAAGCTACCCCACCGGTGACATCCTGTTTCACAACCAGTCGCTGCTGCATGCCGACGAGCGCACCCTGCGCGGAGTACGCGGTAACCGTATCGCGATGATATTCCAGGAGCCGATGGTCTCGCTCAACCCGCTGCATACTCTCGAGAAACAGCTGTATGAGGTGCTTTCGCTGCATCGCGGGATGCGCAAAATCCCGGCGCGCGCCGAGATCCTCGACTGTCTCGACAGAGTCGGTATTCGCAACGCCGCAAAACGCCTTGCCGACTACCCGCATCAGCTCTCCGGCGGTGAACGCCAGCGGGTGATGATTGCCATGGCGTTACTCACCAAACCTGAGCTGCTGATTGCCGACGAGCCCACTACCGCGCTCGACGTCTCCGTTCAGGCGCAAATTCTGCAACTGCTGCGCGAACTGCGCAACGAGCTCAATATGGGTCTGCTGTTCATCACCCACAACCTGAGCATTGTGCGTAAACTGGCGGATAACGTCGCGGTGATGCAAAACGGTCGCTGCGTCGAGCAAAACCGTGCCGCGGCCCTTTTCCTCGCGCCTCAACACCCCTACACCCGCCGGTTGCTCAACAGCGAGCCTTCCGGTAACCCGGTGCCGCTGCGGGAAGAAAACCGCCCGCTGCTCAGCGTTGAGAACCTCAGCGTGGCTTTCCCGGTGCGAAAAGGCATTCTGCGCAAGGTGGTGGATAACAATCAGGTGGTGCGCAACGTAAGCTTTACGCTGCACGCCGGAGAAACGCTGGGACTGGTGGGGGAATCGGGCTCCGGGAAAAGCACCACCGGGCTGGCGCTGCTGCGTCTTATCGCCTCTGAAGGCAACATCGTCTTTGACGGCCAGGCGCTTCAGGGGCGCAACCGCAAACAGCTCTTACCGCTGCGCCATCGGATTCAGGTGGTGTTTCAGGATCCGAATTCATCGCTTAACCCGCGTTTTAACGTCCAGCAGATCATCGAGGAAGGTTTACGCGTTCACCAGCCCACCCTCAGCGCAGAACAGCGTGAGCAGGAAGTGATCCGGGTGATGCAGGAGGTGGGATTAGAGCCTGACAGCCGCTTGCGTTATCCGGCCGCCTTTTCCGGTGGCCAACGGCAGCGTATCGCCATTGCCCGTGCGCTTATCTTAAAACCAGAGCTTATCGTGCTGGATGAGCCGACGTCGTCGCTCGACAGAACCGTACAGGCGCAAATCCTCACCCTGCTGAAAGCACTGCAGGAGAAGTATCGTCTGGCGTATATTTTTATCAGCCACGATCTGCACGTAGTGCGTTCACTGTGCCATCAGGTGATTGTATTGCGTCAGGGAGAAGTCGTGGAGCAGGGAGAATGTCAGCGCGTATTTGCCGCACCGCAGCAGGAATATACCCGCCAGCTATTGTCGCTTAGCTGACGTTCAGAACGGGTTGTTGCCAGAAAAAGGTTCGGCGATAGCCACGCCAAAATTCTTCAGTCGGCAGGTGGCAGCAAATTCGTCCTGTCGTTCGACGAACAGGCACGGCTCACCCTCGCACTCCAGTACGGAACAGGCGACTTCGATATCGGTCAGCGCCTGGCTGAGCGTATGCATTACCGGCCAGGCTTTTTCGCCATCCGGACTCAGCAATTTCAGGCCGACCAGGCAGTTATCGTTCTGTGGGCCGTTTTGCGGAATCGGTTCAACTCTGGAACCTGCAAAACCGGCCGACCAGCGATAGCTCTGGGGTAGGCGGTGGACAATAGAAAGCTGGATAGTATTCACGATATTTCCCCGGAAGCAAAATGCTTCACAATTTATTCACATCCATTTTAACACATCGTTGACATTTAGTCCTGCATACCAAACAGAAACACGGAAACCCGCACCCGGTGCGGCTTAACGACTTATTATCTTGTGTTTTACAAAACGTTCACGAATGCATTTTGGCGCTATATGTACCCGTTTCTGTGATCTAAAACAACCTTTTTGTCTACAACGATGTGACTTTTTACATAAATTGATTTTACATAGAGGAAACATATATCTCTAATCAGAAGCGGATTTCCGTTGATATGCGTCAAAAAAGGGGCTGATTTAGCCCCTGTTTTTAATGATAAATGCTGAATTTTTACCCAGCTTTGCGCGGACGGCTGGCGTAAAGGTAGAAAAGGATCGAAAGCGTTGCGCAGAGCGCGATAGAAATCAGCATCGGCCAGGCGGAAGTAAAGGTCGCCAGCGACAGCAGTGCCCCCACGATTGCCCCAATACCAAAACGGAATGTCCCGGCAAGCGACGATGCGGTTCCCGCCATGTGCGGAAACTCATCAAGGATCACCGCCATCGCGTTTGACGAAATCATCGAGATACAGCCAACAAATGCCGCCACGCCGATCACCAGCGACCAGAAGCCAACGCCCAGCAGACCGCACACCACCATCCATATCGCCATCGCGAACTGGATCCAAAGCCCGGCGCGGAACATGTTGAGCGCCCCGATGCGCCGCACAAAGCGGCTATTAATAATCGTCATAATGAACAAAAAGACGATGTTCAGCGCAAAATAATAGCCAAAGTGCTGCGGCGCCACGTGGTTAAGCTCGATGTAAACAAACGGCCCGGCGCTTAAGAAGGAGAACATCCCGGCAAAGCTGAAACCGCTTGCCAGCATGTAGCTCAGCACCCGCTTATGACGGAACAGCGTAGCAAAGTTGCCCAGCGTGGTACGAATGTGGAACTTCTGTCGCCGCTCCACCGGCAGCGTCTCGCTGATGAAAAAGAAGATCATCGTTGAGGCGAGCAGCGCGGCAACGGCGAGGATCCAGAAGATGGTGTGCCAGCTAAACCACACCAGCACCGCGCCCCCCACCATCGGTGCCACCAGCGGCGCAATGGTCGTCACCAGCATGACGAAGGACATCATGCGGGAGAACTCTTCCTTCGGATAAATATCGCGCATCAGGGCGTTGATCACCACGCTCGCCGCCGCGGCCGCCAGGCCATGGAAGAAGCGCATGATAATCAGCTGATCGATAGTCTGCGACAGCGCACAGGCCACCGCCGCCGCCGCGAACACCAGCGTACCGCCGAGGATAACGGGTTTACGCCCGATACTGTCGGCCATCGGGCCATACAACAGCTGCCCGACCGCAAAGCCCAGAATATAGGTACTCAGGGTCATCTGCGCACTGCCTGCCGGTACGCCAAACTGCGCGGAGATAACCGGCAGCGCAGGCAAGTACATATCGATAGACAGCGGCATCAGCATGGCCAGCAGGCCAAGGATCAAAATAATGCCCAGCGAAGAGTGTTTCCTGGTCGTCACGCATCACTCCTGAAGTTAACTGGACGGCGCACCGACGGAGGCAATCTCTTCTGCCGTCAACGGGCGGTATTCTCCGGGCTCAAGGCTCGGGTCGAGCGTGATATCGCCAATGCGCTCACGATGCAGTCCGACAACGCGATTCCCCACCGCTGCAAACATACGTTTGACCTGATGATAACGACCTTCGCTAATCGTCAGGCGCACTTCCGTTGGCGTAATCACTTCAAGCACCGCCGGTTTGGTCAGCGATTTTTCATTGTGCAGCTGAACGCCTTTCTCAAACTGTTCAGCGGTATCGTCGCTTACCGGCGATTCCAGGTTCACCAGATAGGTTTTTTCGCAGTGGTGTTTTGGCGACGTAATACGGTGCGACCACTGACCGTCGTCGGTCATCAGTACCAGCCCCGTGGTGTCAATATCCAGACGCCCCGCTGCATGCAGTTTGTGTGCAACAGGTTCATCAAGGAAGTACAGCACCGTTGGATGATCCGGATCATCAGTGGAGCACACGTAGCCCTGCGGCTTATTAAGCATGAAGTAGCGTGGCCCGTTCTGCTGAGTCAGCGCGTTACCATCGTATTCAACATGGTGCTCTGGCTCGAGTTTAAACGCGGTGTTTTTAACAATGTCGCCATCCACGGTAACGCGGCTGCCGCGGATCTCGCGCCCGGCAATAGCACGGCTGACGCCGAGTTGCTGAGCGATAAACTTATCAAGTCGCATGAGGTTTTTTTAGCCTGTAATAATGCCGGAGGTCGGGCACAGATCCCGAAAAAAGAAGTAATAACAGAAACCAGTATAACGGGCTCCTTCCGGCACTCAAGGAAAAAGATTCGTGGCATACTATGTGGCTGTTAATGGATATCATTGAGTTATGACTTTTACCCTTCGTCCCTACCAGCAGGAAGCCGTCGACGCCACCCTCGCCCACTTTCGTCGTCACCGCGAACCGGCAGTGATAGTGCTGCCCACCGGTGCCGGAAAAAGCCTCGTCATTGCCGAGCTGGCAAGGCTCGCGCGTGGCCGCGTGCTTGTACTGGCGCATGTCAAAGAGCTGGTCGCGCAGAACCATGCTAAATATTGTGCCCTTGGCCTCGATGCCGATATCTACGCCGCCGGGCTTAAGCGCAAAGAGAGCCACGGCAAAGTCGTGTTTGGCAGCGTTCAATCGGTCGCCCGTAATCTTGACCATTTCCAGGCCGAGTTTTCGCTGCTGATTGTCGATGAATGCCACCGCATTGGCGACGACGAAGAGAGCCAGTACCAGCAAATCCTTAATCATCTGACCGGGGTAAACCCTCACCTGCGTCTGCTCGGGCTCACTGCTACGCCTTTTCGTCTGGGTAAAGGCTGGATCTATCAATTCCACTACCACGGCATGGTGCGCGGTACCGAGAAAGCCCTGTTTCGCGACTGCATCTATGAGCTCCCGCTGCGCTATATGATAAAGCACGGTTATCTGACGCCGCCGGAGCGGCTCGATATGCCGGTGGTGCAGTACGATTTCAGCCGTCTGCAGGCGCAGAGCAATGGTCTTTTCAGTGAGGCAGACCTCAACCGCGAGCTGAAAAAACAGCAACGCGTGACGCCGCACATCATCAGCCAGATAATTGAGTTCGCCGAAGCGCGCAAAGGGGTGATGATTTTTGCCGCCACCGTCGAACACGCTCGGGAAATCACCGGCCTGCTGCCCGCAGACGATGCGGCCCTGATTACCGGCGAAACCCCGGGCCCGCAGCGCGATGAGCTGATAACCGCCTTCAAAGCGCAGCAGTTTCGTTTTCTGGTCAACGTCGCGGTACTAACCACCGGATTTGATGCTCCGCATATCGACCTGATTGCGATTCTGCGCCCGACCGAGTCCGTTAGCCTGTATCAGCAGATTGTGGGGCGTGGACTGCGCCTCTCCCCGGGGAAGACCGACTGCCTGATCCTCGACTATGCCGGTAATCCACACGACCTTTACACCCCGGAAGTGGGGGCACCAAAAGGAAAAAGTGACAACGTCCCGGTACAGGTTTTCTGCCCAGGATGCGGCTTTGCCAATACCTTCTGGGGGAAAACTACCGCCGACGGTACGCTGATTGAACACTTCGGTCGTCGCTGCCAGGGGTGGCTTGAGGATGACGACGGCAACCGCGAACAGTGCGATTATCGCTTCCGCTTTAAAAACTGCCCACAATGTAATGCCGAAAACGATATTGCCGCCCGCCGCTGCCGCGAGTGCGATACCGTGCTGGTTGACCCGGACGATATGCTGAAAGCGGCGCTGAAGCTCAAAGACGCGCTGGTGTTACGCTGCAGCGGCATGCAGCTGCAGCACGGGGCGGATGAGAAAGGCGAATGGCTGAAAATCACCTATTTCGACGAAGACGGTGCGGACGTGAGCGAGCGTTTTCGTCTGCACACCCCTGCCCAGCGTACAGCGTTCGAACAGCTATTTATCCGCCCGCACACCCGCACGCCAGGCATTCCACTGCGCTGGATAACGGCCGCTGATATCGTGGCGCAGGAACCTCTGCTGCGCCATCCCGATTTCGTTGTGGCGCGTAAGAAAGGCCAGTTCTGGCAGGTCCGTGAAAAGGTCTTCGACTACGAGGGACGCTTCCGTCGGGCCAATGAGTTGCGCTGAATGTCGCTTTTCCATTGATGCGAAATGCTTTCGCGGCTATAATGCCGCCCGCTTTTGCATTCCATATGCAAAGCAGATCACTTACCTGCTGCTGGGTCGCCTGTAGCAGGAATTACATTAAGTAAGAGAGATATCAATGTTTACTATCAACGTAGAAGCACGTAAAGAGCAGGGTAAGGGTGCGAGCCGCCGCCTGCGCGCAGCTAACAAGTTCCCGGCTATCATCTATGGTGGCGAAGCTGCTCCGGTTGCAATCGAACTGGATCACGACAAACTGTGGAACATGCAGAACAAACCTGAATTCTACAGCGAAGTTCTGACTCTGGTTGTCGACGGCAAAGAAGAAAAAGTGAAGGTTCAGGCTGTACAGCGTCACGCGTTCAAAGCCAAACTGTCTCACATGGACTTCGTTCGCGCGTAATCGTCGCTGACAAGTCAAAAAAACCCCGCATTGCGGGGTTTTTTTATGGCTGTCATTTACCGCCGGAAGTACGGCGCTGCAGCTGGTCACGCAGGTTCGGCGGTGTACCTTTGATGGTCAGCGTATCGGTTGCCGGATCCCAGAAGATCCGTTCCCCGAGCAGCATGGCATCGAAATTAATCGTCAGGCCGCCGCCGCTGCCGGCATATTTAGTCAGCTGGCGCAGGGTACTGCGGTCCGCCGGGAAACTCTCTTCCAGCTCATAGCCTTTCTCCGCGGTGAATTCCTGGAAACTCACTTCGCTAACGCCCGCAAGCTCCTTAGAGAGTGATTCCAGCTCAATCTCTTCTCCCGCCTGCAGTTGTTCGTTGCAGTAGGTGTAGACCTGCTGGCGCACATTCTGACGCTCGGACTTATCGAGCTGCGCTTCTGCCGTAAAGTCGTCTACCGCCTGCAGCAGACCACGGTTTTGCGCTTTCGCATTCAACCCTTCGCTGGCGCCGAGGAAATCCATAAAGAAATCGGCCACTTTGCGACCCACGCGCCCTTTCAGGAATGTCAGGTAGCGGGAAGAGTCCGGATTGGTTTCCCACTCGGTGAGATCGATACGCGCCACGATGTCGGCGTGATTAATATCCAGATAATGCGTCGCGCTGATATCCAGCTGTTCATTCACGCGCATGCTGTTCAGGTTATTCAGCACTGCAACCAGCAGGTACTCTACCGCCAGGTAGCGGTAATGGCAGAACAGGACAATGCCGCCTTCGGCAAACGGGTATTTCGCCAGCTCATCGCGCAGGCGACCGGTGGCCGCGCGGCTGAACGCCAGAAAGTCCTCTTCGCCCTGACGATTCAGGCGCAGGGTTTGTGCCAGCTCGCTGTCGTCATTGAACATGCCGTAAGCTTTATTTTTGGCGCTGTAGACGCGATGCAGCTCCGCCATCATCTCTTCGACGGTTGCCGTCGGCTCCAGCAGGGTATCGCGCAACACCAGCTCAAGGTTCTGTTCATCACGCTTGATAAGCTGGTGCAGGGCAATCTGGTTGATGTCCAGACTCATGTTAAACTCTCCTTTTAGACCGGGCGGTATTCAATCACCCCCGGCGCGACTGTGCAAGAGTAGAAAAAAAGCGGAAAAAAAGCTGGTGCTACGTTAATATGTTGCCCTTTCATGAACAAACAGATTTTGATTTATGCCGCAACTCTCCCGCTATAGTGATGAACACGTTGAACAACTGCTGAGTGAACTGCTCAACGTACTGGAAAAACATAAGTCGCCGACCGACCTGTCGCTGATGGTGCTGGGTAATATGGTGACTAACCTGATTAATACCAGCGTCGCTCCGGCCCAGCGTCAGGCGATTGCCCGTTCGTTCGCCCAGGCGCTTCAGTCTTCCGTCAGCGACGACAAGGCTCACTAAGGAACACGTACAACAGCATATGGTGACTTACCGTCAGTCTTACCGAGAAAAAGTCTCCCAGATGGTTAGCTGGGGGCACTGGTTCGCCCTGTTCAACATGCTGTTGGCCATGGTTCTCGGTAGCCGCTATCTTTTTGTCGCCGACTGGCCGACAACGCTTGCCGGGAGACTTTACTCCTGGGTGAGTGTTGTCGGGCACTTTAGCTTTCTGGTGTTTACCACCTACGTACTGATCCTGTTTCCACTGACGTTTATCGTCATGTCGCAGCGGTTGATGCGCTTCCTGTCGGCGATCCTCGCCACCGCCGGAATGACGCTCCTGCTCATCGACACCGAAGTCTTTACCCGCTTCCACCTCCATCTTAATCCCTTCGTCTGGGAACTGGTGATTAACCCGGACCAGAACGAAGTCGCGCGAGACTGGCAGCTGATGTTTATCAGCGTACCGGTTATTTTGCTGCTTGAGATGCTGTTCGCCACCTGGAGCTGGCAAAAGCTGCGCAGCCTTACCCGTCGCCGCCGCTATGCGGTGCCGGTCGCGTGGTTGTTCTTTATCTCCTTTATCTCCTCCCATTTGATGTACATCTGGGCGGATGCCAATTTCTATCGGCCGATCACCATGCAGCGCGCCAACCTGCCCCTCTCCTACCCCATGACCGCCCGTCGGTTTCTGGAGAAGCATGGTCTGCTTGATGCGCAGGACTTCCAGCGTCGTTTGATTGAGCAAGGCGACCCGGAAGCCGTTTCCGTTCAGTATCCGCTGAGCGATCTGCACTTCCGTGATATGGGGCCGGGCCAGAACGTCCTGCTTATTACGGTTGATGGGCTGAATTACTCGCGCTACGAGAAGCTGATGCCGGAACTGGCAAGCTTCGCGCAGAAAAACGTGACCTTCACCCAGCACATGAGCTCTGGTAACACCGTCGATGGCGGCATCTTCGGCCTGTTCTACGGTGTTTCCGCAGGCTACATGGACGGCATTCTGTCGACGCGCACGCCAGCGGCGCTGGTGACGGCGCTAAATCAGCAGGGTTACCAGCTGGGGCTGTTCTCGTCTGATGGTTTCCAGAGCCCGATGTATCGCCAGGCGTTGCTCTCCGATTTCTCATTGCCACCGGCAAAAGATCAGAGCGATGAACAAACTGCCAGCCAGTGGATTAACTGGCTCGAGCACGACGCTGAGAACGATAACCGCTGGTTCTCGTGGGTGGCACTGAACGGTACCACTATCGATGACGGCCAGCAGCAGAGCTTTACCCGCCGTTACAGCCAGGCAGCAGGCGACGTTGATGCACAAATTGGCCGCGTGCTGAACGCGCTGCAGGCTTCAGGCAAGATGGACAGCACGGTGGTTATCATCACGGCGGCCCACGGTATTCCGCTGGACGCTCAGCGTAATGGTTTCGACTGGTCACGCCCTGCCCTGCAGGTGCCGTTGGTTATCCACTGGCCGGGCACGCCAGCGCAACGCATTAATACGCTGACCGGTCACAAAGACGTGATGACCACGCTGATGCAGCGTCTGCTACATGTCAGCACCCCGGCGAATGAATATTCTCAGGGTCAGGATCTGTTCAGCGCCACTCGCCGCCAGTATTGGGTGACCTCGGCGGATACCAATACCCTTGCCATCACCGCGCCGGAAATCACCGTCGTGCTCGAAAACAACGGTAGATACACCACCTGGGATCGAAAAGGTGACAAGCTGAAGGATCAGAAACCGCAGCTCAGTCTGCTGCTGCAGGTTCTGACGGATGAGAAGCGCTTCATCGCTAACTGATTAATTATGAATCAGTTAGCAGAGGGCTTGCTTGCATTCAAAACAGAAACGGGTAGTATTAGCCCACGTATCGGCACGTAGCGCAGCCTGGTAGCGCACTGTCATGGGGTGTCAGGGGTCGGAGGTTCAAATCCTCTCGTGCCGACCAAAATTCCCAAAGAAAACCAACCCTCGCGGTTGGTTTTTTTATGCCTGCAACAAAGAACATCCTTCGAATATCTCTATAGCAAAATCCAAAAATAACCGGCTGTAACCGCTCAGGTCATTGCGTAAACATGGAATAAGTCACTGTTTTTCATGTGGGTATAAGGATAATCCCAGCAACTCATTCATAAGGAGATTGACGCATGTCCCGTTTGACACTCTCAGCAGTCGCATTGCTCGTTCTTGGCTGCAGCAGCACGGCAATGGCGCTCCCTCAGGTCACGATTCTCGCCACCGGCGGTACCATTGCCGGAGGGGGGGAATCCGCCACACAGTCCTCCTACACTGCCGGTAAAGTCGGGGTTGAAAGCCTGGTAAAAGCCGTTCCGCAGCTCAAGGACATTGCGGTCATCAAAGGCGAGCAGGTAGTGAATATCGGTTCGCAGGATATGAACGATGCGGTATGGCTGACGCTTGCTAAAAAGATCAACGCTGAATGCAGTAAAACCGACGGTTTTGTCATTACCCACGGGACAGACACCATGGAGGAAACCGCCTATTTCCTCGACCTGACGGTAAAATGCGATAAGCCCGTGGTGCTGACCGGGGCCATGCGTCCTTCCACCGCCATGAGTGCCGATGGCCCTTTCAACCTGTATAACGCCGTGGTGACTGCCGCCGATCCGGCATCGGCCCGCCGCGGCGTCTTAGTCACCATGAACGATACGGTGATGGATGCCCGCGACGTTGCGAAAACCAATACGACCGACGTCGCCACCTTTAAAGCGGTGAACTACGGTCCGCTCGGGTATATTCATAACGGCAAAATCGAGTACCAGCGCTCTCCTGCCCTGAAGCACACCACCGCCACACCGTTCGACGTCAGCAATCTGACCACGCTGCCAAAAGTGGGTATCGTGTACAACTACGCCAACGCCTCCGATTTACCGGCGAAGGCGCTGATTCAGGATGGTTATCAGGGCATCATCAGCGCCGGGGTGGGTAACGGGAACCTCTATAAAACCATCTTTGATACCCTTGCCACCGCAGCCGAAAAAGGGGTGGTAGTCGTGCGTTCTTCCCGCGTACCAACCGGCGCGACCACCCGTGACGCCGAAGTAGACGACGCTCGCTACGGGTTTGTCGCCTCAGGTACGTTGAACCCGCAAAAAGCGCGCATACTGCTGCAGCTGGCGCTGACGCAAACCCGCGATCCGCAGAAGATTCAGCAGTACTTTAACGAGTATTGATCGTTTTTCCTGCCAGCATTCAAGCCAGCCATTCGGCTGGCTTTTTAGCACATATAGCTGGATGAAATGAAAAAATCAGTAAATTCCGCTTATCATTAGCCGTATCAGTGCTACGCTATTCCGGTATTAAACTGATAAAAAGGATTAACAGTGAAAAATTCTCGTTTACTCATCGCATCCATGCTGGCTGCTGCCTGCGTCTCCGGCAGCGCCTTCGCCGGCGAGCAACCACTGGAAAAAGTTGCCCCTTATCCGAAAGCGGAGAAAGGCATGAAGCGCCAGGTCATTCAGCTGCCAGAGCAGAAGAATGAAGGCGATTACAAAGTCGAGCTGTTGATCGGCAAAACCCTGGAAGTTGACTGCAACCAGCACCGTCTGGGCGGTGAGCTTGAAAGCAAAACGCTGGAAGGCTGGGGCTACGACTACTATGTCTTCGATAAAGTGAACGGACCGATGTCCACCATGATGGCCTGCCCGGACGGTAAGAAAGAGAAGAAATTCATTACCGCAGGCCTGGGTGATAACGGCATGATCCGTTATAACAGTAAACTGCCAATCGTGATTTACACACCGGATAACGTCGACGTGAAATACCGTATCTGGAAAGCCGAAGAGACCGTCAACAACGCGGTTGTTCGCTAAAACAACCCCCCCGGTGATGAGCCGGGGGTTTTTGCTTCAGAGCGCGATATCCGCCATCTCTTTCACCGTAGTATCCTGCACAACCGGCTGCGCCTTCGGTACCGGATCGAAACCGGCCTGCGGCTCGTAATGTAGCTCAAGCACATCACTGGTATAGGCCAGCGCCTGCTCGATGAGCGCCGGATTATCCTTAAGCTTCATGCCCCACGTCGGGGTGATTTCCTTGATCTTTGCCTGCCAGGAAGGCGTTTGCACTCGCGCTTTGAAGACACGTTCCAGCAGTTTGAGCATCTCAGGTGCGGCGGTAGAAGCCCCGGGTGATGCGCCAAGCAGTGCGGCAACGGTGCCTTCATCATCGCAGACCACCTCCGTTCCCAGGCGTAGTTCGCCGCCTTTGCTGGCAGAACGTTTGATTATCTGCACCCGCTGACCGGCCTGCCATAGCCGCCAGTCGCCTTTCTCCGCCTGCGGGTAGTAATCAGCCAGCGCCGCATAGCGATCGCCCTCTTTCTGCATCACCTGGCTTATCAGGTATTTGATCAGATCAAAATTATCCAGCCCGACATTGATCATCGGCAGAATATTGGACGTGTTGGTCGAGGCCAGCAGATCCCAGAGCGATCCGTTCTTGAGAAACTTTGTCGAGAACGTGGCAAACGGCCCGAACAGCAGCACGCGTTTACCGTCGATGATGCGGGTATCAATATGCGGCACCGACATTGGCGGTGCACCAACAGAAGCCTGGCCGTACACTTTTGCCAGATGCTGGTTCACCACCTCCGGATTCTCGGTCACCAGGAACTGCCCACCGACCGGGAAGCCAGCGTAATCGGCTGCCTGCGGGATCCCGGTTTTTTGCAAAAGCTTGAGCGCAGCCCCGCCGGCACCAATAAAGATAAATTTCGCCCTGATGGTACGTCTGGCATGGCGCTGTTTAGCGTCGCACACCGTCACCGTCCAGCTGTTATCCGTGTTGCGTTTAAAACGCTGCACTACCGTTCCGACCTGCAGGGAGAAGTTCTCCTGGCGCTGCAGAGATTTAATCAGCTGACGGGTGATTTCACCGTAATTGACGTCGGTACCCACTTCGGTGCGCGTTGCGGCAACCTTCTGGCCCGGATGGCGTCCCTCCATCACCAGCGGCGCCCAGGCTTTGATCTGCTCGTGATCCTCTGAGTAGCGCATACCACGGAACAGATCGCACTGCTGCAGCGCACGATAACGCGCGCGCAGGAAATTCACGTTGTCGTTGCCCCAGACAAAGCTCATGTGCGGTACGGTGTTGATAAAGGATTTTGGCTGACGCAGCGCGCCACGGATAACCTGATGGGCCCAGAACTGGCGGGATATCTGGAAAGATTCGTTAATCGCGATAGCTTTGTCGATGTTGATAGTGCCATCAGCTTTTTGTGGCGTGTAGTTGAGCTCCATCAGTGCGGCGTGACCGGTCCCCGCATTATTCCAGCCGTTAGAACTCTCTTGTGCCACGCCGTCCATCTGTTCAACCATGGTGATTGACCAGTCTGGCTCCAGCTCCTGAAGCCAGGTGCCGAGCGTCGCGCTCATAATGCCACCGCCAATCAGCAATACATCCGTCTCTTGCTCAGTGCGGGTGTGGGTTCGGGCGGCAGTTGCGGCTGCATCGGGAACAGACACCTGTGAGCTGGGTACGGCCAACGTTTTTTTCATCGTATTAGAGCCTTACATGAACTCGCGTTTGTTTTTAGCGCAGGTGAAACGATTCGGTAAGTTCAAGTTATCACTGACGATGAAAAATTTAAATATTGTTTAAACTTTAAGTTTAGTTTTGAGATCTGTTAGAAAATTGCTAAAAAAATGTATCACCAAACTGATGATTAGGGCTGGCAGAGTGTGAGCTGGCGCGCTATTATCACCCGTTTTGTGATGAAGCGCACGGAAGCCAGCGTCTGTACTATCATCATTCTCACGTGCGAAAACTTATGCCCGAATCTCAGATCTCTGCGCCACATCAGGCGACTATTAAGCACATACTGCGCTCTCCCGCACTGCTCACCCGTGAAACCCTGGCCGGGGTGATAACCGCCCTTGCGTTAATCCCGGAGGTTATCTCATTTTCGGTGATTGCCGGCGTCGACCCTAAGGTCAGCCTGATTGCCTCTGTGGTGCTCTGTCTGGCGATGTCGGTGCTGGGTGGACGTCCTGCCATGGTGACCGCCGCCGCAGGCTCTGTCGCGCTGGTGATTGGCCCTATGGTGCACCAGTACGGCGTAGGCTACATTCTGCCCGCGGTTATCCTGGCCGGATTCATCCAAATCCTGTTCGGTATGTTTGGTATGGCAAAGCTGATGCGCCATGTTCCATCATCGGTGATGACCGGCTTTGTCAACGCGCTGGGAGTGCTGATTTTCTTTGCCCAGGTGCCGCATTTCTGGAGCCGTAGCCCGCTCATTGTCGCACTGTTTGTTGCCACGCTCCTTATTGTGCTGTGGGCGCCGAAAGTCATCAAAAGCATCCCTTCCCCACTTATCGCCATCGTGCTGCTCACCCTGTTTACCGTCACCACCGGTCAAATACTGCCTACCGTCGGCGATGCAGGCGAAATGAGCAAAGGGCTTCCGGGCTTTACGCAACTGCAGGTGCCGCTGAATCTCGAAACGCTGGCCATCATCTGGCCCTGTGCGCTAAGTGTGGCGTTTGTTGGCCTGCTCGAATCGCTTTTAACCGCACGGCTGGTCGATGACATTACCGCAACGCCTTCCAGTAAATCGCGGGAAAGCACCGGGCTCGGCATCGCCAATATCCTCGCAGCCAGCTACGGCGGCATTGGCGGTTGCGCGATGATAGGTCAGACGATTGTCAACGTGGAGATGGGCAAAGGTCGCAGCCGGATATCCACACTTGCCGCAGCGCTTGTCCTGCTGCTGTTGGTGACCATACTCAGCGAAGTGATGGCAAAAATACCGATGTCAGTGCTTGCCGGGATCATGGTGATTGTGGCGGTGAAAACCGTCAGTTGGCACAGCATTCAGCCGGCAACGCTTAAAACCACACCGTGGTCTGCCACCCTCGTGATGGTAATAACCGTTGTGGGAACACTTACCACCAGCAATCTGGCAGTAGGTGTGTTAGCGGGGATGGTGGCGATGTGGCTCATTCCGCGCCACCTTCGCCAGAAGCACGACGTTAAGTCAGAAACAGCGTCGCCAGACCGAGGAAAATAAAGAATCCGCCGGTGTCGGTGATAGCGGTTATCATCACGCTAGAACCGATAGCCGGGTCACGCCCCAGACGAGTCATAATCATCGGGATCAACACCCCCATCAGCGAAGCAACCAGCAGGTTCAGCACCATTGCCAGCATCATTACGCCGCCGAGCTGAGGATCGTCATACAGCCACCAGGTGACGCCCCCCATAATCCCGCCCCACACCAGGCCGTTAATCAGCGCCACGCCCATTTCGCGCAGGATCAGGAACGAGAAGTTACCTGGCTGGATGTGCTGCAGGGCAAGCGCCCGCACAATCATCGTAATCGTCTGGTTACCCGTGTTCCCGCCAATACCGGCGACAATCGGCATCAGTGAAGCCAGCGCCACCAGTTGAGAAATCGTGTGCTCAAAGCCGTCAATCACTCGCGAAGCAATAAACGCGGTGCATAAATTGATAGCAAGCCAGGCCCAGCGGGTTTTTATCGCTTTGCTGACCGGGGCAAAAACGTCCTCGTCGTTGCTAAGACCGCTCATCTGACGAATATCGTTGTCGGTCTCTTCGTAAACCACATCAACAATTTCATCGATGGTCAAACGCCCCATCAGCTTGCCGTCGGCATCAACCACCGCGGCACTGACCAGGTTGTCACGTTCGAAGGTGCGTGCCACCTTCTCGGCGTCTTCTTCCGGGTGGAAGGTCACCGGTTCTGCTTCCATCACTTCGGCCACCATACGATGCGCCGGGTTCAGCAGAATAGTTTTCAGCTCCAGTTCGCCGAGCAGATGCTTGTCGCGGGAAATCACGAACAGCTTATCGGTGTTCTCCGGCATTTTGCCGCGAATGCGCAGAAAACGTTGCACCACCCCGAGCGTCACGTCCGGGCGAATGGTGATTATCTCGAACTCCATGATCGCGCCGACGCTGTTGCGGGCGTAATTAATCACTTGTCGTACACGCGCCCGCTCTTCCGCCGGTAGCGAGGCAACCAGACGGCCGGTCAGGTTACGCGGCAGGTGCTGGACGAGATAAATCTGTTCGTCGATATCGAGGGTTTCAAGGGCATCGAGTAGCGCGCGGTCGCTCATGCCTTCAATCAGGTCTTCCCAGACGTTTTCTGAGGCTTCCAGCAGAACCTTACCGCGCTTGTCGTCCTCCACCACATTCCACAGGGCATGGCGTTCATCAGTAGGCAGCGCTTCCAGGGTATCCGCGAGATCCGGTGCGGGCAGGTGCGCGGTGAGCGCACCTACTTCGGCGATATCCCGCGCTAACGTGCCGGTATCGTACTGTTGTTCTGGAGGGATTTTACCGAGCAGGGCCGCCGTTATCGTCTTGTCGGTGGTTAACATCCATATCAGACGCGCACGTTCCTGGTCACGCAGCTGGGCGCTGTTACTACTTATTACGGACATCTGTCAGCAATCCTTGAAAAGGGTAAAAATCATCAGGCGGTTCGCGCCACCGCATCTCGTGAGGCGGCATCACGCTCTTCTCCGACGAGCTCGCTTAACTGGCCGTTGCGCATTTCCAGCAGACGGTCTGCATGAATAAAATAGTGGTCATCGTGGCTTATCGCAAACACCGTTTTGCCCATCTGTTGAATAAGCGGTAGCAGGACCTGGTAAAACTCGCGGCGGAAATGCGGATCCTGATCCGCGGCCCACTCATCGAGCAGAATAATGTCACGCTCTTCTGCCAGCGCCAGCAGCAGCGCCACGCGTTTTTTCTGTCCTTTCGACAGCTGCAGGTTAAGGATTTTACCGTTTTCCAGCTCAAGCTTATGCGCCATTTTCAGCTGCTGCAGCCACTTCTCCACCAGCTCAGGGGAGGCCTGTTGCCCCTCGGGGCCAAGCAGCCTGTCGAACAGCCAGACGTCGGTAAACACGGCAGAAAAGAGCTTGCGATAATCTTCCGGTTTTTCCGCTGCCAGCGGTTCGCCGTCAAGCAGGATTTGCCCGGAAATCGGTTGATACAACCCCGTCAGCAGCATCGCCAGAGTCGATTTTCCACTGCCGTTACCGCCAATCAGGAACACCATTTCGCCGCGGTTCAGCGTCAGGTTAATTGGCCCGACGGCAAACTTCTGATCCTGATAGTGGAACGTGACGTCGCGCAGCTCAAGGGTCTGCCACTGACGGTTCGCTTCCGGCACCGGGAACTCCGGTCGGTAAGGCGCCAGTTCAAATTGTTTCAGCTTCCTGAATGCTACCTGGGCGCTGAGCAGCGTCGGCAATGCCCCCACCGCCGACAGCAGCGGCGTGCGCAGGAACAATAGCGTCAGAGAATAAGTGGCCGCCACGCTGGTATTCGCCCAACCGAGGCCGTTCGCCATCCAGAACACCAGCCCGATAGCGCCAAGCATCATAATGTTCGACCAGTTTACCGCGCTCAGGTGGAAGGTATCGGAACGGATAATATGGTGGCGGTACTCGCGGGCATCCGGAATATACAGCTGGTTGTAGATGTATTCGGCGCGTTCACGGTTGAGGGTCAGCTCTTTACGCCCTTCCAGCACCGTCTGGTAGTCCTGATAGAGCTTGTCTTCGGTTTCACGCAGGGTCGCCATGTGCGCGTACACCCGCGCCACCAGAATAAAGCCGACCCAGATAGTTATCGCCACCCACACCGCCGTGACCAGCAGCATTTTGCTGGACAACCACGCCAGATAGGCCGCAGAGCCAAAGGTCAGAATAATGCCCTGTACCAGCTCCGGCAGGCGCACGAAAGCGATAGTGATATTGCGCACGTCGCTGGTTAACCCCGCCAGCAGCGAGGCGCTACCGAGCTTCTCAATGCGTTCTATCTGCGTGTCGAGGATACGTTTGATGAATTCGCTACGCAGGCGATAAACGAAGTGATGTCCCAGCACGGTTAACGCCAGCTGAGAGCCGAGCGTGACCGCCATCAACAGCAGCAGTAAGCCCAGGAACTCCGGCAGAACGCTTAACGAGGTATCAACGACGGTGATAAGGCGCATATTGATGTAAGCAATCAGCCCAATGCCAAGCGCGGCGCTCAGCAGACTCAACGCCATCACAGCGATAAATGGCCAGCGGTACTGGCGCCAGACAAGCAGGAGAAGTTCCATAACACAACCCGGACGAGAAAAAGCAGCCAGCAGTTTAAACTGCTGTCAGGCTACATCAAGAATAATTCTTATTTTTATTCACTAAGTCCGGTGGTACGGAAGGTCAGGTTATAGCGAAACGCATCAGTAAGCGGGTGATGCCCCTCTTTGAGCGGTTGAATACCGTGATAGAAAAGCCGCGACGCTCCACCCCACACCACTACGTCACCGTGCTCCAGCAATACCCGCTTCAACGGATCATTGCGCCGTAGTCCGCCAAACTGGAAGATGGCCGGAAGCCCAAGCGAGACCGAAACGATAGGCGCCAGCAGCGTGGCCTCGTCTTTGTCCTGATGGAGCGAGAGCTTCGTCGCCGGGGCGTAGCGGTTGATAAGACAGGCATCCGGGCAAAAATCGGGATAACCGGCCGCCAGCGCGGCCCGCACAGCAAAAGCGCGAAATAGCGCAGGCATAGCAGGCCACGGGCTGCCGGTTTGCGGATCCTGCGTGGCGTACAGATAGCCGTGCCGATCGGTGGCCCAGCCCCGCGCGCCACAATTGGTCATCGCCACCGACATGGTATACCCGCCGGGCGTTACCATCTGGCGAAACGGCGATACGCTCGCCACCGCGCTGATGGCAGTGAAAAGTTCCCCGGCCTCGGCGCAGGCAAAGCGGCGCAGGATCACCGCGCCGTCGGCAAGCGCCTCCTGCCAGGGTTCCTCATCGGCGAACAGATCAAGCATTACACCTCTCCGCTTTTCGCTTCACGCCGCAAAAGCTCGGCTTTACGCGCTACACCCCAGCGATACCCCGACAGGGTACCGTCATCGCGCACCACCCGGTGACACGGGATCACCAGCGCCAGCTTGTTCGCCGCGCAGGCTCCCGCCACGGCGCGCACCGCTTTGGGCTGGCCGATATGTTCCGCAATTTGTCGATAGCTGCGGGTTTCCCCGACCGGGATCTCACGCAGCGCCTGCCAGACGCGCTGCTGGAACGCGGTACCGCGAATATCCAGCGGCAGCGTTGAAGGTACGTGCTGCGCATCGAGGCAGACAATCACTTTGCCAAGGCGCTGCACCAGTGCGTCATCGCCCGGCTGAATGTTCGCCTGCGGGAAAATCTGCTGCAGTTCGGCCACCAGCACGCTGTCGCTGTCGCCAAGCAGCACCGCACAGACGCCCCGCTCGCTCTCGGCAACCAGGCATAATCCAGTGGCGCTATTGCCCAACGCATAATGAATATCGGTATTCTTCCCGCCCTCACGATACTGCCGCGCGGTCATCCCCAAAACCGCATCGGCGCTGCGATAGTAGCTGCTGCTGGTGGGGAACCCGGCGTCCAGCATTGAGGTGGTGACTTTCTCCCCCTGCGTTAACGACTCGCGCAGCCGACGGGCGCGCCAGGCCTGCTGCCAGGCTTTTGGCGTCATTCCGGTAGTGGCTTTGAACAAACGGTGGAGGTGAAACGCGCTTATCCCAACCGCTACGGCCAGTTCATCCAGCGTGAGCGGGGTGTCCTGCTCCAGCAGGCGACAGGCTTTGGCAATTTTCTCTACCCGCTGCTGCCCGGGATCCTGCTTATCAGGCTGGCAGCGTTTGCAGGCACGGAATCCCGCCGCCAGCGCGGCCTGGGCGTCCGGGAAGAACTGCACATTCTGGCGCAACGCATGGCGTGCACGACAGGATGGGCGACAAAAAATACCGGTGGTCTGTACGGCAAACACGAACATACCATCCGCCTGCGGGTCGCGATTCAGCACCGCCTGCCAGCGGGATGCTTCGGTTGTCAGCGTGTTCTGTTTCATCATGGCCTCCTTGGTTAAGGTTAGCCCTACTTTGCCGTACAGTCGGTGAGAAAAAACCCGCAATCTTGCTTTTTAATTTTTGCCGCTGACGAGGAATCCGGCGAACTGCGGCGACATCCAGGTCTTAAAGTTTTCACCTTCTTTGGTGATCATGTAAACCGCCAGCCCCTGTTCCCGCACCACTTCTTTGGCTTTCTCCGGCCCCAGCACCATCAGCCCGGTGTCCCAACCGTCGGCTTCCAGCGCGGTCGGCGCAATCACCGTCACCGACACCAGATTGTGCTGAATCGGTTGCCCGCTCTGCGGATCGATAACGTGAGAGATGCGTTTTCCATCCAGCTCGTAGTAGTTGCGGTAGCTACCCGAGGTACTGATCCCGTGGCCGTTGATATCAACGATAGCCTGCACCGCGTTTTCACGATCGGTCGGTTTCTGGATAGCCACGCGCCACGGCTTACCCTCGGCGTTCATCCCGCGGCTGACCAGCGCGCCGCCCACGGAGACCAGGTAACGGGAGATCCCTTCCTGCTCCATCAGTCGTGCCAGATGATCCGCGGCATAGCCTTCACCTACCGTCGAAAGATCGACATAAAGATCCGGAATGTCTTTCTGCAAGAATTGCTTGCCCGACTGGTTTACCACCGTCAGATGCTGCAGACCGGTGCGCGCCTTCGCGGCGTCAATCTGCGCCTGGGTTGGCGTTTTCACTGGTTGTTTGTCCGGACCAAAACCCCAAAGATTGACTAACGGCCCGACGGTAATATCCATCGCCCCGTAGGTTTTTGCGCCAATCCGCAGCGACTCGGTAACGATATCGGCCATCGCTTCCGTCACTGGCCAGAGTGTCGTGCTCTGAGAATGATTGAAACGCATCAGCGCGGAGTCACTTTTCCAGGTCGTCAGCAGCTGATCGTCTGCGTCGAGCTGCGCCTGTACCCTTTCACGTAAAGATTTTTGCTGAGCGGCATTCAAATCGATGGCGCTGACACGCCAGTAGGTCCCCATGGTTTTTCCTTCCAGCACCGTGGCGGCAGGTTTTGTCACTTCCGGGGTTTTGCTGGCTGAATCGCAGCCAGACAGGAGCACACAGGTTGTCAGGAAAGCTGTGCGTAAAAAAGTCATGTCCATGTCGTTGTTATCCTCTTGCTGAAGGCGCAAGGGTACACCAGTTTCAGCAAGTTGAGACATTAAAAAAGGGGCCAGAGGCCCCTTTGTATCACTATGCAGTGAGATTAGAACTGGTAAACCAGACCCAGTGCAACAACGTTGTCGGTACCGATACCGTTGTTTTTGTAGAAGTCGTCGTTACCGTCCAGCAGGTTGATTTTGTAATCAACGTAGGTGGACATGTTCTTGTTGAAGTAGTAGGTCGCACCCAGATCTACGTATTTAACCAGATCTTTGTCGGAGTCGCCGCCGAAGGTGTTCAGGCCTTTACCTTTAGACTGCAGGTAAGAGATCGCCGGACGCAGACCGAAATCGAACTGGTACTGAGCAGTGATTTCGAAGTTCTGAGTTTTGTCAGCGATACCGCCGCCGTTCAGGCTATCAGTGCTGCCGTACGGAGTCATGTTGCGGGTTTCAGCATACATGGTAGCAATGTAGACGTTGTTCGCGTCGTACTTAGCACCAGCAGTCCACGCTTCAGCTTTGTTACCACCAGTGTACTGCTGGTTAGCCAGGTTAGCGTTTTTCTGATCGTTGGTACGGTTAGAAGTGGTGTAACCCGCACCTACGCTGAAGCCTTCGCCGATGTCATAGGTAGAAGAAACACCGAAGCCGTCGCCGTTAGCGTTACGGAAGCTACGGTTACCGTTGTTGGTACCTTCGCCAGAACCTGGGTTCTCGTTTTTACCCTGATACTGCAGAGCGAACTTCAGGCCGTCAACCAGACCGAAGAAGTCGTTGTTACGGTAAGTTGCAACACCGTTAGTACGACCAGTCATGAAGTTGTCAGACTTGGTGTAGGAGTCGCCACCGAACTCTGGCAGCATATCGGTCCAGCCTTCTACGTCGTACAGAACGCCGTAGTTACGACCGTAGTCGAATGAGCCGTAGTCGCCGAATTTAACACCAGCGAATGCCAGACGAGTCCATGCGTTGCCGCTGGAGTTTTCGGTGTTGTTCGCTTGAACGTTGTATTCCCACTGGCCGTAACCGGTCAGCTGGTCGTTGATCTGAGTTTCGCCTTTGAAGCCGAAACGAACGTAGGACTGGTCACCGTTGGCGCCGTCATCACTAGAGAAATAGTGCAGGCCATCAACTTTACCGTACAGATCTAATTTGTTGCCGTCTTTGTTATAAATTTCAGCCGCATTCGCTGCGCCCGCTACCAGCAGTGCTGGTACCAGGAGGGACAGTGCTTTAACTTTCATGTTATTAACCCTCTGTTATATGCCTTTTTTATGCCACTGCTTACTGATTAACGTTCTAATCAGTCGGCTAGTTCATTTTGCTGCAAAATGCAGAATAATCCAACAAGAATATGATACTAAAACTTTTAAGGTGTTTCAAATTGCCCACAAGATGTTTCATTTTGTAAATTTTAGGGAACTTTTTTTCGCCACGATTAGCTAACAAATAAAGCACAAATAATCAAAAAAACCATTTTCTACATTAATAAACAACAAGTTAACCGCAAAACAAGTGATAGCACTGAATGACAAAACAAAACCTTCACCCGCAACTAAAATACTCGACGCTATCATCATTAACTTTATTTATTACCGTCATTCAGTTCTGAATGTCTGTTTACCCCTATTTCAACCGGATGCCCTGCATTCGGTTTTTTTTACCTTTCTTTACGCAAGCTGAATTTTCTTGTGCTACCAGCGGGAAATGATAACGATTATTAACTAATCAACCCGTAACTATCAGTGTTTTCTTAGAGACATACAGAAAATATTCTCTTGATATTTTGTGCTATTCCTTTGCCCCAGGACACAGATATTTGTACAACCGTTCAGGAACTGTACACTTTTAGTCAAATGAGACTGTGCACCAGGAATAAGGAGGAAAATCGGCGGGAATCGTCGTTCGAGTCTGGAATTTGCCGCGTCAGCCTTTATACTGCCAGCAGCATACGGCGCCTTCGCCATTACCTGTTTGATACGACAATGAGTCATTCTGCCACGATGATCCCAAACAAATTCTCCTTAATACCAGGCAACATCACACGCTTCTTCCTGCTGATGATCGTGGTGCTGCTGGTAACCCTGGGTGTTCTGGTACAAAGCGCGGTCAACGCGTGGCTGAAAGATCGTAGCTATCAGATAGTGGATGTGACGCATGCCCTGCATAAGCGTATTGATACCTGGCGCTACGCGACCTGGCAGATTTACGACAATATTGCGGCTTCTGCGGGTACCAGCGGCGAAGGACTGCAGGAAACGCGAGTCAAGCAAGATGTCTACTATCTGGAAAAACCAAGACGCAAAACGGAAGCGCTGATTTTCGGTTCTCACGACAGTGCGACGCTGGACATGACCCAGAAGATGTCGACCTACCTCGACACGCTGTGGGGCGCGGAAACCGTGCCGTGGTCGATGTATTATCTGAACGGCCAGGATAACAGCCTGATTTTGATCTCCACGCTGCCGCTGAAGGATCTCTCTTCCGGCTTTAAAGAATCGACTATCGGCTCTATCGTTGATTCGCGCCGCGCAGAGATGCTCCAGCAGGCCAACACGCTGGATGAGCGTGAAACCTTCTCGTCGCTGCGTAAGCTTGCCTGGCAAAATGGTCACTACTTTACGCTGCGCACCACCTTCAATCAGCCGGGCCATCTGGCGACGGTTGTGGCTTTCGATTTACCGATTAACGACCTTATTCCACCGGGCATGTCGCTTGATAGCTTCCGTCTGGAACAGGACACATCGCCAAACGCCGTGCGTCCATCCGAGAAAGAGGCGGCGGACAGCGTCAGCATCAACTTCAACAGCTCGCGCATCGAAATCTCTTCTTCTATTAACAGCACCGGCATGCGTCTGGTGTGGCAGGTCCCGTTTGGCACCCTGCTGCTCGATACGCTGCAAAACATCCTGCTGCCGTTGCTGTTAAACATTGGCTTACTGGCGCTGGCGCTGTTTGGCTACACCACCTTCCGCCATCAACCAGGCCGTAACCAGAGCGATTCAGTTTCACCAACGGCGGTGAGCAATGAAATTCGTGCGCTGCGGGCCATCAATGAAGAAATCGTCTCGGTGTTGCCGCTGGGCCTGCTGGTTCACGATCAGGAATCTAACCGCACGATACTCAGCAATAAAATTGCCGACCATCTGTTGCCGCATTTGAATCTGCAGAACATCACCAGCATGGCCGACCAGCATCAGGGCGTTATTCAGGCCACCATTAACAATGAGCTGTATGAAATTCGCCAGTTCCGCAGCCAGGCGGCACCGCGAACTCAAATCTTCATCATTCGCGATCAGGACCGGGAAGTGCTGGTGAATAAAAAGCTCAAGCAGGCCCAGCGGCTGTATGAGAAAAACCAGCAGGGTCGCGCCGCCTTTATGCAGAATATCGGTGAAGCACTGAAGCAGCCGGTTCGTATGCTGGCCGAAGAAGCCGCTCATGTCGGCGGCGATGAGGCGAAAAAGCTCGCCGCCAATGCCGACGTACTGGTACGCCTGATCGATGAAATTCAACTGGCCAACATGCTGGAAAATGACAGCTGGAAAGGCACCTCTACTCTGTTCTCGATTCAGGATCTGATCGATGAGGTAGTGCCGGAGGTTTTGCCCGTTATCAAACGTAAGGGGCTGCAGCTGCTGATTAACAACCGTCTACCGGCGGGTGATGAACGTCACGGCGACCGCGATGCGCTGCGTCGGGTCCTGCTGCTGCTGATTCAGTACGCCGTCACCACCACGCAAATTGGCAAAATCACCCTTGAGGTGAATACCGATGAGTCAGCCGACGACCGCCTGACGCTGCGCATCCTGGATACGGGTAATGGCGTCAGCAACAGCGAAATCGACAATCTGCATTTCCCGTTCCTGAACGACACTCAGGGCGACCGCTACGGTAAAGCTAACGCCCTGACCTTCTGGCTGTGCGATCAGCTGGCGCGCAAACTCGGTGGACATCTCAACATCAAAGCACGAGATACCCTTGGCACCCGCTACTCGCTGCACGTGAAAATGGCCGCCCGCGCTCAGGATAGCGAGGCCGAAGAGCGTCTGCTGGATGACGTGGTGGCAATGATTGATGTGACGTCAAACGAAATCCGCACTATCGTGGTACGGCTGCTTGAAAACTGGGGGGCGACCTGCATTTCCCCGGATGAAAGGCTAACAAGTCAAGAATATGATCTCTTTTTAACGGATAATCCGTCTAATCTTACTGCCTCGGGCTTGCTTTTAAGCGATGATGAGTCTGGTATCCGCAAAATTGGCCCAGGCCAACTGCGCGTCAACTTTAATATCAGCAACGCAATGCAGGAAGCTGTACTGCAGCTGATCGAAGAGCAACTGGCTCAGGACGAGATCGTGGAAGCGCCGTCTACAGGCGTGAATGAAAACGCCGAGCTCCACGCCAGCGGCTATTACGCGCTGTTTGTCGATACGGTACCCGACGATGTTAAGAGGTTGTATACTGAATCATCAGCGCATGATTTTGCCGCGCTGGCGCAGACAGCACACCGACTTAAAGGGGTGTTTGCCATGCTAAATCTGGTACCCGGCAAGCAGTTATGTGAAACGCTGGAACATCTGATCCGTGAGAAAGATGCTCCAGGAATAGAAAAATATATCAGCGACATTGACGCTTACGTCAAGAGCTTGCTGTAGCAAGGTAG
Organism: Yokenella regensburgei ATCC 49455; assembly: GCF_000735455.1. Taxonomy (GTDB): domain Bacteria; phylum Pseudomonadota; class Gammaproteobacteria; order Enterobacterales; family Enterobacteriaceae; genus Yokenella; species Yokenella regensburgei. The sequence continues at coordinate 147,274 of NZ_JMPS01000064.1, read as the reverse complement.
CCTTATACATGAACAATATGAACGTAATTATTGCCGATGACCATCCGATTGTACTGTTCGGTATTCGCAAATCACTTGAGCAAATCGAGTGGGTGAATGTTGTTGGCGAATTTGAAGACTCCACCGCACTGATTAACAATCTGCCGAAACTGGATGCCCACGTCCTCATCACCGATCTCTCCATGCCGGGAGACAAATACGGTGACGGCATTACGCTGATTAAATACATCAAGCGTCACTTCCCGACGCTGTCGATCATCGTTCTGACCATGAACAATAACCCGGCGATCCTGAGCGCGGTGCTGGATCTTGATATCGAAGGGATTGTCCTGAAGCAAGGCGCACCTACTGACCTGCCAAAAGCACTGGCCGCCCTGCAGAAAGGCAAAAAATTCACGCCAGAAAGCGTGTCTCGTCTGCTGGAAAAAATCAGCGCAGGCGGTTATGGCGACAAACGCCTGTCACCGAAAGAGAGCGAAGTGCTGCGTCTGTTTGCCGAAGGTTTCCTGGTTACCGAGATTGCCAAGAAACTCAACCGCAGCATTAAGACCATCAGCAGCCAGAAGAAATCGGCAATGATGAAGCTGGGTGTCGAAAACGACATCGCCCTGCTGAACTACCTCTCCTCGGTCACCCTGAGCTCCGCCGACAAAGATTAATCCCCGCTTCCCCCGGTAGCCCCGGGGGGAAATCAGGCTGTATCCCTTGCCTTTCTGACTTGCGCGACGTAGAACGCCAGCGTCTGTTTCAACACGTCCAGCACCACGGGTTTCGACAGACAACTGTCCATGCCGGATTCAAGGCAGCGCTGCTTCTCTTCCGCCAGCGCGTTCGCGGTCACCCCTACTACCGGGAGCGTCAGCCCCAGCTGGCGGATCCGCTGCGTCAGGCGATAACCATCCATGTTAGGCATGTTCACATCGCTCAGCACGATATCAATGTGATTCTTACTGAGCACGCTCAGCGCATCAACGCCGTCGTTGGCCGTTTTACACTGATAACCAAGCGATCCGAGCTGATCGGCAAGCAGCCGACGGTTTATCGGGTGATCGTCCACAACCAGGATCATCATGTCGTCGTTCATCGCGGCCGAATCCGCTGAGGCCGCGGTGTCAGGCGCATCGGCATTTTCCGATTCAAGCATGTAGATGCGACCGAGCAGCGCCACCAGCTCATGAGGCGTTGCCACGCTTTGCAGCCAGACGCCGGGCGAGCGTTCAACCGGGATCCCGATATGGCGACGACAGAAGACCACCGCCGCCCGTCCTGCCCATGGTGTCGTTAGCTCGCCATCGGTGATCAGCGTATCGTCGACTCCCGGCTGCTGCCCTTCATAGCGTCGGACCTCAATCCCCCGCAGGGCGAGCAACGATTCAAGATACTGGCAGAGGAAATCATTATTCACCGCCAGCCAGCAGCGTTTGTGCATCAGCCCATCGTTTGAAAGCGCCAGCAGATTCTGCGCGCCATACAGCGGAATACGGATAGTAAACTGGCTACCCATGCCCGGCTCGGTGTCTACGGAGATATCACCATCCATCATGCTGATAAGCTTTTCGCAGATAGCAAGCCCAAGGCCGGTCCCCTGGAAGTTGCGCTGTACGCCGGTGCCGACCTGGAAGAATGGATCAAACAGACGCACCACTTCTTTCGCCGGAATACCGACGCCGGTATCGCGCACGCTGATGCTGAGATAATCCCCGACGGCGCGCACGTGCAGCACGATACAGCCGATATCGGTAAATTTAATCGCGTTGCTCAGCAGGTTTGAAATAACCTGCTGCAGACGCATCGGGTCACCCATCATCTGCTGCGGCACGTCTGGCTCGATAAAGCAGTACAGCCCCAGCTGTTTGCGGACGACCAGCGGCAGATAGTTTGCGGTGATATGGTTCATCACCTCACGTGGGGAGAACTCGCGCGGTTCTATCTTCAACTGCTCAGACTCAATTTTCGAGAAATCGAGAATGTCGCTGATGATTTTTAAAAGCAGGCTGGAGGAGTTGTTCATCGCCGTCACCAGACGATCCACCCCTTTCGGCAGCTCTTTAGTTTGCAACAAATCGAGGTTACCGATAATACCGTAGAGCGGGGTGCGCAGCTCGTGGCTGACGGTGGCGAGGAACATCGATTTCGACTGGCTCGCCTGCTCGGCCGCCTGCGCCATCTCCTGCAATGACTCTTCCATTTTGACACGCGAGCTGACGTCAACCAGCACGCAGATAGCCACGTTCTCGTTGCGGTAGCGAGAGTGCACAAAACTTATCTGCAAGTTCGTGTTGTTGCTGGTCAGTACGTCAACAAAGTTGACCTGCTGCCCGCAGATAATTTGCGTCAACCGCTGACGGTCTTCATGGGTCAGCATGTTGAGGTAGTTGTGTGCGAGCTCGTTGCTCAGAATGTTAGTGCCATCCTGAGTACGCAAAATACAGATCCCAACCGGCGCCGAGGCAACAATTTTGCGGTTGAACTGCTCATGCTCCTCCAGCCGCTGGGCATCGCTTTCCGCCGGAATAAAGATCCGCCGCTCGTACATCCGCGCGAGCATAAACAGCGCCGCGCCCACCAGCACGTTCAGCAGAATGGCATTGAGGATCAGCATGCGAATACGTTCCAGCACCAGATCGACCGGTACGGAATAGACCACGCTGAGCGACGACGGCGGCAGGTTTTTTTTCAGCACCAGCTCGCGGAAGCCTGAGGTGTAACCAAACCACGAGCGTTCCTGCATCCAGTGTGGCTCAACCTTAATTTTGCTCTCCGGCCCGGCGAGCGAAATCAGCGACTGGCCGTTTTCGTCGAGAATCGTCACCCCCATCGGTAAATTACCCGGGGTGAAAAAGTTTTCCATCCGTACCGTCTGCTCGACGCCAAGCAGTCCCTGCAGACGATTAGCCAGATATACCGGGGTTAAAGCATAGAAATTCCCTACGCCCGGGCGTGGCCCCTGGCTAATCCAGTACAGGTTGTTACCGCGCTCATCCTGCGGAGCATCGCGGTATTTCATAATGCGTTCGTGCAGCAGTTTCAGGGCCTGATCGCGCTCGACGGGAATATCCCGCAGGCCGAAATTAGCCATGCACAGATTATCGCTGCTGATCAGGAAGATACGGTTGAGATCGTAGGCAGCGGAGAAATTATCGCGCCAGTAGCGCAGAAACCACGCCAGTGACTCGAGCGAACCGCGCCAGCTGCTGCCGGTTGCGGTGCAGTCTGAGTCGTCAAACAGCGGGACAAACTCCGGTACGTCGGTGTCCTGGCTGCTTCCCCGCGATGCGAGCACGCCGTTAGTGGCGGTGAGTCGGTTTTCCGCAATGTACTTCAGCTCTTTCATCACGTCTGATGTGCGCTGAATATAGCGCTGCGCCTGATCGGAGCTCAGGTTAAATTCCTGGCGGATCTCTGACTCTTTCGTGTGCAGGGCGTTCACGATGTAGAACACCGACGAGAAGGCAATCAGCAGCCAGATTAACAGCGCCAGCGCCCGAAACAGGTAACGGGAGACTTTCAGAGTGGTGCGGAAAGAGACAAGGTATTTCAACGTTTGGCCGTGTGCGTACAGAAAGATGTGCTTAAGGTAGCGGCAAACGACGTTTGCCGCAATGTACACAAGGCTGAAAAGCACCCGCGCTAATCGACGGTCGGCGTAGTTGGGGTAAAGACGACGGTGAGCGTCCCCTGGTAGTAACCCGCGTTTTTATCGGCAATGCTGAATTTTGCCACACTAAGCTTTAACGGCGTGGGCGAACACAGCACCGGCGTAGGGATAGCCGGTAATCTGACCGGGCGGACTCTCCCCTGGTTTATCTGGGTCCAGGTGAGCTGTTGATTGTTGACCACGTCCAGCATGCTGTCGTTTTCCGGGTTATACATACGAACGTGATAATCCACCCGATCGCGAGTCTCGCTGGCGTCGCCGCCGACCCGGTAGATGGAGAAATCGCCGTCGCTTCTGCCGTCGTGCGCTTTTTGCTCATCATGTAGCAGGACGTCGTACTGAGTGCTGTTGGCGTTGTAGCCGTCGTACAGACACATGTCGAGCGAAACCGTATCTGCCGCCCACGGGTTCTCATTCGGCGAACCGTGCGGATGCAGGTCAAGATCGACGCGCGGGCTGGCGGTACCGAACTCCGGGAAGTAGATATCAACGTGCGACGGGTCGGTCACCTTGAGAGTGATGTCGGCGTTCCAGGCGGTAGAACTATTGGGGCCTCCCCCCCAATAAGACACCAACTTAAGGTGGGCAGTCCAGAGACCACCGACGGGGAGTTTCGCCAGCTCTGCCGCCGGAACATAGACGTACAGATCGGAGGTATCACGATATACCCCCGCACAGGTTACGTTAGCAAAATTGCTTAACGTGAATTGTGCCGTCATATGATTAGCGCAATGACTGTCATTCTTTATATATGCAACTCTGTACCCCTGTAGCGTTAAATCCACCGTCAATGCAGAGCGTTTTTCTGTGAATCTCAGTTTTATGGGTGTCGGCGTCGAACCCGTTGAGGTGTTTCTGCCCGTCGGGCAGGCCCCGGTCACAGAGTCGGAGGAGCTTTTACACGCAACGGTGTTATTTCCGTAGGCATTGTGTCCATCACTATCAACCCCCTGGTTAACGCCATTCCACAGCCAGATATCCGCCCCGGGCGGCGACATACGATCGAAGGTGCGGGTTAACGTCAGGTCATCCCCCGCCAGGGCGCTGCCGGTCGCCAGCAGGAGTAACAGTGCAGATAGCATTTTCATTATTCATCGTTCCGGTTCTGGGAGGTTTGCAGGTTCTGCTGCTCGCGGCGGCGTTTTGCCAGCAGATCTTTATTGACGCTGTCCGGCAGCGCCTCCGGGGTAATGCTCTGGCACAGCGTCTTGCCTACGTAACGCACCACGCCACGCTGTTTTTGCACAGTCAATGGACACTGGTAGTAGTGCGTGCCCGAGGTCAGGTAGAGCATCTTCGCTTTGCCCGGCAGCTGGGCGGTAAAACCGCCGTCTTCCGCCAGCAGCAGCATACGAGTATTGAGGCCAATAACCGGGTTGCTGCGCGCTCCGGCGGGCAGTTCGAGGGTACCGACGTAGCCAAAACGCTGCTCGGCGGTGATGGTTTTCATCCGCACTTTACCCGGCAGCAGCATCACGTCGCTGCTGCCCGCACCGTTGACTATCGCCGTGGTCGCGCCTTCACTCGCCATCCGGCTATCGGCGATTTCAACATGCGAAGATGCATACGGTGACAGCGGGAACAGCGCTTTGCTGCCGGTTTTTAACGCCACCGGGCGGTTGCCGCTGACCCTGGCATCCACCAGCGCCGCGCTGTCGCCCTCAAAACCGTCAACGTCGTCAACCTTCACCAGCAACGCCGCAGCCGGATCGCTGGTCCCTGCTCCGCCCCAGTCCAGCCCCTGGCGGGAAAGCGCAAACGAGGTGCTCCACGAGCCGGTCGCCGCGGTGGTGTGCTCATTACTCTGGTTGTCGTAGCTGTCGGAGAGCGTTGCACTCATGTCCCCGTAGCGGCCGTCGTAGCGCCCGGTCACTGAGGTATCCAGCGTGTCGGTATTGATCCCGCCCGCCTGCACCGTCAGCTCTTTATGGGCGCTGTCGTCCCAGTACCAGTCGTGCTCTACCTGGTAGGAAGTTTGTGAATTGCCATGCTTGCTGTCGCGGTAATCGGCACTAAGCCGTGTGGACTGACTGCGGAAATGCTCATCCGGCTTCGGCGTTTCATACAGCGAGAGCGAGAGATAGATACCGTTGTCGCGGTCGTCATAGCCCTGGTCGTTGCGGGTAAACGCCCCCAGGGTGCTGCTGAGCATCCAGTTGCCGATGCTCCAGGAGCGTGAGCTGCTGAGCTGCAGCGTGCGGGAAACCGCGTTGGCGGTGGTCTGGCTACCAAGGTTATCGCTGAACGATCGCTCATCGTCCCAGGTGCTGTGGTCATCATGATTCTCAGTACGAATGAAGCTCAGCACGTTGTTCCAGCCCCAGAAGCTGGCGGTCAGCGAGGCGTTCATATTTTCATAACAGCCAATCTGGTTGTAGCTGAGGTCGTCATCGGCGTCGTCATTACACTCCTGCCCGCGCGAAGAAGAGCGGTAGAGGCTCAATGACGGCAAATCGGGTACTGACCAGCTCAGCTGTTCGCTGTCACCCCGGCCGCCGGCATCATCGTGGTAAAGGTTAGCGGAAAGGGTCGGTCGCCCGGCGGCGCCAAAATCCGGCGAGAAATCGATGCCGCCTTCCACTGAGCGAATGCCGTCGGCTACGGCGGCCCCGCCGGTGAGCGAAAGCATAGTCAACAGCGGAAGCCGAATACCGGCCTGATAGGCCTCGCTATCCTCACCGCTTATCTGCCCGCCCTGCACAAACCAGTGAATACGCCCATCGCTCATGCCACCGTTTTTGGTAAATGAGGTGCTTTCGGTGCGCGCCAGCTGATTGCTTTCATAGACACGCAGGGTCACGGTATAGCTGCCGTCGGGAAACTGAGAGGTATCAAGAGACTGGTTGCCCGCAGGCAGATAGAAAGAGCCGAGGAGCTGGTTGCCCCGGTAGGCGTCAATACGCGAGCTGCGGGTCAGCAGCACCATCACCGGGGTACCCTGGCCTGCACGTTCGGGGTTGAGGTAGCTCATGGTGCTCCCCATACGCGCGCCATCAATGGCACCCAGCGGCAGGAAGCTAAAGCTGAAGTTACCGCCCTGCGTATTGAACAGGGTGCGGTTATCCATCCTTCCGGCCTGAAAATAGTAGCGACGGGCGATGTCGTAACGGTAATACAGGTTACTGACGTCAACGTTGTTATCGCTGTCATCGTCGTTTTTCGAGGCGGTGAGCGACCAGTTGCTGCCAATGTAGCTGTTATCGCTGATGCCCAGCGCGTCCGCTCCCTGCAAAAACAGGCTGCTGTAATCATCCTGTTTCAGAACGTTGAGATCCTGCTGATGAACCAGCGCATTTTCAACGCTGTTGGTATCCGCCGCCCGGTACATCGATTGCTGGTTATCTACCGGCATCCAGCCGTCGCGGAAAAAAAGCGTCATGCTCGAGTCGCTGTCGTCATAAATCCCTGCCACGCCGTCCGTTTTCAGGTATCCGCATCCGGACTGAGCGCCATTCGAACCACAGGCCAGCGCGCCGTTGCGCGCCAGCGGTTTGGAAAGCGCCTGGAGAATGGACTGATAATCTGCGCTGTCTGGCTTCACCGGAAGCTCCAGCGCCGCCAGCACGTTTTCAGGATTATCAAACCGGACGCTTTCCAGGCTGACGGTCGCATCGAACAGACCCACATGTTTTCCGGCAAGCACCACGTCCACCCGCTCTTCAACGCCTTCCGCAAGGATCTCAAAACCTTTGGGCACCGTCGGCGCGCAATACGACGCAAAAGACGTCAGGATCAATAAACAAAGCAGACTTTTTTTCATGATTATTTATCGCTGCAGGCGGATAGAAACCCGCATCAGACGATGCGGGTGAATACAAGGGAGGAAATGACTTACTGGGTAGCCGCGTCCTGATACAGATAGATGCTCACCACCCCCTGGTAGTTACCGCTGTCCAGCGCACCCTTGGTGGTCTGAGCGATAGTCAGCGCGCGCGCCACGGAGCCGGTAGTGCTGTCACCGCCGGGGAAAATGTCAGACACGGCGAGATCCACATCCTTATCTGTCGCCAGCGCATCATCACCCCAGGAAACCGTCAGCGGAACGGCGGTACCCTCGGCGCCGGTGGTGTTGACCAGCTGCGCCGTTGAGACCAGCTTCATGTGGATGTCGCCGGAGGTTGAGGACACATCGTTAGACCAGATTTTACTCTGGACGCTGTACGGGCTGAGGCCGCTTCCCGGGATATACTGCATTTCAACCGCTTTCGGTAAGGCGCTACCGTCAGCCTGGGTCATGTCGAGGGAAGCATCGACGTTGGCGGTTACCGTAATATCTTTCTGTACAGCAAAAGAGGTACCGGCAGCGGCCACTAAACATAATGCCACGAGGGGTTTAATAATGAATTTCATACGTCTTTCCTTAATTTAATAGCATGCTCAGCTTTCACTATGAGAGCATGAGTGAGGTTTCCATTACGGAAGTAAAATTCTTATAGGCAGAAAACTAAAAACAGAATCATGTTGATTAATTGACGACAAACGACTGGCTTCCATTTTTTTTAGCAATCCAGTCCTTGTAAGTAATTTCAATATGCTGAATACCGGAAAGCGAAGGCAGCTGATACTGACCATCGGGGAAAATATTCCGGTTATCCGTTTTATGCTGACAGTTTTTCCCCGACTGACCCGCACGACAAAGTGCGATATCCGTAATTTTGACGCGCTGGGTTCCCTGATTAAGCAGCTGGTGCTTATCGCCGGACAGCGTCAGTTTAATCACCGGCTGCTGCGGTGGGACGGAAACCAGAACCCCCCAGACCAGGTTAACCGAGAGCTTTGATGAAATCGCGCTGGTGTTCGCCGTGCTGGCGTCATCAAGAGACGGCACGCTCTGGAACATCACCCGATAGATAGCCTCTTTCTGATCCGGGTCCATCGCTTCCATACGCACTAATTTACTGGCGCCACCCGGAAGGGCAAACAATGGCGGCATCACGACCAGGCCGGTACCATCGTTCCCGCTAACCTCGACCTCTTTTTCTTCAGGCGTTGCCGGGTTCGTGATTTTAAATACTTTCGTTCTGACGTACTGCACGTCATTACTTTTTGAAATAACACGGACACTCCCTTCACCGTTGGCGCCCATACTGACTGCCATCGGATAGACGGTCATATTGGCAAATGCAGCCGGGATAAAGAAACATGCCAGGCTTACCGGCAGTACCTTCTTAATAAGTGTTTTCATAATAATGTTATTCAATGTAATGTTTATGTAGCAAATAATACATACAGCGAGGAGTGGGATAAAATTAGATTATCTAAAACAAGAATTAAGTTTGTCTCAGCATAATAAATCTCAATGACTTTTCTTATTTTGCGTGAGGTTAGCGATAACAACCAGGCCTGCCAATAAGCTTGCTCATATTTCAGAATAAATTTAGATTCACAAAACAAATAAAAAAGGGGACACCTTGCGGTATCCCCTTTTTACTAACGTATCGCGTTAATTATTCGTCGGCTTCGTCTTCAGAAGCGTCGTCATCGGCTTCCGTTTCCGGCGCGATGTCGTCGTCGCCTTCTGCGGCGCTGCCGTCGATAGAGTCGAGCTCTTCGTCGTCTACCGGCTCAGCCACACGCTGCAGGCCCACTACGTTCTCATCTTCCGCGGTACGAATGAGGATCACGCCCTGGGTATTACGACCGACAACGCTAATCTCAGACACGCGAGTACGCACCAGCGTACCGGCATCGGTGATCATCATAATCTGATCGCAGTCGTCTACCTGCACCGCGCCCACCACGGAACCGTTACGCTCGGTCACCTTGATGGAGATAACGCCCTGGGTACCACGAGATTTGGTCGGGTACTCAGTTTCGGCGGTACGTTTGCCGTAGCCGTTCTGGGTCACGGTCAGGATTGCCCCTTCACCGCGTGGAACGATAAGCGACACCACGCTGTCTTCGCCCGCAAGCTTGATACCGCGCACGCCAGTGGCGGTACGGCCCATCGCACGGACGGCGTTCTCTTTAAAGCGCACCACTTTACCGGCCGCAGAGAACAGCATGACTTCGTCGTTACCAGAGGTCAGATCCACACCAATCAGCTCGTCACCCTCGTTGAGGTTAACGGCGATGATGCCCGCAGAACGCGGACGGCTGAACTCGGTCAGCGCGGTTTTCTTCACGGTACCGCTGGCGGTCGCCATGAAGACGTTTACGCCCTCTTCGTACTCACGAACCGGCAGGATCGCGGTAATACGTTCGTTCGCTTCCAGCGGCAGCAGGTTGACGATTGGACGTCCACGTGCGCCACGGCTCGCTTCCGGCAGCTGATAAACCTTCATCCAGTACAGACGACCACGGCTGGAGAAGCAGAGGATCGTATCGTGGGTGTTGGCCACCAGCAGGCGGTCAATAAAGTCTTCTTCTTTAATACGTGCTGCAGATTTGCCTTTACCACCACGACGTTGTGCTTCGTAGTCGGTCAGCGGCTGATACTTCACATAGCCCTGGTGAGACAGGGTAACCACCACATCTTCGCGGTTGATCAGATCTTCAATGTTGATATCAGAGCTGTTAGCGGTGATTTCAGTGCGACGCTCATCGCCAAACTGATCGCGGACCAGCTCCAGCTCTTCACGGATCACTTCCATCAGACGCTCGGCGCTGCCGAGGATGTGCAGCAGCTCAGCAATCTGCTCCAGCAGCTCTTTGTACTCGTCGAGCAGTTTTTCGTGCTCAAGGCCGGTCAGTTTCTGCAGACGCAGATCCAGAATCGCCTGGGCCTGCTGCTCGGTCAGGTAGTACTGACCATCGCGCACGCCAAACTCTGGCTCCAGCCACTCCGGACGCGCGGCATCATCACCGGCACGCTCCAGCATGGCAGCGACGTTACCGAGCTCCCATGAGCGGGCAATCAGGCCTGCTTTCGCTTCAGCCGGCGTCGGCGCACGGCGAATAAGCTCGATGATCGGGTCGATGTTAGCCAGCGCAACCGCCAGCGCTTCGAGGATATGGGCACGATCGCGCGCTTTACGCAGTTCGAAGATGGTACGACGAGTCACCACTTCACGGCGATGGCGAACGAAGGCTTCCAGGATCTCTTTCAGGTTCAGGATCTTCGGCTGGCCGTGATGCAGTGCCACCATGTTGATACCGAAGGAGACCTGCAGCTGGGTCTGGGAGTACAGATTGTTCAGTACAACCTCGCCCACCGCGTCACGTTTGATCTCGATGACGATACGCATACCGTCTTTATCGGATTCATCACGCAGCGCGCTGATACCTTCCACGCGTTTGTCTTTTACCAGCTCGGCGATTTTCTCGATCAGGCGAGCTTTGTTCACCTGATACGGAATTTCATGCACGATGATGGTTTCGCGACCGGTTTTCGCATCGGCTTCTACTTCAGCGCGGGCGCGGATGTAGATTTTACCGCGACCGGTGCGATAGGCCTCTTCAATGCCACGACGACCGTTGATGATCGCCGCAGTCGGGAAGTCCGGCCCCGGGATGTGTTCCATCAGCCCTTCGACGGTGATGTTTTCATCGTCAATGTACGCCAGGCAGCCGTTGATCACTTCCGTCAGGTTATGCGGCGGAATGTTGGTCGCCATACCTACGGCGATACCGGATGAACCGTTCACCAGCAGGTTAGGAATTTTGGTTGGCATGACGTCCGGAATTTTTTCCGTCCCGTCATAGTTGTCTACGAAATCTACCGTCTCTTTTTCAAGGTCGGCCATCAGCTCATGCGCGATTTTCGACATACGGATTTCCGTATAACGCATCGCCGCCGCGGAGTCGCCATCAACAGAACCGAAGTTACCCTGGCCATCTACCAACATGTAGCGTAGTGAGAACGGCTGGGCCATACGCACGATGGTGTCGTATACCGCAGAGTCGCCGTGGGGGTGGTATTTACCGATAACGTCCCCAACGACACGGGCAGATTTTTTATAGGCTTTGTTCCAGTCATTGCCCAATACGTTCATGGCGTAAAGCACGCGACGGTGTACCGGCTTAAGGCCATCGCGGACATCCGGCAGCGCACGGCCAACAATCACCGACATCGCATAATCCAGATAAGAGTTCTTTAACTCTTCCTCGATGTTAACCGGTGTAATTTCTCTCGCAAGGTCGCTCATCTAACCGCTTTCCCTCTACTTGTGTCCCGGGTTCAAAGGTCGCAAATTATAACACAACCACGTAAAGACAGGTAAACCTATACGCTTTATTCACGCTCACCACCTGATATACTCGCGGGCATGGATAAAAAAGGAGTAAATGCACCCATGAATGCCGAAAAATCGTCGGTGATACACAACGTTGACCATGAAGAGATCGCCAAGTTTGAAGCCGTGGCATCCCGCTGGTGGGATCTTGAGGGTGAGTTTAAACCCCTGCACCGCATCAATCCGCTGCGTCTGGGCTATATCGCCGAGCGTGCCGGTGGTCTGTTCGGCAAGAAGGTGCTCGACGTCGGCTGCGGCGGTGGCATTCTGGCGGAAAGCATGGCGCGGGAAGGCGCAACGGTAACCGGGCTGGATATGGGATTTGAGCCGCTGCAGGTGGCACGTCTGCATGCCCTGGAAAGCGGTATTGAAGTCGAGTACATCCAGAAAACCGTCGAAGAGCACGCGGCACAGAACCCGCAGCAGTACGACGTGGTGACCTGCATGGAAATGCTCGAGCATGTTCCGGACCCGCAGTCGGTGGTTCGTGCTTGTGCACAGCTGGTGAAACCGGGCGGGCACGTTTTCTTCTCAACCATCAACCGTAACGGTAAAGCCTGGCTGATGGCGGTGGTCGGCGCGGAATACGTGATGCGCATGGTACCGAAGGGGACGCACGACGTGAAAAAATTCATTAAGCCTGCGGAGCTGTTAAGCTGGGTGGATAACACCTGCCTGCAGGAGAAGCACATGACCGGTCTGCACTACAACCCGCTGCTGAACTCCTTTAAGCTGGCCCCCGGCGTAGATGTTAACTATATGTTGCACACAACGGCCAAAAATGACTAACGTCATAAGATAATCTTCTTAAAATTGCGCAAGCCTGGTTTGCGCAATTTTTCCTTCTCGTTGAAGAAATCAGCACTCGATCAAATTTTCATTTTTTTTTGCGAAATATTGACATGACCGCCAGGCCTTACAGTACGAGGACTTAGCGTTTATTACCCTTTCGCAACCTCAATTTAACGTCAAAATCAACCCTTGTACTCAAAAGAATCCTTACTAGAATACTCACCATATAGCGTTAATCTTATCGAACAACCCCTATATCTTGTATTTATCCACAGAGTTAGTCACAACGGAGCTCTGTGGATAAACGGGGGATATTTTTCATTTCACGGACAGGTAAAAACCACATGAATCAGAGTCTGCTGGTGACAAAGCGTGATGGCCGTACTGAGCGCATCGACCTCGACAAACTGCATCGAGTGCTGGATTGGGCGGCAGAAGGGCTGAATAACGTCTCTATTTCTCAGGTGGAACTGCGCTCTCATATCCAGTTTTACGACGGGATCAAAACCGCCGACATCCATGAGACCATCATCAAAGCGGCAGCGGACCTGATCTCCCGCGAAGCACCGGATTACCAGTACCTGGCCGCACGCCTGGCCATTTTCCATCTGCGTAAGAAAGCCTACGGTCAGTTTGAGCCGCCGGCGCTGTACGACCACGTGGTGAAGATGGTTGAGCTTGGCAAATACGACACTCATCTGCTGGAAGACTACACGGAAGAAGAGTTCAAGCAGATGGACGGTTTTATCGACCACTGGCGTGACATGAATTTCTCCTACGCTGCCGTGAAGCAGCTGGAAGGTAAATACCTGGTGCAGAACCGCGTTACCGGTGAAATCTACGAGAGCGCCCAGTTCCTGTACATTCTGGTCGCGGCGTGCCTGTTCTCAAACTACCCGCGTGACACGCGTCTCAGCTACGTGAAGCGCTTCTACGACGCGGTCTCTACCTTTAAAATTTCTCTGCCAACACCGATTATGTCCGGCGTGCGCACCCCTACCCGTCAGTTCAGCTCCTGCGTACTGATTGAGTGTGGCGATAGCCTGGACTCCATCAACGCCACCTCCAGCGCAATTGTGAAATACGTTTCCCAGCGCGCCGGTATCGGTATTAACGCCGGTCGCATCCGCGCGCTGGGTAGCCCGATCCGTGGTGGCGAAGCGTTCCACACCGGCTGTATCCCGTTCTATAAGCACTTCCAGACTGCGGTAAAATCCTGCTCCCAGGGCGGCGTTCGCGGTGGTGCAGCGACGCTGTTCTACCCGATGTGGCATCTGGAAGTTGAAAGCCTGCTGGTGCTGAAAAACAACCGTGGCGTGGAAGGCAACCGCGTACGTCACATGGACTACGGCGTACAGATCAACAAACTGATGTACACCCGTCTGCTGAAAGGTGAAGACATCACCCTGTTCAGCCCGTCCGACGTCCCGGGCCTGTACGACGCCTTCTTCGCCGATCAGGACGAGTTTGAGCGTCTGTACACCAAATACGAGAAAGACGACAGCATCCGCAAACAGCGCGTGAAAGCGGTTGAACTGTTCTCGCTGATGATGCAGGAACGTGCCTCTACCGGCCGTATTTACATCCAGAACGTTGACCACTGCAACACCCACAGCCCGTTTGACCCGGTGGTTGCTCCGGTGCGCCAGTCTAACCTGTGCCTGGAAATCGCCCTGCCGACCAAACCGCTGGACGACGTTAACGATGAAAACGGTGAAATCGCTCTGTGTACGCTGTCGGCGTTCAACCTCGGTGCGATCGAGAACCTGAGCGAACTGGAAGAGCTGGCCGTACTGGCGGTGCGTGCACTCGACGCCCTGCTCGACTACCAGGATTACCCGATTAAGGCCGCGCATCGTGGCGCAATGGGTCGTCGTACCCTCGGCATCGGCGTGATTAACTTCGCCTACTGGCTCGCGAAAAACGGTAAGCGCTACTCCGACGGCAGCGCCAACAACCTGACGCACAAAACTTTCGAAGCGATTCAGTACTACCTGCTGAAGGCGTCTAACGAGCTGGCGATTGAGCAAGGCGCCTGCCCGTGGTTCAACGAAACCACCTATTCGCAGGGCATTCTGCCGATCGACACTTATAAGAAAGACCTGGATGCTATCACCAGCGAGCCGCTGCACTTTGACTGGGAAGCGCTTCGCGAGTCTATTAAGACTCACGGTCTGCGTAACTCCACGCTCTCTGCCCTGATGCCGTCTGAGACCTCTTCGCAGATCTCGAACGCCACCAACGGTATCGAGCCACCGCGCGGTCACGTCAGCATCAAAGCGTCTAAAGACGGTATTCTGCGTCAGGTCGTGCCGGACTATGAGCATCTGAAAAACAACTACGAACTACTGTGGGAAATGCCGAACAACGATGGCTATCTGCAGCTCGTCGGTATCATGCAGAAGTTCATCGATCAGTCTATTTCTGCCAACACCAACTACGACCCGACGCGCTTCCCGTCAGGTAAAGTGCCGATGCAGCAGTTGCTGAAAGACCTGCTCACCGCCTATAAATTTGGCGTGAAAACGCTGTACTATCAGAACACTCGCGACGGTGCGGAAGATGCGCAGGACGATCTGGCGCCATCTATTCAGGATGATGGCTGCGAAAGCGGCGCATGTAAGATTTGATGAATGATGCCGGATGCGGCGTAAAACGCCTTATCCGGCCTACGGCTCCATTCGAGACGATATTGTAGGCTGGATAAGCGAAGCGCATCCGGCATTACACCCCTGACAGGATAGATATTCATGGCATACACCACTTTTTCACAGACGAAAAATGACCAGCTTCTGGAACCGATGTTCTTTGGTCAGCCGGTTAACGTGGCCCGCTACGATCAGCAAAAATACGACATTTTCGAAAAGCTCATCGAAAAGCAGCTGTCCTTCTTCTGGCGCCCGGAAGAGGTTGACGTTTCCCGCGATCGCATCGATTACCAGGCGCTGCCGGAGCACGAAAAACATATCTTCATCAGCAACCTGAAGTATCAGACGCTGCTGGACTCCATTCAGGGCCGTAGCCCGAACGTGGCGCTGCTGCCGCTCATCTCGATTCCTGAGCTGGAAACCTGGGTCGAAACCTGGGCGTTTTCCGAAACCATTCACTCGCGCTCCTACACCCATATCATCCGCAACATCGTCAACGATCCGGCGATTGTGTTTGACGATATCGTGACTAACGAGCAGATCAAAAAGCGCGCCGAGGGCATCTCCTGCTACTACGACGATCTGATCGAGATGACCAACTACTGGCATCTGCTGGGTGAAGGCACGCATACCATCAACGGTAAAACCGTGACCGTTAGCCTGCGCGCGCTGAAAAAGCAGCTGTACCTGTGCCTGATGAGCGTTAACGCGCTGGAAGCCATCCGTTTCTACGTTAGCTTCGCCTGCTCGTTCGCCTTTGCTGAGCGCGAGCTGATGGAAGGTAATGCCAAAATTATCCGCCTTATCGCCCGTGACGAAGCGCTGCACCTGACCGGCACCCAGCACATGCTGAACCTGCTGCGTTCAGGCGTTGACGATCCGGAGATGGCCGAAATTGCCGAAGAGTGCAAACAGCAGTGCTACGATCTGTTTGTTGAAGCGGCCCAGCAGGAGAAAGAGTGGGCAGACTACCTGTTCCGCGACGGCTCGATGATTGGCCTCAACAAAGATATCCTCTGCCAGTATGTTGAGTACATTACCAACATCCGTATGCAGGCGGTCGGTCTCTCTCTGCCGTTCCAGACCCGCTCCAACCCGATCCCGTGGATCAATACCTGGCTGGTTTCCGACAACGTTCAGGTGGCACCGCAGGAAGTGGAAGTGAGTTCGTATCTGGTGGGTCAGATTGACTCTGAAGTGGACACTGACGATCTGAGCAGCTTCCAGCTCTGATGAGCCGTATTACCCTGAGCCGTTCTGGCACGCAGCTGGTGTGTCAGGAAGAACACCCTACTCTGCTGGTTACCCTCGAGTCGCATCGGGTGGAAGTCGAGTATCAGTGTCGTGAAGGTTACTGCGGCTCCTGCCGCTGCCGTTTGCTATCCGGTGATGTCACCTGGGTTACACAGCCGCTGGCGTTTATTCAGGACGGTGAGATCCTACCCTGTTGCTGTAAAGCGCAGGGAGATATCGAGATAGAGATGTAACAAAAAAGGGCCTTACGGCCCTTTTGTTTTACTTCGGTTCTTTACTTAAAAACTGTACGGCTTTGTCCGGGAAGTCGGTGAACAGCCCGTCAACGCCCGCCTTGTTGTACAGAATGTCGTACAGCTGGTTAACGTTGGTGGCGTACTCCGGCAACTGGTCTGCACGTACGGTATATGGATGCACCTGCATGTGGCTGGCGTGTGCGTCCTTCACCATCGCGGTCAGCTTGATGTTCCCGGTTTTAGAACCTTCTGCCACCAGCATGTGGTAGTCAGGACCAATCCCGTCAGCGTAAGCCGCAATTTTCTGCATCGCGCCAGGCTTGAACATCCAGTCGTAATCGTAGTTCACCCACTTACCGTCCGGCTGTTTTTGCTGCGTCTCTTTCCAGTCGGTATAGGCAATCAGCTGAACCAGGTTCAGGTTCATGCCCATCTTCGGCTCCAGCTCGTTCTTGATGCGTTTGAGTTCGTCGGCATCAAAACACTGCAGATATACTTTATCCTGCTTGCTGGTGTAACCGTATTTCTTCAGCACTTCCAGGGTTTTAGCAGCGATGTCTTTGCCTTCCTGGTGGTGGAACCACGGCGCTTTAATTTCCGGGTAGATACCAATATTTTTGCCGGTAGAGTGGTTCAGCCCCTGCACAAATTCGATCTCTTCTTCGAAGGTGTGCACGCGGAAGTCAGATTTCCCCATCGGGAAACGTCCCGGATAGGTCTGCACTTTTTTACCGTCAACGATATCGAAACCTTCGGTGAACTTCAGCGATTTGATTTCCGCAAGCGTGAAGTCGATAGCGTAGTAACGCCCGTCCTTACGGGCGCGATTCGGAAAACGTTCAGCAACATCGGTCACGCGATCCAGGTAGTGATCATGCAGCACCACCAGATGGTCATCCTTGGTCATGACCAGATCCTGCTCAAGGTAGTCAGCACCCTGCGCGTAGGCCATCGCTTTCGCCGGGAGCGTATGCTCCGGCAGGTAGCCGCTGGCGCCACGGTGGGCAATGACAATTTTTTCCGCGGCTACCGCGTTGAAACTCGCGGCAGCCCCCGCCAGCAACAGGCTGGCGGTTAATACGCTAATCGTTGTTTTCATTTATTTTCCTTGTTATGCGCGTTTAGCCTGCATTTCAGCGTGATGACGTTTTTCACCCAGCATGACCACAATCAGCAGCAGAACAGCCAGTACGCTACCACCAATCATCACCATGAAACCGCCGTCCCAGCCGAAGAAGTCAACGGTGTAACCCACGATGGCGCTGGCCGCGACCGAGCCACCGAGATAACCAAACAGACCGGTAAAGCCCGCCGCTGTCCCCGCCGCTTTCTTCGGTGCCAGTTCAAGCGCATGCAGACCGATAAGCATGACAGGGCCATAAATCAGGAAGCCAATCACAATCATACAAATCATGTCGACGTTCGGATTACCCGGCGGGTTCAGCCAGTACACCACGGTAGCAATCGTCACCAGGGTCATGAAGAACACACCGGTGGCACCACGGTTACCTTTAAACACTTTGTCCGACATCCAGCCGCAGAGCAGCGTCCCCGGGATCCCGGCATATTCATACAGGAAATAGGCCCAGGAGGATTTATCCAGCGCGAAGTGCTTCACTTCTTTCAGGTAGGTCGGTGACCAGTCGAGGATGCCGTAACGCAGCAGATAAACGAACACGTTCGCCACCGCGATGTACCACAGCAGTTTGTTCGGCAGGATGTACTGCATGAAGATCTGTTTTGCGGTCAGTTCTTCTTCATTTTTGTCGCTGTAGTCATCCGGGTAGTCGTTTTTGTACTCTTCGATTGGCGGCAGACCGCAGGACTGCGGGGTATCACGCATCAGCGCAAAGGCAATAATCGCCACCAGAATGGCACCGAAGGCCGGCATGTACAGCGCCGCTTTCCAGTCGTTAAACCACGCCATACCGAGCAGGAACAGCAGCGGCGGAATACCACCACCGACGTTGTGCGCGCAGTTCCAGACCGAAACAATCCCACCACGCTCCTTCTGCGACCACCAGTGAACCATGGTACGTCCGCACGGCGGCCACCCCATTCCCTGGAACCAACCACAGAGGAACAGTAAAGCAAACATAATCATGATGCTGGAAGTTGCCCAGGGCACAAAGCCCATCACCAGCATCACCAGCGCGGCCAGAATCAGACCCGCTGGCAGGAAAATGCGCGGATTCGAGCGGTCAGAGACCGACCCCATGATGAATTTCGAAAATCCGTAAGCAATGGAGATACCGGAGAGTGCAAAACCGAGATCGCCACGAGAAAAGCCTTGCTCGACCAGGTACGGCATAGCAAGGGCAAAATTCTTGCGCACCAGATAGTACGCGGCATAACCAAAAAATATTCCCAGGAAAATTTGCCAACGCATGCGGCGATAAAGCGGGTCGACCTGTGCATCCGGTACTCGCGCTTTATGCGGTGCGGGTTTAAAAATGCTCAACATACTAGCCTCCGTGGCCATACTTTGTCTGACGTGATAACCCTCTAATAGAAAAGGAAATTTAAGAGGGCTTATTTTGTGGCGGCGATGGTATGAGAAATACGATGTCGTTACTGTGAAACATCGCACATATTGTTACAGAATTATGACAATAAGTTCCTAAATGCGCATGAAATCACGTTCCGTTTTCGTTTTTTGCTCGAATATGCTCGAAATCAAACAATCCATATTTTTTATGTGGCTAAATGGCTAAAACGAAAATGGTGAAGGACGATGATGATGCCCATGACGTGTGAAAACGATGTCATTATTATTGGCGGGGGAGCCACCGGGGCGGGGATTGCTCGCGACTGCGCGCTGCGCGGCTTACGTGCCGTGCTGGTAGAGCGTTTCGATATCGCCACGGGGGCGACCGGACGTAACCACGGCCTGCTGCACAGCGGTGCCCGTTACGCGGTGACCGATAACGAATCTGCCCGCGAATGTATTGCCGAAAACCAGATCCTCAAACGCATCGCCCGCCACTGCGTTGAGCCGACCAACGGTCTGTTTATCACCCTGCCGGAAGATGACCTCGCCTTTCAAAGCACCTTCATCAACGCCTGCCGGGAAGCCGGGATCGATGCCCAGGCGCTGTCTCCGGCCGAAGCCCGCCGCATTGAACCGGCGGTGAACCCGGCGCTCATCGGCGCGGTGAAAGTGCCTGATGGCACCGTCGATCCTTTCCGCCTCACCGCCGCCAACATGCTGGATGCCCGCGAGCACGGCGCCACCATCCTCACCGGCTGCGAAGTGACTGGTCTGATACGCGAAGGCGACCGCGTGTGCGGCGTGCACCTGTGGAACCACCACTCCGGAGAGAAGCTCACCCTGCGCGCGGCGGTGGTGGTTAACGCCGCCGGGATCTGGGGACAGCGCATCGCCGAATATGCCGACCTCAGCATCCGCATGTTCCCGGCGAAAGGCTCGCTGCTGATCCTTGACCATCGTATTAACCAGCACGTCATCAACCGCTGCCGTAAGCCCGCCGACGCCGATATTCTGGTGCCCGGCGATACCATCTCGCTCATCGGCACCACCTCACTGCACATTGATTACAAAGATATCGACGATAACCGGGTATCACCGGAAGAGGTTGATATTCTGCTGCGCGAAGGCGAGAAGCTGGCACCTGTGATGGGGCAAACCCGCGTACTGCGCGCCTATTCCGGCGTGCGTCCGCTGGTGGCAAGCGATGACGACCCAAGCGGCCGTAACGTCAGCCGTGGCATTGTCCTGCTCGATCACGCAAAACGTGACGGCATGGAGGGTTTCATCACCATCACCGGCGGCAAACTGATGACCTATCGTCTGATGGCCGAGTGGGCCACGGACGCCATCAGCCGCAAGCTGGGTAATACCGCCGCCTGCACCACCGCCGAGCGTCCGCTGCCCGGCTCCCAGGAGCCGGCGGAAGCCACGCTGAAGAAAATTATCTCGCTGCCTACGCCACTTCGCGGATCGGCGGTATACCGCCATGGCGATCGTACCCCGGCATGGCTGGGGAATACCCGCCAGACCCGCAGCGTTGTCTGCGAGTGCGAAGCGGTAACCGCCGGTGAAGTGCAGTACGCGGTGGAAAATCTGGCGGTGAATAACCTTATCGACCTGCGTCGCCGCACCCGCGTGGGGATGGGCACCTGCCAGGGTGAGCTCTGCGCCTGCCGTGCGGCGGGGCTGCTTCAGCGTTTTAACGTCACCACGCCCGCACAGTCGCTGACGCAGCTTTCGCAATTCCTCAACGAACGCTGGAAAGGTGTGCAGCCGGTCGCCTGGGGCGATGCGCTGCGCGAAAGCGAATTTACTCGCTGGGTATATCTCGGTTTATGCGGCCTGCAGAAGGAACATCAGGATGAAATTTGACACGGTCATTATCGGCGGCGGCCTCGCCGGGTTGCTCTGCGGGCTAACCCTTAACCAGCAAGGCCTGCGCACCGCTATCGTCAGCCGTGGGCAGAGCGCGCTGCACTTCTCTTCTGGCTCGCTCGATTTACTGACCGCATTGCCGGATGGCGAAACGGTCACCGATACTGCCGCCGGGCTTGCTGAGCTCGCCATTCAGATGCCGGATCACCCTTACACCCGCCTCGGCGCTGAAGCGGTGATGCAGTATGCCCATGCTACTGAACAGCTTCTCGCCGAATGCGGTATCGAGATGCACGGCAGCGCGACGCGCGCCCATCAACGTATCACACCGCTTGGTACCACGCGCAGCGCCTGGCTAAGCCCGGCGGAGGTGCCGGTGATGCCGCTGCCTGGCAAGCGTATCGGCGTGATTGGTATTAGCGGTTTTCTCGACTTCCAGCCGCATCTTGCCGCCGCCTCGCTAAGCCGCCACGGCATGCACACGCAAACGCTGGAAATCGATCTGCCGGAGCTCGACGTTCTGCGGGAAAACCCGACCGAATTCCGTGCCGCGAACATCGCCCGGGTGCTGGACGACGAAGCCCAGTGGCCGAAACTGCTGGCGGCTCTGCAACCGCTGGCGGAAAACCACGATCTGCTGCTGATGCCCGCCTGCTTCGGTTTACAAAACGCAGGCTTGTGGCAGTGGCTGAACGCGCAGCTCCCCTGCCCGGTGTGTTTGCTGCCAACCCTGCCACCATCGGTGCCGGGCATGCGTCTGCACGCGGCTATGCAGCGTCAGTTTATCCGCAGCGGCGGCACCTGGCTTGCCGGGGATGAGGTGGTTCGCGTCAGTCATGAAGAGGGGAATATCAGCGCCATCTGGACCCGCAATCATGGTGATATTCCACTGCGCCCGCGCTTTGCCGTGCTGGCTAGCGGCAGCTTCTTCAGCAACGGGCTGGTCGCCGAGCGCACCGGCGTGCGTGAACCGATTATGGGGCTGGACGTGGCGCAGCTGGCGTCCCGTCGCGACTGGTATCAGCAGGATTTCTTCGCCTCCCAGCCCTGGCAGCGCTTTGGCCTGGTGACCGACAACCAGCTTCGCCCGTCGCACCAGCAGGTTCCGTTCAACAATCTCTTCGCTATTGGCTCACTGATTGGTGGTTTTGACGCCATTCAACTCGGCTGCGGCGGTGGCGTATGCGCCATCACCGCCCAGCATGTCGCCCGACAGATCCTTGCTCTGGCAGGAGGCCAGTCATGAACGATACCGGATTCGAAAGCTGCATTAAATGCACCGTCTGCACCACCGCCTGCCCGGTTAGCCGGGTGAATCCGCGCTACCCGGGGCCAAAACAGGCCGGGCCGGACGGCGAGCGTTTACGCCTGAAAGACGGCGCGCTGTACGACGATGCGCTGAAATATTGCATCAACTGTAAACGTTGCGAGGTGGCCTGCCCGTCGGATGTCAAAATTGGCGACATCATTCAGCGCGCCCGCGCCCAGTACAGCCAGCAAAAGCCCAAACTGCGCGATGCTATTCTGAGCTATACCGATCTCATGGGCTCGCTCTCTACGCCGTTTGCCCCGATCATTAACGCCACCACCGGGATGAAACCGGTGCGCCAGCTGCTGGACACCGCCTTAAAAATCGATCATCGCCGACAGTTGCCGAAATACAGCTTCGGCACCTTCCGCCGTTGGTATCGCAGCGTCGCGGCTGAACAAAAACGCTTTGCCGATCAGGTGGCCTTTTTCCACGGCTGCTACGTGAACTA
Organism: Yokenella regensburgei ATCC 49455; assembly: GCF_000735455.1. Lineage (GTDB taxonomy): Bacteria > Pseudomonadota > Gammaproteobacteria > Enterobacterales > Enterobacteriaceae > Yokenella > Yokenella regensburgei. The sequence goes on along the minus strand of NZ_JMPS01000064.1, from coordinate 124,386 downwards.
CAACCATCCGCAGCTTGGCAAAGACATGATCCGCGTACTCAACGCCATGGGCACCGGGGTGCAGTTGCTGAGTAAAGAGAAGTGCTGCGGCGTTCCGCTGATTGCCAACGGCTTTACCGATAAAGCGCGTAAACAGGCGGTCAGCAACGTCAACTCGCTGAAAGAGGCGATTGTCGATAAGCATCTGCCGGTGATTGCCACTTCTTCCACCTGTACCTTCACGCTGCGCGATGAGTACCCGCACGTGCTGGACGTAGACAATACCGGGCTTCGGGAACACATCGAGCTTGCCACCCGCTGGATCTGGCGCAAGCTCGATGCCGGTCAGACGTTGCCGCTGAAGCCACTGCCGCTGAAAGTGGTTTATCACACGCCGTGTCATATGGAGAAAATGGGCTGGTCGCTGTACACGCTGGAACTGCTGCGGATGATCCCGGGACTGGAGCTAATAGTGCTGGATTCGCAGTGCTGCGGGATTGCGGGTACCTACGGCTTTAAATCGGAAAACTACCCGACCTCACAGGCCATTGGCGCCCCGCTGTTCCGCCAGATTGAGGAGAGCGGAGCCTCCCTGGTTATCACCGACTGCGAAACCTGCAAATGGCAAATCGAGATGTCCACGAGCAAGCGCTGTGAACACCCGATTTCGTTGCTGGCAAAAGCATTAGGCGAGGTATAACGACTCGGTCACGTGGATCCAACCGTGCTCGCTGGCAACGTCCTTACCGTCCAGCCAGCGACGCAGCATGTTCAGCGCCATCATTGCGCACACTTCCTGGCGAGTCTGCAGGCCGTGGCGAGAGGTGCTGAACTTCACCCGCAGCGCGTGAGTGCCATCCGGGGTTGCCAGCGCAACGTTGAGATGGCTCTCCTCAAGCCCCCCTACCGCGAGCGCAAGACCGGCAAAGTGCTTCACCCGACGCTCTGCTATCCAGTGGGCGGTTTGCGCGAGCGTTTCCTGCTGAGGCGGTACCACTTCACTTGCCAGCAGCGGCGCATCAGCCCTTGAGAGCTGTAGCGCGATAAGCCCACCGGTAAACTGCTCGCTCAGCGTTAAGCTAAGCTGCCTCTCCTGGAGCTTGCGTACCAGCTGCGCGGGCAACCCTTCGGTACCTTCGAAAATCAGGCTCTCACCGGCGACACTCCGCACCTGCGGCCACAGCGCCCGCATCGCATCCTGCGCGCTGGCAGGCCCGGTCAGCTTGAGTTCAATAATCGGCATCGAGGAGCGATAGCCCATCGTCACACCCTCCGGCAGCACCAGCGGATCCAGAGCCTGAGCCAGGTCGCTTTCGGAGCGGCCAAAGGTTGTTAAACGCAGGCACAGCGGCGGCTCCGGCAGCGTGAATCGCTGGCGGATGCGCGGCAGAATTTGCTGCTCTACCATCACTTTAAATTCAGAGGGAACGCCAGGGGTAAAGAACATCAGGCAGCGATTGAGTGTTAAAGCAAAGCCACAGGCGGTGCCAACCGGGTTATCAACCAGCTCAGCGCTTGCCGGGATCTCTGCCTGCTTGCGGTTGCTCGGCGCCATTATCCGCCCGCGGTCGCTAAAGAATTTTTCCATCTGCACTAGCCACGCTTCGTGCAGCACCAGCCCTTCTCCTTTGGCGGTGGCGGCGGCCAGCGCACTGAGATCGTCGCTGGTTGGCCCCAGGCCACCGTTGACGATAAGCACATCGGTATGTTCACTACGCTCGCGCAGAATGGCGACCAGCGCATCAAGATTGTCGCCCACGGTATTGCGGCGCGACAGCGGTAATCCTTGTTCAAAAAAGAAATCGGCAAGCCAGGCGGCGTTGGTATCAACAATTTGCCCGTGCAGAACTTCATCGCCGGTGGACAGCATCTCCACGTTGATCATTATTATCTCCACAACAAGAGGACGATTAACTATAGCGCAGACGGCTGACTGAAGAACGGGCGCAGCGGAAAGCTGCGCCGCGAGGATTAGAAACCGACGCTGGCACCCACGTATGGACCATCAGCGATGGTGTTATCGCGGTGGCCGTCTTTGCCTGCCAGGTTCAGATAGCGGTAGCCCGCCTCGATGGTAATCGGACGCATAATGGTCCAGCGCGCACCGGCGTTCGCTTCCTGATAGCTGTCGATACCGCTGGAGAGCGAATCCGGAGAGTAGTAGTACTCACCAAACAGACCAATACTGTCGGTAATTTTCCACTGCAGCCCGCCGCCCACGGCCGCAGCATAACCTTCGCTGCCGGATTTCGGGTTGGTGTAGATACCTTTACCGCCAACGGTGGCGAGGAACGGGCCCAGCGGCACGTTCAGACCGAGGCCGAGACCTGCGACGTCGCCGTCGTCATCGTTATGAGCCCAGTTACCGGTTAACGCAAGCCCGGTGCTTTCAGTCCCGAAGCCGACTCCCACGTTAGTGTAATCTTTACCCGCCTGACCACTGATGCTGATAGCATTTGCTGATGCAGAAACCAGCATTAATCCCGCAAGCCCAACTAAAGCGCTTTTATTCATTTTTGACAATTCCAGCAAAATTTAAAAGTAAACGTCCCGTTAACGGCAGGATTGTACCGCCAGAGCACGAAGAATCAAGGCACTAAAAAAGCGAAAAAATTGCGCAGTTGTTACTTAATGCTACAAAATCATGCCACTTATCATGATTGCGGCGGCAGCGTTAGCAACAATCGTAGCTGTACCCGTAACCCACCCAGCGTGTCGCTGCGGGCGAGCTGGGGCATTGAGCGGTGCAGGCGGGCAATGTCATTCACCAGCGCAAGACCAATGCCTGCTCCGGCGACGTTACTGACGTTATCGAGACGATGAAAAGGCTGTAGCGCCTGGTGAACTTGTTCGCTTTCGATTCCCGGCCCGCTGTCTTCTACCGTCAGCACCACGGCCTCACCGTCGCGAACCAGACTTGCCGTCACCATGCCGCCCGTGGGGGTGTACTTCAGCGCATTATCCAGCAGATTGCCGCACAGTTCGCCGAGCAGCAGCGCATCGCCCTCCACCCACAGCGCCTGCTGTTCGCCTTCATAGCCGAGATCGATAGCTTTGCTGCGCGCTTCGGCAAGCCGGGTGAAACAGCTCTGCTGCACGACGTCGAAAAGGTTTACTGGCACAAACTGTCTTTCGTTCTGCTCCCGACGCTTCACCGCGGAGAGCTGCAACAGCCGCTCGGTGAGCAGAATCGTGTTATCAATCGTCGTGCTCATCGCCCGCAGGCTTTCATGCCACTGCGCAGGAGAGTCGCTCGCCAGCGCCACCGAGGCCTGCGTTTTCAGCACCGCCAGCGGGGTTTTCAACTGATGTGAAGCGTCGGCACTAAAGCGCTCCTGGCGGGCAATCAGCCCACGCAGGCGGTCAAGATAACGGTTGAAAGCCACGATAAGCAGCCGGGTTTCCGACCACGGCAGCAGCTCCGGCAACGGCGTCAGCAGACCCGGTTCGCGACGAACCATCAGCGTTGAGAGCTGGCGCATCGGGGTCAGCACCCGGCGCAGCAGCCATCCGGTAAGGATAAGCGTCAGCAGCACCAGCAGCCCTTGAGAAACCCACGACGAGAACAACAACTGACCGGCAAGATAGCGCCGCGACTGCAGGGTTTCAGCGACGTAGATCTCCGCCATGCCGACAATCCCGCCTTCATTCACCGGCTGCAGGAGCCTTGCTACGCGAATAGCTTCACCGCGATATTGCGTGTGGTAAAACCACGCCAGCGCCGGATAGAGCGTGGTACGGGAAGTGGAAGGCGGCATCGCCGGCAGGTCGTCGTAGCCTGAGATAACCCTCCCCGCCGGGTCGACCACCTTGTAATACAGGCGATCGTTCATGTTGAGCTCGAAGCTGTCGAGCACCACCCAGGGGACGTTAACCTCAAGCTTGCCTTTGCGGACTTCCAGCCGCTCCGACACCGTTCTTGCCGACGAAAGCAGCGTGCGATCGTAAGCCTGGGTTGCCGCCTGGAGCGCGCTGACGTAGCTATTGAATGCCGAAAGCCCCCACAGCAGGAGCAGCGGCAGGCCGAGAAACAACAGCAGTTGAAAGTATAACGACTGCGGTTTAAGTCCCTTCATCGCAGTACTCCAGCACGTAGCCGAGCCCGCGCAGCGTGGTGATCCGCACATCGCTTCCCTGCAATTTTTTTCGTAGCCGGTGAATATAGAGTTCAATACTCTCCGGGCTGACCTCATCGCTGAGGCTAAAAACCTGTTCGAACAGCTGCTGGCGCGGTACCGGGCGCGAACGGCGGTACATCAGCACCGTCAGCAGCGCCTGTTCACGCGGGGTTAACGCCAGCGGCTGCCCGTGCAGCAGAAAGTAGCCTTCGTCGTGGAACGTCAGTGCCCCAAGCTGCTGTAGCTCCTGCACCTGGCCTGCGCTACGCCGCAGCAGCGCCCGCAGCCTGGCGTCCAGTTCTTCAAGCTCAAAGGGCTTTGGCAGATAGTCGTCTGCCCCGGCGTTCAGCCCTTTCACCCGATCTGCCACCGCGCTACGCGCCGTCAGCAGCAGTACCGGCAGCGTTTGTCCGCGCTTACGCAGCCGCTGGACGACGTCGAGCCCATCCAGCCCCGGCATGCTGATATCAAGCACCGCCAGCGCGTAGTTTTCGCTGTGCAGCAGGTGATCGGCCGCCAGCCCGTCGGAGACGCAATCCACCGCAAAACCGTTTTGCACCAGCGCTTTTTCCAGCCAGTGAGCCAGCTCACGGTTATCTTCCGCTAATAAGAGACGCATATCACATCCTGTAAAATTTCTGCGGTGTTGAAAGGGAAATGAAAGGTTAACGTTTTAACAATCACGCAACTGAACTGCTACAAGGTGGTTCACATAATCACAAAAAAGTTGTTCCGAACCTGAAATACCGGTTATCCGGCGTGAGGATAAACAATGAAAAAACAATTACTTTGTACCCTTGCTGCAAGCATTTTACTGATGAATACCTCTGTACTGGCTGAGCAGGCCCCATCTCGTACCGAATGTATTGCCCCCGCCAAACCCGGCGGCGGCTTCGACCTCACCTGTAAGCTGATTCAGGTGAGCATGATGGAAACCGGCGCTATCGAAAAACCGATGCGCGTCACCTATATGCCCGGCGGCGTCGGCGCGGTGGCCTATAACGCCATTGTCGCCCAGCGCCCGGGAGAACCCGGCACCGTGGTGGCCTTCTCCGGCGGCTCGCTGCTGAACCTGTCGCAGGGCAAGTTTGGCCGCTACGGAGTAGACGACGTGCGCTGGCTCGCCAGCGTCGGCACCGATTACGGCATGATTGCGGTGCGCGCCGACTCCCCGTGGAAATCGCTCAAAGATCTGCTGACGGCGATGGAGAAAGATCCTAACAGCGTGGTGATTGGCGCGGGAGCCTCCATCGGCAGTCAGGACTGGATGAAAGCGGCGCTGCTGGCTCAGCAAGCGAAAGTCGACCCGCACAAGATGCGCTACGTGGCGTTCGAGGGCGGCGGTGAGCCAGTTACCGCGCTCTTAGGGAATCACGTTCAGGCCGTGTCGGGCGATCTCAGCGAGATGGTGCCCTACCTCACCGGCGATAAAATCCGCGTGCTGGCGGTCTTCTCGGGTGAGCGACTGCCGGGCCAGCTCGCCAATGTCCCCACCGCCAAAGAACAGGGTTATGACCTGGTGTGGCCGATCATTCGCGGCTTCTACGTCGGACCAAAAGTCAGCGACGCCGACTATCAGTGGTGGGTTGAAACCTTCAATAAGCTTCAGCAAACCGACGCCTTCAAAAAGCAGCGCGAGTTGCGCGGTCTGTTTGAGTTCAATATGACCGGCAAGCAGCTCGACGAGTACGTCAAGAAACAGGTCACCGACTATCGCGAACAGGCGAAATCCTTCGGTCTGGCGAAGTAAGCGCGGAGGCGATGATGAGCGATCGTATTTTTGCCGGGATCTGGCTGCTGTTGTGCATCGGGGGACTGTTCGTCGCCTGGCAGTTGCACAGCGAATACAGCTATGAACCGGTTGGCCCACGCCCCTTTCCACTGGGAATTATTGGCCTGATGCTGCTGTGCGCCGTGGCCCTGCTGCTGCGCCGCCCGGACGTTGTCGAGTGGCCGCATCGTCGGGTGCTGCAAAAGCTGTTAACGATGGTGATTGTGCTACTGATGTACGCCTGGGGCTTTGAATGGCTGGGCTTCCCCATCGCCACCGCTATTCTCACTCTGGTGATTGGTATGTTGTTTGGCGCCACGATTCCGGCTGCGGGCATCTCCGGCGCCGTACTCGGTATTTTGCTGTGGTACGCCTTCGACCGCCTGCTGGATGTCACCTTACCGCTCGGCACCTGGCTGGGTTAACGGAGCTACGATGGATACCTGGATTTATCTCTCTCAGGGTTTTGCGGTGGCGATGACGCCGGAAAACCTGGTTATCGCCCTGATTGGTTGCTTCGTCGGCACCATTGTTGGCCTGCTGCCGGGGCTTGGGCCGATCAACGGCGTGGCTATTCTGCTGCCGCTGGCGTTTGCCCTGCACCTGCCGGCAGAGTCGGCGCTGATCCTGCTGGCTACGGTCTACATCGGCTGTGAGTACGGCGGCAGGATCTCGTCGATTCTGCTGAACGTACCGGGCGACGCGGCGGCTATCATGACCGCCCTCGACGGCTATCCGATGGCCCAGCAAGGACGCGGCGGCGTGGCGCTGTCTATTTCTGCCGTCAGCTCCTTCTTCGGCTCGCTCATCGCCCTCGGCGGGGTCATTTTGTTTGCTCCGGCGCTGGCGCAGTGGTCGCTGGCGTTTGGTCCGGCAGAGTACTTCGCATTAATGGTTTTTGCCATCGCCTGTCTGGGCAGCATGATGGCGCAAAATCCGCTGAAATCGTTTCTGGCAGCGCTGATCGGTCTTGGCCTTGCGACCGTCGGCGTTGATGCCAACACCGGGGTTTACCGTTTTACCTTCGACAGCGTACATCTCTCCGACGGCGTGCAGTTTATCGTCGTGGTGATCGGCCTGTTTTCTGTCTCAGAGATCCTGTTAATGCTGGAACATACCAGCAGCGGTCAGGTTCTGGTGCGCAAAACCGGGCGAATGATGTTTAACGCTAAAGAGGGGGTCCAGTGCATCGGCGCGACGCTGCGCTCGTCGGTTATCGGCTTTTTTGTCGGCGTGTTACCGGGGGCGGGGGCAACCATTGCCAGCGCTATCACCTACATGACCGAGAAGAAAATCAGCGGCAACAGCGACAGCTTTGGTAAAGGGGATATTCGCGGCGTCGCGGCACCGGAGGCGGCAAACAACGCCTCGGCGTGCGGCTCGTTCATCCCGATGTTGACGCTTGGCGTACCAGGCTCTGGCACCACTGCGGTGATGATGGGCGCACTGACGCTCTATAACATCACCCCAGGCCCGACGATGTTCACCGAGCAGCCGGACATCGTCTGGGGACTGATTGCCGCTTTGCTTATCGCCAACGTCATGCTGCTGGTGATGAACATTCCGCTGATTGGTCTGTTCACCCGTATGCTGACCATTCCCCTGTGGTTCCTTGTCCCGGCGATTGCGGCAGTATCGGCGGTAGGCGTCTACGCGGTGCACAGCACCACCTTTGACCTGGTGCTGATGGTGGGGCTTGGGGTGCTGGGCTATATCCTGCGCAAAATGCACTTCCCGATGTCGCCGCTGATCCTCGGTTTTGTCCTCGGTGAAATGCTGGAGCAAAACCTGCGCCGCGCGCTCTCTATCAGTAACGGCAGCATGTCGATTCTGTGGGAAAGCGGGGTCGCCAAAGGATTGCTGGTGATGGCTGCGGCGGTGATTATCATCCCACCGCTGCTGCGCATCATCCGTAAACGCAGCAGCAAACCGCAGGTGGATGTCGGTTAAGGGTTCAGCTGTTGGTTAACCCAGGTCTGTAACGCACGGCGGGAGATTTTTATCCCGCCGTTTTTCACTTCTTCCGGCAGCGCCAGCCAGTGTTTTGGTTGCTGGAAACCGGCCAGTCGCCCCTTCACCCATTCCGCTAATTGCGCTAATGCGGTGTCATTTTCGCAGTCCACGACCGCCACCGGACGATGACCAAACTCGGCGTCTTTCAGCGGGACCACAAATACCTGGTGAACCTGCGGATGGGCGGCGATAACCCGCTCGACGTCTTCAGGCTGGATCCCTTCCCCACCGCTGAAAAAGAGGTTATCCAGACGACCAACAATGGTCAGCCTGCCGCCGTGCCATTCGCCGCGATCGCGGGTGGCAAACCAGCCCTCGTCGTTTACCAGCGGCAGCAGTTTACCGTCGCGCCAGTAGCCTGCAGCCATGCTTTCTGCCCGCAGCCACACTTCGCCATCAACGATGCGCACTTCGCGCCCGGGTAGTGGAACTCCAACGTCTGCCGCCCCATCGGCGGCTTTGGCGCATACCGTGGAGGCAAATTCGGTGAGCCCGTAGCCGCAAAAGGTACGAATACCTTTCGTCTGCGCCTGCCGGGTGAGTTCAACCGGGATCGCCGCGCCGCCAAGCAGCACCGCGCTCAGCGTCAACGGAATATCCTCGTTCAACAACCGCCACAGTTGGGTAGGCACCAGCGAGGCGTGGGTACACCCCTGCAGAGCATCCGCCAGGGGACGATCGCTTACCGCTAACCGCGCTCCGGCTAACAGCCAGCGCCAGAGGATCCCCTGGCCGGAAACATGAAACAGCGGCAGCGACAGCAGCCAACTGTCAGCAGAATGGAAAGGCATCAGCGCCAGTACGCCTTCGGCGCTGGCCAGATGGGCGGCACAGGTATGCACCGCCGCTTTCGGCAGGCCGGTAGATCCGGAGGTGAGCGTCATCGACGCCAGACGGGCGGGATCCCAGGCAAGCGTCGGTTGCCCGTCGGCTTCACTCAGTTCGAGCGGGATCAGCGAGAACGCCGCGCCATCGCCCTGCAAATCCAGTTGAAAACGCAGGGTCAGGCCCGGGATAAGTTGAGCCAGCAGCGCCTGCGGCAGCTTCGGGTTTACCGGCAGCACCCGGGCACCGCACTGCAGTAGCGCAAGCCAGGCCAGCAGCAGCGAACCGCTGTTACGACCACGCAGCATCACACCATCACCCGCATTGACACCCTGAGCGGCAAATCCGCAGGCCAGACGTTCAACCCGCTGGCACAGCCCGCTCCAGCTCAACGTCGCGTCATCCAGACGCAATGCCGGGGCATCGCCCCGAACATCACGCCAGTGCTGCCACGGCCACTGGGTGAACCTCACAGCAGCGGCTCGAGCATGCTGTTATCAAGGCACGGTAGTTCACTGCCCGGCCAGCAGCGAAGCAGCTGGGTCTGCATCAGGCTCAGCGTGTCGAGGCCCGGGATGGTCTCGGGAGTCAGCCACGCGGCAATCCGCGCCAGCTGGGTCAACCCCAGACTGGATTCGATTGACGAGCTGATAACCACGGTGAGCCCCAGCTGCTGCGCGGCAGCGACCTGCGCTTTCACCTTAGCAAGACTGCCGGTGAGCGTCGGCTTGATAACCACCGCCGTAACGCCTTCTTCCGCCACAAAGGCGAAATCGGCTTCGCGCAGGCTTTCGTCCCAGGCGATGGCAATGCCGGTCTCAAGAGCGAACGCGCGTGAGTCGTCGCGGGTTTTACAGGGCTCTTCGAGGAAGGCAATACGCGAGCGGTAGTCCGGGTTAACGTACTTCGCGAACTGCTGCGCCTTAAGCGGCGTCCAGGCGCGGTTAGCGTCAAGACGCAGCTTAAGCTCCGGGATAGCCTCCAGCAGCAGGTTCACCACCATTCCGTCGCGAACCGCTTCATACAGCCCAACCTTCACCTTCGCCACTTTCTCGCCAGGCATGTCAGCCAGCTTCAGCACCAGATCGTCCGGATCGCCGGTACACAGCGGAGCCGCACGGTAGTCCGCCGCCTCCGGCAGTTCACCGGAAAGTTCTGCCAGCGCACAGCTCAGGCCAAACGCCACTGATGGAATTCCCGGAAGCGGTAAATCCGCGCCATCGCGCCAGGCGTTCACCCAGGCAAGGGTTTCAGCCTGCGCCTCGTCCAGCGACTCGAGACTGAAGCCCGGCAAGGGGGAGATCTCCCCCCAGCCTTCGCGCCCGGCATCCGTTAAGCGCACAAACAGCCCGTCGCGGGTTTTGAGGCGCCGCTCGCGCAGCACCACGCCCGCATCCATCGGGATCTGCCAGCGATAAACCTGTGCGCTACGCATTACGGATTCCGTTTGTATTTGCTGAAGTCAGGCTGGCGTTTTTCGTTAAACGCGTTGCGCCCTTCCTGGCCTTCTTCGGTCATGTAGAACAGCATGGTGGCGTTACCGGCAAGCTCCTGCAGACCCGCCTGACCGTCGCAGTCGGCGTTCAGCGCAGCTTTCAGACAACGCAGCGCCATCGGGCTGTTTTGCAGCATTTCGCGACACCAGCGGATGGTTTCTTTTTCCAGAGAGGCCAGCGGAACCACGGTGTTAACGAGGCCCATATCCAGCGCCTGTTTCGCATCGTACTGACGGCACAGGAACCAGATTTCACGCGCTTTCTTCTGCCCGACGATGCGCGCCATGTAAGAAGCTCCCCAGCCGCCGTCGAAGGAGCCCACTTTCGGGCCGGTCTGGCCGAAGATGGCGTTTTCTGCCGCAATGGTCAGGTCACACATCATGTGCAGCACGTGGCCGCCGCCGATGGAGTAACCCGCCACCATCGCCACAACCGGTTTCGGGCAGGTGCGGATCTGGCGCTGGAAGTCCAGCACGTTGAGGTGGTGAACGCCGGAGTCGTCCTGGTAGCCGCCGTAGTCGCCGCGCACTTTCTGATCGCCGCCGGCGCAGAATGCTTTATCGCCTTCCCCGGTCAGTACGATAACGCCGATGTTATCGTCGTAGCGCGCGTCTGCCAGCGCCTGAATCATCTCTTTAACCGTCAGTGGACGAAAGGCGTTGCGCACCTGCGGACGGTTGATGGTGATTTTAGCGATGCCGTCTGCCGACTTCTGATAACGAATGTCGGTGAAGCCTTCAGAGCAGTCTTGCCATTCAACCGGCGCGTAAAGCATGGTTTCATCAGGGTAGATCATGGTGAGTCCTTTAGTCAGAGACGCAGTATCTGCGCCAGACAATCAGTGACGCCCTGCGGGTTTTCCCGATGGGCGTTGTGTCCGGCGTTGTGAATAATCTGGCAAGGTACGGTCAGTTCTTCCGCTATCGCGCGGAACTTACCGTCACGCTCACCGCATAAATACCAGAACGGGTAATGACGCTTTGCCAGCATCGGGCGCAGGTCATCCTGCACCGCAAGCGAGGTCGCCAGCAGCATATCCGCAAGCGCTTCACCGTTATTTTGCGCACGAAGCGCCACCAATGCGGCGCGCTGCGGCGCGGTCAACGAGGCGAAAACCGGCTGCTGATACCAGTCGGCAAAGACCTGTTCAAGAGGCTCATGGCGAAAGCGCATGGCCCAGGTCTCGTCATTTTTTTGCCGGACCGCACGCGCTTCATCATGCAGCAGTCCCGGATGACCGCCTTCCACTACCAGCCCCTGAAGACCGGGGTGGCGGTGCTTACCGGCGAAATTCATCGCCACCCGGCCGCCGAGGGAGTACCCCACCAGCCAGTAGTTTAGTATGTTGTAACTAAGTAGCGTATCGTGCAGCAGCGCAGAAACCTGCGCAAAGTTGCTGACCCGAATATCACCCGAACCACCGTGTCCGGGAAGGTCGACGTACAGTCGCGGATAGTCTGCCAGCCCTTCACCCACGGTCTGCCACTCACGACAGTCGCCGGAGAAGCCGTGGAGAAACACCAGCCACGGGCGAGAGACTTCGCCCTCAGCCACCACCGCATGCAGTGTCATAGCTGACTGACCTGCGCCAGTAACTGCTGCAGGGTATTCGCCCCGTCGGTATCGTTCACCACCAGTTCAACAATGGTCGACACCGGCGCGTGCCAGGCGCTGTTCATGACCTCATCCAGCTCGTCCCAGCTTTGCGGGCGCTGGTAGCGCAGGCCAAACATGGCCGCCGCGTGATCAAAGTGCACGTTCTGCGGCATGCAGTAGAAGCGCTCACGCTCTTCAACCGGGGTTGGCAGCAGCGAGAAGATCTGCCCGCCGTTGTTGTTGACGATAATCAGCACCAGCGGTGCAGACACCTGGCGCAGCAGCGCTAGTGCGTTCATGTCGTACAGTGCGGAAAGATCGCCAATCACCGCGAGGGTTGGCCGTGCGCTGGCGCGCTGAACCCCTGCGGCGGTGGAAACCAGCCCGTCGATGCCGCTGGCACCGCGGTTACTGTAAACCGGGTAGCCCGCAGGCAACTGCCCGAGGGCGTCAATCAGACGCACCACCAGGCTGTTACCAACAAAAAGCTGTCCCTGTTCGGGCAGGTAGTCGCTGATGCGGTGCGCCAGCTGTGCTTCACCGAAGGGCTCGCGTTTAGCATTAACCGCTTCCCAGGCAAGCGCGGAAAGGCGCGGGACTTCGTGACACCACGGCTGGCGTTTTTCCGCCGGGTGCTGTTCAAGCCAGTGTGCAACGGTGCTGACCAGACGGCGACCACGATGATGCGCCGGATCGAGGCGTCCGGTCAGATTATCTACCAGCCAGTACTCGTCTGGCTCGCAGCTTGCCTGCCACTGCAGCAGGCGTTTGCCGGTCAGGCTGCTGCCGAACTGCACCACGATTTGCGCCTGCGCGAGCTCACTCACCGCTTCAGCATTCCCAAGCCAGAGGTCAGCACACGGCAACGGTTGCCCGGTTTGCGACAGCACATCGCTAATCAGCGGCCAGCCGAGGGTTCGCGCCCAGTCAGCCACCAGCCGCCCCTCCTCCGCGCTCATTCGCCCGGCAACCACTACGCCGCGCTTCTGCCGCCAGAAGAACCAGTCACGCTGCTTATCGCTTGCGAGCTGCAGGCTTTCACGCAGCCAGGGTTTATCGCTTTGCCACCAGTCGCCCAGCTGCTGCTGCCACTCAAGCCCGGTGTCGTCCATTTCGCCATACAGCGGTTCGGCAAACGGACAGTTAATGTGTACCCCACCGGCGTGCAGCTGCCCAAGGGCATTATCGATGGAGGAAACCAGCCAGCGCGCAGGAATATCCTGACTCGGGCGCGGTAAGGAAAGGGTCTGCGACGGGTGTGAGGCAAACATACCGGCCTGACGGATAGCCTGGTTTGCCCCGCAGTCAATCAGCTCCGGCGGACGATCCGCCGTCAGCAGGATAAGTTTTTCGCCGGTCAGCCCGGCTTCAATCAGTGCCGGATACAGGTTAGCCACCGCCGTGCCGGAGGTGACGATCACCGCAACGGGCCGTTGGCTCACTTTTGCCAGCCCCAGCGCCAGATGGCCAAGGCCACGCTCGTCAAAATGGGTGTGATGAATAAAGGTTCGGTTTTCCGCTGCCGCGAGCGTCAGTGGCGTTGAGCGCGAGCCGGGTGCTATGCAAATGTGCTGTACACCATGACGCGTGAGTGCTTCCAGAATGACCGCCGCCCAGCGTCGGTTAAATGCGCTTACTGACATGTAATTGTCCGGTATCAATAGTGCGACTCAGTATAGTTAATACAGAAAGCTGGGTTATTGATATGAGTCGTCAATAATAATTATTCGATGAGCAGCGTCTTAAGACCTGCCGCTTTATTTTCAATTTCCTGCCATTCAAGCTCCGGGTCTGAACCCCGGACAATACCGGCTCCGGCATACAGGCGCAGCGTTTCACCGCTGACCATCGCCGAACGCAGCGCCACGCAGAACTCACTCTGCTGACGCGAAAGATAGCCCGCCGACCCGGCGTACCATTCACGGGTAAAGGGCTCATGACGTTCAATCCATTCCCGCGCCATTGCCCGCGGCAAACCGGCTACCGCCGCCGTAGGCTGCAGAAGATGCAGACACTGTGCGTCGTCTGCCACGCTAAGCTCCGTCCAGATACAGCGGCGCAGATGCTGAACTTTACGCAGCGCCACCACCTGCGGCGGCAGCACTTCAAGCGTTTGCACTGCATCCTGCAGACGCTGGCAGATATCCTCCACCACCAGCATGTTTTCACGCTGATTTTTGTCGTCTTTCATCAGCCAGTCGGCGAGCTGTCTGTTTTGCTCGCCGTCAGGATGGCTGGCAACCGTCCCGGCCAGCGCTTCGGTGCGCAGATGATACCCGCGTCGACGCCACAACCGTTCCGGGGAGGAACCAAGAAACGCCGTACTGGCATCAAAGGCCTGATAAAAATGATAGCAGTGATGATTCATACGCCGACTGGCGGCCATCATCGCCCCGGCGTTGAGCGCGGTTGCAAAACGCAGGTCGGTAGCACGCGCGAGGACCACTTTCTCAAGTTCGCTGCGGGCAATGGTCTCCGTTGCCCGGGAGATAAGCGACATCCAGCCCGCTTTATCAGGATGATGCTGCTCTTCACGCAGCACGACATGCAGTGCCGGGAGCGGCTTCACAGGCTGTAGTGCATCGATAAACGCGCGGGCAAGCCCGGCATCTTCCCGCAGTGAATGGTCGCTTTGCAGCACCAGACGCAGTACCGCCTGTCCGCCGCTACGCCGCCACTCCAGGCGCGGCAGGAACAAAGCCCCCTGCTGCGGGTTAAAGGCGTTCAGCCCGCAAATACGCAGATCTTCCGGAATGGCCGGCATCTGCAAAAATGCGTTGGCGTCTTCAAGAGAACGGAATGGTTTAACCGCCCCAAGCGCGGCAATCTCTTCATCGCCATTGCGCTGCTGCCAGTAAAACTGCGGCCAGACCGGCTGACTGCAAAGCCAGGGGAGCGAGTCGAATGCATCTTTCAGGGGGAAGGCTACATCAATGGCACGCACGCCAGAAGTGTCTGGAAACTCAGCAGTTAATGCATTCTGCAGGCTTTCCAGCGCAGTGGTAATGGATTGCACACCAACCTCCCTGAACGAAGAACCTGCCTGAGGCAGGTTCAAAAACCACATATTATACAGGGTACTACCGTAAAAAAGCAGTACCTCCGTTTAGGGAGGAACATCGTCTCAGCGACGCGCCAGTAACAGCCCCATGACCAGGCCAACGGCGGCACCCACGCCGATCCCCTGCCATGGCCTTTCGCGAACGTAATCATCGGTGCGATAGATTGCCTGTTTGGCACGGTAGTAATAGCTATCCGAAGCCTGGCTGACGCGATTTTTCACCTCTTCCAGCGCCTGCTCAGCGCGCTCTTTGAGCTCAATGTATTTCTGGTCTGCGGGGTCGCCAGAGGAGCGTAGCACCTCTTCCAGCGTGTCGCTCAGCAGAGCCAAATCGTCATCGATACGTGAATCGTAAGCATGATAAGACATTACGTTATCTCCATGTTTTTTAAACCCGTGCGCTAACTATAGTTCAACCTCGCGTGCCATGCCGATGTGCGGAATACCATCTTCATCATAGACATCCGTTACGGTAGCAAAACCAAAGTGCTGATAAAACGCCTGCAGGTGCGCCTGGGCGCCAAGATATAACGCCTTCTGCGGCCAGTGTTTGACGCAGCTTGCGAGCGTTTGCTCCATCAACTGGTAGCCGAGTTTTTCCCCGCGGGCGGCCGGGCTTATGATGACGCGGCCAATGACTACCGGATCCAGTTCGTCGGCGCTTTTCAGAATCCTCGCATACGCCACCAGCTCGTCGCCGCGCCAGCCGAGAATATGGCGGTTCTCCCCGATCAGGTCGTCGCCATCGACATCCTGATACGGGCACGTTTGCTCCACGACAAAAACAGCGCAGCGCAATTGCAGTAGTGCATAGAGTTGAGGAACAGAAAGTTGTGAATGATGAAGATCCTGCCACTGAATCATATTGAGCTCCGTTATACTGTCACTTTCGAAAGCGCGGTAAGGGGACCAGGTTTTGGAATTGATTTTTTTGGGGACATCCGCCGGCGTACCGACCCGTACCCGTAATATGACGTCGATACTGCTGAATTTGCAACAACCAACCGTGTCACAGATGTGGCTTTTTGACTGCGGAGAAGGCACGCAGCACCAGTTTTTACGCACCGAATTTCATCCAGGCAAGCTCAATAAGATATTCATTACTCATCTGCATGGTGATCATCTGTTTGGCCTGCCGGGTTTGCTGTGCAGTCGCTCCATGCAGGGCAATACCCTGCCGCTCACGATTTATGGGCCAAAAGGGCTGAAAACGTTTGTGGAAACCGCCTTACAGCTGAGCGGTTCATGGACCGATTATCCGCTGACCATTGAGGAGATTGGTCCTGGTGAGCTGTTCGATGACGGGCATTTCCGCGTAACGGCATATCAGCTGAATCATCCGGTCGAGTGCTATGGCTATCGTATTGAAGAGCATGACAAACCGGGCACGCTGAACGCCGCAGCGCTGAAGGCGGATGGTATCTCTCCTGGCCCGCTGTTCCAGCAGCTTAAACAGGGTTTAACCGTCACGCTGGAAGATGGTCGGATGATTGACGGCAGCCACTATCTCGGCCCGGCAACGCCTGGTAAGACGCTTGCGATTTTTGGCGACACCGCCCCCTGTGAAGGTGCCCTTGCGCTTGCCCGAGACGTTGACCTGATGGTACACGAAGCCACGCTTGAAGATGCCATGGCGGAAAAAGCCAACAGCCGCGGACACTCCACCGCGCGGCAGGCGGCGGCACTCGCCAAAGAAGCGGGAGCGACAAAACTCGTCATCACTCACGTCAGCTCACGCTACGACGCAGAAGGATGCAGACGCCTGCTGGAAGAATCACGTTCCTGCTTTGCGAACTGCGAACTCGCCGAGGATTTCAAGGTCATTTCACTTTAATCACTAAGATCTGCTGCACTTTTGCCCGTCACTGCCGATAACCAGAAAATAGATCTTCTTCTTTCTTCTGAGGGCACGATGGATAATTTCCAGAAAGATATCGATGACAGGGCGAATCTGACCCTGTCCAACCGTTTTGAACTGCTGCTGTTCCGCCTTGGCGAATCCATGCAAGGGGAAAAATCAGAGCTGTTTGGCATCAACGTCTTCAAACTGCGTGAAATCGTGCCAATGCCTGCCTTTACCAAACCGGCGGGCATTAAGCATCCGGTGCTGGGCATGGTGAACATCCGCGATCAAATCATCCCGGTGATTGACCTGCCTTCTGTCGCAGGCTGCAAACCGACTAACGGGCTGAATATTCTGCTCATCACCGAGTATGCCCGCAGCGTGCAGGCCTTTGCGGTGGAGTCGGTCGAAAACATTATTCGTCTCGACTGGACGCAAATTCATACCGCCGAGAAAGCGATTAATGGTCAGTACATCACCAGTATTGCGTGCCTTGATGACGATAAAGACAGCAATAACCTGGCGATGGTTATCGACGTTGAGCAAATCCTTTACGATATTGTTCCAGCCGACCACGATCTGCACGCCACCCACGTTGAAGCGCCGAAGATGAAGATTAAGCCAGGTGCTACAGCTATCGTGGCAGAAGACTCCAAAGTCGCGCGTGCGCTGCTGGAGAAAGGCCTGAAAGCGATGGAAATCCCGGCGCAGATGCACGTGACCGGCAAAGAAGCCTGGGAGAAAATCGAGAAGCTGGCGGAAGAAGCGCAGGCGCAGGGCGTACCTATTAGCGACAAAATCGCGCTGGTGTTGACCGACCTTGAGATGCCGGAGATGGATGGTTTTACCCTGACCCGTAAAATCAAAACCGATGAGCGCTTCAAAAACATCCCGGTTGTTATCCACTCCTCGCTTTCCGGCAATGCTAACGAAGACCATATCCGCAAAGTCCGCGCCGATGGTTACGTCGCCAAGTTTGAAATCAACGAGCTGTCGTCGGTGATTCAGGAAGTGCTGGAGCGCGCAGACAAGAAGGTCGGTGGCCCTCTCATCAGCCGCCAGCAGCGCGCTTAAATTGTTACTCCCATAAAAAAACCGCCTTCGGCGGTTTTTTTATTTCGGCGTTAGCCCTTACATCATCGGCAGCGCATGCTGCACGATGCTGATAAGCGGCTGTGGCCAGATACCGAGGATCAGCACCAGCAGTGCCGAGATCAGTACCACGATACCACCGGCGCTGTACTGCCAGTTGCTCGGGGCATCACGGTTCAGCTGCTGCGGCGCGCTCAGGTACAGGCTCACCGCTACGCGCAGGTAGTAGTAGAGACCAATCGCGGAGCCGATAACCACCGCCGCAACCAGCCACCACAGGTGCGCTTTCACACCCACTGCCAGCACGTAGAACTTACCAATAAAGCCGAGCGTCATCGGGATACCCGCCAGCGACAGCATCATCACCGTCATCACCGCCGACAGGATCGGACGATGCCAGAACAGACCACGGTAGGAGAACAGTGAGTCTGCATCCGGGCCACGGTACGGGCTGGACATCAGGCTCACCACGCCGAAGGCGCCGAGGCTGCTGAACAGATAACCGGCCAGATACACGCCTACCGCTTCCATCGACATTTCGCCGCTGTGCAGCGCAATCAGCGCCACCAGCAGGTAGCCGAGGTGAGAGATAGAAGAGTAGCCGAGCAGACGCTTGATGTTGGTCTGGCTCAGCGCCATCAGGTTACCGAAGATGATGGAGGCGAAAGCAATCAGGCCCAGCACGATGCGTACTGCTTCGCTGTTACCCACCGGCATGTACAGGAACAGACGCATCACCACGCCAAAGATGGCGATTTTGCTGGCGGTCGCCAGGAAGGTGGAGACCGGCGCAGGCGCACCCTGATACACGTCTGGCGTCCACAGATGGAACGGCACCAGCGAAAGTTTAAAGCCAAGGCCAACGATCATCATGCCAAGACCCGCCAGCAGCAACGGCTCGTGCAGCATGTTGTCTGCCAGCGCCTTGCCCAGCGCAACGAACGACAGGTTGCCAGAGTTCGCGTACACCAGCGCCATACCGAACAGCAGGAATGAAGATGCTGCGGCAGACAGAATGGTGTATTTGATGCTCGCTTCGAGTGAGCGCTTCTGACGGAAGGCGTAACCAATCAGGCCGAACAGCGGCAGCGAGATAAGCTCGATACCGAGGAACAGCGCAGCCAGATGGTTGGCATTTGCCAGCAGGATCCCACCTAGCGCGGCAATCAGCACCAGCAGGTAGAACTCTTCTTTGTTGTCGGTATAGCCTTCAAGCCATGGGTAGGCAAAGGTACAGGTGGCGAGGCTCGCCAACAGTACCAGCCCGGTGTAGAGCATGGCGTAACCGTCAACCCGCATCAGCGGGGTGACGTCCATGCTACCTGCCTGCCCAACAAACCAGAGGGAGACCAGCGCGGCGTTAAGACCGATGACGGACAGCGTGGCATTCAGAAAATGGTTGCGTCGCCACGCAATGGACAGCATCACAACCACCACCGTCAAGCCGACGATCAGCAGCGGTAGCAGCGCAATCAGTTGTTGTGGAGTTATTGTCATGGCGATTTACGGCCTTGTAGTAGAAACAGAATTAACAAACCACTGCTGAATATTGCTCATCGCAGAATGCGACGTATCCAGAATCGGCTGTGGCCAGAAGCCCAACAGCACCAGCAGTACGACCAGCAGCAGGATGATGAACAGCTCACGCAGCGACATCCCTGGCAGCTCTTTGGCTGCGATTTCGCTCTTCGCTTTACCGAAGTACGCGCGGTGCAGCATCGACAGCGAGTACACGGAAGCGAACACCAGGCCGAAGGTGGAAATCACGGTAATGACCGGCACAACCTTGAAGCTGCCGAACAGGATCATGAATTCACCCACGAAGTTACCGGTACCCGGCATACCCAGCGTGGCAACAGCGAAGAACATCGACATCGCTGGCAGCCATTTCATTTTGCCCCACAGGCCGCCCATCATACGCATGTCACGGGTGTGCAGGCGCTCGTACAGCTGACCACAGAGAATGAACAGACCCGCCGCGGACAGACCGTGCGCGATCATCTGAATCACCGCACCCTGGTAGGCGAGCTGGCTGCCGGTGTAGATAGCAATCAGTACGAAGCCCATGTGGGACACGGAGGTGTAAGCAATCAGACGTTTGATATCGTACTGAGCGAAGGCCATCCACGCGCCGTAGAAAATACCAATCACACCGAGCCACATGGCAATCGGGGCGAATTCAGCAGAGGCGTTCGGGAACAGCGGCAGCGCGAAACGCAGCAGACCGTAGGCTGCGGTTTTCAGCAAGATCCCCGCGAGGTCAACGGAACCTGCGGTCGGTGCCTGAGAGTGGGCATCCGGCAGCCAGCCGTGCAGCGGAACCACCGGCATTTTCACCGCGAAGGCGATGAAGAAGCCCAGCATCAGCAGGTATTCAACGCCGTGCGACATCGGGGTTTTCAGCAGCTGTTCGTAGTTGAAGGTCCAGACGCCGGTGGCATTGTAGTGCACGAACACCAGTCCAAGGATGGCAATCAACATCACCAGACCACTTGCCTGGGTATAGATGAAGAACTTGGTGGCCGCGGTGATACGCGTTTTACCGTCAGACGCTTTGTGTCCCCACAGCGCAATCAGGAAGTACATCGGCACCAGCATCATTTCCCAGAAGAAGAAGAACAGGAACATGTCGATGGCAAGGAACACGCCGATAACGCCGCCCAGGATCCACATCAGGTTGAGGTGGAAGAAGCCCTGGTACTTTTCAATTTCACGCCAGGAACAGAGCACCGCCAGCACACCCAGCAGGCCGGTCAGCACCACCATCAGCAGCGACAGACCGTCGATAGCCAGATGGATAGAGATACCAAAGCGTGGGATCCACGGCAGAATGAACTCTGACTGCCATTGCGGAATACCCGCAGATTGCGTCAGAGAGTAACCGCCCTGCAACCACAGTTGCAGACCGAGCGCGAGCGTCAGTCCCATTGTAATCAGCGCGATCCAGCGCGGCATCTTCACGCCGAAGCGTTCGGTCTGCCAGCACAGGAAGCCGCCGATGAACGGGATTAAAATTAACCAAGGTAATAACATAGCTGCGTATGTCCCTTATTTTCTAAATTCTGTACTTACCCGTCATACTTCAGGTTACATCCGAGTTGCTTTGTGCAACCTGAAGCATTTTAGGTTATAAAATCAACGCAATACCATCAACAGCGCCAGAACTACGACGGCACCGATGCTCATGGACGCCACATACCAACGCAGGTAACCGTTCTCGCTCAGCAGCAGACCTTTGCCTGCAAAGCGGGACAGAATCGCCGGGGTGTTCATCATCGAGTTCAGCGGGTCGCGCTTGAGCAGCCAGGCAATGCCGAGGAACGGCTTCACGAAGACTTTGTCATACAACCAGTCGAAGCCCCATGCGTTGTACCACCAGGTACCCAGCAGACGGCCCGGCGCGCTGTTGGCAATCGCGGTAACCAGAGTACGTTTCCCAAGCCACAGCCAGGCCGCAATCAGAATGCCCGCGATAGCAATCACACCGGAGGTGATTTCCAGCGTCATCACCTGACCATGGTCCATTTCGGTCGTAGCCGGCAGTACGCCAGCCAGCGGCGGAACGATCATTGCGCCCACAAAGGTAGACAGAATCAGCAGCACAATCAGCGGCAGGTGATGGGTAATCCCCTTTCCTGCGTGAGCGTGGATCTGCTCTTTACCGTGGAAGACGATGAAGATCATACGGAAGGTATACAGTGAGGTCATGAACGCACCGACCAGACCCGCAACCATCAGGTTCATATGACCATTCGCCATCGCACCGGCAAGGATTTCGTCCTTACTGAAGAAGCCTGCGGTGATAAGCGGCAGTGCGGAAAGCGCCGCGCCCCCCACCAGGAAGCAGACATACACCAGCGGAATTGATTTACGCAGGCCACCCATTTTGAAGATGTTCTGTTCGTGGTGGCAGGCGAGGATCACCGAGCCGGACGCCAGGAACAGCAGCGCTTTGAAGAACGCATGGGTCATCAGGTGGAAAATCGCCGCATCCCACGCCTGAACGCCGAGCGCCAGGAACATGTAGCCAATCTGGCTCATGGTGGAGTAAGCGAGAACACGTTTGATGTCGGTCTGTACCAGCGCCGCAAAGCCTGCCAGCACCAGCGTTACCGCACCAACGATACCGACCAGATGCAGGATCTCCGGGGTCATCAGGAACAGGCCGTGCGTACGGGCAATCAGGTACACACCGGCGGTTACCATGGTTGCCGCGTGGATCAGTGCAGAAACCGGAGTCGGGCCCGCCATTGCATCCGCAAGCCAGGTCTGCAACGGCAGCTGCGCCGATTTACCGACCGCGCCGCCCAGCAGCATCAGGGTTGCCCACATCAGCATGTTGTTGCCAGCGGCAAAGTGCGCCGGAGCCAGCTCGACCATTTCACGGAAGTTCAGCGTACCCAGCTCGTTGTAGAGGATGAACAGCGCGAAAGCGAGGAACACGTCACCCACACGGGTCACGACAAACGCTTTCATTGCTGCAGCACCGTTCTTCGGATCGGTGTAGTAGAAACCGATCAGCAGATAAGAGCACAGGCCCACGCCTTCCCAGCCGAGGTACATCAGCAGCAGGTTGTCCGCCAGTACCAGCACCACCATGCTCGCGATGAACAGGTTGGTGTAGGCGAAGAAGCGGGAGTAGCCCTCTTCCCCACGCATGTACCAGGAAGCAAACATGTGGATCAGGAAGCCAACGCCGGTCACCACGGAGAGCATGGTCAGCGACAGGCCGTCCAGCACGAGGTTGAAACCGATGTTGAAGTCACCCACTGACATCCAGGTCCACAACGGAACGCTGAACGCCTGTTTGCCGTTAGCGAAGAAATCAACGCCAACGTAAGCGGTCACCAGTGCAGCAAGACCAATCGAACCGACACCCACCGTGGCGGAGAGGTTCTCCGACCAGCGGCCGCGGGAGAAGGCCAGCAGGATAAAGCCAATCAATGGCAAAATAATGGTTAAGGCAAGCATGTTCATCCACGCAACTCACTTACTGAATCGATGTTCAGATTCTGGCGGCGACGATGGAGCTGCAGCAGCAGCGCCAGACCAATACTCGCTTCCGCAGCCGCAAGGCTAATCGCGAGGATATACATCACCTGGCCGTCAGTCTGGCCCCAGTAGCTGCCGGCAACCACAAAAGCCAGCGCCGCGGCGTTGATCATGATTTCCAGGCTAATCAGCATAAACAGCAGATTGCGGCGGATAACCAGACCGGTCAGACCAAGAACAAACAGGACAGCGGCGAGGATCAGTCCATGTGTTAAGGGGATCATGCGTGTTCCTCCGTTTTTCTTTTCTCGCGGTCCTCGGTGCGGTTGCTCAGCACTTCACCCATGCGGTCTTCACGACCGATATGGAAGGCAACCACCAGACCCGCCAGCAGCAGCATAGATGCCAGCTCGACGGCCAGGACATAAGGTCCAAACAGCGTGATACCCACTGCTTTCGCGCTAATTGCCGCACCGTCGATGCCCTGATCGTTCAGGCCGACGATAGCGTAGACGATAACCACCAGCAGTACCGCAGAGAGGATGGCCGGACCAATCCAGATTTGCGGTTTCAGCCACTGGCGCTCCTGCTGGATCTCGGCACCGCCAAGGTTCAGCATCATCACCACGAAGACGAACAGCACCATGATGGCACCGGCGTACACGATGATTTCAAGCGCACCCGCGAAGTAGGCACCAAGCGAGAAGAACACCCCGGAGATCGCCAGCAGCGAAATAATCAGGTACAGCAATGCGTGCACCGGATTGGTGTGGGTGATAACCCGTAGGGTGGCCAGGATGGCGATCAGGCCACAGATATAAAAAGCGAATTCCATTGCCCCTCTCCTTACGGTAACAGGCTCTTGACGTCGATAGGTTTGGCTTCGTTTTCCGCCTCGCCCTTATCTTTGCCGTCGATTGCCATACCCGCCATCCGGTAGAAGTTATATTCCGGGTATTTGCCCGGACCGGAAATCAGCAGATCCTCTTTTTCGTACACCAGATCCTGACGCTTGTATTCGCCCAGCTCGAAGTCCGGGGTCAACTGAATCGCCGTGGTTGGGCACGCTTCTTCACACAGACCACAGAAAATGCAGCGTGAGAAGTTGATGCGGAAGAACTCCGGGTACCAGCGGCCGTCTTTGGTCTCTGCTTTCTGCAGAGAGATACAGCCAACCGGGCAGGCTACCGCACACAGGTTACAGGCAACGCAGCGCTCGGAACCGTCCGGATCGCGCGTCAGCACGATACGGCCACGGTAGCGCGGCGGCAGATATACCGGTTCTTCCGGGTACATCTGGGTTTCGCGTTTTGCGAACGCGTGCAGGCCGATCATCCAGATACTGCGTACCTGGGTGCCGAAACCTACCAATAATTCTTTTAAGGTCATGGTCTTTTCCCTTATTGCGCCTGCCACAGAATGACAGCCGCCGTACCCAACAAGTTGATAAGCGTCAGCGGCAGGCAAATTTTCCAGCCGAAGGACATCACCTGGTCATAACGCGGACGAGGCAATGAGGCGCGAATCAAAATGAACATCATCATGAAGAATGCGGTTTTCAGCGCAAACCAGATGAACGGAGGTAAGAGCGGACCATTCCAGCCACCGAAGAACAGCGTGACGATCAGCGCCGATACGGTAACAATACCGATGTACTCACCCACGAAGAACAGACCGAACTTCATGCCGGAATATTCGATGTGGTAACCATCGGCCAGTTCCTGCTCCGCTTCCGGCTGGTCAAACGGGTGACGGTGACACACCGCAACGCCCGCGATAGCGAAAGTGACGAAGCCAAAGAACTGCGGAATGACGTTCCACAGATGCGCCTGGTTGTTGACGATGTCGGTCATGTTGAATGAACCGGCCTGCGCCACCACGCCCATCAGGGAGAGACCAAGGAATACTTCGTAGCTCAGGGTTTGCGCAGAAGCACGCATCGCCCCCAGCAGCGAGTATTTGTTGTTGCTTGACCAGCCAGCGAACAGCACCGCGTATACCGCGAGACCCGCCATCATCAGGAAGAACAGGATCCCGATGTTAAGGTCGGCAACCACCCAGCTCGGACTGACCGGAACGATAGCAAATGCCAGCAGCAAAGAGGTGAACGCGATCATCGGCGCCAGCGTGAAGATCACGCGGTCGGAGAATTTCGGGATCCAGTCCTCTTTGAAGAACATTTTGATCATGTCCGCAACCAGCTGAAGTGAACCACCCCAGCCCACACGGTTCGGTCCATAACGGTTCTGGAACAGACCCAGCAGACGACGTTCGCCGAAGCTCATGAACGCGCCGCAGGTGACTACCACCAGCAAAATGACAACCGCTTTCAGGATGCTTAACAGAATGTCGATAACATCCGGTGTTAACCAACTCATGCTTTCGCCTCCTGCAGATTATCAATACGCGCGCCGGTCAGTACCGGTGCAATACCCGGCAAGCCCATCGGTAAGCCCACCTGCCCTGCCGCCAGGCCTTCTGAAAGCAGCAGCGGTAAGCTCAGGGTCTGACCTTCATAGCTGAATGACACATGCGCACCGGCGTTAACGCCAAGCGCGGCGGCATCTGCCGGGTTGAGCTTGATGTACGGCTGCGGCATGCGGGTCTGGAAGACCGGAGCACGCTGGGACAGTTCATCACTACCAAACAGGTGATAGTACGGCGCGATACGCCACTGACCTTTCTCCGCTTCAAAGCCCGCCGGAACGGTGGTGAAGTAGTCGAGACCAGCCTCAGAGGCTTCAATCAGACGCACGCCCGGATCGCCATGACGCAGTTTGCCACCCACTTCCGCCTGGAACTTGTTCCACGCCTGCGGGGAGTTCCAGCCCGGTGCCCATGCGAACGGAATTTGCGAACGCGGTGCGTTTGGCTGGTTGTTCCCTTCCATAGAGAAGGCAAACATGGTGTCTTTATCCTGCGGCTGACGCGGCTCGTGCACGCTGATGTTCGCGCGCATTGCCGTGCGGCCGCTGTAACGATGCGGTTCACGGGCCAGCTTCTGACCACGAATGCGGAAAGAGGCTTCCGGCGCGGCATCTTTAATACCTGCCAGCTGCGGCAGTTTTTCGATGACGGCGTCGATAACGTGATCGAGCTGAGTCCAGTCCACTTCGCGGCTCTGGACGGTGCTGTACAGCGAGTGCAGCCAGCGCCAGCTTTCGAGCATCACGGTGTTGGAATCGTAGTAAGACGGGTCGTAAACCTGGAAGAAGCGCTGGGCGCGACCTTCGTTGTTGATGACCGTACCGTCGCTTTCGGCAAAGCTTGCTGCCGACAGCACCAGGTGCGCTTTGTCCATAATGGCCGTGCGCTGGTGGTCGATAACCATTACCAACGGCGCTTTCGCCAGCGCGGCGTCAACGCGCGCTGCAGAAGCATGACGATGCAGGTCGTTTTCCAGCACTACAACCGCATCGGCAGCACCGCTTTCCAGTTCGCTCAGCGCCTCTTCAAGAGAGCCACCGCCCATCATGCCGAGGCCAACGCTGTTGACCGCACGGGCAATCATGGTCACGCCAACGTCGGCACCGCGTTTTTTCAACGCTGTCGCCACGTTTGCAGCAGCCTGAAGCATCGCTTCGCTACCGGCGTTAGTACCAGAGATAATCAGCGGTTTCTTCGCGCCGGACAGCGCCTGCACGATAACGTCCACTTTGCCTTTCAGGTCGTTGCTGAGACCTTCCACTGCCGGAGCGGTGTTGTCCAGAGCATGGGCAATCGCGAAACCTAAGCGCGCCTGATCTTCAACCGGTGCGCGGTAGGTCCACGCCGCGATGTCGTCCAGACGAGTGTCATCAATGTTGGTAACAAACAGCGGATGTTTGGCACGCTGGCCGATGTTAAGGATTGCCGCAATCTGCCAGTCAGCCACTTTCTGTGCTGCTGCCATTTCGCGCGCTTTGCCTTTCACCGCCTGACGCACTGCCAGCGCCACACGAGCACCGGTCTGGGTAATGTCTTCACCCAGCACCAGCACCGCATCGTAAGATTCGATGTCACGCAGCGCCGGAGTGTGTACCCCGCCTTCACGCAGCACTTTCAGCATCAGCTGCAAACGTGCCTGCTCGCCTTTGGCGATACCGGTGTAGAAATTCTCTGCACCCACCAGCTCACGCAGCGCAAAGTTGCTCTCGATGCTGGCGCGCGGGGAGCCGATACCAATCACTTTCTTCGACTGACGCAGAATATCTGCTGCACCCTGCATCGCCTGCTCGGCGTTGAGGGAGATCAGGTCGTCGCCGCGGCGCTGAACCGGCTGACGCGGACGGTCTTTCAGGTTCACATAGCCATAGCCGAAACGACCACGGTCGCAGAGGAAGTAGTGGTTTACGGTACCGTTGTAACGGTTTTCGATACGACGCAGCTCGCCATAACGTTCACCCGGGCTGGTGTTACAGCCAATAGAACACTGCTGGCAGATGCTTGGTGCAAACTGCATGTCCCATTTACGGTTGTAACGCTCAGAGTGGGTTTTGTCGGTGAATACGCCGGTCGGGCAAATCTCTACCAGGTTACCGGAGAATTCGCTTTCCAGCGTACCGTCTTCCGGGCGACCAAAGTAGACGTTGTCGTGAGCGCCATATACGCCCAGATCGGTGCCGTCCGCATAATCTTTGTAGTAACGCACACAGCGGTAGCAGGCGATGCAGCGGTTCATTTCGTGAGAGATGAACGGCCCCAGATCCTGATTGCGGTGGGTACGTTTGGTGAAACGGTAGCGACGGAAGCTGTGACCGGTCATCACGGTCATATCCTGAAGGTGGCAGTTACCGCCCTCTTCGCAGACCGGGCAGTCGTGCGGGTGGTTGGTCATCAACCACTCGACAACGCTTTCGCGGAACTGCTTCGCTTCTTCGTCATCAATAGAAATAAAGGTGCCTTCGGTTGCCGGTGTCATACAGGACATCACCAGGCGGCCACGCGTGTCTTCCGCGTTCTGATATTGCTTCACCGCACACTGGCGGCAAGCCCCAACGCTTCCCAGCGCCGGATGCCAGCAAAAATAAGGAATATCAAGACCAAGAGAGAGGCAAGCCTGTAACAGGTTGTCCGCTCCGTTAACCTCGTATTCTTTGCCGTCTACATGAATCGTAGCCATTAGCGTGCTTCCAAAATTAAAATCGTTAACTCACCAGCGCGTCTTGAGCAGGTTCGGCTGAATCCCATTAATCAGATGGGTATTGCTGAACTGTTGCTTGATACCTGCTTCGAACTCGTCACGGAAATATTTAATCGCGCTCTGCAGCGGCTCAACCGCACCTGGCGCATGCGCACAGAAGGTTTTGCCTGGGCCTAAGAAGCGGCACAGCTGCTCCAGCGTTTCGATATCACCCGGCTGGCCTTCGCCACGTTCGATAGCGCGCAGGATCTTGACGCTCCACGGCAGACCATCACGGCACGGCGTACACCAGCCACAGGACTCACGAGCAAAGAACTCTTCCAGGTTACGCACCAGCGATACCATGTTGATCTCGTGGTCGACGGCCATCGCCAGCGCAGTACCCAGACGGCTGCCCGCTTTACCGATGCTTTCAAATTCCATCGGCAGGTCGAGATGCGCCTCAGTGAGGAAGTCAGTACCCGCGCCGCCAGGCTGCCAGGCTTTGAACTTCAGGCCGTCACGCATACCGCCGGCATAATCTTCAAGGATTTCACGCGCGGTGGTACCAAACGGCAGTTCCCACAGGCCCGGATTCTTCACGCGCCCGGAGAAGCCCATCAGCTTGGTACCGGCATCTTTGCTCTTAGAGATGCCCTGATACCATTCCACACCATGCTCAAGGATAGCGGGTACGTTACACAGGGTTTCTACGTTGTTCACGCAGGTCGGCTTACCCCATACACCAGAGCTTGCCGGGAACGGCGGCTTGGAACGCGGGTTAGCACGACGACCTTCGAGGGAGTTAATCAGCGCGGTTTCTTCACCACAGATATAACGCCCGGCCCCGGTGTGCACGAACAGCTCGAAATCAAAACCGGTGCCGAGAATGTTTTTCCCAAGCAGGCCCGCTTCGGTGGCTTCGGCAATAGCACGACGCAGATGCTGAGCAGCTTCGATGTATTCACCGCGCAGGAAGATGTAGCCACGGTAGGCCTTCAGCGCAAATGCAGAAATCAGCATGCCTTCCACCAGCAGGTGTGGCAGCTGTTCCATCAACAGGCGGTCTTTGTAGGTGCCCGGCTCCATTTCATCGGCGTTACACAGCAGGTAACGGATGTTCATGGATTCGTCTTTCGGCATCAGGCTCCACTTAAGACCCGTGGAAAAGCCCGCACCGCCGCGCCCTTTCAGGCCGGCGTCTTTCACGACGTTGACGATTTCATCCGGCGCCATGCCGGTCAGCGCTTTACGCGCACCGGCATAACCGTTTTTACTTTGGTACTCATCCAGCCAGACCGGCTGCTTGTCTTCACGCAAGCGCCACGTCAGCGGATGGTTCTCAGGAGTCAGAATGATGTTCTTCATTTGTACTGCTCCAGCAGGTCCGGGATGGCATCAGGCGTCAGATGGCTGTGAGTGTCCTCATCAATCATCATGGTTGGCCCTTTGTCGCAGTTACCCAGGCAGCAGGTTGGCAGCAGGGTAAAGCGGCCATCAAAGGTGGTCTGGCCCGGCTTGATATTGAGTTTCTTCTCAATCGCAGCCTGAATGCCCTGATAACCCGTGATGTGGCACACCACGCTGTCGCAGTAGCGAATCACGTGACGACCTACCGGCTGGCGGAAGATCTGGCTGTAGAACGTTGCCACACCTTCTACGTCGCTCGCCGGGATCCCCAGAACATCAGCAATCGCGTAAATCGCGCCGTCCGGTACCCATCCGCGCTGCTTCTGAACGATTTTCAGCGCTTCAATGGACGCCGCACGCGGGTCTTCGTAGTGGTGCTTCTCGTGCTCAATGGCATCACGCTCTGCCGCACTCAGCTCAAAAGCCTCGGTTTGTGGTTGTTGATTCTCGTGCATAATTAGCGGTCCACGTCTGACATAACAAAATCGATACTACCCAGATGGACAATCAGGTCGGACACCAGGCTGCCGCGTACCGCTACCGGGATCTGCTGCAGGTGCGCGTAGCTCGGAGTACGGATACGGGTACGGTAGCTCATGGTGCTGCCGTCGCTTGTCAGGTAGTAGCTGTTAATACCCTTGGTTGCTTCCACCATCTGGAAGGACTCCTGCGCCGGCATTACCGGGCCCCAGGAAACCTGCAGGAAGTGGGTAATCAGGGTTTCGATATGCTGCAGCGTGCGCTCTTTCGGCGGGGGAGTCGTCAGCGGGTGATCCGCTTTGAACGGCCCTTCCGGCATGTTCTTGAGGCACTGCTCAAGAATGCGCAGGCTCTGACGCAGCTCTTCCACTTTCAGCATCACGCGGGTATAGCAGTCGGACACGCCGCCGCCAACCGGGACTTCAAAGTCGAAGTTTTCGTAGCCAGAGTATGGACGCGCTTTACGCACGTCGAAGTCGATACCGGTGGCGCGCAGCGCAGCGCCGGTACAACCCCAGTCCAGCGCCTCTTTCTTGCCGTAAGCGGCAACGCCCTGGGAACGACCTTTGAGAATGGTGTTACGCAGCGCGGCTTTCTCGTAAGAGTCCAGACGCTTCGGCATCCAGTCGAGGAAATCACGCAGCAGCTTGTCCCAGCCGCGCGGCAGGTCGTGCGCGACGCCGCCGATACGGAACCAGGCCGGGTGCATACGGAAACCGGTGATCGCTTCCACCACATCATAAATCTTCTGACGGTCGGTAAAGGCGAAGAACACGGGGGTCATCGCGCCGACGTCCTGAATGAACGTGGAGATATACAGCAGGTGGCTGTTGATGCGGAACAGTTCGGAGAGCATCACGCGAATCACGTTAACGCGATCCGGGGTAGTAATACCTGCCAGTTTTTCAACGGCCAGTACGTATGGCATTTCGTTCACACAGCCGCCGAGGTATTCGATACGGTCGGTATACGGAATGTAGCTGTGCCAGGACTGACGCTCGCCCATCTTCTCAGCGCCACGGTGGTGGTAGCCGATGTCTGGAACGCAGTCGACTATCTCTTCACCGTCGAGCTGAAGAACGATACGGAACGCACCGTGCGAGGACGGGTGGTTTGGGCCGAGGTTAAGGAACATGAAGTCCTCGTTCTCGGTGCTGCGCTTCATGCCCCAGTCTTCCGGCTTGAAGGTCAGCGCTTCCATCTCCAGATCTTGTTTTGCTTTAGTCAGCTCAAACGGATCGAATTCGGTGGCGCGCGCCGGGTAGTCTTTACGCAGCGGGTGGCCTTCCCAGGTCGGCGGCATCAGCAGACGCGTCAGGTGCGGGTGGCCATCGAAGGTAATACCAAACATTTCCCAGGTTTCACGCTCATACCAGTTGGCGTTCGGGAACAGTTTGGTGAGGGTCTGGACGTGCAGATCGTTTTCAGACAACGCCACCTTGAGCATGATGTCGCGGTTGCGGTCTACTGAAATCAGATGGTAGAAAACGGAAAAATCCGCGGCCGGTAAACCGTCGCGGTGGGTGCGCAGGCGCTCGTCCATGCCGTGTAAGTCAAACAGCATCACATAAGGCTTTGGCAATTTCTTCAGGAAATCGACCACTTCGAGCAGCTGTTCGCGTTTAACCCAAACAACGGGTACCCCGGTGCGGGTAGGCTGAACAGTAAAGGCATCCGGCCCAAAACGGTTGCGCAGTTCGCCAATCACTGGATCATCCAGGTGGTCCCGGGTGCTCCATGCTGGTGCGTCGTGCGCGGTTAAATCGGTCATATTGTTCACCATTGCAAAAGGTCTGTGGTGGTTGGGCGTGGCTTCGCGCTATTTATTGTCGTCTGCGAAGAGTGATTCCACGGCCCACAGGCGCAAATTAAATCTCGTCTGGTGTACGCAGATTCGTTACTGCAATACGTTCGCCGCGCTTACGCTCGCGTTCGGACTGCATATTGGCGCGGTACACACCCTGATCGCCAACCACCCACGACAGCGGACGGCGCTCTTTACCGATGGACTCCTGCAGCAGCATCAGCGCTTGCATGTAGGCTTCCGGACGCGGCGGGCAGCCAGGGATGTAAACATCCACCGGAATAAACTTATCCACGCCCTGTACAACAGAATAAATGTCGTACATGCCGCCGGAGTTCGCACAGGCCCCCATGGAAATGACCCACTTAGGCTCCAGCATCTGGTCATAAAGACGCTGAATAACCGGCGCCATTTTGGTGAAGCAAGTACCCGCAACCACCATCAGGTCAGCCTGACGCGGGGAAGCACGAAGTACCTCGGCACCAAAACGCGCAACGTCATGCACCGCAGTGAATGACGTCACCATTTCCACGTAGCAGCAAGAAAGGCCGAAGTTATACGGCCAGATTGAGTTCTTACGGCCCCAGTTCACCATGTCATGGAGCTTACCCATGAACACATTTTTATTAACTTCTTGCTCCAGGGGGTCAGTTACGATCTCCTGTTTTTGCAGGGGGTAACGGTCGTTCTCACCGTTAGGATCTATGCGGGTGAGCGTATAATCCATCTTATTGCCTCGCTTTTACTGCATATGACGGTTAGTGGCGCTGTCGGTTTCCTGATTTACCAGCGTGCGGCGTGAACGTGCAGGCGTCCAGTCCAGCGCGCCAATACGAACGAGGTAAACCAGACCAGCCAGCAGCACTAAAATGAAAATAGCTGCTTCTACAAATCCTACCCAGCCGCTTTCACGGATGGAGGTTGACCATGCGTACAGATAGAGCGCTTCCACGTCGAAGATGACGAAGAACATGGCGACCAGATAGAACTTCGCAGAAAGGCGTAAGCGGGCAGAGCCAACGGAGTCGATGCCCGATTCAAATGGGGTGTTTTTACTACGCGCGCGGGCGCGACCGCCAAGGAACCAACCACCAATCAACATGAAACAGCACAAGCCGATGGCGATGATGAGAAATATAGCGAAAGCCCAGTGATGAGCGATGACTTCAGTGGATGTTGACATACGCATTGCTTAACCAAATAGGTAGCGCCAAAATCTCTGCTCTTGCTGGCAGATGAACGCCACAGATTCATGGGGAGGAATAAAAAAGCCTTACAAAGACTGTCTGAAAAAGTGACTTAGACAGCAAAACGCTGTGGCTTTTTACTCCTTTCTATAACCTTTTGTCAACTTTAACAAAAGTTTCCTCACATTAGTTTACACCGGATGCATTTCATTAACATTAAATGCCCTTTAGCGCGATTTTTTCGAAATCACCATCAGGATTTAACGCTGTTGAATCGTGTCCGTGCCAGGCGTAAACGAGATTTGCCCTTCTATTTTGACAGGATTTGACCGCGATTCCTCCCCCTATTGAGGAGTATTTTCTTGATCTGAGACACGCTTCTGTTAATTGCCCCAAGAAAACAGCAACAAAAAAGCCGTTTTTTTAACATTAGCAGCCCGTTCTGAGCAGGGAGAGAAAATAAACATCACGTCGCGAAAGTGTTCACTAAGTGAATGAAAATCAGCAACAAAGCGGCGGAGATTCCAACAGTTGCTGGTTAAACATGCAAAAAAAAAGCCATCGTGCAGAAAACCAGCGACGACGGCTATTTTTTAAACTTACATTTTGTTACCAGATTTCGGCGAGTTTGTTACCCAAAATCCTCTTCAACCGTACGGGTATCCCCTCCCCCTTCCGGGGTATAATGGCGGAACTGCGACCACGGGTTATGCTGCTCTTCAATCGCCTGAAAAATCACATCAACCAGTTCGTTCTGGCTCTGACCGTTGCGGCTCAACAGATACTCGGTATCGGGTAATACGGGAAGCCCGTCAGATTTTCCCAGTACCCGCAGGTCCGGGCTCATCATCTCAACCGGACGCGCAGTTACGCCTAACCCGGCCTTAACGGCAGCACGAACGGCAGCAAGCGTTGAGGCGACATACGCCAGGCGCCACGGAATACGCGCCGCATCAAGCGATTCAAGAATGATGTCGCGAAACGGGCTGGGGTCATCCAGCAGCACCAGCGGTACGGCTTCGCCCGGTTGCATCACATATTCTGCGGCACAGTACCAGAGCGTTGGCGATGTTCTCAGCGTGTGGCTGTCAAACGACGCCAGACGATGAGAGGTCAGCACCAGATCCACCTCGTTACTGTGCAGCATATCCGCCATTTCAGCATGACGTTTCACGCGAACATCCAGCGCTAGCTTAGGGTAAACCGAACTTATCCGATTAAGGAGAAACGGCAGGATAGTATCTGCAGATTCATCAGAAGCACCTATCGTCAGCGTGCCCTGCAGGTTGCTAAACATTAGCGATGTGCATGCTTCATCATTAAAACGGAGAATCTTTCTGGCGTATCCCAACAGCTGGATCCCATGCTCCGTCAACAATTTGTTCCGCCCGTGACGGGCAAATAACTCTTTACCTACGAGTTGTTCCAGTCTCTGCATCTGCTGACTAACGGCGGACTGGGTACGACCTACTGCAGAGGCTGCAGCAGCGAAAGTATTCAGATCAGCGACCGCAACGAAAGTTCTTAGCAGATCGAGGTCGAGATTCAGTATCGGACGATTTGCAGTTATCATATTTATTCACTTACAGGTTGCTGGTGCTTACCTGCCTGGTTAATGCTGTGCTCAAAACTTCAGGCATTACCGTTTGAATCGATTCTTTCAGACACGTGATGCCAGAAGAACACCTGAATGAAGCGTTATTGCACGCAATTTGCCTGTCTGCCGCGCACGGGCAGACCCCTAGCTATATTTTTGTTTATTCTTGCTTTTCTGAAATAATCGAAGTCTTCAAATTAATGTGAAGTCATGCAAGAAATTTGCAGGCACGGCATACTTTCTTTACAGGCCTGGCGCAGCCAGGATAATTCTATCCAGAACAAGAAAAAACAAAAATACTAACAATAACAAATAGTTATATAGTTAATTCACTGTTTATAGGCT
Source organism: Yokenella regensburgei ATCC 49455 (assembly GCF_000735455.1). Classification (GTDB taxonomy): domain Bacteria; phylum Pseudomonadota; class Gammaproteobacteria; order Enterobacterales; family Enterobacteriaceae; genus Yokenella; species Yokenella regensburgei. The sequence continues at coordinate 89,676 of NZ_JMPS01000064.1, read as the reverse complement.
GTTTAAACACGCCTTTATAGTAATTAACCTCTGTATCCTAACCCAAAACCATTATATTTATAAGTGTTATTGGGTATAATCTTACACAAAATTTCTGTTAAGAATCAAAGCTCTTTAATCTAAATAACAAAAGAGACAAATATCTTTGCAAATAATAAAATTTATTAATTGTTTAAATATTCTTTCATTAACATTACTTAACAATGCCTTCACAGTTATCAGTATTAAACCGAATCGCTGACTACGCAAAAACCTCCCATATCACACCCCCTGCTTTACCCAGCCTGTGAGAAACAACATTTTTTAATCAGCATAAAATTCAACACAACCGGCATAAAGCCGCAGATATCACCAGACAAAACGCATTTATCCGCAAGATAACGCCACAGTAACAGAGCATTGCAGCGAAAGAGATTAGGTGGAATATTCTAACAACACAAAATCTTCTTCTGTTGACCCTTCAAAATCCCCCCTATGGGGAGTACATTATTCCGTGCTGACTTCCACGGCAGGGAGTCACGACAATAGCTAAAAGGTCAACGATTCATGTCACCCATCGAAAAATCCAGCAAACTTGATAATGTCTGTTACGACATCCGCGGCCCGGTTCTTAAAGAAGCCAAACGTCTTGAAGAAGAAGGCAACAAAGTTCTTAAACTGAACATCGGCAACCCCGCGCCCTTCGGCTTTGACGCCCCGGACGAAATCCTGGTTGACGTGATTCGTAACCTGCCAACCGCGCAGGGCTACTGCGACTCAAAAGGTCTTTACTCCGCCCGTAAAGCTATCATGCAGCATTATCAGGCGCGTGGTATGCGTGATGTGACCGTTGAAGATATCTACATCGGTAACGGCGTTTCCGAGCTTATCGTGCAGGCGATGCAGGCACTGCTGAACAGCGGTGATGAAATGCTGGTCCCTGCCCCGGATTATCCGCTGTGGACCGCAGCGGTATCGCTCTCCAGCGGCAAAGCGGTGCATTACCTGTGCGACGAAGAGTCAGACTGGTTCCCGGACCTCGATGATATTCGCGCTAAAATCACTCCGCGTACCCGCGGTATTGTGATCATAAACCCGAACAACCCAACCGGCGCGGTGTACTCCAAAGAACTGCTGCTGGAGATTGTCGAGATCGCCCGCGAGCACAACCTGATTATTTTCGCCGACGAAATCTACGACAAAATTCTTTACGATGAAGCGCAGCACCACTCCATCGCTGCCCTGGCGCCGGACCTGCTGACCATCACGTTTAACGGCCTGTCGAAAACCTACCGTGTGGCGGGATTCCGTCAGGGGTGGATGGTACTGAACGGCCCGAAAAAACACGCCAAAGGCTACATTGAGGGGCTGGAGATGCTCGCCTCTATGCGCCTTTGCGCCAACGTCCCTGCCCAGCACGCGATTCAGACCGCGCTCGGTGGCTATCAGAGCATCAGCGAGTTCATCGTTCCCGGCGGCCGTCTGTACGAGCAGCGCAACCGCGCGTGGGAGCTTATCAACGAGATCCCCGGCGTCTCCTGCGTGAAGCCGAAAGGCGCGCTGTACATGTTCCCGAAAATTGATGCCAAACGCTTTAACATCCACGATGACCAGAAAATGGTGCTCGACTTCCTGCTGCAGGAAAAAGTGCTGCTGGTCCAGGGAACGGCCTTTAACTGGCCGTGGCCGGATCACGTGCGTATCGTGACCCTGCCGCGCATCGACGATCTGGAGATGTCCATCTCCCGCTTCGGTCGCTTCCTTTCCGGATATCATCAGCGATAATCCTCTTGGCCGTCGGATTTGCATCCGGCGGTCAACTCTGCGCACAATGGTTCTGATGTTGTAACGGATATCAGGAAAACTATGAGCCAGAGCCATTTCTTTGCCCATCTCTCCCGTCTGAAGTTAATCAACCGCTGGCCGCTAATGCGCAATGTGCGGACTGAAAACGTCTCTGAACATAGTCTGCAGGTCGCCATGGTGGCCCACGCGCTGGCAGCAATTAAGAACCGTAAATTTAATGGTCACGTCAACGCCGAGCGCATTGCTCTGCTGGCGATGTATCACGACGCCTCAGAGGTGCTGACCGGCGATCTCCCAACCCCGGTGAAGTATTTCAATTCGCAGATCGCCCAGGAATATAAAGCCATCGAAAAGATTGCCCAGCAGAAGCTGGTTGATATGGTGCCCGATGAGCTGCGGGATATCTTCGAGCCGCTGATCGACGAAAGCCAGTACAGCGCCGAGGAAAAGTCGATAGTCAAACAGGCCGATGCCCTGTGCGCCTACCTGAAATGTCTGGAGGAACTCTCTGCCGGTAATAACGAGTTCCTGCTGGCGAAATCCCGGCTGGAGAAAACGCTGGAAGAGCGCCGAAGCGATGAGATGGACTACTTTGTACAGGTGTTCGTTCCAAGCTTCCATCTGTCGCTGGATGAAATCAGCCAGGATTCACCGCTGTAGGACTAAGTTGCCTGAACCCCTCTCCCGCAGGAGAGGGGGATTTCAGAGTGACACTCAGAACGGGAATAACACCGGGATGAACAGCACCGACACCACCATCACCAGCAGGGTGAACGGTACGCCAATTTTTACGAAATCACTGAAGGTGTAGTTACCAGGCCCCAGCACCAGCGTATTCACCGGCGACGATACCGGAGTCATAAAGGCCGCCGAAGCCGCCATCGCCACCACCATTGCAAACGGATACGGCGACACCCCCATCGATTTTGCCGCCGCCAGGGCAATCGGTGCCATTAGCACCGCTGTCGCGGTGTTCGAAATAAAGAGGCCAATCGCGGCACACATCACGAACAGGCAGCCGAGCATCAGGTACGGCCCCTGGTCACCCCCCACGCTCATCAATCCGTGAACAATAAGATCAACCCCACCGGTTTTCTGTAACGCAAGGGCAAAAGGCATCATCCCGACAATCAGAATAATGCTCGGCCAGTGGATCGCCTTGTAAGCGCTCTCGGCATCAACGCAACGAAACTTCGCCATCAGCAGACAGGCTATAATCGCGGCCACCGGGTTCGGGATTTCATCCGTCAGCATCAGCGCCACCATCAGTACCAGGCAGAAAATAGCGTGCGGTGCCTGGCTGTGGGCAGGCGATGCCTCGCTCTCTTCAACCGGCAGGTTAAGCACCACAAAATCGCGTCCTTTTTGCGCCAGCTGAGTAATGAGCTTCCAGTTACCCACCACCAGTAGAATGTCACCCAGCTCGATGGGTTCATCCACCACCGTGCCCTCCAGCGCTTCACCGCCGCGCTTTAAGCCAACAATGTTAAGACCGTAGCGGGTACGAAACCCAATTTCACGCACCGTTTTCCCTAATAATTCAGAATCCGGTATCAGCGACACTTCCGCCATGCCGACGTCCAGCGCCTGATCGGAGAAATACTCTCCGCGCAGCACCATAGGCTCGAGCATTTGTTCGCTACAGAACTGGCGCAGATCGACCTCCGCCGCCGACATATCAATCAGCAGTACGTCGCGAGCACGGAACTCAGAGACACCGTTCACGTTGACGATAACCCGGCGAAAACGCCGCCAGCGCTCTACCCCGATAACGTTCGCACCGTAACGTTCACGCAGGCGAAGATCGTCGAGCCGCTGGCCAATCATCGGCGAACCGGGGCGGATCGCAAGGCGACGCGCACGGCCGGTGAGCCCGTAGTCACGAATCAGATCGCGGAAAGTGCGCCGACGCCAGCCATCTCGCTGCGCCTGTGGATCCTCTCCTTTGAGCATAAAGCGCATCAGCAGCATGTAGATGATACCCAGTACCAGCACTATCAGCCCGATCGGGGTGACGCTAAAGAAGCTAAAACCGTGCAGCCCTTCGCGGACAAGCTCACTGTTTACCACCAGGTTTGGCGGCGTCGCGACAAGCGTCATCATGCCACTGATAAGCCCGGCGAAGCTGAGCGGCATCATCAGCCGGGACGGCGAGGTCTGCATCTTCATGGAGACACTCAGCACCACCGGAATAAAAATCGCCACCACCCCGGTAGAGCTCATAAACGCCCCGAGCCCGGCCACGGTCAGCATCAGGTAAATCAACATTTTGGTTTCGCTGCTACCGGCAATCTTCACCAGCCAGGCACCCATTTTGGTAGCCACACCGGTGCGCACCAGTCCGTCGCCGATAATAAACAGCGCGGCGATAAGAATAACGTTGGGATCGCTGAAGCCAGAGAAGGCTTCGCTAAGCGTGAGGGTGTCGCTTAAAACAAATGCGACGATAACCAGCAGCGCCACCGCATCCATGCGGACTTTGCCAGTGGCAAAAAGCACGACGGCAACCGCCAGCAAACACAGCACCCAAATCAGTTCACCATTCACAACATGTCCTTGTCAGATGAGGGGAAAGAAATAGTGCCATAAAAAAGCCCCGGTGAACCGGGGCTAAATCATAGCTTTACGCTTTCAGCGCCACGCTCGCCGTGCCGTCGGCCTGTTTGACGACCTCAAGCGCAGTGAGTGACGTCAGCACCAGGTCCACCTGCGCAAGGCAGGGCGACCCGGCGGGGACATTGACGGCAATAACATGACATCCTGCCGCCAGCCCTGAGATAACGCCCGCCTCGGCATCTTCTACCACCACACACTCCGCGGGTGTCAGGCCGAGCAGTTCAGCCCCCAGCAGGTAAGCATCCGGCTCCGGCTTACCGCGCGCCACGCGTTCAGCGGTGACAAACACTTCCGGCTTCGGCAAACCTGCGGCCCTGTGACGCGCATGGGCGACCGGTACCGTCCCGGACGTCACAATGGCCCACGGAATGCCCTTGTCGTTAAGGTGGGTCAGTAGCGCCAGTGCCCCAGGCAGCGCAGTAATCCCATCCGTATCAGCGGCTTCCATTTGCTCGAGGAAAGCGAACTCGGCTTTGATTTCCTCCTCGTTTTTTCCCGGCAGGAAGTGTCGCAAAGAGGTAATCGCTTGTTTACCATGAATAAAATCAAGTACTTCTTCATGGCTCAGGCCGTGCCTGTCCGCCCAATGGCACCATGAACGTTCGACTACCGGCAGGGAATCCACCAGCGTGCCATCCAAATCAAACAGGAAACCTTTACACTGCACAAGCGCCTCCGTCAGGCATTAATAATCTGGTTAATCTCGTTGCTGCTCAGGTGATACTGACGCGGGCAGGCGTGCCAGGCGCTCAGCATGCGCTGGTATTTTTCCCACATCGGGGTCTGGGCGTTGAAGCCGTGGGTCCCGGCGTCGAAGTGCGCATAGCGTCCTTCCACGTTGACCATAAAGCGTACATAACCAAGGTAGCGGGCTTCTGTGGCGGCGTCGAAGCCCAGGAACGTCACGCGACGCTCATCAATGGTGCTGGCATCTTTCAGGTTAGTCCACGAAACGTGCAGCGCGTGATACATCTCCATGATGTCGATGATCGTGCGGCAGGTCTCTTCCGTCAGTTGGCCGAACTCACGATCCAGTTCGCGCATCTGTAGCCCATAACCGCGCTCAATGATCGTTTGCAGACGGCGGTAACGCTCGGCGTTGTCGGGATCGAGCATGGTCATCATTTTGTACTGGTTCGACAAAATGAGGCGTTGAGCGTTAGTCATTTCCATTTTTGACTCCTGTTGCTTTTCGCAGCAAAAAAAAAGACACACATTGTGTGTCTTCTTTTATATGCGTTTTTGCGCGTCAATTACAAATCATCAAGGAAAGTTTTATCCAGTTGTTTGAAGGCGCGCTTAAGCGTGTCAGCTAAAGCCTGGTAATCTGGCTTGCCTTCGACCGGCGCCAGCGCCTGCCCCGCTTCCTGTAATTTCCCGCGAACTTCGTAGAACCAGTTGAGAATGGTCGGTGGTAACGGCGTAACCGAACGCTTACCCAACCACCAGAGTCCCTGCATTGGCAGGCTCAGGGCAAACAGCGCCGTGGCAACCGCCGGGCCCAGTTGTCCCCCCAGCGCAATTTGCCAGCAGAGGGTGAAGACCGCAATCGGCGGCATCAGGCGAATGGCATATTTCGTCATACGAATGGCGCGGTTCTCAACAAACACCGGCGCCAGGCGTTTATCCATTGGCCACGTCTTTGAATAGTGCTGTCCCCGGCGGAACAAGCTAAAAAAACTAACCGGGCGATTTTCGGATGTCGACATGGCGTTACCTCAACTTCACATGCAAAAATTAAAAAAAACTTACAAAACCACAACTGGGTTTGACAACGTTCAAAAGATTTTGTCATTGCCCCCTACGATCGGGTATCCTGTGCCAGCCTGAGATGGGCATAGACCCGTTCTCCTGGCTTGTCAAATTATTGCATATTATGCCACTGGCTGAAAATTGTGCAAAATGACATAGAATCAACAGGTATTTCCTTCATCGTGCCCAAAACAAGAACAAGGCATGATGTTAATCATAAATGTCAGCCTCATCCTGCGCTACGCTTTATGACTCACTGACGTTTTTTTAGCCACGTATCACTAATAGGTACTTCCATGTCGAGTAAGTTAGTACTGGTTCTGAACTGCGGTAGCTCCTCTCTGAAATTCGCCATCATCGATGCGACCAACGGTGAAGAGTATCTCTCTGGTTTGGCCGAATGTTTCCATCTGCCTGAAGCACGCATCAAATGGAAATTAGACGGTAGCAAGCAAGAAGCAGCCCTCGGTGCAGGAGCAGCTCACAGCGAAGCGCTGAACTTTATCGTTAACACTATTCTGGCACAAAAACCAGAACTGTCCGCCCAGCTGACCGCAATTGGTCACCGTATTGTTCACGGCGGCGAAAAATACACCAGCTCCGTGGTTATCGACGAAACCGTCATCCAGGGTATCAAAGACGCGGCGCCGTTTGCACCGCTGCACAACCCGGCTCACCTGATCGGTATCACCGAAGCGCTGAAATCCTTCCCGGGTCTGAAAGATAAGAACGTTGCCGTGTTCGACACCGCGTTCCACCAGACCATGCCGGAAGAATCTTACCTGTACGCCCTGCCGTACAACCTGTACAGAGAGCACGGCGTTCGTCGTTACGGTTTCCACGGCACCAGCCACTACTTCGTGACTCAAGAAGCCGCGAAAATGCTGAACAAGCCGGTTGAAGAACTGAACATCATCACCTGCCACCTGGGCAACGGTGGTTCCGTTTCCGCTATCCGTAACGGCCAGTGTGTCGACACCTCTATGGGTCTGACCCCGCTGGAAGGCCTGGTGATGGGCACCCGTACCGGTGACATCGACCCGGCAATCATTTTCTTCCTGCACGACAACTTAGGCATGAGCATCGATCAGATCAACAAAATGCTGACCAAAGAATCTGGTCTGCTGGGTCTGACCGAAGTCACCAGCGATTGCCGCTACGTTGAAGACAACTACGCGACGAAAGAAGACGCTAAACGTGCAATGGACGTTTACTGCCACCGTCTGGCGAAGTACATCGGTTCCTACAGTGCACTGATGGACGGTCGTCTGGACGCCGTTGTCTTCACCGGTGGTATCGGTGAAAACGCGGCAATGGTACGCGAGCTCTCCCTGGGCAAACTGGGCGTACTGGGCTTCGAAGTTGATCACGAGCGTAACCTGGCTGCCCGTTTCGGCAAGTCTGGCTTCATCAACAAAGAAGGTACCCGTCCTGCCGTGGTCATCCCGACCAACGAAGAACTGGTTATCGCGCAAGACGCCAGCCGTCTGACCGCCTGATTCCACACCGCCAGCCTACGCTGGCGGTGCTGTTTTTGTCACCCGCCGTCCTGGCGGTTACGAAAGAGGATAAATCGTGTCCCGTACTATTATGCTGATCCCGACAGGTACCAGCGTAGGCCTGACCAGCGTCAGCCTCGGTGTTATCCGCGCGATGGAACGTAAAGGCGTTCGTCTGAGCGTATTCAAACCTATCGCCCAGCCGCGTGCTGGTGGCGATGCGCCAGACCAGACCACCGCTATCGTTCGCGCCAACTCTTCAGTTCCGGCTGCAGAGCCGATGAACATGAACCACGTTGAATCTCTGCTCTCCAGCAACCAGAAAGACGTGCTGATGGAAGAGATCATCGCCAACTACCACGCCAACACTCAGGATGCTGAAGTGGTGCTGGTTGAAGGCCTGGTGCCGACTCGCAAACATCAGTTCGCGCAGTCTCTGAACTACGAAATCGCCAAAACGCTGAACGCGGAAATCGTGTTCGTGATGTCCCAGGGTACTGATACCCAGGAACAGCTGAACGAGCGTATCGAACTGACTCGCAGCAGCTTCGGCGGCGCGAAAAACACCAGCATCACCGGTGTTATCATCAACAAGCTGAACGCTCCGGTTGATGAGCAGGGCCGTACTCGTCCTGACCTGTCCGAAATCTTTGACGATTCTTCCAAAGCGAAAGTCGTGAAGATTGACCCGGCTGCGCTGCAGGCTTCCAGCCCGCTGCCAATTCTGGGCGCGGTGCCGTGGAGCTTCGATCTGATCGCTACCCGTGCTATCGATATGGCGCGTCATCTGAATGCGACCGTGGTTAACGAAGGCGATATCAAAACCCGCCGCGTGAAATCCGTGACCTTCTGTGCACGCAGCATCCCGCACATGCTGGAACACTTCCGCCCGGGCTCCCTGCTGGTGACCTCCGCTGACCGTCCGGACGTGCTGGTTGCAGCCTGCCTGGCAGCGATGAACGGCGTTGAGATCGGTGCCATCCTGCTGACCGGTGGTTACGACATGGACGCGCGCATCTCCAAGCTGTGCGAGCGTGCATTCGCGACTGGCCTGCCGGTATTCATGGTGAACACCAACACCTGGCAGACCTCTCTGAGCCTGCAGAGCTTCAACCTGGAAGTTCCGGTTGATGACCTCGCACGCATCGAGAAAGTTCAGGAGTACGTCGCTAACTACGTTAACGCCGACTGGGTTGAGTCTCTGACCGCTACCTCCGAGCGCAGCCGTCGTCTGTCTCCGCCAGCCTTCCGCTACCAGCTGACCGAGCTGGCGCGTAAAGCCGGCAAACGTGTTGTTCTGCCAGAAGGCGACGAGCCGCGTACCGTGAAAGCAGCAGCTATCTGTGCTGAACGTGGTATCGCGACCTGCGTACTGCTGGGCAACCCGGACGCTATCAACCGCGTTGCGGCTGACCAGGGCGTTGAGTTGGGCGCTGGCATCGAAATCGTCGATCCGGAAGTGGTTCGCGAGAGCTATGTGGGTCGTCTGGTTGAGCTGCGTAAGAGCAAAGGCATGACTGAAGCCGTTGCCCGCGAACAGCTGGAAGACAACGTGGTGCTGGGCACCCTGATGCTGGAGCAGGATGAAGTTGACGGTCTGGTTTCCGGTGCTGTTCACACCACCGCAAACACCATCCGTCCGCCGCTGCAGCTTATCAAAACTGCGCCAGGCAGCTCGCTGGTTTCTTCCGTGTTCTTCATGCTGCTGCCGGAACAGGTTTACGTTTACGGTGACTGTGCGATCAACCCGGATCCAACCGCAGAACAGCTGGCTGAAATCGCCATCCAGTCTGCTGACTCCGCGATCGCCTTCGGTATCGAACCGCGCGTAGCGATGCTCTCCTACTCCACCGGCACCTCTGGTGCAGGTAGCGACGTAGAGAAAGTTCGTGAAGCAACTCGTATCGCTCAGGAAAAACGTCCTGACCTGATGATCGACGGCCCGCTGCAGTACGATGCCGCCGTGATGGCTGACGTTGCGAAATCCAAAGCGCCGAACTCGCCGGTTGCTGGTCGCGCTACCGTGTTCATCTTCCCGGATCTGAACACCGGTAACACCACCTACAAAGCGGTACAGCGTTCTGCCGACCTGATCTCCATCGGGCCGATGCTGCAGGGTATGCGCAAGCCGGTGAACGACCTGTCTCGTGGCGCGCTGGTAGACGATATTGTCTACACCATCGCACTGACCGCGATCCAGTCTTCACAGCAAGAGAAGTAATTTTTCTTTTTAATCAAAAAGGCCGGTCAGCAATGACCGGCCTTTTTATTTGCGTTCAAACTGAAATGACCAAAAATAAGGCAACACTGCCTCTCCGCTAGTCAACCTCCGATCTCAATCTCCAGTAAATTACCATTCTCGAATGTATGTTTCTTAATTATCGCTGACTGGAGTAGAAAAATGAGTACTGAGAATTTAATTATTGACGGCAGCTTTGCAGAAGAACTGGTCCACTGGCGTACCAGTTCACCAGAATACGTGACTATTGTGCATAATCCTCCAGGGGATAACTATGCAAAAATCGCCGTTGGTAATGCAACAGGATTAACCCAAGTCGTGCCCCGTGCAGCAGGTGACTACACGCTGACGTTCCGTAGTTGCTACGTAGGCCCGAATTGTTCCGTTCGAGTCTGGGGACAAAATCAAAGCGGTGGTTGGGAATTTATTATTTTTCCGAATATGCCTGTGAATTATAATCAAAACATCTGGAATACCAACACTTTTAATTTTAACGTAGCTGAAAAATATACTGAATTTAAAGTTGAGTTTTATGCCTCGTACCAAACGACCTTTATGTTCACCAATGTTAGCGTAACGAAACAATAATAATAAACACCCGCCTCTGAAACCTCAGAGGCGGGTTTATTTACTACAGCAGCTCTCTCGCCGCCTTCACGATGTCATCCGCCGTCAGGCCATACTCCTGTTGCAGGAAATCCTGCGTTCCCACCTGGCCATAGCGCTCTTTCACCCCCACACGGCGCATCGGCACCGGACAGGTTTCCACCAGCACTTCAGCCACCGCCGACCCAAGTCCGTTATGAATACTGTGGTTTTCACAGGTGACGATACGCCCGGTTTTCTCGGCATAGTTTTTTACCAGCATGCGATCGATAGGTTTCAGCGTAAACATGTCAATAACTGCGGCGCTGATACCGTCTCGCTCCAGCCGTCGTGCGGCTTCTAGCGCTTCTGCCACCATGATGCCGTTGGCGATGAGCGTGATATCTTCCCCCTCGCGCAGCACATTCCCCTTGCCAATCGTGAAGTGTGAACCTTCCTGATAGACCGTCGGTGCCTGCTTGCGGATGGTGCGCACCCAGTAGAATCCTTCAAGATCGATAAGCTGATTGAGGATGTCCTTAAACATCACCGCATCGGTAACTTCGAGGACCACGGAATGCGCCAGCCCGCGAACAATCCCCATATCTTCAAACGACATATGGGTACCGCCGTTATGGCAGGCCGTAACCCCGGCGTCCGAGGCAATCACTTTCACGTTGTTGCGCTGATAGTCGAGCGACATGAATAACTGGTCAAAACAGCGGCGGCTGGCGAAAGCGGTAAAGGTGTGCACGAAAGGTTTACGCCCGGTGAGCGAAAGCCCTGCCGCCGTTCCAATCACGTTCGCTTCCATGATCCCACAGTTAATTACATGCTGCGGATGCTCACGCTGCACGCCATCCATCGCCATTGAGCTCATCAGATCCGCCTCAAGCGCAATAATGCCGCTGTTCGCCGCTATCTGCCCGGCAACAAACCCGGCGTACACTTTGCGCATTTCGATGGCGTCTTTTTCCCCGCCCGGGGCAACCTTAATCATGTGTGGCCTCCAGTTGTTGAATAGTCTCGTTGAGTATCTGCTTCGTTGCTTCCGTCAGGCGCAGATGGTGAGAATTGCTGAGCTGCTCAAGATACGGCACGCCCTGGCCTTTAATACTGTCGAGAATGACCAGCCGTGGTCGCGCACCTGGCTCCAGCACCGGTCTGGCAATCGCCTGCAGCGCGGGGATGTCATCGCCCTTTACGGTGTGGACGTCAAAACCAAAGGCGTGGAATTTACCCTCGAGATCGAACGGACGGATGATGTCGTCGAGCTCGCCGTCGAGCTGCTGTTTGTTCCAGTCCACGAATACCAGCAGGTTGTTGAGCTGATGGTGGGCGATAAACTGGAACGCCTCCCAGCACTGCCCCTCGTTAAGCTCGCCGTCGCCGACGATACAGAACACGCGATTGCGACGTCCGGCAAGCTTATGGGAAAGCGCCATCCCGGCGGCAATCGAAATCCCCTGCCCCAGTGAACCGGTGGTCGCATCCACGCCGCGGGTTTTCAACCGGTCCGGATGGCTCGGCAGCCGGGTACCGTTCTGGTTAAGCGTGCTCAACTCTGCAACAGGAAAGTAGCCCTTAATCGCAAGCGTACTGTACAGCGCCGGACCAGCATGCCCCTTCGACAGCACAAAGTAGTCGCGCTCGGGCCAGTCCGGGTCGGCCGGGTCAATACGCATCACGTCGCCGTATAGCACCGCCAGCGTTTCCACCACCGACATACAGCCGCCGTAGTGACCAAAGCCAAGCTGGGTCAGCGACTTCAGGGTAGCCACGCGGATATCGCGCGCCAGTTGAGTAATTTCAGCAGACATTATGATTTCGCCCCCGTTTTTTGCTGTGCGCCGTTGCCGGCAGATTTACCTTTCACGACGTTGTACGCCACGAGGATGATGAACAGCGCCACCACCAGCCCACTAATTGCCAGCGGTGAGAGATAGCGCGCCAGATTCCCAAGCACGATGCCCACCGCACCGAAATCGGCGTCAGAGAACGTCGTGTTAGCAAAGCCAATGGCCCCGAGAACCGGCAGCAGCAGCACAGGCAGGAAGGTAATGAGCAAACCATTGGCAAACGCGCCAAGCATTGCGCCACGACGGCCGCCGGTGGCGTTGCCAAATACCCCGGCAGTCGCGCCGGTAAAGAAGTGTGGGACAACGCCCGGCAGGATCAGTACCAGCTTCATCTGCCCGAGCAGGAACAGCCCCACCAGCCCACCGAGGAAGCTGAACAGAAAGCCAATCAGCACGGCGTTTGGTGCATAGGGATAAACCACCGGGCAATCCAGCGCCGGACGAGCGTTGGGCACCAGTTTTTCAGAAAAGCCGGTAAATGCCGGTACGATTTCCGCAAGGATCAACCGCACGCCCTGCAGGATGATGAACACGCCGGCAGCGAAGGTAATAGCCATAATGATGGCGTATACGAGGTAGTTCTGACCGCCGCTGAACTGGCTCTCAACGTATTCGCGACCGGCGCTCACCGCCATAATCAGGTAAATCACCATCATGGTCAGTGAAATAGAAATGGAGCTGTCGCGCAGGAAGCTCAGGTTCTTCGGCAGATTCATCTCTTCTGTCGAACGCGACCCTTTGCCACACACGCTGCCAATCCAGCCAGAAAGCACATAACCCAGAGTGCCAAAGTGCCCGAAAGCGATATCATCGGTCCCCGTAATACGCTTCATGTAGCGCTGCGCCAGCGCCGGGAAAAATGCCATTACCAGACCCAGGATAAGCGAACCGGTAAAGACCAGGCCTACCCCCTCAAATCCCGCAACCGTCAGGATCACGCCAATCATACAGGCCATGTAGAACGTGTGATGCCCGGTGAGGAAGATGTATTTCAGGCGTGTAAAGCGAGCCACGATGATGTTCGCCACCATCCCGAATGCCATGATAAGTGCCGTAGAGGCACCGTATTTCTCGAGGGCAATGGAGACTATCGCCTCATTATTCGGGATAATTCCCTGAATACTGAAAGCATGTTCAAACATACCGCCGAGTGGATTTAACGAACCCACCAGTACGGTGGCGCCACCGCCAAGAACAATAAAACCAAGAATGGTTTTAATTGTGCCTTTGACAACATCAGAGAATGATTTTTTCTGCGCGACCAGGCCTATTAATGCAATAAGACCAACCAGCACGGAAGGAACTTTTAATATATCAACAACGAAATTTAGCGTTTCAAGGATAAACATATCCACCTCGCGCAATCAGGGTTATTGTTGACTAAACCAGGCGCTCAATTTTTCTTCGAGCTCGTTGATATCGATAATATTGCTGATGACCACCAGTTGATGTGCCGGCACGCTGGCGCTTTCAGCAATATCTTTGGCCATCACAAACAGGTCTGCTGCCCCTGGTGTCGCTGAAGATAAGTCAGAGTGCTCTACATCAGCATCGATATTCAGTTTTTTAAGAATTTTTTTAATATTCATCTCGACCATAAAACTGCTGCCGAGCCCGGATCCGCAAATCGCCATTATTTTCATTATTGTCACCTAATTTAACGTAGAGTCGCCCGCATCTTACCCGCAGGTAAAATGCCAGAAGTCAGGATGTAATTTTAAAAATCAGAAGCGGCTAATAATGTTTTTAATTTCCTCCACGGTGTGTGCCTGATGTAGTTGCTGCAAATCGTCCTCGCTGGAAAATAGCTCTGCCAGCGCAGAAATCATTTCAATATGGCTGTGATTGTCGGGGGCGGCCAACATCACGATAACGTCAACCGGGTCAAACTCCCCGGCCCCAAAAGCTACTCCTTTATGCAGTTTCAGCAGTGAAAGTCCCATTCCCGTAGCCCCTTCTTCCGGACGCGCATGCGGCATGGCAAGGCCGGGAGCCAGCACATACCAGGGGCCGAGTTTCTGCTGCTGGGCAACGATGGTGGTAATATAATCCGATGTAATCACCCCCGCATTTAGCAACGGCTGCGCGCAGCGTTCCAGCGCCTGTCTCCAGTCAGAGACCGTCTCTTCCAGCATGATTGTCCCGTCATGGATCCACTGACTTAGCATTCTGTTCTCCTTCCCGTAACAAGGTGAACAAACTTTATGCAAGGGCGCGGCGACTAACCGTGATGATAATCACAAAGATAGCGCTACCAAAAATCCGTATCACAGAATTGTGATAGCGCTATCAAAACGTAATCATCGTGCAATTACTCAGCAAAAAGAGGGATTTCCGGCGTATACTGCATGCACTTAATGTTGTGATTTCACTCAGGAAGAAGCATGTCACTTACCCGAAAACGTCGCAGTACCGGCAAAGTCACCCTCGCGGATGTCGCGCAGCTGGCCGGTGTAGGAACGATGACGGTTTCCCGAGCGCTGCGCACACCTGAACAGGTTTCCGACAAGCTACGCGAGAAAATTGAAGCCGCGGTAGAAACGCTCGGTTATATGCCAAATCTTGCCGCCAGCGCCCTCGCCTCGGCCTCGTCGTGGACCATCGCCATGGTGGTACCTAATCTGGGAGAATCCGGCTGCGCGGAGATGTTTGCCGGCCTGCAGGAGGTGCTGCAGCCTGCGGGTTATCAGATTATGCTGGCGGAGTCGCGCCATCGTCTTGAGCAGGAAGAGAAGCTGCTGGAAACGCTGCTGGCCTCAAACATTGCGGCTGCCGTATTGCTGAGCGTTGAGCACAGCGATACCGTGCGCCAGTGGCTCAAAAACGCCTCGATCCCGGTCATCGAGATCGGTGCGACGCGTATCGATCCCATCGATATGAATATTGGCATCGACAACGTAGCAGCGATGTTCGAACTAACCCAGATGCTCATTCAGCGCGGCTACCAGAATATCGGCCTGCTGTGCGCCAATCAGGAGCAGTGGATTTTTCAGCAGCATCTGCAGGGCTGGTATAAAGCCATGCTGCGTCATCATATGTCGCCGAATCGGGTGATTAACGCCGCGATGCCGCCTACCTTTTCGACCGGAGCCGCGCAGCTGCCCGAGTTTCTGCTCGCGTGGCCGGAACTGGATGCCCTGGTGTGCGTGTCTGATGAACTGGCGTGCGGTGCGTTGTATGAATGCCAGCGTCGCCGCATTAAAGTGCCGGACGATCTGGCGATTGTGGGATTTGGTGACAGCGATGTCAGCCGGGTGTGTCAGCCGCCCCTGACCACGATGGCGGTACCGCACAGAAAGATAGGTATTGAAGCGGGTAAGGCGCTGCTGGCTCGCCTGAATGAAGAACAACGGGAGAGTTCAGCTATCGCGTCAACGCTGTGTCTGCGCGATAGCTGCTAACGACTTACTCGTCGTCTTCCACAACCTGAGACTCATTGCTGGCGTTGCGGCTCATCCACAGCGCCAGCGCCTTGAGTGAATCTGGCGTGAACTCGTCGCAACGCGCGGTTATCTCTTCCGGCGTCAGCCAGCACACTTCGCTGACCTCTTCTTCCTGCAGCGCAAACGGACCGTGAGAAACGCAACTGAACAGGCTTCCCCAGACGCGGCAGTTTTTATCTTCGAAGTAAAACTGACCGTGGTCGGCAAAAGGTACTCCGGCAATGCCGAGCTCCTCTTCCGCTTCGCGGCGTGCAGAATCCAGCAGTTGCTCATCTGCCTGAACGACACCGCCTGCGGTGGCATCCAGCATACCGGGCATGAAATCTTTCGTCTCGGTGCGGCGCTGCACCAGGATTTTGCCCATCCCGTCGTGAACAACAATGTAGGTGGCGCGATGACGCAGGCATTGCTGACGCATCTGTTCGCGGCTCGCTTGCGCGATCACCTCGTTATCTTCACTGACGATATCCACCCATTCTGTGCTTGCCAAAGGACTCTGCTCCACCATCGGGAAACCTTCTGTTAAAAGCGCTCTTGCGGCGCGTCTTAAGATTGACGGGTAAATTACGGGTTAATCGCAACCTGTGCAATAACCTGTTGATCATTGAGTGCTAAAACCTGCAAATAATCACCCTCAAGCACGCCGTAGCTGGCGGCAAAGCCGCCTTTGGGGATGCTGACGGAGCCAGGATTGAAATGAAAAATCTCACCGCGTTTTTCGGCAACCGGAATATGAGTATGACCATAAACCAGCACATCGCCAGCGGCGAGCGCGGGAAGATTATCTGGTCCAAACAGATGGCCGTGGGTCAGAAAAAGGCGCTGCCGTTCGGTCAGTATCTGCTGCCATGGTGCCGTAATGGGAAAGTGGAGCAGCATCTGGTCGACTTCGCTGTCGCAGTTGCCACGCACAGCAATGACTCGCGCAGCCTCACGATTGAGTACTTCCGCGACGCCGGCGGGGTTATACCCCTCTGGCAGCGCGTTGCGCGGGCCGTGATAAAGCAGGTCGCCCAGCAACACCAGCCATTGCGCGTCGCTTTTAGCAAAAATGTCCAGAACGCGTTCCGCTGCGGGCAGCGACCCATGAATATCCGATGCAAACATCAGTTTCATCATTTCATCCTCCTGAGTAACTGCCCCCATTTTAACGGATTTCAGAAGGTGATTCAGCCTGCACGTTTAGCGGAAAGCGCCACGTAGCGCTGGACAGAGGCTCGTTGCCACTGGAACCCGGCGTAATCGGCAAGACGCTCTGGCACCTCGTCGCCGTGAATGACCAGGCGATTGAGCATCAGCGCCAGATCGGCATCAGCAATGCACCACTCTCCAAACAAATTCGGTTTGCCGTGGGCCAGCAATTTTTCTGCGGTGCTGAACAATTTTTCTGCACTTTGCCGCCCGGCTTCGCTCAGCGCAGGCTTTTTAGCGCCACCAAAAATAACGTCGGTTGAACGCTCTTCGCGAATGGGCATTAAATCGCTACGTAGCCACGCCTGAATCTGTCGCGCCAGCGCGCGATTCTCCAGCGAGTGCGGGTACAGTCGCTCCCACTGCGGCGGTGCAAATCGCTCATCAAGGTATTCGGTAATAGCGGAGGATTCGCCAAGTTCGAAGGCGTCGACTTCCAGCAGCGGTACCCGCCGTGTCACGGAAAACCCTTTCCAGTCAGTCTTCAGGTGGTCTCCCCGATTGAGATCCACCGTTTTCAGGCTGAAAGGCAAGCCTTTTTCCTGCAGGGCTACATACACAGACATCACATAAGGCGAAAAGAAATTGGCATCAGACCACAGCGTAATAACAGGCTTACTCATGATTTCCTCAGCGATTGACGGGCAATTCCCTCACCATATCTTCTCTTGTGAAAGCTGTCACCTGATCAAAATTCACTCCTTCAGATCTGCTTCTATACTCCATGTGAAAGCCCTCAGTCGCCATGAAGGAAGCCATCATGATCGATCTGTATTACGCTCCAACACCCAATGGACACAAGATAACGCTGTTTCTCGAAGAAGCCCGGCTGGACTATCGACTGATCCGCGTAGATATCAGTAAAGGCGAGCAATTTCGCCCCGATTATCTGTCGATATCGCCCAATAATAAGATCCCGGCGATCGTCGATCATCTGCCAGCCGACGGGGGTGCGCCGCTGAGCCTGTTTGAGTCCGGTGAGATCCTGCTCTATCTGGCCGAGAAAACAGGGGCACTGCTGAGCGGTGAACTGCGTGAACGACACGTCACGCTGCAATGGCTGTTCTGGCAGGTGGGAGGGCTTGGGCCGATGCTGGGGCAAAATCACCATTTCAATCACTTCGCACCGCAACCGGTGCCGTACGCCATAGAGCGTTTTCAGGTGGAGACGTTGCGCTTGTATAACGTGATGAATAAGCGTCTGGAGGCGACGCCCTGGCTCGGCGGCGATCATTACAGCATTGCGGATATCGCCTGCTGGCCGTGGATAAACGCCCACCAGCGCCAGCGCATCGATCTGAACAACTTCCCGGCGGTCAACAACTGGTACGAACGCATCAAAAACCGCCCTGCGACCATCCTGGCGATGCAGAAGGCGCAAGCAAATTAAGGTGCTGCACACTTTCATGTATGATGGCTGAGACAATAAACGGAGGAAGCCTGCAATGTCTCAGCCAGACGCCATTATTCGCATTAAAAATCTGCGCCTGCGTACTTTTATCGGAATCAATGAGGAAGAACGAGCCAACCGTCAGGACGTGGTCATTAACGTCGTCATCCACTACCCGGCAGACAAAGCCCGCGGTAGTGAAGATATCAACGATGCCCTGAACTATCGCACAATCACCAAGAGCATCATTCGCCATATCGAGGATAACCGGTTCTCGTTATTAGAAAAATTAACTCAGGATGTGCTCGATATCGCACGCGAACATCACTGGGTCACTTATGCTGAAGTAGAGATCGATAAACTTCACGCGCTACGTTATGCCGACTCGGTGTCGATGACGATGAGCTGGCGACGATAAGCGCAGCCCAGGAGGTTGCATGAATATTCTGATAACCGGCGGTACTGGTCTGATTGGTCGTCACCTGATCCCTCGCCTGTTTACGCTGGGCCATGAGGTTACCGTGGTCACACGCCATCCGGATAAAGCCCGCCAGCTACTGGATAGTCGCGTCACCCTCTGCAAGAGCCTGAACGATAAAACGTCGTTAGACGGCTTTGATGCAGTCATCAACCTCGCGGGCGAGCCCATCGCCGATAAACGCTGGACGGAACAGCAAAAACAGCGGCTGTGTAATAGCCGCTGGAACATCACGCAAAAAATCGCCGATCTCATTAATGCCAGCGAATCCCCACCAGCGATTCTCATCAGTGGTTCCGCCGCGGGTTACTACGGCGACTTAGGTGAGGTCGTCGTGACCGAAGAAGAACCGCCGCATAACGAATTCACCCACAAACTTTGCGCCCGCTGGGAGCAAATCGCCTGCACAGCCCAAAGCGATAAAACCCGCGTTTGCCTGCTGCGTACCGGCGTGGTGCTGGCACCGGAAGGTGGCATTCTGGCGAAAATGCTGCCCATTTTTAAACTGGGCCTTGGCGGTCCAATGGGCAATGGCAGGCAGTACCTGGCATGGATCCATATCGACGATATGGTCAATGGCATCCTGTGGCTGCTTGATAACGATCTCCGTGGGCCATTTAACATGGTCTCTCCTTATCCGGTCCGCAACGAACAGTTCGCCCATACCCTGGGCCATGCGTTAAACCGTCCGGCGGTGCTCCGCGCGCCTGCGGCGGCCATACGCCTGATGATGGGAGAATCTTCAGTGCTGGTGCTGGGTGGCCAACGTGCTTTACCCAAGCGTCTTGAAGAGGCTGGCTTTGTGTTCCGTTGGTACTCCCTTGATGAAGCCCTGGAGAACGTAGTCAGTTGATTAAATACTGTCGTCTCGTGGTAGAGTGAAACGCCAGGCTCACAAGAATGGCGAACCGATGGCGACAGTGACTACCCCAAGGCTCCACCTCTCTCCCTTCCAGCCTTCGGACTGGAATTTCTTCCGCCTGCTGCGCGAAGATACCAGGGTCATGCGCTACATTGCGGCCGTGGCCTCTGAAAAAGATAACCGCCTGCTGTTCGCAACCCGTCTGACGGCACCGCATACCTTTGTGGTTCGTCTGCACAACTCTCCCACCCCGCTTGGCGATATCGGCCTGAAAATAAGCCCCCATAACCGCGAAGAGGCAGACGTCGGGTACATGTTCATGCCAGAAGCACAGGGAAAGGGGATAGCCACCGAAGCGATACGTGCTTTATGCGAATATGCTTTCACACAGGCGGGAGTGAAAGCGCTGAATGCGTGGGTTCTGGCCGATAACATCGGTTCGGTACGTGTGCTGGAAAAGCTGGGATTTATACGTACCCAGATGCTTGAGCAAGCCTACGAAATCAACGGAGTTTGCTACGACGACTGGGTCTACCGGCTGGAAGCTGACGCTTTTTAAGTTTTACCTCTCTTCGGGCTTATTCCGCCCCCTTGTGGTGGAATAACGCTCGCAAACCCCAAACCTTTGTCCCGCTCGCCTGTACGAATTGTGAAGCTGTTTCCGGAACGATAAAAATGTTTAGCGATAAATGTCTTTCGCGAACTAAACACATCGAACTCCGTTGACATTCGTCAACACACTATTCACACTGAGCGAGAAAAAAATTGATGAAGGAACATCCAGATAAACATATACGAGAAGCTATCCGCTACGCCGTGTTTCATGGCTGGGTGTTTATCCCTGCCGGGAGAAGCGCTCATTGTTTTGGCCGTCTGCGATGCGGTATTGCCGGGCATCAAGAACACATGATGAGCGTCTGGTCAACGCCGGGTAACACGCAGAACCATGCCAGGCAAATCACCAGGCTGGTCGATCGCTGCAGGCCCTGACGCGACCCTGAGCTTAAGTATCTCACTTGAAGGAGGCACAAGAATGCCACTGTATCATTTTACTCTGACGCTCTCTGGGGTAACCGCCACCACACCAGGGCTTGAAGATGCACTGTTTGCCAACCACTGCGACGATGCGCTGGTGCATTTCTACGGTACGTCGGTGTATCTGGAATTTGACCGGGAAAGCGACTCGCTGCAGCATGCGGTGCTCTCAGCAATCCATGACGTGGAATCCTCGGGGCTTCAGATTCGGGTAGAGTCAGTTGATTCAACCCTGGTGGGGCTGAGCGATATTGCAGAACTGACCGGTCTTTCCCGCCAGGCGGTTGCATTACTGAAGGATGGGGCTCGTGGCAGCGGCAACTTCCCAGGCCCGGTGCAGCGGGTGAAAGGTAACTCTCCGCTCTGGAGCTGGCGAAAAATTGTCGAGTGGCTGGTGAGTGAAAAGCGGCTACCTGTGGATTCACCGCTGGTCGCAAGCGCCGAAACCCTTGATAGCCTGAATCTGGCGCTGCAGCTACGCACCTCGATGGAGGTAAAAACCATCCTGCACTACGTAGAGCAAATTGAAAATCGTGCTTCTCGCGGTAAAACAGCGTAGCCCGGCAAGCCGGGCTACGAGGGGATTACTTCAGCGACCCTTTAAGGAATTGCTGTAGACGCGGGCTTTGCGGGTTGCCAAACAGCTGATCCGGGTGGCCTTCTTCCTCAATTTTCCCCTGATGGAGGAAAATAACGTGGGATGAAACATGGCGGGCGAAGCCCATTTCGTGGGTGACCACCACCATGGTTTTACCCTCTTCGGCGAGTTTCTGCATGATACGCAGAACTTCCCCGACCAGCTCCGGGTCAAGCGCTGAGGTTGGCTCATCAAACAGCAGCACTTCCGGCTCCATCGCTAATGCGCGAGCAATAGAGACACGCTGCTGCTGGCCGCCGGAGAGATGAACCGGGTATTTGTTCTGCTGACGCTCATCAATACCGACCTTCGCCAGGTATTTGACTGCCCTGTCCCGCGCGTCCTGCTTGCTAAGCCCCAGCACCTGAATCGGTGCTTCCATCACGTTTTCCAGCACCGTCATGTGGCTCCACAGGTTGAAATGCTGGAACACCATCGTCAGTCGCGTGCGCAGCAGCCGCAGCTGGTTTTTATCCGCCACCTTCAGCTGCCCGTCTTTATCACGCACCAGGCCGATGTTTTCGCCGTTCACCATGATGGTGCCCGCGCTCGGTTTTTCGAGGAAGTTAATGCAGCGCAGGAAGGTACTTTTCCCCGAGCCGGAAGAGCCGATGATGGAAATAACGTCCCCGGCGCTGGCCTTCAGGGTCACCCCTTTCAACACCTCATGCTCGCCGTAGCGTTTGTGCAGATCGATGACGTTTAATTTATTCTCAGACATGGTGTTCTCAGTGCGTCGAAGAAGGTTTGACATGCTGCATCCAGCGTCTTTCCGCTTTACGGAACAAACTTATCAGCAGGTACGAAATAATCAGGTACAGCACCGCCGCAATACCAAAGGCGGTAAAGGGCTGATAGGTTGCCGAGTTAATGTCGCGCGCAATCTTCAGCAGATCCGGCACCGTGGCGGTAAAAGCCAGCGCCGTGGAGTGCAGCATCAGAATAACTTCGTTGCTGTAAGCAGGGAGCGCAATACGCAGCGCGGAAGGCAGAATGATGCAGCGATACATTTTAAAGCTTGAGAAACCGTAGGCCCGCCCCGCTTCAATTTCGCCATGCGGTACAGAGCGGATCGCCCCGGCGAAAATCTCAGTGGTATAAGCACAGGTGTTCAACGTTAACGCCAGCACGGTACAGTTCAGCCCGCTGCGGAAAAAGGCGTTCAGCAGCTCATTGCCTTTCACCACTTCGAGGGTGTACATACCGGAATAAAACACCAGCAGCTGAACGTAAAGCGGCGTACCGCGAAACACGTAGGTAAAGAACCACACCGGCCCGCTGATAAACTTATTGCTGGAAACTCGAGCAATGGCGAGAAACACGGCCAGAATGCCCCCCATCACCACCGAGGAGATAAGCAGCCACAGGGTGATCGCCACGCCGGTAAAACGGTAACCGTCGGTCCACAGCAGGGATTTCCAGTACTCCTGAATGATCTCTATCACAGGTCAGCCCTCTTCACGCCTACGGAATAGCGACGTTCGAGCAGCAGCAGCACGCCGTTAGAGACCGTCGTAAATATCAGGTAGATAACCCCGCAAACCACCGCGAAGTAGAACGGCTCCCACGTGCTTTTGCCGGCGAGCTGCGTGGCTTTCACCACATCTTCCAGCCCGAGCAGCGACACCAGCGCCGTTGCTTTGAGAATAACCTGCCAGTTGTTGCCAATCCCCGGTAACGCATAGCGCATCATCGCCGGGAACATAATGCGGCGGAAGGTCTGCCGATGGTTGAAGCCGAACGCCGTTGCCGCCTCGATATGGCCGTGCGGAACCGCCAGGAATGCCCCGCGGAAGGTTTCGGTAAAATAAGCACCGTAGATAAAGCCGAGGGTGATGATACCGGCGATCATCGGGTCGATGTCGAACTGCGCCATTCCTAAGGCATCCGTCACGCTGTTTAGCGCAATCTGTAAGCCGTAGAAAATGAGCAGCATCAGCACCAGATCCGGAACACCGCGAATCAGAGTGGTATAAGCTTCGAACAGCAGCGCCAGCGGGCGATTGCTTGAGAGCTTCGCTCCGGCCCCTGCCAGACCAATAATGACAGCCAGCAGCACAGAACTGATTGCCAGTTCCAGCGTGACGATGGCGCCCTGAAAAATGACTTGTGAGAACCCGTACAGCATTCAGTCTGCCCCATCTCAATTCCACCTCCGCGCCCTGCGGCGCGAAGGTTCACGCGCGATGATTAGTCGCCGTACACATTAAAATCGAAGTATTTTTTTCGCGAGCTTGTCGTAGGTGCCGTCAGCGCGCATCGAGGCAAAGGCTTTGTTCAGCGCCTCGCGCAGCTCGTTGTCTTCTTTACGCAGACCCATACCGGTACCCACACCAAACAGCTTCACGTCTTTAATCGACGGGCCGCCAAAGGCGTAGTCTTTCCCGATAGGTTGTTTGAGGAAGCCTTCACTCGCCGCTACTTCGTCCTGGAACGCCGCATCGATACGCCCGGCAGTCAGGTCGGAATAGATATTATCCTGCCCCTGATAAGAGACGATCTCGACGCCCTGAGCCGCCCAGTGTTCATTGCCGTAGGTTTCCTGCGTGGTCCCCTGAAGCACACCAACACGTTTACCCTTAAGCGTAGCGAGGTCAGGCGTCACCGGACTGCCCTTCTTCACCACCAGACGGGAGTCCGCGGCATACAGTTTGTCGGTAAAGGCAATTTCCTGCTGGCGCTTCTCGGTAATCGACAGCGACGACATAATCGCGTCAATCTTGCGTGCCTTAAGGGATGGGATCAGCGCATCAAGCGGGTTTTCCACAAAGGTGCACTGGGTGTTAATGCGTTTGCACAGCTCTTTCGCCAGATCGATATCAAAACCCACCAGCTGACCCTGCGCATTCTTCGATTCGAAGGGTGCATAAGTCGGATCGGTACCAATACGAATTTTTTGCGGGATTGCTGCGAAAACGGTAGAGACACTGGAAAGTGCCAGCATCAAAGAAAGAGAAAACGCCAGTTTTTTCATATCTATCCTCAACAGACGGTCGTACTAACGGGGGAAGTCAGCAAATGCACAGCCGGATATCGTGCCATTTTTCTGCCCTTGCGGACATATTTTTTTGCATCAGAAATGCTTAACTATTCACTTCAAGACAAAAAAATCATGACCTGCACCGGAATAATGCAATCACGGCAGTCATGCACCAAAACAGAGCCTCATTCTGGTGCATGACATCCCATTAATAACCTTAGTCTGTGTGTGACTTATTCGCCGTAAACGTTAAAGTCGAAATACTTCTTCGCCATCTTGTCATAGGTGCCGTCTTTACGCAGTTCACCCAGCGCTTTGTCGAAGGCGGCTTTCAGCTCGGTATCGCTCTTACGCAGGCCAACACCGGTGCCATCACCAAAGTATTTTTTATCTTTAACGGAAGGACCGGCAAAAGCGAAATCTTTCCCGGCAGGCTGCTTGAGGAACCCTTCGCTTGCGGCCACTTCGTCCTGGAATGCCGCATCCAGACGACCGGCAGCCAGATCGGAGTAGATCAGATCCTGGTTCTGGTAGGCCACCACGTCGATGCCTTTAGTACGCCAGTTTTCATTGGCATAAGCTTCCTGGGTAGAGCCCTGCAGCACACCCACGTGCTTGCCTTTCAGCGAATCAAGAGTCGGCTTAATCGGCGAACCTTTGGCTGCAATCAGGCGGGAGTCTGCTGCGTACAGCTTGTCAGAGAACGCGATCTCCTGCTGACGCTTTTCGGTAATGGAGAGCGAAGAGATGATGGCATCGATTTTCTTCGCCTTAAGCGATGGGATCAGGGAGTCGAAATCGCTGCCCACCCAGGTACATTTCACCTGCATGCGTTTGCACATCTCGTTGCCCAAATCGATATCAAAGCCGACGAAATCCCCTTTCGCGTCTTTAGAAGAGAATGGTGCGTAGGTGGCGTCAGTACCAATACGAACCGTCTGCGGCAGTGCGGCGAATACGCTGGAAGCGCTGCTGAGTCCAACCAACAAAGAGAGAGCCAGAACCGTCTTCTTCATACATTACCCTTAGGATGTCGTGATGTAGTAGATGTCTTGTTGTGTGTTGCGGACAATTCTTTGCAGGTTTTATGCCATATTCACGCGGAGGCGCAGGTTCGACGTTAAATATGTTAATAAAAAGTTGCTATATTGTCTCTAAAAGGAAAGATAACAGCATTGGCAGATAAACCGCAGCGACAAACCGCAAAAAAACAAATTAAATGTCGAGGATTTGATCGGGGTTGCAAAATCGCCCCAGGGCGGGGCGAAGCAAAAAAGATTGCACTACTTTAGTGCGCTATCAGGCACCCTGCCAGCGGGTAAAAAGATCGGCGGGTAATTCGATATCGAACTGGTCAAGCACGCGGTTGACCGTCTGGTTAATCACATCGTCCAGCGACTGCGGGCGATGATAAAACGCCGGAACGGGCGGCATGATAATGGCACCGATTTCCGCCGCCTGGGTCATCAGGCGCAGGTGTCCAAGGTGCAGCGGCGTTTCCCGCACGCAGAGCACCAGCGGACGACGCTCCTTCAGCACCACGTCCGCCGCGCGGGTTAGCAGGCCGTCGGTGTAGCTGTGGACAATCCCGGAAAGCGTTTTGACCGAGCACGGCAGGATCGCCATCCCCGCCGTTTTGAATGAACCGGAAGAGACGCAGGCGGCGATATCGCGGGCATCATGTACCACATCGGCCAGCGCCTGCACTTCACGCAGAGAGAAATCTGTCTCAAGCGATAAGGTCTGGCGGGCGGCCTGACTCATGATTAAATGGCTTTCCACCCCGGCAACGTCACGCAGCACCTGCAAAAGGCGCACGCCGTAAATCGCGCCGCTGGCGCCTGAGATGCCTACAATGAGTCGTTTCATACCGTTGTCCATCAAAAATCATTGCGCAAACTCTGCCGGAACCGCGCCCGAGTTGCAACCTTCAGCCCTCACCTTTCGCCGGATGGCAGCAAAACCAGGAGGCAACCACTACCAGCATTAGCAGCAGTTCCACCAGCATGATGATGACCCCCTGTTCACTAAACCAGGTACCAAAGATAATAGCGATATTGCTGACAATCACCAGCCATGCCAGCCACGGAAACAACGGTGAACGATAGCGGATAAGCGATGCTGAATAGTCTCCCCGCGCCACGGCACGGCGAAAACGATACTGACACCAGCCGATGGTTATCCACGCGAGACAACCCACCTGCCCGGTACTGGCAATCAGATAAAGATAAAACTGCTGAGCAGGGATGTAGCGAGTAAGCAACGACACCAGCGCCAGCAGCCCGGTGGCGAGGATCGCGGCGACCGGCACACCGTTCTGATTCACATTTCCGAAACGCTTCGGGGCAAAACCGTCTCCTGCCATCGACCACAGCATGCGCGAGCTGGCATAGATTGCCGAGTTGGCCGCCGAAATGGCAGCAGAAAAAATCACCAGCGTCATAAGAAGTTGCGCGCCAGGTATTCCGGCGTTCTTCAGCACCCAGACAAACGGGCTGCTGCCGTCAGGCCGTATTTGCCAGGGATAGACCAGTGCCAGCACGCCCACCGCCAGCCCGTAGAAAAGAATTATCCGCACGCCAATGCCCTTAATCACCTTTGGCAGGACTTTGTGTGGTGCCTCGGTTTCTCCCGCCGCGTTACCCACCAGTTCAGCCCCCTGGAACGAGTAAATCACGATGGTCATACAAACCAGGATTTGCCAGCCGCCGTGCGGGAACCACCCGGTTTCAGTTTTAAGCGTTGGCTGCCAGCCAGTCTTGCCCATCAGCGTGAAAATCATCACCCCGCCAACGGCAATAAATAGCACGATAGCAAAGACTTTAATCGCCGAGAGCCAGTACTCGCACTCGCCAAAACTTCTCGCCGAGCACAGATTAACGGCGGTTAGCGCCAGCAGTATCAACAGACAGAAAAGATAAACAGGCACGTCAGGGAAAAAGTGGTGGGCAATGAATCCGGCGGCGGTAAGGTCGGCGGCGAGCGAGAATACCCAGCTCAGCCAGTAAAGCCAGCCGATGGTATAACTCCACAGCGGATGCGGTAAAAACAGCAGCGCGTAATGCTGGAAAGAGCCGGAATGTGGAAACGCGCAGGACAGCTCCCCCAGACACATCATGGTGGCAAGCATAATGCCCCCGGCGAACAGATAGGCCAGCAGCGTTCCGAGTGGCCCTACGGAATAAAGGGGTTCAGCAATACCGATGAATAATCCCGTGCCGATAGTGCCACCGAGCGACATCATCAGCAGATGGCGTTTTTTAAGATTGCGTTGTAGTCCGGTCCCGTGTTCCACGGGGGAAATCTCCTGCAGGGTGCTCATCGTTACTCCCTGTCTTATATTCAACTCAGTAAATACCCGCCCGTGAAGGCGGGTGCTGTGTTAACGAATAAAGCGCATCGCCACGCCTTTGGTCTGACAGGCCATCAGCAGCCCGGTATAGTCCAGCTCAAAGCGCACAACGTCGCCCGGTTTCAGCAACTGCTGGCAGTCTTCAATATCCACCAGCGTGTGATCGCTGGTTTGTCCGAGCACGCTGATGCTGTCGTCACAAGGAACGCAGTTTTCCGCCGGCACATCCTGGCGGCCAAAGGCCAACAGCGCCCGGCGGCGAACGCCGTTGTCGGTAAACGTTTTGCTCTGCAGGAAGGCATCGACCCCAAGCTCCCCTACCGGCACCGTTGGCTTACTGTTGAGTTCGATGATTTCCGCCTCCAGCACGTACATATCTGAACAGGCTTTTTCCACAGGCTTTTGCGAGTGATGGAATTCATCGAGGTACTTCATCTCCACGTATTCGATGCCGAATTCGTGCAAGCCGCCGATCCGCAGATGATTCAGCCCCTGCGGCCAGATACCTTTATCCAGCAGATGGTAGCTGGTGCAGTTACCGGCCGACAGGCGAGGAATACGCACCCCGCTCTCCTGCTCGATGCGGCGCGCAATATCGCGGAAATCATCACCATTTTTCACCGTCGGCAGCACCGTACCGTAGCAGTTGAAGTTGGTGCCAAGACCGTACAGCGCAAGCCCGGGCAGCTCATCAATCAGCTTCACCACCGACAGCAGACGGTCATACTCGCTGTACCAGATACCCTCACGCAAATCGCCCATATCAACCATCAGCAACACCTGATGCGTTTTTCCCTGCCGTTGTGCCTCCGTCGACAACGCGCGCAGCACGGCGGGCTCACTGTTGAGGCTGATGTCGGCATAGCGCACCACCTCTTCAATCTCGCTCAGGCAGGGGCTTCGCAGTAAGCAGGTGGTACAGCCAATCGCTTTTATCTTTTTCAGGTTATAGGTACGGGATTCCGCAATGACCTCAATGCCTCCGTCGAATACCGCCTGCGCGGTTTCCACGCAGCCATCGAAGACTTTGTTAACCGCCATCACTTCAATGCCGCTGTTCTCCAGCAGCGCTTTTTCAATACGCGCGTTGTCCTGCAACTTGCGTAGGTTAATTTCCAGAACGGGCATATACATGGTTATTTACCTCCAGCCATGCCGAGGCGCGCATTACGTTTTTGCGCACGGTGAAAAATCCATTCGGCCAGAATGACCGCCAGCAGCGCCCCGCCGATGATTTTCCCGGCGTACTGGAAATATCCGCCCATATCAATTTGTGAAGGTGGAATGAACAGCAGGAATACGGCGAACGCGATAGAGAGGAAGCCCAGCGCAGGCAATATCGCTGGCAGTACTTTACCCGGAATTTTAAAACTTCTTGGCGTATCAGGTTGGATAACACGCAGTCGCCAGAAGGCCGGGAACATCACCAGATAAGGAATAAAATAGGTAATTGTGGTGAGCGCAGTCAGCATCCAGTAGGCGGCAGCTACGCTTGGCGAGATAAAGGTGGAGAAGCACAGTATGGTCACGATAATCGCCTGTACTACCAGCGCAAACACCGGCGTTTTATAGACCGGATGCAGGCGGGCAATACGGTCGCCCAGCAAATTATCTTCTCTTGAGGCCTCCTGCAGCATGTAGATCGGGCCAACCAGCCAGGAGTTAATTTGCCCCAGCGCGCCAAAGAACATGCAAATTGCCATTACCGGAATAAGCCACGGCATGTGCAGAGTATCCGCTGCGGCGTGCATGGCCTGCATAACCCCGGCCACGATGTCGGTCTGTCCGGCAGGCAGCAACGTGTTCAGAGCCCAGGTGCCAACCATGTAGATACCAACGATCACCGCCGCCGACACCGCCATCGCCCGCGGGAAGTCGCGCTGCGGGTTACGGGTACGACCGGCAATCATCGGCGCCACTTCAAGGCCAGCGAAGGCAAACATCATACTGGAGAGGAACACCACCGTGTCCCAGTGGCTGAGATCGGGTACCCAGTTGCTGGCGGTCGTGTAGTCGGTTTGCATTTTATGCCCGGTCAACAGCCAGACAATGGCCAGCAGAATAAGAATGGCAGAAGGGATAAAGACGCCGCACCAGGCGCTGACGCCGTTAATAATTTTGGTCCACTCCAGACCACGAATGTTCATCAGCGTCAGTAGCCAGAATATCGCGGCAGACCCAATGCCGATAAAGGCTTTATTGTCCGCAAGACCGCCGCCAATCATATAGCCCAGCGCGGTAAAGCCGAATTGCAGCATCAAAGGGAAAAACAGTACGCAGGAAAAAAGAAAACAGACCACCACTATCCAGGCAATACGTTTACCAAACGCCTCTTTGATCCAGACAAAAATACCACCGTCCTTCGGCCATCCCGTTGATAACTCGCCACACACCATCGCGAGAGGGAAAAACAGACAAAACGCGGCAATAACCCACAGCAACATGGCAGATGCACCATAAGGCGCCACGTTGGGGATTTGCCGCAAACTCAGAATCGCAATGACATTCATAAAGACGATGTCTTTAATGCCAAGCAAGCCAGATTGATTATTGCTCATGGCTCTCTCCTGTTTTCATATTGGGGGCATCACTGCCCCCGTTTTTTATTAGTAGATGTCGTAACCGACCATGTCCTGATAAGTATCTTCACGGCGGATCAGACGATCGTTGCCCGCGTTATCAATCATCACCACCGCCGTACGCGGGCGGTTGTTGTAGACGGTCTGGCTTTCAATGGAGTAAGCCCCGGCATCGAGAAACGCGACGATATCGCCAGGTGCGGTGCGGTGCGGCAGTAAAAACTCTTCGCCCTTCACCCCCATATGGAAGTAGTCACCGCCGTCACACAGAGGACCGGCAAGCTTGATGTACTCGTCGTGGGCAGCGCTGATACGTGAGGCGTTATAAACGTAGAAGAACCAGTCGAAGTGCTGGCTATCCGACAGCACGCTGTAGCCCGCGTCGACAAACTTCCACTCCACGTGGCATTCAACATTACCGTTGACGTCGTAATTGGTTTTGCGTTTTTCGCAGGCCACTTCGGTCAGCAGTACCGCCGCAGACCCGGTGACTTTGCGCCCCGGTTCAATGCAGATCTGCACGTCGGTGCGCCATTTGTGCACTTCACCGATCACCGCATCGGCAAAGTCCTGCGCGGTGATCCCGGCGTACATGTTGTCTTTCAGCGGGTCGCCATTTTTCTCATCATATTTGTACGGCACCGGAATACCGCCGCCGACGTTGATCAGATCGAACTTGATCCCCAGCACCTCTTCCAGGCGGCGGGATTCATCAACCAGCACTTTAGTCGCTTTGGCAAACGGCTCTGCTTCAGGCACCTGATCGCCCACGTGCATATGTAAACCACGAAGATGCACATACGGCATCTCGAGGATCCGCCGGCAGGTCTCTTCCGCCTGCTCAAGATCAAGCCCCGATTTCGCATGGAACGCTGTCACCAGCTCGGCGTGGGTGGCAGATGGCACATTTGGCTCTACGCGAACGCAGACGTTGGCGACTTTTTTGAGTTTGCGGGAAATTCGGTCGATGTGGTCAAGCTCGTACAGGCTATCGACGTTGATGAGGTACAGCTCGTTATCAATGGCGTACTCAAGGTCAGCGGGTTTCTTCACTACACCGTTAAATACTATCTGGTCACCGCTAAACCCAATCTCAAGACACTTGCGAACTTCGAACTGTGAGTTAGCTTCAGCGCAGATCCCGGCATCGCGAATGGCGGCCAGCACCCCCATCACGGAACAGGTTTTCGAGGCGAAAAACGTTTTAGTATTGGCATGAGCGGCGAATGCCTGCTCAATTTCGCGGATGTTACGTACAATTTCTGGTTCGGAAAAAACAAAGAACGGGGTGGGATATTTGCGCGCCAGCGCGTCCAGGTCCACGCCTTCAAAGCATAAATGTTCATCGCGGAACTGAAAACGGCGATCATCGGCAAGCTGCTGGCGCAGTTGGTTATAGTTTGTGGTTATGGTATCTGACATAAATCCCTCTGCTTAATGGTTTACAGGATGGAGTAACCTTTCTCTGCAAATGGTTTTGCAAGCCGCATGCCAGATATAAAAACCAACTAATTCAAAAACATAACAAAAATATATTTTTTATTTTTTCGTCGATAAGTGAGATTTTCATCACAGTGACGAAATTTCGTCGACATAAAATCAAGTTATCGATATTAGAAAAAGGCATTCGGTATGACCAGGGAAAGCGAACTGCATAACGCGCTGCGGATGTTTTCGCGTTTTTTTGATTTGATTCACCAGCCGCTGGCGGTAATCAACTCGCGTGGGGAATATATTTACTACAACCAGGAAAGTGCGGAGCTCGACGGGTACAGCATTGAACAGGCGCTGGGTAAACACATGCTGGACGTTTACCCGGCAATGAAAGAGACACAAAGCACCATGCTCTCATCGCTCAAAAGCGGCGTGGAGTACATCGGCCACTACCAGATCTACCACAACGCCAAAGGCCAGGCAGTGGACTACCAGCACACCACCGCACCGCTCTACTCGAGTAGCGGCGACATGCTTGGCGTTATCGAAATTGGCCGCGATATGTCCGGCGTCAGGCGCCTGCAGGAGCAGGTGGTCGAACTTAATCGCCTGCTTTATGCCACCGATCGTGATAAACACCCCGCGATTATCACTGAAAGCCCGCTCATGCTGGAGTGTATCGAGAAGGGAAAACGACTGGCAACGAGCCAGATCCCAGTGATGATTGTCGGTGAAACCGGCACCGGCAAAGAGCTCTTTTCACGGCTTATCCACCAGTACAGCACCCGCGCGGATAAACCTTTCATCGCGCTGAACTGCGGCGCACTGCCGCCAACGCTCATCGAAAGCACCCTTTTTGGTACCGTGCGCGGCGCCTATACCGGTGCGGAAAACAGCCAGGGGTATCTGGAGCTTGCCCACGGTGGCACCTTGTTCCTCGACGAACTGAACGCCATGCCGCTTGAGATGCAAAGCAAGCTGCTGCGCTTCCTGCAGGATAAAACGTTCTGGAAGCTCGGCGGGCAACAGCAGCAGCGCTCCGATGTGCGGATTATCGCCGCGCTAAACGAAGCTCCGGTGGAGCTGATTAATCAGGGGAAAATGCGCGCAGACCTGTTCTATCGCCTGAGCGTCGGGATGCTGACCCTGCCGCCCTTGAGCAAGCGCCCGGAAGATATTCCCCTGCTGGCCAACTACTTCATCGATAAATACCGCAATGACGTGGCTCAGGATATCTTTGGCCTGAGCGAAAGTGCCCGGTTAACGCTGATGTCCCACGACTGGCCTGGCAACGTCCGAATGCTGGAAAATGCTATCGTGCGCAGCATGATCATGCAGGAGCAGGACGGTATGCTGGCGAAAATCATTTTTGAGGAGGAAGGCCTCGACCTGCAAAGCCATGCTTCCCCGGCACCGCTCCCCTCTGCCGCCTCCACCGAAGCGTTTCATGGTTCGCTTGAACAACGGGTCGCGCAGTTTGAAAAAGGGCTGATAGAGTCCGCGCTGGATAGTTTTCAGGGAAATATTGCGGCAGCGGCCAGAAGTCTGAATATCTCACGCACCACCTTGCAGTACAAAGTGCAGAAATACGCGATTCGTTTTGGGGTAGTGAAAGACTAAGTGAAAGATTAAGCCCGCCGGAGAGGCGGGCTTAGCAAAAATTACCCTTCGTTGTGCATTTCCAGGCTTTCGACTTCGTTCTGCAGCAGCATCGCTTTCGCATCGTCATTGCGCAGAGAATCAAGATAGTCGAGGTATTGCTGATCGACGTCTTTGGTGACGTAGATACCGTTAAACACCGAGCACTCAAACTGCTGAATGTCCGGGTTCTCAGCGCGTACCGCGTCGATAAGATCGCTAAGATCCTGGAAAATCAGGCCATCAGCACCGATTATCTGGCGAATCTCATCCACTTCACGACCATGCGCGATAAGCTCAGTGGCGGTCGGCATATCGATACCGTAGACGTTAGGGAAGCGAATTTCCGGCGCTGCCGACGCCAGGTAAACCTTCTTCGCCCCGGCTTCGCGAGCCATCTCGATGATTTGCTCAGAGGTGGTGCCGCGCACGATGGAATCATCCACCAGCAGGACGTTTTTATCGCGGAACTCTGCGCGATTGGCGTTCAGCTTACGGCGCACTGACTTACGGCGCAGCTGCTGCCCCGGCATGATGAAGGTACGGCCAACGTAGCGGTTTTTCACGAAACCCTGGCGGTACGGTTTATCGAGAATACGGGCAATCTCCAGCGCAATATCGCAGGACGTTTCCGGGATCGGGATCACCACGTCGATATCCAGATCTTCCCATTCGCGGGCAATTTTTTCACCGAGCTTAGTGCCCATATTCACGCGAGCGCTGTACACCGAAATTTTATCGATAAAAGAGTCTGGACGTGAGAAATAAACATACTCGAACAGGCACGGGTTGCTGACCGGGTTTTCCGCACACTGGCGGGTAAACAGCTGGCCTTTCTCGGTAATGTAAATCGCCTCACCCGGTGCCACATCACGCAGAAACTCAAAGCCCAGCGTATCCAGCGCCACGCTTTCGGAGGCCACCATGTATTCGGTACGGCCATCGCCAATGTCACGCTTACCGAGCACCAGCGGACGAATGCCGTTCGGATCGCGGAAGGCGACCATACCGTGGCCGATAATCATCGCGACGCAGGCGTATGCCCCGCGGATCTGGCGGTTGGTGGCGGCAATAGCGGCAAAAATGTTGTCTGCTTCCAGCGGATAATGGCGGAAGTTATCCAGCTCGCTGGCGAAGATATTGAGCAGGATTTCAGAATCAGAAGTCGTATTGATGTGGCGGCGCTTTTCTTCGAACAGCTTTTGACGCAGTTCGTGCGCGTTGGTCAGGTTGCCGTTATGAGCAAGGGTGATGCCAAAAGGCGAGTTGACGTAGAAGGGCTGAGCTTCCGAAGCGCTGGAGCTGCCTGCAGTAGGGTAGCGAACGTGACCGATCCCCATGTTGCCCTGCAGGCGCTGCATGTGGCGAGCCTCAAAAACATCGCTCACCAGACCATTGGCTTTACGCAAACGGAAGCAGTTGTTTGCGTCGATAGTAATGATGCCTGCGGCATCCTGACCACGATGCTGAAGCACCGTTAACGCGTCATAAATCGACTGGTTGACCGGCATAACACCGGCGATACCGACAATACCGCACATACGTCATTTTCCTCGTTAAGCCACATCTCAGAACGTCGTTACGTTCTGGGCAAGAAACTTGACGAGCTTTGCAGATAGTCAAAAAACATTCTGATAACGACGCTGAACTGCGGGATGAGCTGTGACTTCTGCCAGTCATCGCTTTTTGAGAACCCGGTAAAAGTATCCAGGAAGAACAGTATGGCGGCGACAATCAAAACCCCACGCAGCGCACCAAAACAGACTCCCAGCACCCTGTCGGTCCCCGACAGTCCCGTTTTCTCCACCAGCTGACCTATCACGAAATTCACGATAGCGCCAACGATGAGCGTCGCGATGAACAGCACCGCGATAGCAATCCCGTTTCGTACCAGTTCGTCTTCAAAGCCCGTAAACCAGACAGACAGGTAAGTGTAGTAATGACTGGCAACAAAGAAAGCACATCCCCATGTTACCAGCGACAACGCTTCACGTACAAAGCCGCGGATAAGGCTTACCAGACAGGAAAAACCAATTACCGCGATGATGGCGTAATCAATCCAGACCATATGTGTCCCACGATTTTACGCCCTGTCATCCAGTTCGGGGCGCATAATAACAGAAAAAGAAAACGTTTGCGTAGGGATTTCCTTCCCGCGCTCAAATAAAAATGGCGCTGAAAAAATGTTCAACGCCATTCAGTTCGTCACCGTTACGGAGGGTTAATTTGGCGTATATCCCATCACCACTCCGCTCAGCCCCGACAGCTGTTTCAGCTCGCCAAGCGACCCTTTCAGCTTATCTTTCGAGGCATCCGGCCCGACCAGAATTCGGGTAATTTTACCCTGAACCGGCGTCGAAGGCGACGTGTATGCCTTAAAGCCCGCACCACGAAGTTTGCCCACTATCTCATTGACCTTATCGGCATTTTTCAGTGCGCCTAACTGCACCACATAGGCTTTGCCCGTTGGTGCAGATTTGTCTTCGACCGTCGGCTTCACTGGAGCCACCGGCGGTGCGGTTTCCGTTGCGGCCGCCAGCTGTTCGCTGACTTTGTCACGCTGCGGTTTCGGCTGCGGTTTTTCGACCGGCTTATCGACAGGTTTTGCCTTCGGTGGTGCTACCGGCTCCGGTATTTCATCGATATCGCTATTGCCGTTCGTCGCCAGACGGCCGGGATCGAGCGACGGTGCCGCGGCATCGCCCGCTCTCACTTCTTCCGCAGCCCCTTCTGGCGGCTGTGCGGGCAAAGCCTGCGTTGCAGGCAGCATATCCGGTTCATCGCGATCGCCAGGTTTCGGTACCAGCGGGATCGCCGCAAACTCATCCTGATAGTGTTTTTTCTGGCCGTCCAACAGCCCTGGCAGCACGATAACCCCGAGCGCAACCAGCACAATTGTCCCCACCAGACGGTTCTGAAACTTACTCGCCACCGGATCTCCCCACGTCCATCTCTTCCATTACATGCGCTACCGTGTGGAATGAGCCACACACCAGCACCGTATCTTCCGGTCTGGCGTCAGCCATTGCTGCACGCCAGGCCATCGCCACACTGGCATAGACTGCGCCCTGAGGCAAATGTTCCAGTAGTTGTTCCGCTGTCGCCCCGCGTGGCCCTTCCAGCGGTGCACAGTACCAGCTATCTACCACCGGCGTCAGGTGCGCTAACGTACCGGCAATATCTTTATCATGAAGCATACCAATGACCGCCAGTACGCGCCCGGTTTTTGGTAACAAATTCAAACGCCCGGCGAGATAAGCCGCCGCATGCGGGTTATGCGCCACGTCGAGGATAAGACGCGGCGATTCGCTGACAATCTGAAAACGACCGGGAAGGATAGCTCCGGCGATACCCTCACGAATCGCCTGCTCGCTCACGGCAAGACCACTGGCGCGCAGTGCGGCCAGTGCCGTCGCGGCGTTCGGCTGCGGTACCTGCGGCAATGGCAAATCCAGCAATTCGCCGTCTGCATCGGTGAAGCTCCAGCTCTGCTCCCCGACGCGATAGCGCCAGTCCACATCGCGCTGCAGCAGCTTCGCGCCCTTCTCTTTTGCCACGGCCGCAATGGATACGGGCATCTCTGGCTCGCCAACCACCGCCGGTTTGCCGCCACGAAAAACGCCGGCTTTCTCACGGCCAATGCTTTCGCGATCCGGCCCCAGCCAGTCGGTGTGGTCAAGCGCAATGCTGGTTACTACCGCGACGTCCGCGTCGACCATATTGGTGGCATCAAGACGACCACCCAGACCCACTTCAAGGATAACCACATCGAGCTGCGCTTGTTTAAACAGCCACAGCGCCGACAGCGTGCCAAACTCAAAATAGGAGAGCGAAATATCACCGCGTGCCGCTTCAATCTCGGCAAAAGAAGCCGTATGGGCAGACTCCGCCAGCTCCTGGTTTTGCACGCGTACACGTTCGGTGTAGCGCACCAGGTGCGGTGAGCTATAGACACCCACTTTATAGCCTGCCGCCATCAGCACCGACTCCAGCGTCCGGCAAGTCGTCCCTTTTCCGTTGGTCCCCGCCACGGTGAAGACGAACGGCGCTGGCTTCAGCACATCCAGACGCGCGCCGACTTCGCTTACGCGCTCGAGCCCGAGATCGATGGTTTTACTGTGCAGATTTTCCAGATAAGAAAGCCACGTGGCCAGCGGCGACGTGGCCTGAGGAATAGATTGTTTTTCCATGATGCCCGCGATAGTTAACGGTGAATACGCAAAGGCGTACAAAAGCAAAAAGGGCAGCGCCGTCTGGCCCTGCCCTTTGCATTATCAGGCCCCAGGTTCCTGATCCGGTTCCGGCGGAACCACCTCGCCTTCGCGCGGTGCATCCGGACTCGGAGACGGGAGATTCATCA
The DNA here is from genome assembly GCF_000735455.1 of Yokenella regensburgei ATCC 49455. Taxonomy (GTDB): domain Bacteria; phylum Pseudomonadota; class Gammaproteobacteria; order Enterobacterales; family Enterobacteriaceae; genus Yokenella; species Yokenella regensburgei. The sequence goes on along the minus strand of NZ_JMPS01000064.1, from coordinate 51,962 downwards.
TCTTCGCCAGGATGCTTGCAAGCTTCAGGCGCATCTCCGGGCGACGGACGATCATATCGATAGCCCCTTTTTCGATCAGGAACTCACTGCGCTGGAAGCCCGGCGGCAGTTTTTCGCGAACCGTCTGTTCGATTACGCGTGGGCCAGCAAAGCCGATCAGCGCTTTCGGTTCAGCGATGTTCAGATCGCCAAGCATAGCGAAGCTTGCTGAAACACCGCCCATGGTCGGGTCAGTCAGTACGGAGATGTACGGCAGACCGCGTTCCTGCATTTTTGCCAGCGCAGCAGAGGTTTTCGCCATCTGCATCAGTGACATTAACGCTTCCTGCATACGCGCACCGCCAGAGGCGGAGAAGCAGATCAGCGGGCAGTTATCTTCCAGCGCCTGCTCAACGGCACGGACAAAACGCGCACCGACCACAGAGCCCATAGAACCGCCCATAAAGGAAAACTCAAACGCCGCGCCAACAACCGGCATACCGTGCAGAGTCCCTTTCATTACCACCAGTGCGTCTTTCTCACCGGTTTCTTTCTGCGCGGAAGCAAGGCGGTCCTTATATTTCTTGGAATCACGAAACTTCAGCAGATCTTTTGGCTCAAGCTCGCTGCCTAATTCCACCAGGGAACCTTCATCCAGCAGGCTATGCAGGCGATTACGCGCTGTCATTCGCATGTGGTGATCGCACTTCGGGCAAACCTCAAGGTTACGCTCCAGTTCGGCGCGATACAGTACCTGACCGCAGCTGTCACACTTGGTCCATACCCCTTCAGGAATGCTCGCCTTGCGGGTCGGGGTTATGTTGCTTTTAATTCGTTCAATCCAGCTCATTGATAACCTTTCTGCCTGAACCTGGTCGATGCCAGTTTTGCCGTAAGGGGCGAATAATGCCAGTTTTGCCCCTTACAGACCATGAAATGTTGCACATTAAATCATAACAGCAACCGACATGGGATAAAAAAGTGGTCATTCCACCTTTTTTCCAAGCTTTGCCGCTGCACGTTTATGGCGGATGATTTCTACTACCCCCGGCAGGACGGAAAGCACGATGATTGCCACGATGAGCAGCTTCAGGTTTTCCTGCACGATCGGCAGATCGCCGAACAGGTAGCCCGCGTAGGTAAAGAGCAGCACCCACAGCAGCGCGCCGATCACGTTGTAGGCAGCAAAATGACGATAGGACATGTGCCCCATCCCTGCCACAAACGGCGCAAAGGTTCTGACGATCGGCACAAAACGCGCCAGAATGATGGTTTTACCACCATGTCTTTCGTAGAAGGCGTGCGTTTTATCCAGATAGCTGCGACGGAAAATTTTGGAATCCGGGTTACTGAATAACCGTTCCCCGAACACGCGACCAATGGTGTAGTTCACCGCATCCCCGACAATCGCGGCGATGATCATCAGCACCACCATCAGATGAACATTCAGATCGTTAGTCGGTAACGCCGACAGCGCACCGGCGACAAACAGCAGTGAATCGCCTGGCAGGAATGGCGTTACCACCAGGCCTGTTTCACAGAACAGGATCAAGAACAGGATGGCATAAACCCATACGCCATAGTCCGCGACCAGTTCAGCCAGATGTACGTCAATATGCAGAATAAAATCAATCAGAAAGCGAATCAGATCCATAGTTGCTTAGCCTTTTTATCCTCGATTAGTCCGCCAGGAATAGCGGGCCCATCGGCGTCTTCGGCAGGTCGAAACGATCGGGGTAATCCACCGCGACCAGATACAGCCCTTCCGCTTTTGCCGTTGCTGCTGCAAGCGTTCTATCCTTCGCTGCTAACAGCTCTGCAATCCAGCTCTCTGGCTGGTTTCCGGCGCCCACTTCCATCAGGCTGCCTACGATATTCCTGACCATATGATGAACAAAAGCGTTGGCTTTGATATCCACCACCACATATGCACCGAAACGTTCGACGTTAATGTGCATCACGTTGCGCCACGGAGTGCGCGACTGGCACTGGACCGCACGAAACGAGGTAAAATCGTTCTCGCCAATCAGACACTGGGCGGCACGTTGCATACGTCCCGCATCCAGCGACTGGTGGTAATGCGTAACGCCCTGGCTTAATACCGCCGGGCGCAGACGATGATTGTAGATGACATAGCGATAACGGCGAGCCGTAGCGCTAAAACGAGCGTGAAAATCTTCGCCCACCGTTTTAACCCAACGGACAGCAATATCGCCGGGCAAATTCGCATTCACCCCAAGCGTCCAGGCCGCGTCTTTACGTAAGGCATGGGTATCGAAATGCACGACCTGACCAGTGCCGTGCACACCGGAATCAGTCCGCCCCGCGCAAAACACCGTGACAGGCTCATTCGCTACCTGAGACAGCGCTTTCTCGAGCTTTTCCTGCACGCTGCGGACTTCGTTCTGTCGCTGCCAGCCGTAGTATTTGCTGCCGTCGTATTCAATGCCAAGGGCAATGCGATACGTCGGTTGCTCTGCCACTTCCAACATCAGTACATATACTCCTGAACCAGCTTCTCGGCGATTTTGACCGCCATCAGCGCACCGCCAAAGCGTACGTTATCGGCAACTGACCAGAACTGAATCTGTTCCGGCATGCCGTAATCGTTACGCACACAGCCGATAGAGAGCTGCGCAGTACCGGACGCGTCGCCAACCTGGGTCGGGAAGTCACTGGCTTCACTGAGTGCAATGTCTTCACCGCGAGCAAATGCATCACGCGCTTCTTCTGCCGCCAGCGGACGCATGGCTTCAAAACTGACCATCTGCGCGTGGCCGTAGAATACCGGAGACTGCACACAGTTGGCGGAGATCATCAGGCCATCGTCCTGGAGAATCTTGCGTACCTGATCGACGATACGACGCTCTTCACGCACGTTGCCTTCTGCATCAGGCAGAAGCGGTAGCATATTGAACGCCAGTTGGCGGCCGAAGAAATCGTCTTCATCAATCGGAATACCGTTCAGCAGTTTGGCACTCTGCCCTGCCAGAGCATCAACCGCTTTCTTACCGTGCGCAGAAGCCGACAGCAGGCTGGTGACCGCAATGCGTGACAGACCACCGTCATCAATCAGCGGCTTCAGCGCAGTAAGCAGCTGGCTGGTCAAGCTGTCCGGTACGGCAATCAGGTTGCGGTTGCGGTAGTCCGCCAGCACGAAGGGATTCACTTCCGGAACAACCAGAGGTACATCCGGTTCAAGCGCAAACAGCCCGCTGGTATCAATCACCAGGCAGCCTGAGTTGGTGGCTTCTTCAACGTAATCGGCGCTCGCCTGAGCGCCAGCCACGAAGAACGCCATCTGGGCCTGCGTCCAGTCAAACTCGGCGGCATCCTGCACTCTCACCGATTTACCCGCAAAGCGCAGGTGCTCTCCGGCGCTTTCAGCGCGCGCAAGGGCAAAGATCTCACCCACCGGGAACTGACGCTCAGCAAGAGTTTCAAGCAGGGCTTCACCGACGGCGCCAGTGGCACCCAAAATGGCAATATTCCAGCCTTCAGACATGGTGGTTTACTCCAGAAATTAACTGACCGCCCCGCCAGAATATTGACGGGACAGTATTAAGAAGACATTAACGGGCGGGTTGATGTACGGCGTTAAACCCCAGTTTCAGCAACAGCTCCGCTGCTGCTTTATCGTCACAGACGACGTTTAACGACGACCATTCACGACGTTCCTGGTAGTTTTTGCGCAGTTTGTCGAATTCTCCCGGGATCCCCGCGACTTTTCGCAGCGGCGCGTCGTCGCGGCGCACATCATACACCAAATGAATGAGTCTTTTTAGCGTTGCCTGACAGAGGGGGCCATGCAGCGTAATCTTGCCAAACTCCGCCGCCGGCAGCAGCGAATCGAGAGCAACCTGCTGTGGGTTGCCAATAAATTCACTATAGGCTTCAAACACCTGAGTGGTGCCGCGCGCTTTCCCTTCGAGCGTATACCCGGCAATGTGGGAAGTGCCAATATCTACGCGAGCCAGCAGCTCGACGCTGAGGTTCGGTTCCGGCTCCCAGACATCAAGCACCACGCTCAGCGCCTGTCCAGCCTGCAGACGCGCCAGCAGCGCGGCGTTATCCACAACCGGGCCACGGCAGGCATTAATCAGAATAGTGCCAGGCTTCAGACGACGAAGCAGTGCGTCATCTGCCAGATGCAGAGTTTTGTACGGGCCATCTTTAAACAGCGGGGTATGGAAAGTCAGAATATCAGCCTGTTCAACCAGCGTGTCGAGCGGCAGAAAATTCCCCTCCTCCCCGTTGTCGGCACGAGGTGGATCGCAGAGCAGGGTTTTAATACCCAGCGCTTCCAGACGTTTTTGTAAACGCCCGCCCACGTTGCCCACGCCAACGATACCCACGGTGCGATCCGCAAGGGCAAAGCCATCGCGCTCTGCCAGCATCAGCAGCGAAGAGAAAACATATTCCACCACGGCGATAGCATTGCAGCCAGGTGCTGCTGAGAAGCCAATTCCGGCCTGCTGCAGCCAGGCTTCATCCACGTGGTCCGTGCCCGCCGTTGCGGTGCCGACAAACTTCACGCCTTTGCCTTCGAGCAGTGAAGCATTGACCTTCGTGACCGAACGCACCATCAGCGCGTCTGCATCATCCAGCGCTTCCATCGGCAGCGGACGACCCGCTACGGCCTTTACCTCACCCAGGCGACTGAAAAGTTCGCGGGCATAAGGCATATTTTCATCAACAAGGATTTTCACCGTACAGTACCTGTCTGAGAACGAGAGTTAACCCCGGAAGTGTGCCATAATCTCGCCGCCAGGCATACACGCAGCTGGTGGTCACCGTACTGATGTTAAGGATTTATCATGACGCAACCTATTTCAGGTATGTCCGCTCGTCCTCCGGGGGAAGGTCTTTCAACTTCCACAACGGCTGGAGAACAACCCCTTTCCACGCAGCAACGTACGGTGCTTGAGCGAATTATTACTCGCCTGATAGCGCTGACCTCGCAGCAGAACGCGGAAGTCTGGGCGGGGATGAAGCATGATCTGGGTCTGGCGCGCGATACGCCGCTGCTGTCGCGACATTTTCCCGCCGCCGAGCAGAACCTGAACCAGCGTCTGAGTACGGCCGAACAGAACCACAGCAACCGGCAAACGATGCTGCAGCTGACATCGCTCTTAAACCTGGGCAACAACCGCCAGGCGGTCAGCGACTATATTCGTCATCAGTTTGGACAGACGGCCCTGAGCCAGCTTTCGCCCGAGCAGCTTAAAAGCGTGCTGCAGCTGTTACAACGCGGCGAACTCTCTATTCCGCAACCCCAACAGCGCCCGGCCACCGACCGCCCGCTGCTGCCCGCCGAGCACAATACCCTGAATCAGTTGGTAACAAAGCTCGCCGCCGCGACTGGCGAAACCAGCAAAAGTATCTGGCAATCGATGCTGGAACTGTCAGGGGTGAAGACCGGTGAACTGATCCCGGCGAAGCATTTCTCGCATCTGGTGACCTGGCTTCAGGCACGCCAGACCTTAACCACGCAGCCGGCCCCCACGCTGCATACCCTGCAGGCTGCCTTAAAACAGCCTCTGGAGCCGAAGGAGTGGCACGCGGTTCAGGATTACGCCCAGCAAAACTGGAACGTTACGCCGCAAATGACGTTATCCGTCGCTCAGGTGCAGGATCTGCTTAACCAGATCTTCCTTAAACGCGTTGAGCGTTCTCAGGAGACGCTGGAGATCCGCAATATCCAGCCGATCTTTAGCCCGTTCGCGCCCGTGGTCGAGACCATTAAATCACTGTCAGCGCGCCCGGGACTGATGTTTATCGCCATTATCGTAGTCATGGCGCTATTGTGGATTGTGCTTTAAGCGCGGCGCAGCGCCAGTAACGTCACGACGATACCAAACAGCGCCGAGACAGCCCCTGCGAGGAATACCGACGGATAACCAAACGAGGTCGCGAGCAGCCCGGCAAGCGGCCCCGTCACACCGTATGAGATATCCTGAAACGCCGCGTATCCCCCGAGCGCCGTGCCACGTACCTGCGGCGGCACCCGCTTCACCACCTCAACGCCGAGCGCCGGGAAAATCAGTGAACATCCGGCCCCGGTCAGCGCCGCACCGGCGAGCGCTACCCAGGCGGTCGGCGCCTGCCACAGTAGCAGCAGACCAGCAGTTTCCACCAGCAGCGAGACCGTCGCTACCTTCACACCGCCGAAGCGGTCCGGCATCCAGCCAAACAGAATGCGCATCAGCACAAAGGCTCCACCGAACGCGCTGAGGGTAAAGCCCGCCATTGCCCAGCCGTTGCTGGCGAAGTAAAGGGAAACAAAGGTGCCGATCACCGCAAAGCCAACGCCCTGCAGCGCAAGCCCAATTCCCGGTTTCCAGATAAGCCCCACCACGCTCCACAGCGACGGGCGCTCACCGGCATGCGCCGGGACCTTACGTACCGTACCGTTGAACGCCCAGGCAAGCAGCGGCAGCGCCATGCTGGTTATCGCCAGTGCGGCAAAACCGAAATGGCTGTTAATCAGCAGACCCAGCGGTGCGCCCACCGCCAGCGCGCCGTAGATAGCCATCCCATTCCACGACATCACCTTGCCGGAACGCGCAGGGCCAACCAGCCCCATCCCCCAGGTGAGCGTTCCGGTAAGCAGCTGACTTTCGCCAAAGCCGAGGATTAAACGGCCCACAATCAGCAGCGCGAACTTCGCCATCGGCGAGACAGGAAGCACCGCAGCCAGCAGCCATGCCGCTCCCGCCAGCCCGCAGGCCAGCATGCCCTGCAGCGCCGAGCGTTTAGCACCAAACTGGTCGGCGAGCCGCCCGGCGTAGCCACGAGTTAACACGGTCGCCAGAAACTGTACGCCCACGGCGATACCAACCATGGTGTTGCCGTAGCCCAGCTCCTGGTGCACAAACAATGGAATAACCGGCAAGGGTAAACCGACCGTCATGTAGGTCAGAAATACCGCGAACGCGATGCGGAACAAATCAGCATTAGAGCGAGTACGTGAAACCGTTGTAGCGTCTTGATTCATAGGAGAAAAATATAACCAGAAGCAAAAAAAGGGAGCCATTCGGCTCCCTGGACTATCTGTTATCTTAGGCTTAAAGCTTACGCATCACCAGCGTGGCGTTGGTGCCGCCAAAGCCAAAGCTGTTCGACATAACGGTCTTCAGCGTTTGTTCGGTCGGTTTGGTCACGATGTTCAGACCCGCAGCCTGCTCGTCCATCTCTTCGATGTTGATGCTCGGCGCAATAAAGCCGTGCTCCAGCATCAGCAGAGAGTAGATAGCTTCCTGAACGCCTGCGGCACCCAGAGAGTGACCGGTCATCGCTTTGGTCGCGGAAATTGCCGGGCTGTTGTCACCGAATACTTCACAGATAGCACCCAGCTCTTTCACGTCGCCTACCGGAGTAGAAGTACCGTGGGAGTTCAGGTAGTCGATCGGGGTGTCAACGCCGTGCATCGCCATTCGCATGCAGCGCACTGCGCCTTCACCTGACGGAGCGACCATGTCAGCACCGTCGGAAGTGGCACCGTAGCCCACGATTTCAGCGTAGATGTGCGCACCACGTGCCAGCGCATGCTCCAGCTCTTCAACTACGACCATACCGCCGCCGCCAGCGATAACGAAACCGTCGCGGTGCGCATCATAGGTACGGGAAGCCTGAGACGGAGTCTCGTTGTATTTGGTAGAGAGCGCGCCCATCGCGTCGAACTCACAGGCCATTTCCCAGCCCAGCTCTTCACCGCCACCAGCAAACACGATGTCCTGTTTGCCCAGCTGAATCTGCTCTACCGCGTTACCGATACAGTGCGCGGAAGTGGCACAGGCAGAACTGATGGAGTAGTTTACGCCGTGGATTTTGAACGGAGTGGCGAGGCACGCGGAAACCGCAGAACCCATCGCCTTGGTCACAACGTAAGGACCCACCGCTTTCAGGCCACGCGGACTGCGCATAGCGTCAGCACCGAATACCTGAGCTTTAGAAGAACCACCGGAGCCAGCAATCAGGCCTACGCGCGGGTTGTTCTGATAATCTTCTGCTTTCAGGCCAGCGTCTTCAACTGCCTGCTGCATGGAGAGATACGCATAGATAGAGGCATCGTTCATGAAACGGACCACTTTGCGGTCGATGAGACCGGTGGTGTCCAGTTTGACGTTACCCCATACGTGGCTACGCATACCTGAATCTTTGAACTCTTCAGAGAAAGTGATCCCGGAGCGTCCTTCACGCAGAGATGCCAGGACTTCCTGCTGGTTATTACCGATGCTGGAAACAATGCCCAGGCCAGTAATCACTGCACGTTTCATTCAATACCTCTGTAAGTCGCACTATTTTAAGTTTCGAGTCGCAAGATAGCGTACAGTTGTACGCCGAACAAGTCCGATCAGCCATTTTCTGTCGAAATTTGCTCCGGCTCGCCCATATCGTTAAGATCGTCATACTCCCCGTCATACGAGTAACTTACGTGAAACATAACGCCATACAACCTGCCAACCTCGAGTTCAACACTGAGGGTACACCTGTTTCCCGAGATTTTGATGACGTCTACTTCTCTAATGATAACGGACTTGAAGAGACGCGCTATGTTTTCCTCGGTGGTAATAAAATTGCTGAACGCTTTCCCGAACATCCCCGCAGCCTGTTTGTGGTTGCAGAAAGTGGTTTTGGTACTGGGTTGAATTTCCTGACGTTATGGCAGGCGTTTACGGCATTCCGCGCGACGCATCCTCAGGCTACGCTACAAAGATTACATTTCATCAGTTTTGAGAAATTCCCGCTCAGGGCAGAGGATTTGCGCCTCGCGCATCAGCACTGGCCGGAACTTGCAGAAATGGCGGCTGAGTTGCAAACCCAGTGGCCACTGCCGGTGGCGGGCTGTCACCGCCTGCTGCTCGATGAAGGACGGGTCACGCTGGATTTATGGTTCGGTGATATCAATGAACTGACGGATACCCTCGACGATTCACTCAACCAGAGCGTGGATGCGTGGTTCCTCGATGGTTTTGCACCGGCAAAAAACCCGGATATGTGGACGCCGAATCTGTTTGCTGCCATGGCGCGCCTGGCAAGACCCGGGGGAACGCTTGCCACCTTTACCTCCGCCGGCTTTGTCCGCCGTGGCCTGCAGGAAGCTGGGTTCACTATGCAAAAGTGCAAAGGTTTTGGCCGCAAGCGCGAAATGCTGACCGGCGAGATGGCGCAAACGCTGAGCTACCCGCCGCGTACGCCGTGGTTTGCCCGTCTGGGTTCAGACAAACGTGAAGTGGCTCTCGTCGGCGGCGGGATCGCGAGCGCCCTGCTCTCGCTCTCACTGCTGCGCCGGGGCTGGCAGGTCACCCTGTACTGTGCCGACGACAAACCGGCTGAAGGGGCTTCCGGCAATCGCCAGGGTGCGCTTTACCCGCTGCTAAACGCTCACGATCCGGCGCTGACCCGCTTCTTCCCGCTGGCATTCACCTTTGCGCGCCGCCTGTACGACACGTTGCCGGTCACCTTTGAGCACGACTGGTGCGGGGTCACGCAGCTTGGCTGGGATGAAAAAAGCCAGCACAAAATCGACCAGATGCTGGCTCTGGGGCTACCGCCGGAGATAGCACAGGCGCTACCTCAGGAGCACGTTCAGACAGCCACGGGCGTCACCAGCCACTGCGGCGGCATTCAGTATCCGCTTGGCGGCTGGCTGTGCCCGGCGCAGCTCACCCGCAACGTCATTGCCCATGGCGAAACGCTGGGTCTGAAAACGGTGTGGAATGCCAAGGTTGATGCCCTGGTTCAGCAGCAGGACGGCTGGCAGCTGACAATGCGCGACGGCACCAACCGCCCTCACGCCGCCGTGGTGCTGGCGAACGGCTACCGAATCAATCAGTTCAGCCAGACCAGTATGCTGCCAGTTTCCGCCGTTGGCGGACAGGTAAGCCATATTCCCACGACGCCAGCGCTCGCAAAACTGCGCCAGGTCCTGTGCTACGACGGCTACCTGACGCCACAAAATCCAGATAACCAACAGCACTGCATCGGGGCGAGCTATCACCGTGGCAATACGGCAATGCGTTTTAGCGCGGAAGATCAGCGCAATAACCGCCAGCGGCTCATCGACTGCTTCCCGGATGAAAGCTGGCCTCTGGAAGTGGACGTCAGCGCAAACGAAGCCCGCTGCGGCGTGCGTTGCGCGACCCGAGATCATCTGCCGTTGGTCGGTAACGTCGCGGATTACGATGCCACCCTGGCTGAATATGCCAGTTTACGTGACGACCAGGCCAATGCCCCGCTTGCGCCGGTTTATACCCATTTGTTCATCCTTGGCGGACTTGGCTCGCGTGGCCTGTGCTCAGCACCGCTAACGGCAGAGATTCTGGCGGCACAGATGAGCGACGAGCCGATCCCACTCGACGCTGAAACGCTGGCAGCACTCAACCCAAATCGTCTGTGGGTACGAAAACTACTGAAAGGCAAAGCGGTAAAAGCGGGCTGAAATTAAGGCGCTGCAGCCGAACGTTTTCGGTACTGCAGCGGGGTTTGCTGCATCAGGCGTCTGAAACAGGTTATGAAGTAGGTCACTTCACTAAAACCGACCTGTTCGGCAATTTCCTCCACGCTGAGGCAGGTCGAGCGCAGCAGGTCACAGCTGCGCTTAACCCGACGGGTGAGCAGATATTCATGAATACTGCCGCCGGTCTGCTGGCGAAAAATCCGCGACGTATAGCTACGCGAAAAACCCACATCGTGAGCCAGCTCCTCAAGCGTAAATTTCTGCGCATAATGATTCTCCACCCACTGCATAATGCGCGCCGAAGCGCTCTGCTGCTGGGGTTTCATCATCACGGGCTGAGCCGGAAGCAGCGCCATCATCTGCATCATCAAAAACGCCACCTCTTCCGCCGGATATTGCCGCGTGGTGTCGAGCGCATTAAAGCGCGCCAGCACCGTCTCCATAAACGCCGCATGCTCGCTGAGATCAAAAGCCTGGGCGGGAGCCTGACTTGCCGCCAGATGTGAAAACTGCGTCTGAAAACGGGGAAAGTGTTGCAGCGTACTTTCCACCACCGATTGTTCAATATGCATCGTGGTGCGGCAGTAGTAGTTGTGCTCGCTGTTATCGACGTGCACCTTGTGCAGACGAAACGGCGGGAAGATGAACAGCCTTCCCGGGCGCGCGGTGTAGTGCTGATTATCCACCACCACAATACCGTATCCCGTTGAGATATAAAGAAACTCTACACACTGATGCCAGTGATAATAGCGAGCGCTGGAGCCCTGCAGGCGATTGAAAGACATCGTCTGACGTTCAAGAGTGATCCTCTCCAGCTGTTGCGCTTCTACCATCGTTTCACCATGACAACAGAATTAAACTTTTAGCCTACGGTTTGTAATTTATCCCTCTGCACGAACAAAAAATCCAGTCGAAATGAAATAACGGTTCATTTTTGTGAACAGGCTCACTCAGCGTTGATGACAAAAGCGGCTACGCTGTGTCACGCCACCCACACAGGGTGAGAATAAATATTGAATAACAATACCTTAATCCGATCTCGTGTCTGACGGGAGAACCCTCGTGCAACCTGAAAACATTGATTTTACAAACCCTCTGCAACAGCGCAGCGATGTCGCGGAGTGGGTGAATGAAATACTGAATGCCGTAACGCCATTCTTTAAAAATGACACCAGCCGCGTCGACCTGGGGAATTTTACCACCCACTACGGTCCGCGAATTGCCAGCATGGAGGCGTTTTCGCGCCTGCTGTGGGGCGTCACGCCGCTGCTGGCTGGCGGTGAGAAACCCGCGCAGTTTGCGTTTTATGTTCAGGCGATTAAAAACGGGGTTAACCCGGAGCACGCCGATTACTGGGGCGACATTGGCAACAGCGATCAGCGGGTCGTGGAGATGGCGGTCTACGGGTTACTGCTGGCGCTGGCTCACGATAGCCTGCTACCTCACTTCAACGAGCAGGAGAAAGCACAGCTCTGGCAGTGGTTAAAGCAAAGCGAGACCGCCGCTATCCCGGATAACAACTGGCACTTCTTCCCGATTCTGGTTCAGGTGGGTTTCCAGCAATGTGGAATGCCGGTGAACCATGACACCATTGAACAGCACTTTGCCGCCATGGAGCGCTACTGGCTGGGTGACGGCTGGTACAGCGATGGCCCCGACCGACCGCGCGACTACTACATTTCGATGGGCTTCCATTTCTACGGCCTGATCTACGCCAGGCTGATGGCGAAAACGGACCCGGTGCGTTGTGCAACTCTGCGCCAGCGGGCTACCGTATTTGCCGCTGACTTTATCCACTTCTTTGCCGACGACGGTGCCGCTATCCCGTTTGGCCGCAGCCTCACCTATCGTTTCGCTCAGGCCGCGTTCTGGAGCGCCGCAGCCTGGGCCGGGCTGGAGGTCTTTTCTCCGGGCGTGGTGAAAGGTATTGTGCTGCGCCACCTGCGCTGGTGGATGCGCCAGCAGCCGTTCGACCGCGATGGCGTGCTGAGCGTTGGTTACAGCTACCCGAATTTAGTGATGGCGGAAGACTACAACGCGCCTGGTTCTCCCTACTGGGGCCTGAAAACGGCGCTGGTGCTGGCCCTTGGCGAAGACGATGCCTTCTGGCAGGCGGAAGAACTGCCTCTGCCGGCGCAGAATACACCACATACTATTCCCCACGCCGCACAGGTCCTGGTGCATCAGCGCAATCATCTGTGGATGCTGACTTCCGGACAGCTTGAGCGGAATAACTTCGTCAATACTGAGGCGAAATACTGCAAATTTGCCTACTCCACGCGCTTTGGTTTTACCGTTGAACGTGGGCGCTACGGCCTGCCGCATGCCTCACCGGACTCCATGCTGCTGCTCTGCGAACACGACAACTACTGGCGCGGCCGCCGCGAATGTCCGCAGGTGGTGGTCGGTGAAAACCAAATCTACAGCCGCTGGAATCCCTGGCAGGACGTCACCGTCGACAGCTGGTTGCTGGCCGTCGGCGACTGGCAAATCCGTGTACATCGCCTGCAAACGGCGCGTGAACTGGAGAGCGCCGAAGGCGGTTTCAGCCTGCCGGGCCGCCCGCTACCGGAGCAGCACTGCGACGTCAGGGAAAGCCAGCTCAGCAACAACGGTGAGCTATCAACGATTTACTGCCTGAGCCCGCAGCCGCGCAGCGGCGAGGTGGTATTCACGCCACCTAACAGCAATCTGTTGTTCGCCGTACCTGCCGCCGTGCCGCTGCTGCGTCGCGCGCTTCCGGTCGGAGAACATCTGCTGATCAGCGCCGTCTGGGCGGGAGACACCGCCAGTTTTGACGCAAGCACCCTGCCGCAGGTGAGCCGTGACGAAACGCAAATTCGTATTGTCACCGCCCACCACGACGCGTGCATTCAGCTCGCCCCGCTGCCGCGCTAACCAGGAGAGAACCATGAAAAACCAGACCACGCGCAGTGCGCAAATCAGAATGAGCAGTTTCATTTTTCTCTACTTTTTCACCTGGTCCTCAAGCTTTGGGCTTTACGCGCTATGGCTCAGCCAGAAGGTGGGGCTCGACAGCATCACCATCGGCAGCGTATTCGCCATCAACGGCGTCTTCGCGGTGATCCTGAAACCGGTGTACGGCTACATCATGGACAAAATTGGAATGAGCAAATGGCTGCTCTATTTTGTCTGTGCGATTTCCGCCCTGATGGCACCGTTCTTCGTCTTCGTGTATCAGCCGTTACTGCTGAGCCATACCATGATGGGGATTGTGATCGGCGCGCTGTACCTGAGCCTGGGCTGGTACGCCGGGGTAGCGGCATCAGAGTCTTACGCCGATCGGTTCAGCCGGTTGTATCACCTGGAATTTGGTCAGATCCGCATGTGGGGATCGCTGGGCTGGGCCGTGGCGGCATCGGTGTCCGGGATCTTATTTAACTTCACGCCGGTAGCCAACTTCCTGCTCAGCAGCACCACCTCCATCATCATGCTGTTGATGCTGGTGAGCCTGAAAATTGGCGCTGAACAGCTGAAAGATAACGACGTTATCTCTGAAAACAAGATTGTCTTCAGCGACGTCATTATGCTGCTGAAGAATCGCAAATTCTGGATGTTCAGTCTTTATGTGGCAGGCGTGGCGTGGATGATGTTCATCGCCGAGCAGCAGTTCCCACGCTATTTCGTCTCGTTTTTCAACACCACCGAACAGGGAAACGCCTGGTACGGCTATCTCAGCACCGTGCAGTCGGGCACCGAGTTCATCATGATGATGTTTATCCCATTGCTGGTGAATCGCTATGGCGCCAAAAAGGGCCTGCTGTTCTGCGGCATGGTGGTGGGCGCACGTCTTATTGCGTCAGGGCTGACCACCGATCCGGTGATTATCTCCATCATCAAACCGCTATACGGCGTGGAGATAGCCCTGCTGCTTATCTCCGTCTTTAAATACATCGCCGAGCATTTCCCGAAGAAGGTAAACGCCACGATGTATCTGCTTGGCTATCAGGCCATGATCTACGTCGGCTCTATCGTCGTCGCTCCGCCGGCAGGTTATCTGTATGACCGGATTGGGTTTGAACATACTTATTTGCTGATGGGCAGTTGCGCCCTGCTGTTCACGCTTATCTCCGCATTCACTTTGTCACGCTGCCGCTCGGCACGCGCTGACGCAGAAGACTTTTCCCCTGGGCTGGACGCGATGCCAGCAGAACCAGGCAAACATTAATCGAGGAGATGTTATGACCCGTTCTGTTACCACCGAACCGCTGCGCCCCATTGAGCTGCACAGCGTTGACCGCCACGCCCTGAAGCAGCGGCTGGATACGGCCCTGAACCGCGTGACGCGCCAGCTGGATAAAAACATCGCGGCATTTGGCGCAAAGTTCCCGGGAGAAGCCTGTGAAAACGGCGTCTGGCCGCGCACGGAGAACGTCGAATGGACCACCAGCTTCTGGACCGGGCAGCTGTGGCTCGCCTGGGAGATGACCGGCGAGGAGAAGTATCGCGAAGCCGCCGAGCGCTATCTGCCGTCGTTTGCAGAACGCATCGAGAAGCGCATTGATACCGCCACTCACGATCTCGGCTTTCTCTATTCCCTCTCCTGTGTGAACGCCTGGCGTCTGACCGGCAACGAGGCCGCACGACGCTCGGCGCTGCAGGCCGCCGATGCGCTGATGGAGCGTTTTAACCCGGTAGCAAACATTATCCAGGCCTGGGGCGATCTCAATGACCCTGAGCAGCAGGGCCGCATGATCATCGACTGCAATATGAACCTGCCGCTGCTGTACTGGGCCAGCGAGCAAACCGGCGATCCACGCTACGCCAGGGCTGCCACCGCCCACGTCGATCAGGCGGCGAAGTACATCGTTCGCCCGGATGCTTCAACCTGGCACACTTACTATATGGATGTGGTTAGCGGCGAACCCCGCTTCGGCAATACCCATCAGGGCTACAGCGATACCTCCTGCTGGTCACGCGGTCAGGCGTGGGGCATTTACGGCTTCCTGCTGAGCTTCCTGCACACCGGCGATAAGCAGATGGTGGAACTCTCGCGCAGCCTCGCCCACTACTTCATCAACCGCCTGCCGGAAGATGACGTCTGCCACTGGGATCTGGCGTTACTCGGCACTGACGCCGTGCGCGACAGCTCCGCCGCCGCCATCGCCGCCTGCGGCCTGCTCGAGCTGGTGAAAGCGCTGCCGGTGCTGGATAAACACCGCGCGCACTATGAAGAGATGGCGCTGCGCATTATCGCCTCACTCACCGACAACTACCTGACCCGCGACGACGAGCCGGACGAAGGCCTGCTTAAACACTCGGTCTATCACATGGCGAGCGGTAAAGGCGTCGATCAGTGCTGTAGCTGGGGCGATTATTTCTATCTTGAAGCACTGGTGCGTCTGCGTCAGGTGTGGAATTTGTACTGGTAAGGAGTAAAAAATGAAAAAGGTCGCCATCCTGTTGGCTCCGGGTTTTGAAGAGGGTGAAGCGATTGTCACCATCGACATTCTGCGTCGTCTGAATATCGTGGTCGAAACGCTCTCATGTACCGAAAGCCCTGAAGTTGTTAGCTATCACAACATTCCCGTGAAAGCTGACAATACGTTGCAGGCCCGCTTTGACACCACTTACGACGCGGTTGTGCTGCCTGGCGGCCCGCAGGGTAGCCTGTTTTTAGGCAGCAGCGACAACGTAGTGGCTTTCGTTCGTCGTCACGACGATGCCGGAAAATGGATCTGCCCCATCTGCTCTGCCGCCGCCCGCGTGCTGGCGGCCAACCAGCTTCTGAAAGGACGTCGTTACGTTTGCTCCGGTGATTTATGGCAGCAGGTGACGGACGGCGTGTACGTTGATGCCGACGTAGTGGAAGATGGCAATCTGCTCAGCGGCAGAGGGTTAGGTAAAGTCTTTGATTTTGCCCTGACGCTGGCGGCACGGCTGGCGGGAGATGAAATGCCCGCGCGCAAACACGCCGGGCATATTGATTACGTGTGGTAGGTCGCGCGAGGGTTAGTGAGCTTTCGCCTTCTGATACAACGTATCCCACATGCCGGTGACCAGCGCCTGATCGCGCGGAGAAAGCTCACCGGCATCAATCGCTTTAGTCAGGCTATGGGTGACCTGGGCGTACACCGCTTCCGGTGAATGGTCGTCACCCGCTTCAAGCTCTGCCACCGCCAGCGTCAGGTGGCCACGCAGATAGCCACTGGCGAACAGTTCGTCATCGCTCGCGTGATCAACCATGTCATCAATCAGCGCCAGGATGCGGTTTTCAAATTCTGCGATCATCTTCTTTCCTCAATTTAAATCTTCCGGCCACGGGAAGTGTTCCGCCGTGATTTCCGGCGTTTGATAATAATTCTGTAACGCCCTGATGAAACGCGCCGGACGCGCCGGGATCCCCTCTTTCAGGTACGTCATCACCTGTGCATGGACCCGCCGCTGGAATGCAATACGATCTGGCTCGCTATCCCCTTCCAGGTTGTCGCAGCTGACGTTAAACGGAAAGCCTGCGGCAACGCAGAACAACCAGTCAAACGACTGCGGTTTGACCTCGACGTCTTCAAACTGCCCCTGGGTGGCAGCATCGCGACCGTCCGGGCAGTACCAGTAGCCAAAGTCCACCAGTTTACGTCTGGCCTCTCCGGCAATACACCAGTGCGAAATCTCATGCAGCGCGCTGGCGTAAAAGCCATGCGCGAAAACGATACGGTTGTACGGCGCATCGTCATCAGCAGGAAGATAAATCGGTTCGTCGTCGCCTTTAATCAGACGGGTATTAAAATCATCGGCAAAACAGCCGTCAAAGATGTCGATCAGCTGCTGAAAATGGTGTTGCTGTTGCATTAATGGATCCCCAGCCACTGGAGGATCTCTGCTCCATGACTGTCATATAAAAGTTTGGCGCTCATCACCGCAGAAACAATAACGATCATCGGACGGATCAGCGACTGGCCCTTACTCAGCACCAGTCGGGACCCCATTCGTGCCCCGATAAACTGCCCGGCCATCATCACGAAGCCGGTCGCCCACAGCACTTTGCCGCCGATAATAAACAGCAGCAGGCCGCCAACGTTCGAAGTGGCGTTAAGCACTTTTGCGTGAGCGGTTGATTTGGCAAGGTTAAACCCGGCGAGCGTGACAAACGCCAGCGCATAAAACGACCCTGCGCCTGGGCCAAAGAAGCCGTCGTAGAAACCCACGCAGCCGCCGGCAATCAGGGCAAACGGCAGACCGTGCAGACGGCGCTGGCGGTCGTTCTCACCAAGCTTTGGCATCAGCAGAAAATAGAGGCCAATACCAATAATCAGAATCGGCAGGATCTGGCGCAGGATCTCTGACTGTACGTGCTGAACTAACAGCGCCCCGGCGGTGGAACCAATAAAGGTCATCAGAATATTGAGCTTCTGATCGGCGAGGTTCACCACCTTGCGGCGAATAAAGTAGAGAGAAGCTGACAACGAGCCGCCACAGGCCTGTAGTTTGTTAGTGGCCAACGCCTGAGCCGGGGACATGCCCGCAGCCATCAGCGCCGGAACGGTCAGAAGTCCCCCGCCTCCGGCCAGCGAGTCAATGAAACCCGCCAGCACGGCGATAAAAAAAAGCGACACCAGCATTAATGGTGACACCATAAAGATATCGACGAAATTTTCCATTAGAGTGCATGCTCATCCAGTAGCGCCTGACAGGAAGGCGGCAACGGCGGTGGCGTCTTCTTCGCAGGCTTTATAGTTCCCGGTTTTGGTGGTTCAAACCAGCTTTGCAGTTCCGCACCACAGCCATCTCCAGGCGGTGGCGGAGCCTGTTCTTCACACTCGAGGCTGTTTGCCGGGCAGCGCAGCCGCACGTGCATATGTGCACGATGCTGGAACCACGGGCGTACCTTATGCAGCCAGTCGCGATCGGTACCGGCGTCCAGGCAAAGCTGCTGCTTGATGGCCGGGTTCACAAAAATTCGCGTCACGTCGTTGTCTTTCGCCGCGAGCTTGATGAGGTTGCTGACGTCCGAACTCCACAGCGATGGCACAACACGTTTGCCATCGGCGGCCACCAGATCCAGCGCCTGCGGACGCATCAGCTGCGCTGACGTCCAGCGCGCTTTTGGCAACTGCAGGAAAATATCGACATCCAGCCCGGATTGGTGGCTGGCGTGACCGCTGTTAAAGCGGCCTCCTGCTGGCATCCCCATATCGCCAATCAGCAGCGTCCCCATTCCCCGATTGTGCACCTGGGTACTGAGCCGCTGAATGAATTTCACCAGATCGGGATGTCCGAAGTAGCGCAGCTGATCGGTGCGCATCACCTGATAATCGTCAGACTGTAACGGCAATGCCTCAGCCCCAACAATACAGCCATTGGCGAAAGCGCCAATCGACTGGGCGCTCCCGGCGATAGGCCTGGTGATAGTCTGCCACGGCGTTGCCGCCAGGACGGAGCTGCTTGCCATCAGCGCCAGCAGCGCTACAACGGTTTTTTTCATGGTTACCAGCGAGGAATTGTGGTCGTCACATCCGCATTCTGCGCACGCTGGCGCATAAAGTGATCCATTAATACGATCGCCAGCATCGCTTCCGCGATCGGCACCGCGCGGATCCCCACGCACGGATCGTGACGTCCTTTGGTTATCATCTCAACTTCTTCACCCGCCCGGTTAATGGTACGGCCCGGTACGGTAATGCTGGAGGTCGGCTTCAGTGCCATATGGGCAATAATCTGCTGCCCGCTGCTGATCCCGCCCAGCACGCCACCCGCGTGGTTGCTCTGGAAACCCGCTTTGGTGATTTCGTCGCGGTTTTCGCTACCGCGCAGGTTCACCACGCCGAAGCCGTCGCCAATCTCTACGCCTTTCACCGCGTTGATGCTCATCAGCGCATGGGCAATATCGGCATCAAGACGGTCGAACACCGGCTCGCCAAGACCCGGCGGTACGCCGTCGGCAACCACCGTGACCTTCGCGCCAATGGAGTCACCCTCTTTTTTCAGGCCACGCATCAGCTCGTCGAGGGCGTCAATTTTATCCGGATCCGGGCAGAAGAACGGGTTCTGCTCAACCTGGCTCCAGTCTTTAATTTCCAGCGGAATGTCGCCCATTTGCGTCAGGCAGCCACGAATGACAATGCCAAATTTCTCGGCAAGGAATTTCTTGGCAATGGCACCGGCCGCCACGCGCATGGCGGTTTCACGGGCAGAAGAGCGCCCGCCGCCGCGATAGTCGCGCAGGCCAAATTTTTGCTCGTAGGTGTAATCCGCGTGTCCCGGACGGAACACGTCTTTAATGGCACCGTAGTCCTGGGAGCGCTGGTCGGTATTCTCAATCAGCAGGCCGATACTGGTGCCGGTTGTTACGCCTTCAAAGACGCCGGAGAGGATTTTCACCTGATCCGGCTCGCGGCGCTGCGTGGTATACCGGGAGGTTCCCGGACGGCGACGGTCAAGATCGTGTTGCAGGTCGGCTTCGGTTAACGGAATGCCCGGAGGCACGCCATCAACGATACAGCCCAACGCCAGACCGTGCGATTCGCCAAAGGTCGTGACGCGGAAGAGTTGTCCAATTGTGTTTCCTGCCATTACGGCTCCGCTATTTTTATTAGTCTTTATAGATACTGAAGTGTTCGCGCGCAGCCACCAGCTGAGCTTTGGTCAGCATGAAGACGCCGTCACCACCGTTATCGAACTCAAGCCAGGTGAACGGGACGTCCGGGTACTGCTCTATCAGATGTACCATGCTGTTCCCGACTTCACAAATGAGAATTCCGTCGTCTGTGAGATAATCCGGGGCGTTGCTCAGAATGCGGCGAGTCAGCTTCAGGCCGTCAGTGCCGGAGGCCAGACCCAGCTCCGGTTCGTGGCGATACTCACTCGGCAGATCGGACATATCCTCTTCATCCACGTAGGGCGGATTGGTGACGATCAGATCGTACTGCGTTTTCGGCAGCTCGCGGAACAGATCGGAGCGGATCGGCGTAACGTTATGGATCATGCCGTGCTCTTCGATGTTGTGCTCGGCGACGGTCAGCGCGTCGGTGGAAATATCCACGGCATCGACTTCCGCCTCCGGGAAGGCGTAGGCACAGGCAATAGCGATACAGCCGCTGCCGGTACACATGTCGAGAATATGCTGCGGCTGGCCGTTAATCAGCCCGCTGAAGTGGTTGTTAATCAGCTCGCCAATCGGTGAGCGTGGCACCAGCACGCGCTCATCGACATAAAACTCATGCCCGCAGAACCAGGCTTTGTTGGTCAGGTAAGCCACCGGAATACGGTCGTTAATACGACGGATAACGCGCTCTACGATACGGTGCTTTTCGCTCGAAGTCAGACGTGCGGTGTGCATGTCCTCCGGAATATCCAGCGGCAGATAGAGAGACGGCAACACCAGTTGAACCGCCTCATCCCACGGGTTGTCCGTTCCGTGACCGTACCAGATATTCGCAGCACTGAAGCGGCTGACCGACCAGCGCAGCATGTCCTGAATGGTTTGCAGCTCATTGACTGCCTCATCAACAAATATTTTATCCACGCTTTCCCCCAGGGCACGCTTAGCGGTAAATTCGGCGGCTAGTGTGCCATGAAGGCGGCGATAAATCAGCATTCTTACCGTCGTAAAGGGGGGAAAAATGCGTTTTCCCTGCCCGCAACCCGAATGAGTCGGGTAAACTGTCGGAAATAAAATACGAGAACCCGTAATGAAAAAGAAAGCATCGCTAAGCGAAGAGGACCAGACGCTGTTCCGGCAGTTGATGACCGGCACTCGCCAGATTAAGCAAGATACGATTGTGCATCGCCCGCAGCGCAAGAAAATCAGCGAAGTCCCGGTGAAACGTCTTATCCAGGAGCAGGCCGATGCCAGTCACTACTTTTCCGATGAGTTTCAGCCGCTGCTAAACAGCGAAGGTGCGATGAAATATGTCCGCGCCGACGTCAGCCATTTTGAGCTTAAAAAACTGCGCCGTGGTGATTACTCCCCGGAGCTGTTTCTCGATCTGCACGGTTTAACCCAGATGCAGGCCAAGCAGGAGCTGGGCGCGCTTATCGCCGCCTGCCGACGCGAGCACGTATTTTGCGCCTGCGTGATGCACGGCCACGGTAAACACATCCTTAAACAGCAAACTCCGCTGTGGCTGGCGCAGCATCCACACGTGATGGCATTTCACCAGGCCCCGAAAGAGTACGGCGGCGACGCCGCATTGCTGGTGCTGATTGAAGTCGAGGAGTGGCAGCCGCCAGAGTTGCCATAAACGAAAAAGCGGCTGGCATTGCTGCCTGGCCGCTTTAATAACCTAAATAATTCGAGTTGCAGGAAGGCGGCAACGCAGTGAATCCCCGGGAGCTTACAGTAGTAAGTGACCGGGGTGAGCGAGGAAAGCCAACGCACATGCAACTTGAAGTATGACGGGTATTCAGATGGCTTTCGCCATTCTCAGATTACAAGGGCTCATCTGCCAGTTAAATACGCCACGCCCGTCGCTCTCAAGCGTGACATTGGCGATGGCAGAGGTCGTGAACATTGGCGGCGTTTCACCCGGACACAGTTCAGACACCAGATAGCCCACCAGCGGCAGGTGAGAGATCACCAGCGCGGTTGCCACACCTTCGTTTGCCAGCGCCTGCAGATAGGCACTGACCAGGCCCACGTCGCCGCAAGGCGTCAATTCAGGCAAAACATCTACCTCTTTCGGGAGATTCATGCACTCTCCCACCACGTCCAGGGTCTGTTCAGCTCGCAGGAACGGGCTTACCAGAACACGCTCAATGTCCACTTTTTGGCCTTGTAGCCAGGTGGCCATCTGACGGGACTCATCGCATCCGCAGACGGTCAGGGGACGAACCGAGTCACTGGCTGCTTCGAGGGCAGCGTCGCCGTGACGCATAATGAAAACTTGCATATTGCACCGCTTTTGTTAACCAGAAGCACCGACGTTAAACCTGGCGCGATCAAACTAGTGCGCCAGTTACCCGGTGGCCGGGCATTGTGCCTTATCCATCCATTGAATGAAACGCTGTGTTTTACATCAATGGCGTAAGTATAGTCAATCTCTGTTTACAATTTAACCGACCACCTGAATCACTCTCGGCAGATGACTTCTTTTTAGACCCTAACTTATCGCATCAGTTTCCTTTGCTGGCCAAAAGGTCAGCCCCTGTTCTGCACGCTGTAATAAACTCTCACAGGGTGTAAACCGTGGGCCATGCTGCACCGCAAGACGCTGCAGAATGGCGACCACTTCCCGTGCGCCGAGGGTATCCATGTAATGGAACGGCCCTCCGAGGAACGGCGGAAAACCAATGCCAAACACCGCACCGATGTCTCCATCACGCGCGCTGCGTACCACCTGCTCGTCATAGCAACGGGCCGCTTCATTGAGCATCAACATCACGCAGCGTTCTGCCATAAGCTGTTCGTTGAACTCATTTTTCTGGCCTGTCGAACCCACTAAAGCATAGATAGCAGGATCGGGCTGTTTTTTGCTTTTACGCCCTTTTTCACCGTAAAGATAGAAACCACGATTATTTTTTCTGCCTTTGCGATCGTCATTCAGAATTGCGTCAATGACATTTGCAGGCGGGCGAAAACGCTCTCCGTAAGCCTCCTCAAGCACAGGGATAATTTTAGTGCCTGTATCGATTCCGACCTCATCCAAAAGTTGGATTGGCCCGACCGGGAAACCAAACTTCACCAGCGCTTTATCAATATTTTCAATTCGTTGGCCTTCCGTCAGCAGTCGGATTGCCTCGTTAATATAGGGTGCCAGAATTCGGTTAACGTAAAAGCCGGCTTTGTCGGCGACCACGATGGGCGTCTTGCCCTGCTTTTTCGCAAGCTTAACCGTCGTGGCGATAGTGCGTTCAGACGTTCCCGCATGAGGGATCACCTCCACCAGCGGCATTTTCTCAACCGGGCTGAAAAAGTGCAGGCCGATAACCTGCTCTGGCCGCGCGGCAAGGGCTGCGATATCGCCAATAGGCAGTGAAGATGTGTTCGAGGCAAACACCGTATGGGGTGCACAGTGCTGCTCAACTTCTGTTACCATTTTTTGCTTGAGTGCCAGATCTTCAAACACCGCTTCGATAACGACATCACGATGCGAAAAGCCGCTGTAGTCGGTCGTTCCGGAAATCAGCGCCAGCTGACTGTCACGCTCACTGGCTCTGATATGGCGGCGACGCACCTTCTTATCAAGCAGATCCCAACTGTACTTCAGCGCGTGGTTGATTCCATCAGCATTAATATCCTTAATGCGAACAGGCAATTTTCCTTTACAGGCGGTGACGAAAGCGATGCCGCCGCCCATCAAACCACCGCCCAGTATACCTACGGCACGCAGCGGCCCGGACTCTGCGCTGGCACCCGGATCTTTTTTCAGGTCAGTGCTGGCAAAGAAGATGTGGCGCAACGACTGCGATTGTGGCGTCATGGCAAGTTCACCAAACGCCCGGGCTTCCGCCTCATAGCCGCTGCTGATACCGTGCGCGAGCCCGGTTTCAATCACCTGCAAAATCCGCGTGGTCGCCGGGTAGTTACCCAGCGTTTTCTGTTCGGTTTTCTTGCCAACCAGATTAAACAGCACGGTGCGACCGAGCGGACCGGCCAGTACCCGTTCACGCACCGGCAGGCGGCGATGCTCCGGTACACCGTTTTTAACCCGTTCAACCGCCGCTTCCAGCAGAATAGAAGCCGGAACCACCTCATCCACCAGCCCTACTTTCAGCGCCTGACGCGCCCGAAGCTGTTTACCGGTCAGGATCATCTCAAGCGCAGTGCTGACGCCAATCAACCGTGGCAAACGCTGAGTGCCGCCTGAGCCCGGCAACAAACCCAGCTGCACTTCCGGCAAACCAAGTACGGTTTTTGCGTCATCGGTGCAGAGGCGGGCGTGACAGGCCAGCGCCAGCTCCAGACCACCGCCCAGACAGGCGCCATGAATTGCCGCCACCACCGGAACCGGCATCGCATGGATTTCCGCCATCACCTGCTGGCCCTGCTTCGCCAGCGCTTCGGCCTCCAGCGCCGTTTTGCAACGGCCAATCATGTTGATATCTGCACCGGCAACGAAGTTGTCTTCTTTTGCCGAGATAAGCACGACCCCACGAATATCATGGTTCTCGCGGATCTGACGCAGCAGCGCGCGCACCTCGGTACCGAACTCTGCTTTCAGGGTATTCATTTTCTCGCCGGGTACATCGAGGGTGATGACAGCGACGTTGTCCGGACGGACGTTCAAAGAGAATGCAGACATCGTTTCCATTATTCAGCCTCCAGAACCATTGCCGCGCCCAGCCCGCCGGCTGCGCATGCCGTTACCAGGCCAAACCCTCCGCCGCGTCGACGCAGCTCGTGCAGCGTCTGGGTAATCATTCGCGCGCCGGTGGCGGCAAACGGGTGCCCGTAGGCAATTGAGCCACCGAGGACGTTAAATTTGCTGTCGTCGATCTCGCCGGTCGCGTGCGAACGCCCCAGCACTTCACGGGCAAAGCGTTCGCTACCAATCAGCCGCACGTTTGCCAGTGTCTGGGCGGCGAAAGCCTCATGCATATCGATAAGGGTCAGATCGTTAAGGGTGAGCCCGGCGCGATCCAGCGCCAGGGGCGTCGACCACGCGGGCCCCAGCAGCATATCCTGCCAGACATCGATGGCGGTAAAAGCATAGCTGCGCAGATAGCCGAGCGGCTTCAGGCCCAGCTCTTTTGCCCTCGACTCCGTCATCAGGATAACCGCTGCCGCACCGTCGGTTAACGGGGTGCTGTTAGCGGCGGTGACGGTACCGTGTTTACGGTCAAACGCCGGGCGCAATTTCGCGTAATCGGCAAGCGTGGAGGCGCCGCGAACGTTGTTGTCTTTAACGACCGGTTCCCGGAACGGCGGCGCGTAGGCGGTCATCACTTCATCCGCCAGTTTGCCCTCATCCCAGGCCTGTGCCGCCAGATGATGTGAGCGATGCGCCAGCGCATCCTGTTGTTCACGGGTTATGCCGTAGGTTTTCGCCATCTGCTCTGCGGTGTCACCCATACGCAGTCCGGTGGAGTACTCCGCAACCGCGGGCGGAACCGGCAGCAGATCGCGCGGACGAAGGCGCGAGAAAAGTTTCAGCTTCTGCCCGAGGGTACGGGCTTTGTTGGCATCAACCAGCGTGCGCGCCAGCTTTTTACTCACGCCAATCGGTAGCACCGATGAGGAGTCTGCCCCACCGGCGATTCCGGCGCGGATAGTGCCGGCCATCAGGCTTTCAGCGACGTTCGCCACCGCCTGGAAACTGGTGGCGCAGGCGCGGCTGACGCTGTAGGCATCGGTATGCACATTCATTCCGGTACCCAGTACAATTTCGCGGGCGATGTTGGGGGCTTCCGGCATCTGAACCACCTGGCCGAAGACCAGTTGTTCAATCACCTCCGGGGGGATCTCGCTGCGAGCCATCATTTCACCCACCACCATTTTGCCGAGATCCACCGCCGGAACACCGTGGAATACCGTCGCCTGACGGGCAAACGGCGTACGTAATCCGCTGACGATGGCAATGCGATCGCCCTGACGGGTTAGAAGTGGTAATGCCTGACTCATAAAACTCCCCTGTTAACCGAAAACCAGCAAGTGGTCTGACCTGACAACAGTCTTAACTAATTTTTTACATTTAGCCAATCAGGGAGCAAGAAAAGTGGGAGCTAAAACACATTGAAGAGAAAAAGAAAACGCCCCTTTGAAAGGGGCGTTTTGGGGATATTAACGCAAACCGAGCTGGAAGATTAAGGTTTCGGCTTCGCAGCTGAACACAAAGTCGATATCCAGCTTAACGCCACCGTCAACTTCGGTGAAAGTTGGGGTGATAACACACGGCTCAGACTCAACGCCGCGCGCATTTGCGGTCAGTTGGGCCAGCGTTTCTTCTGCTTCTGCACGGTTCGCGAAGACACGGCTGTAAGACGCGGTGCAATCGGTGTTGTCCATAATGGTACCAACATCCATACAGCAGCAAACAGGAGTCTCATCAGCACTGCATTTACTCATCGTAGATTTCCTCTGTGATTGCACCAGGGGTGCCAGATAAACAATGTACTTATTTTACCCCCCAGATTTGGTGCTCTCCAGCAGTTAATGTTGCGAAAAGCCTCAAGTGACAGAAATCACAATTAAAAATGATCTAAAACAAAAATCACCCTTTCTTGTGAGTCGACCTGGTCCCATTTTTGCCAACCAGATCGCGTTTCTGAGATCACATTTGAAAAAATCTATAAACATACTTGCAACATTTCAGCTGGTCAGACCTATACTCAGCGCACTGGTCTGATTTCTCTGAAGTGATACAGACCCTACACTTCGCGCTTCTGTTACGGCATGTAACAAATTTTGTATAAAAATAACTCAATGAGGTTATGGTCATGAGCCAGAAAACCCGGTTTACCCAATCTGCACTCGCAGTCGCAGTGGCACTTGTCTCAACACAAGCCTGGTCTGCAGGTTTCCAGCTAAACGAGTTCTCAACATCTGGTCTCGGCCGTGCCTATTCAGGTGAAGGCGCTATCGCAGATGATGCAGGTAACGCCAGCCGCAACCCGGCGCTTATCATGATGTACGATCGCCCTACCTTCTCGGCAGGTGCGGTATACATCGACCCGGACGTTAACATCTCCGGTAAATCTCCTTACACCGGCCGTAGCACCGACGCAGACAACATTGCGCCGACGGCATGGGTTCCTAACGTTCACTTCGTCATGCCGATTAACGAACAGTTCGGTATTGGTGCTTCCGTCACCTCTAACTACGGTCTGGCGACCGAGTTCAGCAATAACTACATTGCTGGTGAGTACGGCGGTAAAACCGACCTGCAAACCGTTAACCTCAACCTGAGCGGTGCGTACCGTCTGAACGAGAACTGGAGCTTCGGTCTGGGCTTCAACGCCGTGTATGCCGACGCGAAGATCGAACGTTATGCCGGTGAGCAAACTGCAGGTGCACACCTGGCAGCACCAGGCACCCAGATTGCTAAGCTTAAAGGCGACGAATGGGGTTACGGCTGGAACGCCGGTATCCTGTATGAACTGGATAAGAACAACCGCTACGCGTTGACCTATCGTTCAGAAGTTAAAATCGACTTCGACGGCGATTATAAGAGCAACATCAACAGCGCCTTCAACCGCGCACCGGGTGCGGGCACTGCGTTCCCATGGGGAACCTCTGGCTCCACCATCCCAGGTTCTCTGACCCTGAATCTGCCGGAAATGTGGGAAGTGTCTGGTTATAACCGTGTGGCACCGCAGTGGGCGGTTCACTACAGCATCGCGTATACCAGCTGGAGCCAGTTCCAGGAGCTGAAAGCCACTGGCTCTAACGGCCAGACGCTGTTCTATAAAGATGAAGGCTTCAGAGATTCCTACCGTATCGCGCTGGGGACCACCTACTACTACGATGATACCTGGACCTTCCGTACCGGTATCGCGTTCGATGACAGCCCGGTTCCGGCTGAAAACCGTTCTATCTCCATTCCGGATCAGGACCGTTTCTGGCTGAGCGCAGGCGCAACCTACGCGTTCAACAAAGATGCTTCTGTTGACGTTGGTGCTTCCTACATGCACGGCCAGAACGTGACCATTAACGAAGGCCCGTACACCTTCCGTTCTGAAGGTAAAGCCTGGCTGTTCGGTACCAACTTCAACTACCGCTTCTAATCAGAAGATCGGTATAAAAAAAGGTGAGCTTCGCGCTCACCTTTTTCTTTTCTGCTTTCTACACCGTTTTACTGCGAATCGATGTCTTTCAGTTCATCCTGAATCGCCTGCGCGTTCGGGTTTTCCGCCGGTTTCAGCTTACCGCCGCTGGCGATAAAGTCGTGACGCTGGAAGTAGGCTTCACGCACCATGATGTACGGATCGGAAGACTGGCGCAGCAGACCGTCGGAATCGAGCAGCTGAGCACGGGTTTCAATCCCTTCAATCGCCCATTTACCGATAGACATAGGCCAGGTCAACCACGACAGCGCCGGGTAGAGGTCATCGACAAAGTCACCGCCTTCATCACGCAGCGTGAAGCTACCGTAGAACGGCAACTGCACGTACGGGCCATAACCTACGCCATAATGCCCTAACGTACTACCGAAGCGGTGCGGTTCAACGCGCTGCAGTTTCTGGTTAGACATGCCAGCAACATCAATCAAACCACCCATCCCGAGAATGGTGTTCAGGAAGAAACGGGTAAAGTGCACCATCCCCTGATACGGATCCCCCTGCAGGAACATGTTGACCATGATGGCAGGCTCTTCCAGGTTACTGGTGAAGTTGCTCAGGCCATTACGCGCTGGCTGCGGCATATAATCACGCCACACAACCGCGACGGGACGCAGAACATACGGATCCACAACGTTAAAGTTGAAGTTGTACATGGTGCGGTTAAAACCCTCAAGCGGGTCTGAACGCCCCTGCTGTTGATCTCCCGAACTGGCGCAACCCACCAGTAAAGCCGCACTCAGCGCAAGCGCCGACAGGCGAAAATTCATAACGGTCTCCCTGATTCGACAGATTAGTGCAAATGCCGTCCCTGACGGAACGCTAATCTGTCACTGTCATCATAGTTTCTTCAATGATTCTATACATATTTTGACATATTCGTATGGCTATTCTTGCCATCGCGGCAAATTAAGATTTTGGCTTCAGGTGCAAAAAATGTGCTAACTGACCAGACTTTGAGCACTCAACCGCTTCTGACTTAACCTGAGTCCTTAAAAACGTTATAATCTTTCGGCTTCGTCCCCTTAGTTAAATGGATATAACGAGCCCCTCCTAAGGGCTAGTTGCAGGTTCGATTCCTGCAGGGGACACCATTGGCACCCGTGCCAGCCTTCGGTAAAGCCCCTCTCAGCACTAATTGCGGTATAATCTCGTATACGATTTAACAGGCGTTTGAAACGAAAATGACAAAACTCACACTCCAAGAGCAAATGCTTAAAGCGGGCCTGGTCAGCAGTAAGAAGCTGGACAAAGTGCAACGTTCGTCGAAAAAATCACGAGTGATGGCCCGTGAGGCGAGAGAGGCCGTAGAAGCCAACAAAAAAGCGCAGCTTGAACGTGATAAACAGCTCAGCGAGCAGCAAAAGCAGGCTACGCTGTCGAAAGAGTATCAGGCGCAGATTAAGCAGCTGATTGAGATGAACCGCATTACTCTTACCAAACCTGACATCGGTTTCAATTTTACCGACGGTAGCGTCATCAAAAAGCTGTACGTTGACAAAACCACGCAAACGCAGCTCACCAAAGGCCGCCTCGCGATTGCGCGCCTGTCGACCACAAGCGGTGCGGAGAGTGAATACGCCATCATCCCGGCGGTCGTGGCCAGTAAAATTGCCCAGCGCGATGCCAGCTACATCGTCTTTGGCAACGAGCCAGACAAAGACACTCCGGATGAAGACGATCCGTATGCCGATTTCGTAGTGCCAGATGATTTGATGTGGTAGAACGTTCAATATTTCCTATGAAAGGTCAGGCGGTTAACCCCTATGAAACAAATCACATTCAGTGACCTCAAGCAGCAGAGCGAAGCGGCGGCGAACGCCCCGCGCCTGCGCGCCCATCGTAACCTTCACCCGGAGCTGAGCGACCCGGTGCAGCGTCTGGCAATTGCCATGGAGCCCGGCACCTATATTCGTCCACATCGTCATCCGCACACCTTCGAGCTGCTGCTGCCGTTGAGCGGCCGCTTCGTGGTGCTGAACTTCGATGAGCAAGGCGTCGTCACGCAGCGCACCGTGTTAGGTGAAGACTGCGCGGCGCTGGAGATGGACGCGGGCACCTGGCACGCGGTGCTGTCGCTGGATAACGGCGGGGTAATTTTTGAAGTGAAGCACGGCGGGTATCAGCCGGTGCCGGAGCAGGACTCCGCCCCGTGGGCACCGGCCGAAGGTCAGGCGGGCACCCATGAGCTGATGGCATGGTATAAAGACGCGCAGCCTGGCGACCGCTGGTCCTGATTCTGTCAGCCTCCCAAAGCCATCCTGACAAATTCTTTCCCGGCCGTGGTCTGCCAGCTATTCTTGCGACGCAACAATACGGCCGTTCTCTCCAGCAGCGGCGGAGAGAGGCGAATGGCGCTGAGCTCCTGTTGTTGTGTGGCAATCGCGGCAGGCAGCAGCGTGGAAAGTGATGTACGCCGAATCAGCTCCAGCACAGCGCTGATAGAGTTTGCCTCCATTACCACCTGAGGATGCAGCCCGGCCTGCTCGCAATAGTGATCAATCTGTTCCCTGGTCGCAAATTCGGCGCTGAGGAGAACCAGTTTTTCTTCATTCAGCCGGCTCCGCTCCACCTGTTCTTGGCCGGCCAGCGGATGATGCTGTGCGACCACCAGCGCCAGGCTTTCCGTTAGCAACGGAATGGCTTCCAGCTCTGGCGCATGCTGGCTCTCAAAGGCAATGCCGACGTCCAGCTCATCACGGCAAAGCAGCTCCTCCATTCTCTCCTGCGACATCTCCTGCAGCTGAAGCGTAATGCCGGGATAAGACGCATAAAAGTCTGCCATTAATGGCCCGATAAAGTAGCTGGTAAAGGTTGGCGTTACTGCGACACGCAGCGAGCCGCGCGTTAGATCGGCAACATCGTGAATAGCACGTTTCCCGGCTCCCAGCTCCTGCAACGCCCGAGTAGCGTACTGACGCCAGACTTCACCGGCATCCGTCAGGCGAATTGTCCTTCCACTGCGGTCAAACAGCGGCACCCCCAGGCTCTCCTCCAGCTGGCGGATCTGCTGCGAAAGCGCGGGTTGGGAGACGTGTAGTGCGCTCGCCGCACGCGTAAAGCTGCCATGTTCTGCCACGGCAAGAAAGTAGTTGATATGTCGAAACAGCATTGGCGAACCTATAAGTAAATGCAATAGAACTCATCATAAATGAGTCTTTTACCTTATAGCAACGGACGAGTAGTCTGCTCCTCATTGCAAAGCCAACCAGAGGATTAGCGGTGAAAGAGATTATTGACGGTTTCCTTAAATTCCAGCGCGAAGCATTTCCTGAGCGCGAAGCGTTGTTTAAACAGCTGGCGACGCAGCAGAGCCCGCGCACCCTGTTTATCTCCTGCTCCGACAGCCGGCTGGTGCCAGAGCTGGTCACGCAGCGCGAACCCGGAGATCTGTTTGTGATCCGCAACGCCGGTAATATCGTCCCCTCTTATGGGCCAGAGCCCGGCGGGGTTTCTGCCTCAGTGGAATACGCCGTCGCAGCGCTTCGTGTGTCAGACATTGTGATATGTGGCCATTCTAACTGTGGTGCAATGACCGCGATTGCCAGCTGCCAGTGCCTGGACCATATGCCCGCCGTTTCCCACTGGCTACGCTATGCTGATTCTGCCCGCGTAGTGAATGAGGCGCGTCCACATACCGATTTACCTTCCAAAACCGCAGCAATGGTGCGCGAAAACGTGGTTGCCCAGCTGGCCAATCTGCAAACTCATCCGTCGGTGCGGCTGGCGCTGGAAGAAGGACGTATCGCGCTGCACGGCTGGGTTTACGACATAGAAAGCGGCAGCATTGCTGCCTTTGACGGCGCGACACGTCAGTTTGTGCCGCTTGCTTCCCATCCCGGCGTGTGTGCGGTGCCCCTGCGCCAGCAAACCGCGGCTTAACCTTACATTTTCATCCATCAGGAGATTCACCATGATTCAGTCCCAAATTAACCGCAATATTCGTCTGAACCTTGCCGATGCCATTCTGCTCAGCAAAGCGAAAAAAGATCTCTCATTTGCCCAGATTGCCGACGGCACCGGCCTTGCAGAAGCCTTCGTTACCGCTGCCCTGCTTGGCCAGCAGGCGCTGCCTGCTGAAGCCGCCCGCCTGGTTGGCGCGAAGCTGGATCTCGATGAAGAGGCCATTCTGCTGCTGCAGAGCATTCCACTGCGCGGCTGCATTGAAGACCGTGTCCCGACGGATCCAACGATGTACCGTTTCTACGAAATGCTGCAGGTGTATGGCACGACTCTGAAAGCGCTGGTTCATGAGAAGTTCGGCGACGGCATCATCAGCGCCATCAACTTCAGGCTCGATGTGAAGAAAGTCGCCGATCCGGAAGGTGGCGAGCGCGCCGTCATCACTCTCGACGGCAAATACCTGCCAACTAAACCGTTCTGATGGCGATGAGCTACCGTCAAAAAACGGGCCTGATGCTGCTGGTCCTGGTGCTGATTGGCCTCAACATGCGACCGCTGCTGACCTCCGTCGGGCCCCTGCTACCGCAGCTTCGTCAGGCGAGTGGGATGAGCTTTACCGTGGCTGCCCTGCTGACCGCCCTGCCGGTGGTCGCCATGGGCGGGCTGGCGCTCGCCGGAAGCTGGATCCATCGGCACGTCAGCGAGCGGCGCAGCGTGGCCTTTAGCCTGTTGCTGATTGCCGCTGGTGCATTGATGCGTGAGCTCTTCCCCCAAAGCGCGCTGCTGCTTGGCAGCGCACTGCTCGGCGGGATCGGGATCGGCATTATTCAGGCCGTCATGCCTTCGGTCATTAAGCGGCTGTTTCACCACCGTACACCGGTGGTGATGGGACTGTGGTCGGCAGCGCTGATGGGCGGCGGCGGCCTCGGTGCCGCATTGACGCCCTGGCTTGCCCGGCACAGCGAGGTCTGGCACCGTTCACTTGCCTGGTGGGCACTGCCTGCGATTATCGCCCTCTTCGGCTGGTGGTTACAGAGCCGCCGTCTGCCCCCCTCGGGACACAACACCACCACCACCTCGCTTCGTATCCCACTGACCCCCCGCGCCTGGACGCTTGGCCTTTACTTCGGCCTGATTAACGGCGGATATGCCAGCCTCATTGCCTGGCTGCCCGCCTACTATATGGAGAGTGGATCCAGCGCGCAGTACAGCGGTTCTCTGCTCGCCCTGATGACGCTTGGACAAACCGCCGGTGCCTTGCTGATGCCAGCCATGGCCCGCCATCAGGACAGACGCAAACTACTGATGCTGGCGCTGGCATTACAGCTGGCAGGTTTTTGCGGTTTTATCTGGCTCCCGTTACAGGCTCCGGTGCTGTGGGCAATGGTGTGTGGATTTGGCCTGGGCGGCGCTTTTCCGCTGTGTCTGGTGCTGGCGCTCGACCACTCTCCACAACCCGCTATTGCTGGCAGGCTGGTCGCGTTTATGCAGGGGATAGGTTTTATTCTCGCCGGGCTCTCACCCTGGCTCTCCGGTGTTTTGCGCGGCGTTAGCGGAAACTATGTTGTGGACTGGACGTTTCACGCGTTATGCGTCATTGGACTGATGCTATTAACCCTGCGTTTTGCACCCGCACGTTTTCCGAAGCAATGGACAGAAGAGGCCTGATCCAGGCCTCTGAATTACCCACAAAATCAATAAGGTAAAGACCCGGTTTTTTCGCGCTGCGAAACGTCGCTCGATTGAAATATATTACCAGATGAAATTAAACTGTCGCCTAATCCCGACACTCGTAAGTTACTAAAAGTAAATAAGAAAATCCCGCTTGCAGCCCCACATTTTTAGGCGTACATTACGCCCGTCTGGAGCGATAACGCACAGAATTCTGAGGTGATGCCAACGCGAAATCCGGCTGATTTTTTATTCGGTTTCAGGCGGGGGTCAGCTCTCTACAATCAGTACCTTAGGCGTAGCCATCCCTACGCGG
Organism: Yokenella regensburgei ATCC 49455; assembly: GCF_000735455.1. GTDB lineage: Bacteria > Pseudomonadota > Gammaproteobacteria > Enterobacterales > Enterobacteriaceae > Yokenella > Yokenella regensburgei. The sequence continues at coordinate 17,955 of NZ_JMPS01000064.1, read as the reverse complement.
AGTGATGAGTCGTGAAATACTTCTTTATGGGCATCTCTTTTATGGTCATCGTGTGGGCCGGTACTTTTGCCCTGATGATCTAGAGCGGGTAACAAGCCAGAAAAAAAACAGGAGCCATTTGGCTCCTGTTTGTGTTTTTACTCACCGCTTTCGGCTGGCGTTTTCGCCGGGGCGGGTAGCAGGCCATCGGCACGGAACATTGCTTTAATCCCCCTGACGGCCTGGCGAATACGATCGCGGTTCTCAATCAGCGCAAAACGCACATGGGTGTCGCCATAATCACCGAAACCAATCCCCGGTGAAACGCAGACTTTGGCATCCTGTAGCAGCTTTTTCGCAAACTCAAGCGACCCCATTGCCGCGTAGGGCTCCGGAATTTTTGCCCACACGTACATCGACGCTTTCGGCATTTCTACCATCCATCCGGCTTCATGCAGCCCTTTTACCAGCACGTCGCGGCGGCGTTTGTACTGCTCGGCAATATCGCGAACGCACTGCTGGTCACCTTCCAGTGCGGCAATAGCCGCCACCTGCAGTGGCGTGAACGTGCCGTAGTCGTGGTAGCTTTTAATACGCGCCAGGGCGTTAACCAGCACCGGGTTACCCACCATAAAGCCGATGCGCCAGCCGGCCATGTTGTAGCTTTTAGACAGGGTAAAGAATTCGACCGCAACGTCACGGGCGCCGGGCACCTGCATAATGGAAGGGGCTTTCCAGCCGTCGTAGACGATATCGGCATACGCCAGGTCATGCACCACCAGCACGTCGTAGCGTTTCGCCAGCGCGACCACTTTTTCAAAGAACTCGAGTTCGACGCACTGCGCCGTCGGGTTTGACGGGAAGCCGAGGATCATCATTTTTGGCTTCGGATAGCTCTCGCGAATGGCGCGTTCCAGTTCATTAAAGAAATCGACCCCCTCCACCAGCGGCACCGAGCGCACCTGCGCCCCGGCTATCACCGCACCGTAGATGTGGATCGGATAACTCGGGTTTGGCACCAGCACCGTATCACCGTGATCGAGGGTCGCGAGCATTAAGTGCGCCAGCCCCTCTTTCGAACCGATGGTGACGATGGCTTCCGTCTCCGGGTCTATCTCGACGTCGTAGCGATCCTGATACCAGCGCGAAATTGCCCGACGCAGACGCGGAATACCGCGTGAGGTGGAATAGCCGTGAGTATCCGGGCGCTGGGCGACAGTGCAGAGCTTCTCCACGATGTGCGGCGGCGTGGCGCCGTCCGGGTTGCCCATGCTGAAATCGATAATATCTTCGCCGCGCCGACGCGCAGCCATTTTCAGCTCAGCCGTAATATTGAAAACATAAGGGGGAAGACGATCGATACGCGTAAAACGGCGTTCAGGACTGAAGTCAGCCATAGATTCCTCAGAGTAACGTTAGCGCCCGGACCGTCCGAGCGACGCTGCCGCGCATGCGGCATACTCCAGAATTAGCGCAAAACACCTCACGCTGTCGAGAGGGAAAACAAAAAAAAGTTATACGGCATGAAAAGAGGAACAGCAGGAAGTGAATGCGGAAAAACGATTCCCCGTATTACCCTAATTAAAAACTCTATTTAACACATAAGCATCAATTGCATTACCAGCAGGATTCATCTGAGAGATGGGATTGGCGTTATAACAGTAAGGCTTTGCATAATCCCCTTTTAAAAGCGTGGTTTTTCCGGTTTATACCAAAGAGGTGATTGCTGGTCATCCGGCGGCGGGTTCCTTATCATAATACTTTCATACGACTTCTACGGCTTTCTCATGCACGAAATTTTTACCATGCTGCTGGCAGTTTTCGATCGTGCGGCACTGATGCTGATCTGTCTGTTTTTCCTGATCCGCATCCGCCTGTTCCGCGAACTGCTGCACAAATCGGCGCACACCCCCAAAGAGCTGCTGGCGGTGACCGCCATTTTCTCCATGTTCGCGCTGTTCAGCACCTGGTCCGGCGTGCCGGTAGAAGGCTCACTGGTTAACGTGCGCGTGATTGCCGTTATGTCAGGTGGGATCCTCTTCGGCCCGTGGGTGGGGATAATTACCGGCCTGATTGCCGGGGTGCACCGCTATCTGATAGATATCGGTGGCGTAACCGCCGTGCCCTGTCTTATCACCAGCATTATCGCCGGTATTCTTTCCGGCTGGATCCACCTTCGCATTCCGAAAGCACAGCACTGGCGGGTGGGCATTCTCGCCGGGATGTTGTGCGAAACGCTGACCATGATTCTGGTGGTGCTCTGGGCGCCCACCTATGCGCTGGGCCTCGATATTGTCTCTAAAATCGGTATTCCGATGATCTTCGGCAGCGTCTGTATCGGTTTTATCGTGCTGCTGGTGCGAAGCGTCGAGGGCGAGAAAGAGGCGAGTGCTGCCCGTCAGGCCAAGCTGGCGCTGGATATTGCTAACAAAACCCTGCCGCTGTTTCGCCATGTCGACAGCGAATCACTGCGCAAGGTTTGCGATATTATCCGCCGGGATATACACGCCGACGCCGTCGCCATCACCAATACCGAACACGTACTGGCCTACGTCGGCGTCGGGGAAGACAACTACCGTAACCGCGACGACTTTGTCAGCCCGACCACCCGACAGTCGATAAACTACGGAAAAATCATCATTAAAAACAATGATGAAGCCCACCGCACGCCGGAGATCCACTCGATGCTGGTGATCCCGCTGTGGGAGAAAGGCGTCGTGACCGGGACGCTTAAAATCTACTACTGTCACGCCCATCAGATAACCTCTTCCCTGCAGGAGATGGCGGTCGGGCTGTCGCAAATTATCTCTACCCAGCTTGAAGTATCCCGCGCCGAGCAGCTGCGTGAAATGGCAAATAAGGCAGAGCTTCGCGCACTACAGAGCAAGATAAATCCTCATTTCCTGTTTAACGCCCTGAACGCTATCTCTTCTTCGATTCGCCTGAATCCGGACACCGCCCGGCAGCTGATTTTCAATCTGTCGCGCTATCTGCGCTATAACATCGAGCTTAATGACGATGAGCAGATTGATATCAAGAAAGAGCTGTACCAGATTAAGGATTATATCGCCATCGAACAGGCGCGATTTGGCGATAAACTGACGGTGATTTACGACATTGATGATGAGATAAGCTGCGTGATCCCAAGCCTGCTAATCCAGCCGCTGGTAGAAAACGCCATCGTACACGGCATACAGCCGTGCAAGGGCAAAGGGGTCGTGACGATAAGCGTCGCTGAGTGTGGTCATCGGGTGCGCATCAGCGTGCGTGACACCGGTCATGGCATTGACCCGAAAGTGATTGAGCGGGTAAACGCTAACGAAATGCCCGGTAACAAAATTGGCCTGCTCAACGTTCACCACCGGGTGAAACTGCTGTATGGAGAAGGGCTGCACATCCGCCGCCTTGAGCCCGGCACCGAAATCGCCTTTTATGTGCCTGACCAGCGTACCCCGGTTACCGCACCGGCATCGCTGTTACCCTGATCTGGAGTTCAGATGAAAGTTATTATTGTTGAAGATGAATTCCTGGCCCAGCAGGAGCTGACCTGGCTTATTAAAGCGCACAGTCAGATGGACATTGTCGGTACTTTTGACGATGGCCTCGACGTGCTGAAGTTCCTGCAGCACAACAAAGTCGACGCTATTTTTCTCGACATCAATATCCCGTCGCTGGATGGCGTATTGCTGGCGCAGAACATCAGCCAGTTTGCCCATAAGCCGTTCATTGTGTTTATTACCGCATGGAAAGAGCATGCGGTAGAAGCGTTCGAGCTGGAGGCGTTTGACTATATTCTCAAGCCATACCAGGAATCGCGCATCATTACCATGCTGCAAAAGCTGGAGAGCGCCTGGCAGCAGCAAGCGGGTGCCAGCGGCGGTAGCGTAACGCGTGAGAACGACACCATTAACCTGGTCAAAGATGAGCGGATTATCGTCACCAGCATCAACGATATCTATTATGCGGAAGCGCATGAGAAGATGACCTTCGTCTACACCCGGCGCGAATCCTACGTGATGTCGATGAACATCACCGAGTTTTGCAGCCGCCTGCCGCCCTCACACTTCTTCCGCTGCCATCGCTCATACTGCGTGAATCTGAATAAGATCCGCGAAATAGAACCCTGGTTCAACAACACCTATATTCTGCGGCTGCGCGATCTGGATTTTCAGGTACCGGTCAGCCGCAGTAAGGTGAAAGAGTTCCGCCAGCTAATGCACCTGTAGGCGCGCAGCCGAAAGATTAAAGGATCTGCCCCAGCGTCTGACGCAGGTGCGCGCCAGAGCCCAGCAGTCCTGGGTTGTCATGAACGATGAGATACACCGGAATATCCTGCACATAGGCTTTGAAGCGCCCTTTGTCTTCAAAGCCGCCGCGGAATCCTGAAGCTTTAAAGAACTCAAGGAAGCGCGGCACGATACCTCCGGCGATATACACACCGCCGAAAGTCCCCAGCGTCAGCGCCAGGTTACCGCCAAAGCGGCCCATGATGACGCAAAACAGCGACAGCGCACGGCGACAGTCAATGCAGGTATCAGCCAGCGCGCGTTCGGTAATGTCTTTAGGCTGCAGGTTTTCCGGCAAACGCCCGTCAGATTTCACCACCGCACGGTACAGGTTAATCAGCCCCGGACCCGAAAGTACACGCTCGGCAGAGACATGGCCCAGCTCGCTGCGTAGCGCATCGAGAATGATCGCCTCTTCTTCGCTGTTCGGCGCAAAGTCGACGTGGCCGCCCTCACCCGGCAGGCTCACCCAGCGTTTATCAACATGCACCAGATGCGCCACGCCAAGACCGGTTCCGGCGCCGTAGACCGCCACCGGCTTACCCTCAACCGGCTCAGCGCCGCCGAACTGGATCAAATGCTCTTTTTTCAGCATCGGGATAGCCATGGAAACCGCAGTGAAATCATTGATGATTTCGAGATGCGTAAAGCCGAGGTTTTGCTTCATTTCCGCAATGGAGAAGGCCCAGGTATGGTTGGTCATTGCCACCCAGTCACCGGTAATTGGGCATGCAATGGCGATACACCCGGCATCAACCGCAACCCCAACCTCTTTCAGGTAAACCTGAACCACCGCCTCAAGGCTCGGGTAGTCCAGCCCGGACCAGGTCTTCTCCTGTGAGATTTCGCCACTGGCAAGATTACACAGCGCCAGTCGTGCGTTGGTACCGCCGACGTCCCCTACTAACGCAAACTTTGTCATTCTGTTACGGCTCCGCTAAAGTCAGAATTACTTATTTGGCACACTGTAAATTCATGAGGCGGTAACAACAACGCCCGCGGCGCTGATGGCCCAGGATTATCGATCTGCGTCACAGATTAAGTTTATCGTTTCAGCACCATTTGCACTGACGCGAAAAATGAAGGGGTGCAAAGTAGCGTGCGCCCGTTGATACAAGGAAATCACCATGCTGCACCCGCGAGCCCGCGCGATGTTGCTTCTCTCTGTGCCAGCCCTGATTATTGGCATCGCCTCCAGCCTGATTCTGGTGGCGGTGATGAAGATAGCTGCTGTTCTGCAAAATCTGCTCTGGAGTACGCTTCCGGCGAGTCTCGGCGTTAACCTGGGCTCTAACGCGTGGGTCATGCTGATACTGACCCTGACCGGCGTCGCGGTGGGGCTCGTTATCCGCTTCAGTCCTGGCCATGCTGGCCCCGATCCGGCCACCGAGCCGTTAATTGGTGCCCCGGTCGCCACCAGCGCCTTACCGGGGCTAATTATCGCACTGATTCTGGGCCTTGCCGGCGGCGTTAGCCTTGGCCCGGAGCACCCGATCATGGCGGTGAATATCGCGCTTGCGGTCGCACTCGGGGCGCGCCTGTTCCCCCGGGTCGGCTCCCTCGACTGGACCATTCTCGCCGCCGCGGGCACTATCGGCGCGCTGTTCGGCACCCCTGTCGCCGCCGCGCTGATTTTCTCCCAGACCCTCAGCAGCAGTAGCGATGTGCCGCTCTGGGATCGTCTGTTTGCCCCCCTGCTGGCCGCTGCCGCCGGGGCGCTCACCACCAGCCTGTTCTTTCACCCGCATTTTTCGCTGCCGATTGCCCATTATGGCGAGATGCGGCTGACGGATATCTTTAGCGGCGCCGTCGTTGCGGCGATTGCGATTGCCGTCGGGATGGTTGGCGTCTGGTGTCTGCCGCGCCTGCATGCCCTGCTGCATCGCCTGAAAAGCCCGGTACTCACTCTCGCAGCGGGCGGTTTCCTGCTTGGGCTACTTGGGGTGACGGGCGGGCATATTTCGCTGTTTAAAGGCCTTGATGAGATGCAGCAACTGGCCACCAGCCAGACGCTGGGTGCCGGGGACTTTATGCTGATTGCGCTGGTGAAACTGGCGGCGTTGGTGATTGCTTCCGCCAGTGGTTTTCGGGGTGGGCGTATTTTTCCAGCGGTGTTCGTCGCCGTCGCGCTGGGGCTGATGCTGCATGCCCACGTGGAGGCTGTTCCGGCAGCTATTACCGTTTCCTGTGCCATTCTCGGGCTGGTGCTGGTCGTCACTCGCGACGGCTGGCTGAGCCTGTTTATGGCGGCCGTCGTGGTACCTGACAGCACGCTGGTGCCGCTCCTGTGCATCGTGATGCTGCCAGCCTGGCTGCTGCTGGCAGGCAAACCGATGATGATGGCGCGGCACCGCGATTAATCACCCGTTGCTGTTACGAGCCTCGAGCGACTGGGTGACCACCCGTAAAAAGTGTGGGATGTCCTGACGCGGAAGCACCACTTCCACCAGCGTCAGGCTGTCGCTTTCGGTGCAACGGTTAAGCACCTCCTTCAGCTGTGCTGCCTGCGTTACCCGCCAGCACTGCGCCTTGCTGTCCGGGCGGAATACCTGCGGCAGCATCGTCCAGTCCCACAGTGCGATATCGTTGTAGCGCTCTTCCGGGCCGTGGATCGCACGTTCCACCGTGTAGCCCTCGTTATTGAGCAGCAAAATTAGCGGGCGCTGATTATCACGCAGCATGGAGCTCATCTCCTGAATGGTGAGCTGCGCCGCGCCGTCACCGACAATCAGCACTACCCGTCTGTCCGGTGCGGCAGTTTGTGCACCAAACGCCGCCGGAAGGGTGAAACCAATCGAGCCCCACAGCGGTTGCGCAATCAGCATGACGTCCGCCGGGAATTTGACCGCCGCAACGCCAAAGGCCGCCGTTCCCTGATCCGCCAGCACGATATCCCCCGGCCGCAGGCTGTCCTGTAGCGTGCTCCAGAAATTACTTTGCGTGAGCGCACCCAGATCTTCATCGTGAACCGGACAACAGCACGAGCGGGGCGGCGACCACTCCGGTGCAAGCGGTGTTGCGACCTCAATCAGCGCCATTAGTGCATGACGAATCGGGATCCGGCTAAACCAGACCTTCCCTACGCGGGCGGCAAACGGCTGTAGCTCGATGGTTTTTTCAATTTCAAGATGCTGGGTAAATCCGGCGGTAATGGTATCGGTGAAACGGGTACCCACGCAGATAGTGGTATCAGCGCCTTCAATCGCCTCTCGGGTATGTTCGTCGCTGGCGATGCCGCTGTAGGTGCCCACAAACCCCGAGTGCTGCTCATTAAACAACCCTTTGCCCATCAGCATCGAAGCATGTGCCAGCGGCTGGGTTTCTACCCAATCACGCAGCATCTGTTGTAGTCCATAGCGGTGGGCGAGAAAGTCCGCCAGTAGTGCCACATGATGGCTGTTGCGCAGCATCAACGCTGCCTGTTCACGAAACGCCGCCAGCGCATTTTCATCCACCGTTGCGGCATCCACCACCAGCTTTTCTGACGGCGGCGTCGCAGGCGCTTTTGCCACATCGGCCGGCAGCATCAGGTACGCCGGGCGCCGGTGCGCCATCATCTCGGACAGCACGCGGTCGATCTCATGACAGGCGTTACCCACCGTCAGGTGCGCCTGGGCGCAGGTGACCTGTTCGCTCATCAGATAGAAGTGGTTAAAATTACCGTCGCCTAAGGTGTGGTGCAGCAGTTCACCGCGCTGCTGTGCGCTGGTGCGCGGCGCACCAACGATATGTAACACCGGGACGTATTCCGCAAAGCTGCCCGCCGTTCCGTTAATCGCGCTGAGTTCTCCTACGCCGTAAGTGGTTAACAAGGCTCCTGCCCCTTTCACGCGTCCATAACCATCTGCCGCATAGGCGGCGTTCAGTTCATTGGCACAGCCAACCCAGCGGACTGAATCGTGGGCGATAACATGATCGAGAAACTGCAGGTTGTAATCACCAGGAACGCCAAAGAGACTCTCGATGCCGAGAGAAGCGAGGCGGTCCAGCAGGTAATCACCGATGGTGTATGTCTGTTGCATGGCCTTGTTCCTTCCCCTGTACAGTTAATTGTGAGTATTGAAGAAGGCTGATGACTTTCCAGAACGCGCCGTAAAATGGCAGTGGAAAGCAAATTGTACAGAATGGCCGGGTGTAACTTCACGTGAACAAAAAAAGAACTGTTTTAGCAAAAAGTGCTGCCAGAACATGTTTCAGAGTGTTGCCGATGATTCGGGGGTTTACCTCCACGTAATATTGCGCTAACAAGCCGCTTACGGCTCCGTTCGTCGAGGAGAATAGTATGTTCAGGTCACTGATTATTGCAGCAATTTTGCTGGCATCAGCGCCAATGATTGCCAATGCTGGCGAGGTCACCCTGCTGCCATCCATCAAATTACAAATTGGCGATCGCGATAATTACGGAAATTACTGGGATGGCGGTGGCTGGCGCGATCGCGATTACTGGCATCGAAATTATGAATGGCGTGATAAGCGCTGGTGGCGCCATGATAATGGTCGTCATCGCGGCTGGGACAACCGTAAAGCCTATGAGCGCGGCTACCGTGAAGGCTGGGGCGACCGCGACGATCACCGTGGGTGGGGCGGTCGTGGACACGGACATCGCCACTAACCGGTTAGCGTCAGAGCCCTTTTCTGATAAGGGCTCTAAAATTTCCTGATACTTCAGATTAACGCTTCCTGCGGGATCATATTCTTCAGCGAAAAGAGTGCGTTGACTGAACTCCCTCCCAGCTTATTGAACAGATTAGCCCGGTGCGTATAGACGGTCTTCGGCGACAGGTTCAGCGCACTGGCAATCGCATTCACTTTCCTGCCATTCATCGTTTCACGCAGAATAAACGTCTCTTTCGCCGACAATGCTATGCGCTGCGGGTGTTTTATCGGCTGGCGAGAGGTTAAGCGCATGAGAGCGCTAAGCATTTCCGGGTACGGCGCTCTGGCACTCACCATCAGGCTGGCTTCGCACAGGTATTTAAGTTTAAGCGTGTCGAGGAGAAGCATTAAACGGCAGCGTTTATGTAACGCAGCAGCAGCCTCAAAACAGGCGGCGGTGGTGTGATTGAGATAAAAGATGACAACATCATCTTCACTGACGGCATCCATAAATCCCGGCGTATCGACTGAAACATACTGAGCGGTAAAACCGGCGTCCTGCACCAGAGCAGAAACACCGGCGCGCAAGTAAATATCATCACTAATGATAAATGTGCTTTTCATACGGCAAAACGGCCTGCAAATCTGAAATCGGTTCAGCTGCAGCATGCCATCACCGCACCCCTTCGCCGCAGTGATTTAGCCTTATCTAAGAATATAAGAAATCAATAATGAGGTTTTAATCAAGCTGTTACAGCCCGAACGCGGTTCCAATCAGCAGCCAGCCGTTGAGCGCAACAACCAGTACCACAATGATCCAGCCAGTCCGGCGGATAAGCGTGGTATTAACCAGATCGCCCATCAGTTTTTTATCACTGGTGAACACCAGTAGCGGCACCAGCGCCAGCGCAATCCCGAAGCTCAACAGCACCTGGCTCATCACCAGAATACGGGTCGGCTCAAGCCCGAGCAGGATCACAATAAACGATGGCAGCATGGTGACAGTACGGCGGAACCACAGTGGAATGTGGAATCGGATAAAGCCCTGCATCACCACCTGCCCTGCCAGGGTTCCCACCACGGTAGACGACAGGCCCGCTGCTATCAGACTCAACCCAAAGATGGTCGCCGCCGCGTGGCTAAGCAACGGCTCAAGCGTCAGATAAGCCTGATCGAGATCCGCGATCCCGGTGTGACCGTTGAAGTGGAAAGCGGCGGCGGCAGTCGCCATCATCGCCAGATTCACAAAACCGGCGATCGTCATTGCGATACCCACGTCCCAGCGGGTCGCGTTATAGCGTTCCTGGCGGGTACCGCCGTGCAGGTGCTGCGTTAAGGAAGAGTGGAGATAAATCACGTGTGGCATGATCGTGGCGCCGAGTACCCCGGCGGCGAGGAACACCGCTTCGCTGGTCGGTAGCGACGGCAGAACCATACCTTTTGCCAGCGCGGCGAGCTTCGGCTGCGAGAATACCAGCTCAACGATATAGGCCGCAGCGACGAACAGCAACAGACCGCCTATCACTTTCTCCAGCGGTTTCTGCCCACGGCGTTGCAGCATTAATATAAGGAAGGTGGCGATACCGGTCAGCACCGCGCCCTGCAACAGCGATACGCCGAAAATCAGCTTGAAGCCAATTGCGGCACCGATAAACTCCGCCAGGTCGGTTGCCATGGCGATGATTTCCGCCTGCACCCAGTAGAACCAGACCAGCGGACGCGGATAGTGATCGCGGATTTGTTCGGCGAGGTTTTTGCCGGTGGCAATGCCAAGCTTGGCGGAGAGGACCTGAATCAGCATCGCCATCAGGTTGGCCCATACCACTACCCACAGCAGTTGATAGCCGAAGCTGGCCCCGGCCTGGATGTTGGTCGCAAAGTTACCTGGATCAATATAACCGATGGCAGCAATGAACGCCGGTCCCATTAACGCGAACCTCATCTTGCGCGTCGCCCGACCGCTGCTACTCTCAACGCGACTGTTATCCATCATCTGCCTCTAAATATAGCCTTTGCTATGTTTCATATTACTAAAGTGCGAATGATTATCAAGTTCATTTAGAAAGGTGATAATGATTGCTCTGATAGATATGAACGATAGCGTTGCTGGGGTCGGTGGAGGTGACAGGCAAACATGTGCAACACGTGCTACCTTGTCATCAAGGTTAGTACAACAACACAACTTTTAACACATTTACTCAACATAACAAAAATGTATGGTCTATCACTATTTTTGAGTTTGCTCACAGCTTGTAACTATAGTGCGCGTCAGATCTCGTTTTCTTTTAGCTTGTTGCATAGAATGTGCACTGAAATTTAACCTGCATCATATTTGGAGCAAATATGGACCGCGTCCTTCACTTTGTCCTGGCGCTTGTCGTCGTGGCGATCCTGGCTTTGCTGGTAAGCAGCAATCGCAAGCAAATTCGCATTCGTTATGTTATTCAATTACTTGTGATTGAAGTTTTACTCGCCTGGTTCTTCCTTAACTCAGATGTTGGCCTGGGATTTGTGAAAGGCTTCTCCGAGATGTTCGAAAAACTTCTCGGCTTTGCGAATGATGGCACCAACTTCGTCTTCGGCAATATGAATGACAAAGGTCTGGCGTTCTTCTTCCTGAAAGTGCTGTGCCCTATCGTCTTTATCTCTGCACTGATCGGTATCCTGCAGCACATCCGCATTCTGCCTATCATTATTCGTGCGATTGGTACCGTGCTGTCGAAAGTCAACGGCATGGGTAAACTGGAATCTTTCAACGCCGTCAGCTCCCTGATCCTGGGTCAGTCTGAAAATTTCATCGCCTATAAAGATATCCTCGGCAAGATGTCCCGTAACCGCATGTACACCATGGCGGCTACCGCGATGTCTACCGTGTCCATGTCTATCGTTGGCGCCTACATGACCATGCTGGAACCGAAGTATGTGGTCGCCGCGCTGGTCCTGAACATGTTCAGCACCTTTATCGTTCTGTCGCTTATCAACCCGTACCGCGTTGAAGCCAGCGAAGAGAACATTCAGATGTCTAACCTGCACGAAGGCCAGAGCTTCTTCGAAATGCTGGGTGAGTACATTCTGGCAGGCTTCAAAGTGGCGATTATCGTTGCCGCAATGCTGATTGGTTTCATCGCGCTTATCGCTGCGCTGAACGCCCTGTTCGCGACCGTAACCGGCTGGTTCGGCTACAGCATCTCCTTCCAGGGGATTCTGGGCTACATCTTCTATCCGGTTGCATGGGTAATGGGCGTGCCGTCTGGCGAAGCGCTGCGCGTGGGCAGCATCATGGCGACCAAACTGGTTTCTAACGAATTCGTTGCGATGATGGATCTGCAGAAAGTTGCCGCTGAACTCTCCCCGCGTGCGGTAGGTATTCTGTCCGTCTTCCTGGTATCCTTCGCTAACTTCTCTTCTATCGGTATCATCGCTGGTGCGATCAAAGGCCTGAATGAAGAGCAAGGTAACGTGGTATCCCGCTTCGGTCTGAAACTGGTTTACGGTTCAACCCTGGTGAGCGTCCTGTCTGCATCTATCGCAGCACTGGTACTGTAAGACTGCTTTAACGAAAAACCGGGACCTTGCGTCCCGGTTTTTTTATGCCTGTAATTCCTCGAGTGGCCGTGGTTTGCCAAGCAAATAGCCCTGCAGATAATCCACGCCCAGTTGCAACAGCAGCGCTCTTTGCTCTTCAGTCTCAACATATTCGGCAACCACCGTCAGATGCTTTACTTTCGCCAGCGAGCAAATCGATTTCACAATCATTGCATCCATTGATTCAGTCATGATGTCCCGCACGAAGCAGCCATCAATCTTAACGATATCGGCCTCGACGCGCTTCAGGCGCTCAAAGTTGGCATAACCGGTACCAAAGTCGTCGATAGCAATCTGGCAGCCGTATTCGCGCAGTTGCTGAATGTTGTTGACGCTGGTTTCCGAGTTCGAGAATGCTTGTTCTTCCGTGATTTCGATGACGACCGTGCCGGGAGCCACCTGATAGCGTTCAAAGAGGGCAATAATCTCGCTGGCGCTCTCTTTTTGCATGAGCGTAGAGGGCATCAGGTTCACCGAAAACCGCTGCCCAGGATGGTTGCTGAGCGCTCTGAACAGCGTCTCCAGCACCTGCATATCAAAACGCTTACTCAGGTTAAATTGGGTAATTATCGGGATGAATTTATCAGGCGTCATGACGCCGTCTTCGCTGCGTAAGCGCGACAGGATTTCGTAATACCCCTCACCTTCACCATTAACAATCGGCTGCGCGAAGAGCCGTAAATCGTCGTTTTCCAGCGCCTGCTTTATCTGATTGAGCAGCAGCACGCGCTCGGTAGTGTTGCCAGATACCGCCGCTTTCCGGCTGTTCAGCGCCAGCACCCGGCGTGACGCGCAGGCCCGCTCCGACAGCCAGCTCAGTTGGCCAAGCGTATGGTGCAAATCCTCATCCTGTGCGTCCACCACGCTCCAGGATGCGCCAAACTGCAGCGGCAGTACCGTGTTATTCCAGACGATATTGCGATGATTAAGCACATCAACAATATGGGTCAGCCGCTCCGCCACCTCGCTGCCGTTCAGCACCAGCAGCAGTTCGCTGCCTGGAAGCTGAAACCAGCTCTCTTTCGCACCCAGCAGCGGTTGCAGTTCGCGGGCGATGGTTCGCTTGCAGTGTACCCGCATCATCATGCCGTAATGACGGCTCAGAAACTCAAGGTTATCAATACGCAGGCAGCAGAGGCTCACCTGTTTTCGCGTAGAGAGCGCGTACTCCAGCGCCCGCAGGTTAGGAAGCCCGGTGAGCGGATCCTGCATTGCCTGGTTCTGCCACTTCCGCTTGAGCAGGTCGCTACGCGCCCAGGTCTGAGCCATATAGAGCATGCATATCGTGAATGAAATGAGCGCTGACATGATAAACGCCAGAGAGTATTCGGTTTGCACCCCCTGCAGGAAATTACCGTTGTTCCACACCAGCAGATAAGCCGACAGCGCCCAGGCGAGACTCATCAGCGTCCAGGTCAGCTTCCCCACCCCGAGGAAAAAGAGGATAAAGATGAGCGGTACCAGATAACCGGCAATGTAATCCGATTTAAAAGGCGCGCAGAGCAGCAGCAGAATCGCTGTGAGCGTCGCAAACCAGTACAGCGTGAAATAGCGTCGCTGACGGCAATAGCTCGGCTGCACATTGCGTCGCCAGAAGGTACGGGCGTAGCGTGGATTCAACAGCATGCGCATCGGGTAATAGAACAGCAGCATAAAGACCAGCGAGGCGCTAATCAGTCCCTGCACGTCAACAATCATGTAGATAACCGATGACGATCCAAAAAAGCTCGAAATTTCGACCGGAAATGAAAAACACTCGCCGGCCAAATACATCGAGCCCTTGAATATCGCGGGCGTCACAAAGCAGAACCAAAAAATACGGACTCCCATGCTGCCTTTCGCAAAGCCAACGCGCCAGCGTCGGCCCAGTAACGCACGCACCACGATGGCGCTGACGAAAACACCGAACAGCTGGCAAAACAGTAAAATAGAAGACTGTGGCTGCGGCAGATCCAGCCGCCAGTCGTTGTTTAAGCCAAAGGTGATAATTAACGGCAGCACCGCGTGGCGGCCAAACAGCATCAGCACAGCCAAGGTCACACTGAGCGGTAACCAGGCAAGATAAATATCGTTACCGTCGATAACCGCTTTCGGCGAAATGAAGCGCGAGAAGGGAATAAAAATCAGACACAGGGCAAGCGCAAGCAGACCTTTTTTCATTGGAGCATTGAGTATAAAACGCATTATCGTCTGGTTGCTTTCCTGAGCTCATTTATTAACGGCACAAATAGTCAGGTGATTCGCACTGCAAATCAAGTTTACCTAAGGTGAAAAAATCTTAGTTTTCTTAAGGGTAGAGATATCAGTGGATTAGCGGTGGGAGACTAAGAAAATAAATCCTGATGCACAAAGCAAAAAACCCCCGCCGAGGCGAGGGTTTCGAATTTTGGTGGAGCTAAGCGGGATCGAACCGCTGACCTCTTGCATGCCATGCAAGCGCTCTCCCAGCTGAGCTATAGCCCCACAGTGTCTTTACATTCCAAATCCGCTGGGTGCAGGATTTGGTGGAGCTAAGCGGGATCGAACCGCTGACCTCTTGCATGCCATGCAAGCGCTCTCCCAGCTGAGCTATAGCCCCATCATGTAAAGCTGTCGTGTTGACGGGCGGCATAATATGAATTCCATTGCCAGGTGTCAACGGCAAAATCTTCACTTTCTAATCAACCGCTGAAAAAGCAAGCAAATGAAAGACATTGCGAGCTTGCTCGCAAGCAGTAGTTAAAGCCGTCACGTTTTCATTTAAAAGGATGCTATAACATGAAGCACTAATTCCCACACTTCCCGTCAGGAAATACTATGCTCAAGGAACGAATGACACCGGAGGAAATTGCCCACCTTACCGGCTACAGCCGACAAACCATCAACAAATGGGTGCGTAAAGAAGGTTGGGAGACCTCCCCTCGCCCCGGCGTTCAGGGTGGCAAGGCCCGCCTTGTTCATGTAAACGAACGCGTCAGGGAATTTATTCGCAGCGCACAGCGTGCCGCCAGCGATGCAGGAGCCGTTAATACCGGCAACCCTCGTTTTGACTCTCTTCTTCTTACTCTTGCCAAGGAAATGACCAACGCTGAACGCGAGCAACTCACTACCCTGTTAATACGCGAAGGGATCACCGGGTTGTTGCAGCGTCTGGGCATTCGAAACTGATTACGACATGAAAATACTGCACAGCAAAATGACTACCGAAGAACTGGCCCAATGCCTCGGCATGGCGAAACAAACTGTAAATCGGTGGATCCGCGAACAAGAATGGCAAACCGAAGTGATCCCGGGCGTGAAAGGCGGTCGGGCACGGTTGATCCATATCGATAATCGCGTGCGCGAATACCTCGCCAATACGCCAGCCCTTCGCCACTGGTCTACGCAGTACCAGCTGGCTGAACCGGTGCAAAGCTACGCCGCCCGGGAAGACTCTCCCGCTCTGCGGCAAATCTCCGATACGCTACATATGATGACTGACGCTGAGAAACAGCGGTTGGCGGTACTGCTGGCGCGAGAAGGGATCAGCGGTTTTCTTTCGCGTTTAGGCATTGCCGACGCGGCTCTGGTCAATTAAGACAAAAAAAACGGCAGGGTCATCCTGCCGTTTTTCATTTGAGGCCGCTTATTGCTGCGCTTCGCGCTCTGCAATGTAGCCCAGCGCTTTATTGATGCGTTCAATGCTGCGGGATTTACCGATAGCATGAACGGTAACATCGAGTGCCGGAGACTGGCCAGCACCGGTGACGGCGACGCGCAGCGGCATGCCGACTTTACCCATACCCACTTCCAGCTCATCGGCGGTTGCCTGAATCGCGTGATGCACGTTTTCTGCCGTCCATTCCGTGATGGCTGCGAGCTTATCACGCACCACTTCCAGCGGCTGACGCGCAACCGGACGCAGGTGTTTTTTCGCCGCATCCGCGTCGAACTCAGCAAAATCTTCGTAGAAGTAACGGCAGCTCTGGGCCATTTCTTTCAGCGTTTTGCAGCGTTCGCCCAGCAGTTTTACCAGCTCAGAGAGCTGCGGGCCGGTACGGGTGTCGATGTTTTCCTGCTCGATATGCCACTGCAGGTGAGTCGCCACGTACTCCGGTGCCAGCGTATTAATGTAGTGGTGGTTCAGCCACAGGAGTTTATCCGTGTTGAACGCACTTGCAGATTTACTGACCGCTCCCAGAGAGAACAGCTTGATCATCTCTTCGCGGGTGAAGATTTCCTGGTCACCGCTGGACCAGCCCAGACGCACCAGATAGTTGAGCAGCGCTTCCGGCAGATAGCCGTCGTCGCGATACTGCATCACGCTCACCGCGCCGTGACGTTTGGAAAGCTTTTTACCGTCGTCGCCGTTGATCATGGAAACGTGCGCGTACACCGGTACCGGCGCGTTCAGCGCTTTCAGGATGTTGATCTGGCGCGGGGTATTGTTGATATGATCTTCACCACGGATAACGTGAGTGATTTCCATATCCCAGTCATCGACCACCACGCAGAAGTTGTAGGTCGGGGAACCGTCGGTGCGGCGGATAATCAGATCGTCGAGTTCCTGGTTGCTGAACTCGATAGGGCCACGGATCTGGTCATCGAAAATTACGGAGCCATCCTGCGGGTTGGCAAAACGCACAACGCAAGGCTCATCGGCAGCATGATGCTCATGACCGTGGCGGCAGCGGCCGTCATAACGCGGCTTTTCACCGTTCGCCATCTGCTCTTCGCGCAGGGCTTCCAGACGCTCTTTAGAGCAATAGCACTTATAGGCAGTGCCAGCGACCAGCATTTCATCAATGACGGCGTTGTAGCGATCAAAACGTTTGGTCTGGAAGTACGGGCCTTCGTCCCACTCCAGGTTCAGCCAGTTCATTCCATCCATAATGGCTTCGATAGCTTCCGGGGTGGAGCGTTCGAGATCGGTATCTTCAATACGCAGCACAAACTCACCGTCGTGGTTGCGAGCAAAAAGCCAGGAATAGAGAGCAGTTCGTGCACCGCCGACGTGCAGGTAGCCGGTCGGGCTTGGCGCGAAGCGAGTTTTGATTTTCATGAAAAGGCCTTACGTTGGTATAGA
This sequence comes from Yokenella regensburgei ATCC 49455, assembly GCF_000735455.1. Taxonomy (GTDB): domain Bacteria; phylum Pseudomonadota; class Gammaproteobacteria; order Enterobacterales; family Enterobacteriaceae; genus Yokenella; species Yokenella regensburgei. The sequence goes on along the minus strand of NZ_JMPS01000064.1, from coordinate 465 downwards.
TGCCGACAACCGGCACATCCGAAAAAGGAGACGGCGGATATTCTATCACTGTGGCTTGATTCCTCAACGTTGTTCCCCTGCAAACGCGATGGAATGCCATTTTTGTTTATAAATCAGACCGCATGGGTGGTTTTGCGATCGTTTTGCCTAAAATTACGACGAACGAACAATTTCTTTAGAAAATGCGTTGACTCATTTTCAACTCTCCCTATAATGCGACTCCACACAGCGGGGGTGATTAGCTCAGCTGGGAGAGCACCTCCCTTACAAGGAGGGGGTCGGCGGTTCGAACCCGTCATCACCCACCAACTACTTTATGTAGTCTCCGCCGTGTAAAGCAAGAAATTGAGAAGTGGGTGATTAGCTCAGCTGGGAGAGCACCTCCCTTACAAGGAGGGGGTCGGCGGTTCGATCCCGTCATCACCCACCACTTTCTCGCCAGCTGGATTTCTTGTTGTAGTATGT
>NZ_JMPS01000063.1 GCF_000735455.1 Yokenella regensburgei ATCC 49455 | reverse complement strand
CTTCGCAGTGAACCTTTTCAGGTACACTCTGAAGTTTTCTTGTGTCGCAGTAAAGATGGTGGAGCTATGCGGGATCGAACCGCAGACCTCCTGCGTGCAAAGCAGGCGCTCTCCCAGCTGAGCTATAGCCCCATCGTAGTTAAACCTCATAAACCGTAATTCTTGTTGAGGCAAGGCGTGGTGACACGAAGCATACTGAAGTATGTGAGTGTCGCCGCAACGCAGCTTCAGCAAGAATTTGGTAGGCCTGAGTGGACTCGAACCACCGACCTCACCCTTATCAGGGGTGCGCTCTAACCACCTGAGCTACAAGCCTGCAGAGATTTTTACTGCTGTTTTTTCA
>NZ_JMPS01000062.1 GCF_000735455.1 Yokenella regensburgei ATCC 49455 | reverse complement strand
ATTGCCGATGAATTCCTTCTCGACAAACCGACGTTTGGCGATGTGGCCGATGAGTTCATTGAGTTTATCCGTGGCGCAGAACTCGTCATCCACAACGCGTCGTTCGATATCGGCTTTATGGACTACGAGTTCGGTAAGCTGAATCGCGATATTCCGAAAACCAACACCTTCTGCAAAGTGACCGACAGCCTGGCGCTGGCGAGGAAAATGTTCCCGGGCAAGCGGAACAGCCT
>NZ_JMPS01000061.1 GCF_000735455.1 Yokenella regensburgei ATCC 49455 | reverse complement strand
CACCGCCGATGATGTTGCTAAAACCGGGGCGGTATCGCTGCCGAAGCTGATTACCTCGCTTATCCCGACCAACGTGTTTTCTTGATCTGACCGGGGCGCGCAGCGTTTCGGTTATCGGGATCGTCATCTTTACCCTGCTTGCGGGCGTCGCGCTGCTGAAGGTGAAAAAAGAGGCGCCGGAAGAAGGTGCCAGACTGAGCGCCGGGATCAACGCGGTGCAGTTCTGGGTGATGAAAATGGTGCGCATCGTCATTG
>NZ_JMPS01000060.1 GCF_000735455.1 Yokenella regensburgei ATCC 49455 | reverse complement strand
ATCCCGCGATTAAGCGTCGGCGTCATCGCCATCAGCGAAGCCTTGTGTCCGGCGCGCTGCGGCAGACAGCCGTATTGATGAAGCGCATCCAGCAGCCCCTGCTTCGCCCGTTCCCGGTCCTGGTAAAGACCACGCAGAATAACTTCATCAGGATATAACCCCAGCGCTTTGCCCAGCGTCAGATCCCCGCTTTCCCAATAACCGCGAAGCGTAGGCAGGTCGTGGGTGGTTGCCACCGCC
>NZ_JMPS01000059.1 GCF_000735455.1 Yokenella regensburgei ATCC 49455 | reverse complement strand
TTCTACAGTAGAAGCAGCTACCAGAACTTCAGAACCGTTCGGTGCAATTACCTGTGCGTAAATATGACGCGGGGTACGATGTACCACCAGGCGAGTTGCACCCAGCTCCTGGAGCTTGCGGCGTGCGCGGGTCGCACGACGGATACGAGCAGATTTCTTATCCATAGTGTTACCTTACTTCTTCTTAGCCTCTTTGGTACGCACGACTTCGTCGGCGTAACGAACACCCTTGCCTTTGTAAGGCTCAGGACGA
>NZ_JMPS01000058.1 GCF_000735455.1 Yokenella regensburgei ATCC 49455 | reverse complement strand
ATACCAGGACGGTGCCAGCGGCGACACGCCCATCATTACCGTCACGACAATCGGTGTCAGGCCGCCAAAAATGGCGTAGGAGAGATTGTAAGAAAAAGAGATTCCGCTAAAACGAACTTCCGCCGGAAAGGCCCGAACCATAACATATGGAACGGCCCCGACTACGCCGACGCACAACCCAACCAGACCGTAGAGCAACACTAACTGTTCCGGATGCATACCCACCAGATGGTAGAACGCCCAACTGGTACCTGCCAGCAACAATGAACCGACAATCAGCG
>NZ_JMPS01000057.1 GCF_000735455.1 Yokenella regensburgei ATCC 49455 | reverse complement strand
GCTCAGATCACCGTGCTTTGCCCGGTTGAGCAGGCCCTGCTGGCGCATCCAGTCGTCGTTAAACATCTTCGACAGGTACTTGTTACCGCTGTCGCAGGCAAAGGTCACCACCCGCTTAGGCGTGGTTTGTGCACGGCAGTAGCGCAGCGCCGCCGCCAGCAGGGTGCCGCTTGAGGAGCCAGCCAGAATGCCTTCCACCTGCAGAAGCTCGCGGGCGGTGGTGAAGGCTTCCCGGTCGCTAACGCGCAGCGCTGTGCGCACGTTGTCGATGT
>NZ_JMPS01000056.1 GCF_000735455.1 Yokenella regensburgei ATCC 49455 | reverse complement strand
TTCATCGTGCGATGCTGGAAAAACCCGATCTGATCGCGGTTGACGGCGGATCGTCGGATCCGGGCCCGCATTATCTGGGTTCCGGTAAACCGTTCACCGATCGTGAAGGGGTGAAACGCGACCTGCGTTACATGATCCGTGCCGGTGTGACCAACAACATTCCGGTGGTTGTCGGTACCGCAGGCGGTTCCGGTGCTATCTCGCACCTTTCCTGGTGCCGCGACATCGTTCTTGAATCGCGCAGGAAGAGGGGCTGACCTTTAAGCTCGCGACCA
>NZ_JMPS01000055.1 GCF_000735455.1 Yokenella regensburgei ATCC 49455 | reverse complement strand
TCAGTCTGCGGGCGTCTTTTAAGGGGAAAACGATGACGAAACGTATGGGGATTGCTCTGGCGCTGGCATTGAGCGTGATGGCGCAGGGGGCGATGGCGAAAACACTGAACGTGGTTGCCAGCTTCTCGGTGCTGGGGGATATGGCGAAACAGGTGGGTGGCGATAACGTCAATGTCACTACCCTGGTGGGGCCGGATGGTGACCCGCATACCTATGAGCCTTCGCCAAAGGACAGCGCGATGCTGGGCAAGGCTGACGTGGTGGTGGTGAACGGACTGGGGCTTGAAGGCTGGCTCGACAGGCTGGTGAAGGCTTCCGGCTTCA
>NZ_JMPS01000054.1 GCF_000735455.1 Yokenella regensburgei ATCC 49455 | reverse complement strand
CCGAACCCTTCCTCAGTGATAATCGCCCCGTCGAGCTGCATCTGTTCGGCGAGCTTAGCGACCATATCGGATGAACGCACTTTGTCGCTGAGGGTCACGTTCTCATTGGTGAGGATCACGCCGATAAAGTTGAGATCTTTCCCGTGACGGCGATAGAGCGCCTGAATCACCGGGTTGTTCTGGTGGCTCCAGGTGGTGTTCTTATCGCAGGCAGAAACGCAGTTGCCGCTGACAATCGCCCCGTCCATCGCCTCCGTCGGGAACATCAG
>NZ_JMPS01000053.1 GCF_000735455.1 Yokenella regensburgei ATCC 49455 | reverse complement strand
TGAATCGCCACGGATAATCTAGACACTTCCGAGCCGTTGATAATACTGGTTTTCATATTCTGTCGGTGACATCTGATTGCTGGAACCATGCCGACGCTTACTGTTATAAAACATTTCGATGTAATCAAAAATATCACTGCGGGCTTCTTCCCGCGTTCCGTAGATCTTTTTCTTTATCCGTTCGCGTTTCAACAACTGGAAAAAGCTTTCTGCAACCGCATTATCATGGCAGTTACCGCGACGGCTCATGCTGCCCTCCAGGCCGTGTGATTTCAGGAACGACTGCCACTCATGGCTTGTGTACTGACTGCCCTGATCCGAATGAACCAGCACCTGTTTTTGGGGATTACGCCGCCATACAGCCATCAGCAGTGCGTTCAGGACAATGTCCTTTGTCATCCGGGATTGCATGGACCAGCCGATAATTTTGCGTGAGAACAGATCAACAACCACAGCAAGATACAGCCAGCCTTCGTGGGTCCTGATGTAGGTTATGTCTGTTACCCAACGCTCATCCGGAGCATCCGGATTGAACTGTCGCTGGAGCCTGTTGGGCGACACGATACTGGCCTCGCCTTTACGTGCCCGCGGGCTCCGGTATCCGACCTGAGCCTTTATCCCGACACGTTTCATCAGTCGCCAGACTCTGTTCACTCCGCACTGTTGCCCGCTGTCCCGCAGATCCAGATGGATTTTGCGATAACCATAGACGCATCCCGATTCCAGCCAGAACTGTTTAATCTGTCCTGTCAGTCTCAGGTCTGCCTGATGGCGTTGAGAATGCGGCTGCTGAAGCCAGGCGTAAAAACCACTGGGATGAACATCCAGCACCCGACAGAGCAGGCGAACAGGCCAGCAACAGGTGTTGTCACGGATAAAGGCGTACCTCAGTCGGACAGCTTTGCGAAGTACGCCGCGGCTTTTTTTAATATGTCCCGTTCGTCGGTAACCCGCTTCAGCTCTTTCTGGAGACGACGGATCTCGGCCTGAGCATCTGACTGTTCTTTATTAGTGGAAGAATCCGGACCGTACTTCTTTATCCAGGCGTAAAGGCTGTGGGTGGTGATATCGAGACGTGTTGCCACGCTGGCAACAGAATAACCGCGATCAACAACCTGTTTGACTGCTTCAGTTTTAAACTCTTCGGGATAACGCTTACCGCTCATGGGCACCTCTCTTTAAGCCATCTTAAATGACTCTGAGGTGTCTGTTAAACCCGTGGCGATTC
>NZ_JMPS01000052.1 GCF_000735455.1 Yokenella regensburgei ATCC 49455 | reverse complement strand
AAGATTATGAAGTGACCGGTGGAACGGTAGAGTTTCACGGTAAAGATTTACTTGAATTGTCACCGGAAGACCGGGCCGGTGAAGGGATCTTCATGGCTTTTCAGTATCCAGTGGAGATCCCAGGCGTCAGCAACCAGTTCTTCCTGCAAACGGCGCTTAACGCGGTGCGTCAGTATCGGGGCCTGGAGGCGCTCGATCGCTTCGATTTTCAGGATCTGATGGAAGATAAAATCAAAACTGCTGAAAATGCCGGAAGATCTGCTGACCCGTTCGGTGAACGTGGGCTTCTCGG
>NZ_JMPS01000051.1 GCF_000735455.1 Yokenella regensburgei ATCC 49455 | reverse complement strand
GCATCCATGCCTTGTCGATCAAAGCGTATACACCGCAAGAGTGGGAACGCGATCGCAAGCTAAACGGCTTTTGAGTCGGGACGAGACCGTCCCGGCAAGTATGAATTTTAAAAGAGACCAGAATTAATGGATAAATTTCGTGTGCAGGGGCCGACGCGGCTCCAGGGCGAGGTCACCATCTCAGGTGCCAAAAACGCCGCGCTGCCGATCCTTTTTGCAGCCCTGTTGGCAGAAGAGCCGGTAGAGATCCAGAACGTACCGAAGCTCAAAGACATCGATACCACGATGAAACTGCTGAGCCA
>NZ_JMPS01000050.1 GCF_000735455.1 Yokenella regensburgei ATCC 49455 | reverse complement strand
ATGGCTCCGGCTTCACGCGCCAGACCACAGATTTTCGCAATATCCACGACGCGCAACAATGGGTTGCTCGGACTTTCCACCAAAACCAGCTTCGGTTTTTCCGCCAGCGCCGCTTTCAGCGCCTGATCGTCACCCTGATCGACAAACAGCACCCGGTAGCAGCCGCGTTTTGCCAGGCTATCGAACAGGCGGTAGCTGCCGCCGTAGCAGTCGTGCGGTGCCACCAGCAGATCGCCAGGTTTCAGGAACACGGTGGTCACCAGATGAATCGCTGACATTCCGGTATTGGTCAGTACGGCGCCCGCGCCGCCCTCAAGTTCCGCCAG
>NZ_JMPS01000049.1 GCF_000735455.1 Yokenella regensburgei ATCC 49455 | reverse complement strand
GAGAAATGCTGTCCATCGATGGTACTGATGGCAATCCCCAGCTTGTCCCCTTTAACGCAGGCCAGTGCCGGAATATAGTCGGCGACTCTACCACGGCCGATGAGTGGCCTGACTTCCGCCAGAATCGCTTCCAGCATATTGTTATTGATGACCGCTGCCACTGACGACTCCTTGCCCACAGGCCATTTTCGGCCTGCGAGTATATCAGAGTGTGTGTCCCGTCGTCAGGCCTGGGAGAACATCCCGGACTTAAACGTCGCTCTCACTGCGTCAATCTCCTTTTCCTGCGCCGCATTTAATGCCGCAAGCATAT
>NZ_JMPS01000048.1 GCF_000735455.1 Yokenella regensburgei ATCC 49455 | reverse complement strand
TTGGACTGACCCCGCCCCGGTAGACGATCCTGCCCTATAGTTTGAGCATAGGAGGAGCGTATGGGCACACCACGATTTACACCTGAATTTAAGGAAGAAGCCGTCCGTCAGATAACGGAACGCGGTTATTCCGTCGCCGAAGTTTCTGACCGGCTGGGCGTTTCAGCACACAGTCTCTATAAGTGGTTACGGGCTATTAAACCCGATAACAGCGAGCAGCATGCCCGTGATTTACTGGAAGCCAAAAGCGAGATCCTGAAGCTCAGGGCCCAACTGAAGCGCACTGAGGAAGAACGGGACATACTGAAAAAGGCCGCGCGGTACTTTGCAAGGGAGCCCGACTGAAGTACCGCTTTATCAATGAGCACCGCACTGTATGGGGTGTCATGACGATGTGTCGGGTGTTGTGCGTTGCCCGGGCCGGGTTTTATGCGTGGCTGCATAACCCGGTCTCCGCGCGGGATAAAGATAACCAGCGTCTGCTGACGCTTATCCGTGACTCCTATTCACTGAGCGGAGGCGTATACGGTTACCGCCGGGTTCATGGCGACCTGAACGAAATCGGGGAAATCTGCGGTAAAAACCGGGTGGGCCGTATTATGCAACTGAACCGGATTAAAGCCGTGCGCGGCTATAAAGCTCCGCGTCGTATCGCTGGCAGACCTTCAGTGGTTGCGCCTAATCGTGTGCAGCGGCAGTTTACCGTTGTCCGGGCCAATCAGGTCTGGGTCACCGATATTACTTATATCCGCACCTGGCAGGGCTGGCTGTATCTGGCGGTGGTTATCGATCTCTTCGCCCGTAACGTGGTTGGCTGGTCGATGAAGCCCACTCTCTCTCGCGAACTCGCGCTGGACGCTCTGATGATGGCCGTGTGGCGTCGAAAACCGGACGGCGAGGTTATCGTACATAGCGATCAGGGCAGCCAGTACGGCAGTGACGACTGGCAGCGCTTCTGCCGGGCCAATAACCTGGCGCCGAGCATGAGCAGGCGTGGCAACTGCTGGGATAATGCGGTGGCCGAATCGTTCTTCAGTTCGCTGAAAAAAGAACGGATCAGAAAACGCATATATAAAACCAGGGATCTGGCCCGGGCGGATATCTTCGATTACATTGAAGTGTTCTACAACCGGGCCCGGCGTCACAGCCACCTCGGCGGCGTCAGTCCAGAGGCCTTTGAACAGGCCTCGTCGTGAGGACAGAATTTGTCTACGGGCGTGGGGTCAGTCCA
>NZ_JMPS01000047.1 GCF_000735455.1 Yokenella regensburgei ATCC 49455 | reverse complement strand
AATACCGCCTATGAGCTGAGCCTGGGAGGCTACATTATGGGCGCGGAGCCGGACGGCTATAAGTCTTTATATATGAGCAACGAAGCCTATAACTACGCGCACTACAAAAATCCGGCATTTGACGCATTGTGGGAGCAAGGCGCAACTGAAACGGACGGAGCCAAACGCGGCGCTATCTATAAGCAAATTCAGCAAACGGTAGCGAACGATATGGCATGGTATCCCATAGCGTATACCAATGCGGTTGTCGCGGTGGATAAACGTTTTGGCGGCACCAAAGAAGCCGAACCTAAGCCGGTCTATATGTTCCAGGATCTGTCGAAGATTTATCAACAATAACCAGCATTGACCCTCATCCGGTCTTCTCTTTGGGAGAGGGCGGGGTGAGGGGAGTAGAAAATATGAATAACCTGTTCCTCCGGCGGCTGCTGC
>NZ_JMPS01000046.1 GCF_000735455.1 Yokenella regensburgei ATCC 49455 | reverse complement strand
AGTTATTCTCAACCGCATTCTTCCCGGCACTCGCCCCGGCCGCGGCACCAGCGGTATTACCACCTGCAATTCCGCCAGCAATGCCCGCCGAGATGGACGACAACGTGCTGATGGTCTGCCTTTCCTCTTCCGTCAGCTTCTCTGTTGGCGTATTCGGATAGAGCTGGTGCGCGATGGCTTCACCCACGACCGCACCTGCCGCACCCGCCGCCGCGCTGTTGCCCTGAAGGGCTGCCGTTACGCCGCCCAGAATCGCATGAGCTATCGCTTTCGCGCCTTCGTTATCATCAATACCCGCGCGATGCCCGATGATGTTCGCCAGCTCCGGGGCCGAAGCGCCCGCCAGACCACCGGCGATATTCCCGCCAGCGACTCCCTGCAGCGCCGCCGTGGCTGCCTGGATACCGCGCTGAATGTCGCTGCCCGTGCCGTACTTCTTCATTTCGTCCTGGTATGTCGGCGAATTGCGCAGTTTCCCAAGCCAGTCTTGCCGCTCTTTTTCCGTCGCACCCGGCTTAAGTTCGCCGTATTTTTCTTTCGCCGCATTCAGCGCATTAATCTCGCCCTGCGTACGCGCAATATCCGCCGCCTGACCGCCGATGTCGCTGATAAGCCCCACCGCTTTCAGCCGGTTCTGCTCTTTTTCCTTGTCGAATATCGGGCTGATGCTGTCGTTGGCGTGTTCCGTATCACGGCTCAGG
>NZ_JMPS01000045.1 GCF_000735455.1 Yokenella regensburgei ATCC 49455 | reverse complement strand
ACTGCTCTTTAACAATTTATCAGACAATCTGTGTGGGCACTCAAAGTGACATGGATTCTTAACGTCCTCGGACGAAAAATGAATACCAAGTCTCAAAGAGTGAACACGTAATTCATTACGAAGTTTAATTCTACGAGCATCAAACTTAAATTGAAGAGTTTGATCATGGCTCAGATTGAACGCTGGCGGCAGGCCTAACACATGCAAGTCGAACGGTAGCACAGAGAGCTTGCTCTCGGGTGACGAGTGGCGGACGGGTGAGTAATGTCTGGGAAACTGCCTGATGGAGGGGGATAACTACTGGAAACGGTAGCTAATACCGCATAACGTCGCAAGACCAAAGAGGGGGACCTTCGGGCCTCTTGCCATCAGATGTGCCCAGATGGGATTAGCTAGTAGGTGGGGTAACGGCTCACCTAGGCGACGATCCCTAGCTGGTCTGAGAGGATGACCAGCCACACTGGAACTGAGACACGGTCCAGACTCCTACGGGAGGCAGCAGTGGGGAATATTGCACAATGGGCGCAAGCCTGATGCAGCCATGCCGCGTGTATGAAGAAGGCCTTCGGGTTGTAAAGTACTTTCAGCGAGGAGGAAGGCGATACGGTTAATAACCGTGTCGATTGACGTTACTCGCAGAAGAAGCACCGGCTAACTCCGTGCCAGCAGCCGCGGTAATACGGAGGGTGCAAGCGTTAATCGGAATTACTGGGCGTAAAGCGCACGCAGGCGGTCTGTCAAGTCGGATGTGAAATCCCCGGGCTCAACCTGGGAACTGCATTCGAAACTGGCAGGCTTGAGTCTTGTAGAGGGGGGTAGAATTCCAGGTGTAGCGGTGAAATGCGTAGAGATCTGGAGGAATACCGGTGGCGAAGGCGGCCCCCTGGACAAAGACTGACGCTCAGGTGCGAAAGCGTGGGGAGCAAACAGGATTAGATACCCTGGTAGTCCACGCCGTAAACGATGTCGACTTGGAGGTTGTGCCCTTGAGGCGTGGCTTCCGGAGCTAACGCGTTAAGTCGACCGCCTGGGGAGTACGGCCGCAAGGTTAAAACTCAAATGAATTGACGGGGGCCCGCACAAGCGGTGGAGCATGTGGTTTAATTCGATGCAACGCGAAGAACCTTACCTACTCTTGACATCCACGGAACTTAGCAGAGATGCTTTGGTGCCTTCGGGAACCGTGAGACAGGTGCTGCATGGCTGTCGTCAGCTCGTGTTGTGAAATGTTGGGTTAAGTCCCGCAACGAGCGCAACCCTTATCCTTTGTTGCCAGCGGTTCGGCCGGGAACTCAAAGGAGACTGCCAGTGATAAACTGGAGGAAGGTGGGGATGACGTCAAGTCATCATGGCCCTTACGAGTAGGGCTACACACGTGCTACAATGGCATATACAAAGAGAAGCGACCTCGCGAGAGCAAGCGGACCTCATAAAGTATGTCGTAGTCCGGATTGGAGTCTGCAACTCGACTCCATGAAGTCGGAATCGCTAGTAATCGTGGATCAGAATGCCACGGTGAATACGTTCCCGGGCCTTGTACACACCGCCCGTCACACCATGGGAGTGGGTTGCAAAAGAAGTAGGTAGCTTAACCTTCGGGAGGGCGCTTACCACTTTGTGATTCATGACTGGGGTGAAGTCGTAACAAGGTAACCGTAGGGGAACCTGCGGTTGGATCACCTCCTTACCTTAAAGAACCTGCCTTTGTAGTGTCCACACAGATTGTCTGA
>NZ_JMPS01000044.1 GCF_000735455.1 Yokenella regensburgei ATCC 49455 | reverse complement strand
AAGTGTGCTGATATGGCTCAGTTGGTAGAGCGCACCCTTGGTAAGGGTGAGGTCCCCAGTTCGACTCTGGGTATCAGCACCAGTTTTTTGGTTAAAGTTTGGCACTTTAGAAAAGAATTTGTCTGACGGCTTTAGCGCGGTGGTCCCACCTGACCCCATGCCGAACTCAGAAGTGAAACGCCGTAGCGCCGATGGTAGTGTGGGGTCTCCCCATGTGAGAGTAGGACACTGTCAGACATCAATTAGAAGAACCCCAACCGAAAGGTTGGGGTTTTTTGCTTTTGGCCGTTCTCTAATGAATGACCTGTGACAGAAATGCCCGCGTGCGCTCCGATTTGGGACGCGCAAAGAACTCATCCGGCGGCGCCTGTTCAACGATTTCCCCCCTGTCCATAAAAATGACCCTGTCTGCTACCGTGCGGGCGAAGCCCATTTCATGGGTCACGCACAGCATTGTCATACCTGACTGTGCCAGACCAATCATGGTATCCAGTACCTCTTTAACCATTTCAGGATCGAGAGCTGAGGTTGGTTCATCAAACAGCATAATTTTCGGTTTCATGCACAGAGAGCGTGCGATAGCGACACGCTGCTGCTGGCCACCTGAAATCTGTCCAGGGAATTTGTTGGCATGTTCGGCAATACGTACCCGATCGAGATAGTACATCGCCAGAGCTTCGGCCTCTTTCTTTGGCATTTTCCGTACCCAGATAGGCGCAAGCGTGCAGTTTTGCAAAACCGTCAGGTGGGGGAAAAGGTTAAAATGCTGGAATACCATCCCTACCTCCTGGCGGATGCGCTCAATATTGCGCACATCCTCATTCAACTCGATGCCATCCACTACGATCCTTCCCTGTTGGTGTTCCTCAAGGTGATTAATACAGCGAATCGTCGTCGATTTCCCGGAGCCGGATGGTCCACAGAGCACAATACGTTCCCCCTGTCTGACCTGCAGATTGATATCCTTCAGGACATGGAATTGACCAAACCATTTATTCACATTTTCCAGTGAAATCATCGCGTTGGCAGGCTGCATAGTAATTTGACTCATAGTGACCCTCAGTGCGGCGATCGCCCGGTATTAAAACGCTTCTCCAGATGCTGGCTATAGCGCGACATGCTGAAACAAAAGATCCAGTAGATCAGTGCAGCAAAAACGTATCCTTCGGTCGACATGCCAAGCCAGGCGGGATCAACCGTTGCCTGCTGCACGCTGCTGAAGAGATCGAAGAGCCCGATGATGATCACCAGGCTGGTATCCTTAAATAAGGCGATAATGGTGTTCACGAGACCAGGGATCACAAGCTTCAGCGCCTGGGGAAGAATGACCAGGATCTGCGTTTTCCAGTAACCGAGAGCCAGTGACTCTGCTGCCTCGTACTGACCTTTCGGCAGGGCCTGCAATCCGCCGCGAACGACTTCCGCCACGTAAGCTGACTGAAACAGGATGACACCAACCAGTGCGCGAATAAGCTTATCGATGGTAACGCCCTCGGACATAAACAGCGGCAGCATCACCGAAGACATAAACAGCACGGTGATGAGCGGTACTCCGCGCCAGAACTCGATAAAAATCACCGACAGGATACGCACGATGGGCATGGTTGACCGCCTTCCCAGCGCCAGAAGGATCCCGAGCGGCAGCGCACCAGCAATACCCACTGAAGCGATGATCAACGTTAAGGTCAACCCGCCCCAAAGACGCGTTTCAACGCGTTCCAGCCCAATGAAACCACCATAAAGCAGTAACCAGACGAAGACAGGGTACAGGATGGCCCACCCGGCGATATATCGCCCACGCTGCGGCATCTTCTTTAAGAACACTGGCACGATACTCAGCAGAGTGACGGCGAGTGTCAGATTAATTCGCCAGCGCTGATCGTGCGGGTAGAGCCCATACATGAACTGCCCGAACCGTTCATGGATGAAGACCCAACAGGCACCGGCACGGGTACAGTCCGCGCGCGTTGAGCCGGTCCAGTTCGCGTGAAGAAATGCCCAGTTCACCAGCGGCGGAATAATCTGCCAGAGCAGCCATAAGCAAAACAGCGTCAGCAGGGAGTTTACCCATCCGGAAAACAGATTCTTACGTATCCAACTCAGGGCGCCGGGAGGCCGTGATTTGCCAGGATGCGCGGAGGGAGAGAGCAGTGCTTTAGTCATCATCGCTCCTTAGCGCTCAATCAGGGCAATACGTCGGTTGTACAGATTCATCAGCAACGAAATCGTCAGGCTGATGACCAGATAAACCGACATGGTAATAGCAATGGTCTCGATGGCCTGCCCGGTCTGGTTAAGGACCGTTCCGGCGAACAGCGATACCATATCCGGATAGCCGATTGCTGCAGCCAGCGAGGAGTTTTTGACAATGTTCAGGTACTGGCTGGTCAAAGGAGGAATTATGACCCTTAACGCCTGCGGAATAATCACCTGGCGGAGTGTGACCGGGTTTGGCAGTCCCAGGGAGCGTGCGGCCTCATGTTGTCCATAAGGTACCGCCTGGATCCCTGAACGGATAATTTCAGCGATGAACGCAGAGGTGTAGACCGATAGCGCAATGGTTAACGAAGCCAATTCAGGGATCAGTGCCATACCGCCACGGAAGTTAAATCCGCGCAGCTCCGGTACATCCCAATGCATAGCAGCGCCAAAAACCCAGTGCGATAACAGCGGTAAACCGATAATCAGAGCGGCCGCGACGGGCCAGGTACGTCGGAGCTGGCCGGTTTTGATCTGGTGGGTTCGGTTATAGCGAAACAGACCATAAGAAATCACCAGCGCGAGTACTGCAGCGCCTGCGAATGCAATGACCCCTTCGCCGAGCTGGGGTGCCGGAATGTATAACCCACGGTTACTCAGGAAAAACAGATCAAAAGCGTTAACGGCCTGTCTCGGACCAGGAAGATTTCGTAGTACCGCAAAGTACCAGAAGAAGATCTGCAACAGTGGCGGAATATTGCGAAACGTCTCGATATATATCGTCGATAGTTTGCGTAATAACCAGTTCTCGGACAGACGAGCCAGACCGAGAAAAAAGCCAATAAACGAAGCAAAAACAATGCATAGCGCGGAAACAAGAAGGGTGTTTAACAGACCCACCAGGAACACCCGACCGTAGGTATCCCCCTCTTCGTAATCAATCAGGTGCTGAACAATACCGAAGCCCGCGCTACGATCGAGAAAGGCAAAGCCGGAGGTGATCCCCCGATGGTTGAGGTTGGTCAGCGTGTTATGGATTAACCAGACCGCGACAATGATAATCACCAGCACCGTGAGGATCTGGAAAAGCCAGGCGCGAACCGTGGGGTTAGAGAATGAGAGCGTACCTTTTGCAACAGGGCGGCGACGGAACATAACAAACCTCAACGAGCAAAACTCTGGGCTGGGCACCGCCAGAGCGGCGCCCGTTACTGCACAAAAACTAGCGCACCGGCGGAGCGTACTGGATCCCACCGTTGTTCCAGAGGTTATTCAGGCCACGCTTAATCTTCAGCGGACTTTCAGAACCCACGTTACGTTCAAAAATCTCGCTGTAGTTACCGACCTGTTTGATGATGTTATAGGCCCATTTGTTGTCGAGTTTCAGATCCTTGCCGTAGTCGCCCTCTGTACCCAACAGATGAGCAATATCCGGCGTGGCGGGTTTGGCTGCTTTTTCGTCGACGTTTTTCGAGTTGATGCCCATCTCTTCGGCATTCAGCATGGCGAACAGCGTCCAGCGCACAATGGCAAACCATTCGTCGTCACCACGACGGACCACCGGACCCAGAGGTTCTTTAGAGATAACTTCCGGCAGTACGATCCAGTCGGCCGGGTTGCTTAACTTGATGCGCAGCGCATACAGCTGAGACTGATCGGAGGCCAGAGTATCGCAGCGCCCGGACTCCAGCGCTTTGGCAGACTCGTCGGAGCGGTCAAAGGTCACCGGCGTGTACTTCATGTTATTAGCTTTGAAGTAATCGGCGACGTTCAGCTCAGTGTCAGTCCCTGCCTGAATACAGACGGTAGCGCCATCAAGCTGTTTGGCACTTTTTAAGTCGGCTTTGCTATGGGTCAGGAAGCCGATCCCGTCGTAGTAGGTGACACCGGTAAACGACATCCCCATCCCTGCATCGCGGGAAGAAGTCCAGGTGGTATTGCGTGATAACAGATCAACTTCGCCAGACTGCAGGGCTGTGAAACGTTCTTTTGCGGTCAGAGGGGTATATTTCACTTTTTCCGCATCACCGAATACGGCAGCGGCAATACCGCGACAGACGTCGACATCAATGCCGGTGAACTTGCCATTCGCATCGGCATAAGAGAAGCCAGGCAGCCCGTCACTGATCCCGCATTGCACAAATCCCTTCTTTTTGATGGCATCCAGAGTAGCACCAGCATGAGCCTGATTGGCGACAGCAAACAACGTGCCTGCAATAGCCAGGCTGGCAATCATTATCTTTTTCATAATGCATCCTGTGTGGCGAGATTTATCGTTATTTATTAAGGCGTCTGACGACACCAGAAACCTGTCTGTGGCAATGGCCATCCCTGTTAAAGCAAAGGGGATGCCATAATTGCGAGCGACTGAATAACGGCCAGCGGCGAGCAATAAAGTGAGTGTAGACAGGAAACGAAAAATTCATCGCCCCGCGATGGTGCAAAATTACAACCTGCGCCACAAATTAGCGCAAAAAATCTGAGAGATATTGAGATAAGGAAAGAGTAATTTCGGGGGTGAATATTGCTGTGATAATAAATAAGTCAGAATGCGGCAAAGCAAAGCGCGGATATCCGCGCTTTATCATGCTTATTTGGTTAATGCTACGATACCCAGCGTTAACCCTGCGAGGGCGGCGGCACCGCCAGCGATGGCCCCTGCGGTTTCCCAGTTATCCTGAGTCGTCCCTTTCATACAGGTGTTAGTATGCACCAGTCTTCCCTGGTCGTCGTACACCGGAACGCAAGGAGAGTCATGAGCACACCCGGCAAGCAGGGCAGTCAGTAATGCGACTGAGATTAATCTTTTCATCATGTTACCTCTGAATAAACCGCTATTAATACCGTAAAACATCTTAATGAGCGGGAGTGAGAGGTATTTTATCACTGAAGAATTAGTGTGCCGTTGTTAAAACTATCTCCAGATATGAGATATGTAAACTTAATGGAGGGTTTGCGCAGGAATGCACAGCATTGTGTAGAAAGTATGGATTTTTGATTTTATGTCGGTTAATAAATTAATAATATTCACAGCGTTAGCGTCACGACTGTTATATTCAGAATACACTTAATTTTCCGACAGTCAAAACAAAGGCACCCTGAGGTGCCTTATAAAACAAAACGCTACTTAGCGCCGGCCAAAGCGTCTGCGGATAACAACGAAGAATACCGGAACAAAGAAAATGGCCAGCAGCGTTGCCGCTAGCATCCCCCCCATCACGCCGGTCCCAACGGCATTCTGTGCCCCGCTTCCCGCTCCGTTACTGATAACCAAAGGCATTACCCCAAGGATAAATGCGAGCGATGTCATCAGGATAGGCCGCAGACGCATGCGTGAGGCCTTAAGGGTGGCCTCAATGATGCCTTCGCCTTCTTTATCCATCAGGTCTTTCGCAAACTCGACGATCAGAATGGCGTTTTTCGCTGACAGACCGATGGTAGTCAGCAGCCCAACCTGGAAGTAAACGTCGTTGCTGAGCCCACGCAGCGATGCCGCCAGCAGGGCGCCGACAACGCCGAGTGGGACAACCAGCATGACCGAGAAAGGAATGGACCAGCTCTCGTACAGAGCCGCCAGACACAGGAACACGACGATTAGCGAAATAGCGTACAGCGCCGGTGCCTGGTTGCCGGAGAGCCTTTCCTGATAGGACATCCCCGTCCAGTCAAAGCCAATCCCGTTAGGCAGCTTGCTGGCCAGCTGCTCCATCAGCGCCATGGCTTCACCGGTACTTTTTCCGGGAATAGCCTCACCCAGAATCTCCATCGAAGGGGTGCCGTTGTAGCGCTCCAGACGCGGAGAACCATAGGTCCAGTGTGAGGTGGTAAAGGCAGAGAAAGGCACCATTTCGCCACTGCTGCTATGTACGAAAAGATTGTTAATATCAGTTGGCAGCATGCGGTAAGGGGCGTCAGCCTGCACATAGACTTTCTTCACGCGTCCACGATCGATAAAGTCGTTAACGTAGGTCCCGCCCAGCGCGGCGGAGATCGTCTGGTTGATGTCTGAAATCGACACCCCCAGGGCCTGAGCTTTCTCCTGATCGACATCCAGCTTGAACTGTGGCGTGTCTTCAAGACCGTTGGGACGAACCCGGGTTAAGACGTCAGGGTGCTCCCGGGTCATTCCCAGCAGCTGATTTCTCGCCTGAGTCAGCGCATTATGCCCGAGGTTGGCTTTATCAATGAGCTCAAAATCAAAACCGGTCGCTGTCCCTAACTCCATAATAGCTGGCAGGTTAAACGGAAAGACCATCGCATCCTGGATATGGCTGAAGGCTTTGCCTGCGCGACCGATGATCGCTTCCACGCTGTTTGCCTCACCAGAGCGTTCTTCCCAGGGTTTCAGACTGATAAACGCGATACCCGAGTTTTGCCCCTGGCCATTGAAGCCAAAACCGTTGACCGTAAATACCGACTGTACGTTGGCTTTCTCAGTGTTGAGGTAATAGTGTTCAACCTGATCCAACACCTGCTGGGTTCGGGTCTGAGTGGCACCAGCCGGCAATTGCACCATGGTCATGAACACGCCCTGGTCCTCATCCGGCAGAAATGACGTCGGTAAACGTAAGAACAGTACCGCCATGCCCGCCACGATCAACACATAGATGATGAGATAACGCCCGGTGCTACGAAGTATTCCGCTGACGCTATTGGTGTAGTGATCGACGCTCTTGTCGAACTTGTTGTTAAACCAGCCAAAGAAACCGTGCTTGTTTTCATGGTGCTCAGGGTCAATGGGTTTCAACATTGTGGCACACAGCGCAGGGGTCAGGATCAGCGCGACCAGCACTGACAACGCCATGGCGGAAACAATCGTGATGGAGAACTGGCGATAGATAGCACCGGTGGATCCACCGAAGAAGGCCATTGGGATAAAGACCGCGGAAAGCACCATGGCGATACCGACCAGCGCCCCCTGAATTTGCGACATCGATTTCTCTGTCGCCTGTTTCGGGGAAAGCCGGTCTTCGACCATGACACGTTCCACGTTTTCGACGACCACTATCGCATCGTCAACCAACAACCCGATAGCGAGCACCATCCCAAACATGGTCAGGGTGTTAATGGAGTAGCCGAATGCCGCCAGTATGGCGAAGGTCCCCAGTAGTACAACCGGTACAGCGATGGTCGGGATAAGCGTCGCTCGAATGTTTTGCAGGAACAGGTACATCACCAGGAAAACCAGGATGATGGCTTCCACCAGCGTTTTTACCACCTCGTGAATAGAGATTTTCACAAATGGGGTGGTGTCGTACGGATAAACGACTTTCATACCCTGCGGGAAGAATTGCTGCAGCTCGGCAAGCTTACTCTTCACGGCCGCTGCGGTATTCAGTGCATTAGCGCCGGTTGCCAGCTTAATGCCGATACCGGTGGCGGTCTGACCGTTGATTTTGGTCACCATGTTGTAGTTTTCGCCACCGAGCGCAATGCGTGCGACATCCTTGAGATGCACAACAGAGCCGTCCGCATTCACTTTTAGCGTCACACGACCAAATTCATCGACATCTTTCAGGCGGGTCTGAGCAATGATTGATGAGTTCAGCTGCTGGCCTGCTACGGCCGGCGTTCCCCCCAGTTGCCCGGCGGCAATCTGGTCATTCTGGGTTTTAAGCTGATTAATGACATCGACCGGCGTGAGCTGATACTTGTTCAGCGCATTAGGATCCAGCCAGATACGCATGGCGTATTGCGCCCCAAAGAGCTGAACATCCCCTACGCCGCTGGTACGGCTAATAGCGTCTTTGACGTTAGAGGCCACGTAGTCGGAAATATCCTCCTGCGACAACGTTTTGTTATCAGAAACAAAACCGGCAACCAGCAAAAAGCTGCTACTGGATTTCTCTACGCCAATCCCCTGCTGCTGAACCTCCTGAGGCAGAAGCGGCATCGCCAACTGCAGTTTGTTCTGCACCTGTACCTGGGCGATATCCGGATCGGTTCCTGAGTTAAAGGTGAGAGTAATGGTGACGTTACCGGCGGAATCGCTGGTGGACGACATGTACATCAGATTATCGATACCGTTCATGTTCTGTTCGATAACCTGGGTCACGGTGTCCTGTACCGTCTGGGCGTCTGCGCCTGGGTAGGTTGCCGTTACCGCAACGGCCGGAGGCGCGATGGTCGGGTACTGGGCGACCGGCAGTTGCAGAATGGCAAGGCCACCGGCAATCATCAAAATGATGGCCAGCACCCATGCGAAGATCGGTCGTTGTATAAAGAACCTGGACATAATTGGCGATCCTTTACTTCGTGACCGGAGCGGCAGCGTCAGGCTCTGCCATGACGGTCACCCCTGGGCGAACTTTTTGCAGCCCGCTGATAATCACGCGATCGCCAGATGCCAGGCCTTCAGTAATAAGCCATTTGTCGCCTATCGCCTGCGGGGCAGTGACATTGCGGGTTTCAACCTGGTTTTTAGCATCCACCAGCATGACGGTAGCCTGACCCTGTGGCGTTCGGGTCAACCCCTGCTGCGGCACCAGAATCGCCTCGGGCTGCGTGCCTTCATCAATGCGGGCGCGAACGAACATTCCTGGTAAAAGGGCGTGCTGAGGATTTGGGAAAATGGCGCGCAAGGTAATGGAACCGGTGCTTTCATCGACGGTGACATCGGTGAATTGCAGGGAGCCTTTGAGTGGGTACGGTTGGCCATTTTCCATTACCAACTGCACGTTATTGCTATTATTTCCCTGCTGAAGGCTTTCCTGCTTCAGGCGCATGAAGTCATTACTGGATTGCGTCACATCGACATAAATCGGGTCAAGCTGTTGTACGGTGGCTAAAGCCGTTGCCTGTCCGTTGGTCACCAATGCGCCCTCAGTCACGCTGGATTTGCCAATTCGCCCACTGATGGGTGAGGTAACTTTGGTATAGGCAAGATTAATGCGCGCGCTTTCCACTGCCGCTTTGGCGGCAAGCACGCTGGCATCTGCCTGGCGCGCGTTGGCAACGGCCTGGTCATAATCCTGACGGCTGACATACTGCGTACCCAACAAAGGCAGGTAGCGTTTGACCGTCAGGTGCGCAATGTTAGCGGCCGCTTCGGCTTTCGACTCGTCGCCTTTGGCGCTATCCCAGGCGGCCTGGTAGGTGGCCGGGTCTATCTGATACAGCGACTGACCGGATTCGATATCGCTACCTTCAATAAAGTTGCGCTTCAGGATGATCCCACTGACCTGCGGGCGGACTTCCGCTACCCGAAAGGCAGATGTTCGTCCGGGGAGTTCGGTCGTCACCTGTAATGGGGCCGCCTGAACCGTAAATACGGTGACCTGCGGTGCAGGGGCTTGCGCGTGTTGATTTCCCGAATCATCACAACCTGTCAAAAACATAAGTGGGAAAAATAAACTGGATAAAAGAGTAACCCTGGCGTGAGTCGTCATTGCAGTTCCTTTTAAACCGATCGTTTGAGAACGGCGAAAACCGAATCAAAAAAATAAATAGGAAATAAAGCAGTTTGCTATCCTACAAATAATCACAGGGGGATGTAAGGGAGAGTGATTTGTTCATAGGGCGTAAAGGCACGCAAACACAAAAATAGCACGCGGTAATAATGATTATTCTGCAGTTCGGTTGTTTCATTATTTGCGTGGTGAATGAATACCGCGATTATATTGATGTTGGTTATTTTAAAAGCGCTTTTTTACCTAATTAAATTTAGCACGCATCGTTAATAATAGTCTGGATAACCATAAAAGTGACCACCATACAACCGCGGTCCAGAAAGCGAGAACTCTTATGGCAAGAAAGACCAAAGCAGACGCATTAAAGACCCGTCAGGCCCTGATTGAAGCGGCCATTCAACAGTTTGCCGAGCGCGGTGTAGCCAGCACCACGTTAACAGATATCGCTGATGCAGCCGGGGTGACTCGAGGGGCTATCTACTGGCACTTTACCAGTAAAACGGAGTTGTTTAATGAGATGTGGGAACAGCAAATCCCTTTGCGTGACATTATTAAACATCAACTGACACATATAGAAAATAATGACCCGTTACAGAGTCTACGTGAGCGCCTCATTACTTCCTTACGTTATGTTGCAGAAACGCCAAAGCAGCAGGCATTAATGCAAATTTTGTATCATAAATGTGAATTCTATCCAGGAATGATTGCAGAAAGTGAGATCAGGAAAAAAATATGTTTTAGCCGCGAGGAGTTTCGCGCCACGTTGCAGGAATGTATTCATCGTGGGATTCTTTCGCCGGATATAAATATAGATATTGTATTGGTTATATTTCAGGGGTTCTTCAGCGGAATAATTAAAAACTGGTTGATGGATCCCGAGCAAATAAACCTTTATCAGCAGGCGCCATTGCTGGTGGACAATATCATGGCGACGCTTAACGTCCAGCCACTGAACGTGGCCGGGCACCCCAGAATCGCCTGTTAGCGCGTCATGAGTCGTTCTCTTTACGATGGGGGAGAGGCGTATCGGCAATCTCTTCTGGCAGCACCGGTTTGCCAAGCAGGAAGCCTTGCAGGGTATTGCAGCCAAGCTGGGTCAGGAATTTCTGCTGCGCCTCCGTCTCAACGCCTTCAGCAACGACCTTCAGATTGAGCGTCTTCGCCAGCGCCACGATTGCAGAAACAATTGTCGCATCCTCACCGGTTTCACTGAGTTCGTTGACGAATGCCCGGTCGATTTTCAACTCACATGCGGGCAGGCGCTTGAGATACAGCAGGCTGGAATAACCCGTACCGAAGTCATCAATTGACGCCTTAACGCCGAGATTAGTGAGCCGGGTGAGAACTTCGACACTTTGTTCCGGATTGGTCATCGCCGTCGTTTCTGTTACCTCAAGGACCAGCATCTCTGGTGGTACATTGTGGCGATGCAGGCTACCCATCACGTTGCTGACTAAATTCTCATGCTCAAACTGCAGCGTTGACAGGTTTACCGCCATGGTCCAGTCAAGGTGCCCACGATCGCGCCAGATTTTGAGCTGGCGGCAGGCCTCGTCGATAACCCAATTACCAATGGGAATGATAAGCCCGGTTTTTTCCGCTAATGGCAGAAACTCTTCTGGTGTGAGTAAACCCTGTCGCGGATGCTGCCAGCGTAGCAGCGCCTCAAAGCCCACGACCGGGCCTGCTGGCGCGATGAATTTAGGCTGGTACAGCAGATGCAGCTCCTGGCGCTCCTGCGCCAACCACAGGTCGTTCATCAACTGCAGTTGACGCTGGGCAAGGTTGTTCATCGATGGCTGGAAAAAATGGTATCCGTTCCGGCCAGTATGCTTAGTGTGATACATCGCGGCGTCGGCATTGAACATCAGCTCGCGTTCGTTATGCCCATCATGGGGATAAATTGCGATGCCGACGCTCAGCGTTACCACCAGTTCATAGGGCTCAATGTTGAAGGGTTCATCGATGATATGAACCAGCGAATTAGCGAGAGAGGCGGCATCATCCGGGGCGCTGATTTCAGCGATCAGCACAAATTCGTCGCCGCCGATGCGAGCCAGCGTGTACTGACCCTTCAGCGGCTGGTGCAGGCGCTCGGTGACCGCAACCAGCAGCTTGTCACCCACATCATGCCCGAAGGCATCGTTGACCGCCTTAAAACCGTCGAGATCCATAAACAGCAGCGCAAACGGCGTGCCTTCGCGGTCGGCCTTACTCATAGCCTGCTCGAGCCGGTCCTCGAAGAGAATACGATTCGGCAGGCGAGTCAGCGTATCCTGCAGCGCCAGCTGGGCGAGCTCTTTATTCGCTTCCGCCAGCGAAGAGGCAAGCAGGGAAGTGCGCGCCTGAAGACGTGCATCCAGCAAGGAAACCAGCAGCGTAATGCCAAGGATGAACAGCGTGATGACGCTGACCAGAATCGCCAGCCAGCTGCTGTTTACGCCATCGTGATGCATCGCCATATGCGGTGGAAACTGAGCCGCCATCATCCCGGTATAGTGCATCCCGGCGATGGCGATCCCCATTAGTACGGCGGCACCCAGGCGCATTAACGCTACCTGTGCCGCTTCATGGCGCAAACGGAAGGTTAACCATAATGCTGCCAGAGAGGCCACTAAGGCGATAATGATAGATAGCGTTACCCAGCGCCAGTCCCAGACGATGCGGGGCACTACTTCCATCGCAGCCATGCCCGTATAGTGCATTGCTGAAATACCGGCACCTAAAATCAGAGCGCCGGGGAGCAAACGCCGCAGACGTAGTTGCTCTGTACTGACCAACCACAGGGCAAACAGGGCGGCGCTGATGGCAATGACCAGCGATAGCGCGGTTAACGTGCTGTCGTAGCTGATACGCATCGAGAGGTCCATCGCCAGCATGCCGATGAAGTGCATCGCCCAGATCCCCACCCCCATCGAGCAACCGCCACCAATAAGCCAGACATAGGCTGTTCTGCCGCTGCTTATCGACACTCTTCCAGCCATATTCAGTGCGGTATAAGACGCCAGGATGGCAACCAGGAAGGAGACGGCTACAAGGATGTGGTCGTAGTGGCTAACGAGCATGATGTCTTCAACTCATTCACAGTGAAACGCGATGAAAGCGCGATAGTCTATGCGGGCTGAGACCTTACCACCGACAGCAGGTGTCTCAAAGGGATTTAAGACCCTGATTTTTCAATGGGAAATGTCGCTACAGCTCGCCTTCAGGCAGTGTCAGTTCTCGAGCGTTGAGCACTTCACGAGCTTAAGCGGGTTGACGGAATCCATATCGCGACAGCGCGCGGACTCGGCGGTGATGAGCTCAATCCACTGCATGATCAGAGTATCGAAAAGGAACATAAAGATAGCAAAAAGAACGACCCATCCATATTTGCGCAGCATGTTCGAAACCCTGAAATGATGAGGAAGAATGGCAGGCAATATACACGAAATTTAGGGACAGGAAAGGGGGAGATAGTGGAGGAGAGGTAATAAAAAAGGCGCTTCCCCATGCCGAAGAGCGCCTTTTTATCCGCCATAAACAGACTTAGTTCATGCCGTATTTTTTCAGTTTTTTACGCAGAGTACCACGGTTGATGCCCATCATCAGGGCAGCGCGGGTCTGGTTACCACGGGTGTATTGCATCACCATGTCCAACAGGGGCTGTTCTACTTCAGCCAGTACCAGCTCATACAGGTCATTAACATCCTGACCGTTCAGTTGAGCAAAATAGTTCTTCAGTGCCTGTTTAACCGAGTCACGCAGGGGCTTTTGAGTTACCTGATCCTGAGAGTTAACGGTAGAAACGGTCAGTACGTCAGAATTTACGCGTTGTTCGAACATAGTTCTGTCAGCTCTTTATTTCTATTACGCAAAATTTTCGAAGTATGCCTCCAACGCCTCCAGCTGTTCGCTGGCATCCTCAATGGCGTTGAATGTGCGCCGAAACTGGTCATTTGGAGCGTGCTCCTGGAGATACCAGGAGACGTGTTTGCGTGCAATTCGGTACCCTTTTGCGTGGCCATAAAAGTCATGCAATTCCCGAACATGCGCGCAAAGTAAGCGCTTAACCTCTGCCAGAGGCAGTGGGGGTAGCAGCTCCCCAGTGTCCAGATAATGCTGGATTTCCCGAAAGATCCAGGGTCTTCCCTGAGCTGCACGTCCTATCATCAGGGCATCCGCCCCCGTATAGTCCAGTACAGCTCTGGCTTTAAGCGGGTCAGTAATGTCACCATTCGCGATAATCGGAATGGAAACCTTCTGCTTAACTGCCCGAATACTGTTGTACTCAGCATCTCCGTTGAACAAACAGGCGCGAGTGCGTCCGTGGATCGTCAGAGCCTGAATGCCACAATCTTCAGCCAGTTGGGCAATCTCTTCACAGTTACGGTGTTCCGGAGCCCATCCTGTGCGAATCTTAAGCGTCACAGGAACGTCCACTGCATTGACGACCGCGGTCAGGATCGATTTGACCAGTTCCGGGTGCTGCAAGAGGGCTGAACCTGCAAGCTTGCGATTCACTTTTTTGGCCGGACAACCCATATTGATATCAATAATTTGGGCGCCGCTTTCGACGTTAATACGTGCGGCCTCGGCCATTTCTTCAGGTACGCTACCGGCAATTTGCACGGTGCGAATGCCTGGTTCATCAATGTGCACCATCCGTAAACGGGACTTGTCGCTTTCCCAAACCTGCGGGTTAGAAGACATCATCTCGGAAACGGTCAACCCGGCTCCCATCTCATAGCACAGCGTCCTGAATGGTCTGTCAGTAATGCCAGCCATAGGCGCTGCGATCAGGCGATTTCTGAGCTGAAGGTGTCCGATGCGCATGAGTTAAGAAATGACCATACTGTGACTGCAAGGCGGCGTATATTACGCATTTTTCGCACGAGATGAAAGGCCAAACTTTGAGCAATCCACTGTCGCAGATCAATGAATCGTGGGACTGTGAACCGATGAAAAATAAATAGTCTTATTAATCATTGCGTTAATCGGAAGTGGTCATTTCGTGCGCTATAATAAAATCGTAAAACTTCTCATTTTTTATTATCCGCAGAGGCATTATTGCCGAACAAAACGCTGTTTTTGTGAACGAAAAAGTGCATCGTAATGCGATCTCGCTCGCATTTCTATGAATCATTCGGCGGCTACTGGAAACAAAAACGCGGCCCGCAGGCCGCGTAAGATTGATTACTTCTTGCGTCCGGTAATCCGGCACCACTCCTCTTTCTCCACCACCGGGTCGAGGGTGAAGAGTTCGGTATAGGCTTCGCAAACGCTGTCGGCCTGACTTGCCAGGATGCCAGAAAGTCCCAGTAAACCGCCCTCAACCGGCAGCACGCTGATTAACGGTGCCAATTCACGTAACGGGCCCGCCAGAATATTGGCGACCACCACGTCGGCTTTCATCGCCTCTGGCTGGTCTTTTGGCAGGTACAGTTCCAGACGTTCAGACACGCCATTACGCTCGGCGTTGTCACGGCTCGCCTGAATGGCCTGAGGATCGATATCGATACCAATCGCTTTAGCCGCACCCAGCTTCAGCGCGGCGATCGCGAGGATCCCGGAGCCGCAGCCGAAGTCGATCACGGTTTTACCCGCAAGATCGAGCCCATCAAGCCACTGCAGGCACAGCGAGGTGGTCGGGTGAGTACCGGTCCCGAACGCCAGGCCCGGATCGAGCATCACGTTAACGGCGTTGACATCCGGCACGTCGCGCCAGCTCGGGCAGATCCACAGGCGCTCACCGAAGCGCATAGGGTGGAAGTTATCCATCCATTCGCGCTCCCAGTCTTTGTCTTCAAGCTGTTCGATCTTATGCACAAATCCGCTACCCAGCAGCGGATGATGCTCAAGGATCGCGACCACTTCTTTCATATCAAATTCGGCGTCGAACAGGCCGATAACGTCGGTATCGCCCCACAGGCGGGTTTCACCCGGCAGCGGTTCAAATACCGGCGTGTCGTGGGTATCCTGAAAAGTAATCGACACGGCGCCAGCTTCCATCAGCGCGTCGCTCAGCTCTTCTGCGTTCGCACCCGTCGTGTTCAGTTTCATTTGGATCCAAGGCATGGCAAAACTCTTTATTTATCAGTAGTCAAAATAGGGGCTTCCGCCACCGGTCGACCGAAAAGGTTACCGATGAGGAACGCCAATAAACTCAATAGCAGCGAGGGCACAATCGGGTGGAAGCCCAGGTACTGGATTTTAAAGGTCGCCAGGACCGCATACAGTACGCCACCGACAATCATCGCGCTGAGCGCCCCTGTCGCGTTTGCTCGTTCCCAGTAAAGCCCCAGCACCAGCGGCCACAGGAATACGGCTTCAAGGCCGCCAAAGGCCAGCAGGTTCAGCCAGATGATCATCTCCGGTGGACGCCACGCCGCCAGCATCATCAAAATGCCAAGCACAAAGGTCATCCAGGTGGAAATTCGCTTCAGGCGGTGCTCATTATGTATTTTAGCCGGGCGCGCGCTCAGCCACAGATCTTTCACGATAGTGGCGGAGGCCTGCAGCAGGTGCGCGTTAACGTTGGACATAATAGCCGCCATCGGGGCCGCCAGGAACAGGCCTGCCGCCCACGGCGGTAACACCTGCACCATAAGCGTAGGGATCACCTGATCCGGCACGGTCAGATTGGGCAGCACAGCACGGCCGAGCGCGCCTGCAAGGTGCATACCGAGCATCAACAGCGCGACCACGATAGTGCCGATGATAATGCCGCGGTGCACCGCTTTACTGTCTTTGTAGGAAATACAGCGTACGGCCGTGTGCGGTAAACCAATCACACCAAAACACACCAGCACCCAGAACGAGGTCATGAACGCCGGTGTCAGGATGTCGTCAGCGCCGTGTGGGCTCACCAGTTTAGGGTCAATCTGTTCCAGGGTCTGCACGGCGTTGTGCAGGCCTCCTGCTGCATAGATAACCCCCACCAGCAGCACCAGTGTTCCGATAAGCATTACCATGCCCTGCATGGTGTCGTTGAGCACGCTGGCGCGGAAGCCGCCAAAAGCGGTATACAGCGCAATCGTCACCCCGAAAATCAACAGCCCGGTTTCATACTTAATGCCGGCCGCGGTTTCCAGCAGGCGAGCACCGCCGATGAACTGCACGGCAATCGCCCCGACAAACGCCACCAGCAGACTAACGCTGGCAATCCACACCACCGCCCGGCTTTGATAACGGGCCTGCAGCATGTCATTGAGCGTTATCGCATTATAGCGCCGCGCGAGAATAGCGAATTTTTTACCCAGGATACCGAGCGAGAGCCAGATAGTGGGTACCTGAATCATCGCCAGCAGCACCCAGCCAAGACCGTATTTGTAGGCCGCTCCTGGCCCACCGATGAATGAGCTGGCGCTGATATAGGTCGCCGTGAGCGTCATCGCCAGTACGAACCCGCCCATAGAACGGCTGCCGAGGAAGTATTCGCTGAGGAACGTTCCTGTGCTGCGCTGGCGCATGGCGTAGATAGACAAACCGAAGACGACAATCAGATAGATAATCAGAACGGCGATAATCTCAGTCTGCATGCTTATCCTCCAGAGGGATATCACGGAAGATAAAGCGCACCATCAACCAGCAGAGCACAATAAATACCAGTGGCATCAGCAGGCAGGCCATTTCAAACCAATGCGGAAGGCCGGTAAATCCCAGCGTGGAGCCTGGTAAGTAAGCAGTCACTAACCAGGCGAAAAGATAGAGGAGAGTCAGCCACAATGCCCAACGGGCTTCCTTGTGTGCCTGAACAAAACGTTTGTCCATAAGGCTCCCAGGGTTAAGTAAAGCGGCGATTGTACCGCATGGGGCCAAAAAGAAAAAAGGCCGGAAGATCCGGCCTTTTGCTGCGTTAGCAGATTACTTTTCCTGAAGTCCGAGTTTCTTCTCCAGATAGTGGATATTGGTGCCACCATGCTGGAAGTTCTCGTCGCTCATGATGCGAGTCTGCAGGTCAACGTTGGTTTTAATCCCATCGATGATAAGTTCCTGGAGCGCATTCTTCATACGGGAAATTGCGATATCGCGAGTTTCGCCGTAGCAAATCAGCTTACCGATCATTGAGTCATAGTACGGCGGAACGGTGTAGCCCGCGTAAATATGAGACTCCCAACGCACACCAAAGCCACCCGGCGCGTGGAAACGCGTGATTTTACCCGGGCTTGGCAGGAAGGTATTCGGGTCTTCGGCGTTGATACGGCATTCCACCGCATGACCGCGAACCTGAACTTCTTCCTGTTTGATGGACAGCGGCATGCCTGCGGCAATGCGCAGCTGCTCTTTGATGAGATCAACGCCGGTGATCATTTCGGTAACCGGATGCTCAACCTGAATACGGGTGTTCATTTCAATGAAGTAGAACTCACCGTTTTCGAACAGGAACTCGAAAGTACCCGCGCCGCGGTAGCCGATATCCACACAGGCTTTAGAGCAGCGTTCGCCGATATAGCGACGCAGTTCTGGGGTAATACCCGGTGCCGGTGCTTCTTCAACCACTTTCTGGTGACGACGCTGCATAGAGCAGTCACGTTCAGCCAGATAGATAGCATTGCCCTGGCCATCAGCCAGTACCTGGATCTCGATGTGACGAGGATTTTCCAGGTATTTTTCCATGTATACCATGTCATTGTTGAAAGCCGCTTTCGCTTCAGCTTTGGTCATGGAGATGGACTGGGCCAGTTCAGCGTCGCTGCGCACAACGCGCATACCGCGACCGCCGCCGCCACCGGAGGCTTTGATGATAACCGGATAGCCGATGCGTTTCGCATGGGCACGGTTGGCATCCATATCTTCACCCAGCGGGCCGTCAGAGCCCGGTACGGTCGGAACACCCGCTTTTTTCATCGCGGTGATCGCGGACACTTTGTCACCCATCAGGCGAATAGTGTCGGCTTTCGGGCCGATGAAGATAAAGCCAGAACGTTCAACCTGCTCAGCAAAGTTAGCGTTTTCAGACAGGAAGCCATAACCCGGATGGATTGCCACCGCGCCGGTGATTTCAGCGGCGCTGATGATAGCCGGGATATTCAGATAGCTTTTTACTGACGGCGCCGGACCGATACATACGGTCTCGTCAGCCAGCAGTACGTGTTTTAAATCGCGATCCGCAGTGGAGTGCACCGCGACAGTCTTGATGCCCAGTTCTTTACAGGCACGAAGAATTCGCAGAGCAATTTCGCCACGGTTAGCGATGACAATTTTATCCAGCATTGTTCGCCTCGTTACTCGATGATGACCAGCGGCTCGTCAAATTCTACCGGCTGACCACTTTCGACCAGAATCGCTTTCACCACGCCAGATTTATCGGCTTCGATCTGGTTCATCATTTTCATCGCTTCAACGATGCACAGAGTGTCACCTGCGTTAACTTTCTGACCCACTTCGATAAACGCTTTCGCGTCCGGGCTCGGAGTGCGGTAGAAAGTACCTACCATCGGGGAACGTACGACGTGACCACTGATTTCTGCGGCGGCAGCTGGCGCTTCTGCTGCAGGAGCGACGGCCGCAACCGGTGCTGGCTGCTGCATCATCGGTGCAGCATAAGCCTGTTGCATCATCGGGTAGCCCACGTTCGGTGCGCTACGGCTGATGCGTACAGACTCTTCGCCTTCAGAAATTTCCAGTTCGGAGATACCTGATTCTTCAACCAGCTCGATCAGTTTTTTAATCTTACGAATATCCATGAGTGGGTTCCGTACTCTTTGTTTAGTGTGATTGTGACAGGCGTTTTACCGCCGTCTGTAAAGCGTATGAATAACCGTCAGCGCCTAATCCGCAAATAACGCCTGAGGCGATATCCGACAAATATGAGTGATGGCGGAACGGTTCGCGTGCATGCACATTGCTCAGATGAATCTCGATAAACGGGATACTGACTGCCAGGAGCGCATCACGAATGGCCACGCTGGTATGCGTAAACGCGGCCGGATTAATCAGGATATAGTCAACGTTGTCTTTAGCCTGATGAATTCGGTCGATGAGTACGTGCTCAGCGTTAGACTGCAGGTGATCAAACTCTACATTCAGAGATGCCGCTTCTGCTGACAAACCCGTTACAATGTCGGTCAGCGTCTGGGATCCGTACTTCTCTGGCTCTCGGGTGCCGAGCATATTAAGGTTCGGACCGTTTAAAAGCAAAATGTGAAATTTATCAGCCATCGTGCCGCTATCTCCTGCCATTCTCGGGTAAAAAACAAAATATACCTTCGATGTGCGCTTGTCACCCTTTCAGGGGGGTAAAATCCCCGTCAGGAAAACCAAAGTCGCACATTATAACGATTTCGTAGCAATTGGCAGCTAAATACTGGTCTTATCAGGGAAGATTATCAACCGCAATCGGCAAAAGATTCACGGCTGATAAGAGATCTGCGGGAAGCTGCACAGATTAACGCACTAGCGTAACCACTGGCGGAACTTCTTGTAACGCCACGCCAGAAGGGCGATAGCGAGCAGCGCATAGATGATTGGCTGCGGCGACAGGATCTTCACCGACCACAGGTAGTGGATGGGGGCGAGGATCGCGACAAGATAGACGAAGTTGTGCAATTTCTGCCAACGGGGCCCCAGTTTTCGCTGCATCGCCTGGGTTGAAGTGACGGCAAGTGCTAACAGAATAAGCCAGCTAATCAGACCCAGCGTCAGGTACGGACGACGCACGACTTCTTCACCTAATAGCGCCAGATTGTTAATGCCAAGCTCCAGCAGCGCGTAGCTGGTGAGATGCAGACTCGCCCATGCAAAACACCACAGGCCCAGTAACCGGCGCGTCCGGATAAGCAGAGGCTGTTTAGCGTAGCGCGCCAGTGGGGAAATCAGCAAGGTGGCCAACAGTAATTTCAGAGCCATCCTACCGGTAAAATGCTGGATATCTTTTGCCGGATCGGCGCTAAAACCACCGTGGCTGCCTGCCCATAACAGCCATAAAAAGGGCAAAAATGCCGCCAGGTGCAGCGCCACTTTGAGCCAGGTTATCTGTTTCGCGGTCAATCGCACTAGAAATTCTCCTTCAGATTCAGGCCACGGTATAAAGAAGCAACCTGATCGGCATAGCCATTAAACAGCAGCGTCGGCTGACGTTTAACATCCAGCACTCCGCCGGAACCAATAAAGCGCTCGGTGGCCTGCGACCAGCGAGGGTGATCGACATGCGGGTTCACGTTGGCGTAAAAGCCGTATTCATTAGAGGCTGCCAGATTCCAGGTGGTGGGCGGACGCTCGCGGGTCAGCGTGATGCTGACAATAGATTTAATCCCCTTAAATCCATACTTCCACGGCACGGTTAAACGGATTGGCGCGCCATTCTGTGGCGGCAGAGCTTTACCATAGACACCAACGGTCAGCATGGTGAGGGGGTGCATGGCTTCATCGAGACGCAGGCCCTCAACATATGGATATTGCAACCCGCCACCGATGAACCGGTCCTGTTGGCCCGGCATTTGGTCCGGGGCGAAGATGGTTTTAAAAGCCACATACTTCGCCTGGCTGGTGGGCTCAACCAGTGCTAACAGTTTATGCAACGGGAAGCCAATCCAGGGGACGACCATCGACCAGGCCTCGACGCAGCGCATGCGATAGATACGCTCTTCGAGCGGGAAGCGGGTGGTCAGTGCATCGTGATCCAGGGTCAGTGGCTTTGCCACTTCGCCATTAATGGTCAACGTCCAGGGATCGGTTTTTAGCGACCCGGCGTTGGCGGCGGGATCGGCTTTATCCAGACCGAACTCATAGAAGTTGTTGTAGCCGGTGACTTTGTCTTCCGGAGTGAGCGGCAGGTTGTTTTGCCATTGTGCAGGCTTGCTGAAATCGAGCGGTTTTCCAGAGGGCGCAGGCGGGCGATCGTTGCCTTTGAACCAACTGAGGAGGGAGGCATGTGCTGATGTTGAAAGAGAGAGTGCGGTCGCGCTGATGCCAAGTATCTTTAAGATCTGGCGACGTTCCAGATTGAAAACCGACTCGGCGGTAACGTCTGCTTCAGTTAATTTTCTGGCTTTCATGACTTCCTCCGTCAGGCTTTTTTCTAAGCATGACGGAGGCTGTCGGTTAACGCGAATATGTCACAAAAATTTGAAGATTAGGCCACTTTCACCAGGGTGCGCCCCTGAATCTGGTTGCTGATTATCTTGTTCGCAAATTCAGGCGTTTGTGCAAGGCTGATTTCGGTTGCCGCCTGGGTATAGAACGATTCCGGCAGGTCGCGAACCAGGCGCGCCCAGGCCTCAGCGCGGCGTACCGCAGGGGTCATCACCGAATCCACGCCCTGCAGACGCACGTTACGCAGAATAAACGGCATGACGGTAGTCGGTAGCGCGAATCCGCCCGCCAGCCCGCAGGCAGCTACGCAGCCGCCATAGTTCATTTGGGCCAGCACTTTCGCCAGTACCTTATCGCCGACGGTATCTACCGCGCCTGCCCAGAGCTGTTTTTCCAGCGGACGAGATTCGGCGAACTCATCCCGGCTCAGAATGCGGCTGGCGCCGAGTGCGCGCAGGTAGTCATGGGTGCTCTCACGGCCTGAAACGGCAGCTACCTGATAGCCAAGCTTATGCAGCAGCGCAACGGCGGTACTGCCCACGCCACCGCTGGCACCGGTCACGACAATCTCACCATCCTCCGGGCGAATGCCGGCATCCTCCAGCGCCATCACACACAGCATGGCGGTAAAACCAGCGGTACCGATGACCATCGCCTTACGAGCATCGAGTCCCTGCGGCATAGCAACCAGCCAGTCGCCTTTCACTCGCGCGCGC
This sequence comes from Yokenella regensburgei ATCC 49455, assembly GCF_000735455.1. Classification (GTDB taxonomy): domain Bacteria; phylum Pseudomonadota; class Gammaproteobacteria; order Enterobacterales; family Enterobacteriaceae; genus Yokenella; species Yokenella regensburgei. The sequence continues at coordinate 172,909 of NZ_JMPS01000044.1, read as the reverse complement.
TGCGACAGTCCGCCCCAGTGGTTTTCACCAACGCCCCAGCCGGTGAGCAGCACCTGCTGACCGGCATGGAAACGGGGATCTTCACTGTGGTGAACACGGCCTGCGAAATCGATCCCCGGCACCATCGGGAAGTTGCGAATAATCTTGCCAAGACCAGTAATGGCCAGCGCATCTTTATAGTTCAGGCTCGACCACTGTACGTCGACGCTGACGTCACCCTGCGGTAGCTGATGCTCGTCCAGAACCTGTACCGACGCGAGCGTTTTTCCGTCCTGCTGTTCTAAGATTAATGCCTGCATTTTCTGTCCTCGATGGCGCGATGATTGGAAAAAATTTTCTGCAGACTATACTCGCTAACGAAAACGTCATGCCGATGTAGCGCAATAAATTGCCAGATCCACCAGCTCTGGTAGTATGCGTACTCTTTTTTGCGAGTTAGTGCTTACTTATTATGGAGCGTTAACCCTGGGGCCTGGTATCGATCAGGTGGTTATTCATCAACGGAGTTAATACAGGGATGCGATTAACGACGAAATTTTCCGCTTTTGTGACGCTGCTGGTCGGTCTGGCCATTTTTGTCACGCTGGTCGGGTGCTCGCTCAGCTTTTACAACGGTATTCAGCTCAAGCTGCAAAAAAGGGTCCAGGCGGTTGCCACCGTGCTGGATAACCGTCTGATCACCACCTCTTTCGATAAACTGGATACCCAGCTTGATGAGCTACTGGTTCCGGTTGATATCGTCCGCGTTGACTTCATTGTTGATCATAAGTCGATTTTCAATCATTCACGCGGCAGCAGCTATCGCCCGGCGGGGAGCAGCTATCAGTTTCGCAATATTGACGTTGAGTCAGTAAAACATCCTGGAATGACCATCCGTATGGTGTATCAGGACCCGATGGTGAACTATTTCCACTCATTATCGACTACGGCGCCGCTCACCGTTGCGATTGCCTTTATGGTGATGGTTATCTTTTTTGCCGTACGTTGGCTGCGTCGTCAGCTTTCAGGACAAGAGCTGCTGGATCTGCGTTCGGCCAGGATCCTTAATGGTGAGCGCGGTCCGCAGGTGCGAGGGTCGGTACACGAATGGCCTGCACGCACCAGTAGTGCGCTGGATAAATTACTGTCAGAAATCCAGTTTGCCAGCGATCAGCGCAGCCGCATGGATACGCTCATTCGTTCCTACGCCGCGCAGGATACCCGTACCGGGCTCAACAATCGACTGTTCTTCGATAACCAACTTGTGACGCTGCTGGAAGACCAGGAGCGGGTTGGCTCCCACGGCATTGTGATGATGATTCGTCTGCCAGACTTCGATCTGCTGCGCGATAACTGGGGGCAAACTGCCGCCGAAGAGTACCTCTTCACAATTATTAATCTCCTCTCGACTTTTATGCTGCGTTACCCCGGTGCGTTGCTGGCGCGCTATCACCGCAGCGACTTCGCCGTACTGCTTCCACACCGTACGCTGAAAGAAGCTGACAGCATTGCGAGCCAGTTATTGAAAGCGGTTGATGCGCTACCACCAACCCGGATCCGCGATCGCGAAGATATGATGCATATCGGCATTTGCGCCTGGCGCAGCGGGCAGACCAAAGATCAGGTGATGGAGCATGCAGAGGCCGCAACCCGTAATGCCGTTCTGCAGGGAAGCAACAGCTGGGCCGTGTACGACGACACGCTGCCGGAGAAGGGGCGTGGCAACGTGCGCTGGCGTACGATGATCGAGCAAATGCTAAGCCGCGGAGGTCCACGCTTCTATCAAAAACCTGCGGTGACGCGTAACGGTCATGTGCATCATCGCGAGCTGATGTGCCGCCTGTACGATGGTAATGAAGAGGTGATTGCCGCCGAATATATGCCGATGGTTTTGCAGTTTGGCCTGTCAGAAGAGTACGACAGACTACAGATTACGCGTTTGCTGCCGTTCTTATCTTTCTGGCCGGAAGAAAATCTGGCTTTACAGGTGACGGTCGAATCGCTGATCCGCCCGCGATTCCAGCGCTGGCTGCGGGATACGTTGATGCAATGTGAAAAATCGCAACGCAAGCGCATTATTTTTGAACTTGCAGAGGCGGATGTTTGTCAACATATCAGCCGTTTACAACCGGTCATGCGTTTAATTAACGCGCTGGGGGTACGCGCCGCTGTGATTCAGGCGGGTTTGACGCTGGTCAGTACCGACTGGATCAAGGTACTGAACGTTGAGATTATCAAGCTACACCCAGGGCTTGTGCGCAATATCGAAAAGCGCAGTGAAAACCAGCTGTTGGTTCAAAGCCTGGTGGAGGCCTGTAAGGGGACCGAAACGCAGGTTTATGCCACAGGATTACGCAGCCGAAGCGAGTGGCTGGTACTGACGGAGTGCGGTGTGACTGGCGGTCAGGGCGATTTTTTTGCGGGCTCACAGCCACTTGACACCAGTGTGAAAAAATATTCGCAAAGATACTCTGTTTAACCTGCCGTTTGGCGTGTTTTCACGTAGAATAACGCGCGCTGTGCTTGTGGGGTGTGCTTGACTACCTGACAGACTATTGCAGCATAACATGCAAGTGACTGACCTTTGACAGGTTGCAAATGCAGGCGAGGATCGCCGCCGGGAGTATCGGCGCTGAAGGAGTCGGGCACAAATTTGTAACAAAGGAAACGAACTGCACTAATTTTCACCGTAGCAGATGATTTTTGCGCCTTGTCGCTGCTGCGTGTGGTTGGTAAAGTAAGCGGATTTTGTTTTCCGCCCCAGCTTTCAGGATTATCCCTTAGTATGTTGAAAAAATTTCGTGGCATGTTTTCCAATGACCTGTCCATTGACCTGGGTACCGCGAATACCCTGATTTACGTGAAAGGACAAGGCATCGTACTGAATGAGCCTTCCGTTGTGGCTATTCGTCAGGATCGTGCCGGTTCACCCAAAAGCGTGGCTGCCGTCGGTCATGAAGCTAAACAGATGCTTGGCCGTACGCCTGGCAACATCGCAGCAATTCGCCCGATGAAAGACGGCGTTATCGCCGACTTCTTCGTGACTGAGAAAATGCTGCAGCACTTCATCAAGCAAGTGCACAGCAATAGCTTCATGCGTCCGAGCCCGCGTGTACTGGTGTGTGTACCGGTTGGCGCAACTCAGGTTGAACGTCGTGCGATCCGTGAATCCGCACAGGGCGCAGGTGCCCGTGAAGTGTTCCTGATTGAAGAACCGATGGCTGCGGCGATCGGCGCTGGTCTGCCAGTCTCTGAAGCGACCGGTTCTATGGTGGTGGATATCGGTGGTGGTACCACTGAAGTTGCCGTCATCTCCCTGAACGGGGTGGTTTACTCCTCTTCCGTGCGTATCGGCGGTGACCGTTTCGACGAAGCGATCATTAATTATGTCCGTCGTAACTACGGCTCCCTGATCGGTGAAGCGACCGCTGAACGCATCAAGCACGAAATCGGCTCTGCTTACCCGGGCGACGAAGTGCGTGAGATCGAAGTTCGTGGCCGTAACCTGGCTGAAGGGGTTCCGCGCGGCTTTACCCTGAACTCCAACGAAATCCTCGAAGCGCTGCAGGAGCCGCTGACCGGCATCGTGAGCGCGGTGATGGTTGCTCTGGAGCAGTGCCCGCCGGAACTGGCTTCCGACATCTCCGAACGTGGCATGGTGTTGACCGGTGGTGGTGCGCTGCTGCGTAACCTCGACCGCCTGTTAATGGAAGAGACAGGTATTCCTGTCGTAGTTGCAGAAGATCCACTGACTTGCGTAGCCCGTGGCGGCGGCAAGGCGCTGGAGATGATCGACATGCACGGCGGCGACTTGTTCAGCGAAGAGTAGTCGGCCTGAGGCCAGGGGAAGCGAGACCGTTTCCCCTGACTTCACTGACACGAGAATACGCATAGCCTATGAAGCCAATTTTTAGCCGTGGCCCGTCGCTGCAGTTTCGCCTGATCCTGGCGGTGCTGGTGGCGCTGGGTGTCATTATTGCCGACAGCCGCCTCGGTACGTTCAGTCAGATTCGAACGTACATGGATACCGCCGTCAGTCCATTCTATTTTATTTCCAACGGACCCCGTGAAATGCTGGATAGCGTTTCCCAGACGTTGGCTTCACGCGATCAACTTGAACTCGAAAACCGGGCGTTACGTCAGGAACTGCTGCTGAAAAACAGCGATCTGCTGATGCTGGGGCAATACAAGCAGGAAAACGCGCGTCTGCGCGAACTGCTGGGATCCCCGCTGCGCCAGGATGAGCAAAAAATGGTGACTCAGGTCATCTCCACCGTCAACGATCCCTACAGCGATCAGGTGGTTATCGACAAAGGCAGCGTCAACGGCGTTTATGAAGGTCAACCGGTTATCAGCGACAAGGGCGTTGTGGGCCAGGTAGTGGCCGTCGCCAAGCTGACCAGCCGCGTGCTGCTTATTTGCGATGCAACCCACGCGCTGCCGATTCAGGTTCTGCGTAACGATATCCGCGTTATTGCTGCCGGTAACGGCTGTACCGACGACCTGCAGCTCGAACATCTGCCAGCAAATACCGACATTCGCGTTGGCGACGTACTGGTGACGTCCGGCCTCGGGGGTCGCTTCCCGGAAGGCTATCCGGTAGCGGTTGTCTCTTCGGTGAAACTCGATACCCAACGTGCATATACCGTGATTCAGGCGCGTCCGACCGCTGGTTTGCAGCGTCTGCGTTACCTGCTGCTGTTGTGGGGTGCCGATCGTAACGGTGCGAATCCTATGTCGCCGGAAGATGTCCATCGCGTTGCTAATGAACGTCTGATGCAGATGATGCCGCAGGTGCTGCCGCCACCGGATACGGTTGGACCACCGGCACCGATGCCGGCCCCGGCAACCGGTATCGCGACACCCGCTCCGGCACCGGCGCCGACGGCCATTCAGCCGCAGCCTCTCTCTCGTGGAGGGCTGTAGTGGCTAATTACCGTAGCCAGGGCCGTTGGGTCATCTGGCTCTCGTTTTTTATCGCGCTGTTGCTGCAGGTTATGCCCTGGCCGGATGAACTTAAAGTATTCCGGCCAAACTGGGTGTTCCTGATCCTGCTTTACTGGATCCTGGCGCTGCCCCACCGCGTGAACGTTGGCACAGGTTTCGTGATGGGTGCCATACTGGATCTCATCAGTGGTTCGACGCTGGGTGTTCGCGCCTTATCCCTGAGTATTGTGGCTTACCTGGTTGCACTGAAATATCAGCTGTTTCGGAACCTGGCGCTCTGGCAACAGGCGCTGGTGGTGATGCTGCTGTCTCTGGCAGTGGATATCATCGTTTTCTGGGCTGAGTTTTTAGTGATCAACGTCTCTTTCCGACCGGAAGTGTTCTGGAGTAGTGTAGTTAACGGAGTGCTCTGGCCGTGGCTTTTCCTGCTGATGCGCAAAGTGCGCCAGCAATTTGCCGTGCAATAAGGTTGTTATGAAAGCTCTGTATCTGGCTTCCGGCTCTCCGCGCCGTCAGGAATTACTCACCCAACTCGGCCTCTCGTTTGAGAAAGTCGTCCCGGGAATTGAAGAGAAGCGTCGCCCTCAGGAGGCTGCGTCACAGTATGTGTCGCGCCTGGCGCGGGAAAAAGCCCAGGCGGGTGTCGCGCTGACGACCCAGGATTTGCCGGTGCTCGGTGCCGATACTATTGTTATCCGCAATGGTGAAGTGCTTGAAAAGCCTCGTGATGCCGAACATGCGGCCGCTATGCTGCGGATGCTGTCCGGCAAAACACATCAGGTGATGACCGCCGTGGCGCTGGCTGACAGCCAGCACACCCTGGATTGCCTGGTCACGACAGACGTAACCTTCAGAGTGCTCTCAGAACAGGACATCGCCGCCTATGTGGCCAGCGGTGAGCCATTAGATAAAGCAGGTGCATACGGTATTCAAGGGCTGGGTGGCTGTTTTGTCAGGAAGATAAACGGCAGCTACCACGCTGTGGTCGGCTTACCACTAGTGGAGACGTATGAGTTGCTGAGTAACTTTAACTCGTTGCGTGAAAGAAGGGACAAACATGACGGCTGAATTATTAGTAAACGTGACGCCATCGGAAACGCGGGTGGCGTACATCGACGGCGGTATTCTTCAGGAAATCCATATTGAGCGTGAAGCGCGGCGCGGAATAGTAGGCAATATCTACAAAGGTCGTGTCAGTCGTGTCCTGCCTGGTATGCAGGCGGCTTTTGTAGATATTGGTCTCGATAAGGCGGCGTTCTTACACGCCTCTGACATCATGCCGCACACCGAGTGCGTGGCCGGGGAAGAACAAAAACAGTTCACCGTCCGCGACATCTCTGAGCTGGTGCGCCAGGGGCAGGATCTGATGGTACAGGTGGTGAAAGATCCGCTGGGTACCAAAGGCGCCCGTCTGACCACCGACATCACTCTGCCTTCGCGCTATCTGGTGTTCATGCCGGGAGCGGCACACGTTGGGGTTTCACAGCGCATCGAAAGCGAAGCGGAGCGCGAGCGGCTGAAAAAGATCGTCACCGACTACTGCGACGAACAGGGTGGATTCATCATCCGTACTGCCGCAGAAGGGGTGCCGGAGGTCGATCTGGCCTCGGATGCCGCCTATCTGAAGCGTGTCTGGACGAAAGTGATGGAGCGTAAAAAACGCAACCAGAGCCGCTATCAGCTGTATGGCGAACTGGCGCTGGCGCAGCGCGTATTACGCGACTTTGCCGATGCACAGCTCGACCGTATTCGCGTTGACTCCCGCCTGACGTTTGACGCCCTGCTGGAGTTTACCGCTGAGTATATTCCGGAAATGACCAGCAAACTGGAACACTACAGCGGCCGTCAGCCGATCTTCGATCTCTTTGATGTGGAGAACGAGATCCAGCGCGCACTCGAACGTAAAGTTGAACTGAAATCAGGTGGTTACCTGATTATCGACCAAACCGAAGCGATGACCACCGTGGACATCAACACCGGGGCGTTTGTCGGTCATCGCAACCTCGATGATACGATTTTTAACACTAACATCGAAGCGACCCAGGCCATTGCTCGTCAGCTGCGCCTGCGCAATCTCGGCGGCATTATCATCATCGACTTTATCGATATGAGTAACGAGGATCACCGTCGCCGGGTGCTTCACTCCCTGGAGCAGGCGCTCAGCAAAGACCGCGTGAAAACCAGCATTAACGGTTTCTCCCAGCTGGGGCTGGTGGAAATGACGCGTAAAAGAACGCGTGAAAGCGTGGAACATGTGCTGTGTAACGAGTGTCCAACCTGCCATGGTCGTGGCACGGTAAAAACCGTGGAAACGGTCTGCTACGAAATCATGCGTGAAATTGTACGTGTTCATCATGCCTATGATTCCGACCGCTTCCTGGTGTACGCATCACCGGCGGTTGCTGAAGCCCTGAAAGGGGAAGAGTCCCACGCGCTTGCGGAAGTAGAAATCTTCGTCGGCAAGCAGGTCAAAGTGCAAATCGAACCGCTCTATAATCAGGAGCAGTTTGATGTGGTCATGATGTAGGGATGACGCGTAACGCAAGGAGAGAGGTGTGAGGCGACTGCCGGGGATTTTGCTGCTCACCGTGGCAACATTGATTGTCATCGTTGCGCTGTTGGTGAGTGGCCTGCGCCTCGCCTTGCCGCAGCTCGATTCGTGGCGCCCGCAGATCCTGCAAAAAATCACCGCCTCCACCGGCATTCCAGTCTCGGCGTCGCAGATGAGCGCCAGCTGGCAAAACTATGGCCCCACGCTCGACGTCCGCGATATTACTGCCGGACTGAAAGATGGGGGCGAACTCTCCGTTAAGCGTGTCACTCTGGCGCTGGACGTGTGGCAAAGCCTGCTGCACATGCGCTGGCAGTTCCGCGATCTCACCTTCTGGCAGCTCAACATTCATACCAACACTCCGCTGCAGAGCAACGACAGCGGCGAAGGCATTGAAACTGACCGCATCAGCGATCTGTTTTTGCGCCAGTTCGACCACTTCACCCTTCGCGACAGCCACCTGAGTTTCCTGACGCTCTCCGGTCAGCGGGCCGAGCTTGCCGTTCCGCAGCTTACCTGGCTTAACGGTAAAAACCGTCACCGGGCGGAAGGGGAACTGAGCCTCTCAAGCCTTACCGGCCAGCACGGGGTGATGAAGGTGCGCATGGATCTGCGCGATGAAAATGGCATTCTGAATAAAGGCCGCGTCTGGCTGCAGGCGGACGATATCGACGTGAAGCCGTGGCTTGGTCGCTGGATGGAAGACAACATCGCGCTGCAGACGGCGCAGTTCAGCCTGGAAGGCTGGATGACGCTCGATAAAGGCGAAGTCGACAGCGGCGATTTGTGGTTGAAGAAAGGCGGGGCCAGCTGGAAAGGCACCCAGCAGATGCATCAGCTCGATGTGGATAACCTGACCGCCCACCTCAACCGGGTAGCCCAGGGCTGGGAACTGAAGGTTCCGGATACCCGCATTTCTGTCGATGGTAAGCGCTGGCCGAAAGGCGCTCTGGCGCTGGCCTGGGTTCCGGCTGAAGAAGTCGGCGGTGCAAATCATGTTCGCAGCGATGAGCTGCGCCTGCGCGCCACTCATCTTTCCCTCAGCGGCCTGACCGGCTTATTACCCATTGCTGAGAAGCTGTCGCCGTCGCTTGGCGAAATCTGGCATACCGCGCAGCCAACCGGCAACATCGATGCGCTGGCGGTGGATATCCCGTTACAACAAACCGAACAAACGCGTTTTAAAGCGAGCTGGAGCAATCTTGCCTGGAAACAGTGGAAGCTGTTGCCGGGGGCGGAGCATTTCTCCGGACACATCGAGGGTAGCGTTGAAAACGGCGCATTATCCGTGGCGATGGAAGATGCGAAAATGCCGTATGAAACGGTCTTTCGCGCTCCGCTGGAGATCCAAAAAGGCGTCGCCCGCCTGAATTGGGTGAAGAATGAAAAGGGATTCATGCTGGACGGGCGCGATATTGATGTCACCGCGACGGGCGTTCGCGCCCGCGGCGGTTTCCGCTATCTGCAGCCGGAAGGAGATGAACCCTGGCTTGGGATCCTGGCCGGGATCAGCACTCACGACGGTGGCCAGGCATGGCGTTACTTCCCGGAAAACCTGATGGGTAAAGCGCTGGTGGATTATCTCAGCGGTGCCATTCAGGGCGGGGAGTCGGACAATGCAACGCTGGTATACGGCGGCAACCCGCATCTCTTCCCGTATAAGCATAACGAAGGGCAGTTCCAGGTATGGGTGCCGCTGCGCAATGCAACCTTCGCCTTCCAGCCGGACTGGCCGGCGCTGACCAACCTCGACATCAACCTCAACTTCGTTAACGACGGGTTGTTCATGAAAGCCGACAGCGTGCAGCTTGGCGGCGTGACGGCGAAAAACCTTACCGCAGATATCCCGGATTACGCGAAAGAAAAACTGCTGATCGATGCGGATATTCAGGGGCCGGGTAAGGAAGTGGGCCCGTACTTCCAGGATACGCCGCTGGATACTTCTCTTGGCGCGACGCTTGATGAACTGCAGATTGACGGTGCGGTTAATGCGCACCTGAACCTCAATATCCCGCTGGACGGCAAGCTGGTGACGGCCAAAGGGGACGTGCAGCTCAAAGATAACAGCCTGTATATCAAGCCGCTGGATAGCACGTTAAAAAATCTCAGCGGTAAGTTCAGCTTTGTGAACGGGAATCTGCAGAGTGATACCCTGACCGCCAACTGGTTTAATCAGCCGCTGAAACTGAATTTCTCCACTGAGGAAGGGCCAAAGGCTTATCAGGTGAATGTCGGAATGGACGCCAACTGGCAGCCGACGAAGACCGGAGTTCTGCCGAAAGCGGTGAACGATGCGCTGAGCGGCAGCGTCCGGTGGGAAGGTAAGGTCGGTATCGCCATTCCGTATAAAGGCAGTACTACCTACACGGTAGACATTACCGGTGACCTGAAGAATGTAAGCAGTCACTTACCTTCTCCGGTGGATAAGCCCGCCGGGATGCCCCTGCCGGTGAAAATTAACGTCGAAGGCGGGATGGATAGCTTTAATCTGAACGGTAAATTTGGTGCAGCTAATCACGTCAACAGCCGCTGGCTGCTCGGGAAAAAGCTCACCCTTGACCGCGCTATCTGGACCTCCGACAGCCGCAGTGTCCCCCCTCTGCCAGAGCAGCCAGGCGTTGAGCTTAACCTGCCGCCGATGGACGGCGCGCAGTGGCTGGCACTGTTCCAGCAAGGGGCGGCAGATAACGTCAGCAGCGCCGCCAGCTTCCCGGAGCGTGTCACGCTTCGCACGCCGTCGCTGACCTTTGCCGGACAACAGTGGAATAACCTGAGCGTGGTGTCCCAGCCGACGGCGGACGGTTCAAGAGTTGAGGCTCAGGGGCGTGAAATCAACGCAAGTCTGACGATGCGTAACAAGGCACCGTGGCAGGCAGCGATTCGCTATCTTTACTACAACCCGAGCGCGGACAAGTCTTCTCCGAAGAGCAATGACGGCATTCTTTCCGGTAATGAACGTATTAGTTTCCGCGGCTGGCCAGATCTGCAGCTCCGCTGTGCCGAATGCTGGCTGTGGGGGCAAAAATATGGCCGTATCGACGGTGACTTCGCTATTACCGGAGATACGCTGAGCCTGACCGGCGGGCTGCTTGATACCGGCGTTGGTCGGGTGACCGCAGAGGGCGTCTGGGTCAATAGCCCGACCGGTCAGCGGACGTCGCTGAAAGGTAAAGTCCGTGCCGAAAAACTCGACGTTGCCACCAGCTTCTTCGGCGTTGCCACACCGGTACGCGGCTCGTCATTGACCTCGGATTACGATTTACACTGGCGGGCAGAGCCGTGGAAACCAGATGTGGCTTCCCTCAATGGGATCCTGAAAACCCGGCTGGGCAAAGGGGAGTTTACCGATCTCAGCACCGGTCATGCCGGGCAGCTGCTGCGTCTGCTGAGCGTCGATGCACTGCTGCGTAAGCTGCGTTTTGACTTCAGCGATACCTTCAGTGAAGGCTTCTACTACGACTCCATCCGTAGTACCGCGTGGATTAAAGACGGGGTGCTGCATACCGATGACACGCTGGTCGATGGCCTGGAAGCGGATATTGCGATGAAAGGCTCAGTAGATCTGGTACGCCGTGAGCTGGATATGCAAGCCGTGGTGGCGCCAGAAATCTCTGCGACCGTCGGCGTCGCGGCGGCGTTCGTGGTGAACCCGATTGTCGGTGCGGCGGTCTTTGCCGCCAGCAAGGTGCTTGGCCCGCTGTGGAATAAGGTCTCTATCCTGCGCTATCGCATCAAAGGACCGATTGACCAGCCGCAGATTAATGAGGTGCTGCGCCAGGCGCGCAGCGATAAAGCGCAATGATTTGACGGAGGCGCTGAATTGCCTCACTCTCATAAGATACACCGATTAAAGAGTAGCAAAACGATGAGTCTGAACCTGGTAAGTGAACATTTATTGTCGGCAAATGGCCTGAGCCATCAGGATCTTTTTGCCATTCTTGGTCAACTGACCGAGCGCCGTCTCGACTATGGCGATCTCTACTTTCAGTCGAGCTATCACGAGTCCTGGGTTTTAGAAGACAGCATCATTAAAGATGGTTCTTACAATATCGATCAGGGCGTTGGCGTGCGCGCAGTGAGCGGTGAGAAAACCGGTTTTGCTTACGCCGACCAGATTAGCCTGACGGCGCTGGAAAACAGTGCCCGGGCGGCACGCACTATCGTTCGTGATAACGGCGATGGCAAAGTGAAAACCCTGGGAGCGGTTGAGCACCAGGCGCTGTATACCTCTATCGATCCGCTGCAGAGCATGAGCCGTGAAGAGAAGCTCGATATTTTACGTCGGGTCGACAAAGTGGCCCGTGCCACCGATAAGCGAGTGCAGGAAGTCTCTGCCAGCCTGAGCGGCGTTTATGAACTCATTCTTGTCGCGGCAACTGATGGTACCCTGGCGGCGGATGTTCGCCCGCTGGTACGTCTTTCTGTGAGCGTGCTGGTAGAAGACGAAGGCAAACGCGAGCGCGGTGCCAGCGGCGGCGGCGGACGTTTTGGCTATGACTATTTCCTCGCCGACGAAGATGGCGAAGTGCGTGCAGACGCCTGGGCGCGTGAAGCCGTGCGCATGGCGCTGGTCAACCTCAGTGCCGAAGCGGCACCGGCGGGGACCTTCCCGGTGGTACTGGGCGCTGGCTGGCCGGGCGTACTGCTGCATGAGGCGGTTGGTCATGGTCTGGAAGGCGACTTCAACCGTCGTGGAACTTCGGTCTTCAGCGGTCAGATGGGGCAACTGGTTGCTTCTGAGCTTTGCACCGTAGTTGATGATGGCACTATGAGCGATCGCCGTGGTTCGGTCTCTATCGACGATGAAGGCACTCCGGGTCAGTACAATGTGCTGATCGAAAACGGGATCCTCAAAGGCTATATGCAGGACAAACTTAACGCGCGTCTGATGGGGGTTGCACCTACCGGTAACGGCCGTCGCGAGTCCTATGCGCATCTGCCGATGCCGCGTATGACCAACACCTATATGCTGGCAGGTAAATCGACGCCGCAGGAAATTATCGAATCAGTAGATTACGGGATCTTCGCACCGAACTTTGGCGGCGGCCAGGTAGACATTACTTCCGGCAAGTTTGTTTTCTCCACCTCGGAAGCGTACCTGATCGAAAAAGGTAAAGTGACTCGTCCGGTGAAAGGGGCGACGCTGATTGGTTCCGGGATCGAAGCGATGCAGCAGATCTCGATGGTCGGCAACGATCTGATGCTCGACAAAGGCGTCGGCGTCTGCGGTAAAGAGGGGCAAAGCCTGCCGGTAGGTGTCGGTCAACCTACGCTCAAGGTTGATAACCTCACCGTCGGCGGTACGGCGTAACCTGAAATAAAAAGAGGCGGCATCAGCCGCCTTTTTTCTACTCTTCAATCCGCAGCCCATAGGTTTTAAATTTCTCCAGCACAATCGCGATGGCCTCATCGCTCAGCACCGGCACCGGATCGACGATCGCCAGCGTGCTCAGGTACAGCTGCGCCAGCACCTCCACTTCATGCGCCAGCCATAGCGCTTTCTCCAGATTCACTTCACAGGCAATCAGCCCGTGATGCTGCAGCAGGGTGGCTTTACGATTTTGTAGCGCGACAGCGACATGTTCCGAGAGCTCTCGCGTACCGAAAGTGGCGTAAGGTGCACAGGGAATGGAATTACCACCGGCGGCGGCGATCATGTAGTGGATCGCCGGGATTGGACGATTGAGGATCGATACTGCCGTACAGTGTACCGCATGATTATGGACTACCGCATTGGCATCAGGGCGCGCCTGATAAGCCGCCATATGGAAGCGCCACTCGCTTGAAGGGAGTTTCCCCTCTTCATGCTTGCCGTCGGCATCAATATAGACGATGTGTGATTCCGTCAGCTTTTCATACGGGATCCCGGTAGGGGTTATCAGCAGACCATTGCCATAACGAACGCTGACGTTGCCCGCTGTTCCCTGGTTCAGTCCCAGACGGGTCATTTCCAGACAGGTATCGATCACCTGCCGCGCCAGTTGTGATCTTTCCATACTAATCCTCTCTTTCGAAACGCAGATAATTACGTTCATCTTCAACGTGAAGTTACTGATGGGAAATCCCGGCGCGTTATTCTGTGATGGCAGTCAATATTCTTTGGGGATGAGGATGGTTATTCGTGCGCGGTTCGAAAATAAAAATGTCCGTTGTCGAGTGCTTTTTTATAAACGGTCATTTTTAATTAAAACTAATGAGATTGACCGTTTGATGAATTAATAAATGAATCGGGCATCCTTATGGTGGGTTTTAATCAATTTCTTCTAAAACGGTCATGCCTTTTTATAAATTAAAGTGATTGTAATCACAGAATATCACAGAGAAAACGTTAAGTGTGACTGGGCTCATATTAACGGCATCTTTTTATTTGAGAATGAAGCCCAGAGTTCACTTAGCAGGCATGCTGCTGCGTCTGATCTCACCCTTCCACTGTAGGCCGTTGAACGCTTCTGACCTGACGAGGATGCTATGGGCAACATATCAGTACAATCGCAAAACTACCGGGTAGCCGCCGGTGAGAAAAACAGGAGTTATGTCGTACCTTTTGCTTTACTCTGTTCACTCTTTTTTCTGTGGGCGGTTGCTAATAATCTAAATGATATTCTTCTTCCGCAATTTCAGCAGGCATTTACGTTAACTAATTTTCAGGCTGGCTTGATTCAGTCAGCTTTTTATTTCGGCTATTTCGTGGTGCCAATTCCAGCCGGAATATTAATGAAAAAACTCAGTTATAAAGCCGGGATATTGACAGGGTTAGGTTTATACGCCATTGGGGCAGCGTTATTCTGGCCTGCCGCCGAAGTGATGAATTATACCCTGTTTCTGATTGGCTTATTTATTATTGCCGCCGGACTGGGGTGCCTTGAAACGGCGGCTAACCCGTTTGTGACGGTATTAGGCCCGGAAGAGGGTGGGCACTTCCGTCTGAATCTGGCGCAAACCTTCAACTCTTTTGGCGCCATTATCGCAGTGGTATTTGGTCAAAGCCTGATCCTTTCGAACGTCCCACACCAGTCGCAAGAGGTGCTGGACAGCATGGCACCGGAAGCGCTCAGCGCCTATAAGCACAGCCTGGTGCTGGCAGTGCAAACGCCCTACATGATTATCGTGGCGGTGGTGCTGATAGTGGCGCTATTTATCCTTTTCACCCGCTTCCCGAGCATCAGCAGCGACAGTCACGATGGCTCGCAGCAGGGGTCGTTTCTGATCTCACTTCGTCGTCTGATGCATCTGCGTCACTGGCGTTGGGCGGTGCTGGCGCAGTTCTGTTACGTCGGGGCGCAAACCGCCTGCTGGAGCTACCTGATCCGCTATGCCATCGAAGAGATCCCGGGCATGACGCCGGGCTTTGCCGCCAACTATCTGACCGGCACGATGGTGTGCTTCTTTATCGGGCGTTTCAGCGGTACCTGGCTGATTCGCCGCTTCGCCCCGCACAAGGTGCTGGCTATCTACGCGTTTATCGCCATGCTGCTGTGCCTGTTCTCTGCGTTCAGCGGCGGCCATGCGGGCCTGCTGGCGCTGACGTTGTGCAGTGCATTCATGTCCATTCAGTACCCGACCATCTTCTCGCTGGGGATTAAAAACCTTGGCCAGGATACGAAGTATGGCTCGTCTTTTATCGTCATGACCATTATCGGCGGCGGCATCGTGACCCCGGTCATGGGCTTCGTCAGCGATGCTGCTGGCAACATCCCGATGGCGGAGCTGGTTCCTGCCCTGTGCTTCGCCATCATCTTCATTTTTGCCCGTTTCCGTTCGCAACCGGCAATCCAGACAACGCATATTTGAGGGTTCCAGAATGAAAAAGCAAAGTTTACCGAAGATAGGTATCCGCCCAGTGATTGATGGCCGCCGGATGGGCGTTCGTGAATCGCTGGAAGAGCAGACCATGAACATGGCGAAGACCACCGCCGCGCTGCTCAGTGAAAAGCTTCGCCACCCGTGTGGCGCACCGGTTGAATGCGTCATTGCCGATGGGTGTATTGCCGGTATGGCGGAAGCTGCTGCCTGTGAGGAGAGGTTTAGCCGCCACCAGGTAGGGCTCACCATCACCGTGACCCCGTGCTGGTGCTACGGCAGCGAGACTATCGACATGGATCCGCTGCGTCCGAAGGCTATCTGGGGTTTTAACGGTACCGAACGCCCGGGTGCTGTGTATCTCGCTGCGGCGCTGGCGGCGCACAGTCAGAAAGGGATCCCGGCATTCTCCATCTATGGGCACGACGTGCAGGATGCGGGCGACACCTCGGTTCCGGCCGATGTGGAAGAAAAGCTGCTGCGCTTCGCTCGCGCCGGGCTGGCGGTTGCCACCATGAAGGGCAAAAGCTACCTCTCCGTTGGCGGTGTGTCGATGGGGATTGCGGGCTCGATTGTCGATCATAACTTCTTTGAGTCATGGCTTGGAATGAAGGTACAGGCCGTCGATATGACCGAACTGCGCCGCCGTATCGATCACAACATTTACGATGAAGCCGAGCTTGAACTGGCGCTGGCGTGGGCGGACCAACACTTCCGTTATGGCAAAGATAAAAACGCCAAACAGTATCAGCGCAATGAGGCGCAGAGCCGGGAGGTGCTGCGTGAAAGCCTGCTGATGGCGATGTGCATTCGCGACATGATGCAGGGTAATGCGAAGCTTGCCGATATCGGGCGCGTTGAGGAGTCGCTTGGCTACAACGCCATAGCCGCCGGTTTCCAGGGCCAGCGTCACTGGACCGATCAATACCCTAACGGTGATACCGCCGAAGCGCTGCTCAACAGCTCGTTCGACTGGAACGGTATTCGTGAACCGCTGGTGGTTGCGACGGAAAACGACAGCCTGAACGGTGTAGCGATGCTGTTTGGCCATCAGCTCACCGGCACGGCGCAGGTGTTTGCTGACGTGCGAACTTACTGGTCGCCGGAAGCGGTGCAGCGCGTCACTGGTAAAGCCCTTACCGGTCATGCAGCCCACGGCATTATTCACCTGATCAACTCGGGCTCGGCGGCGCTCGATGGCACCTGCAAGCAGCGTGATACTGAAAGCCAGCCAACCATGAAACCGCACTGGGATATCAGCCAGCAGGAGGCCGATGCCTGCCTCGCGGCAACCGAGTGGTGTCCGGCCATTCATGAGTATTTCCGCGGCGGCGGTTTCTCTTCACAGTTCCTGACCGAAGGCGGTGTGCCGTTTACCATGACCCGGGTGAATATCATCAAGGGAATCGGACCGGTGCTGCAGATCGCCGAAGGCTGGAGCGTGGAACTGCCGGACGACGTGCACGATATCCTCAATAAGCGTACCGACTCCAGTTGGCCAACTACATGGTTTGCACCGCGACTGACCGGCAAAGGGCCGTTCAGCGATGTTTATTCGGTGATGGCGAACTGGGGGGCAAACCACGGCGTGCTGACCGTCGGTCACGTTGGTGCCGACTTTATCACCCTGGCATCTATGCTGCGTATTCCGGTCTGTATGCATAACGTTGAGGAGTCGGCTATTTACCGGCCTTCTTCCTGGGCGGCACACGGTATGGACAGCGAAGGGCAAGATTATCGCGCCTGCCAGAACTACGGTCCGCTCTACAAACGTTAATCGCCGTGCCCCTCACCATTGCGGGTGGGGGGCGTTGTCTTTCAAGGAGTGACGATGAAACAAGACGTTATTCTGGTGCTGGACTGCGGTGCGACCAACGTTCGTGCGATTGCGGTCGATCGCCAGGGGCGGATCGTGGCGCGGGCGACGACCGCCAACGCCAGCGAACCCGCGGCGGAGCACGCGCACTGGCATCAGTGGTCGCTGACGGACATCCTTCAGCGCTTTAGCGAGTGCTGCCATTCGCTGTCGAGCGAGCTCGCGGATTGCCATATTCGTGCCATGACGGTGACCACTTTTGGCGTTGATGGGGCGCTGGTGGATGCGCACGGTGAACTGCTTTATCCGGTTATCAGCTGGAAGTGCCCACGCACGGCGGCGGTGATGGAGAGCATTGCCCGCTATCTGTCACCACAGATGCTGCAACAGATTTCCGGCGTGGGAGCGTTCAGTTTCAATACCTTATATAAACTGGTATGGCTTTGCGAAAATCACCCGCAGTTGCTGGAGCGGGCGCACAGCTGGCTTTTTATTTCCTCGCTCATCAACCATCGCCTGACCGGCGAGATGACCACCGATATGACCATGGCGGGGACCAGCCAGATGCTGGATATCCACCGGCGAGATTTCAGTGAACATATTCTCTCTGCGACCGGTATTCCACGCCGTCTTTTTCCACGCCTGGTGGAAGCCGGAGAGGTTATCGGTGAATTGCAGTCAGCAATGGCGCTGCGCCTGGGGTTGCCGCAGGGGATCCCAGTGATTTCTGCCGGGCACGATACCCAGTTTGCCCTGTTTGGCGCAGGTGCTGGCCAGGATGAACCCGTGCTCTCTTCGGGGACCTGGGAAATTTTAATGGCACGCAGCAGCCAGACTGACACGGCATTGTTGAGCCGTATCCCGGGGTCAACCTGCGAGCTGGACAGCCAGAAGGGAATATTCAACCCAGGGATGCAGTGGCTGGCGTCCGGCGTACTGGAGTGGGTGCGCGATTTACTGTGGGGACGAGAAACGCCGTGGCAGACGGTAATTGATGAAGCCAGACGCGCCACCACGAGCAATAGCGGGCTGCGCATGCAGTGCGATCTGCTCTCAGATGCCGGCGCTGGCTGGCAGGGCGTTACGCTCAACACCACCCGAGGCGAGATGTACCGCGCCGCGCTGGAAGGGCTGACCGAGCGTCTGCACCGTGACTTACAAACCCTGGAAACGGTAGGCGGTTTTCGTGCCAGAGAGCTGTTGCTGGTGGGCGGCGGTTCACGCAATACGCTGTGGAACCAGATGAAAGCCGATGTGCTCGGGATCCCCGTTAAGGTGCTGGATGATGCCGAAACAACGGTCTCGGGGGCGGCAATGTTTGCCTGGTTCGGCGTTGGGGAATTCCGCTCGCCGGAACAGGCGCGTGATCAGGTGTGTTACCAGTATCGTTATTACTACCCGGAAACATCGCCAGTGGCCCTACCTGAACTGGTATACCGGAACTAATGTGCAAGGAGAGTGACATGTTAAAAACCATATCGCCGCTGATTTCGCCCACGCTGTTAAAGGTGCTGGCGGAGATGGGGCACGGTGATGAGATTATCTTCGCCGATGCGCATTTCCCGGCCCATAGCCTGGGGCCGCAGGTGATTCGTGCCGATGGGCTGGCGGTGAGCAGCCTGCTGGCGGCAGTGATCCCGCTTTTCGAACTCGATGCCTATGCGCCGCCGCTGGTCATGATGGCGGCGGTCGAGGGCGACACGCTCGATCCCACCGTTGAAGCCCGCTATCGGGATGCGCTGGCAGGGGAGCAGCCCTGCCCGGAGATCCTGCGCATCGACCGCTTTGCGTTCTATGAGCGCGCGCAGCGTGCCTTTGCGATCGTAATCACAGGTGAGTGCGCGAAGTACGGCAATATCCTGTTAAAGAAAGGAGTTACGCCGTAATCTCTGCGAAGCCACGACGGGCAGGCGATAACGTGAGACGGGAGAGACGGAATGAAACTGGCGCGCCAGCAGGCTATTATCGAGTTATTAGTCCAGCATGAGAGCCTGACGACGGAGGATCTCGCCGCGCGGTTGGACGTCAGTAAGGAAACGATTCGCCGGGATCTGAGCGAGCTGCAGGAGCGGGGTAAGATCCTGCGCAGCTACGGGCGGGCCAAAACTATTCGCCGCGACAGCCAGGACAGCGGCGATCCGTTTCACATCCGCCTGAAAAGCCACTATGCGCATAAAGCTGATATCGCTCGTGAAGCGCTGTCGTGGATAGACGAAGGTATGGTGATTGCGCTGGATGCCAGCTCCACCTGCTGGTATCTGGCGCGCCAATTGCCGGACGTTAATCTCACCGTGTTTACCAATAGCCACCCGATTTGCCATGAGTTAAGTAAGCGTGAGCGGATAACGCTTATCAGCTCCGGTGGCAAGCTTGAGCGAAAGTACGGCTGCTATGTTAACCCGGCGCTGCTTTCACAGGTGAAGTCGCTGGAGATCGATCTGTTTGTTTTTTCCTGCGAGGGGGTCGACGCCCAGGGCGTGCTGTGGGAATCCAACGTTTACAACGCTGATTTTAAGTCACTGCTGCTGCGAAGAGCACAGCAGTCGCTGCTGCTCATCGATAAAAGCAAATTCAACCGCGCCGGAGAGGTGATGATCGGTAACATCGGCGACGTTACTCAGCTTATCTCCGACGCACAAGGCGATTACGCCCCCTGATGGCGCACTACTGTAACTCTCCGCGCCCCGACATTCCTTTGTAGCGCTCACCCACCTCAACAAAATATTCGGTCATGGCGTTGATGCAGACCTGTACCTTCAGCGGCAGTTTGTCTTTTTCGGTATACAGCGCGTAGACCGGCCGCGGATCCGACTGGTAGCGCGGCAGCAGGATCTCGAGGATCCCCTGATTGATTTCATTGATCACCCACATCAGCGGCACGAGGGCGATCCCGACCCCCGCCACCAGCCAGCGGCTAATGGTCATCGGATCGTTTGTGACGAAACGCCCGTGAGGGCTCAGGCGGGTGGTTATTCCTTCCGGCGCTATCAACTCAAAGTCGTTGTGCGGGCGCACGCTATACTCAAGCCAGGAGTGATTGGCGAGATCGGCGGGTTTCTCCGGTATTCCGGCCTGCTGCAGATAACTTTTTGCCGCACATAGCACCATCGGCATCGAGCCCAGCCGGCGGGAGAACAGGCTGGAATCCTGCAGTGCGCCCACGCGGATAACCAGATCCAGACCATCGGCGATAAGATCCGGTGCCGGGATCCCGGTGACCAGATTCACCGTGAGCCCTGGATACTCTTTCAGCATCTCGGCGGTGATATTGGCGAGGACATTTTGCGCCATGGTGGAAGAACAACCAATGCGCAGCGTGCCGATCGGGGTGTTATTAAATGAGTAGAGCTGTTCGTGCACATCCTGCACTTCATGCAGCATGCGGCGGCAGCCCTGATAGTAAATTTTTCCGGCTTCGGTGAGGCCAATGCTGCGGGTGCTACGGTTGAGCAGCTTGACCTGCAGCTCATCTTCCAGTTTTGACACGGTCTGGCTGATAGAAGAAACGCTCATCTGGAGTTGTCGTGCCGCCGCGGTGAAGGAGCCAAACTCGACCACTTTGGCGAACACCGTCATGCGTTTTAGTCGTTCCATTATTCACTCTGGCTTAAAAGTGATTTAGATCACATATTATAGATAAGGGGATCACTGTTACGTTAATATACTGTTAGCTGGATAAGAAAAACACCCGCTAACCTGCTCCCGCATTCTCGCTAATCAAGGTCAACATGAGTCTGTTTCCCGTCATCGTGATTTTCGGCTTGTCGTTTCCGCCGATCTTCTTTGAGTTGCTGTTGTCGCTGGCCATCTTCTGGCTGGTGCGACGGGTGCTGATCCCGACCGGGATCTATGATTTTGTCTGGCACCCTGCGCTGTTTAATACTGCGCTGTACTGCTGTCTTTTTTATCTGATATCGCGCTTGTTCGTTTGAGGTCGCTGTGAAAACACTAACAAGAAAAATCTCCCGTACAGCCATCACCCTGATACTGGTTATCCTGGCATTCATCGCCATTTTTCGCGCCTGGGTTTACTACACGGAATCGCCGTGGACGCGCGATGCGCGCTTCAGCGCTGACGTTGTCGCTATTGCCCCGGATGTCGCCGGTCTCATTACCGAGGTTAACGTCAAGGATAACCAACTGGTTAAGAAAAACCAGGTGCTGTTTGTTATCGACCAACCCCGTTACCAGAAAGCGCTTGAAGAAGCCGAAGCCGACGTGGCCTATTACCAGGTGCTGGCAAACGAGAAGCGTCGCGAAGCGGGTCGTCGTAATCAGCTCGGTGTTCAGGCCATGTCGCGTGAAGAGATTGACCAGGCGAATAACGTTCTGCAAACCGTTCAGCATCAGCTGGCGAAAGCCCAGGCTTCGCGTGACCTGGCGCGTCTGGATCTCGAGCGTACCACCATTCGTGCGCCATCCGACGGCTGGATAACCAACCTCAACGTCTATACCGGCGAATTTATCACCCGTGGCTCTGCGGCGGTGGCGTTGGTAAAAGAGGGCTCATTCTACGTGATGGCTTACATGGAAGAGACCAAACTTGAGGGTGTGCGACCGGGCTACCGGGCCGAAATCACCCCGCTCGGCAGTTCAGTGGTGATCCGCGGTAGCGTCGACAGCGTGGCTGCAGGTGTCACTAACGCCAGTAGCAGTAACGATGTGAAAGGGATGGCAACCGTTGATTCTAACCTTGAGTGGGTGCGTCTTGCTCAACGCGTACCGGTGCGTATTCACCTTGATGAGCAGCGTGGGAATCTATGGCCTGCCGGTACCACCGCAACGGTGGTTATTACCGGGCCGAAAGACCGCGACGCGCGTGAGATGACCTTCTTCCAGAAGATGGCGCTGCGCCTGCGTGAGTTTGGTTAATCGCGATGGGTATTTTCAGCATTGCCAACCAGCATATTCGCTTTGCGCTGAAGCTTGCCTGCGCCGTCGTGCTGGCGCTGTTTGTGGGTTTTCATTTTGAGCTGGAAACCCCGCGCTGGGCGGTGCTGACCGCCGCAATCGTCGCGGCAGGACCGGCGTTTGCCGCCGGTGGTGAACCCTACTCCGGGGCCATTCGCTATCGCGGAATGTTGCGAATTATCGGGACCTTTATCGGCTGTATTGCGGCGCTGACCATTATTATTCTGATGATCCGTGCGCCGTTGCTGATGGTACTGGTGTGCTGCGTGTGGGCAGGCTTTTGTACCTGGATCTCTTCGCTGGTCCGCGTGGAAAACTCCTACGCCTGGGGGCTTGCCGGGTATACCGCACTCATCATCATTATCACTATTCAACCCAACCCCCTGCTGACGCCGCAGTTCGCCGTAGAGCGCTGCAGCGAGATTGTGATTGGTATCGTCTGTGCGATCGCCGCCGATCTGCTGTTTTCGCCGCGATCCATCAAACAGGAGATTGACCGGGAGCTCGATGCGCTGCTGGTAGCACAGTATCAGCTGATGCAGCTGTGTATTCGTCACGGTGATGGCGAAGAGGTTGATAAAGCCTGGAGCGCGCTGGTTCGTCGCACCCAGGCGCTGGAAGGGATGCGCAGCAACCTGCATATCGAATCGTCGCGTTGGGCGAAAGCCAATCGTCGCCTTAAAGCGCTGAACACGCTTTCACTGACCTTGATTACCCAGGCCTGCGAAACCTATTTGATCCAGAATACCCGCCCGGAGCTGATTACCGATAGCTGGCGTGAAATGTTTGAAGAGCCGGTCGATACGCCGCAGGAGGCTAACCGCCAGCTGAAACGGATGCGGCGGATCCTCGCCTGGACCGGGCAGCACGATACGCCGGTTACGATTTATAGCTGGGTTGGTGCCGCAACGCGATATCAGCTGCTCAAACGTGGGGTGGTGAGCAACACCAAAATCAGCGCCCGGGAAGAGGAGATCCTGCAGGGCGAAGTTGTTGTGCGCGCCGAATCCGCAGAGCGCCATCACGCCATGGTTAACTTCTGGCGTACCACTCTCTCCTGCGTGCTGGGTACGCTGTTCTGGTTGTGGACCGGCTGGACTTCCGGCAGCGGGGCGATGGTGATGATTGCGGTGGTGACATCGCTTGCCATGCGTCTGCCGAACCCGCGCATGGTGGCGATTGATTTTCTGTACGGCACGCTGGCGGCGCTGCCGCTTGGGGCGCTGTTCTTCCTTATCATCATTCCCTCAACCCAACAAAGTATGCTGCTACTGTGCCTGAGCCTCGCGGTGCTGGCGTTCTTTATTGGCATTGAGGTACAGAAAAGACGCCTTGGCTCGCTGGGGGCGCTCGCCAGTACCATCAACATTCTGGTGCTGGATAACCCGATGACCTTTCATTTCAGCCAGTTCCTCGATAGTGCGCTGGGTCAGCTGGTGGGGTGCTTCCTGGCGCTGATGGTCATCTCGCTGGTGCGTGATAACTCGCAGACGCGTACCGGGCGCGTGTTGCTGAACCAGTTTGTGTCAGCGGCGGTATCGGCAATGACCACTAACACAGTACGGCGCAAAGAGAATCACCTGCCCGCGCTGTACCAGCAGCTGTTTCTGCTGCTGAACAAGTTTCCTGGCGATCTCGCGAAATTCCGTCTGGCGCTGACGCTTATCATTGCTCACCAGCGCCTGCGCGATGCGCCCGTACCGGTGAATGACGACCTGTCGCTGTTCCATCGTCAACTGCGCCGGACGGCGGATCAGGTGATTGCCGCCAGCAGTGATGTGAAGCGCCGTCTTTACTTTACGCAATTACTGGAAGAGCTGGATGTCTATCAGGAAAAACTACGAACCTGGGATGCCCCGCCGCAGGTAACCGAACCGGTGAAACGGCTCGTGGGGATGCTGAATAAGTACCAGAACGCGCTCACGGATAGCTAAAAACCTGAGAACCGACGCCAAAAGCGTCGGTTTTTTTATGGCTATACTTACCGGTTGTGCAGGACACCACCCATCAGGAGGACAAATGACCATTCAGGCACTGCAGGATAACGAACTGTTTCAGACCGGGTATCTGGTTAACGGCATCTGGAAACCCCTTGAGACCACGTTCGATGTAGTAAACCCGGCGACTGGTGACGTTATCGCCAAAGTGGCGAAGGCGGGTAAGAAAGAAGCCGAAGCCGCCATTGCTGCCGCCCACAAAGCCTTTCCCGGCTGGCGTGCAACCCCGGCGAAAGTGCGCTCAGAAATTCTCAATAAATGGTATCAACTGATCGTTGAAAACAAAGCCTGGCTCGCCCGGTTAATGACCACCGAACAGGGAAAACCGCTAAAAGAAGCTGAAGGTGAGGTGGAGTATGCCGCAAGTTTTATTCAGTGGTTTGCCGAGCAGGGCAAACGTGCTAACGGTGAAATTATTCCCCCTGTGAAACCAGGCTCACGCATTCTCGCCACCCGTGAACCGATTGGCGTCGTCGCGGCGATTACGCCGTGGAACTTCCCGATGGCGATGCTGACCCGCAAGCTAGGTCCGGCGCTGGCGGCGGGCTGTACCGGGATCATCAAACCTGCAAATAACACGCCGCTCTGCGCCTTTGCGCTGCTGGTGCTGGCCAAAAAAGCCGGGGTGCCGGACGGGGTACTTAACGCGGTCGCGGGGAATACCCAGGAGATAAGCGATGCCATTATGGCAAGCCACGAGGTGCGGAAAATCTCCTTTACCGGCTCTACATCGGTGGGTAAGACGTTGATGCGTAATGCAGCGGAGACCATGAAAAAGGTCTCGATGGAGCTTGGTGGCAACGCACCTTACATCGTCTTTGACGATGCGGATATCGACGCCGCGGTAAAAGGCGCCGTTGCCAATAAATTCCGCAACGCAGGCCAGGTGTGCGTCAGCGTTAACCGCTTCTTCATTCACGATCGCGTGTACGATGCGTTCACCCGCAAGCTTGCAGAGGCGGTCAGTGCACTCAAGGTGGGTAATGGCGCTGAAGAAGGGGTTATCGTCGGCCCGTTGATTGAACCTTCGGCGGTGAAGAAAGTTCAGGAACATATTAATGATGCGGTTGCTAAAGGCGCTAAGGTGCTGGCAGGCGGTAAAGCGCACGCGCTGGGCGGTTGCTTCTGGCAGCCAACGGTGCTGGGTGAATGCCATGATGACATGTTGCTGGCGCAGGAGGAGACGTTTGGCCCACTGGCGGCCTGTTTCCGCTTCAGTAGTGAGGAAGAAGTCATTCAGCGTGCTAATGATACACCCTATGGTCTGGCGGCTTACTTCTATACTCAGAACTTACAGCGCGTGTTTCGCGTCTCGGAAGCCCTCGAAAGTGGCATGATCGGCATCAACGAGTGTGCGGTCTCAACGGAGCTTGGGCCATTTGGGGGAGTGAAAGAATCCGGGCTTGGGCGTGAAGGCTCTGTTCTGGGGCTGGAAGAGTTCCTTGAAGTGAAAACTCTGCATCTGGGCGGTTTATAGGGCAGGAATGGGGCAGCAGAATGAAAGTCTATACCTTTGATTTTGATGAAATCGAAAGCATGGATGATTTCTACCGGCAGTTTTGCCAGACGTTCTCACTCGATCGTGAGCAGGTCAGCGATCTGGATTCGCTCTGGGATGTGGTGACCCTCAATGCGTTACCGCTGCCGATGGATATTGAATTCATCCATATTAGCGAGACTCAGCGTCGACGTTTTGGCGCACTGATTCTGCTGTTTGATGAGGCGGAAGAGGAGCTGGGAGGACAGCTTCGCTTTAACGTACAGCTATAAAAAAGCCCCCGCCGGGGCGGGGGCAAGTCGTCGGGTAAAAGACGACGAGGGTTTATTTGTACAGCTCAGCCGTTGCGTGCCAGGTGTCACCGGAGCGGGCTTCAATAATGCGGTAGGATGTGGCACCCTCTTTTTCCGCTTTCGCTGCCAGTTCCTGACGCATATCCATCGGTGCGCTACCTACCTGGGAAACGGAGATAGTGCCCATGGATTGCAGATTTTGTGCCTGTTCAGCGCTGATCTGATGAGCTGCCGCGTTGGCGCCGAATGACAGAACAGAAGCTAAACCAAGAGATGCGATAATCAGTGTGCGTTTCATAATCTTTACTCCTCAATAGGGTCTCATTTCCACGGCGAGAAGGTTTCTACTGCTTTTTTTATGCCTGGTGCCGTAGTCATTTACAGGGTCTGGTGTCGTTAAAACTTATTTGTACAGCTCTGCCGTGGCATGCCAGTGGTCGCCGCTGCGTGCTTCAATCACGCGATATGCGGTCGCACCTTGCTCCTGGGCTTTCTGGTTCAGCATTTCACGCATATCCATCGGAGAAGAGTTAACTGCACCTACAGAAATGGTGCCGATGGACTGACGGTTCTGAGCCTGTTCGCTGTTGATAGAGTCCGCAGCGAAAGTGGCGAAAGAGAGGGATGACAGGATGCCGATCATGGCAACTTTATTCTTCATATTCATTTTCAATACCTCGTCGAATCTTTTACTGGGGTCAATGTTTTTCGTGACCCTCATCACAAAATTAAGTATACACTCGTAACGGAAAAAATTAATACCCTGCTAATTGTTGCACTGGCAATAACTTGTTTAAAAAATAGGCGAAAAGGCCTTGTGAGAGTGTGTGTTTTATTGAAATATTCAAATAAAACAAATGGATATGATGAGTTAGCATTTCGTGCGAAAGTATTCGCCATGTGAATGATTCGGGGTGGAGAAACGCACTATTTGTTAAAGTAACGGCAGGAGAATGTTGCGTTTTGGTTGCGGTAAGGCAGATTTACCCTCTGACCGGCAGCCAGAGGGTAGGGGAATCAGAGCTCTTGTTCGAACAGCACCAGAATGGCTTCGTAGAGATCTTTCACTGAGAAATCACGGGCTGGGGTGGTGAAGATAGTGTCATCACCGGCAATGCTACCGAGAATGCCCTCTGCTTTACCCAGTGAGTCCAGCAGGCGTGCGATGAGCTGCGCAGCGCCAGGGCTGGTATGGATAACAACAACGGCGTCGTTGTAATCGATATCCAGTACCAGGTTCTTCAGCGGGCTGGAGGTAGTCGGAACGCCCAGTTCAGCCGGAAGGCAGTACACCATCTCCATTTTGGCATTGCGCGTGCGCACGGCGCCAAACTTCGTCAACATGCGAGAGACTTTGGACTGATTGATATTTTCGAAGCCTTCTTCCTGCAGAGCCTGAACAATCTCCCCCTGAGAACTAAACTTTTCTTCTTTGAGCAGCGATTTAAACGCTTTAATTAACTCTTCTTGCTTGGCCGAGCTTCGCATAAGTCACCCATATTATGGTGGAAAAACAACATTATTATGCATATGAATGAATTTTTATGCAAACTATCTGCCATGAAAAAGGCTGAAATAATGTTATGAAAGGGGATGATTTTATCAAATTTCGTTATTAAGAAACATGCCTGTGTCACGGGACGAAAATAAGGGCAAAAGTAAATCAAATGTTATGAAAATGATGTTGTTTTGCGGGTCTGGCAGGGTGTATTGTAACCAGCAGTCAACCTCCAGGCGGTTTTCGGGAGATTCGAGTGTTAAAAGATTATTGAAACTCTACAAACCCCGCATTCCTGACGCGATCTTATTGCCATCATTTGCATGCTAAATTAAGGTCACCGCAATGGACGGTAGATTACATTAACCATAATAAGGAGTTTAAGGATGAAAGTCGCAGTCCTCGGCGCAGCTGGCGGTATTGGCCAGGCGCTTGCCCTACTACTTAAGACCCAACTGCCTTCAGGCTCAGAACTCTCCCTGTATGATATTGCGCCGGTTACCCCAGGCGTGGCAGTCGATCTTAGCCATATCCCAACTGATGTGAAAATTAAAGGTTTCTGCGGTGAAGACGCGACTCCGGCACTGGTTGGTGCTGACGTCGTGCTGATCTCCGCAGGTGTTGCACGTAAGCCAGGTATGGATCGCTCTGACCTGTTTAACGTTAACGCTGGGATTGTCAAAAACCTGGTGCAGCAGATTGCTAAAACCTGCCCGAAAGCTTGCATCGGTATCATCACTAACCCGGTAAATACGACGGTGGCGATTGCCGCAGAAGTGCTGAAAAAAGCCGGCGTTTATGACAAAAACAAACTGTTTGGCGTGACCACGCTGGACATCATCCGCTCTAACACCTTTGTTGCAGAGCTGAAAGGCAAGCAGCCGACCGAGATTGAAGTCCCGGTTATCGGTGGTCACTCTGGCGTGACCATTCTGCCGCTGCTGTCGCAGATCCCGGGCGTGAGCTTCTCTGAGAAGGAAGTGGCTGACCTGACCAAACGTATCCAGAACGCGGGCACCGAAGTGGTGGAAGCGAAGGCGGGTGGCGGTTCTGCAACCCTGTCTATGGGTCAGGCTGCAGCGCGTTTCGGCCTGTCGCTGGTTCGTGCCCTGCAGGGTGAGAAAGGCGTGGTGGAATGCGCTTATGTTGAAGGTAACGGCCAGCACGCGCGCTTCTTCTCTCAGCCACTGCTGCTGGGTAAAAACGGTATCGAAGAGCATAAGGCTATCGGTGCGCTGAGCGCATTTGAACAGCAGGCGATGGAAGGCATGCTGGATACGCTGAAGAAAGACATTACGCTTGGCGAAGAGTTCGTTAACAAGTAACCGGCGTCAGATGTCAAAACCGGAGCCATTGGCTCCGGTTTTTTTATGCCCGTCAGTTGGTGACGGGGTATTCCTGAACGGTAACTTCGATGGTTATCTTCTTATCTTCACGCATCACTACCACCGGGATAACCGAACCGGGGCGGATCTCTGCCACCTGGTCCATGGTCTCCAGGGCAGAGATAGCCGGTTTGTTATTCACCGTCAGGATAACGTCGTTCACCTGAATGCCGGCAAGCGCTGCCGGGCCACCAGGGGAAACTTCGTTGACGACAATCCCCTGAATCTGGTCGATACCGCCGCCAGCCTGGGCGTGCATCGGTGCGATTTCGCGCCCACCAATGCCGATATAACCACGAATGACGCGGCCGTCACGGATAAGCTTATCCATGATTTTGGTCGCCAGCTGAACCGGAAGCGCAAAACCAATGCCCTCCGGAGTTTCGCCGTCGTTACTCTTATCAAAGGAGAGCGTGTTAATACCCATCAGCTCACCCAGGGAGTTCACCAGTGCGCCCCCCGAGTTGCCGTGGTTGATAGAGGCATCTGTTTGCAGGAAATTCTGTCGACCGCTTGGGTTGAGGCCGATACGACCGGTCGCGCTGATTATCCCCTGTGTCGTCGTTTGCCCCAGGTTAAAGGGGTTGCCGATGGCCAGCACAACATCACCGATGTGCGGTACGCGCTTCGGGTTAATCGGGATCACCGGCAGGCCGCCGTTGGCGTTAATTTTGAGTACCGCAAGATCCGTCAGGCTATCGGAGCCGACCACCAGGGCTTCGAACACCCTGCCATCCTGCAGGGCGACGATAATCTGGTCTGCGTCACTTATCACGTGCTTGTTGGTAATAATGTAGCCACGTTCGTCCATAATCACGCCGGAACCGAGGGTGCGTAGCTCCAGCTTATTTTGGCCGGTGCTGTTCAGCCCGCGGGTATAGACGTTAACCACGGCGGGTGCCGCACGTCGTACCGCAGAGTTATAGCTGACAGGAGATTCGTCGCCACTGTCGAAGGTTGCCGAAGTTGTGGCGCCAAACTGGCGTAACGAGGGAAGCGCGGCGAGCAAAATGCCGCCAACAATCAATCCAATTGCAGTCGAACGTATGAGCTTTGCGAGCATAATGCCGATATCACTGGTGAGTAAACAGCCGAAGCATAGCACGAGTTATCCGGGCAGCACACGTCGGCGCTGCCCGGAGTGGGGCGTTTAACGCAAAAGCAGATAAATGCTTTCATTGCCGCGCACCACATTCAAGGCGATGACGGACGGCTTGGCTTCCATCACTTTGCGTAATTCAGCGATAGAATGGATGCGTTCACGGTTAATGCCGATGATGATGTCATCTTTATGCAAACCAATCTGCGCGGCGGCGCTGCCCTTCTCGACGCTGTCGATAGAGACACCTTTAGTGCCATCCTTCATTTGCCCATCGCTGAGAGCGGCGCCCTGAAGTGCCGGGGCGATAAGTTCTGCACTGGCGGTCGAAGAGGTGCTTTTATCCAGCGTCACTTCAACGGTAAGCGGTTTGCCGTCGCGTAGCAGACCGAGCTTCACTTTGGTGCCCGGCGCTGTCGTTGCGATACGCGAACGCAGCTCGGCAAAGCTGCTGAGTGGTTTATCGTTCAGGCTAACAATCACGTCGCCCGACTTAATCCCCGCTTTTGCCGAACCGGAGTTTGGCAAGACTTCGCTGACAAACGCGCCGCGCTGCACATCCAGCTTAAAGGCTTTGGCGATGTCGGCGCTCATCTCGGTGCCTTTAATCCCAAGCAGCCCACGTTTGATTTCGCCAAACTGGATAAGCTGTTGCGAAAGCGTGCGGGCCATGTTGCTGGGGATAGCAAAGCCGATGCCGACGCTACCGCCCGCAGGTGCCAGAATGGCGGTGTTAATACCAATCAGTTCGCCGTTCAGGTTGAGCAGGGCGCCGCCGGAGTTACCGCGGTTGATGGAGGCGTCGGTCTGAATAAAGTTCTCCAGCCCTTCGAGGTTCAGCCCACTGCGCCCCAGTGCGGAGACGATGCCCGAGGTGGCCGTCTGGCCAAGGCCGAAGGGGTTACCTACGGCCACCACGAAATCACCGACCCGGAGCTTGTCGGAGTCGGCAATGGCGATTTGCGTGAGGTGGCTGGCGTTTTGCAACTGCAGCAGCGCGATGTCGCTTTGTTCATCGCTGCCGATCAGTTTGGCGTCGAATTCGCGGCCGTCGTTGAGCTGGACGCTGATTTTTTGCGCCTGGCTCACCACGTGGTTGTTGGTCAGCACGTAGCCTTTCGCGGCGTCGATGATGACGCCAGAGCCCAGGCCTTCAAACGGCTGTGCCTGCTCGTCGGGTCCCTGGTCGCCAAAGAATTTTTTCAGCTCGTCAGGAACCTGCTGGCTCTGCACCGCCGTACCTTCTACCTGAACGCTCACCACGGCAGGCAGGACTTTTTCCAGCATCGGCGCAAGGCTCGGCAGCGCCCCCTGGCCTGGCACCTGTGTTGGCAGCGAGGCTACCGCAGGCATAGACGCAGAGAGAGATAAACCAACGCTTAACGCTAACGCACTCAACAGCAAAGTAGATTTCTTCATTGATGCTGGCTCTCGTAACCTGATGGGTAAGTAAAATTCCCAAAAACAGTATGATGTTATTGAAATTTTAACCGGGTAACAATGCGGGTAACGATTAAATAATAGCTGGGGTGAGGAAGAAGAGACGGGCGCAGAAGGCGCGCCCGTAAATAAATTTTAGCGGATGTGCGATTAATCGCGTTTTGCACCACCGCGCAGCAGGCCAGACGCGCCATCGGAGTAGTCGCGCGGCATCTGCACCGGGGCCTGGTCGTTGCCCGCTTCGGACTCGGCCAGACGATTGCGGAACGGATTGGTTTCCGCGGTCATTTCCGGCAGCAGGCTGCTGGAGCTTTTCGCCATGTGCTGGTACAGCTGACGATAATCGTGCGCCATGTTATCAAGCAGCTCCGCGCTGCGGGCAAAATGGCTGACTAACTCTTCACGATAATCTTCGAGCTCTGCTTTGTTTTTTTCCAGTTCGTACTGCAGGGCCTGTTGTTGACGTAATTTGCGGTTGCCAAAACGCATGGCGACGGCGCCGATAATGAGGCCGACGACTAACCCAATTAGCCCATATTCCCAGGTCATGAACTTCTCCCGTTGTTTTGTTGTTCCGTAGGGTGTTGGCCGAGAGGCGACTCCTTGCCCGCGCCCGATAGTGCCACTATAACCGCTATTTCCTTAGAAGTGGAATCCTGGCGTATCATCACGTAGTGTAGAACGGCTTTTTTTTCGACAACTGTGAACGACTGCAAGTTGCTTTTCAGGGAATAACAATAACTTATGCAAAGCCTTACCCCAACATCGCGATATATCCAGGCACTCAACGAGGGCACCCACCAGGCGGACGATGTCCAGCGCGAGGCCGTGAGCCGGCTCGACGTTATCTGGCAGGAGCTGACCATCAGCAAAGAGGCTCCCCCCACAGGCGGTGGGCTGAAAGCAAAATTCGGGAAGCTGTGGGGTAAGAAAGAGACGGCAACGGCCCGGACGCCGGTACGAGGTCTTTACATGTGGGGCGGTGTGGGGCGTGGCAAGACCTGGCTTATGGATCTTTTCTATCAGAGCCTGCCAGGAGCGCGTAAGCAGCGTCTGCATTTCCACCGCTTCATGCTGCGCGTGCATGAAGAGCTGACGCAGCTGCAAGGACACAGCGACCCGCTGGAGATCATCGCCGACCGTTTCAAGGCCGAAACTGACGTTCTGTGCTTTGACGAGTTTTTTGTTTCCGACATTACCGACGCCATGCTGCTCGGCGGGTTGATGAAGGCGCTGTTTGCCCGCGGCATTACGCTTGTGGCAACGTCAAATATTGCGCCTGACGGTCTGTATCGTAATGGCCTGCAGCGTGCGCGCTTCTTACCGGCAATTGAGGCGATTAAAGAGCACTGTGACATCATGAACGTTGATGCCGGGGTGGATTACCGACTGCGCACGCTGACCCAGGCTCATCTGTGGCTGTCGCCGCTTAACACGGAAACCATGCAGCAGATGGATGCGCTGTGGCTGGCGCTGGCCGGTGCGCCGCGTGAGCACGCGCCGGAGCTTGAAATAAACCATCGTGCGCTGCAGACCATGGGCGTAGAGAACCAGACGCTGGCGGTGTCATTTACCACGCTGTGCGTGGATGCCCGCAGCCAGCACGACTACATTGCGCTCTCGCGCCTGTTCCACACCGTGTTGATGTTTGATGTACCGGTGCTGACCCGCCTGATGGAGAGCGAAGCCCGCCGCTTTATCGCGCTGGTGGATGAGTTCTACGAGCGCCACGTCAAGCTGGTGGTAAGCGCTGCCGTGCCTTTATATGAGATTTATCAGGGCGAGCGTCTGAAGTTTGAATTTCAGCGCTGCTTGTCGCGTCTGCAGGAGATGCAGAGCGAAGAGTATCTTAAGAAATCGCATATGCCATAAATGCCTCTTCTCCCCGTGGGAGAAGGGTTGGGGGGGAAGGCGTCAGGCCGCACACCCCCAAACCCCGAAAAACCCGCGGCAAAGCATATAAAGGGGTCGATCTTTGACCTCGACTTCTCTATAATCTTGCGACCCCACGTTACGAGAAGGTTTTTTCCCAAAACTTTCTATGTGCTGGCATTTGCTATTCGAAGGGGTAGGTTTGCCGGACTTTGTCGTGTGAGCCTCAACTGACTAAAACGTTTGGGTGTTCACCAACGTGTAACTTATTACTTGGGTAAGCTTTTAATGAAAACTTTTACAGCTAAACCAGAAACCGTACAACGCGACTGGTATGTTGTTGACGCGACCGGTAAAACTCTGGGCCGTCTGGCTACCGAACTGGCTCGTCGCCTGCGCGGTAAGCACAAAGCGGAATTCACTCCGCACGTTGATACTGGTGACTACATCATCGTTCTGAACGCAGAAAAAGTTGCTGTAACCGGCAACAAGCGCGAAGACAAAATGTACTACCACCACACTGGCCACATCGGTGGTATCAAAGAAGCGACCTTTGAAGAGATGATTGCCCGCCGTCCTGAGCGTGTGATTGAAATCGCGGTTAAAGGCATGCTGCCAAAAGGCCCGCTGGGTCGTGCTATGTACCGTAAACTGAAAGTTTACGCGGGCAACGAGCACAACCACGCGGCACAGCAACCGCAAGTTCTTGACATCTAATCGGGATTATAGGCAATGGCTGAAAATCAATACTACGGCACTGGTCGCCGCAAAAGTTCCGCAGCTCGTGTGTTCATCAAACCGGGCAACGGTAAAATCGTTATTAACCAGCGTTCTCTGGAACAGTACTTCGGTCGCGAAACTGCCCGCATGGTAGTTCGTCAGCCGCTGGAACTGGTCGACATGGTTGAGAAACTGGATCTGTACATCACCGTTAAAGGTGGTGGTATCTCTGGTCAGGCTGGTGCGATCCGTCACGGTATCACCCGCGCTCTGATGGAGTACGACGAGTCCCTGCGTGGCGAACTGCGTAAAGCTGGCTTCGTTACTCGTGATGCTCGTCAGGTTGAACGTAAGAAAGTCGGCCTGCGTAAAGCACGTCGTCGTCCGCAGTTCTCCAAGCGTTAATTGCTTCCTGCATCTGCAGGAGAACAATTGGCGAAAAAACCCGCTTCGGCGGGTTTTTTTATGGACATAACGCGTGTTTCTCACCATGCTGCGCTGAATTCCTGGTCTTTTTCAGCATTTCCAGAATCCCCTCACCACATCGTCGTTAAAATCTGGTAAACTATCATCCAATTTTCTGCCCAAATGCCGGGGATTGTTCATTTTTTGGTTTCTTATGGAACAAAAAGTGTATTCCTTGCGAATGGGGCCTTTTATCTGGCTGGTCACCGTGTGGCCGGTAGCAGTAAAAATTCTGAATATACCTGGAGGTTTTCATGGCTGTCGCTGCCAACAAACGTTCGGTAATGACGCTGTTTTCTGGTCCTACTGACATCTATAGCCATCAGGTCCGCATTGTGCTGGCTGAGAAGGGTGTTAGTTTTGAGATAGAACACGTGGAGAAGGACAACCCACCTCAGGATCTGATTGACCTCAACCCGAATCAAAGCGTACCGACGCTGGTGGATCGTGAGCTCACCCTGTGGGAATCCCGCATCATTATGGAATATCTGGACGAGCGTTTCCCTCATCCGCCGCTGATGCCGGTATATCCGGTTGCGCGTGGTGAAAGCCGTCTTTATATGCATCGTATCGAGAAAGACTGGTACACGCTGATGAACGTCATCACGACCGGTTCTGCTGCTCAGGCGGATGCTGCACGTAAGCAGCTGCGTGAAGAACTTCAGGCAATTGCGCCGGTCTTCACTCAGAAACCTTACTTCCTGAGCGACGAGTTCAGCCTGGTGGATTGCTACCTGGCGCCGCTGCTGTGGCGTTTGCCGGTACTTGGCATCGAAATCGTGGGCGCGGGTGCGAAAGAGCTGAAAGCCTACATGACTCGTGTCTTCGAGCGTGACTCTTTCCTCGCTTCCTTAACTGAAGCCGAGCGTGAAATGCGTCTTGGTCGAGGCTAACTGAATGGATGTCTCACAACTGTCTCCACGCCGTCCTTATCTGCTGCGAGCCTTTTATGAGTGGCTGCTGGATAACCAGCTGACGCCGCATCTGGTGGTGGATGTCACGCTGCCAGGGGTTCATGTGCCGATGGAGTACGCTCGTGACGGTCAGATTGTCCTGAACATCGCGCCGCGTGCGGTGGGGAACCTGGAACTGACTAATGACGACGTTCGCTTTAATGCGCGCTTCGGCGGCGTTCCGCGTCAGGTTTCTGTTCCGCTGGCGGCAGTGCTGGCCATTTACGCACGTGAGAACGGCGCTGGCACTATGTTTGAGCCAGAAGCAGCCTACGACGAAGAAGTACCCAGCCTTAACGACGACGGCGATGTCTCTGAAGAGAACGAGACCGTAATGTCGGTGATTGACGGTGATAAGCCGGATCACGATCACGATCCTGACGACACTCCGCCGCCACCGCGCGGTGGTCGCCCGTCGCTGCGGGTCGTGAAGTAATTGCTGACAGGCCCCGCGGGGCCTGTTTTGTTATCGGCTTCCCGTTTACCCAGTTAAAAATTCCTGTGATAAGATAAAGAAAGCCGTCACTTATCAACGCTATGGGCCTATGAACGCATTTGATCCTTCAGCCGACAACGCTTCCGACACCATTGGCCGCAGCCTGCGCCGTCGCCCGTTGGCGCGCAAAAAACTGTCTGAGATGGTGGAAGAAGAGCTGGAGCAAATGATCCGTCGGCGCGAGTTTGCTGAAGGAGAGCAGCTGCCTTCCGAGCGTGAGCTGATGACTTTCTTCAACGTAGGTCGCCCCTCGGTCAGAGAAGCGCTGGCTGCCCTGAAACGCAAAGGTCTGGTGCAGATTAACAACGGTGAACGTGCTCGCGTCTCCCGGCCATCAGCCGATACCATCATTGGTGAACTCTCCGGGATGGCGAAAGATTTTCTTGCCCACCCCGGCGGCATTGCGCATTTTGAACAGCTACGCCTGTTTTTTGAATCGAGCCTGGTGCGTTACGCGGCGGAAAACGCCAGTGATGAACAGATTGCGCTACTCACGAAAGCGCTGGAGCTGAATAGCCAGACGCTGGATGACAACACCCTGTTCATTCGCTCAGACGTTGATTTCCACCGCGTGCTGGCGGAAATTCCCGGCAACCCGATCTTTATGGCTATCCACGTTGCGCTTCTGGACTGGCTGATCGCCGCCCGACCGAAGGTGCCAGAGAAAGAGCTGTTGCAGCATAATACCGTCAGCTATCAACAGCATATCGCCATCGTCGATGCCATCCGTCGTCACGATCCGGACGAGGCGGATCGCGCTTTGCAAACCCATCTCAACAGCGTTTCTGCCACCTGGCACGCTTTCGGTCAGGGAAAAACACCCCGCAAGTAACACGATCCTGACGATCGGTATTTAGTGAAGCCGATCGCACAATAGAATTTTGCTATTGAGCTGCTGCTTATTTGATCTGGTATAACAGGTATAAAGGTATGCCGATAATTCAAATATGACAGAGAGGTTTCTATGGCTGTGAACTTACGTGGGGTTATGCCCGCACTCCTGACTCCGTTCGACGAGCAGCAGCGTCTCGATAAAGAGAGCCTGCGCCGCCTGGTGCGCTTCAACATTGAGCAGGGCATTGATGGTTTGTACGTAGGCGGTTCCACCGGTGAGGCTTTTGTTCAGAGCCTGTCTGAGCGCGAAGCGGTACTTGAAATTGTGGCGGAAGAGGCGAAAGGGAAGGTGGCGCTTATCGCCCACGTGGGCTGTGTCAGCACCGCAGAAAGCCAACAGCTGGCGCACGCCGCCAGTCGGTACGGTTTTGATGCGGTGTCTGCTGTCACGCCGTTCTACTACCCCTTCAGCTTTGAAGAGCACTGCGAGCACTACCGGGCGATCATCGACTCGGCGGATGGTCTGCCGATGGTGGTCTACAACATTCCGGCGTTGAGTGGCGTGAAGCTGAGCCTTGAGCAGATAAGCACGCTGGTCACGCTGCCGGGCGTTGGTGCTCTAAAGCAGACTTCCGGCGATCTCTATCAAATGGAGCAGATCCGTCGCGCGCATCCGGATCTGGTGCTTTACAACGGTTACGACGAAATCTTTGCCTCCGGACTGCTGGCGGGAGCCGACGGCGGGATCGGCAGCACATACAACATTATGGGCTGGCGCTATCTGAACATCGTAAAAGCGCTGAAGGAAGGTGATATCGCGACGGCGCAGCGGCTGCAAACCGAGTGTAACAGCGTCATCGATCTGCTTATCAAAACCGGCGTATTCCGTGGCCTGAAAACGGTACTGCACTTTATGGATGTGGTGGCGGTTCCGCTATGTCGTAAACCGTTTTCACCGGTGGATGAGCAATACCTGCCTGAACTTAAGGCTCTGGCTGAGCAACTAATGGCGGAAAAACGCTAATCTATTGCCGGATGGCACTGCTGCTGTCCGGCTCCACCACAATAGAATTGTCGGGAGAGTAAAATGAGTACTTCTGCCCCAAACATCCCGTGGTATCGCCATCTCAACAAGGCACAATGGCGGGCGTTCTCCGCCGCCTGGCTTGGGTATTTGCTCGATGGTTTTGATTTTGTCCTGATTGCTCTGGTTCTGACTGAAATACAGGGTGAGTTTGGTCTGACGACGGTACAGGCGGCAAGCCTTATCTCGGCGGCCTTTATCTCTCGCTGGTTTGGTGGATTGATGCTGGGGGCGCTTGGCGATCGCTACGGCCGCCGCCTGGCTATGGTGTCCAGCATTGTCCTGTTTTCTGTCGGTACGCTTGCCTGCGGCTTTGCCCCAGGTTTCACGACTATGTTCATTGCCCGCCTGGTTATTGGCATGGGAATGGCGGGAGAATACGGATCGAGCGCAACCTACGTCATTGAAAGTTGGCCAAAGCATTTACGCAACAAGGCCAGTGGTTTTCTTATCTCTGGTTTTTCGGTGGGAGCGGTGGTAGCCGCTCAGGTTTATAGCCTGGTGGTCCCGGTGTGGGGCTGGCGGGCGCTGTTTTTCATCGGCATTCTGCCCATCATTTTTGCCCTGTGGTTACGTAAAAACATTCCTGAGGCAGAAGACTGGAAGCAACGTCATGCTGGAAAAGCGCCGGTACGCACCATGGTGGATATGCTCTATCGCGGTAAGTACCGGGTGTTGAACGTAGCCATGACGCTGGTGGCCGGTGCATCCCTGTGGTTGTGCTTTGCCGGAGACATGCGTAACGCGGCGATTGTCGCGCTGCTGGGGCTACTGTGTGCCGGGATCTTTATCAGCTTTATGGTGCAAAGCAGCGGTAAACGCTGGCCTACAGGCGTCATGCTGATGGTCGTGGTGCTGTTCGCTTTCCTCTACTCATGGCCCATTCAGGCACTGTTGCCGACCTATCTGAAAACCGAACTGGGCTACGACCCTTCCACGGTGGCACGGGTTCTGTTTTTCAGTGGTTTTGGTGCGGCGGTGGGCTGCATCGTCGGCGGTTTCCTCGGTGACTGGCTCGGTACTCGCAAAGCCTATGTCTGCAGTCTGCTGGCTTCTCAGGTCCTGATTATTCCGGTGTTCGCGATAGGCGGATCCAGCATCTGGATCCTCGGCTTTCTGCTCTTCTTCCAGCAGATGCTTGGTCAGGGGATCTCCGGGATCCTGCCGAAGCTTATCGGTGGCTACTTCGATACCGATCAGCGGGCGGCAGGTCTTGGTTTTACCTATAACGTAGGTGCTCTGGGTGGCGCACTGGCGCCGGTGATCGGCGCACTTATCGCTCAGCGTCTGGATCTGGGAACTGCGTTGGGATCGCTCTCATTCGGGCTGACCTTCGTGGTCATTCTGTTGATTGGCCTTGATATGCCTTCTCGCGTGCAGCGTTGGCTGCGGCCAGAAGCGTTGCGCACGCACGATGCCATCGACGGAAAACCATTCAGCGGTGCGGTGACTCGCGCAGTGAAAAGCAATGTGAGGACGCACCCATGACCACACTTGCCATCGATATTGGTGGTACCAAACTGGCGGCAGCGCAGGTTGATGATAATTTGCAGATAGTCAGCCGACGCGAGCTTCCGACACCGGCGAGCCACACACCACAGGCGCTGGCCGGAGCATTGAAAGCCCTGATCCAACCGTTGCTGCCTGGCGCTGCGCGCATTGCCGTTGCCTCGACGGGGATTATCCATCAAGGCGTACTGACGGCAATTAACCCCGCTAACCTCGGCGGGCTGGCGGCTTTTCCGCTGGTCGAGACGCTTTCCGCGCTAAGCGGGTTGCCTTGTGTCGCACTGAACGATGCTCAGGCGGCGGCGCTGGCGGAATTCCATGCGCTGCGGATTCCGGTGCAGGAGATGGTGTTTATCACGGTTTCTACCGGCGTCGGCGGCGGGATAGTTAGCGGTGGAAAGCTGCTGATCGGCCCGGGCGGTCTGGCAGGGCATATTGGTCATACGCAGGCAGATCCGCATGGTCCGCGCTGTGGCTGTGGCCGTATCGGCTGCGTCGAAGCGATTGCCTCGGGCCGGGGAATTGCCGCTGCCGCTAGCGGCAACCTGCAGGGCCTCGACTGCAAAACGATTTTCTCTCGCGCAGCGTGGGGAGATAGTCAGGCCTGCGAACTGGTGGCTCACTCCGCCCGTACGCTGGCGGCGCTGATTGCAGATATTAAGGCGCTGACCGACTGCGAATGTGCTGTTGTCGGGGGAAGTGTTGGTCTGGCAGAGGGCTATCTGGCACAGGTTCGTGGTTTTCTGGCCGAGCAGCCCGCTGCTTTCCAGACCCCCCTGCGTGCGGCGCATTATCGACATGATGCAGGGTTGCTGGGAGCCGCCCTGTGGGCACAAGGAGTCACACGATGATCACCGGAAATATTCAACATTTGCAGGCGGCTGGATTATCACCGTCTCTTATTGCTGCTATCGACAGGGCGCTGTCGCTAGCACCCGCTAAACTGGAGCCCGGCCGCTATGAGCTGCAGGGAGACAGGCTTTTCATGAATGTGATGCAGTTTGTCACCCAGCGGCCGGAGGAGAAACAGGCCGAGCTGCACCGACGCTATATCGATATCCAGATCCTGTTGGCGGGAGAGGAGCAGATCTACTACGGCGCAAACGGCAGTGCTCGCGAGTGCGGGGACTGGCATGAGAGCGATGACTATCAGCTGTGTCACACTATGACAGAAGAACAGTGCCTGACGCTGACTGCTGGGGAATTTGTGATATTCATGCCCGGCGAACCGCATAAGCCAGGGTGTAGTCTGACTGCACCACAGGAAATAAAGAAAGTGGTGATAAAACTGGAGTTCGCTGAACCCGGGTGAAATTTCACAGAAAGTCACCTTTATTACCACTTTCGATGATAGTTCTTTAATAGTTAATCTATTTTGATAGTATGACCCCGAGTGGTTCCCACTGATATTCACCTTGATTGAGTGGAACCTTTTATCCCGCCCTTTAATCCGCAGGGCGGGATTTTTTTAATCTTTGCTGACCTGTGATTTAAGAAAGTTCACCCACTCGACAATCGGCGGGGAAAGGTATTTCTCTTTTTGGTACACAATATAGAGATTACGGAAAAAAGAGTCTTCGACGGCTAGCTGAACCAGGTGCGGGCCGTAGAAAGGGTTATTCAGGCAGGCTCTCGAAATAAAGGTGATACCTAACTGATGATGCACGCTGGACAAAATAGCATCGAAGCTATTGAGTGAAATCGCTATTTGTGGATTATCGAGCTTCATTGCTAGTTGATTATCAAAGTAATGGCGGCTGGCAGATTCTGTTTCCCTCAGGATCCACTTTTCCTGACTCAGCCGTGCGTAAGAAACGACGCTCTCGCCTGCCAGTGGATGTGAGCGTGAGGCAACCACAACCATCTCATCCTGCATCCAGAGCTGGCTTTGCTGAGAGATATCTACCACCGGGCCTTCCAGCAAGGCAATATCAATGTCAAAGCGGTTGAGCAAGCCATGGATCGCGTGAATATTCTCCGTAATCACTTCCGGCAACCACCCGGCTTCACGCTTAAAATCGCTCAGCATCGCTGGCAGCAGAAACGAGCCGATAGATTTAGTACAACCCACCTTAATGGCCGGTGGCGCTGCGCTGTGGCTGAACTTCTCTTCGAGATATTTTGCTCTGGTGAGTAGCTCATCGGCGAGGGGGATGAGATTCATCCCGGCCTGGTTGACATAGAGCCGGGCATGTCGCCGGTCAAAAAGCCGGGTGCCCAGCTGTTGCTCCAGGGCGGCCAGATTTTGCGAAAGCGCACCTTTCGTCATGTGCAGCGCCTCCGCTGCGGCGCTAAGATTGGTATGACGGATCACCGACATAAAAACAATGAGTTGCTTCAGGGTGAGATTCACTGATTAGCACTCCTAAACGGTTCGTTTAAAATAATTAGATTTTATAAACGAAACGATAGCACTAAACTCTGCCTCAGAACAAACATTGAGGTGGCTATGAACCAGGACAAGTTTGCATACTATATTCCGCTATCGGCTCTTCTTCTTTTTATTGCTTGCGTCATCTGGGCACTCTTTTTATAAAGTGCCACCGGGAGGACCATGAAAACGAGTACTGAAATATTGCATCGCTCAGTCATTATCGATTTGATCGAGAGGCTTTCAAGTAACCT
Source organism: Yokenella regensburgei ATCC 49455 (assembly GCF_000735455.1). GTDB lineage: Bacteria > Pseudomonadota > Gammaproteobacteria > Enterobacterales > Enterobacteriaceae > Yokenella > Yokenella regensburgei. The sequence goes on along the minus strand of NZ_JMPS01000044.1, from coordinate 131,137 downwards.
ATTCCATCAACACACGCTGGATGAGATCTCTACAATATCTGGTTATTCCAAAGGCTACCTGCAGCGAATTTTCATGGAAACCAGCCATGACACCGTGGCGAACTTTTTCCGTAAGGTCAGAATAAGACATATCATCGATGATATTAAATATTCATCGATTCCCTTCGCTGAGCTTTACCCGCAATATGGCTTTTCATCGCAGCAGGTGTTTTCTTGCCAGTTTAAGCGTGTGACCGGATGTACTCCTGGGAACTGTCGTAAAAATATGGCCTGTGAAAACTGTATTGAGTTGGATGTATAAGCGCATTCCTTGCATTGGTTTACATATCTTCGCGTTTCCTGAGACAAACAGGAGAATAATACCGGCGCATAATTCTTTGGTTTTTTATTAAGTTATAGGGAAATAAGGTATGTTAAAAAATATCGCGCTTGGGGCGGTACTGACGCTGAGTGCCTCTTTCGCCATGGCGGCACCGTTAAGTGAAGGCACGCAATATACCACGCTTGCCAAACCGGTGGCGGGTGCCCCGGAGGTGGTTGAGTTTTTCTCCTTTTATTGCCCACCCTGTGCGGCGTTTTCCGGTACTTATAAAGTCGGTGAAGCCATTGATAAACGGTTACCGGACGGTGCCAAAACCGAGAAATACCATGTCAGCTCGATGGGGGCGATGGGTAAATCGCTTACGGAAGCCTGGTCAGTGGCTAAAGCGCTGGGGGTGGAATCGCGGGTGGAGCAGACGCTCTTCGCGGCGGTGCAGCAAAGTAAAACCATTCACAGCGATGCGGATATTCGCCAGGTCTTTCTGCATGCGGGGGTTTCAGCTGATGAATATGATGCCGCTAAAAACAGCTTTGCCGTGAAGGCGCTGACAGAAAAACAGGAGCGAGCCGCCGAGCAGTTCGGCGTGACGGGGACACCATCGTTTTATGTCAAAGGTAAGTATCAGGTGCGCAATAACGGTATTGGTGTGAATACACCAGAGGGTTATGCCCCGGCGTTTGCGGAAGTCGTGAGCGCGCTGGTTGAGAAAAAATGAGTGAACGAGTGGGGGCAGTCACCCCCCACTCGCTGTGGCTTAAACTTCCAGGTAGTTCAGGATGCCGTCCGCCGCTTTACGGCCTTCGGCGATCGCGGTAACCACCAGATCCGAACCGCGCACGATGTCACCACCGGCGAAGATTTTCGGGTTGCTGGTCTGGAAGGCATTCTCGCTGCCTTCCGGTGCCACGATGCGGCCCTGTGGATCCAGCTCAACGCTATGTTTCTCCAGCCAGCTCATGCTGTGCGGGCGGAAACCAAACGCCATTACCACCGCGTCAGCAGGGACGACGTGCTCTGAGCCCGCAACGATTTCCGCGCGACGACGGCCTTTGGCATCCGGTTCGCCCATTGCGGTACGCGCCATTTTCACACCGCTTACCTTACCGTTAGCATTCACCTCAACGCCTAAAGGCTGCACGTTGAACTGGAACTCGACACCTTCTTCGCGCGCGTTTTTCACTTCGCGTTTTGAACCCGGCATGTTCTCTTCGTCACGACGATAGGCACAGGTAACGTGAGTCGCGCCCTGGCGAACGGAGGTACGTACGCAGTCCATCGCGGTATCACCCCCGCCAAGAACGACCACGCGCTTACCTTCCATGCTGACATACGGCTCGTCGGTGGTTTCACCGTAACCCATAATCTGCTTGGTGTTGGCGATGAGGAACGGCAGGGCGTCAAATACACCGTCTGCGTCTTCATTCTCCAGACCACCGCGCATAGACTGATAGGTGCCAACGCCGAGGAATACCGCGTCGTACTCTTTCAGCAGGTCGTCTAACTGCACGTCACGACCGACTTCGACGTTGAGTTTGAACTCGATACCCATTCCGGTGAAGATTTCGCGACGGCGGGTCATCACCTCTTTTTCCAGCTTAAAGGCCGGGATCCCGAAGGTCAGCAGGCCGCCGATTTCCGGATGACGGTCGAATACCACCGCTTTAACGCCGTTACGGGTCAGCACGTCGGCGCAGGCGAGGCCCGCCGGGCCAGCGCCGATAATCGCCACTTTCTTGTCGGTCTGGCGAACGCCAGTCATGTCAGGACGCCAGCCCATTTCGAACGCTTTATCGTTGATATAGCGTTCGATGTTGCCAATGGTGACGGCACCAAACTCATCGTTCAGGGTACAGGAACCTTCGCACAGGCGGTCCTGTGGGCACACGCGGCCGCAGACTTCCGGCAGAGTGTTAGTCTGATGCGACAGCTCGGCGGCTTCAAAAATACGCCCCTCGTTGGCGAGCTTCAGCCAGTTCGGGATGTAGTTATGCACCGGGCACTTCCACTCGCAGTACGGGTTGCCGCACGAAAGACAGCGGTCTGCCTGCGCCTTGGCCTGGCCTTCGGAAAACACCTCGTAAATCTCCACAAACTCAATTTTGCGGATCTTGAGCGCTTTCTTCGGCGGGTCAACGCGCTGCAGGTCGATAAATTGATATACGTTCTGGCTCATCTGAATTCCTTACTGCGCCTGCACGCGCAGCTCAGCTGCGCTACGACTACGGTGACCCAACAGTGCTTTGACATCGCTGGACTTCGGTTTAACCAGGGCAAACTTCGCTGAGAACGCTGGCCAGTTGGCGAGGATCTCCTCTCCACGCGAAGAGCCGGTATGCTGCACGTGCTCGGTAATAAGCCCACGCAGGTGCTCTTCGTGGATAGCGAGCGTGTCTACCGCCAGCACTTCCACCAGCTCCGGGTTCACGCGTTTGCGGAAGTCACCGTCTTCATCCAGTACGTAAGCGAAGCCACCGGTCATGCCCGCGCCAAAGTTGACGCCGGTTTTACCGAGCACGCAGACAATACCGCCTGTCATGTATTCACAGCCGTTGTCGCCAATGCCTTCGACGACGGTGATGGCACCAGAGTTACGCACGCCAAAACGTTCGCCCGCGCGGCCCGCCGCATACAGGCGACCCCCGGTGGCACCGTACAGACAGGTGTTACCGATGATGCTTGCATCACAGCTACGGAAGGCAGAACCCACCGGCGGACGTACCGCCAGCAGACCACCTGCCATGCCTTTGCCGACGTAGTCGTTGGCATCGCCAGTCAGGTACAACTCAACGCCGCCGGCGTTCCACACGCCGAAGCTTTGCCCGGCGGTACCGCTGAAGTGAGCGGTAATAGGATCTGCCGCCAGGCCCTGGTCGCCGTGAGTCTGGGCGATATAACCAGAGAGAGATGCGCCAACGGAGCGGTCAGTATTACGGATATCAAACCAGAATGTTTTGCTCTGCTTGTCATCAACGAACGGTTTCGCCTGCTGCAGCAGTTGAGCGTTAAGCACCCCGTTATCAAACGGCGGGTTGTGCTCGGTGCAGTACACCGCTTTCCCCGGGTGCGGTTCAGCAGTCTCCAGCAGTTTGCCGAGATCCAGTTTTTGCTGTTTGGCGGTGAAGCCTTCCAGCTCTTTCAGCAGGTCGGTACGGCCAATCAGGTCAACCAGGCGCGTTACGCCAAGCTCGGCCATCAGCTCACGCACTTCACGGGCGATGAACTGGAAGTAGTTCGTCACTTTGAACGGCAAACCATGGTAGTGATTTTTACGCAGCTTATCGTCCTGGGTAGCAACACCGGTCGCGCAGTTGTTCAGGTGGCAGATACGCAGGTATTTACAGCCCAGCGCCACCATCGGGCCGGTACCGAAGCCGAAGCTTTCCGCACCAAGGATTGCCGCTTTGATGATGTCGAGACCGGTTTTCAGACCGCCGTCCACTTGCAGACGAATCTTGTGGCGCAGACCGTTGGCAACCAGCGCCTGCTGCGTTTCCACCAGCCCCAGCTCCCACGGACAACCCGCGTATTTCACGGAGGAAAGCGGGCTTGCACCGGTGCCGCCGTCGTAACCAGCGATGGTGATGAGGTCCGCATAGGCTTTTGCCACACCGGTGGCAATAGTGCCCACGCCCGGTTCAGACACCAGTTTCACTGAGATCATCGCTTTTGGATTGACCTGTTTGAGGTCAAAAATCAGCTGCGCCAGATCTTCAATCGAGTAGATATCGTGATGCGGCGGTGGTGAAATCAGCGTGACGCCCGGGACGGAGTAGCGCAGTTTTGCGATGTATGGGGTGACTTTATCACCCGGCAACTGACCGCCTTCTCCCGGCTTCGCGCCCTGAGCCACTTTAATCTGAATCACGTCAGCGCTGACCAGATACGCCGGAGTCACGCCGAAGCGGCCCGAGGCCACCTGCTTAATGCGTGACACTTTATTCGTGCCGTAGCGAGCCGGATCTTCACCGCCCTCGCCGGAGTTGGAGTTACCGCCGATGCTGTTCATTGCTTCCGCCAGCGACTCGTGAGCCTCCGGGCTCAACGCGCCGATGGACATCGCGGCGGTATCAAAGCGCTTGTACAGTTCGCTCGCCGGTTCGACATCATTGAGGCTGACGGCGGTACCGTCCGGGTTCAGCGCCAGCAGATCGCGCAGGGTGGCGGCGGGGCGGTTGTTCACCAGCGTCGCATATTCCTGATAATCGCTGTATTCACCGCTCTGCACCGCCTGCTGCAGGGTGCGCACCACGTCCGGGTTGTAGGCGTGGTATTCACCGCCGTGAACGTACTTCAGCAGCCCGCCCTGAGCCAGCGGCTTGCGGGCAAGCCACGCGCGTTTGGAAAGGTTCAGCAGATCCTGCTGGAAATCGTCGAAGCCAGCACCGCCGATACGGCTCACCGCGCCCTGGAAGCAAAGACCAGAAACGTCGGCATGCAGGCCAACCGCTTCAAATAGCTTCGAGCAACGGTAGGAGGCAATGGTCGAGATGCCCATTTTGGACATGATTTTGTACAGGCCTTTGTTGATGCCGTTACGGTAGTTCAGCATCACCGTGCGGTAGTCTTTGTCGATAGCTTTGCTGTCGACCAGTTTTGCCAGCGTTTCGTAGGCCAGATACGGGTAGATAGCCGTCGCACCAAAGCCCAGCAGCACCGCGAAGTGGTGCGGGTCACGGGCGCTTGCGGTTTCGACAATGATGTTGGCGTCGCAGCGCAGGCTCTTATCTACCAGACGGGTCTGGATAGCACCCACCGCCATCGGCGCCGGTACCGGCAGACGGTTTTTTGCAATATTCCGGTCCGAGAGCACCAGCAGAACGGTGCCGTTGCGGACCATTTGTTCGGCTTTGTCGCACAGCGCTTTCACCGTCTCTTCCAGCGTCGCCCCGGTGACATCAAAGGTGATATCCAGGCGGTCGGCGCGGTAGTGCTCTTCCTTCATGGTCGTGAGCTGGGTGAAGTCGGAGAACAGCAGGATCGGCGATTTAAAGCTCAGACGGTGCGCCTGGCCTTCTGCTTCGCAGAACACGTTCATCTCGCGGCCAATGCTGGTGGCAAGGGACATCACGTGTGCTTCGCGCAGCGGATCGATTGGCGGGTTAGTCACCTGCGCAAACTGCTGACGGAAGTAGTCGTAAATGATGCGCGGCTGGCTGGAAAGCACGGCGAACGGGGTATCATCACCCATCGAGCCTACAGCCTCCTGACCGTTTTCACCGAGCACGCGGATAACCGAGTCCAGCTCTTCCGCGCTGTAGTTAAACTGTTTCTGGAAGCTCGCGAGCATATCGTCGTCCAGCTCGCGGTGGCCGACGTCTTCATCCGGCAGATCTTCGAACGGCACCAGGCGGCGGACGTTTTTCTCCATCCACTCTTTGTACGGGTGACGGCTCTTCAGATCGTTATCGGTTTCCGCCGAGTGCAGAATCCGGCCCCCGCGGGTGTCGATAACCATCAGCTCGCCCGGGCCCACGCGGCCTTTCTCAACCACTTCATCCGGTTGGTAGTCCCAGATGCCGACTTCTGAGGCACAGGTGATGAGCTTGTCTTTGGTGATGACGTAGCGCGCCGGGCGCAGGCCGTTACGGTCGAGGTTACAGGCAGCAAAGCGACCGTCGGACATGACGATACCCGCCGGGCCGTCCCACGGCTCCATGTGCATGGAGTTAAAGTCGAAGAAGGCGCGCAGCTCCGGGTCCATATCCGGGTTGTTCTGCCAGGCTGGCGGCACCAGTAAACGCATGGCGCGCACGATATCCATCCCGCCTGCCAGCAGCAGCTCGAGCATGTTGTCGAGGGAGCTTGAGTCGGAGCCGGTTTCGTTGACGAACGGCGCAGCGTCCTGCAGATCCGGGATCAGCGGAGTCTGGAATTTATAGGTACGGGCGCGGGCCCACTGGCGGTTACCGGTGATGGTATTGATCTCGCCGTTGTGTGCCAGATAGCGGAACGGCTGTGCCAGCGGCCAGCGCGGCACGGTGTTTGTGGAAAAGCGCTGGTGGAACAGGCAGATGGCCGACTCCAGACGCAGATCCGCAAGATCCAGGTAGAAGCGCGGCAGATCCGCCGGCATACACAGACCTTTATAGATGTTCACGAGGTTAGACAGGCTACAGACGTAGAAGTCTTTGTCTTCCTGCAGACGTTTTTCGATACGGCGACGAGCGATGAACAGACGACGCTCCATATCGCGCGGGCGCCAGCCTGCCGGGGCGTTAACAAAGATTTGCTCGATGCGCGGCATGGAGGAGAGGGCGATTTCGCCGAGCACGCCTTCGTTGGTCGGCACGTCACGCCAGCCGACAATCGACAGCGTTTCACGCTGCAGTTCTTCTTCCACCACACGGCGGGAAGCGCTTGCCAGTTCAGCGTCTTTGTTCAGGAAAATCATCCCGACGGCGTAGTTTTTGGCTAAACGCCAGCCGCGTTCTTCAGCCACCAGGCGGAAGAAACGGTCCGGTTTTTGTAACAGCAGGCCGCAACCGTCGCCGGTTTTACCATCGGCGAGGATCGCTCCACGGTGCTGCATACGGGCCAGTGCGTGAATAGCGGTACGCACTACCTTGTGGCTAGGTTCGCCTTCTATGTGGGCGATCAGGCCGAAACCACAGTTATCCTTCTCAAGGGATTTATCGTACAACATATCAGTGAACCTCCCCAGGCTCTACGGGACGACCTCCGAACCGATTGCGCGCAGGCGCAGCAAGGGCATGGCGACGGGGTTCGGTGTTTCATACACCTGCCTCGCATTCGCCCTCTAGTATCCTTTTCGCATCGGTGCACAAGTATTGAGGACTTGCTTCAGAGGGAATCTCAATTACTGCATAAATATGATGAGCAGAGCGCTCATCCAGAAAGCTTCCAGCGGATTTCCAACTTATCGGGAATCTGCACACAGGTCAAATGGCAAACTTATTGATAGAAAAATGTGCTAGTAGGTAGTTATGTTAATGATAAGTAATGATATATCAGTAATTTTATCGTAAAGATTCTGTCAGGGAAGTGGCGATTGAGTGTGATCTGTCTCACTGTATGAAAGCGGTATTAGCCCTTTAGTGTGCTAAAGTCGACATTTCCGACAGATTTTTATCCTGGTAATGCTGCTAAAGTCGCTTCATGCCTCTGTTTTTTACCATGCCGAAGAATAGTGAAAAAAAGCGTTCTGACATAAGTAAAAGTCATCGCCTTTAGGCTGAATGAAGTTGCAGTAATTGTGCTTGAATATGCAATAAATAAAAGGCGACCGTGGCGATTGATCCAGGTCATCGCCAACAGAGCGTAAAAATGGCAGGCTTGGCCCCTTTGTTGAGGCCGGTTTACCAGATTATGCAGTTACAGAAATTAGTCAATATGTTTGGTGGGGATCTTACGCGCCGTTATGGCGAAAAGGTTCATAAACTCACGCTGCACGGTGGGTTCAGTTGCCCGAATCGCGATGGCACCATCGGCCGTGGCGGCTGTACCTTCTGTAATGTCGCCTCCTTTGCTGATGAAGCGCAGCAGCACAGCTCTATTGCCGAACAGCTGGCGCATCAGGCTCTGAGGGTGAACCGGGCTAAATGTTATCTGGCCTATTTCCAGGCCTACACCAGCACCTTTGCGGAAGTGCAGGTGCTGCGCTCGATGTATCAACAGGCCGTGGCCCAGGCGAGTATCGTTGGCCTCTGCGTTGGTACGCGTCCGGACTGCGTTCCTGAAGCCGTGCTTGATTTGCTGAGCGATTACCACGAGCAGGGCTATGAAGTCTGGCTGGAGCTGGGCCTGCAGTCGGCACATGATAAAACTCTGCATCGCATTAACCGCGGCCATGATTTTGCCTGTTATCAGAATACCACCCGACTGGCGCGGGCACGGGGGCTGAAGGTGTGCTCACATCTGATTGTTGGTCTGCCGGGTGAAGGACAAACCGAGTGTCTGCAAACTCTTGAACGGGTTGTTGATACCGGGGTTGACGGTATTAAGCTGCACCCGTTACACATCGTCACCGGCAGTATCATGGCGAAGGCGTGGGCAGCGGGCAGGCTTGACGGCATTGCGCTTGATGAATACACGGTGACCGCCGGAGAGATGATTCGTCACACCCCGGCAGAGGTGGTCTATCATCGTATTTCCGCCAGCGCGCGGCGGCCAACGCTGCTCGCTCCACTGTGGTGTGAAAACCGCTGGACCGGGATGGTAGAGCTCGACAAATACCTCAATGCTCATGGTGTTCAGGGATCTGCCGTCGGTTCTTGCTGGATCCCATAACGCATTTTTTACACTTCCTTCAACGCCTCGCTCAGAATTGGGTATTATTGAGCGAAGATGTGGCGAAGGGATCCCCTATGAAGCAAATCCGTTTACTTGCGCAGTATTACGTCGACCTGATGATGAAGCTCGGGTTGGTGCGTTTTTCCATGCTGCTTGCACTCGCGCTGGTGGTGCTGGCGATTGTGGTGCAGATGGCCGTGACCATGGTGCTGCACGGCCAGGTTGAGAGCATTGACGTTATCCGTTCAATCTTCTTTGGGTTGTTAATCACGCCCTGGGCGGTGTATTTCCTCTCGGTGGTGGTAGAGCAGCTTGAAGAGTCGCGTCAGCGCCTGTCCCGGCTTGTTGAAAAACTTGAAGAGATGCGCGAGCGCGACCTGAAGCTCAACGTTCAGCTAAAAGACAACATTGCGCAGTTGAACCAGGAAATCAGCGATCGTGAGAAAGCGGAAGCTGAGCGTCAGGCGACCCTTGAACGTCTGAAAATTGAAATGAAAGAGCGTGAAGAAGCGCAGATTCAGCTCGAACAGCAATCCTCTTTCCTGCGTTCTTTCCTCGATGCGTCTCCCGACCTGGTTTTCTACCGTAATGAAGATAAAGAGTTCTCCGGCTGTAACCGGGCGATGGAGCTGTTAACCGGGAAGAGTGAAAAACAGCTGGTTAACCTGAAGCCGCAGGACGTATACAGCGAAGAGGCAGCGGCGAAGGTGATGGAAACCGACGAGAAGGTGTTTCGCCATAACGTGTCGCTGACCTATGAGCAGTGGCTGGACTATCCGGATGGACGCAAAGCCTGCTTCGAAATTCGTAAAGTGCCGTATTACGACCGGGTGGGGAAACGCCATGGTCTGATGGGATTTGGCCGCGATATTACCGAGCGTAAGCGCTATCAGGATGCGCTTGAGCGCGCCAGCCGTGACAAGACGACCTTCATTTCGACCATCAGCCATGAACTGCGCACACCGCTGAACGGCATCGTCGGCTTAAGCCGTATTCTGCTGGATACCGATCTCACCAGTGAGCAGGAAAAATACCTGAAAACCATTCACGTATCGGCGGTGACGTTAGGCAACATCTTTAATGACATCATCGACATGGACAAGATGGAGCGCCGCAAGGTTCAGCTCGATAACCAGCCGGTCGACTTCACCAGCTTCCTCGCAGACCTCGAAAACCTTTCTGGCCTGCAGGCGCAGCAGAAAGGTCTGCGCTTTGTGATGGAGCCCGCTCAGCCGCTGCCGCATAAGGTCATTACCGACGGTACGCGCCTGCGCCAGATCCTGTGGAATTTAATTAGCAACGCCGTCAAATTTACTCAGCAAGGGAACGTTGCAGTGCGCGTGCGCTACGATGAAGGCGATATGCTGCACTTCGAGGTGGAAGACTCGGGGATCGGTATTCCGCAGAACGAGCAGGATAAAATCTTCGCCATGTACTATCAGGTGAAAGACAGTCACGGTGGCAAACCGGCGACAGGGACCGGTATTGGTCTTGCCGTTTCGCGTCGACTGGCGAAAAACATGGGGGGGGATATCACCGTCAGTAGCCGACCGGGCCATGGCTCCGTCTTTACCTTAACCGTGCATGCGCCTGCGGTGGCGGAAGAAGTTGATGGCACTCTTGAAGATGACGATATGCCGCTGCCGGCTCTGCATGTTCTGCTGGTTGAAGATATTGAGTTGAACGTCATCGTAGCCCGCTCTGTGCTTGAGAAACTTGGCAACAGCGTGGATGTGGCGATGACCGGGAAAGCCGCGCTGGAGATGTTTGCCCCGGGTGAATATGACCTGGTGCTGCTGGATATTCAGTTGCCGGACATGACCGGGCTGGATATTTCCCGCGAGCTGAAGCAGCGCTATCAGTCCGATGAGCTGCCGCCGCTGGTGGCGCTGACGGCTAACGTACTGAAAGACAAAAAAGAATATCTTGATGCCGGAATGGACGACGTGCTGAGTAAGCCGCTGTCCGTCCCGGCGCTGACCTCTATTATTAAGAAGTTCTGGGATACCTGTGAAGAGGAGGACGTAGTGACAGCGACCGACAGCAGCAAAACGCAGACCGTACTGGATACCGATATGCTCCAGCAGTATATCGAGCTGGTGGGACCAAAACTGATTACCGACGGCCTTGCCGTGTTCGAGAAGATGATGCCGGGGTATCTCGCGGTTCTGGAGTCTAATCTCACCGCCCGGGACCAGAAAGGCATTGTGGAAGAAGGACACAAAATCAAAGGTGCTGCGGGCTCCGTAGGCCTTCGTCACATCCAGCAGCTGGGTCAACAGATCCAGTCTCCCGATCTGCCCGCCTGGTGGGATAACGTTGGTGAATGGGTTGAAGAGATGAAAAGCGAATGGCAACAGGACGTTGAAACGCTGAAGGCGTGGGTTGCTCAGGCTGGAAAAAAATGACCCCGGCCAGGCCGGGGTGCGCGAATACTGCGCCAACACCAGGGAAATCGTGGCTGCGCCGGGATTGATTGTTGGAATGATAATACTCGGACGCAACCTGAGGATTCGGATTGCACGCCCATTAAGATAGCAAATCTTAAATATTTTGTTACGTGAATCAGTAAAATGTGTGAAGCATGGCGACTAAATCAGAATATTTAATTAGCTTTATCCAGTTTTGATTAAGGATCGAGAGATGAAAAAAGTAGGTGTCGTGCTGAGTGGTTGTGGCGTTTATGACGGCTCAGAAATTCATGAAGCAGTCCTGACGCTATTGGCAATTTCCCGTGCTGGCGCTGAAGCGGTCTGTTTTGCGCCGGATAAAAGCCAGTCTGACGTGGTCAATCACCTCGCCGGTGCGCCAATGGCGGAAACGCGTAATGTGCTTATTGAAGCCGCACGTATTTCTCGTGGCGCGATCCGCCCCCTGGCGAGCGCCAGTGCCAGCGAGCTGGATGCGCTGGTGGTTCCCGGTGGCTTTGGTGCGGCTAAAAACCTGAGCAATTTTGCCTCACAGGGTGCCGAATGTGTGGTTGATGCTGACCTTCTGGCGCTTTCACAGGCAATGCATGCGGCGGGTAAACCGCTTGGTTTTATGTGTATCGCCCCGGCGATGCTGCCGAAGATTTTCGATTTCCCGCTGCGTATCACTATTGGTACCGATATCGACACTGCGGAAGTACTCGAAGCGATGGGAGCGGAACATGTACCGTGCCCGGTTGATGATATTGTTGTGGATGAAGACCATAAAGTCGTGACCACGCCGGCATACATGCTGGCACAGAACATTGCGGAAGCGGCGACCGGTATTGATAAGCTGGTCGCCCGTGTGCTGGTTCTGGCTGAATGAGTCGAGGTCGCTCCCCGCTGGCATGGGCAAAACGCCTGATTATCCGTGTTCTGCTGGTGCTGGCGGTATTCTGGGGCGGCGGTATTGTACTGTTCAGCGTGCTGCCGGTGCCCTTCTCCGCAGTGATGATTGAGCGTCAACTGGGGGCCTGGATGCGCGGTGATTTTGGCTATGTTGCCCACTCAGACTGGGTGGGCATGGATGAGATATCACCGTGGATGGGGCTTGCGGTGATTGCCGCTGAGGATCAGAAATTCCCGGACCACTGGGGGTTTGACGTCGCCGCTATCGAAAAAGCGCTGGCGCACAACGAGCGTAACACCTCGCGCGTTCGCGGTGCCTCCACCATTTCGCAGCAGACAGCGAAGAACGTTTTTTTGTGGGACGGTCGTAGTTGGCTGCGCAAAGGCCTTGAAGCGGGGCTGACGGTGGGGATTGAAACCGTCTGGAGCAAAAAGCGGATCCTGACGGTGTACCTTAACGTCGCCGAATTTGGTGAAGGGGTCTTCGGGGTTGAAGAAGCCTCACAGCGCTATTTCCATAAGCCCGCCAGTCGTTTAACAATGTCAGAAGCTGCGCTACTGGCCGCGGTTTTGCCCGCCCCGTTGCGCTATAAAGCCAGTGCGCCATCAGGGTATGTCCGCAGCCGCCAGGCGTGGATCCTGCGTCAGATGCGACAGCTCGGAGGGGAAGGATTTATGCAGGATAATAAGCTGCACTAATGAATTGGTGGGGAGGCCGGATAGCGACGTAACCGTCTTATCCGACCTGGTTTTCACCGATTAGTCTTCGTCAAAACCGGCGTTAAACAGTGCGATGACCGCCGCCAGCGCTTCGACTTCCTGCGGGCCGCTGGCTTCTATTTCAATCTGGCGACCTTTTGCGGAATCCAGCATCAACAGCGCGATAACGCTGCTGGCTTCCGCTTCGGTGCCTTCATCGTTGCGCAGCAGCACCTCAGCGTCATACTCCTGAACCAGTTCGAACAACTTCATGGCTGGGCGAGCGTGCATGCCCAGCTTGTTGGTTATCTCAACGGTCTGTTTTACGGTCATGTTTTACGTTTTTCCAGCGTCCGGTGACGTGACTGAACGTTCTTCCCGCGGGAGCGGAAATAGTCGGCCAACTGCTCGGCGATATACACCGAACGGTGCTTACCGCCGGTACAACCGATGGCAACCGTCAGGTAGCTTCGGTTATTGGTTTCCAGCATCGGTAACCATAACTCGAGATAGCTGCGGGTCTGGTAGATAAAATTGTGAACTTCTGTGTGCCTGTCGAGGAAGGCCGCTACCGGTTTGTCCAGGCCGGTCATTGGACGCAGCTTAGGGTCCCAGTGCGGGTTCGGCAGGAAACGAACGTCGAACACGTAATCGGCATCAATCGGAATACCGTGCTTGAAGCCGAAGGATTCAAACACCATTGTCAGCTCACGCTCGCGTTTGCCAAGCAGTCGAGTACGCAGCATTTCTGCCAACTCATGCACCGACATCTCTGATGTATCGACAATAAGATCCGCGCGTGAGCGCAGCGGCTCCAGCAGGGCGCTTTCTTCATCAATAGCGCTTTCCAGAGACAGATTTTTACTGGAGAGCGGGTGCAGACGGCGAGTATCACTATAACGGCGAATTAGCGTATTGCGATCGGCGTCGAGGAAAAGCAGCTGTGGAGAGAACGCGTCCGGCAGGTTGTTCATCGCCTGCTCGAAAATCTCCGGGGATTCGGGCATGTTGCGCACGTCGATGCTGACGGCAGCCGAGATCTCGCGGTCAGCCAGCGTTTTGGCAAGCTCGGGTAACAGCACTACCGGCAGGTTGTCCACGCAGTAGAAACCCATATCTTCCAGCGCGCGCAGGGCGACGGATTTCCCCGAGCCTGAACGACCGCTGACGATCATCAGTACCATGTACCGTTTCTCCTCAGTACGAAAAAGGGTAAACACATCATCCTGTAATCTGCCTCTTACGCATCATCACTGCCTTCGGCTTCCGTAATGATTTGGTAGAGCTCTTCATCACTTTGTGCAGCCCGCAGGCGCCGGCAAATAGTCTTATCCGCCAGACGTTTGGCCACCAGCGATAGCGTATGCAGATGCGTTTTCGTCTGATCGGCAGGGACCAGCAGGGCGAAAAGCAGATCCACCGGCTGGTTGTCGATGGCATCGAACGCAATCGGGGTTTCCAGCTGCACAAAGACGCCAACGGCGCGCAGCGTATCCTCTTCCAGTTTACCGTGCGGAATGGCAATGCCATTACCGATACCGGTACTGCCCATTTTTTCGCGGGTGAGAATGGCTTCGAACACCACCTGCGGGGGCAGACTTAGCTGTTTGGCGGCCAGCTCGCTGATAATTTCCAGCGCGCGCTTTTTACTCTGGCAGTGGACGCCACTACGGGTACATTCCTGGTTAAGGACATTGCTCAGTTGAAGAGCCGAATCGTTGTTCATCATAATTTCACCTGAGCATCGCCTGATGCAGAGGTCTGTATCAGGCGAGTGCTCGGACAATTAGTGTTGTTTTAGTTTATCTTTATGCTTGTTCAGCTGTCTCGCCAGTTTGTCTATCAAACCGTCAATCGCAGCATACATATCCTGACCTTCCGCACTGGCATGAATCTCACCACCGTTGACATGCAGGGTGGCGTCTGACACATGGGTCACTTTCTCCACTTTTAACACAATATAGACCTGATTGATCCTGTCGAAATATTGTTCGAGTTTGCTGAATTTCGAATTAAGAAATTCGCGCAATGCCTCGGTGATTTCGACGTTGTGTCCTGTAATGTTGAGCTGCATAGTGTCTTCCTTATCAGTTTTATCAGACCAGTTGTTTACGCTGGTTTGATGGCGGAATGGACAGAGACTCTCGGTACTTCGCGACGGTACGGCGGGCCACCATAATGCCCTGTTCAGACAACATAGAGGTTAGCTTGCTGTCGCTCAGTGGTTTCGCGGGATTTTCCGCGGCAATTAACTTCTTCACCAGTGCGCGAATTGCCGTAGAAGAGGCTTCGCCGCCGCCCTCGGTATTCACGTGACTTGAGAAGAAATATTTAAGCTCAAAAATACCGCGCGGACTGTGCAGATACTTCTGCGTTGTCACGCGTGAAATCGTCGATTCATGCATCTCGACGGCCTGGGCGATATCGGCCAGTACCATCGGTTTCATCATCTCTTCGCCCTGTTCAAAGAAAGCCTGCTGCTGCTCGACGATGCAGCGGCTGACGCGCAGGAGCGTGTCGTTACGACTTTCCAGGCTCTTGATGAGCCACTTCGCTTCCTGCAGGTTGCTACGGATAAACTGACCGTCAGTTTCGTTGCGCACGTTGTTACCCATGGCAGCGTACTGCTGGTTTATCTGCAGGCGCGGGATACTGTCGGAGTTGAGCTCTACGACCCAGCGGGTACCCATCTTGCGTACCAGCACGTCGGGGATGACATATTCCGGCTCTCCGGTCTGAATTGACTGCCCGGGGCGTGGATCCAGCGACTGGATCAGGTTCACCGCCTCTTTCAGCACCTCTTCTTTCAGACGTGTAACACGCATCAGGGAGCGAAAGTCGTGATTGGCGAGCAGATCGAGATGATCGCTAATGATGAGCCGCGCCTCTTCCAGACGCGGTGTCTCTTTGCTGAACTGGGAGAGCTGGATAAGCAGGCAGTCGCGAAGATCCTTCGCCGCCACGCCGACCGGATCGAAGCGCTGAATGCGTTTGAGCACGGCTTCAATCTCTTCGATACCGACATCGTCGTCGCCGATACTTTCCAGAATATCCTCAACGGAAATAGTGAGGTATCCGGTGTCATCGACCGCATCGACAATCGAGGTGGCAATGGCGCGGTCGGTATCCGAGAACGGGGTCAGCTCCACCTGCCACATCAGGTAATCCTGCAGTGACTGAGTGGTCTCTCCCTGGTAGACCGGCAGTTCGTCGTCGATGTAGTCCGCGCCGGTGCCAGACGGCGTTCCGGCGGTGTAGATTTCATCCCAGCTGGCGTCGAGCGGTAGCTCTTCCGGCATCTCTTTTTGTTCGAGGGCGTCAACGGTATCAAGGGTTTCCTTGTCCGGTGTCTCCGTGGTGTCGACCTCATCGTGAAGATCGGTTTGCTCAAGCAACGGATTGCTCTCCAGCGCTTGCTGAAGCTCTTGTTGAAGCTCCAGCGTCGAGAGTTGTAGCAGGCGAATGGCCTGTTGCAGCTGCGGCGTCATGGCGAGCTGTTGGCTGAGTCTTAACTGCAAACCTTGCTTCATGTTCAGGTCATTAATCTCCAGGAGTTACAACAATGACACTACCCTATCAGAGTCTGAAGTCTTCCCCAAGGTAGACGCGCTTAACATGCTCATCTTCGAGGATTTCTTTTGGCGTTCCGTGAGCTATGAGGTGTCCCTGGCTCACAATATAAGCTCGCTCACAGACGGCCAGCGTCTCGCGGACGTTATGGTCGGTTATCAGGACACCGAGACCGCTGTCACGCAGGTGCTCGATAATGCGTTTGATGTCGATAACGGAGATCGGGTCTACACCGGCGAAAGGTTCATCAAGCAGGATGAATTTCGGGTTGGCAGCCAGGGCGCGGGCGATTTCCACACGGCGGCGTTCACCACCGGAAAGCGCCTGACCGAGGTTGTCGCGCAGGTGCTCAATGTGGAACTCTTCCATCAGCTCGTTGGCGCGATCGACGCGCTGTTCGTTGCTGAGATCGTCACGGATCTGCAGTACAGCCATCAGGTTATCGTACACGCTCAGACGGCGGAAAATGGACGCTTCCTGCGGCAGGTAGCCAATGCCACGACGGGCGCGGGCATGCAGCGGCAGCAGGCTGATATCTTCATCATCGATGATAATATTACCCGCGTCGCGTGGAACGATGCCGACCACCATATAAAAGGTGGTGGTTTTACCCGCACCGTTAGGGCCAAGCAGACCCACAATCTCGCCGGAGTTGACGGTCAGACTGACATCTTCCACCACGCGGCGGCCTTTATAAGCCTTGGCGAGATTCTTTGCAGTTAATGTTGCCATAACGAATTAGTTACTCTTCTTTTGCGCCGGAGCCGGGCTGTTGCCGTTTTTGTTCTGCAGCTGTGACGGTACCAGAACGGTGGTCACGCGTTTGCCTTTATCGCTAAAGGCCTGCATTTTCTGCTCTTTGACCAGGTAGGTTATCTTGTCGCCTGTAATGTTGCTGTCGAGCTGCTCAAGATACGCATTGCCGGTCAGCACCACGAAATCGTTCTGCAGTTCATAATGCATTTTAGAGGCGTGACCTTTCACCGGTTTGCCGCTGTCCTGCATTTGGTAGAAGGTCGCCGGGTTACCAAAACCGTCGATCACTTCTTTGCCTTTTTCGCCTTCCGGACGCGTTACCACGACCTTATCGGCATTGATTTTGATGGTGCCCTGGGTCACGACGACGTTACCGGTGAAGGTGACGATGTTCCCCTGCATGTCCAGCGACTGAGTGTCAGACTCAATATGAATAGGCTGATCGGTATCACCGGTTAACGCCAGTGCCGGCAGACTGGCCGCCAGCAGCGTGCTGGCGAGCGCTAATTTAAGGCTTAGTTTGTGTGTTCTGAATTTCATATGAGGTTCTAACCTTTTCAATCAGCTCGGCGTTTTTGCTGCGTAGATTTCCGCGCATTTTCAGGCCGCTGGAATTAAATGTGGTTCCGTACAGTGTTACCAGATCATCAGACGTGACATCCTGAGTGATCAAGTTAATCTGAGCGTTGTCCGTTGTAATTTTACGCAGTTGTGAGTCTGCCGTCAGCGCGTTAACTTCAACGTGTCCGTACAGATACAACATGCGGTCGTTAGTGAGTTTGGCTTTATCGGCCTTAATTGACCAGGTTGGCACTTTGTTGACGTCAAAGGTGGTCAACACCGGGTTGGTAAACCACGAAATGGCCTGGTCAGAAAAATACTCCACGTGCTCCGCAATCAAGCGGTAAGTCAGCGCACCCTCTGGGCTGTAGACGACCGTATCGGAGTGCTCACTCTTGTAAGTCGGTTCGTTAGGGTTGGCGACTATCTCCTTCGTATCGTCTTTGCTCGCCAGATTTACGCCGATAAGAATCAGCGCAATCAGCGATAGCAGAATGATAACCCAACGTCTGGTTTTGCTCATATCGATTGCCCTTTGGCTTCCTCTAGCTTGCCCTGTGCCAATAGTAACAAATCACAGACTTCTCGTACCGCTCCACGACCACCGTTGATATAGGTAACGTAATCCGCGCGTGAAATCAGTATCGGATGGGCATCGGCGACGGCAACGCCGAGCGCAACGTCCGCCATGACCGGCCAGTCGATAAGGTCATCCCCTACATAGGCCACTTGTTGCGGAGAAAGCGAGAGTTTCTCCAGCAGCTCGCGGTATGCCAGCAGTTTATCTGACTGACCCTGATACAGGTGGGTGATGCCAAGCGTGGCGCAACGATCTTCTAATAGTTTAGCCTTCCGCCCGGTAATGATCGCGACCTCAATGCCGGAAGTCAGCGCACAGCGAATGCCATAACCATCGCGAACGTTAAAGGCTTTTAACTCTTCGCCATTGTTGCCCATATAAATGAGGCCATCGGACATGACGCCGTCCACATCGAGGATCAGCAGGCGGATATTTTCCGCGCTTGCCATCACCTTTGCACTCACGGGACCGTAGCAGGTCGCCACTGATGCACCAGCATTACTCATTCTTTCGTCCTTAATTACACTACGCCTGCGCGCAGCAGATCATGCATATGTACCACACCCAGCAAATGGTCGCCATCGGCAACCAGTACGCAGGTAACATGGCGGGATTGCATCAGGTTTAAGGCATCAACCGCCAGGGTGCCTGGGCGAATACGGATCCCGCCCGGCGTCATGACATCGGCAATGCTGAGGTTACGCATATCGGTACCGTTATCAAAGACCCGGCGCAGGTCACCATCGGTGAAAATACCCTGGATCTGCATCTGGTCATCGCAGATAGCGGTCATACCCAGATTCTTACGGGTGATTTCCAGCAGCGCATCGCGAAGCGAAGCGTCTTTGCTGACGTGCGGGATTTCATCGCCTGTGTGCATGATGTCATTAACCCGCAGCAGCAGCTTGCGGCCCAGTGCGCCACCTGGATGAGAAAGCGCGAAATCTTCGGCAGTAAAGCCGCGCGCTTTCAACAGCGCCACCGCGAGCGCATCTCCCATAACCAGTGCCGCAGTGGTGCTGGAAGTCGGGGCCAGACCCAGCGGGCAGGCTTCTTTCAGGACTTTGACACACAGGTGGATGTCTGCGGCCCGCGCCATGCTGCTTTCCGGACGGCTGGTCATGCAGATAAGCGGTACCTGCAGACGTTTAAGCACCGGGATCAGCGCGAGGATCTCGTTGGATTCACCGGAGTTCGACAACGCAATCACGATATCCTGTGGAGTGACCATCCCGAGATCGCCGTGTGCCGCTTCGCCCGGGTGGACAAAAAACGACGAGGTCCCGGTGCTGGCAAAGGTCGCGGCCATCTTCCGGCCAATATGACCAGATTTGCCCATCCCCATGACCACCACTTTGCCGCTGCAATAGAATATCTTCTCGCAGGCCTGAGCAAAATCCTGATTAATATACTGATCGAGCTGTGCCAGACCTTCACGTTCAATTTCCAGGACTTCACGTCCTGCCTGCTGAAAGTCAAAATCCGGTTGCAAATCTAGTTGCGACATAGTGATTTTCCGATTTATTCAATAAAAAGCGGTGCTACCCAGTACAGCATCGCCAGCCACAGGAAAAAACCGCCAATTAACAGCGCGCCAGCACCACGGCCGATCTGCCGCTTACGGCGCCAGCAGAGCAGGGCGAATACGATGCTGACCAGCACCATAACGCCATAATCTCGCAGAAAAGCCTGATTATCGAAGTCCCCCGGCGCTATCAACGCGGGCAGGCCAAGGACTATCGCGATATTAAATATATTGGCACCAATGATATTGCCAATCGCAATATCGTCCTCACCTTTACGTGCGCCGGCGATCGCGGTTGCCAGCTCCGGCAGGCTGGTGCCAATAGCGATTATCGTCAGACCAAGCGTCAGCTCGCTCATGGCAAAATAGTTAGCCAGCACGGTGGCATTATCGACCACCATGCGGGTCGACATCGGCATAATAATTAATGCTACTCCCAGCCACAGGCACGCCACCGGGAGCGAGCCATCCCGCGGTAGCTCTGCGACTTGTTCGCGGGTCAGGCTATCGTTACCTTGCCGTTCCGCCAGACGGGCGACTTTCACAATGTACAGTAGCCACAGCACCGCCAGCGCCAACAGGAAAAAACCGTCCATCAGCGTCAGCGAGCCTTTATACAGCACACAACCCGTCAGCAACGTGACGACTAACATTAACGGCAACTCGCGTCGCAGGATATCAGAATGCACGGTAAAGGGATGAAGAACTGCCGCTAAACCAAGGATTAGCAGGATATTGACGATGTTCGACCCAATGGCTGTACCAATCGCCAGATCTATCTGGCCATGGGTTGACGCTGCAAAAGAGACGATGATCTCAGGAAGTGATGTTCCGACGCTCACTACCGTCATCCCAATGATCAGCGGTGGGATCCCAAGCGATCGACACAAAATAGAGGCGGCATAAACCAGTCGGTCGGCACTGTAGACCACAAGAAGTAAACCAATAATTAACAGTGCCGTCGCTAAGAGCATCTAAAATCCTTTCTTCAGGTATAATCGTCGGTCCGTGACGCAAGGCCTGGCCAAAGAACGTAACGAATTCTTAATTTTGACTTTATGCGTCGTAAAAGTAAAACAAATGCCAGCTTTCGCTAACTTGTGCGGGTAAGATTCTGTAAAAATGATGGGTTCATGGCGAAATAACGCGTCATGCTGACCCCATGAGGTTTAGAAAGGATGATCCAATGAGCCAGACTGCAGCGAATATCGTCGAGATCCAGGGAGTGAGTTTCTCCCGGGGCGATCGCACGATCTTCGACAACATTTCACTGTCGGTACCCCGCGGTAAGATCACTGCGATCATGGGGCCGTCGGGGATTGGGAAAACCACGCTGCTGCGGCTTATCGGCGGGCAAATTCCGCCGGATAACGGTGAAATCCTGTTTGATGGGGAAAATATTCCGCAGATGTCGCGTTCGCGGCTTTATACCGTCCGTAAGCGGATGAGTATGCTGTTCCAGTCCGGCGCGCTGTTTACCGACATGAACGTGTTTGATAACGTCGCTTACCCGCTGCGGGAGCATACCCGTCTGCCACCGGCGTTGCTGAGAAGTACGGTCATGATGAAACTTGAAGCGGTTGGGCTGCGTGGCGCTGCCAGACTGATGCCGTCGGAGTTGTCCGGTGGTATGGCTCGTCGTGCGGCGCTCGCGCGTGCTATCGCGCTTGAGCCTGACCTCATCATGTTTGATGAGCCGTTTGTCGGTCAGGATCCCATCACGATGGGTGTGCTGGTAAAACTGATTTCAGAGCTTAACAGCACTCTGGGCGTGACCTGTGTGGTGGTTTCGCACGACGTGCCGGAAGTGCTGAGTATTGCCGATTACGCTTATATCGTCGCCGATAAAAAGATTGTCGCTCACGGTAGCGCGCAGTCACTGCAGGAAAACACCGACCCGCGCGTCCGTCAGTTCCTTGATGGTATCGCTGACGGACCGGTACCGTTCCGCTATCCTGCAGGGGATTATCGTCACGACCTTTTACCAGGTTCAGGGAGTTAAGCTGCTCATGCTGTTAAATGCACTGGCCGCGTTGGGGCGCAGGGGGATTAAAACCACCGCCACCTTTGGCCGCGCCGGGTTAATGTTATTCAATGCCGTTGTCGGTAAACCCGATTTTCGTAGGCACGCTCCGTTGCTGATACGCCAGCTGTACAACGTGGGTGTGTTGTCGATGCTGATTATCCTCGTGTCCGGGGTGTTTATTGGCATGGTGCTCGGCCTGCAAGGGTATCTGGTCCTCACCACTTACAGTGCGGAATCAAGCCTTGGCATGCTGGTGGCGCTCTCGTTGCTCCGTGAACTGGGGCCTGTTGTCGCGGCCCTGCTGTTTGCCGGTCGTGCCGGTTCGGCGCTGACGGCAGAAATAGGCCTGATGCGCGCGACGGAACAGCTCTCCAGCATGGAGATGATGGCGGTGGATCCGCTGCGTCGCGTGATTGCACCGCGCTTCTGGGCTGGGGTAATCTCGCTGCCGCTGCTGACTATTATCTTTGTTGCCGTGGGTATCTGGGGCGGTTCACTGGTTGGTGTGAGCTGGAAAGGTATCGACAGCGGGTTTTTCTGGTCGGCGATGCAAAACGCTGTCGACTGGCGCCTCGATCTGGTTAACTGCCTGATTAAGAGCGTGGTATTTGCGATTACGGTGACCTGGATTGCATTATTTAACGGGTACGATGCTATCCCTACTTCGGCCGGGATTAGCCGGGCGACAACGCGTACGGTTGTACATTCGTCATTGGCAGTCCTTGGGCTGGATTTTGTGCTGACGGCACTGATGTTTGGGAATTGAGTTCATGCAAACGAAAAAAAGTGAAATTTGGGTTGGTATTTTTCTGCTGATTGCACTGCTGGCGGCCCTGTTTATCTGCCTGCAGGCAGCCAATGTAACCTCGCTGCGCACGGAGCCAACATACCGCTTGTATGCCACCTTCGACAACATCGGTGGCCTGAAAGCACGCTCCCCGATCCGCATCGGCGGGGTGGTGATTGGCCGCGTCTCCGACATTACGCTTGATCCAAAAACCTACCTGCCGCGCGTAGAGATGGATATCGAAGAGCGCTACAACCATATTCCGGATACCAGTTCTCTGGCGATTCGCACTTCTGGCCTGCTTGGCGAACAGTATCTGGCGCTGAACGTTGGCTTTGAAGATCCTGAACTGGGAACGGCTATTCTTAAAGACGGCGACACTATCCAGGATACGAAGTCTGCCATTGTGCTTGAAGACCTGATTGGGCAGTTCCTCTACAACAGTAAAGGCAGTGACAATAAGAGTTCTGGCGATGCACAAGGAAGCAGCGGAGACCATACTACCGCTGCGCCGTCTGCCGCTGGCACGACGAATTAAATCACGGGAGAAATGAGAGATGATTAAACGCTTGCTGATGATCGCCATGCTGGTGATTGCCCCACTCACGGCGGCCACCGCGGCTGACCAGACCAATCCCTACAAGCTGATGAATGAAGCGGCAGCGAAAACCTTCGGCCGTCTGAAAGCAGAACAGCCGAAAATCCGTGCCAATCCGGATTACCTGCGTGACGTTGTGGATCAGGAACTGCTGCCGTACGTGCAGATTAAGTATGCCGGTGCGCTGGTACTGGGTCGTTACTACAAAGACGCCACTCCCGCACAGCGTGAAGCCTATTTCACCGCATTCCGTGAGTATCTGAAGCAGGCTTACGGTCAGGCGCTGGCGATGTACCACGGCCAGACTTACCAGATTGCTCCGGAACAGCCGCTGGGCGATGCGACTATTGTGCCTATCCGCGTGACCATCCTTGATCCGAACGGTCGCCCGCCGGTACGTCTGGACTTCCAGTGGCGTAAGAACAGCCAGACCGGCAACTGGCAGGCATATGACATGATTGCGGAAGGCGTAAGCATGATCACCACCAAACAGAACGAGTGGAGCGATCTGCTGCGTACCAAAGGGATCGACGGTCTGACGGCGGAACTGCAGTCTATCGCCAAACAGCCGATCACCCTGGAACAGAAAAAATAATGGCTAATGAACTACGCTGGAGCTGTGAAGACGGCTGTCTGCGGTTACAGGGCGAGCTGGATCAGGACTGGCTCGTGCCCCTGTGGGAAGCGCGTGCTCAGGCCACTAAAGCGGCGTCCAGCATAGATCTTTCTGCCGTGACCCGTGTCGATACCGCAGGGCTGGCGCTACTCATCCATTTAATTGCCGATATTCGCGCGCAGGGCAGAGAAGCGAGCGTCATCGGCAAGAGTGAAAATTTACAGACGCTTATCCAGTTATATAACCTGCCTGCGGATATGATCCCGTAAATCTTTCAGTACGTTATTATTTAAAGCCCCGTCTATTTTCAGGATGGGGCTTTTTGCTTGTTTAAGACAGCGCCACTTTCCTCTAAGATGATGGGCTGTTTTTACTATCAGATGAAATTTGAACCCATGGAAAATCATGAAATTCAGACAGTGCTGATGAACGCACTCTCCCTTAAGGAAGTCCACGTTTCTGGCGATGGCAGTCACTTTCAGGTTATTGCTGTGGGTGAATTGTTTGACGGCATGAGCCGCGTCAAGAAACAGCAATCGGTCTATGCTCCTTTGATGGAGTACATCGCCGACAACCGCATCCATGCCTTGTCGATCAAAGCGTATACACCGCAAGAGTGGGAACGCGATCGCAAGCTAAACGGCTTTTGAGTCGGGACGAGACCGTCCCGGCAAGTATGAATTTTAAAAGAGACCAGAATTAATGGATAAATTTCGTGTGCAGGGGCCGACGCGGCTCCAGGGCGAGGTCACCATCTCAGGTGCCAAAAACGCCGCGCTGCCGATCCTTTTTGCAGCCCTGTTGGCAGAAGAGCCGGTAGAGATCCAGAACGTACCGAAGCTCAAAGACATCGATACCACGATGAAACTGCTGAGCCAGCTGGGCACAAAAGTTGAACGTAATGGCTCCGTATGGATTGATGCCGGCCCGGTAGACGTTTACTGTGCGCCTTACGAACTGGTTAAAACCATGCGTGCCTCTATCTGGGCGCTGGGCCCGCTGGTGGCGCGTTTTGGTCAGGGACAGGTTTCTCTGCCTGGCGGTTGTGCAATTGGTGCACGTCCGGTCGATCTGCACATCACCGGCCTGGAACAGCTGGGCGCTGAGATCAAGCTGGAAGAAGGCTATGTGAAGGCTTCGGTTGATGGTCGTCTGAAAGGCGCCCATATCGTGATGGACAAGGTCAGCGTTGGCGCGACCGTCACCATCATGAGTGCCGCAACCCTTGCGGAAGGTACCACCATCATCGAAAACGCCGCGCGTGAACCGGAAATCGTTGATACGGCTAACTTCCTCAACACCCTCGGTGCGAAAATCACCGGCCAGGGTTCCGATCGCATCACCATTGAAGGCGTAGAACGTCTGGGTGGCGGCGTATACCGTGTTCTGCCTGACCGTATCGAAACCGGGACCTTCCTGGTCGCGGCGGCCATCTCAGGCGGTAAAATTCTCTGCCGTAACGCCCAGCCGGATACGCTGGATGCGGTGCTGGCGAAGCTGCGCGACGCGGGCGCTGAAATTGAAACCGGTGAAGACTGGATTAGCCTCGACATGCATGGTAAGCGTCCGAAAGCGGTTAACGTGCGTACTGCACCGCACCCGGGCTTCCCGACTGACATGCAGGCTCAGTTTACGTTGCTGAACCTGGTCGCTGAAGGTACCGGTGTTATCACGGAAACTATCTTCGAAAACCGCTTCATGCACATCCCAGAGCTGATTCGTATGGGTGCGCACGCGGAAATCGAAAGCAATACGGCGATTTGCCACGGGGTGGAAAAACTGTCTGGTGCCCAGGTGATGGCGACCGATCTGCGTGCTTCTGCAAGCCTGGTGCTGGCGGGTTGTATTGCGGAAGGGGCGACCCTGGTTGACCGTATTTATCATATCGATCGCGGCTATGAGCGTATCGAAGATAAACTGCGCGCGTTGGGTGCTAACATCGAACGTGTGAAAGGCGAATAACGCCTGCCTCTCTGATGCAGCCCCCTGCCAGTCTGGCACGGGGGGTGCTTCTGCCTGCTTTACAGCTTCTTACGTTGACGCATCAGACGCGTTCTGTCGATAAACTCATGGGTAACAGGATCGTGATAGCGCGATGGCCAGATGACCCACGGGTCGGTGCCGAGTGCGTTCGCGATAATAAGCTCGCCTTTCGGCCATGGGCGGGTTAGCGCATTCGCCAGTGTCGAAGAACTGAGTCCGTTTTTTCGTGACTCCGCCGCCATCGACGTGCCTTTCTTACGTAATCCGGAAATGATATCGGCCGGATGCCAGTCAATGAACTTTTCCATGCTTTCTCCCTGTCAGTGACATTTCAGAGCGTCGCCAGACTTCACGACGAACTTACTATAACCCCGGAAAGCTTGTGGTTCTAAAAAGTTCGATTAAATAGAATGCATATTCAGAAAATATCAAGGAAACAGGTAAATACGGGAAAATGAATACTGTTTTTATGGAACTTTCCCGCGCATTTGCGCGGGAAGGAGGGGATTAATGGTCGCGCTGTACGGCGATGTGTGCCAGCGCCACGAGGGCTTCACGCCACGGAGATTCCGGAATGGAATGCAGGGCAGCAATTGCTTTATCAGCTTCCTGCTCGGCACGCATACGGGTCCATTCCAGCGAACCGCACGCCGCCATGGTTTCAAGAACCGGCTCCAGCAAATGGCGGCCGTTACCCTGTTCAATCGCTTCGCGAATCATGGCAGATTGCTCAGCGGTACCGTTACGCATCGCGTGCAGCAGCGGCAGCGTAGGTTTGCCTTCGTTCAGGTCGTCACCCACGTTCTTGCCAAGGGTCTGACCGTCTGCGCTGTAATCGAGTAAATCGTCAATCAGCTGGAAAGCTGTGCCAAGATAGCGGCCATAGTCCTGAAGCCCTTGTTCCTGTTCAGGCGTACAGTCCGCCAGGATACCGGAGCATTGAGACGCGGCTTCAAACAGGCGTGCGGTTTTACTGTAGATAACGCGCATATAGTTTTCTTCAGTGATGTCCGGATCGTTCACATTCATCAACTGCAGCACTTCGCCTTCGGCAATGACGTTTACTGCTTCAGACATGACATCAAGCACTCTGAGCGAGCCAAGGCGGGTCATCATCTGAAACGCGCGCGTGTAGATGAAATCACCAACCAGCACGCTTGCGGCATTACCAAACGCTGCGTTAGCCGTCGCTTTACCGCGGCGCATATCCGACTCATCCACCACATCGTCGTGAAGCAGGGTAGCGGTGTGGATAAACTCGATTAGGGCGGCAATTGTGACATGCGCATTGCCTTCATAACCCACCGCTCGCGCTGCCAGCACAGCAATCATCGGGCGAATGCGTTTACCACCGCCGCTGACGATGTAGTACCCCAGTTGGTTGATCAACTGCACATCAGAGTTGAGCTGCTCGAGGATGGTTGCGTTGACTCCCGCCATGTCTTGCGCGGTTAACTCATTGATTTTTTCTAGATTCATCGCAAAAGCCGGGCTTAATGTCCTGTTTTCCATCTATCCAAAAGAGATAGCAGAGAGTTTGTATTAGAATTGTAGCCGCAATTGTACTGAAAAAACGCGCCAGATAAACGTCGCCGTGTGCGTTGTGTTTTTTTTCTGCATCAATCGATGATCGCTCTTGTCAAAGCCGCGCGTTTTGCGTAATATTCGCGCCCTATTGTGAATATTTATAGCGCACTCAGAATCACTCGATGACGTGCGCGGAAGCGGAGTTTATATGTACGCGGTTTTCCAAAGTGGTGGTAAACAACACCGAGTAAGCGAAGGTCAGACCGTTCGCCTGGAAAAGCTGGACATCGCAACTGGCGAATCTGTTGAATTCGCTGAAGTTCTGATGATCGCAAACGGTGAAGAAGTCAAAATCGGCGTTCCTTTCGTTGATGGCGGCGTAATCAAAGCTGAAGTTGTTGCTCACGGTCGTGGCGAGAAAGTTAAAATCGTTAAGTTTCGTCGTCGTAAACACTACCGTAAGCAGCAGGGCCACCGTCAGTGGTTCACTGACGTGAAAATTACTGGCATCAGCGCCTAAGACCTGAGGAGAGATTTAAATGGCACATAAAAAGGCTGGCGGCTCCACTCGTAACGGTCGCGATTCAGAAGCAAAACGCCTGGGCGTAAAACGTTTCGGCGGTGAAGCAGTTCTGGCAGGTAGCATCATCGTTCGTCAGCGTGGCACCAAGTTCCACGCAGGTACCAACGTTGGTTGCGGTCGTGACCATACTCTGTTCGCTTTGACTGACGGTAAAGTTAAGTTCGAAGTTAAAGGCCCGAAAAACCGTAAGTTCATCAGCATCGAAGCTGAATAAGTTTTTCGCGTCCTGAAACGGATTAGAGCCCCGCAACTCGTTGCGGGGCTTTTTACATTAGAAGTCCGGTAAATTTCTGCAGGAAACGGGCATGAAGCAGCAGGCAGGCATTGGTATTATCCTGGCGCTCACCACAGCGGTGTGCTGGGGTGCATTACCCATTGCTATGAAGCAGGTGCTTGAGGTGATGGAGCCGCCAACGGTGGTGTTCTATCGCTTCCTGATGGCAAGTCTTGGTCTTGGCGCCATTCTGGCTATCAAGGGCAGGCTTCCGCCGCTGCGCATCTTTCGTAACCCGCGCTGGCTGGCGCTGCTGGCTATTGCAACCGGGGGGCTTTTCGGAAACTTTATTCTGTTTAGCTCATCGTTGCAGTACCTCAGCCCGACGGCATCCCAGGTGATTGGGCAGCTGTCACCGGTAGGTATGATGGTGGCAAGCGTCGTGGTGCTGAAAGAGAAAATGCGCGGCACGCAGATTATTGGCGCCATTATGCTGCTCTGCGGCCTGGTGATGTTTTTCAATACCAGTCTGGTAGAGATTTTTACCCGTCTGACGGATTACACCTGGGGCGTTATTTTTGGTGTATCTGCCGCGACGGTATGGGTCAGCTACGGTGTCGCGCAAAAGGTGTTATTGCGTCGTCTTGCATCACAGCAGATCCTCTTTTTGCTGTACACTTTATGTACAATTGCGTTATTGCCGCTGGCCGCTCCAGGCAAAATTTTTGAACTGAGCGACTGGCAATTGGCCTGCCTGATTTTTTGCGGGCTGAATACCCTTGTGGGGTACGGTGCGCTGGCGGAAGCCATGGCGCGCTGGCAGGCGGCGCAGGTGAGTGCGTTAATCACCCTGACACCGCTGTTTACCCTGTTATTTTCGGATTTATTATCCCTGGCCTGGCCCGATTTCTTCGCCAGACCGATGTTAAACCTTTTAGGTTACCTCGGTGCGTTTGTCGTGGTTGCGGGCGCGATGTATTCCGCCATTGGTCATCGTCTTTGGGGCGGCTTACGCAAGCGTGAAGCAGGTATGCCGGTACCTCGCTCAGGCGAATGATTTACGGAGAGTAAAATGAAGTTTGTTGATGAAGCAACGATCCTTGTGGTCGCAGGCGATGGCGGTAATGGTTGCGTCAGCTTCCGCCGCGAAAAGTATATCCCGAAAGGGGGGCCGGACGGCGGTGACGGCGGTGACGGCGGTGACGTCTGGTTAGAAGCCGACGAAAACCTGAACACCCTTATCGACTACCGTTTCGAAAAATCTTTCCGTGCCGAGCGTGGACAGAACGGCCAGAGCCGTGACTGTACCGGCAAGCGCGGGAAAGACGTAAGCGTGAAAATTCCCGTTGGTACCCGCGTCATTGACCAGGGCACCGGCGAAGTGATGGGCGACATGACCAAACACGGTCAGCGCCTGATGGTGGCTAAGGGTGGCTGGCACGGCCTCGGCAACAGCCGTTTTAAATCCTCCGTTAACCGTACTCCGCGTCAGAAGACTATGGGTACGCCGGGTGATAAACGTGACCTGCAGCTGGAACTGATGCTGCTGGCAGACGTAGGGATGCTGGGGATGCCGAATGCCGGTAAATCTACCTTCATTCGCGCCGTTTCTGCGGCGAAGCCGAAAGTCGCTGACTATCCGTTTACCACGCTGGTTCCAAGCCTTGGCGTCGTCCGTATGGACAACGAGAAGAGCTTTGTGGTTGCCGATATTCCAGGACTTATTGAAGGCGCTGCGGAAGGGGCTGGCCTCGGTATCCGCTTCCTGAAGCATCTTGAGCGTTGCCGCGTTCTGCTGCACCTCATCGATATCGATCCTATCGACGGTTCCGATCCGGTTGAGAACGCCCGCATCATTATTGGCGAGCTGGAAAAATACAGCGAGAAGCTGGCAGAGAAGCCACGCTGGCTGGTCTTCAACAAAATTGACCTGATGGACAAAGCGGCTGCTGAAGAGAAAGCGAAAGCTATCGCGCAGGCGCTGGGCTGGGAAGATAAGTTCTATCTTATCTCTGCGGCGAGCCAGGTGGGTGTGAAGGACCTGTGCTGGGATGTGATGACCTTTATCATCGAAAATCCGATTGTTCAGACGGAAGAAGAGAAAGTCGCGCAGAAAGTCGAGTTTATGTGGGAAGACTATCATCGCGAACAGCTTGAAGAAGTTGAAGTCGAAGACGATGAAGACTGGGATGACGATTGGGATGAGGACGACGAAGAAGGCGTCGAATTTATCTACAAGCGTTAATCAAAAAAGGCTCCCGATGGGAGCCTTTTTACTTAGTTATTCTGGTAAATATCTTTGTACAGACGACTTTCGAAGCGAACCAGTGGAATTCGGCGGTTTTTCTGATCGGCCGGCTCTACCGCATAGCCTGAAAGGTACTGCACAAAGGCCATACGCTGGCCGCTGGCGGTGGTGATAAAACCAGCGAGGTTGTAAACACCCTGCAGCGAACCGGTTTTCGCCGAGACCTTACCATCTACCCCAGCCTGGTGCAGACCCGCACGATACTGCAGAGAGCCGTCGTAGCCTGCCAGCGGCAGCATTGAGATAAAGTTCAGCTCGTTATCGTGCTGCGCAATGTACTGCAGCACCTGCATCATGGTGGCTGGCGCAATCAGATTGTGACGTGAAAGCCCGGAACCATCGGCGATGATGGTGTTTCCGAAATCAACCCCAGCCTGCTGACGAAGGATCTGGCGTACCGCATCAGAACCCGCACGCCATGTTCCCGGAACACCAAAGCGGGCATGACCAATGGTACGAAAGACGGTATCGGCAATCATGTTGTCGGATTTCTTCAGCATGATCTTCAGCAGATCGTGAAGCGGGGCGGATTGCTTGCTGGCAATCACTGTGCCCGGGTCATTGACCTGAGTCTGGCGCAGAAGCGTGCCGCTGTAGGTAATGCCTGCCTGCTTAAGCTCGTCTTTGAGGATCGCCCCGGCGTAGGCCGCGCCGTCCTGAATGGCAAATGCCAGCGGCAGAGGCTCTGCGCGCTGCGGCAGGCACCCAGTCAGGGTGTAGCGGTTTAAATCGCCCGGCACGACGTCCAGTTCGCAATACTGTGCCTCACCTGAGCCACGTTGCAACGTGCGCACCTGGCTGAACATGGTAACCGGGTAGTATGACGCCACGCGAATAAACGCCAGATCGCCAGGCTTCTGACCGCTGTATAGGGAAATGGAGAAGCAGTTGCGGTCAACGATGGCCGCCGCCGGTGGAGCACTGAAGCACTGGGTTAAATCGTTCCACGGCCAGCCTGGGGCTTTATCATGGCTGGCAAAGACGGAGGTATCGATAAGCAGGTTGCCTTCGATTTTCTCGACCCCGGATTTTTTCAGGGTGGCGACCATATTGCGCAGATCCTGGCGCTTTAAGGTCGGATCGCCGCCGAAACGGGCGATAAGATCGCCTTTCAATACACCACCCTGAACGTTGCCTTTGCTTTCCAGCGTGGTGGTAAAGCGGAAATCAGGGCCGAGCTGCAGCAGGGCCGCCAGCGCAGTGATAACTTTCTGGGTACTTGCGGGTAGCGCCATCTGTTGACCGTGATAGTCAATTTGTGGCGTAGGAGAACCTACTTTCTGGACCATGAGCGCAAGATTGGCACCTGCGGGAAGTTGACTAAGGTAATCCTCAACATTCGCCGCCTGGACACTGAACGCTATACTGGTGGTCAATCCGATGATAAATCTGGAGAATCGCATAATCTCGCGCTAACAACCTGGAATCAAGCCGTCATACTACGGCGCATCGCCCTGAAAAGTAAACGATGACCCATAGTGAACTTCGGGGTAAAATACGCATCAAATTAAAAAATTGCTGCTGACCTGGGACAATGCTTCCGGGTCAGTTTTCTTTTGCTCTTATCCTGCCAGCCACCGATCTGTGCCAGGAAGAGGCTCCGGAGCGGTCAGTAGCCGCTCCCCGAAGGAATGATGAAGAGGTATAACAAATGCAAGCTATTCCGATGACCTTACGCGGTGCTGATAAACTGCGCGAAGAACTGGAGTTCCTGAAATCCGTTCGCCGTCCTGAAATTATTGCGGCCATCGCTGATGCACGTGAACACGGCGACCTGAAAGAAAACGCGGAATATCATGCCGCCCGTGAACAGCAGGGCTTCTGTGAAGGACGCATCAAAGATATTGAAGCGAAACTGTCGAATGCGCAGGTTATCGATATCAGTAAAATGCCCAATAACGGTCGTGTGGTGTTTGGTTCCAGCGTCACCGTGCTGAATCTGGATAACGATGAAGAGCAGACCTATCGCATCGTTGGTGACGATGAGGCTGACTTCAAGCAAAACCTGATATCTGTGAACTCACCTATCGCCCGTGGGCTGATTGGCAAAGAGCAGGACGACGTTGTCGTTATCCGCACGCCAGGTGGTGAAGTGGAGTACGAAATCATCAAAGTGGAATACCTTTGATTTTGGCCTTCGTCACATTTGTTGACAGTTTGTAAAGATAAGAAAAAGGCCGCATAGCGGCCTTTTATCAACGTAAAGAGCATGGCATTTTGCTCGTCTGCTTGCGGAAACCCCTCGTTTTACACAATGTTGTGTTCGACTTTAGGATATCCTTAGCGTGGCAGCGAGATTTTGCGCTCTTTAGTTGGACGATACAGAACCAGCGTTTTACCGATGACCTGTACGTTACAGGCACCGGTCTCACGAACGATAGCTTCAACGATCAGGTTTTTGGTGTCGCGGTCTTCCGAGGCGATTTTCACCTTGATCAGTTCGTGATGGTCCAGCGCTTGTTCAATCTCGGCCAGTACCCCTTCGGTCAAACCATTATTGCCAAGCATAACAACAGGCTTGAGCGGATGTGCCAGACCTTTGAGGTGCTGTTTTTGTTTAGTACTCAGATTCATCGTATATTTTTGCTTACGTTGGGATTGAAAACGGTACATTCTACCGCCATCTCCCTAATATCGCCAAACTACCGCGTCGAAATTTACGTCGGTGTATATGATGAACCCGGATGGAAAGTTAAATGACAGGTAAAAAGCGTTCTGCCAGCTCGAGCCGCTGGCTCCAGGAACACTTTAGCGATAAATATGTTCAACAGGCACAGAAAAAGGGGTTACGTTCCCGTGCCTGGTTTAAACTTGATGAAATACAGCAAAGTGACAAACTTTTTAAGCCGGGAATGACCATCGTTGATCTCGGTGCAGCTCCCGGAGGATGGTCACAGTATGCTGTGACACAAATCGGTGGGGCGGGTCGCATCATTGCTTGCGATCTTTTACCAATGGATCCAATCGTCGGTGTGGACTTCCTTCAGGGCGATTTTCGTGATGAATTAGTGCTGAAGGCGTTACTTGAGCGTGTTGGTGACAGTAAGGTACAGGTAGTCATGTCAGATATGGCACCAAACATGTGTGGAACACCGGCGGTTGATATTCCGCGAGCCATGTATTTGGTGGAACTGGCGCTCGAAATGTGTCGAGATGTACTGGCGCCAGGTGGTAGTTTTGTAGTCAAAGTGTTCCAGGGCGAAGGTTTCGAGGAGTATCTTAAGGAAATTCGCTCCCTGTTTACGAAAGTGAAGGTTCGTAAGCCGGACTCTTCCCGCGCACGTTCGCGTGAAGTGTACATTGTAGCGACCGGGCGAAAATGATAGACGGTGGATTTCAGGCGAAATTTTGAAAGAAACTGGATATATAGTATCCTGACGCTGTTTTTAACACAGTTGTAATAAGAGGTTAATCCCTTGAGTGACATGGCGAAAAACCTAATACTCTGGCTGGTCATTGCCGTTGTGCTGATGTCAGTATTCCAGAGCTTTGGGCCCAGCGAGTCGAACGGCCGTAAGGTGGATTACTCAACCTTCCTGCAAGAGGTCAATAATGACCAGGTTCGCGAAGCGCGTATCAACGGACGTGAGATCAACGTTACCAAGAAAGATAGTAACCGTTACACGACTTACATTCCGGTTAACGATCCTAAGCTGCTTGATAACCTGCTGACCAAAAACGTCAAAGTGGTTGGTGAACCGCCGGAAGAACCAAGCCTGCTGGCTTCTATCTTCATTTCCTGGTTCCCGATGCTGCTGCTGATCGGTGTCTGGATCTTCTTCATGCGCCAAATGCAGGGCGGAGGCGGCAAGGGGGCGATGTCCTTTGGCAAGAGCAAGGCCCGCATGCTGACGGAAGATCAGATCAAAACCACCTTCGCTGACGTTGCCGGTTGCGACGAAGCGAAAGAAGAGGTGGCGGAACTGGTTGAATACCTGCGCGAGCCGAGCCGTTTCCAGAAGCTGGGCGGTAAAATTCCTAAAGGTGTCCTGATGGTGGGCCCGCCAGGTACCGGTAAAACGCTGCTGGCGAAGGCGATTGCTGGCGAAGCGAAAGTGCCTTTCTTCACCATTTCAGGTTCTGACTTCGTTGAAATGTTCGTTGGTGTTGGTGCATCTCGTGTGCGTGACATGTTCGAACAGGCTAAGAAGGCGGCACCTTGCATTATCTTCATCGATGAAATCGATGCCGTGGGTCGTCAGCGTGGTGCTGGGCTTGGCGGTGGTCACGATGAACGTGAGCAGACACTGAACCAGATGCTGGTTGAGATGGACGGCTTTGAAGGTAACGAAGGTATCATCGTTATCGCGGCAACTAACCGTCCTGACGTACTGGACCCTGCGCTGCTGCGTCCAGGTCGTTTCGACCGTCAGGTTGTTGTTGGTCTGCCGGACGTTCGCGGTCGTGAGCAGATCCTGAAAGTGCATATGCGCCGTGTACCGCTGGCGCCGGATATCGATGCGGCAATCATTGCCCGTGGTACTCCTGGT
The DNA here is from genome assembly GCF_000735455.1 of Yokenella regensburgei ATCC 49455. GTDB lineage: Bacteria > Pseudomonadota > Gammaproteobacteria > Enterobacterales > Enterobacteriaceae > Yokenella > Yokenella regensburgei. The sequence goes on along the minus strand of NZ_JMPS01000044.1, from coordinate 96,422 downwards.
TTCTCCGGTGCGGATCTGGCAAACCTCGTCAACGAAGCTGCGCTGTTTGCCGCTCGTGGTAACAAGCGCGTTGTGTCGATGGTTGAGTTTGAAAAAGCGAAAGACAAAATCATGATGGGTGCGGAACGTCGCTCCATGGTGATGACGGAAGCGCAGAAAGAGTCCACGGCGTACCACGAAGCGGGTCACGCGATTATTGGTCGTCTGGTACCGGAGCACGATCCGGTGCATAAAGTGACGATTATCCCGCGCGGTCGCGCGCTGGGTGTGACCTTCTTCCTGCCGGAAGGCGATGCTATCAGCGCCAGTCGTCAGAAGCTTGAAAGTCAGATTTCCACCCTGTACGGCGGTCGTCTGGCAGAAGAGATTATCTACGGTGTGGAACACGTTTCGACCGGTGCGTCTAACGACATTAAAGTCGCGACTAACCTGGCGCGTAACATGGTTACCCAGTGGGGCTTCTCTGACAAACTCGGTCCGCTGCTGTATGCGGAAGAAGAAGGCGAAGTGTTCCTCGGACGTAGCGTGGCGAAAGCGAAGCACATGTCTGACGAAACGGCTCGTATCATCGACCAGGAAGTGAAAGCGCTGATTGAGCGTAACTACAATCGCGCCCGTCAGATCCTGAACGATAACATGGATATTCTGCACTCGATGAAAGATGCGCTCATGAAATATGAGACCATCGATGCACCGCAGATCGATGACCTGATGGCGCGTCGCGAAGTGCGTGCTCCGGCAGGGTGGGAAGATCCAAATACGCCGAACAATTCTGACAACAATGGTACCCCGCGTGCGCCACGTCCGGTTGATGAACCGCGTACGCCAACGCCGGGCAACACCATGTCAGAACAGTTGGGTGACAAATAAGTTATCTGCTGTTGATGACTGCGTTTCTTATCAAAAACCCTGGGGCTTGCTCCGGGGTTTTCTCATTCCAGTAATCATAAAAAAGCATGGATAAGACGATGAAGCTGACCGCTCAGGGCACCACGCTCGACCTCAATTTTCCTCATGTGATGGGGATCCTCAACGTAACTCCTGATTCGTTCTCCGATGGCGGCACGCACAACACGCTGGTTGAAGCGGTAAAACACGCCAACCTGATGATTAATGCCGGGGCAACCATTGTTGATATCGGCGGCGAGTCCACTCGCCCAGGTGCGGCGGATGTCAGCGTAGAAGAGGAGCTTGAGCGGGTTATTCCGGTGGTAGAAGCTATTGCCCAGCGTTTTGAAGTCTGGATTTCGGTAGATACCTCAAAACCCGAAGTTATCCGCGAATCGGCACGCGTGGGGGCGCACATCATCAATGATATTCGCTCGCTGAGCGAACCAGGCGCGCTCGAAGCTGCTGCACAGACCGGCTTACCGGTGTGTCTGATGCATATGCAAGGGCAGCCCAAAACGATGCAGGAAGCGCCGCATTACGATGACGTATACGCCGACGTGAATCGCTTTTTTATTGAGCAGATCGAACGCTGTAAACGTGCCGGTATCGCAAAAGAAAAATTGTTGCTCGACCCGGGCTTTGGTTTCGGTAAAAATCTCTCCCACAATTACGCATTGCTCGCACGACTGTCCGAGTTTCACCACTTTGATCTGCCGTTGCTCGTGGGGATGTCGCGTAAATCCATGGTGGGGCAACTGCTTAACGTAGGGCCTTCGGAACGTCTGAGTGGCAGCCTGGCTTGCGCGGTTATTGCCGCCATGCAGGGTGCGCAAATCATTCGCGTCCATGATGTAAAAGAAACGGTAGAGGCGATGCGCGTGGTCGAAGCGACGCTGTCAGCAAGGGAAAATAAACGTTATGAGTAACCGTAAATATTTTGGTACCGATGGGATCCGTGGTCGCGTTGGTGATGCGCCTATTACACCTGATTTTGTTCTGAAGCTCGGCTGGGCGGCAGGGAAGGTGCTGGCACGTCATGGCTCACGTAAGGTGATTATCGGTAAGGACACCCGTATCTCTGGCTATATGCTGGAATCTGCACTGGAAGCAGGCCTGGCGGCGGCGGGGCTTTCTGCCTCCTTCACCGGCCCGATGCCGACTCCGGCGGTGGCTTACCTGACACGCACCTTCCGTGCCGAAGCAGGGATCGTTATTTCTGCTTCCCATAACCCGTATTACGACAACGGCATCAAGTTCTTCTCTATCGATGGCACCAAACTGCCGGATGAAGTGGAAGAAGCTATCGAAGCTGAACTCGAAAAAGAGATTACCTGTGTTGATTCCGCCGAGCTGGGTAAAGCCAGTCGCATCGTGGATGCCGCCGGACGTTACATCGAGTTCTGTAAGGCGACCTTCCCAAATGAGCTGAGCCTGGCTTCGCTTAAGGTGGTGGTGGACTGCGCAAACGGTGCGACCTACCACATTGCGCCGAGCGTTTTCCGCGAACTGGGCGCGAAAGTTATCACCATGGGCTGCGAGCCGGATGGGTTGAACATCAACGAAGAAGTGGGGGCTACCGATGTACGTGCCCTGCAGGCGCGCGTGGTGGCTGAGAAAGCCGACCTCGGTATTGCTTATGATGGCGACGGCGATCGCGTCATCATGGTTGACCATCAGGGTAACAAGGTCGATGGCGACCAGATCCTCTATATCATTGCCCGTGAAGGGTTGCGCCAGGGCCAGCTGCGCGGCGGAGCCGTCGGTACGTTGATGAGCAACATGGGCCTTGAGCTGGCGCTGAAGCAGCTGGGTATTCCGTTTGCCCGTGCGAAAGTGGGCGACCGCTACGTGCTGGAAATGCTGCAGGAAAAAGGCTGGCGCATTGGCGCGGAAAACTCCGGCCATGTGATTCTGCTGGATCAGACCACGACCGGTGACGGTATCGTGGCGAGCCTGCAGGTGGTGGCGGCGATGGTGCGTAACCACATGACCCTGCACGATCTGTGTAGCGGGATGAAAATGTTCCCACAGCTGCTGGTGAATGTACGTTACACCGCAGGTTCAGCGAACCCGCTGGAAAACGAAACCGTGAAACAGGTGACGGCAGATGTTGAAGCGGCGCTGGCTGGCCGTGGCCGTGTACTGCTGCGTAAATCCGGCACCGAGCCGTTGATTCGCGTGATGGTGGAAGGCGAAGATGAAGCGCAGGTCAGCGAGTTTGCCCATCGTATTGCTGATGCAGTAAAAGCGGTGTAAAACCCCGCGCTATGTGCTTAAAAAGGCGGCGTAAGTCGCCTTTTTAATGAGCAAAGATGTGCTTTTTGCTGTTTTTTTCCGCACTTGATACAATGCGATGAAATTGCCCTTGCGAAGGTTATTCGCTTTGGTTAGTATTCACACCCGCTTCAGTGGGAAACGTTAAAACGTCCCGCTTTATTGGTCGAAGCAATTGGCATGCGGTATCCCCGCAAGGAACAGGTTGATTATGTACGAAGCTCTTTTAGTAGTTTTCCTTATTGTAGCGGTTGGCCTGGTAGGTCTGATCATGCTGCAGCAAGGTAAAGGCGCTGATATGGGAGCCTCCTTCGGAGCAGGTGCTTCCGCTACACTGTTTGGTTCCAGCGGTTCAGGCAACTTTATGACCCGTATGACCGCAGTACTGGCGACGCTGTTCTTCATCATCAGTCTGGTTCTGGGTAACCTGAATACCAACAAGACCAACAAAGGAAGCGAGTGGGAATCACTGAGCGCGCCGGCGAAAACCGAGCAGACTCAGCCAGCAGCTCCGGCCCAGCCGAGCAGCGATATCCCGCACTAAGTTATAAGTCGTACCGAGGTGGTGGAATTGGTAGACACGCTACCTTGAGGTGGTAGTGCCCTAACGGGCTTGTGGGTTCGAGTCCCATCCTCGGTACCAATATTCCAGAAAAAAGACGTCGAAAGACGTCTTTTTTTTCGTCTGTATTTTCCCCTTAACGATCCCATTCCGGCATTTATTAATAAACAAACCTGTACTGGCTCCACCTCTGGCAAAACAGATAATGTTCGCTACCGAATATTTTTTATGCTGAAGCAGGATCCGGTCGTGCGTTATTACCAAATGTTGATGTTATCAGGAGCCCTGTTTTTGGCAGGGTGTAGCAGCCAGTCTCAGGAAACGGTCAACGATATTAAATCGTTGTCGATACCGGTGGTGAACCAGAGTGTGTCATCACCGACAGGAGAGGCAAACAGCAGCCTGAAGGGCCGTCACCGCGACAACTCGCAGCGCATTAATACCCTGAGGCAGGATCTTAAAACTGAGTATCTGCAGAATATCAGGCCGGAAGATGTGCTGGATGCGCGAAATAGTGAAGTGCAGAGCGTGTACGCCGCGCTGACCAAACTCGATGAGCTTGCCGCGATGAACGATCATTATTTGAAGGAAAGTAATCAGCCTGGGCTTGAGAAGATAAGCCAGGTGTTAAAACCGCTGATGCTTAAATCGTGATACTTCCAGACCGGCCAGGGCGGCCGGTCATGGTTTATGATGGTCAGAAGCTGAAGTTCATCCCCGCGTAGGCCCCATCGGCCAGCACGTTGTCCTGGTGACCATCTTTCCCTTCCATATCGATATAGCGATAACCCGCTTCCACGTTGAATGATTTGGTGATCTGGAAACGCGCGCCAGCGCCGGCTTCGGTGTAGTCTTTTACACCACTCGACAGAGAGTCCGGTGAGTAGTAGTAATCACCGAACAGCGCGAAACGATCGCCAAGCGGGATGGTTGCCCCACCGCCCAATGCGACGGCATAACCTTCATTACCTTTGTTTGGGTTCAGGTACATCGCCTTACCGCCAAAGTTGACCATAATCGATCCCAGCAGGAAGTTATAGCCCATACCCAGACCCGCGACATCGCCGTCGTTATCACTATGCGCCCAGTTGCCGGTGAATGTGAATCCCGGCTCTGAGCCGCCAAAGGTGGCTGACAGGTTCGTGTAGTTATCACCGGCCTCGCCATGCAGATTAACGTCAGCGAAAGCGCTGGTTGATGCGATCATGGCGATCGCCAGAATACCGGTTTTCAGAGCAGAATTTGTCATCATTGTTTCTCGCAGATATAAAAAAGCCCGACTGACAATCGGGCAAACAAAAACCAAATGCGTAAGCATGCCTACGCGAAGCAGGGCGTCTTACTGACCTGTGATATTGATAACGACGCGACGGTCCGGTGCCAGGCAGCTTTTCAGCGCGCTGCCGGTCAGGCTGTCGCACTGGGTTCCGGTAACGGATTCAGTGGCGCCACGGCCTTCGGTGCTGATGTTATTTGCCGGCATACCCTGCTCGATAAGCGCTTCGGCGACGGCCTGTGCACGTTCAGCGGAGAGTTGCTGGTTGTAGGCTGCGGAACCGGTGCGGTCGCTGTAACCAATAACCATCGTGGATTTGTCTTTTGCTGCCTGCAGTTCTGGGGACTGGTACAGCTGGGCAACGGCCATTTTGCCTTCCTGCGTCAGCGTTGCTGAGTCGTAGGCAAACATGACGTCAGATTTCAGGTTGAAGGTTTTGGTTTCAGCGACAACCGGTGCCGGAGTCGGTGCCGGAGCAACCACTGGCGTTTCTTCGTTCTGACCGAAGCGGTAAACGATGCCAGCGGTTACGGTGCTAGAGTCAGCGCTGATGCCAATCTGATTGGAGTTACCCACATTGCTGACCCACTGGTATTCCAGACGACCGGCCAGAGCTGGGGTGAACGCATACTCGGTACCTACCGCGGCCAGAGGACGTACACCGGTTTCGAAGTTGTTGTGACCGGCAACGTCAGATTCAGCACGGTAGCCCATGGCACCCGCACGACCGTAGATGTCCCAGGCGTCATTAATGGCGTAGCTGGCTTTCATTGACAGCTGCAGGCCCTGGCTCTTCATTTTGCCGCCGTTCACACCGTTATTACCGTTCACCTGCATATTGCCGAGGTAGTCATAGCCACCTTCAATCGCCAGCCAGTTGTTGATCTGGTAGCCGCCGAATACGCCGCCGCCAACGTTGTCGCTGTCGGTATTAAAGTCGGTGGCACCCTGCAGAGAATCGTTGAAGTTGCCGTTACCGCTGGCGTCGAAATAATGCGACCAGCCCAGTTTAGCACCGCCGTACCAGGTGCCGGCGTCAGCAGCAGCGAAAGCGGTAGAAACCGCGCAGGAATTTAAGACGAGTAATGCAACGAGTGTTTTTTTCATAGCGAATCCTGTTGGACCATAATGCGGGATGGTCAAAGAATGAAAATGTAATTATTTCAGGCCGCTACGATAAAGCTAAATATGTGAGAGGGTAATCATTGTTTTGTTTAAATTTAAATGGCATCCATGCGCATTTAATAATATGTCAAAACTTTTCAGGTAATAACTTAATGCTACGTAAATATCCGCCGCGGATAAAATCAATATATTCCCCTTTCTTTAGTGCGGATAATACATTCAGGACACTGCTGCGGGATAAATGTGTGCGATCTTGTATATATTCCAGAATAGAAACCCGCATACGTGTCTCTTCCGGCAGGAGGATCATTTCCAGTAGATGATTACGTATCACCGAGTAGGTGCGCTGTTGGAGTACCAGATCGTCACGGTATCCCATATACGCCGTGTGATAAGAGAGTAGTGCTGTCACGTCCTCCCAAAGGTTCTCTTCACGAAAGATAGCTTTGGCCTTACTGGCTTCAATACGTAATATCGTCGATTTCACTTCCGGGCGTAGTGCGTGGCTGCGTAAAGGTTGAAACATTTCCGCGACACCAAACAGATGGGGTTCGTAGACGGTGACCAACACCAGATTATCAGAGGTGCGAAGAATAGAGAGCTCACCCTCAAGGAAAATATATAAATTTGCCTCTTCTTTCTGTTTCCATGTAATTCGCTTACGAGAAGGAATATTCATGGGTGTCGCATGCGGCAAAAGTGTGTTAATCAGACGAGAGATAGCCTGCTCGGGTCTGGTTGGAGGACAGATTTGCATGAATGCCTCATGAAATAAATGAAAGTCAGTTGATGAAAAATTATAGACCGAATTACCCGCGTGAAAATGGCAAGCATAACATTTTAGTTACGTTCCGTGAGGTCGCAAACTTTTTGTTGTTTAAAAATGCACAAGGCTGACACGCTTTCACGTATCAGCCCTGGACGGAGTACGACCCGCTTATTTCTTGTCGCTGTGTTCCAGATTCTCAACCTGCGGCAGGCCATTGCCGGCTGAGGTCGAGAGCAGGCCGGTCTGGCTGTAACCAAACAGTTTTGCCCGCGTGTCGATGATATCGAGGTTACGCATGGTCAACTGGCCAATACGATCGTCCGGTGAGAACACGGAGTCGCCTTTCTCCATGGTCAGACGTTCAGCCTGGTAGGTCAGGTTATCAGAGACGGTATTCAGAATGGAATAGTCGTTACCGCGACGCAGCTCAAGCGTGACTTCGCCGGTGATGGCGCTTGCCACCCAACGCTGCAGTGAATCACGCAGCATCAGTGCCTGAGGATCGAACCAGCGACCCTGATACAGCAGACGACCCAGCTGGCGACCGTGGGCGTGGTACTGCTCAATGGTATCTTCGTTGTGGATACCGGTCAGCAGACGCTCGTAGGCGATGTGCAGCAGCGCCATCCCCGGCGCTTCGTAAATACCACGGCTTTTCGCTTCAATGATACGGTTCTCAATCTGGTCGCTCATGCCCAGACCGTGACGACCACCGATGCGGTTAGCTTCCAGCATCAGCTGTACGTCATCGCTGAAGGTTTTGCCGTTCAGCGCGACCGGATGCCCCTGCTCAAAGCGGATGGTGACTTCTTCTGCGGCGATTTTGACATTCTCATCCCAGAACTTCACGCCCATAATCGGGTTCACGATTTTCACGCTGGAGTTGAGAAACTCCAGGTCTTTGGCTTCGTGGGTGGCACCCAGCATGTTGGAGTCGGTCGAGTAGGCTTTCTCAACCGACATTTTGTAGTCGAAACCGCAGGCAATCATAAACTCAGACATTTCCAGACGACCACCGAGCTCGTCGATGAAGTCGGTATCGAGCCACGGTTTGTAAATCTGCAGCTCGGCGTTGGTCAGCAGACCATAACGGTAGAAGCGCTCAATGTCGTTGCCTTTATAGGTGCTACCGTCGCCCCAGATGTTCACGCCGTCTTCTTTCATCGCGGCAACGAGCATGGTACCCGTCACTGCACGGCCCAGAGGAGTGGTGTTGAAGTAGGTCAGACCGCCGGTGGTGTTATGGAATGCGCCACACTGAATGGCGGCAATACCTTCGGCGACCAGCTGTTTGCGGCAGTCGATTAAGCGGGCGTTCTCAGCGCCATATTCCATCGCACGGCGTGGAATAGCGTCATAGTCATCTTCGTCGGGTTGCCCCAGATTAGCGGTATAGGCATAAGGAACCGCGCCTTTTTTGCGCATCCACAGCAGCGCAGCACTGGTGTCCAGCCCACCGGAGAAAGCGATGCCAACGCGTTGGCCTGTTGGAAGATGCTTGAGAATCGTCGTCATAAGTAAAACCCTGCTCGCCAGACTATGATGGAATCATTATGAATTCGTAATTGCATGTTTATGCAAATTTAGTGAGTTTTCATTTAATCATTTTTTATGTGGAACAGGAAGGGGTTCCCGAATTTTTCTTGAGATTTTCTTCCTGACCGCAAAAATGTATCTGCATAAGCATAGCGGATCTATGCGGAAAAAAGCCGCGCGGATAAGGTTGACACCAGGGGGCATTTTTCAATATACTGCAAGCCGATTTAACGTCCCGTCCTCGGTACCAAATCCCAGCAGTATTTGCACTTTTTACTCAAGATGAGTAAAATATGCCACGTTTCAGGCGCGGGGTGGAGCAGCCTGGTAGCTCGTCGGGCTCATAACCCGAAGGTCGTCGGTTCAAATCCGGCCCCCGCAACCATTTTCCCATTGAGATTTTTTTCAAATATACTGTGAAGACATAGGGCTTCGTAGCTGGATTTGAAAGAAATCTCCTGGAAAATGTTCCAGACCGCGTCAGCGGTTATAGGGTTCAGTTATCTAAAGCCCCGATTTATCGGGGTTTTTTGTTATCTGACTACAGAATAACTGGGCTTTACGCCCTTTTTTTATGTCTTGGGGGTGGGTTTGTCCACATTAGAGCAAAAATTAACTGAGATGCTCACTGCACCGGTTGAAGCTTTGGGTTTCGAGCTGGTCGGCATCGAATTTGTTCGCAGCCGCACTTCGACGCTGCGTATCTATATAGATAGTGAAAATGGCATCAACGTTGATGATTGTGCTGATGTCAGTCACCAGGTCAGCGCGGTAATGGACGTCGAAGATCCCATTACTGTTGCCTACAACCTGGAAGTGTCTTCTCCAGGTCTCGACCGTCCTCTGTTCACCGCGGAACACTACACGCGTTTCCTGGGTGAAGAGGCCACACTGGTCCTGCGTATGGCGGTACAGAACCGTCGCAAATGGCAGGGCATCATTAAAGCGGTTGACGGTGAAATGATAACAGTAACTGTCGAAGGCAAAGATGAAGTGTTCGCGCTGAGTAACATCCAGAAGGCGAACCTGGTTCCCCACTTTTAACAGTCTGGATTGAGGTGAAAGGCCCCGATGAACAAAGAAATTTTGGCTGTTGTTGAAGCCGTTTCCAACGAGAAAGCGCTGCCACGTGAGAAAATTTTCGAAGCGCTGGAGAGTGCACTGGCAACGGCAACAAAGAAAAAATACGAACAGGAAATTGACGTTCGCGTAGAGATCGATCGCAAAAGCGGCGACTTCGACACCTTCCGCCGTTGGGTTATCGTTGAAGAAGTGACCCAGCCGACGAAAGAAATCACCCTCGAAGCAGCACGCTACGAAGACGAAAGCCTGAACGTGGGTGAGTACGTTGAAGATCAGATCGAATCCGTCACTTTCGACCGTATCACTACCCAGACCGCAAAACAGGTTATCGTACAGAAAGTACGTGAAGCTGAGCGCGCGATGGTGGTCGATCAGTTCCGTGAGCACGAAGGTGAAATCATCACCGGCGTGGTGAAGAAAGTGAACCGTGACAACATTTCCCTGGATCTCGGTAGCAACGCTGAAGCCGTTATCCTGCGTGAAGACATGCTGCCGCGTGAAAACTTCCGTCCGGGCGACCGCATTCGCGGCGTACTGTACTCGGTACGTCCTGAAGCGCGCGGTGCGCAGCTGTTCGTGACCCGTTCAAAACCTGAGATGCTGATCGAACTGTTCCGCATCGAAGTGCCGGAAATCGGCGAAGAAGTTATCGAGATTAAAGCGGCTGCTCGCGATCCTGGCTCCCGTGCGAAAATCGCGGTAAAAACTAACGACAAGCGTATCGATCCGGTCGGTGCTTGCGTTGGTATGCGCGGTGCTCGTGTTCAGGCGGTTTCTACCGAACTGGGCGGCGAGCGTATCGATATCGTACTGTGGGACGACAATCCGGCGCAGTTCGTTATCAACGCTATGGCTCCGGCGGATGTGGCGTCTATCGTCGTTGACGAAGACAAACACACCATGGACATCGCTGTTGAAGCGGGCAACCTGGCGCAGGCTATCGGCCGTAACGGTCAGAACGTGCGTCTGGCATCGCAGCTGAGCGGCTGGGAACTCAACGTGATGACCGTTGACGACCTGCAGGCGAAGCATCAGGCAGAAGCGCACGCCGCTATCGATACCTTCACCAAATATCTCGATATTGATGAAGATTTCGCAACAGTGCTGGTAGAAGAAGGCTTCTCCACGCTGGAAGAACTGGCCTATGTGCCAATCAAAGAGCTGCTGGAAATTGACGGCCTGGACGAACAGACCGTAGAAGCTCTCCGTGAACGTGCGAAAAACGCACTGACTACTCTGGCGCTGGCCCAGGAAGAAAGCCTCGGTGATAAGAAACCGGCTGACGATCTGCTGAACCTTGAAGGTCTGGATCGTGCAATGGCCTTCAAACTGGCTGCCCGTGGTGTTTGTACGCTGGAAGATCTCGCTGAACAAGGCGTTGATGACCTGTCTGATATCGAAGGGATGACCGACGAGAAAGCGGGTGAACTCATCATGGCCGCACGCAACATTTGCTGGTTCGGCGACGAAGCGTAATAAACTGTAGCAGGAAGGAACAGCATGACAGATGTAACCGTAAAATCGCTGGCCGCAGAGATTCAGACCTCAGTGGACCGCCTGGTACAGCAATTTGCTGACGCAGGCATCCCGAAGAAGGCTGATGACTCTGTGACCGCGCAAGAGAAACAAACCCTGTTAGCACATCTGAACCGTGAACACGGTTCAGCACCTGACAAACTGACGTTGCAGCGTAAAACGCGCAGCACGTTGAGCGTTCAGGGTACCGGTGGTAAAAGTAAATCGGTACAGATCGAAGTCCGCAAAACACGCACCTTTGTGAAACGTGATCCGCAAGAAGCTGAGCGTCTCGCGGCAGAAGAAGAAGCGCAGCGTGAAGCGGAAGAAAAAGCCCGTCGTGAAGCAGAAGAAACTGCTAAGCGCGAGGCGCAACTTAAAGCTGAACGTGAGGCCGCAGAACAAGCGAAGCGTGACGCCGCCGACAAGGCTAAACGTGAAGCAGCGGAAAAAGACAAAGTGAGCAATCAACAAATCGACGAAAAAACCAAAGCCGCCCTGACTGAAAAAGCTCGCCGTGAAAACGAAGCTGCTGAGCTGAAGCGTAAGTCAGAAGAAGAAGCGCGTCGCAAGCTTGAAGCTGAAGCAGCTCGCGTAGCGGAAGAAGCTCGCCGTATGGCCGAAGAGAATGCGGGTGCCTGGGCTGAGCAGGAAAAAGTGGAAGAAGATAAGAGCGATTATCACGTTACCACTTCCCAGCATGCTCGCCAGGCTGAAGATGAAAACGACCGTGAAGTTGAAGGTGGTCGTGGTCGTGCTCGCACAGCATCAAAAGCGGCTCGTCCTCAGAAGAAAGGCAACAAGCACGCTGAATCCAAAGCTGACCGTGAAGAAGCTCGTGCAGCGGTTCGCGGCGGTAAAGGTGGTAAGCGTAAAGGTTCCGCTCTGCAGCAGGGCTTCCAGAAGCCGGCTCAGGCCGTTAACCGTGACGTTGTGATCGGCGAAACCATCACCGTTGGCGATCTGGCCAACAAGATGGCGGTTAAAGGCTCTCAGGTCATCAAAGCGATGATGAAGCTGGGCGCAATGGCGACCATCAACCAGGTTATCGACCAGGAAACGGCACAGCTGGTTGCAGAAGAGATGGGCCACAAGGTTATCCTGCGTCGTGAGAACGAGCTGGAAGAAGCCGTAATGAGCGACCGTGATACTGGCGCTGCGGCTGAACCGCGTGCACCGGTTGTGACCATCATGGGTCACGTTGACCACGGTAAAACCTCTCTGCTTGACTACATTCGTTCCACGAAGGTGGCCTCCGGTGAAGCGGGTGGTATTACCCAGCACATCGGTGCTTACCACGTAGAAACCGATAACGGCATGATCACCTTCCTGGATACCCCGGGCCACGCCGCGTTCACCTCTATGCGTGCTCGTGGTGCTCAGGCGACGGATATCGTGGTTCTGGTTGTCGCGGCTGACGATGGCGTGATGCCGCAGACCATTGAAGCAATCCAGCACGCGAAAGCGGCGCAGGTGCCTCTGGTAGTTGCAGTCAACAAAATCGATAAACCGGAAGCTGACCTGGATCGCGTTAAAAACGAACTGTCTCAGTACGGCGTTATGCCGGAAGAGTGGGGCGGCGAAGCGCAGTTCATCCCAGTATCTGCAAAAGCAGGTACCGGTATTGATGACCTGCTGAACGCTATCCTGCTGCAGGCTGAAGTTCTGGAGCTGAAAGCGGTTCGCAAAGGTATGGCAAGCGGTGCGGTCATCGAATCCTTCCTGGATAAAGGTCGTGGTCCGGTGGCAACCGTTCTGGTTCGCGAAGGTACGCTGAACAAAGGCGACATCGTTCTGTGTGGCTTCGAATATGGCCGCGTTCGTGCAATGCGTAACGAACTGGGTCAGGAAGTGCTGGAAGCGGGTCCGTCTATTCCGGTTGAAATCCTCGGTCTGTCCGGTGTTCCGGCTGCGGGTGATGAAGTGACCGTGGTTCGTGACGAGAAGAAAGCGCGTGAAGTTGCACTGTATCGTCAGGGCAAATTCCGTGAAGTTAAGCTGGCTCGTCAGCAGAAATCTAAACTCGAGAACATGTTCGCCAACATGACCGAAGGCGAAGTTCACGAAGTGAACGTCGTTCTGAAAGCTGACGTTCAGGGTTCTGTCGAAGCGATTTCCGACTCCTTGCTGAAACTGTCTACCGACGAAGTTAAAGTGAAGATCATCGGTTCTGGCGTAGGTGGTATCACCGAAACCGACGCAACCCTGGCAGCAGCTTCCAACGCTATCCTGGTTGGCTTCAACGTACGTGCTGATGCTTCTGCGCGTAAAGTTATCGATGCTGAAAGCCTGGATCTGCGTTACTACTCCGTCATCTATAACCTGATCGACGAAGTTAAAGCGGCAATGAGCGGCATGCTGTCTCCGGAACTGAAACAGCAGATCATTGGTCTGGCTGAAGTTCGTGACGTGTTCAAATCACCGAAATTCGGTGCGATCGCGGGCTGTATGGTTACCGAAGGTCTCATTAAACGCCACAACCCGATCCGCGTACTGCGCGACAACGTGGTTATCTATGAAGGCGAGCTGGAATCCCTGCGCCGCTTCAAAGATGACGTTAACGAAGTCCGTAACGGCATGGAATGTGGTATCGGTGTTAAGAACTACAACGACGTTCGCGTTGGCGATATGATCGAAGTATTCGAAATCATCGAGATCCAGCGTACTATTGCGTAATTGCTGATGGTAAGCCGGGATCGCCTCGCGCCCCCGGCAGTTAATTTTAAAAGGGGCTTCTGGCCCCTTTTTTGTCTGGAGAATTTATTATGGCGAAAGAATTTGGTCGCCCGCAGCGCGTGGCCCAGGAGATGCAAAAAGAGATCGCAATCATCCTGCAGCGCGAAATTAAAGATCCGCGTCTGGGCATGATGACCACCGTTTCCGGTGTTGAGATGTCCCGCGATCTGGCCTATGCCAAAGTGTTTGTGACTTTCCTGAACGACAAAGATGAAGAAGCGGTGAAAGCGGGGATTAAAGCCCTGCAGGAAGCGTCTGGTTTCATCCGTTCTCTGCTCGGCAAAGCCATGCGCCTGCGCATTGTGCCTGAGCTGACCTTCTTCTACGACAACTCGCTGGTCGAAGGTATGCGTATGTCTAACCTGGTGACCAGCGTGGTGAAACATGACGATGAACGTCGTGTGAACCCGGACGACAGCAAGGAGGACTGATGAGTCGTCCTCGTCGTCGTGGTCGCGATGTGCATGGCGTGCTGCTGCTGGATAAACCGCAGGGCGCGTCCAGCAATGATGTTCTGCAAAAGGTGAAGCGTATCTATAACGCCAACCGCGCCGGACATACTGGTGCGCTGGACCCATTAGCAACCGGCATGCTGCCGATCTGCCTGGGCGAAGCGACCAAGTTTTCCCAGTACCTGCTGGACTCTGATAAACGCTATCGCGTGATTGCCCGTCTGGGCCAGCGTACCGATACCTCCGATGCCGACGGTCAAATCGTCCAGGAGCGTCCGGTGACGTTTAATGACGCGCAGTTGGCAGAAGCGCTGGAAAGTTTTCGTGGCAATACCGAGCAGGTACCCTCGATGTATTCCGCGCTGAAGTATCAGGGTAAAAAGCTGTACGAATACGCCCGCCAGGGTATTGAAGTACCGCGCGAAGCCCGGCCGATCACCGTCTACGAGCTGCTGTTTATTCGCCATGAGGGGAATGAGCTGGAGCTTGAAATCCACTGCTCGAAGGGCACCTACATTCGTACCATTATTGACGATTTAGGTGAAAAGCTCGGCTGCGGAGCGCACGTTATTTACCTGCGCCGTCTGGCAGTCAGCAAATATCCGGTTGAGCGGATGGTGACGCTCGAGCAGCTGCGTGAGCTGGTCGAGCAGGCAGAGCAGCAGGCGATACCGGCGGCAGAGCTGCTTGATCCGCTGCTGATGCCGATGGACAGCCCGGCATCCGACTTCCCACGGGTGAACATCCCGACGGTAGTTGCCGCGTACTTTAAGAATGGCCAACCGGTTCGTGCCTCGCAGGCGCCATCGGAAGGTCTGGTTCGCGTCACCGAAGGTGAAGAAGAAGCGTTCATCGGTATGGGCGAAATCGACGATGAGGGCCGTGTGGCACCGCGTCGTCTGGTTGTTGAATACCCGCAATAATCCACTCATCTTGCGATCAATGATGGCTACGAGTAGAATATTGCGGCTTAACGCTCGTTCAATTGTTTAACAATTGATTTGGCGTTACACCTGGGGTGGCTGAATTAGAGATCGGCACCCTTTCTTTCTTTTTAATTCTGGAGTTCAAAATGTCTCTAAGCGTTGAAGCTAAAGCTCAAATCGTTTCCGAGTTCGGTCGTGGTGCAAACGACAGCGGTTCTACCGAAGTTCAGGTAGCTCTGCTGACTGCTCAGATCAACCACCTGCAGGGCCACTTTGCAGAGCACAAAAAAGATCACCACAGCCGTCGTGGTCTGCTGCGTATGGTTTCTCAGCGTCGTAAACTGCTCGACTACCTGAAACGTAAAGATGTTGCACGCTACACCGCGCTGATCGAGCGTCTGGGTCTGCGTCGCTAAGTCTGGCGAGTTTCAAAAAAGAGGGGCCTTCATGGCCCCTTTTTTCAAGCCGATGGCAGCAATTCACTGGAAACTAATGTATTGTTGCTTTAAATGATCTTCATTGCAGAGGTTCGCGCGGCTAATGAGAGGCTTCACCCGTGACGGGTTAGGGTTGTCATTAGTCGCGAGGATGCAAGAGGATCGGGTGCATGGGGCGGTATACCCGAAGCGGTTTGCTGCCCCTTAACTACGTAAAGGATATTATTTTGCTTAATCCGATCGTTCGTAAATTCCAGTACGGCCAACATACCGTCACTCTGGAAACCGGCATGATGGCACGCCAGGCAACGGCTGCTGTCATGGTTAATATGGATGACACCGCGGTATTCGTTACCGTTGTTGGCCAGAAAAAAGCTAAACCGGGTCAGGACTTCTTCCCGCTGACCGTTAACTACCAGGAGCGTACCTACGCTGCCGGTAAAATCCCGGGTGGTTTCTTCCGTCGTGAAGGCCGTCCGAGCGAAGGCGAAACCCTGATCGCGCGTCTGATTGACCGCCCGGTTCGCCCGCTGTTCCCGGAAGGTTTCGTGAACGAAGTTCAGGTTATCGCGACCGTGGTTTCCGTTAACCCGCAGGTTAACCCGGATATCGTGGCGATGATCGGTGCTTCCGCCGCGCTGTCTCTGTCCGGCATTCCGTTCAACGGCCCAATCGGTGCTGCTCGCGTTGGTTACATCAACGACCAGTACGTACTGAACCCAACCAAAGAAGAGCTGGTTTCCAGCAAACTGGATCTGGTTGTTGCCGGTACTGAAGCCGCTGTCCTGATGGTTGAATCCGAAGCTGAACTGCTGAGCGAAGACCAGATGCTGGGCGCGGTGGTCTTTGGCCACGAGCAGCAGCAGATTGTTATCCAGAACATCAACGATCTGGTGAAAGAAGCCGGTAAACCGCGTTGGGACTGGCAGCCGGAAGTGGTTGACGCCGCACTGAACGCGCGCGTTGCAGCCCTGGCTGAATCCCGTCTGAGCGATGCTTACCGCATCACCGACAAACAGGAACGTTACGCTCAGGTTGATTCAATCAAATCTGAAGTTATCGCGACCCTGGTTGCTGAAGACGAAGCGCTGGACGCTAACGAGCTCGGCGAAATTCTGCACGCTATCGAGAAAAACGTCGTTCGTAGCCGCGTTCTGGCCGGCGAGCCGCGTATCGATGGTCGTGAAAAAGACATGATCCGTGGTCTGGACGTCCGTACTGGCGTGCTGCCGCGTACTCACGGTTCCGCACTGTTCACCCGTGGTGAAACTCAGGCGCTGGTCACCGCAACGCTGGGTACTGCCCGCGATGCACAGATCATCGACGAAATCATGGGCGAGCGTACTGACAGCTTCCTGTTCCACTACAACTTCCCTCCGTACTCCGTTGGTGAGACCGGTATGGTTGGTTCGCCGAAGCGTCGTGAAATTGGTCACGGTCGTCTGGCGAAACGTGGTGTGCTGGCAGTGATGCCGACTGCGGATGAATTCCCGTACACCGTTCGTGTGGTTTCCGAAATCACCGAATCTAACGGTTCTTCTTCCATGGCTTCCGTGTGTGGTGCTTCTCTGGCACTGATGGACGCGGGCGTTCCGGTGAAAGCCGCCGTTGCGGGTATCGCGATGGGTCTGGTGAAAGAAGGCGACAACTTTGTTGTTCTGTCTGACATCCTGGGCGACGAAGATCACCTGGGCGATATGGACTTCAAAGTAGCGGGTTCCCGCGAAGGTATCTCTGCGCTGCAGATGGATATCAAAATTGAAGGTATCACTAAAGAGATCATGCAGGTTGCTCTGAACCAGGCTAAAGGTGCGCGTCTGCACATCCTGGGCGTGATGGAACAGGCTATCAACGCACCGCGCGGTGATATCTCTGAATTCGCTCCGCGTATTCACACCATCAAGATCAATCCGGACAAGATCAAAGACGTTATCGGTAAAGGCGGTTCTGTTATCCGTGCCCTGACCGAAGAAACCGGCACCACCATCGAAATCGAAGATGACGGTACCGTGAAGATCGCAGCAACCGATGGCGACAAAGCGCAGCACGCGATTCGTCGTATCGAAGAAATTACTGCAGAGATCGAAGTAGGTCGTATCTATAATGGTAAAGTGACCCGTATCGTTGACTTTGGCGCGTTCGTTGCCATCGGTGGCGGTAAAGAAGGTCTGGTTCACATCTCTCAGATCGCTGATAAGCGCGTAGAGAAAGTGACCGATTACCTGCAGATGGGCCAGGAAGTACCGGTTAAAGTTCTGGAAGTCGATCGCCAGGGCCGCGTACGTCTGAGCATCAAAGAAGCAACCGAGCAGTCTCAGCCTGCTGCCGCGCCGGAAGCTCCGGCCGCGGAACAGGGCGAGTAAGGTTGCCATTTGCCCTCTGCTTCGGCAGAGGGCGTATTGACCCGGCAGGATGCCTTGTTAGCAACCGGGGAACAGGACGTTCATCCAATTGTTGTCTTCGGGAGTGGGAAATGAAGCCTTTTTTGCGCTGGTGTTTCGTTGCGACAGCACTCACGCTGGCAGGATGCAGTAATTCCTCCTGGCGGAAGAGTGAAGTCCTCGCAGTGCCACTGCAACCGACTTTACAGCAAGAAGTGATTCTGGCACGCATGGAACAAATTCTTGCCAGTCGGGCTTTAACCGATGACGAACGCGCACAGCTTTTATATGAGCGCGGAGTGTTGTATGATAGTCTCGGTCTGAGGGCACTAGCGCGTAATGATTTTTCACAAGCGCTGGCCATTCGACCGGATATGCCTGAAGTATTCAATTACTTAGGCATTTATTTAACGCAGGCAGGCAATTTTGATGCTGCCTATGAAGCGTTTGATTCTGTACTTGAGCTTGATCCAACTTACAATTACGCGTACTTAAATCGCGGCATCGCACTGTATTACGGCGGTCGCACTAAGTTAGCGCAAGATGATCTGCTGGCGTTTTATCAAGACGATCCCAATGATCCTTTCCGAAGCCTGTGGCTTTACATCGTTGAGCGGAAGCTCGATGAGAAGCAGGCACGTGAAGCACTGAAACAGCGCTTCGAGAAGTCGGATAAAGAACAATGGGGATGGAACATTGTCGAGTTCTACCTCGGTGACATTAGCGAAGCAACGCTGATGGAAAAACTGAAGGCGGACGCAACGGATAACACCTCGCTCGCTGAGCATCTCAGTGAAACCAACTTCTATTTAGGTAAGTACTACCTAAGTCTGGGGGATAAGGACAGCGCTACGGCACTGTTCAAACTGGCGGTTGCTAACAACGTTCATAACTTTGTTGAGCACCGATACGCATTGTTGGAATTGTCGCTCTTGGGCCAGGAGCAAGATGACCTGGCAGAATCGGACCAGCAATAGCTGACGAACAAATCAGCCCGAAATCTTTTTGATTGCCATCACCTTAACGGGTGAGGGCTTTATTGTTCGTTAATTCAACTAATTTGAGCCGGTTCACACTTTTCAATGAAAATTGCCGTAATTTTTCACGATGAGTTATGTAGACTGGCCGCCATTCATATTGAGGCACACGTACTACATGGCTGAATTCGAAACCACTTTTGCAGATCTGGGTCTGAAACCAACTATCCTTGAAGCACTCAACGATCTGGGTTACGAAAAACCATCCCCGATCCAGGCAGAGTGTATCCCGCATCTGCTGGGCGGCCGCGACGTTCTGGGTATGGCCCAGACCGGGAGCGGAAAAACTGCAGCGTTCTCTCTTCCGCTGCTTAACAATCTTGATCCGGAACTGAAAGCACCACAAATTCTGGTGCTGGCACCGACCCGCGAACTGGCGGTTCAGGTTGCTGAAGCAATGACGGACTTCTCTAAACATATGCGCGGCGTAAACGTGGTTGCCCTGTACGGCGGCCAGCGTTATGACGTGCAGCTGCGCGCACTGCGCCAGGGGCCGCAGATCGTCGTCGGTACGCCGGGTCGTCTGCTGGATCACCTGAAACGTGGCACCCTGGATCTCTCCAAACTGAGCGGTCTGGTGCTGGATGAAGCTGACGAAATGCTGCGCATGGGCTTCATCGAAGACGTAGAAACCATTATGGCGGAGATCCCGGACGGTCATCAGACCGCACTGTTCTCTGCAACTATGCCGGAAGCTATCCGTCGCATTACCCGCCGCTTCATGAAAGAGCCGCAGGAAGTGCGCATTCAGTCAAGCGTAACCACTCGCCCGGACATCAGCCAGAGCTACTGGACTGTGTACGGCATGCGTAAAAACGAAGCGCTGGTTCGTTTCCTGGAAGCAGAAGATTTTGATGCGGCGATTATCTTCGTTCGTACCAAAAACGCGACCCTGGAAGTGGCTGAAGCCCTGGAGCGTAGCGGTTACAACAGCGCTGCACTGAACGGTGACATGAACCAGTCCCTGCGTGAGCAGACCCTGGATCGCCTGAAAGACGGTCGTCTGGACATCCTGATCGCAACCGACGTTGCGGCACGTGGCCTGGACGTTGAGCGTATCAGCCTGGTCGTTAACTACGATATCCCGATGGATACCGAATCCTACGTTCACCGTATCGGTCGTACCGGCCGTGCGGGTCGTGCTGGCCGTGCGCTGCTGTTCGTTGAGAACCGCGAGCGTCGTCTGCTGCGTAACATCGAACGTCTGATGAAGCTGACCATTCCGGAAGTAGAACTGCCGAACGCAGAACTGCTGGGCAAACGCCGTCTGGAGAAATTTGCCGCTAAAGTTCAGCAGCAGCTGGAAAGCAGCGATCTCGACCAGTACCGTGCACTGCTCGCGAAAATTCAGCCGACCGCTGAAGGCGAAGAGATGGATGTGGAAACGCTGGCTGCCGCTCTGCTGAAGATGGCACAGGGCGAACGTCCGCTGATCCTGCCGCCAGATGCGCCGATGCGTCCGAAGCGTGAGTTCCGTGACCGTGACGATCGTTTCGAACGTCGTGGCGATCGTAACGATCGTGGTCCGCGTGGCGATCGTCCGGAGCGTGGTGGTGAAGACCGTCCGCGTCGCGAGCGTCGTGACGTTGGCGATATGGAACTGTACCGCATTGAAGTGGGCCGTGATGATGGTGTTGAAGTTCGTCACATCGTGGGCGCGATTGCCAACGAAGGCGACATCAGCAGCCGTTACATCGGTAACATCAAGCTGTTTGGCTCTCACTCCACTATCGAACTGCCGAAAGGTATGCCGGGCGAAGTACTGCAGCACTTTACTCGCACCCGCATCCTGAACAAGCCGATGAACATGCAGCTGCTGGGCGACGCGCAACCGCGTCCGGACCGTGGCGGTGAGCGTCGTGGCGGTGGTCGTGGTTTCGGTGGCGAACGTCGTGAAGGCGGCCGTGAAGGCGGTCGTGGTGGCGAAGGTCGTCGCTTCTCCGGCGAACGTCGCGAAGGCCATCGCGGTCAGCGTCGTGATGACAATGGTGCTCCGCGCGCTCCGCGTCGTGATGACAACGGCAGCAGCCGTCGTCGTGACGCATAATCGCCGCGTAAAAACCTGCGTTTATTGACGTAAAGTAAAATATACAGCCCCGATCTTGATGATTGGGGCTTTTTTTATTCCATTTGTACTCGTGTACTGGTACAGTGCGTCACGTTATCGGATGAATGAATTTCCTGGAGACTGGCCCGCATGGCAACACTCACGACCACAGCAACCCGACCGTCACTCATTGGCGGTGTGGTAATTATCGGCGGCACCATTATCGGTGCAGGCATGTTCTCTCTGCCTGTGGTGATGGCGGGCAGCTGGTTCTTCTGGTCGCTGGCGGCGCTGGTTTTTACCTGGTTCTGTATGCTGCATTCGGGGCTGATGATCCTTGAAGCGAACCTCAACTACCGCATTGGTTCAAGCTTTGACACCATCACCAAAGATCTGCTGGGCAACGTCTGGAACGTAGTGAACGGCATTTCCATTGCCTTTGTACTCTACATCCTGACCTACGCGTATATCTCTGCGAGTGGTTCGATTCTGCATCACACCTTTAGCGAGATGTCGCTGAACGTTCCGGCACGGGCAGCCGGTTTTGGCTTTGCGCTGCTGGTGGCCTTTATCGTCTGGTTAAGCACCAAAGCGGTGAGCCGAATGACGGCTATCGTACTGGGTGCAAAAGTGATTACCTTCTTCCTGACCTTCGGTAGCCTGCTTGGGCACGTGCAGCCCGCTACGCTGCTGAACGTCGCAGAAGCAAATACTTCGTACATGCCTTACCTGCTGATGACGCTGCCATTCTGTCTGGCCTCATTTGGCTATCACGGCAACGTTCCAAGCCTGATGAAATACTATGGCAAAGATCCTCGTACCATCGTGAAATGCCTGGTGTATGGCACGTTGCTGGCACTGGCGCTGTACGTGGTGTGGTTGCTGGGGACAATGGGTAACATTCCGCGTCCGGAGTTTATCGGTATTGCGCAGAAGGGCGGTAACATCGATGTGCTGGTACAGGCGCTGAGCGGCGTACTGAACAGCCGTAGCCTGGATCTGCTGTTGGTCGTGTTCTCAAACTTCGCCGTAGCAAGTTCGTTCCTTGGCGTAACGCTGGGGCTGTTTGATTACCTGGCAGACCTGTTCAAGTTTGACGATTCTCCGCTGGGGCGTTTCAAAACCGCGCTGCTGACCTTCCTGCCGCCGATCGTCGGTGGTCTGCTGTGGCCGAACGGCTTCCTGTATGCCATTGGCTATGCAGGACTGGCGGCAACCATCTGGGCTGCCATTGTTCCGGCGCTGCTGGCTCGCGCATCACGTAAACGCTTTGGCAGCCCGCAGTTCCGCGTGTGGGGTGGTAAGCCGATGATTGCGCTGATCCTCGTGTTTGGTATCGGTAACGTGGTGGTGCATTTCCTGTCGAGCTTTAATCTGCTGCCTGTTTACCAGTAGAAGATTATGCCGGATGCGGCTGCGCCTTATCCGGCCTGGCTATCTTGTAGGCCCGGTAAGCGTAGCGCCACCGGGCAAACAACACTAACCCGCCATCTCCTCACGCACCTGCATCGCCAAATCAAACGAATGCAAACGGGCCTGATGATCGAATATCTGCCCGTTAACCATAATCTCATCGGCCTGGGTTTCGCGCAGCACTGACTCCAGCCCATGGCGTATCTTTGCTTTATCGCCAACCAGCGACATGCTGAGCGCCTGCTGCACGCCGTATTGCTCTGATGCAGACCACAGCTGGTGCATATTCTCCACCGGCGGCGGCAGCTGCCCGGTTTCACCACGACGTAGCTTCACGAACGCCTGCTGCATCGAGGTGAACAGGAATTCCGCGTCGCGGTTGCTGTCGGCGGCGATGATATTGATGCACACCATGGCATACGGTTTTTCCATCCGTGCGGAAGGTTTGAAGTGGGTACGGTAGAGATGCAGCGCCTGGTGCAGCATATCCGGCGCGAAGTGTGAGGCGAAGGCGAAGGGTAGGCCAAGCTGAGCTGCCAGCTGCGCGCTGTAGAGGCTGGAGCCCAGCAGCCACACCGGGATTTTTTCCCCATAACCAGGGACCGGACGAACGTGGGGGTTCGGATCTACCGCGTCGAACCAGTCGACCAGCTCGGCGACATCGCGCGGGAAGTTGTCGATGTCGCCGCTCATGTGGCGGCGCAGTGCCATCATGGTGCGCTGATCGCTGCCTGGCGCACGACCAAGACCTAAATCGATACGGCCGGGATACAGGGTGTTCAGAGTGCCAAACTGCTCGGCAATCACCAGAGGCGAGTGGTTGGGCAGCATGACGCCACCGGAACCCAAATGCAGCGTGGTGGTATTCGCTGCCAGGTAGCCAATCAGTACGGAGGTCGCGGCGCTGGCGATCCCCACCATATTATGGTGTTCTGCCAGCCAGTAGCGGTGATAACCACGCTTTTCGGCCAGGCGCGCTAAATCGAGAGAGTGAGAGAAGGCCTCCTTTGCGGAGGATCCTTCGGGGATCGGCGCCAGATCCAGCACCGAAAACGTAACGGTTTTATCAGTCATAACGGCTCACTTTGTTACCGGATAATCCTGCAATACTGCATTAAAGATTAGCGAAAGCTGTTAACAAAGTGAGCTTTTATCAGGCCTGCAACTCCAGGCCGGCAAGGCGTTTCCAGTAACCGTTGCAGTCGCTGTGCGGTGCGAGCGACAACGGTGCTGTGCCATTTTCATTGGCGCGGAAGGCGTCAAGCATCGCAAAGGTATCAGTGCCAAGCGGCGACAGACGTACCATATCAACCAGGCCGTGCATCGAAGCCAGCTCGTTGCCCAGGTTATAGACATAACCGCTCATGGTCTGAATGCCATTGAGCACAAACACCTGCTGGTTTTCCTGCGACAGCATGCTGCGACCGTTCGGGTACTTAATACAGCAGGTTTCGCACTCATCCTTTGGCTTGTCTTCTGAACGTGCGGTAAAGCAACGGGCGGAGTAAGCCAGCGGCAGATGACCATAGCTCAGTACTTCCACTTCGAACTGGTTACGGATGCCGAGTTCATCGCACTGAGTAAGCAGGTTTGCCAGCCAGTCGCGGGAGAGCTCAACCGGCATGCACCAGCGCACCATACCCTGTTTTAGCAGCAGGCGCAGGGTGACCGCGTTATAGCAGTTCAACGCATGGCCCGCCACGAACGGCAGCTTGCGCTCGGCGCAGAGGTTCACCACGCCGAGGTCGCTGGCTTCAAGCAGAAAATCGCCATTATCGACATAGCGTTTCAGCTCGCCGAGCTCCGACGATGCCTGTACCAGCGCGAGGGTGGAAAGCACCACCTGTTTGCCGCTGGTCGCAAGGCTTTTAGCCATATCCAGCCAGTCGCCGGTTTTGGTCGCACGGCGCTTGCTGCATACCGCTTCGCCCAGATAAATGACGTCGGCGCTGCTGTTCGCCGCCTGCTGGTAGAAATCTTCCAGCGTCTCTTTTGACCAGTAATAGAGCACCGGTCCTAAGGAATATTTCATCACGTTTCCTACTGCCACTTGCGGTGATAGGCGCCGAGCGTTGTCTGGCTGCCTTCCGACATTGAACCGAGCGTCTCCATCCAGGCCGACTCGGGAACGAAGTTTTGTGGATTTGCTTTGCAGCGATCGATAGCCTGACGCCACACTTTCGCGACCTGGCTCACGTAGGCCGGGCTGCGCTGACGCCCCTCAATTTTCACCGAGGCGATGTTGGCTGCCAGCAGCTCAGGCAGTAGCTCAAGCGTGTTCAGGCTGGTGGGCTCTTCCAGCGCATGATAGCGCTCACCGTCGACCAGATAGCGTCCTTTGCACAGCGTCGGATAACCGGCGTTTTCACCATCCTGATAGCGGTCGATCAACACCTCATTGAGGCGTGATTCAAGCCCCTGTGGCGTTTGCTGCCAGCGCACATAGCGGGCAGGTGAACAGGCACCCACGGTGTTGGGGGATTCGCCCGTCAGATAAGAGGAAAGGTAGCAGCGACCTTCCGCCATAATACACAGGCTGCCGAAAGCAAAGACCTCCAGCGGCACTGGCGTAACGCGTGCCAGTTGCTTAACCTGATGGATGGACAGTACGCGGGGGAGCACGACGCGCGCCACGTCAAAGTTGCGATGATAGAAACGCACCGCCTCTTCGTTGGTGGCAGATGCCTGAACGGAGACATGACGCTCAATATGCGGATAGCGTTCTGCGGCATACTCAAGCATGGCGATATCGGCAAGGATAAGGGCATCGGCACCCAGCTGCGCGGCCATATCTACCGCACGCTGCCAGCGGGCGTAACCGTCCGGATGCGCGAAGGTATTAATGGCAATGTGTAGCTTACGGCGATGTTGATGCACAAAGCTGACGGCTTCCTGCAGTTTCTTTTCGGTGAAGTTAAGGCCGGCAAAGTGACGGGCGTTGGTGTCATCCTTCAGCCCGATGTAGACGGCATCTGCGCCGTTCTCAATGGCCGCCTTAAGCGCCGGGAGGTTTCCGGCAGGGCAGAGCAGCTCCATAATATTTCCTGAGCATCGCGACCATGCGGTCGCCAGAATTGTTAACGAACTGGGATTTTAGTTAACCCATCGGTGATAATTTTTGATTTGGGGCAGTTAAAAGCGTATTGATGGCACTATTGTTAGGCTGTGGTGAATTTGTTGATTTACGCCGCTATGTCATTTATCGGATGTGGCAGAATATCCGGATTACAGAATTCAGGGAGTAAAGTTGTGTTAGATAAACTGCGTTCACGTCTGGTGCATATGGGGCCGTCTCTTCTGAGCGTGCCCGTGAAGCTGACGCCATTCGCCTTAAAGCGTCAGGTACTGGAACAGGTGCTCACGTGGCAATTTCGCCAGGCGCTGGCGGACGGTGAACTGGACTTCCTTGAAGGGCGCTGGCTGAGCATTGAAGTGCGCGATATCAACCTCAAGTGGTTTACCAGCGTTGATAACGATCGCCTGGTGGTGAGTCAATCTGCCGAGGCTGACGTGAGCTTTAGCGCCGATGCCAGCGATCTGCTGATGATCGCGGCACGTAAGCAGGATCCGGACACGCTCTTCTTCCAGCGTCGCCTGGTGATTGAAGGTGATACGGAGCTTGGGCTTTACGTCAAAAACCTGATGGACGCCATTGAGCTTGAGCAGATGCCGAAAGCGCTTCGCGTGATGCTGATGCAACTGGCAGACTTTGTTGAAGCTGGGCTTTCCAGCGAGCCGACAACCAAACACACATCGGTAGGTGAGCCATGCTGATTCGAGTTGAAATAGGGATCGATGCCCCGGGTATTGACGCGCTGCTGCGCCGCTCATTTGAAAGCGATGGGGAAGCGAAGCTGGTCCACGACCTGCGGGAAGATGGGCTAATTACCCTTGGACTGGTGGCGACCGACGATGAAGGCCAGGTGGTTGGCTATGTTGCGTTCAGCCCGGTGTCGGTAGAAGGCGAAGAGCTGCAGTGGGTTGGGCTCGCGCCGCTGGCGGTGGATGAAAGCTACCGGGGTCAGGGGATTGGCCGTCAGCTGGTCTATGAAGGGCTGGATTCACTCAATGAATTTGGCTATGCCGCTGTGGTGACCCTTGGCGAGCCAGAGCTCTATCAGAAGCTCGGTTTTGAGACAGCGGCGAAGTACGATCTACGCTGCCGCTGGCCGGGCACGGAAGAGGCTTTCATGGTGCACCGTCTGGCAGATGATGCGCTGAACGGGGTCCATGGCCAGGTCGAGTACTGCGACCACTTTAATCGTTTCTAAGACGCGCCAGCAGCGTTTCAAACGATCCATCTCCGGCGACGAGGCGCTCCTTCTGGTGCTTCGTCAGCTGTTTAATCTGGTACTCCAGCCGTAGCGCAAGTGAGCGTTCACCCACCTCGCGGTGAAAAGCCAGCTGGAGTTCACCTTTTCCCCGTAGCGCTTTCGCTCCCTTTCCCGCCTGATGCTCTGCAAAACGCCGCTCCACGTCCGTCGTAATACCGGTATAAAGGCGATTGTCTGCACAACGAATAAGATAAAGAAACCAGCGCACGTTCCGAATCATCAATATGTTAAGGTGAACGCAGCCTATCATAAGGAGCATTCAAGATGGAAACGCCTGACGCTATCCAACGCTGGCTGGCAAAGCAACATGTGGTGACCTGGTGCGTTGCCCGGGATGGTGACCTGTGGTGCGCCAACGCGTTTTACCTTTTTGACCCTGAGCGCATGGCTTTCTACCTGCTGAGCGATGACTCTACCCGTCACGCGCAGATGTCGGGCCAGCACGCCCGGGTTGCGGGTACGGTCAACGGTCAGCCGAAGACGGTCGCCCTGATCCGTGGCGTACAGTTCAGAGGCGAAATTCGTCGCCTGGATGGGGAGGAGAGCCTCGCTGCCCGGGCACGCTACAATCGCCGCTTCCCGGTGGCACGCGTAATGTCAGCGCCAGTGTGGGAAATTCGCATCGATGAACTAAAATTTACGGATAACACACTGGGGTTTGGTAAGAAAATTCACTGGCAGCGACAGGAGTGAATCTATGAGTCAGGTGCTTATTACCGGTGCCACCGGATTAGTTGGTGGGTGCTTACTGCGTATGCTGATGCGGGAGCCGCGGATCACCGCCATCGCTGCCCCTACCCGTCGTCCGCTGGAGCCGCTCCCTGGCGTCTTTAACCCCTACGATACGCAGCTAACCGATGCACTGGCTGAAGTTCAGTCTGCCGTGGACGTGGTGTTTTGCTGCCTCGGCACCACGCGGCGGGATGCCGGGAGCAAAAAAGCCTTTATTCATGCCGATTACACGCTGGTGGTCGACACCGCGCTGACCGGGCTGCGCCTGGGCGCGAAGCATATGCTGGTGGTCAGCTCCATGGGAGCAAACGCCCACTCTCCGTTCTTCTACAACCGGGTAAAAGGGAAGATGGAAGAGGCGCTGATGGCACAATCCTGGGAGCGTCTGACCATTGTCCGCCCGTCGATGCTGTTGGGCGATCGCAAGCAGCAGCGTTTTAATGAATCCCTGCTGGCGCCGCTATTTTCCTTCCTGCCGGGTAACTGGAAATCGATTAAAGCCAGAGACGTGGCGCGGGCAATGCTGCATGAGGCTCGTTCCCCGTCGCGGGATGGCGTCAATATTATCTCGTCAGCAAAACTGCGTGATATTGCACAAAACGAGGCGTAGTATTCCCCGACTTATCGACTCTCCCCGGGGAATGCTATGGCTGGTCAGTCTTCATCTCAGGCGGCAACACCACGACAGTGGTGGAAGCCCGCACTCTTTTTTCTCGTTCTGGCCGTCGGCCTTTGGTATGTGAAGTGGCAGCCCTATTACGGCAAAGCCTTCACCGCCGCAGAAACTCACAGTATTGGTAAATCGATCCTTGCCGGGGCTGACGGCAACCCGCTGCGCGCCGCATGGGATTACACGCTGGTCTATTTCCTCGCGGTGTGGAAGGCGGCGGTGCTTGGGGTCATTCTCGGTTCTCTGGTACAGGTGCTTATTCCGCGTGACTGGCTACAGCGAACGCTGGGACAAACACGCTTTCGCGGAACGCTGCTGGGAACGCTATTCTCTCTGCCCGGGATGATGTGCACCTGCTGTGCAGCGCCTGTCGCCGCGGGAATGCGGCGTCAGCAGGTGTCGATGGGCGGAGCGCTGGCCTTCTGGTTGGGTAACCCGTTGCTGAACCCCGCTACGCTGGTGTTCATGGGGTTTGTGCTGGGCTGGCAGTTTACCCTGATTCGGCTGGTGGCGGGTCTGGCAACCGTGCTGGTGGTCGCCACGCTGGTGCAGAAGTGGGTGAAGGAGACACCGCTTCCAGCCGCGGAGCCCGAAGCGATAAAGCCGGAGCCGCAGGACGGCTTTTTCAGCCGCTGGCTGAGGGCGCTATGGTCGCTTTTCTGGAGCACTATCCCGGTCTATATTCTGGCGGTACTGGTGCTGGGGGCCGCGCGGGTCTGGTTGTTCCCTCATGTCGATGGCCTGGTGGGTAACACGCTGTTCTGGGTTATTGCGATGGCGCTTGCCGGGTGTCTGTTCGTTATCCCGACCGCGGCAGAAATTCCCATCGTGCAGACCATGATGCTGGCCGGAATGGGCACGGCGCCCGCGCTGGCGTTGCTGATTACGCTTCCGGCGGTGAGCGTCCCTTCGCTCATCATGCTGAGAAAAGCGTTTCCGGCAAAAGCGCTGTGGCTGACCGGGGGGCTGGTGGTGCTGAGTGGTAGCGTGGTAGGGGCGCTGGCGCTGCTGTAAGCAAAAAAATGGCCCGCTGGGCGGGCCATAATACGAGCTACTTGAGGTAGGTAAACGCGGTGGTGACGTGCTTCACGCCGCTCACCCGGCTCGCCATATCGGCGGCAGCTTTACCTTCACGATCGGTGACCAGCCCCATCAGGAAGACTTCGCTGTTCTCGGTTGTCACCTTCACGTTGGAGGATTTTACCTGGTCGCTGCTCAGCAGCTGCGAGCGGACTTTGGTGGTTATCCAGGTATCGGAGGATGCCGTGCCAAGACTGATGGGTTGCCCAATACGAATTTCATTAAACACTTCGGTGGCACCGTCCACGCCGACGGCGATTTGCTTCGCCCGGGAGGAGAGTTCGCTGTTCGGCGCCTGGCCCACCAGCAGCACTTTGCCCTGGTAAGCGGTCACGTTAATACGGGCTTCTTTCTTAATTTGTTCGTCTTTTGACAGGGCGCTATTCACGCGCAGTTCCAGCGTGCTGTCATCAACCTGCGTGCCTACGCTACGCGGATCGGTTGCGGCTTTCGTTCCGACAGCGGCAGTACCAACTACCGCCGCGGCAACGCATCCCTGAAGCAGCAGCGCGGAAATAAGGACTGCGAGGGGCGAAAATGCCTTCACCTTCATATGTACTCCTTAATCGTCCTGGTGTGGGAAGAGCGTATTATCAATCAGATCGCACAGGCAGTTGACGGTCAGCATGTGCATCTCCTGGATGCGCGCGCTGCGATGAGAAGGAATGCGGATCTCCACATCCTGCTGACCGAGTAAACCGGCCAGCTCACCACCATCATAGCCGGTGAGGGCAACGATAGTCATATCGCGGGTGACGGCGGCTTCAACGGCTTTCACAATGTCACGGCTGTTGCCGCGCGTTGAAATCGCCAGCAGCACATCTCCGGCATGACCTAGCGCACGCACCTGTTTTGCATAGATTTCTTCATGCAGGCGATCGTTAGCAATCGCCGTTAAGACCACATTATCGGTATTAAGTGCAATGGCGGGTAAACTAGGACGCTCTGTTTCAAAGCGATTGATCATGCTGGCAGCAAAATGCTGTGCGTTGGCGGCGGAGGTGCCATTACCACAACAGAGGATTTTGTTGCCGTTAAGCAGGGACTGCACCAGCGTCATTGCTGCACGGGAGATGGCATCCGGAAGCGCTTCTGCTGCCGCGATTTGGGTTTGAATGCTTTCCGTAAAGCAGGCTTTAATTCTTTCGAGCACGATATCCCTTAACTTTTCAAAATGACGCTATTCGCCGAAGGCGTTCTGTAACCACTCGATCTGATTGCCGGTGAAGGCTACCACATCGAAACGGCAATCCACAGTGTCAAAGCTCCCATTGTGACCTGCAAGCCACAGACGGGCAGTGTGAAGCAGCTTTTTCTGCTTGCTGCGGGTCACGCTGGCGGCAGCGCCGCCGTAGCTGGCTGACTGCCGGTAGCGAACCTCAATAAACACGGTTACGCGGCCATCACGCATGACGAGGTCAATTTCACCGCGCCTGCCGCGCACGTTAGCGGCAATAAACCGCAGACCTTTGTTTTCCAGCCAGCGACGCGCCTGCTGTTCCCACGCGTCGCCGGTTTGTTTCCCGGTCAGTTGGCCGGAACGATTTGTCCCTGCTGGTATTTGAGCCATGACAACTTCCTGTTGATCACGCAGTCCGGGGTGGCGCTCAGATCGCCGGTGTTACCGTTCAATTCAAAACCAGGCATCTGGCGCATTTGCGAGAAGTGGTTGGCAAGCGTCCAGGCATCCACGCCCATGGCATACAGACGAGCCAGGGAGTAGTCGTTGCGAACGGCGGCGAGCGCCTGCTGCATTAACGCCGGGTTACTGCCTGCCAGCATCGGAATTTCGCTGTACTGCAGACCGTCCATCTCCAGACGGAAGTCCGGACCGGCGGTGCCCTGTGCGCTGCGGGAGCTGGCATACAGCGTAGCACCGGCCTGGCTGCCGTTACGCATGGCGATCATCGGTTTGATGTAGGCCACTTCTTCCGGTGTGGCGACGATGTAGACTGCATCAACTTTACCACCGCTGGTGATTTGCGCATCCGTTGGCGGGGCCGGAATGGTCAGGCCGCCGATGGTCACGCCGGGCTGCTGTGGCACGCTGGAGGCGACAGGGCTGCCGCTCAGGGCGATACCCGCACCGCCGTTTACACCCATTTTCAGCTCAGAGATGGAGCCAAAGCGCTGCTGCAGCACAATGCCGCCGCTCTGTTTCTGCCACTCATCGGAAAAGGCTTTCGCTACGCGATCGCCGAGTGCGCTACGCGGGATAAGCAGCAGCGGAGATTGTTTACCCTGCTCGCGGATGTGGCGCGCGGCATCGCGGGCTTCATCTTCCGGAGAGAGCGCAAAGTAGCAAATGTTAGCGCGGTTCTGCACGGCCTCCGGTTGGTTCAGCGCCAGCACGTTCAGCGGCGTGTTGCTACGCAGCAGTTCGTCGACGTTGTTTTTCAGCAGTGGGCCAACGACCAGCGTGGCGCCATCCTGCTGTGCCTGGGTCAGGAGCTGATCCATCGGCTGAGCCGTAGTGTCGTAAATCTTCAGTTCTGCTGACGGGTTGGACGGTGAGGCGACAACCGCCTGGGGCTGTGCTGGCGCAACGGCCTGGGCGCTATCCGTAGTGGTTGGTGCCTGCGCTGGCGCAGACGTTGGCACCGGCGTTTGCACCGGGGCGGCGGTCGGCGCTGGAGCCTGAACCTGCTCGGCAGCCGGCGTTTGTACCGGGGCCTGAGTTTGTGCCGGCGCCTGTGCCGCTGCCGGGCTGCTGCCGGTAAGATCGCTGACTTCAGCCTGTGACGGGCTCACCACGGCCTGATTAACGTTCGCGACCTGTGCGACCTGCGAAGGGACTGCGCTACCGGAAACCGTACCGATGTTGCCATTTTTTGCGGCTTCAAAACCCTGCTGGATCACGCGACCAAATACCGCCGCCTGGCCGTTTAACGGCAGGAACAGGGCAATTTTGTTAGCAGAGGCGGCTTTGAAGTTCTGAACATTCGCCAGCTGGCTCGGCAGCATTTTGGCGCCCGGGTTCTGCGGGTAGCGGGTCTGCCAGTCTTTGATCCCGGCTTTCATCATGTTGGCGTCGCTACGGTTCTCAAACCAGACGCGCTGCAGATCCAGCCAGCCCTGCAGGACGTTTTCGTCCGCGTTGATAACCAACGTTTTGGCCTGCTCCTGGGTCATTGCTGAAAGCGCCTGCCAGGTGGCGTCGATGTTACTCTGTTTGTCTTTCACCGCGCTCAGCAGCGGCTCCTGGGCAATCAGGGCACGCAGCAGCGACAGGGACGGTTTACCCTGTTCGGCGGTAATGCGGTCCTGCCAGTAGCGGGCCTGCTGCGGCGCTTCAAGATCTGCTGGCGTGATTTTTGTCAGCAGCGCCAGGGCACCGGCGAAATCTTTCTGCGCCAGCTTCAGTTCGGCGGCAAGCAGAGACTGCTCAAGGCGCTGTTCAGCGCTGAGGTTTTGTGGCAACTGGGCGAACAGCTCGCCTGCCTGCTGGCTCTTCCCTTCCTTCAGCAGTGCACGAATGGCGAGTAATTGCCAGTTGGTCTTGCTATCATCAGCGCTTTGCTGCATTTGCTGGAGATAGTAGCCTGAATCCGCCTGCGCGGTGCCCTGAATATGGGCGGCGCTCTGGTCTGGCGCTTTGGTGCCACAGCCGGCGAAAAATAACGCTGCCACAACGAGAGGCAGACAGCGTGCGGCTTTCGAACGTAAAAGAGTAGACGGTACCATACTGTATCCAGTGATTATTTTTATACGCAATGCTCAATATTAAATCGGCTATACGGACGACACAATGAAACAACACGAATCCGCGGATAATTCTCAAGGTCAGCTCTACATTGTTCCCACTCCGATTGGGAACCTGGCTGATATCACCCAGCGCGCGCTGACTGTGTTGCAGTCTGTTGATTTAATTGCCGCAGAAGACACCCGACACACCGGTTTGCTGCTGCAGCATTTCGCGATCAGCGCCCGTTTATTTGCCCTGCATGACCACAACGAACAGCAAAAAGCTGAAACACTTTTAGCGAAGCTGAAAGAGGGGCAGAACATCGCGCTGGTCTCCGACGCCGGGACTCCGCTGATTAACGATCCTGGCTACCATCTGGTACGCACCTGTCGTGAAGCCGGTATCCGCGTGGTG
Source organism: Yokenella regensburgei ATCC 49455 (assembly GCF_000735455.1). Lineage (GTDB taxonomy): Bacteria > Pseudomonadota > Gammaproteobacteria > Enterobacterales > Enterobacteriaceae > Yokenella > Yokenella regensburgei. The sequence goes on along the minus strand of NZ_JMPS01000044.1, from coordinate 63,047 downwards.
CCGCTGCCGGGGCCGTGTGCGGCAATCGCTGCGCTGAGCGCAGCCGGGTTACCTTCGGATCGTTTCTGCTATGAAGGCTTCCTGCCCGCCAAATCAAAAGGGCGCCGCGATACCCTGAAGGCGCTGGAAGAAGAGCCGCGTACCCTTATCTTCTATGAATCAACCCATCGACTGCTTGAGAGCCTGGAAGACATCTGCACGGTGCTGGGCGAGTCTCGCTACGTGGTACTGGCGCGTGAGATCACCAAAACCTGGGAGTCCATTCACGGCGCGCCTATCGGCGAGCTGCTGGCGTGGGTGAAAGAAGATGAGAACCGTCGCAAAGGCGAGATGGTGCTGATTGTCGAAGGTCATAAGGCCGAAGAAGACGCGCTACCCGCCGACGCGCTGCGTACCCTGGCGCTGCTGCAGGCCGAGTTGCCTCTGAAGAAAGCCGCGGCACTGGCAGCCGAAATTCACGGGGTGAAGAAAAACGCGCTCTACAAATATGCGCTGGAGCAGCAGGGGTAATGCATTACCAATAGCGACCGCCTGGCGGAAGAAAAGCCATTACGAGCGTACTGCCCGGGGGACGGGCAGTACGCATGGTGGGTTATTTCAGCGGGGTGGCTTCCAGTACCACCGTTTCCAGTGGTTTAAGCGTAATCACTACCGCTTCTTTGTAGTTCGCCGGAATAGTACTGTTGTTGCCATAGACCGGTTTCAGGGTGAACTGCGAGGTCGCGCCCTGCGGCAGCTCAAAATCCTTCACCAGATTCAGATAGTAGGTTTGCGGTTTGTCCGATGGATTACGCAGACCAAGGATCGCTTTGTCTTTGCTCCATGACGCCCAGCCGTAGGCTTCAAGCGCGGTCGGATCCCCGCCAATCCAGTGGGTATCAACCAGCACGCTGGCGTTGTCGCGCGACCATTTCGCCGCCTGCGCCAGGGTGTCCCACTTCGCCTTGTTCAGCATTGACGGCGTGATATACAGCTCCTGCAGCTGGGTGCCGGTGGCGAAGTAGCTCCAGACCTGATCGGCAAAATCGCTGTCGGTTTGTACCTTCTCCAGCCCGTAGTAGGCATGTTCTGCACTAACAATACCGTGATACATCAATGAGTTCAGTGGGAATAGCGGCCCTTTACGCACGATAGAACGGTAGGTTTCCGCATCGCGATAGGTCATCCACTGCTGCACCGGAGAGCCTACGCCATACAGGTTGATGTCATCACCCTGTCGCCAGATGGAATCGGCATAGAACAGCCACGACGGGCTGGCATCGGTACCGGTGGTCAGGTTGATGAACAGGTCTTTGTTGGCTTTACGCATGTTGTCGAGCAGCACAATAGAGGCATCAAAGTCCGAAGCGAACGGGCTGCCCTTAATGTGTGAGTTGGCATTGCCCATGCCGTCGAGCTTGAACGAGGTGATGTGCTCGTCTTTGATAAGACGGGTTATCTGCTCGTTGAAGTTCTTGAAGTAATTCGCCCCGGAAAGCGCCAGTTTGCCGTCGACGGTCTCGAAACCATACTCTTTGGCGTGCGACACGCGGATATCACGCGGTTTGTTGTAACCACCCCACGGCGACAGCCACAGACCTACCGAGCTGTGCAGGCTCTCGGCTTTGTCCTTCACCACGCCAAAGCCGTTGCTGAACGCCGGGCCAAATAGCCATCTGCCGGTACGGTCGTCCCAGCCATCGTCGAGCAGGAAGGCGTCGAGCTTCACGCCCCGGCCGGTGATGAACTCTTTATTCCACTCGTCCATACGTCCAATAACGTCTTTCTCGGTGTAGGTCGTGAAGAAGCCGATATCCATCCAGCTGTTGTAGTGCAGATACGGTTTATACGGACGCGGGCGCACGGCATCAACGAACTGATTCACGCTACGGCGCAGCTGGTTGGTTTCCGGGAAGGTGCCGAAAAACACGGTATAGCTCACCGGTGTTTCCGGCTGAACGGGTGTTTTCAGCTCGACGTTAAGATTTGTGGTCGCCTCATAGGCGTAGGTATTAATAATTGGCTTGTTCGGCAAAATAAAGAACGAGTCGGCAACGATCGGCGAGCTGTTGATCGCGCCATCCACGTACGGTGCCTGCGCCTGCTTCTTCGTAGGGAAGAAGGTGATTTTCGCTACGTCACGGGCTTTGCCTATGGCGGCAATGGTGTAGTCGATGCTGGCGTATTTACCTTTCAGCAGATTCAGCGTCACGGTAACGTTGAAATCCGGGTGGCTGTAATCGATGCGGATGGCGTTATCCTGCTTGTCGACGTGCTTAATTTTAAAGTCGGCGGCGTGAATAACTTTCTCATCCGGTAGCGTCAGGAAAAACAGCTCCTGCGGCGACAGCTGGTGGTTGGCGCGGGTATCTTTAATTACCGTTGCCGAATTAGCGTCGTCGAAGGTAATGGCCATATTTTCGTTATTCAGCGCATAGTTCGCCGCAAAGGCGCTGTTTGATACCAGCAGGGCGAGTAACGAAACATTGAGCACTTTTTTCATGGGGCAGAGGTCCTTGTTTTCGTTTATTTATAGTGAGTTAACATTCGCTCGATCGACTGCTCCAGCCAGTGACGCTGGGTGCCGAAGTTAAAACGCAGATAGTTTTCGCCGTTCTGTACGTAGTGGCTGCCGTCTTCAATCACCACCCCCGCCTTTTGGGCGAAGTGCTGTGTCAGTTCAGAAGCGCTGCGTTCGTCCTGGCTGATATCCACCCACGCCAGATACGACGACTCCGGCGTCATCATCTTCCAGTGCGGGAAGTGCGTTTTGATGGCGTCGGCCAGATACAGGGCGTTATTGCGCAGGTAGACGTTCAGCTCGTCGAGCCACGGCAGTCCGTGTTGATAAGCCAGAATGATCCCCCAGACGCCGAAAATGTTCGGTGAGGTTATGGAGTTCTTCTCCAGCTGCTGGCGAAAACGCTGGCGCAGTTTGTCGTCCGGGATCATCGAATACGACGTCTTCAACCCGCCGAGGTTGAAGGCTTTGTTCGGCGAGGTGAGGACGATAAGGTTATCCAGCGCGGCAGCGCCTGTGCTCAGGCAGCTTACGAACTGGCCGTCGAGAATATGCTCGGCGTGCACTTCATCAATCACCAGAATCACGCCATAACGCTGACACAGGTCAGAGACCTGGCGGATCTCGGCTACGCTCCAGATACGTCCGGATGGATTATGCGGTGAGCAGAAGAAATAGAGCTTCGGCTGGTGGGCTTTGAACTGCGCCTCCATCAGTTCGAAATCGAGATGGTAGCGGTTGTCCTCCACGCGAAGCGGGTTTGCCAGCACCTGTACGCCCTGGCGCTCCGTTGCCATCGCAAAAGGATCGTAAACCGGCGTGTTCATCATCACGCTGTCGCCCGGCTTGCAGAAAGCCTGCACCGTATAGTGCAGGGTGGAGACGGTGCCGTAGGTCAGGGTTATCCACGATCTCTCAACGCTGACGTGGTGGCGCTCGCGCTGAAAGCCGATAACCGCCTCGTAAAACTCATCAAAGCACCACGTGTAGCCAAAGGTGCCGTGCGACACGATGCGCTGAAAGCCGTCGATAACCGCCGGTGGTGAAGTGAAATCCATATCGGCAATCCACAGCGGGATGAAATCCTCCGGGACGTTGCCAAAGCGGGAGCAGACGAAAGCATGATCCCACTTGCGGCATTTATCACTTTTACGCTCGATAATTTTGTCAAAATCAAACACAACAACCCCCGGTTAAATTAATGCTTCGATACCTGTTTTCACACCCTGTACCTGCGGGCCGATAATGACCTGAACGCTGTGCGCATCCAGCACCACTACCGACAGCGCTCCCGCGTCTTTCAGTGACTGCTGGTCGACTTTACTCATGTCCTTCACCACCAGGCGCAGGCGGGTAATACAGTTATCGAGTGAATCAATGTTCTCTTTGCCACCGAGCGCGCTCAGGATAAGTCCGTGATCGTATTTCGATTTGCCACGCGCTTTGGTATTGCTGGCCACCGCCTGAGCGGCACCTTCGGTGTCCTCTTCACGACCCGGCGTTTTGATATCGTGCTTGAGGATGTACCAACGGAAGACGAAGAAGTAGATAGCGAACCAGACCGCGCCGACCGGAATAACCAGATACCACTTGGTGGAAAGCCCCTGCATCACGCCGAAGATCAGCAGATCGAGGATCCCGCCGTCGGTGTTACCGATAGTGACGCCAAGCATCGCCATAACCATCAGCGCCAGGCCCGACATCACAATGTGGAAGGCATACAGGGCAGGGGCGATAAACAGGAACAGGAATTCGATAGGCTCGGAGATCCCGGTAACCACGGAAACCAGTACGCCGGAGAGCAGCAGTCCTTTGATGACCGGGCGGTTTTCCGGGCGAGCGGTGCGGTAAATGGCGTAGGCGACCGCAGGCAGACCGAAGATAAACGTCGGCATAAAGCCCTGAGAGAGGAACGCGGTAACGTGCGGGCTGAACGGCATACCGGCTTTCAACTCGGCATAGAAGATGTTCAGTGCGCCAGCCACTTCCTGGCCGCCGACCATTTCAACCCCGCCTGCCGGGGTGAAGCGCACCATTGCCAGCAGAATGTGGTGTAAGCCGAAGGGTTTAAGCAGCAGAACCCCCACGCCGTACAGGAACGGACCGAAGACGCTGGTACCCTGAATAATATGGCCGATACCGGCGATGCCCATCGCCACGTATTCCCAAAGCAGTGGAATAAACAGACCGACCAGGGACAGCGTCAGTGCGGTGATGATAGGGACAAATCGAATACCGCCGAAGAAGGCGAAGGCATCGTGCAGCACGGTGTCCTGGAAGCGCTCGTGCAGGAAATACGTGATAACGCCGACGACGATCCCGCCGAGTACCCCCATTTCCAGCGTCTGAATACCCAGCACAATCGACTGACCAACCTGCTTCATGGTCGCCGCATCGGCAAGCTGGTGGGTGACGGTGAGATAGTAGTTAATGCTGAGGTTCATCAGCATATAGCCAACGAAACCGGCGAAGGCACCGACGGCTTTGTTACGGGTGGCAAGTCCCATCGGGATAGCCATGGCGAACATAATGGGCAGATAGGTGAAGGCAAAACCGCCCACCATCGCGATAAAACCAAAGGTCAGCTGAGTGAGCTCACCGCCCAGAAAGGGAAAACTTTTAATGGTTGAAGGACTGGTGACTGAGCTACCAACGCCCAACAACAACCCCATAAAGGCCAGCAGGGAGACGGGAAACATAAAGGTTTTCCCCAGGCTTTGAAAAAACTCCCACGCTTTCGATTTAAACGACTTTTCCTGCGTCATGTAGGGGACTCCTCGGATACAATAATTTTAATGGAAGGCGCACCCCGGTTTAAGGATGCGCCTTCGTTTTTGCGAGGCTTATAGTTATTTTTTAATGATGTTCTGATGCGACGGTATTCAGACTTCGGCGGGCAACAACAGGCGGTTTTGCGATCCGCAAACGGTAATTTTGCTTCTCACCACCTCTTTCATGGCGTCCATTCCCACACGCATGTAGTAGCGTGGATCGTTCCCCTCCGGGTTGTCGGCAAACCACTTCTTCACCGCATCGGCGAAGGCGATTTTGAGCTCGGTGGCTACGTTAACTTTGCACACGCCAAGCTCAATGGTGCGGCGGACGAACTCATCCGGCACATCGCTTGCGCCGTGCAGTACCAGCGGGATGTTCACCACTTCACGAATTTCAGCCAGGCGCTGGAAGTCGATTTTCGGCCGTTTGGTGTACAGGCCATGGGCGGTACCGATGGCGACGGCCAGGCTGTCAACGCCGGTCTGCTCAACGAAGCGTCTGGCTTCCTGCGGGTCGGTCAGGAACGCGCTCTCTTCGTCCACGTCCATGTCGTCTTCAACGCCGCCAAGACGGCCCAGTTCGGCCTCAACGCTGCAGTCGTGGAGATGGCAGAAATCGACCACGGATTTCACCAGCTTCACGTTGTCGGCAAACGGGAAGTGGCTACCGTCGATCATTGCGCTGCGCACACCGGCATCAACTTTGCGACTGATGTCCGCCAGTGATTCATGGTGATCCAGATGCAGCGCCAGCGGCATGTCGTAGGTGTTGGAGTAGGCTTCACACAACGCGTAAATTTCATCAAACGCGATGTGTTTGAAGGTGCCCGGTGTACCGGCGAGGATCACCGGCGATCGCATTTCGTGGCACACTTCCAGAATTGCCTGGATGGTTTCGGCGTTGTGAATGTTGAATGCCGGAACCGCATAGCCTTTCGCCTGTGCGTCCAGCAGGAGGTACTTCGTAGAAATAATACCCATCTCTTAATCCTCTCAGGCCAGCCATGGATGAATAACGACGCCTTTCACCACGCGGTTTACGGTGCCGCTGGCGGAAGGGGTATCCGGGGTGTTGCCGCAGTGCAGTGATTCCGTCAGTGCGAAAACCTGGGCGTACATCAGGAAGCAGAAGGCCTGCTCGACGTCGATGAAATCGCGGGAGGCTGGCAGCAGAATGTGCGGGCCTTCTTCAACGATCGCATCACTTTGGGCGGCGATCGCTACCACGCGCATCGCCTGTTTGTCGCGGCGCAGTTCGGTCAGTAGATCGAGATCGTACTGGCGGGTGTAGGGGTGGCTTGAAATGAACATCACCACCAGCGTTTCGCTGTCGACCAGCGATTTCGGCCCGTGGCGGAAGCCGGTTGCGGAGTCGTAGAACGCGGCAACTTTCCCGGCAGTAAGCTCCAGTACTTTCAGCGCTGATTCGCGGGCAGCACCCTGCAGACCACCGCTGCCGAGATAGACCACGCGCTTCCACGGCTGGCGGCCAAACACGCCGTCGCTGAAATCACCGAGCGACTGCAGAATGCTCTGGCAGCGGTCAGCCACATCGCGGAAAGTACGGCTGTTGATGACTTCCGGTGCGAATACCGCCAGGCAGCTTGCCATCATGGTGGTGATGCTGCTGGTCATCGCAAAACCACGATCGTGGGTTTCAGCTGGCATCAGCAGCGCGAAGGCATTGTCGCTGTTGTGAGCGTCCTGATAGAGGGATCCCGCTTCGTTACAGGTGATCGCCAGGTGGTAGCACTCGGTCACGAACTGGTTAGCCAGCGTGACTGCCGCAACGCTCTCCGGGCTGTTTCCGGAACGGCCAAAAGAGATGAGCAGCAGCGGGCTGTCGCTCTTCAGGTAATCCATTGGGTTGGTGACCAGATCGGTCGTCGGTACCGCAGAGAAGTTTTTCCCGGTGTGGCGCGCCAGCCACGGTGCAATGATGTCACCAATAAATGCGGAAGTTCCGGCACCGGTCAGGACGATGCGCAGATCGTTTTTACGCAGCAGCGGGGCGAGGAAGCTGTCGATCGCCTGACGGATGCTGTCGATATGGGTTAACGAGCGGATCCAGGTTCCAGGCTGCTGGCGGATCTCTTCTTCGGTCCAGGTGCCGGTTTTGGCAGGGGCGGGGATATAGGTTTCAGGCATAACTCAGTCCTTAGTCGCGTGAAATCAGCGTCAGACAGGTTCCGTTATGTTGTGGATTGCCTTTCGTTTCGTTTCACTTAATTACGTAAGTCGATAAGTGAAATCTACAGAAAAGAAATCGAAAGTTCAACGAAGGAAAGTGAAATAAAACGCAAAGTGTGATCCCTGATAAGGCTGCTTTACCTTTCTTTTAAACGAGGGAGGGAGAACAAAAGCTTTCGAAAGGGGAATAAAAAGCCCTGCGCGGGGAGCCACGCAGGGAACAAGAGACACACATTGAAACGGCTATAGGGGGATAGCCTGACCTTGAACCCAGGTTTGTTGCACCTGCAAACCCGCGTCGAGGGCAATCAGGTTTGCCCGTTTACCGATGCGGATGGAACCTAACTGGTCGTCAACGCCAATCAGCGCTGCTGGATGCAAAGTGGCCATACGAATCGCCGCTTCGGCGCTGACGCCCGCAAGCTCAACCATGTTACGTACTGCTGCATCAAGCGACAGCGTACTGCCCGCTAACCCGCCGGTAGCGGTGCGGACGACGCCGTCTTTCATTTCGACGTCATAGCCACAGATGTCGTACTTCCCGTCGGGCATTCCGGCGGCACGCATGGCATCGGTTATCAGCACCACGCGATCTTTGGCACACTGGCAGCACAGCCGCATGGCGGCCGGGTGAACGTGATGACCGTCGGCAATCAGTTCAAGCCAGGCGCGAGGGTCGGTTAACCCCGCGCCCACCATGCCCGGCTCGCGATGATGCAGACCGGTCATGCCGTTGAAGCAGTGCACCAGCCCGTCGGCACCGGCATCCAGCGCGGCAATGGTTTGCGCGTAGGTTGCGGCGCTGTGGCCGAGCATGACCCGAATACCGCGCTGCTTAAGGTGACGAATAGCCGCTAACGCCCCCGGTTTTTCTGGGGCGAGGGCGACTACGCGCAACGTGTTTTGCGAGCAGGCGATAAGCGCGTCGAGTTCTGCTATTTCCAGTTCGCGGAACAGTTCCGGCGGGTGTGCGCCTTTGTTCTGCGGCGTGAAGTACGGCCCTTCGAGATAGCTACCGAGCACCTGCGCGCCTGGCCCGCCGTGGTGTATACGTTGGGCAATGCGTTGCAGCGCGGATTCAATCGACTCGCGCGGCGCAGTTACAGTGGTTGGCAGCCATGCTCCTACCCCTTCCCGCGCTTTGTGCATTGCCAGAATGTCCAGCGTTTGCGGCGCATCGTCCATCACATCGACCCCGTCGCCTCCGTGGACGTGGAGATCGATGTATGCCGGACACAGCAGTTCGGCATCGCGCACCGTCACGCCGGACGGGATGGGCTCAATGGCCACGATTTCCCCGTCGTCGATACGCAACTGATGGTCGTCAAGCCAGCCGATTTCGCTGAGTACACGCCGGGCACGCAGCAGCATGCTCATATCCCTTCCTCAACCGCCTTTTCTTCGCGGCAACGCCCCATTTCATCCACCAGGCTTGTCAGCCCCCGATGGCCGCACTCCAGCGCCTGCAGGCGGAACGCCTCGCTGCTAAGACCGTCACGCTCCAGCACCATCTCCAGCAGCAGCTGCAGGTTGGTTCCGGTTATCACTTCCCGCCCGGGCTTTTGCATCGCCAGCGTCGATGCCACGCGGAAGGGGGTTCCGCCCAGCAGGTCGGTGAGAAAAACGATGTCCTGCTCAGGGTCGAGTGCGTTAATTGCCTCAGAAAGCTGCGAGGTCAGCAACGCCGTGGTAGAGGCCTGCGGAAAGTCGATGGCGACAAACTGCGGCTGTTCGCCCAGGATTTGCTCCATTGCCTGTTCCAGACCGCTGGCGAACCCGCCGTGACCGCAAAGAATAATGCCTAACATCATGACTCCTAAGACTTACAGGAAGTGAGCAAATTTGCCCACAACACCCAGGACAACGGTGATACCGATCAGGCGCAGCGGGCTCCAGCCACGGCGCACCAGCCAGTACATCCCCATGGTATAAACCAGCGGCAGGAAGGCCGGCATTAGTTTATCGATAACGTCAGTTTGCAGCTTAACGACCGCATCACCCGCGGTGATTTCAAGCGTTGTATTGAGGCGAACATAGGTCGCCACCAGGGCACCGATAACCGTCATCCCGACGATAGACGCCGCATGGCCCACCTTACGGGTGTTGGCTTTGATAAGCGGAATGGCTGACACCCCCATCCGATAAGCATAGTGCGCCAGACCAAAACGCAGCCCCAGATGTACCACGTTGAACATCACGAAGAAGACCACCGCGCCGAGGATGGAGCCCTGCAGCGCCAGGCTTGCACCGATACCACCGCAAATAGGCAGCAGCGTCAGCCAGAACATCGCATCACCGATGCCGCCCAGCGGTGCGCCTACGGCGATTTTGGTGCTCTGGATGCTGTTCACATCCTGCTTGGAGCGCTCCATCGCGAGGATAATGCCGATAACAAAGGTCACCAGGAACGGGTGGGTATTAAAGAACCCCATGTGCCCTTTCATGGCTCGGGCCAGGTCACGCTTGTTGGTGTGGATCTTCTTCAGCGCAGGCAGCAGACCGTACAGCCAGCCGGAGGCCTGCATACGTTCGTAGTTGAAAGACGCCTGCAGCAGCATGGAGCGCCATGCCACACGGTTGATGTCCTTTTTCGTTAACTCTTCACCAATCGTCTGATCTTCATAGATGTTTTCGTTGACGCCGGTCAGCAGGGTCTTCTCTTCACTTTCCGTGACTGAAGGCAGGGTGGTTTGATTAGATGCCATCTTCAAATTCCTCTTTCTGGGCCTGAGACACAGTGGGTTCCGGATCTTTACGCATCAGATCGATAAGGGCCATGGCCAGCGCCGCGGCGGCAATCGCCAGTACCGGCAGTTTCAGCCATGCGGCGGCAACGAAGCCGATGATGAAGTAAGGGATATAGACGTTTTTCATCATGATTTTCAGCAGCACGGCAAAGCCGATAGCTGGCATGATGCCGCCCGCAACGCCGAGACCATCGATAAGGCGCGTCGGCAGGACATCAATCACGGTTTTAGCGTGTTCGGCACCGAAGTAAATCGGCAGGAAAGCGCAGAGGAAGTAGAAAATCCCCAACACCAGCATCGCCAGATAGTTCACTCGCTCAATGCCGCGAGTGTCAGCGTTCGCCGCCATGCGATCGCAGCGTGACATCACACCGGACATCACTGAGAACAGGAAGGTAATACCCATCTGCACGGCGACAGCGAACGGTACCGCAACGCCGACGGCAACTTCGGGTTTAACACCGGTGGAAATAGCAAACGCGGTGCCGACGATGGTGCCGATAATGACGTTAGGTGGCTGCGCGCCAGCCAGCGGTGCGAGGCCCATCCACACCAGTTCCAGCGTACCACCGGTAAGAATACCGGTATGCAGATCGCCGAGGATAAGGCCAACCAGCGGCCCGAGGACCACCGGCCGGTGCATGTGTGTTAAGCCGTTGAACATATCCAGGCCAGCGATAAAGGCAAGAATGCCCAGAGCAAAAGCCTGTAATAGACTGATTTCCATCGCGAATCCCTCAGAGTAGTTTGTAGAGGTCCATAGCAGTCTCGGTCGGGACACCCTGCACGAAGCATTCCACACCGGCAGCTTTCAGGCCGCTGAAGGCGGTAATGTCATCAGCATCGACGGAAACCGTTTTGGCGATTTGTTGTTTGCCATCGGCATAATGCATGTTGCCAACGTTGATACGCGTGACCGGCACACCGCCCTCAACCAGCTTGAGGAAATCAGCAGGAGATTTGCAGACCAGCAGAATTTTCTGGCGATCGGCGGCACGGTGAATGTTGTCGATCACTTTTTGCAGCGACCAGAAACGCACGGCGATCCCTTCTGCAAGCACCATCTCCATCAGGTTTTGCTGTACCGGATCTTCAGCCACTTCATCATTAGCGACCAGCACCAGGTTTGCGCCAGCGAATCCGACCCACTGCACACCGACCTGACCGTGAATCAAACGCTCATCAATACGACTTAGAACGATATTGGGCATCGTGGAATTCCTCTTATTCTTTGTGGGTCTGAACACCCTGACATGCGTCGTGATACTGACGTATGACGTCCTGGATGTGGTCGATGATTAATTCGCGCGGCGTGGCGGTAAGCTCCCCGGCGCGGACCTTGCTGTACTGCAGCGGCAGATACTGGCTGATAAGCGGCAGTGGAATCGGGTCGTCGGCCAGATTACGAACTAACTGGTCGAAGGCTTCATCAATCTGCCCGTCCGGCCAGTAATAGCGCACGCGGTCGGAGTAGCTGTAGCCGCGCGCCAGACGGCGGGCGTTGCTGTCACCGTGATAATGGTTTTGCCAGTATTCCGGATGTTCCAGCATGACGTTTTCAAGAATATGGCGCAGCCCGGAACAGGCTTTCGCCGTCAGCAATTCTTCTTCAATGGCGGCGAGTGAGAACAGTGCTTCACGTAGCGCAAAGGTGAGCGCCGGGCCGACTTTCAGAATGGCGAAGTGATCCACCACTAACTGACGCAGCGCCTGAGGCGTCTGGTAGTCCGTGGAGTGGGCTTCGTATACCAGAGTGTCATACTCTTCTACCATCTTGCTCAACGCCACCGCTTTTTGCGGCTGGTAATCGATAACGTGCGTGTGGTCAAACTCAACGCCCGGCTGAACCACCAGGCCAATAATCCGTGGCCAGATAGCGCTCAGGCCTTCGGCTTCGAATGCATGGCGGTGAGCCTGCAGGGTAGCTTTAGCGGCTTCAGGCGTAGTCACGGCAAGCTCGGTCAGCGTTTCATGCGCACCGCCCGGTACTGGAACTTCGGTTCCGATAACGTATTCCAGCGATGACTCACCGAAATGCTCCTGCGCCGTGGCCTCAGCAATTTTGGCAAGCCTCGCCGCACGTGATGCGACTATCTCATCGGTTAACGGTACCGGGTCGTCCGCGCAGGACATACTGCAGTCGAGATGGATTTTGCTGAATCCGGCGGCCACATAGTTTTTAATTAAGTCGTCGGCGTGAGCCATGGCCTCGGCCGCCGGCAGTTTTTGCCAGCGGTTCGGGCCCAGGTGATCGCCACCTAAAATCAGCTGTGCGGTCGGGTAGTCAAGCTTGTCGGCAAGCTGGCAGACAAAACCGCGGAAGTCTGCGGGAGTCATACCCGTATAGCCGCCAAACTGATCGACCTGGTTAGACGTTGCTTCTATAAGTAGTGGGGTGTCATGCTTCTTCGCGAAGCGGATGGCGGATTCCAGCACCAGCGGATGTGCCGAGCAAACCGCATAAATACCCGTTGCGGTTCCCTGTTTGTGCTGCTTCACCATTTCTGTCAGATGTTTCACTTTCCTCTCCGTAGCGGATAGTTCCGGCACTCATCTTTCGTTTTGTTTCATTTAATACTGCAGTAAGGTGTTATAAAAATAAAACGAAAGATAATGGTTTTCCGATCTGTTTCACAAAAGAAACATAATGAAAGCATCTGAATGCTGTCTCTATCACCATTAATCCCTGAACAGCACTTGCATTCGTGCAAAAGAAAGGTGTTAATAGACCAATCGAAATGAAACGAAAGATTTGACTAAAGGATCACGTATGAGCAGCACCGACTCTTCAACGGATAGGCGCGTCACTGGCACCAGTGAACGACGCGAGCAGATAATCCAGCGGTTGCGGCAGCAGGGAAGCGTTCAGGTCAACGATCTTTCTGCGCTGTTTGGCGTCTCGACGGTGACGATTCGCAACGATCTGGCGTTTTTAGAAAAGCAGGGGATTGCCGTTCGTGCCTATGGCGGAGCACTTATCTGTGAAGGTAACGCCACCGGGAGCGAACCGTCCGTTGAGGACAAAAGCTCCCTCAACACGGCCCTGAAGCGTGGGATCGCCCGGGCAGCGGCAGAGCTTATTCAGCCAGGGCACCGGGTTATCCTCGACTCCGGTACCACAACATATGAAATTGCCCGCATGATGCGTCACCATCATGACGTTATCGCGATGACCAACGGGATGAACGTTGGCGCGGCGCTACTCGAAGCCGAAGGGGTGGAGCTCCTGATGACCGGTGGGCATCTGCGTCGCCAGTCGCTCTCCTTTTATGGCGACCAGGCCGAGCAGTCGCTGCAGAATTACCACTTCGACATGCTGTTCCTCGGTGTGGATGCCATTGATACCGAGCGCGGTGTGAGCACGCATAATGAAGACGAAGCGCGACTGAACCGCCGGATGTGCGAAGTGGCCGAACGCATTATCGTGGTCACCGACTCCAGTAAGTTCAACCGTTCCAGCCTGCATAAAATCATCGACACCCAGAGAATCGACATGGTGATTACCGATGAGGGCGTGCCGGTCGAGAGCCTGAAAGAGCTGCAACGTTCCGGCATTGAAGTGATTCTGGTTCGGGAATAACCTTGTTTTCAGAAACAATGTCAGGAGGGATCCTCTCTCCTGACATTGTCTTCGTTTAAAGTTCAGACATGTCACTCGGTGACCAGCGAGGCTATGGATTTTTGTCCCAGTCTCGCCCGCAGCCAGGCAAGCGCCTGACCAGAGCGTAGCGGCGCTGACCAGACCAGATCCACCCCTACTACCCACTCAGTAAAGGGATATGCATCCAGCTGGAGTTCGACAAGCTGCTGGTGAAGATTCAGTTCCTGCATTAATTGTTTCGGCACCGTGGCCCAACCCATCCCATCGCGCAGCATGTGCATTAAGGTCAGATAGCTTTCCACGCGCCAGTGATTAGGGGAGTTCAGATATTCGCTGGTCGGCAGCTTGTTTAAAAATGGCAGATATACCAACTGCCGGTATTGATTGAGCTGGCTGAAAGTGACGGGTTTTCCCTTGTTTAACGGATGATCGCGGCTGGCCACGTTGCAAAATGAGATATTCCCGAGGCGTTTAAACCGTAAATTCATGGAATAGTGAGCCCGGGTACACATAATCCCAAGCTGGACGGATTCATTTTCAATCATGCTCAGCGCATCCTGTGAAGAAGGATGAAGCACAATCAGGTCGGTGTGCGGGAACTGCCTGGAAAAGTCCTGAAGAACCGGGGAAATAGCCTGGTAAGGTATCGCATCGTCAATGCTGATGGTCACTTCGGTTTCGAGCTCTTTAGATAAACTATTAGCTCTATTCTCCATGGAAAAACATTGTTCGAGAATCGCTTCAGCATCGCGCAATAATGCTTTCCCTTCTGTCGTTAATTGTGGGTAGCGATTGCTACGATTAAAAAGTGTGAGGCCAAGATCTATTTCCAGATTAGCAATAGCAATACTGAGCGCTGATTGCGATTTTCCCAGCTTGCGTGCTGCTGAAGAAAATGAATGCTCACTGGCTATGGCAGAAAAAGCGGTAAGTTGCTCAAGCGAAATCCTCATTGCTTCTCCATAAAAATAATTAATAGGTCCTATTTTTACAATCCTGTTTTCATTCTGGAGACTGAACCACTCTGAGCACATATTCCATGATGTTAATCAGGAGAAGACAATGTCTTGTGTCATTCACCCCGTTGATCGGCGATTACCGCTGGTGCAAAGTTTTTTATTCGGATTCCAGCACTTTCTGGTTATGTATTCTGCCTGTCTTATTGTTCCTATTGTTTTAGGAACAGCTCTAAAATTACCAAAAGAACACTTAACATTAATCATCAGTGCTGACCTTTTCGCTTCGGGAATTGCTACGCTGGTTCAATGTTTAGGTAGCCGGTTCTTCGGGATTCGGTTGCCCATTATGATGGGAGTTACGTTTGTCTCCATCGCTCCAATGATTGCTATTGCCGCTAATCCAGAACTGGGGCTGGCGGGTGTATACGGCGCTATCATTATTTCTGGCATTTTTGGCATACTCTTCGCTCCGATAATGGGGCGGTTTATTCGTTTTTTCCCTCCGATTGTCACTGGGACAATGTTGCTGGTTATCGGTATCAGTCTGATGAAGGTGGGCATTGACTGGTCGGCAGGAGGGCAGCCGATGCTGGCAAGTGGTGAACCCAATCCAGACTATGGGAATCCGGTTTATTTATCGATATCTCTGCTACAGTTGGCACTCATTCTGATGATTAACCGGCTGTTCAAAGGCTTCTTTGCCAATATTTCCGTGCTATTTGCTATCCTGATCGGTTTTTTATTGCGTTGTCTCGTGGGGAGGTGTTTTTAGATGGCCTGCAACAAACTCCGTGGTTCTCTTTGACGACACCTTTGGTTTTTGGTATGCCAAAGTTTGATCTCGTTGCCTCAATTTCACTATGTCTGGTAATGCTGGTAACAATGGTTGAATCTACAGGGATGTTTATTGCCTTAGGTAAAATTGTTGACCGGCCTGTTAATCGGCAGGGGTTAATTCGGGGGCTAAGAGCTGACGGTCTGGGGGCAATTATTGGTGGTATTTTTAATGCTTTCCCCTATACCTCATTTTCACAAAATATTGGGCTTGTCAGTATCACTGATGTACGAAGTCGGTATGTTTGTGTCGCTGGTGGATTTATTCTTATCGGTCTGGGGTTGTTGCCAAAACTCGCTTATATTGTTGCCTCGATGCCCCCTTATGTATTAGGCGCATCCGGAATAGTCATGTTTGGCATGGTCGCGCTGATGGGGATCCGGATCCTTTCTACCATCAACTTTGAAAACTCGCGTTCAAACCTGTTAATTGTTGCCACCAGCCTGGGTATTGGTTTGATACCCATGGTTTCACCACATTTTTTTCAGCACTTACCTTACTGGACTCATGTTTTTACCGATAGTGGGATTATTTTAAGTGTATGCAATGCGCTGATTCTCAATTTGTTATTCAATGGATTCAGCACCACAGAGTCATCTGTTATTGCCCCAGAAATTGATAGCGCGGCTTGATGATGTTTGGAACGAATTTAAATAAGGAAAAGAGAATGAAAGAACAAATTATTCAGGCCGATCTTATTCTGACAATGGATGCGGATAACACCATCATTGAGGAAGGGGCTGTTCTCGTGCGGGATGGGTTGATTGCCTGTGTCGGCAAGGCGGGGGAGATTATCGCGCGCCATCCAGATGTACCAGTCAAACATTTGTCCCAGCGTTTACTCATGCCGGGGCTTATCAACGCTCATTGCCATTCAGGCATGCTACGGGGTACTGCTGAAGGGCTGCCCGTCTGGAGCTGGTTACAGCAGTTTGTCGACCCAATGCACCGGGTCCTCTTGCCGGAAGAGGCAAAACTGTCCTCCTTACTCTGTTATAGCGAAGCGCTACTTTCTGGCACCACCACGGTAGTTGATATGTGGCGTTACATGGAGGGCAGCGCAGAGGTTGCGATGCGCACAGGGATCCGCGCTGTTCTGGTGCCTTACGTCGCTGAGCATCCCGATCATGACTATTTTGAAACGTTGAACAGCAACGAAGCCTTAATAAATCGTTGGCACCTTGGGGCCAACGGGCGCATTCACGTTTGGGTTGGGCTTGAACACTTGTTTTATGCACTACCTCAGGCATGGCAGCGTATCGCAGCGATGTGTAAGGACTACCAGGTTGGATTCCACACGCATAGTAATGAAAGCAGCTTCGATGTTGAGGAAACCCTGCGGCGATATCAATTACGGCCGATTCAGGCGCTAGAGAAATTTGGCCTGCTGGACGCAAAGAAAGTGTTGCTGGCTCACTGTGTGTGGGTCAATGACGAGGAAATTGCCCTGCTGGCAGAACGTCATACTGGGGTGGTTCATAACCCTGTCAGCAATATGAAACTCGCTTCTGGAGCGGCGCCGGTAGAGAAAATGCTGCAAGCCGGAGTCGCTGTGGGGCTGGGTACTGATGGTGAGAAAGAAAATAACAATCTCGATATGTTTGAAGAGATGAAGGTCTCATCGCTGCTGGCGAAATTCGTATCACTGGATGCTGCAGCGCTGGATGCCTGGGCAATATGCCGTATGGCAACCGTGGATGGTGCGAGAGCGCTGGGGATGGAAGACAGTATTGGCTCTCTGGAAGAGGGAAAAGCGGCGGATATGATAGCGGTACGGCTTGATACACCCAGAATGACCCCGCTCATTACGCGTGGACCGCTGATGAATATTCATCATAATCTGGTACATGCCGTACAGGGTGGCGATGTGGATATGACCATGATTGCAGGGGAGATTCGGGTCGAAAATGGAAAGCTAACCCAGATCGATTTGTCGGAAATTATCCGCGATGTAAATCTTCAGGTCGGTGGGCTGTTTGCCCGGCGGGAAGCCTGGTTGAAACAGCGTGGGGCGGCAGTGAACGAACTGGAGCGGCTGGAGAGGTGACATTGCGGCTTAAACCCACTATACTGCGCGCCGAAGCTGACCAGACAGTCGCCGCTTCGTCGTCGTCCTCTTCGGGGGAGACGGGCGGAGGGGAGGAAAGTCCGGGCTCCATAGGGCAGGGTGCCAGGTAACGCCTGGGGGGGAAACCCACGACCAGTGCAACAGAGAGCAAACCGCCGATGGCCCGCGCAAGCGGGATCAGGTAAGGGTGAAAGGGTGCGGTAAGAGCGCACCGCGCGGCTGGTAACAGTCCGTGGCACGGTAAACTCCACCCGGAGCAAGGCCAAATAGGGGTTCACAAGGTACGGCCCGTACTGAACCCGGGTAGGCTGCTTGAGCCAGTGAGCGATTGCTGGCCTAGATGAATGACTGTCCACGACAGAACCCGGCTTATCGGTCAGCTTCAACTCTTCAGAAAACCCCGCTTCGGCGGGGTTTTTGCTTATGTAAGTTTAAGTGGTCACGGTTGGATGAATGACTGTCCACGACGCTATACCAAAAGAAAGCGGCTTATCGGTCAGCTTCGACTCTTCAAAAAACCCCGCTTCGGCGGGGTTTTTGCTTTTTCCCGCCCGACCTCTCTGAGACTTTTTCGGAAAATTGCGACAAACTCCACAAATCTGTTGCCAGTGACTCAGTTGTTAGTTTCTTATTCTGCATGTGACTTGAATCACGCCTGAATTCACCAAAAAATAGCAAAAAAAGCAGTGTTGCAAATCATGGCTATATGTTTTTGTTTTGTTATTTAATATCTCAATGAAATGATAAATATATATTAACATCTCCGTATGTTTAACAATTTAATGTGATGGGTGGCGCATATTTAATGGCGACACCTCTAAATTTAAAAATTTATTTTATATTTTCAAATTTTATTAATAAATGATGTGGTGAGTAATTGCGCGTTAATTGCTTGAAATATGGTCTTATACCCGACCATTAAATAGGGTCTTAGGCCTCATCGTTATCGCCATAAATTAAAGTTATTACCTCATTATTTATTGATAAAAGTCAGCCAAATAGCGAATGGTGTTTTGTCTATCATATTGATAATATGGTGTTTTATCGTATTTCGTGACCTGTGTTGAACATGCGTTCCGGCAAATTGTGAGTAACAGCACATACCCCCGATGGCAATATTTATTAAAATTCTGTTCGAAACATGAAATACGGGAAGAGTGATATGGATAATGTTCTTCTGCCAAAAACTCAGCAATTGGTCGTTTTCCAGGAAGTTATCCGGAGCGGTTCAATTGGTTCGGCAGCCAAACAACTTGGACTGACTCAACCAGCCGTTAGTAAGGTAATCAATGACATTGAATCTTACTTCGGTATCGAGCTGATGGTGCGGAAAAACACCGGGGTTACGCTGACCAGCGCTGGACAAGTGCTGCTGGCCTACTCGGAGTCCATCACCCGTGAGATGAAAAACATGGTGAGCGAAATGAACAGTCTGAGCTGCAGCAGCGTGCTCGACGTCTCTTTCGGCTACCCGTCACTCATCGGTTTCACGTTTCTGTCGAGTATGATGAAGACATTTAAAGAGGTGTTTCCGAAAGCGCACGTCTCCATGTATGAAGCGCAGCTCTCCTCCTTCCTTCCCGCACTGCGAGATGGACGGTTGGATTTTGCTATCGGAACGCTGAGTGAGGACATGCAGCTACAGGATCTGCATGTGGAGTCGCTGTTTGAGTCAGAGTTTGCGGTTGTCGCCAGTCAGTCACGAACGTGCACGGGTACCACCACACTGGAGTCGTTGAAAGACGAACAGTGGGTTTTACCGGACACGAATATGGGCTACTACAAAGAACTCCTCAACACCCTCCAGAACCACCACATCAGCACTGAAAACATCGTAAAAACCGACTCCGTAGTCACCATTTATAACCTGGTCCTGAATGCCGATTTCCTGACCGTGATACCGTGCGACATGACGGCGCCATTCGGTTCGAACCAGTTCATTACGCTGCCCGTTGAGGATGAATTACCGGTCGCACGTTATGCCGCGGTGTGGTCTAAAAATTATCGAATTAAAAAATCAGCTTCGGTACTTGTTGAGCTGGCAAAACAATATTCATCGCAAAACTGCACCAGACGAAGGCAATTTGTAGAAAATATTTAATTTAAATTTAATTTCACAACACCAAGCCCAGAGTTTCTGTATTTCTGAACTCTGATGCCCAGATTTTACATAAATTTAGGTCTAATTCTGAAGAGAGTATAAAATGCATATTACCTATGATCTCCCGGTCACTCTTGATGATATTCAGGTAGCGAAACAAAGACTCGAAGGAAAAATATATAAAACAGGGATGCCGCGCTCAAATTATTTGAGTGAGCAGTGCAAAGGTGAAATATTCCTCAAATTTGAAAACATGCAGCGCACCGGGTCGTTCAAAATTCGTGGGGCTTATAACAAACTGAGCTCGTTGACGGATGCTGAGCGTCGCAAAGGGGTTGTGGCATGTTCTGCGGGTAACCATGCTCAAGGGGTGTCGCTTTCTTGTGCCATGCTGGGGATTGACGGCAAAGTCGTGATGCCGAAAGGGGCGCCAAAATCAAAAGTAGCGGCGACTCAGGACTACTCTGCAGAAGTGATTCTGCACGGCGACAGCTTCAACGATACTATCGCTAAAGCGAGCGAAATCGTTGAAATGGAAGGCCGTATCTTTATCCCACCGTACGATGATGCACACGTTATTGCCGGCCAGGGTACCATTGGTCTGGAAATTCTGCAGGATCTGTACGATGTGGATAACGTGATTGTGCCAATCGGCGGCGGCGGTTTAATTGCCGGTATCGCCACGGCGATTAAATCTATCAACCCGACGATTAAAATTATCGGCGTTCAGTCAGAAAACGTTCACGGCATGGCGGCTTCTTTCTATGCCGGTGAAATTACTAACCACCGTATTAACCCAACACTCGCCGACGGTTGTGACGTCGCGCGTCCTGGCAACTTAACCTTCGAAATCGTCCGTGAACTGGTGGACGATATTGTACTGGTCACCGAAGACGAAATTCGTGACAGCATGATCGCCCTCATTCAGCGTAATAAAGTCATCACCGAAGGTGCTGGTGCCCTGGCTTCTGCTGCGCTGCTGAGCGGCAAACTCGATGATTATATTCAGAAACGGAAAACCGTCAGCATTATTTCCGGAGGCAATATTGACCTCTCGCGTGTTTCACAAATTACCGGCTTTGTCGGTGCTTAATTGTT
This sequence comes from Yokenella regensburgei ATCC 49455, assembly GCF_000735455.1. Taxonomy (GTDB): domain Bacteria; phylum Pseudomonadota; class Gammaproteobacteria; order Enterobacterales; family Enterobacteriaceae; genus Yokenella; species Yokenella regensburgei. The sequence goes on along the minus strand of NZ_JMPS01000044.1, from coordinate 42,174 downwards.
ATTTTTTTGCTAAGGACACGATATGAGTAACACAGATACCATCATCGCCAGCCAGGCAAAAGCCTCGCTATGGCGTAAATCCGATACCACCTGGACTCTTGGACTGTTCGGCACCGCGATCGGTGCCGGGGTACTGTTCTTCCCTATTCGCGCAGGTTACGGCGGTTTAATCCCTATCCTTATCATGCTGGTACTGGCGTACCCGATTGCCTTCCTGTGCCACCGTGCACTGGCGCGCCTGTGCTTGTCGGGTAAAAACCCTTCCGGAAACATTACTGAAACCGTTGAGGAGCATTTCGGTAAGACCGGTGGCGTTATCATTACCCTGCTGTACTTCTTCGCCATCTGTCCGCTGCTGTGGATTTATGGCGTAACCATTACCAACACCTTTATGACCTTCTGGGAAAACCAGCTGGGCTATGCCGCCCTCAACCGTGGCGTGGTCGCACTATTCCTGTTGCTGCTGATGGCCTTTGTTATCTGGTTTGGTAAAGACCTGATGGTTAAGGTAATGAGTTTCCTGGTGTTCCCGTTCATCGCGAGCCTGGTACTGATTTCCCTGTCGCTTATCCCTTACTGGAACGCATCAGTGATTCAGGATGTGAACCTCAGTGATATCGCCCTGACCGGTCACGATGGCATTCTGGTTACCGTGTGGCTGGGTATCTCCATCATGGTGTTCTCCTTCAACTTCTCACCCATCGTCTCTTCGTTTGTGGTGTCCAAGCGTGAAGAGTATGAGAAAGACTTTGGCCGCGACTTCACCGAGCGTAAATGTTCTCAGATTATCTCTCGTGCCAGCATGCTGATGGTTGCCGTGGTGATGTTCTTCGCCTTCAGCTGCCTGTTCACGCTCTCTCCGGCCAACATGGCGGAAGCGAAAGCGCAGAACATTCCAGTGCTGTCCTATCTGGCGAACCACTTCTCCACCATGACCGGCAGCAAATCTACCTTCGCTACGGTTCTTGAGTTTGCCGCGTCTATCATCGCGCTGGTTGCCATCTTCAAATCCTTCTTCGGCCACTACCTCGGCACGCTGGAAGGTCTGAACGGTCTGGTGCTCAAGTTTGGTTACAAAGGCGATAAGACCAAGGTCTCCGTCGGCAAACTGAACACTATCAGCATGATCTTCATCATGGGTTCCACCTGGGTCGTGGCTTACGCCAACCCGAACATCCTGGACCTGATTGAAGCCATGGGCGCACCGATTATCGCTTCCCTGCTGTGCTTGCTGCCGATGTACGCGATTCGTAAAGCGCCGTCTCTGGCGAAGTACAAAGGCAAAGCTGACAATATCTTCGTTACCGTGATTGGTCTGCTGACCATCCTGAATATTGTCTACAAACTGTTCTAATTATCTGTAGAGCCCAAAGTCAGGATGGGCGGAGAAATAAAATGATGGATTTATCTGTAGTGCTGGTCATTAATTGTGGGTCCTCATCGATTAAGTTCTCGGTGATTGATGCAGATACCCAGAATGTGCTGTTGACGGGTATTGCAGAAGGTATTAATACAGAGAGTGCATGTTTAAGTGTTAATGGAGGTGAGCCAGCTCCGCTGGCTCACCAGGATTATGAATGTGCCCTCGAAGCCATTACCTTCGAACTGGAAAAAAGAGATCTCATGGACAGCGTGGCCTTAATTGGTCATCGTATTGCCCACGGCGGTAGCATCTTTAATGAATCAGTATTAATTACTGATGAAGTGATTGAATTAATTCGCCAGGTTTCCCCGCTGGCACCGCTGCACAACTATGCCAACCTGAGTGGTGTAGAGTCTTCCCGCCGGCTGTTCCCGGGCGTGAAGCAGGTGGCGGTCTTTGACACCAGCTTCCACCAGACAATGGAGCCAGAAGCCTACCTGTATGGTTTACCGTGGCGCTATTTTGAAGAGCTGGGCGTGCGTCGTTACGGTTTCCACGGCACCTCGCATCGCTATGTCTCCCAGCGAGCGCATGAACTGCTTGGTTTAAGCGAGCAGGATTCTGGGTTAGTGATTGCTCACTTAGGTAACGGTGCCTCGATTTGCGCGGTGCGCAACGGCGAGAGCGTAGACACCTCAATGGGTATGACGCCGCTGGAAGGCCTGATGATGGGCACCCGCTGCGGCGATGTTGATTTCGGTGCCATGACGTGGATAGCCAACCAGACAGGCCAGTCGCTGAGCGACCTGGAACGTGTGGTGAATAAGGAGTCTGGCCTGCTGGGTATTTCTGGCCTCTCTTCCGATCTGCGGGCGCTGGAAAAGGCCTGGCACGAAGGCCATTACCATGCCCAGTTAGCCATCAAAACCTTTGTCCACCGCATTGCCCGCCATATTGGTGGTCACGCCATGGCGCTGCATCGTTTAGACGGCATTATTTTTACCGGCGGAATTGGAGAGAACTCCACTCTTATTCGCCAACTGGTGATTGAACATTTACAGGTACTCGGCATTCATCTCGACAGTGAGAAAAATAAATTACCGGGAAAAGCCGGTGAGCGCATTATTTCCCTGCCAGATTCCCGAGTGACATGTGCGGTAATTCCTACCAATGAAGAAAAAATGATTGCGCTTGATGCCATTCATTTAGGGAAAATTAGCGCGCCTGTTGAATACGCTTAATTCTGAGAGAGATTAATTTCATGAAGGTAAATATCGATACCGGCGATATGCTGTATACCGACGCCTGGCAGGGATTCTTTGGTTCTGAATGGAAAAACGAAATTAACGTTCGTGATTTTATTCAGAATAACTATACGCCTTATGAAGGTGATGAATCTTTCCTTGCCGACGCCACCCCGGCGACCACGTCGCTGTGGGAAAAAGTGATGGACGGTATCCGCACCGAGAATGCCACGCATGCTCCGGTTGATTTTGATACCAACGTTGCAACGACCATTACGGCCCACGCGCCGGGCTACATTGATAAAGCGCTGGAAACCATCGTCGGCCTGCAAACCGATCGGCCGCTGAAGCGTGCGCTGCACCCGTACGGCGGGATCAACATGATCAAAAGCTCGTTTGACGCTTATGGTCGTGAAATGGATCCGCAGTTTGAATATATGTTCACCCACCTGCGTAAAACTCATAACCAGGGCGTATTTGATGTTTACTCCCCGGAAATGCTGCGCTGCCGTAAATCTGGTGTTCTGACCGGTCTGCCGGACGGCTATGGCCGTGGACGCATCATCGGCGACTACCGTCGCGTTGCGCTGTACGGTATCCGTTATCTGGTGCGTGAGCGTGAGCTGCAGTTTGCCGATCTGCAGTCACGTCTGGAGCGTGGTGAAGATCTCGAAGCGACCATTCGTCTGCGTGAAGAGCTCTCAGAACAACGTCGTGCGCTGCTGCAAATTCAGGAAATGGCGGCGAGCTACGGCCACGACATTTCTCGCCCGGCGACCAACGCCCGTGAAGCGGTACAGTGGTTGTACTTCGCCTACCTGGCAGCGGTGAAGTCACAAAACGGCGGCGCCATGTCGCTTGGCCGTACCGCCACCTTCCTCGACGTCTACATTGAACGCGATCTGCGTAACGGTGTGCTGTCCGAGCGTGAAGCACAGGAACTGGTCGATCACTTCATCATGAAGATCCGTATGGTGCGCTTCCTGCGTACGCCGGAATTCGACACGCTGTTCTCCGGCGACCCTATCTGGGCAACCGAAGTTATCGGCGGAATGGGGCTGGATGGCCGCACGCTGGTGACGAAGAGCTCCTTCCGTTATCTGCACACCCTGCACACCATGGGCCCGGCGCCGGAGCCGAACCTGACTATCCTGTGGTCGGAAGCGTTGCCGGTGGCGTTCAAGAAATACGCCGCGCTGATGTCGATTGAAACCTCTTCGCTGCAGTACGAAAACGACGATCTGATGCGTCCGGACTTCGAGAGCGACGATTATGCTATCGCCTGCTGTGTGAGCCCGATGGTCATCGGCAAGCAGATGCAGTTCTTCGGCGCGCGCGCGAACCTTGCGAAAACCCTGCTGTACGCGATTAACGGCGGCGTGGACGAGAAGCTGAAAATTCAGGTCGGCCCGAAAACCGCGCCGCTAATGGATGATGTGCTGGACTATGACACGGTGATGAGCAGCCTCGATCACTTCATGGACTGGCTGGCAACGCAGTACGTCAGTGCGCTGAACCTTATTCACTACATGCACGACAAGTACAGCTACGAAGCTTCGCTGATGGCGCTGCACGATCGCGACGTTTATCGCACCATGGCCTGTGGTATGGCTGGCCTGTCGGTGGCGGCGGATTCCCTCTCCGCTATCAAATATGCCCGCGTGAAGCCAGTGCGTGACGAAAACGGTCTGGCGGTCGATTTCGAAATTGAAGGCGAGTATCCGCAGTACGGTAACAACGACGATCGCGTGGACAGTATTGCCTGCGACCTGGTGGAACGCTTTATGAAGAAAATCAAAGCGCTGCCAACCTACCGTAACGCGGTTCCGACACAGTCTATTCTGACCATCACCTCAAACGTGGTGTACGGACAGAAGACCGGTAACACGCCGGATGGTCGCCGTGCGGGAACTCCGTTTGCGCCGGGTGCGAACCCGATGCACGGCCGTGACCGTAAAGGTGCCGTAGCGTCGCTGACGTCGGTCGCCAAGCTGCCGTTCACCTATGCCAAAGATGGTATCTCCTACACCTTCTCGATCGTCCCGGCGGCGCTGGGTAAAGACGAAGGCGTGCGGAAAACCAACCTCGTTGGCCTGCTCGATGGTTACTTCCACCACGAAGCGGCGGTGGAGGGCGGTCAGCATCTGAACGTCAACGTGATGAACCGCGACATGCTGCTCGATGCTATCGAACATCCGGAGAACTACCCGAACCTGACTATCCGTGTGTCGGGCTATGCGGTGCGCTTTAACGCCCTGACCCGCGAACAGCAGCAGGATGTTATCTCGCGTACCTTCACCCAGGCGCTCTGATAATTCATCCAGCCGTCAGCATGACAGGCCGCCACCCGGCGGCCTGCTCAGGGATATCACTCACTTTTGACCTGGTGCTGAATATGATTAGCTCATTCGATATTTTCAAGATTGGTATTGGTCCTTCCAGTTCTCACACCGTGGGGCCAATGAACGCCGGAAAATCCTTCATTGATGAACTGACGCGTTGTGGCTTAGTGGCGACAACCGACCGCGTCAGCGTCGATCTCTATGGCTCGCTCGCTCTCACTGGCAAAGGTCATGCGACCGACACCGCCGTTATCATGGGGCTGGCAGGCAATAGCCCGCAGAATGTGGATATTGATGCTATTCCAGCCTTCATTGAGGAAGTCACCCGAAGCGGGCGACTGGCGATTGCCGGAGGGCAGGCGAGCGTTATCTTCCCGATGCCGGAAAGCGTTGCCTTCCACGATACGGCGCTCTCTCGCCATGAAAATGGTATGCGCATTACCGCCTGGCAGGGTGATAGCCCGCTGTTGACGAAAACCTATTACTCCGTCGGCGGCGGCTTCATCGTTGAAGAGGAGCAGTTTGGCCAGGATCACAGCATCGAACAGCCGGTGCCGTATCCGTATCGCTCCGCCAGTGAACTGCTACGGCTTTGTAATACGCACGGCCTATCGATCTCCGGTCTGATGATGCAGAACGAACTGGCGCTGCGCAGCAAAGAGGAGATCGATACCGGGTTTGCACAGATCTGGCAAACCATGACCACCTGTATTGAGCGTGGGATCAATACCGAAGGCGTGCTGCCGGGGCCGTTGACCGTGCCGCGTCGTGCGGTCGCTTTGCGGCGAATGCTGGTATCGAGCGATCGCGTCTCCCAGGATCCGATGATCGTTATCGACTGGATCAACATGTTCGCGCTCGCGGTCAGCGAAGAGAACGCGGCAGGTGGACGAGTGGTGACGGCGCCAACCAACGGCGCATGCGGTATTGTTCCGGCGGTGCTGGCCTACTATGACAAGTTCCGCCGCACGGTGAATGCTAACTCGGTAGCGCGCTATTTCCTCGCTGCCGGAGCCATCGGCGCGTTGTACAAGATGAACGCTTCGATTTCTGGCGCCGAAGTGGGCTGTCAGGGGGAAGTCGGTGTCGCGTGTTCGATGGCGGCCGCTGGCCTGACGGAGCTTCTGGGCGGTAGTCCGCAGCAGGTATGCGTAGCGGCAGAAATCGCCATGGAGCATAACCTGGGGCTAACCTGCGATCCGGTTGCCGGCCAGGTGCAAATCCCGTGTATCGAACGTAATGCGATTAACGCAGTGAAAGCGGTGAACGCAGCGCGCATGGCACTGCATCGCACCAGCGAAGCGCGGGTTTCTCTCGATAAAGTGATTGAAACCATGTACGAAACCGGGAAAGACATGAACGACAAATACCGCGAAACCTCACGCGGAGGGCTCGCCATCAAAGTGGTTTGTGATTAAGCCCTGAAAGCCGGCAAAGCCAGTGCAAGTTTCATTAAATACAAAATTGTATGAATAATTACTTACATACATTTATGTCAGAGTGAAAAATAATTGCCTGGCTTTTTAACCGGATAATTTCAGGATCAACTTATGAAGAAATTTACTCGTATCGCGTTACTGGCCGTTGCCGTAACAGGTTTCTCCGTGGCAGCGCAGGCGGCCGAAGTCGCTCCGGCACCGGCTCAGGATCCTATCGTTCAGCATCTCAAGCTGACGAACGATCAGGTCGCGAAAATCAAAACCCTGCATCAGCAGATGGCTGACAACGTGAAAAACATCTCCATGAAAGACGTGAAAGACGGTGCGCTGCTTAACGTCATTCAGTCTGGTAAATGGGATGAAGCGACGGTCAAAAATCAGCTGTCCGCTTTCAGCAAAGTGGATCAGCAGGTGCGCTACTATCGCGTGAAATACTACTTTGACGTTAATCAGGTGCTGACGCCTGAACAGCGTAAGCAGGTACGAGACGATCTGATTCAGCAGGCTGTTGCTGAATAACGCCTGCGTACTTCGCTAAGCCCCGGCCTTTGACCGGGGCTTTTTTTATTCTTGCTGTATATAATGTGATATGCCTCTCACAAGCAATTCTGTTAGAAAAAAATACTCTTTTCCTTGATTACGTAGAAAACTCTTGTCATCGATCGCCTAAAACCACACAAATCTTGTGACTTTTTTCTCTTTGTTCAGGAGTATGATTTTTCGCATTAAAAGAAAACTCGCCTGCAAATATAGTCCGATTATCGCAACGGAATAATTAAAATAAACCTCTACCTACACAAGCGAGAACGTTATGGAAACGGCGTCAAATAATAGCGTAATTCTGGATGATGGTTCGCCTGCCCGGCGGGCAAATATGAGTGAAAGCGAATGGCGGGAAGCGATTAAATTCGATAGCACCGATACCGGCTGGGTCATCATGAGTATTGGGATGGCTATCGGTGCCGGTATTGTATTTTTACCCGTACAGGTGGGGCTGATGGGGTTGTGGGTATTTTTACTCTCCTCGGTCATTGGTTATCCCGCTATGTATCTGTTCCAGCGGTTGTTTATTAATACTCTGGCGGAATCACCAGAGTGCAAAGATTATCCTAGCGTAATTAGCGGTTATCTGGGTAAAAACTGGGGCATACTGCTCGGCGCACTTTATTTTGTGATGCTGGTTATCTGGATGTTTGTTTATTCCACCGCTATCACGAACGACAGTGCTTCTTATTTGCACACTTTCGGTGTAACCGATGGCTTAATGTCTGAAAACCCATTCTATGGCCTGGTGCTGATTTGTATTCTGGTGGCAATTTCGTCACGCGGTGAACAGCTGCTGTTTAAGATTTCAAGCTTTATGGTATTGACCAAACTGCTGGTGGTTGCCGCACTTGGCCTGTCGATGATTGGTTTGTGGCATCTGCACAATATTGGCGCACTGCCGCCGATGGGGCTGTTGATCAAAAACGCCATCATTACGCTGCCGTTTACCCTGACGTCGATCCTCTTCATTCAGACCCTGAGCCCGATGGTTATCTCTTATCGCTCACGTGAAAAATCGATTGAAGTGGCACGGCATAAAGCGTTGCGAGCCATGAATATTGCCTTCGGCATTTTGTTCGTAACCGTCTTTTTCTACGCCGTGTCATTCACTCTCGCCATGGGGCATGACGAAGCGGTAAAAGCCTACGAGCAAAATATTTCGGCGCTGGCGATTGCCGCCCAGTTTATTAGCGGTGATGGTGCTGGCTGGGTGAAAGTCGTTAGCGTGGTGCTCAATATTTTCGCGGTGATGACGGCCTTCTTCGGGGTGTACCTGGGCTTCCGTGAAGCCACGCAGGGGATTGTGATGAACCTGCTGCGTCGTAAATATCCGGCTGAAAGCATCAATGAAAAACACGTCCAGCGCGGGATTATGATCTTTGCCATCCTGCTGGCATGGAGCGCCATCGTGCTGAATGCCCCGGTCCTGAGCTTCACTTCTATCTGTAGCCCCATCTTTGGCATGGTGGGTTGCCTTATCCCGGCGTGGCTGGTCTACAAAGTACCGGCACTGCATAAATACAAAGGCGCATCGCTGATGCTGATTATTGTAACCGGCCTGCTGTTGTGCGTTTCACCGTTCCTCGCATTCTCCTGATGCAGAATATTACGTATTAAGGTTGTGATTATGTTGAACCCTGAAAGTCATTCATTATGGAAAAAATACATCCGTGCGGTGCAGGAAGAAGTAAAACCTGCGCTGGGATGTACCGAGCCGGTTTCTCTGGCGCTGGCCAGCGCCACGGCCGCCGCGCAGCTCAACGGGCGGGTGGATCGTATTGAAGCCTGGGTGTCGCCGAATTTGATGAAAAACGGGATGGGCGTAACGGTTCCGGGGACCGGGATGGTGGGGCTGCCCATTGCTGCCGCGCTCGGTGCCCTCGGCGGTGATGCCAGCGCTGGACTGGAAGTGCTGAATAAGGCCTCCGTGGAGGCCATTTCCAGCGCTAAACAGATGCTGGCAAGCGGTGCGGTTCGGGTCATGCTCGAAGAGCCGTGTGAGGAAGTGCTCTCTTCGCGGGCAAAAGTGTACGCAGGCGATGAGTGGGCCTGCGTCACGATTGCCGGAGGGCATACCCGCATTACTCGTATCGAGAAACAGGGTGAAGTGCGGTTTACGCTCGATGAAACGACGGCGGTAGACGAACAGGAGTGCCCGCTGCAGGTGCTGGGGCAGACCTCTTTGCACGAGATCTTCGATTTTATCAACCAGGTACCGTTGGAGGATATTCGCTTCATCCTCGACGCAGCACGCCTCAATGATGCGCTGTCTCGCGAGGGGCTACGCCGTGAATGGGGGCTGCACATCGGTGCAACGCTTGAGAAACAGTGCGCTCGCGGGCTGATGACCCACGATCTGTCGAGCGAAATCGTCATTCGTACCAGCGCGGCATCAGATGCGCGTATGGGCGGAGCGACGCTGCCAGCGATGAGCAATTCGGGATCCGGTAATCAGGGGATAGCCGCAACGCTGCCGGTGGTGGTGGTGGCTGAACACTTCAACGCGGGGGAAGAGAAGCTGGCGCGTGCGCTGATGCTGTCGCACCTGAGCGCTATCTACATCCACTATCAGCTGCCGAGGCTGTCGGCGCTGTGTGCGGCAACGACCGCTTCGATGGGGGCTGCGGCAGGCATGGCATGGCTGGTGGATGGCCACTACGACACCATTGCCAAAGCGATAAGCAGCATGATTGGTGATGTCAGTGGGATGATCTGCGACGGGGCTTCCAACAGCTGTGCGATGAAAGTCTCAACCAGCGCCACATCGGCGTGGAAAGCGGTGCTGATGGCGCTGGATAACACCGCGGTAACCGGTAATGAAGGGATTGTGGCGGATGATGTCGAGCAGTCTATCGCCAACCTTTGTGCGCTGGCCTGTCGTTCGATGCAGCAGACTGACCGGCAGATCATTGAGATTATGGCGAGTAAGGGATAGTTAAGAGACCCTCTCCCTGAGGGAGAGGGTTCTTTTTACACGGGCAAATCAATCAACAATGCGCGCAGAGGCGTATCGGCTACCAGTGTGATGTTTGCTTCATCGCGAATAAACGCGCCGTCACCGCAGGTCAGCCCCTGCTTATCCTCTTGCGAGGTCAACGCATGGACCGTGCCGTGAATTGACTGCAGATACGCGCGCGGGCCATGAAGCTTAAAACTCATCTGCTCACCTTTTGCCATCTCGATGTGATGGATCCACACCTGCTGGCGTAATTGCAGACTACCGTTTTCGCCATCCGGCGAAGCCAGCAGCTGTTGCCCGGCATTGGCAATTTTCATTTTCTGCACCGGCGGGTTTTCACGCTCCGGGCAGGCATCCAGCCAGAGCTGCATGCGCGTCAGGGATTTATCTTTGCTGAGATTGTGCTCGCTGTAGCTGACGCCCGCCTGGGTGGCTATCAGCAATGCTTCACCGGCTTTCGCCTGGACATGGTTACCTTCACTGTCGCGGTACTCCGCTTCTCCCTCCAGGATCAGATTCAGAATATCGACTTTCGGATATGCGCGTGGCTGAAATGACGCGCCGGGTGCCAGCACTTCCTGGTTCAGAACGCGCAGGGAGGCATAACCCAACAGTTTCGGGTCAAAGTAGTGTCCAAAGGAAAAGGTGTAGCGGGCCTGCAGCCAGCCGAAGTCTGCTTGTCCGCATTGTTTGGCGGTTCTTGTCGTAATCATGATTCTTGACCTCTCTTTACACTAAAACAATGGTAAAGGTATGGACGCTGCATTGTTAGCCAGATATTCTGCCGGGTATGTTCAAATTTCCTGAATGAGAACTCGATGGCTAAAGAAAGAGCATTGACGCTGGAGGCGCTTCGCGTCATGGATGCAATCGACCGACGCGGCAGCTTTGCGGCGGCGGCAGATGAACTGGGACGCGTCCCTTCCGCCCTGAGTTACACCATGCAGAAGCTGGAAGAAGAGCTGGATGTGGTGCTGTTTGATCGTTCAGGACATCGAACGAAGTTCACCAACGTCGGGCGTATGTTGCTCGAACGTGGCCGGGTACTGCTGGAGGCGGCCGACAAACTGACCACCGATGCCGAAGCGCTGGCGCGTGGTTGGGAAACGCACCTGACGATAGTCACCGAGGCGCTGGTGCCCACCCCGGAGCTCTTCCCGCTGGTGGAAAAGCTTGCCGTGAAAGCGAATACCCAGCTCTCTATTATCACCGAAGTGCTGGCAGGAGCCTGGGAGCGGCTGGAGCAGGGAAGAGCGGATATTGTTATCGCCCCTGATATGCATTTCCGTTCTTCCTCGGAAATTAACTCCCGCAAGCTCTATTCAATAATGAACGTCTATGTGGCCTCACCGGATCACCCGATTCACCAGGAGCCAGAGCCGCTCTCTGAAGTGACCCGTGTGAAATATCGCGGAGTGGCGGTGGCGGATACCGCGCGCGAGCGCCCGGTACTGACGGTTCAGTTGCTGGATAAACAGCCGCGTCTGACCGTCAGTACGATTGAAGATAAGCGCCAGGCGTTGCTGGCAGGTCTGGGAGTGGCGACGATGCCCTATCCGCTGGTCGAACAGGATATTGCCGAAGGGCGTCTGCGGGTGGTCAGCCCGGAGTATACCAACGAGGTGGATATCATCATGGCGTGGCGGCGTGACAGTATGGGAGAAGCCAAATCCTGGTGCCTGCGTGAGATCCAGAAGCTGTTCGGTAAGAAGTAGAATAAAACAGGCCGGGTACATTGTGTGTGCCCGGCCTGAGAGCGTTATGGGTTCAGTTTAGGGTCCGGACCAAAACGGTTTGACCCCGGCGTGCCGCTCTGGCAGTTGAACACCAGAATAACAATCCAGCCGATAATCGGAATGAGCAACAGCAGCAGCCACCAGGCTGTACGGTCGGTATCATGCAGACGGCGGAACTGAACAGCCCAGCTTGGGATCAGTACCAGCAGACCGTAAATCGTCGTCAGGACGCCTTCACCGTTGCTGTGTTCCCAGCCCAGTATTCTGTCAATAATACTGATCACTGCCGCGAGGATGAAGCTGACCAGCACAAACATCCAGTATTCTTTACGTCGTGCGCGGCCACCAAATCCAATGTAATTCTTAAGTACTTTTAGATACCAGTCCATATTCCTTGCCTCAATTAACGGTCAATCACTTGCTTCCTAAGCAATCGAAATAAGGATAGTCGGTGGCTGAGAAATAAAAAAGGGCATCCATGGATGCCCGATAAATTTATCTGAAACGTTCGTCGCGGCCGTGGGGCTCGTCAAGATCCTGCCACGGACCGATTGAGATAATACCCGTAGGATTAATGGTTTTATGGCTGCGGTAATAATGCGTGCGGATATGGTCAAAATTCACCGTTTCCGCAATGCCCGGCATCTGGTAAATATCGCGCAGGAAACCGTACAGATTCAGGTAATCGCTGATACGGTGTTTATCGCATTTGAAATGCGTAACGTAGACCGGATCAAAACGAATGAGCGTCGTCCACAGACGAATGTCGGCTTCCGTCAGACGATCGCCGGTCAGGTAGCGGTGCTGGCCGAGGATTTGCTCCAGGCGAGCCAGCGATTCAAACACTTTCGCAACCGCTTCGTCATAAGCTTCCTGGCTGGTGGCAAAACCGGCCTTGTAGACGCCGTTATTGACGTTGTCGTAGATCCAGCTGTTTAACTCATCAATCTGGCTGCGGAGCTCCACCGGGTAGTAATCGCCCGCACGCGCGCCCAGGCCGTCAAAGGCGGTATTGAGCATACGGATGATTTCAGCGGATTCGTTGCTGACGATGGTGTGATTCTTTTTGTCCCAAAGTACGGGTACCGTGACCCGCCCGGTGTAGTGCGGATCGGCATGCAGATACAGCTGGTACAGAAATTCATGCTGATACAGCGAATCACCGGTGGCTGCCGGGAAATCGTCGTCGAAGGTCCAGCCATTTTCCAGCATCAGTGGATTCACCACGGAAACCGAAATGAAGGGTTCCAGCCCTTTCAGCTTGCGCATAATAAGCGTGCGGTGCGCCCAGGGGCAGGCCAGCGATACATAGAGATGATAACGGTCCTTCTCGGCGGCAAAGCCGCTTTCACCGCTCGGGCCGGGTGCACCATCGGCGGTCAGCCAGTTGCGAAAAGCAGAGACCGAACGTTTAAACCGTCCGCCGGTGGATTTGGTGTCATACCAGGTGTCATGCCAGACGCCGTCAATCAGTTGTCCCATTTTCTCCCTCCTTCAGATGGCAAAAACGAGGGGAGAGCCCCTCGTTTTTCATATTCAGTTCAGTATAGCGGTGTTACCACTTCTTGTTCAGCACGCGGTCGATGCTGAAAGCGCCCGGACCGGTGACAGCCAGCAGCAGGAAGCCGCCTGCGATGGTCAGGTTTTTCATGAACATCAGAGAGTTAACGCCTTCCGCAAAGTTACTGTGGAAGATGAACGCGGTCAGCAGCGTAAAGACTGCGGTGATGATCGCCGTAGTACGGGTCAGCAGACCGAACAGGATTGCCAGACCGCCGCCAAATTCGAGCAGGATGGTCAGTGGCAGCAGCGCGCCCGGGACACCCATCGCTTCCATGTACTGTTGGGTACCCGCATATCCGGTGATTTTTCCCCAGCCTGCGGTAATGAACAGGATTGGCATCAGAATGCGTGCTACCAGTACACCAACATCTTCTAATTTTTTCATTTTACTCTCCAGATAACCCAAACGGCGGCTGTATTGATTTAGTGTGCAATTTCGCGGAGATACCGCGTGATTGCTGTCGATGGAGAGGAGTGTAAGCGTGACGGAGATCAATTGTTAGCAAGGAAAACTGTCGATCTTTTTCAAAGATATTGAGTAATTAGCGTGAAAGACGGAAGGCAAAAGACAGGCTTGATAAGCGGGGAAAAGTAGGCCGGGTAAGGCGAAGCCGCCACCCGGCACTAACGGGTGAGGATCAGGAACGAAGCTGCTGCTGGCGTAGCGTGCTTTTGACCATGCGCCAGGCGCTCCAGAGGCCGAAGCCACGCCTCGCCCAGCGGATCAGAAAGCGCGGGTGACGTACCGACCAGACTGCCGCAATACTGCTGCCAACCAGCGCCCAGGAGCGCAGATTGAGCAGCATATTCCAGCCACGATCGTAGCTTTGCGTCGCGCTTACCCAGTCACGCTGGCAGGTGGATAAGTCGAGGCGCTGCTGCTGGATGGTGCTCAGCAGATGCGCCTTGCGGCGCGCGAGCTCCTGCTTGCTGCTCATGGCTTTTCATCCTCAAGCAGCTCGCGGTCGTTAGCCAGTTCCTTACGGGTATGGCGCAGCAGGGTTGAGCGGCGCGCTTTTCGCATCGTCCATATGCCGCCGATGAGCGCTGCCGAGAGCAGCACCACCGTGGTGGCAATCATCGCGTTAAGACGATACTCCGGGTCGACGGCCCAGATGATAAGAACCATCAGGCTCATCAATCCGAAGGCGGCAAACAGCATGGTCAGGCCGAGCATCAGCAGCAACTGGAAGAGATTCGCTTTCTCCTCTTCCAGCTCAACAACAACCAGCCGCAGACGCGTTTCGACCATCTCCACCAGTAAGGTGATGATGCGCTGTCCAATGCCCAGTACGCTTTTGCCCGGGCCCTGCGCGTGGTGTGAGTCAGACATCATTAACGACGCGTGAGCAGAACGCCCAGTATCACACCGACCGCAGCACCGATGCCGACGCCGGTCCACGGATTCTCGCGCACATAGTTATCTGCACGCGCGGCGGCTTCACGGGTTTGCTTCGCGATGGCATCACCGGTTTCACCCAGATGATGACGACTGTCTTTGAGCGCTCGCTCTGCTTTGCTGCGCAATTTGCCCAGCTCTTCTTTTGACTTATCACTGGAGGTATTCAGCACTTCTTCCAGCGTATCTGCCAGTGATTTCAGTTCAGCGCGTAGATTTTCTGACGTAGTATCTTTTGACATGATGTTCTCCTGTTAGTAATCGCGAGATTCCAGCGCTTTTAGCTCATCCTGCGCTTCTTCAAGTTTTCGTTCACGTTTCTTGATCTTGTCAGGATCGCCTTTCTGTTGGGCTTCACGCAGATCATCCTTGCGTTCAGCGACATCTGCTTTCTGTTTGTCAATTTTCTTCTGATGATCGGCAAGGACCTGGCTGTCGCTGCAGTGCGCATTGACTTCGCTCAGGGCTTTCTTCAGGCCGTCTACACGATGCTGATTGTGGTGTTTCTCGGCATAGCTTATCTCGCGCTGAATATCCTGCGCTTTATCCTTACAAGGAGAAGCAGCATAGACCGCGCTGCTGAGAGAAGCAAAAACCAGGGCAATGACGATGCGGTATTTCATGTATGAACCTTCCATTGTGCCTGGAGCTCATCAAAATGATGTGCTCCGTTCCAGTTAATCAGGGGTGTGTAGACGGTGATGCCTATTCAATCATAGTTAGTCTGACGCGAATAACCAACCAGATTGCAGTACCCTGGCGCAGATTCAGAACATTGAAGGTTAGCCGAAGCGGTGTGTACCGTCGCGCAGACGGGCAATCCAGAGGGCGGTAGTGCTTTCCTCGTCGAGCAGCGCAACGACGTAACCATGGGGCAGGGAGCGGTCCAGCACCTCTTTGGCTGCAGCACTTTGCGCCTGCGAGTCAAACTTGATAAGCAGGGTGTCGTCTTTCGGCGTAATGCTCTTAAAACGAATACCGTTAGCATCAAGATGGTGCCAGATAGAGAAGCCATCGGGTGTGCTGGCTCCCTGGCTTATTGGACGAATCGCCAGTGTAGATTCGTGCCGCTGCAATGCCGCCCAGAGATACAGGGCGAGCAGCAGAAAGACCATTGCGCCGACTCCCATTGAGACCCGGCGCAGGTTAAGGTTTTTTGTCACCATGGTTAGCTACGGCTTCCGTGTTTCTTCTTCCACAGTACGACCAGAGAGCCGATGAGACCGAACACCAGTAAAGCTACCGGCAGTATCATCAGGCATGACATCAGCTCAGCTTCATATTTCTGGAAGACCGGCGTTCTGCCCAGCATAAAGCCAAGGGTTGTCAGGATAAGCACCCACAGCAGGCCGCTCAGCCAGTTAAAGACCTGAAAACGTCCGTTGCTCAGACCCGAGAGCCCGGCGATGGTTGGCAGCAGCGTACGCACAAAGGCAATAAAACGACCGATGAGCAGCGCAGAGAGCCCGTGCTTGTGGAACAGGTGATGCGCCCGCTGGTGATAGTGGGCCGGCAGATGCGACAGCCAGTTTTGTACCACCCGGGTATTGCCAAGCCAGCGTCCCTGAATGTAACTCACCCAGCAGCCAAGGCTTGCCGCAATCGTGAGAAGGGCCAGCGTTTCGCCAAAGCCCAGCGCACCTTTTGCGATCAGTACCCCAACCAGCACCAGCAGGCTATCGCCTGGCAGGAATGCGGCGGGCAGTAACCCGTTCTCAAGGAACAGGATCATAAACAAAACAAAATAGAGCATGCCAATCATGGAGGGGTTGGCCAGAGTCTCGAAATCCTGGCTCCACAAGGCATGAAGTAATTGATTCAATAATTCCATTCTCAATCCCCGGTACTTCGGTTAACGTCACGTCTGAACGCGGTGTAACAACGCGGCGAGATTGTCATTTTCTTTTTATACCCATCCTGCAACTCAAATCACCTGGGTAAACTCGCGAATAGCGCGTTCCTGACTGTTCCATGTCGATTATCTGAGGTCAGTAAAGTCTGACGCACGGAACGACGAAGTGCATTTAATTGTAACAACTCTGCCGCTATTTGGTCAGAGAAATTGCACGTTGTTGAGGTTAGATTTTGCGGGTTGCGGGGAAAGGGTGCGAGGCTTTTTACAAACGCTGACACAATATGTATTTTGCTTACCGGGACAGAGCGGTCTGACCTGCCCCGGCAATGAGAAGAGGCTTATTTTGTGCCGTTAGCGGCGGTATCGAGATGCACTACCGGGTTTTCCGCAAACAAATAGCGGTCGGCGTTGAATTCGAAGTCGTCGCTGGTTTCGTTAAACAGCATCAGCTTGGTATTCTCCAGATGCTGCCACATTGCCAGTTTCGCGGCATGCGGATCTTTGCGAATCAGTGCCTTAAGGATCTGGTCGTGATCGTCGCACCAGTTATCCACGGTACGCGCATCGATGTGATCGTGCAGTTTCTTCCAGTACGGGTTATGAACGCGTTGAGTCCACATTTTTTCTACGATGGCGGCAAGCGCGGTGTTCTGCGTTGCCAGTGCCACCTGAACGTGGAACTGCAGATCCCACTCGGAGTCGCGGAAGCACTTCTCTTTGCGCGCTTTCTCCTGGATCTCCATCAGCTTCATGATGTCCTGCTTGGTGACCTGGGTGGCGGCAAATTCGGCGATGTTACTCTCAATCAGCTGACGCGCCTGCAGCAGTTCGAAGGGGCCATAGTTGGCAAATTCCAGCGACTCATCCGGTACCTGGTAATGCTTCGGCTGGCTAGCAATAACGTGGATCCCGGAGCCTTTGCGCACCTCAACGTAACCCTCAACCTCCAGCATAATAATGGCTTCACGCACCACGGTCCGGCTGACGTTTTTCTCATCGGCGATAACGCGCTCGGCGGGAAGTTTGTCACCAACAAGATATACCCCTTGCTCAATACGGCTTTTAAGCTCGGCGGCAAGCTGTTGATACAAACGACGTGATTCGGTGAGTTCCATATGCGCTCCAGGCAAGGTACAGCATTATAGATTTGTTATACCACTTTTACCGTCCTGGCTCCATCTTTCTGGCAACGAAAAAGCCGCCAGAACGGCGGCTTAGCTCAGGAATGTGCGGGAGCGCTAATTCTGCGCGGCGGTATCGCCAACCCCACCGCCGGAGGTTTCCGAGGCCGGTTTATTTTGCAGCACCGTCCAGATAACAATTGCACCCAGGATATCGAACACCGCCAGCACGGCGAACAGCGGGCTGAAGCCGATGGTATCAGCCAGAGCACCGACGACCAGGGCAAACAGGGTGCTGGCAGTCCACGCCGCCATCCCGGTCAGACCGTTAGCGGTCGCCACTTCGTTACGCCCGAAAACATCGGAAGAGAGCGTAATCAGCGCACCTGACAGGGCCTGGTGAGCAAAACCACCGACGCACAGCAGCGCAATCGCGATATATGGGCTGGTGAAAAGACCAATCATACCCGGGCCAATCATCAGTACCGCGCCCATGGTGACCACCAGTTTACGAGAAACAATCAGGTTCACGCCAAACCAGCGCTGGAACAGCGGCGGCAGGTAACCACCGACGATACATCCCAGGTCAGCAAACAGCATAGGCATCCAGGCGAACATGGCGATTTCTTTCAGGTTAAAGCCATACACTTTGAACATGAACAGCGGGATCCAGGCGTTGAACGTCCCCCACGCCGGTTCAGCCAGGAAACGCGGCAGCGCGATGCCCCAGAACTGGCGGGTGCGCAGGATCTGCCACGGAGACATTTTCTTGCTATTGTCGGTCTGGTGCTGAGCTTCCTGACCACCGATGATGTATTCACGTTCTTCTTCGGATAATTTTTTCTGATCGCGCGGGTGTTTGTAGAAAATGAGCCAGGCCATCGCCCAGGCAAAGCTCAGCACGCCGGAGATGATGAACGCCATCTGCCAGCTGTGCATCACGATAGCCCACACTACCAGCGGCGGAGCAATCATCGCACCGATAGAAGAACCCACGTTGAAGTAGCCTACAGCGATAGAACGCTCTTTCGCCGGGAACCACTCAGAACTCGCTTTCAGGCCGGCCGGTATCATCGCGGCTTCAGCGGCACCTACTGCACCGCGCGCCAGCGCCAGTCCACCCCAGCTTCCGGCAAGCGCAGTCGCGCCACAGAAGACGGCCCAGGTTACAGCGAAGAAGGCATAACCAATTTTGGTACCAAGAACATCAAGAACGTAGCCCGCAACAGGCTGCATGATGGTGTAAGCAGCAGAATAGGCTGCAATGATATAGGAGTACTGCTGGGTAGAGATGTGCAACTCTTCCATCAGTGTTGGCGCTGCGGCCGCCACGGTGTTACGAGTCAGGTAACCCAGCACGGTGCCTAGCGTCACCAGTGCGATCATGTACCAACGTAACCCTTTAATCTTACGCATGTAAACCTCATCGTTATGTTATATCCGCGTTCTGCGCGGCCATCTTCCATTCCAGGCGGAGTAGGTGATGTAACGGTGGGGCGAAGCCGAAAATATCCGGTACGGCCCGAACCTTGCCATCAGTGCTTGTGCTTAATTCGGTATCCGTACCGTAAAATCTGATGCTTAAAACATCGGAAATGCATTCCGTCGGCTGATAGGTTGCGACGGCAGAAAGATAACTTGTCATACAACTTTAAAAGGTGAGTGACATCACAAAAGAAGGAATCTTAGTAGGGTCTTTATTCAGGCTGCACAAAGCCAGAGCTGGTGCGGTACGCGGGGCATTTTACCTCTTTGAGGGTACTTTTTTTGTCGGCGTTTATTGATCTAACTCACGAAAAAATCTTCGGTGGCTGGAAATTGGTGTGATAACTTTGTCAGCATTACAGATAAACATCTGACGCTCTCGCTAAGAGGAAGACGCTAATGACCCCGTTTATGACTGAAGATTTCCTGCTCGACACCGAGTTTGCCCGCCGTCTGTACCACGATTACGCCAAAGATCAGCCGATTTTTGATTATCACTGTCACCTGCCGCCGCAGCAGGTTGCGGAGGATTATCGCTTTAAAAACCTGTATGACATCTGGCTGAAAGGCGACCACTACAAGTGGCGTGCAATGCGTACTAACGGCGTGGCCGAGCGCTTGTGTACCGGCGACGCTTCTGACCGTGAGAAGTTTGACGCCTGGGCCGCTACCGTTCCGCATACCATCGGCAACCCGTTATACCACTGGACGCACCTCGAACTGCGTCGCCCGTTTGGTATTACAGGTAAGCTGCTCTCCCCGGCAACCGCTGACGAAATCTGGAACCAGTGCAATGAGTTACTGGCACAGGATCGTTTCTCCGCCCGCGGAATTATGCAGCAGATGAATGTGAAGATGGCGGGCACCACCGACGATCCGGTGGATTCCCTGGAGCATCACGCGGCCATCGCTAAAGACCGCAGCTTCAGCGTGAAAGTGCTGCCGAGCTGGCGCCCGGACAAAGCCTTCAACATTGAGCAGGCGACCTTTAACGACTACATGGCGAAGCTCGGCGAAGTTTCAGACACTGACATCCGTCGCTTTACCGACCTGCAGACCGCGCTCAGCAAGCGTCTGGATCACTTTGCCGCCCACGGCTGTAAGGTCTCTGACCACGCGCTGGACGTCGTCCTGTTTGCCGATGCGAGCGAAAGCGAGCTTGATAGCATTCTCGCCCGCCGCCTGGCCGGTGAATCGCTGAGCGAACATGAAGTGGCGCAGTTCAAGACGGCGGTGCTGGTGTGGCTGGGTGCTGAGTACGCCCGTCGCGGCTGGGTGCAGCAGTATCACATCGGTGCACTGCGCAATAACAACCAGCGCCAGTTCAAACTGCTGGGGCCGGACGTCGGCTTTGACTCCATCAACGATCGCCCGCTGGCGGAAGAGCTCTCTAAGCTGCTCAGCAAGCAGAATGAAGAAAATCTGCTGCCGAAAACTATCCTCTACTGCCTGAACCCGCGCGACAACGAAGTGCTGGGCACCATGACCGGCAACTTCCAGGGTGAAGGCATGCCGGGCAAGATGCAGTTTGGTTCCGGCTGGTGGTTTAACGACCAGAAAGACGGTATGGAGCGCCAGATGACACAGCTGGCACAGCTCGGTCTGCTGAGCCGCTTTGTCGGCATGCTGACCGACAGCCGCAGCTTCCTCTCCTACACCCGTCACGAGTACTTCCGTCGCATCCTGTGCCAGATGATTGGCCGCTGGGTGGCGGCAGGTGAAGCACCGGCGGATATTCAGCTGCTGGGTGAAATGGTGCGCAACATCTGCTTCAACAATGCCCGTGATTACTTCGCCATTGAACTGAACTAAGTCCTGAGGTTGGTTGATATGCAATACATTAAGATCCATTCACTGGATAACGTGGTGGTCGCGCTGGCGGATATTGCCGCGGGCACGGAAGTTTCGGTGGATGGGCAGGTGGTTACCTTGCGCCAGGATGTCGTTCGCGGGCATAAGTTTGCCCTGCGGGAGATAGCGAAAGGGGAGAATATCGTCAAGTACGGCCTGCCCATTGGCCACGCGCTGGCGGATATTCTGCCAGGGGAGCACATTCACTCCCATAACGCGCGTACCAACCTGAGCGATCTTGATGAGTATAGCTACCAGCCGGTTGTGGCGGACAGCACCGTGCAGCCTGCCGATCGGGAGGTACAACTCTACCGTCGCGCCAACGGAGACGTTGGCGTACGTAACGAGCTGTGGATCCTGCCGACGGTCGGCTGCGTCAACGGCATTGCCCGCCAGATCCAGAATCGTTTTCTGAAAGAGACCCATGATGCCGAAGGCACCGACGGCGTCTTTCTTTTCAGCCACACCTACGGCTGTTCGCAGCTGGGTGATGACCACGTGAACACCCGCACCATGTTGCAGAACATGGTTCGTCATCCTAACGCCGGAGCGGTGCTGGTGATTGGCCTTGGCTGCGAAAACAACCAGGTTGACGCCTTCCGCGAAACGCTGGGAGATTTCAATCCTGAGCGCGTGCACTTCATGATCTGCCAGAAGCAGGATGATGAAGTGGAAGATGGTGTGGCGCATCTGCACCAGCTGTATGACGTGATGCGCCACGATAAGCGCGAGCCGGGTAAGCTCAGCGAGCTGAAATTCGGCCTCGAATGCGGCGGCTCTGATGGCCTGTCCGGCATCACCGCCAACCCGATGCTGGGTCGCTTCTCCGATTACGTGATAGCCAACGGTGGCACGACGGTACTGACCGAAGTGCCGGAGATGTTCGGCGCAGAGCAGATCCTGATGAGCCACTGTCGCGATGAATCGACGTTTGAGAAAACCGTGACCATGGTGAACGATTTCAAACAGTACTTTATCGCTCACAATCAGCCGATTTATGAAAACCCGTCGCCGGGCAACAAAGCGGGTGGGATCACCACGCTTGAAGAGAAGTCGCTGGGCTGCACGCAGAAAGCGGGCTCAAGCCAGGTGGTGGACGTACTGCGCTATGGCGAACGGTTGCACAAACCGGGCCTGAACCTCCTGAGCGCACCGGGGAACGACGCGGTGGCGACCAGTGCGCTGGCGGGGGCTGGCTGTCATATGGTGCTGTTCAGTACCGGCCGCGGCACGCCGTACGGCGGCTTTGTGCCGACGGTGAAAATCGCGACCAACAGCGAGCTTGCGGCAAAGAAGAAACACTGGATAGATTTCGACGCCGGACAGCTGATTCACGGTAAAGCGATGGATCAGTTACTGACTGATTTTATTGACCTGATGGTGGATGTGGCGAGCGGCAAACAGACCTGCAACGAGCGTAACGACTTCCGCGAGCTGGCGCTGTTCAAAAGCGGCGTCACACTGTAAAGGAAAAGCAAAACGGCACCCTCGGGTGCCGTTTTTGTATCCGGATCACCCTCTCAGGGCATCCTTCGCCAGACGGTCATCCTCTGCCATACAGGCGGCAGCGGTGAATAGCACGTCGGTTGAGGAGTTCAGCGCAGTTTCGCACGAATCCTGCAGCACGCCGATGATAAAGCCAACCGCCACTACCTGCATGGCGATATCGTTTGGAATACCGAACATGTTACAGGCAAGCGGGATCAGCAGCAGAGAACCGCCTGCCACGCCGGATGCCCCGCAGGCGCACAGCGAGGCCACCACGCTCAGCAGCAACGCGGTAGGCAAGTCCATCGGGATATTCAGCGTATGTACGGCAGCAAGGGTCAGAACGGTGATGGTGATTGCCGCCCCGGCCATATTGATAGTCGCCCCCAGCGGAATAGAGACCGAATAGGTATCGCGATCCAGGTTCAGCTTCTCGGCCAGCGCCATGTTCACCGGAATGTTAGCGGCAGAGCTACGGGTGAAGAAAGCATACACACCGCTTTCACGCAGGCAGGTCAGCACCAGCGGATATGGGTTACGGCGAATGCGCCAGAACACCAGCAGCGGGTTAATGACCAGCGCGACCAGCAGCATACAACCAACCAGCACGACCAGCAGCTGCGCGTAACTAAACAGGGTTTCAAAACCGGTGGTGGCAAGCGTTGAAGAAACCAGACCAAAAATACCGATCGGCGCAAAGCGAATCACCACGCGAACCATAAAGGTCACTGCGGAAGAGACGTCGTTAATCAGGTTTTTTGTACTCTCGCTGCCGTGACGCAGGGCGAAGCCAAGACCGACTGCCCACACCAGAATGCCGATGTAGTTGGCGTTCAGCAGCGCATCTACCGGATTCGTGACCATGCTCAGCAGCAGCCCGCGCAGCACTTCAACAATGCCCGATGGCGGCGTGATGTCGCCCGCGCCGGTGGTGAGGTGCAGTGTCGAAGGGAACAGGAAGCTGAACAGCACGGCGGTCAGCGCCGCGGAGAAGGTACCCAGCAGATACAGGAACAGTATCGGGCGGATACTGGTTTTCTGCCCCTGCTGGTGGTTGGCGATAGAAGCCATCACCAGCATTAATACCAGCACAGGTGCGACGGCTTTCAGGGCACCGACGAACAGCGTCCCCAACAGACCAACGGCTTCTGCGGCAGGTTTAGAGATCCACGCGAGTAAAATGCCCAGAATCAGGCCGATAAGAATTTGTTTAACCAGGCTGCCTTGCGCAAAACGATGCAGCAGCCCCGAATGACGTTGAACGGTCATAGGCTCTTCCTTTGAGTGTGATGTGGTTTCATCCCGATGGCTCTTTGGCCACGCTTAGCAGGATGCAACGAGTGTTTGCCTGGCTGAGTATAAGGAATTTGGGGAGGGAGCAAAGCGAGAAATGCTGAATTCCTCGCCTGCGTCTAATTTTTTAACCAAAAACCAACCGAACATTAACATTTGTGCGGTTGGTTTGAGTGGCTTATTTGGCTAACTTTTTCTTGTCGTTCTGGTGGTTAACCCAGGCGTTGAGAATAAGGGTCGCCGCCAGGATACCAAACACCACGCCCAGCGAAATGGCGATAGGGATGTGGTAGAAATCGACGATCAGCATCTTGATACCGATAAACACCAGGATCACCGACAGGCCGTACTTCAGCATCGAGAAGCGCTCCGCCACGCCCGCCAGCAGGAAGTACATCGCACGCAGACCGAGGATCGCAAACAGGTTCGAGGTCAGAACGATAAACGGATCTGTCGTCACCGCAAAGATTGCCGGAATACTGTCGACCGCAAAGATAACGTCGCTAAGCTCAACCAGAATCAACACCAGCAGCAGCGGAGTGGCGTACAGCAGGCCGTTGTGGCGCACGAAAAAGTGCTCGCTATCGAGCTTGTCGGTCATGCGCAGATGTCCGCGCAGCCAGCGCACCAGCGGTTTGTCGCCGATACCTTCGTTGTCTTCTTTCGCCAGCGCCATCTTCACGCCGGTGAACAACAGGAACGCGCCGAAGACGTACAGCAGCCATTCAAATTGCGAAATCAGCCAGCTTCCGGTGAAGATCATCACCGTACGCAGCACGATAGCGCCAAGTACCCCGTAGACCAGCACCCGACGCTGCAGCGCAGGCGGCACAGAGAAGTAGCTGAACAGCATCAGCCAGACGAAGACGTTATCCACCGCCAGCGATTTCTCGATGAGGTAGCCGGTGAGGAATGCCAGCGCCTGCGGGTCGGCGACTTCGCGCCCCTGCGTCGTTGCCAGATACCACCAGAAAGCGAGGTTAAACAGCAACGAGAGCGTCACCCACAGGATGGACCAACCTGCCGCCTGCTTCATCGACATGGTTTGCGCCCCGCGTCGCCCCTGCAGCAGCAGGTCGATAGCCAGCATAATAACCACAACGACCGCGAATCCGCCCCACAGCAACGGTGTGCCGACACTATTCATAGATTTTCCTTACGCAAAAAAAAACGGCTAACGTCGAAAGACGATAGCCGCTGCAGCTTTTTTTGCACGGACCTCGCCTTTCGGCAAGGTCTCACTTACAACAAGAAAGCCCAATTTCATCATATGGCTTTCTTGTTGCCCGGCGACCGGATGTGGTTTTGCACACATCGTAATGACGATCAACCGACCAGGAAGTTACTCCCCTTTGCGGGAGACAAAATATGACGGGACACGACTTTCGTCAATGTCCCGCCTGGGGGATTTTACAATCCTTTACGCAGTCGCGGCGGCGCTGGCGTTATCCGCCGGGAAACGCACGCCCGTTTGACGACGGATTTCAGTTTGCACCTTCGCGGTAATACGGCTGACCTCGAGACCCGGATGGTCAATTTCTCCGTTTTCCACAAGGCTTGCGAAGGTCTCCGCTTCATACAGCATGGTATTGATATGCTGAGGCTGGCTGAGATCCTGCGACTTACCGCCGCGCGGAATAAAGCACACTTTCTGGCACTCGGAAATTTTCTCGATAACCAGTGAACCGGCTTCACCCTGAATCTCGCTTGCCTGCAGCGAATCGCTGACCTTAGAGTGATGCAGGGTGACGTCAAAATCACCGTAGTTCAGCACCACCGTGCCGTGCGCATCTACGCCGCTCTCCAGCAGACAGGCGCTGGCCTGAATAGCTTTCGGCTCGCCCCACAGCGCCACCGCCGAGGCCAGACAGTAGAAACCGATATCCATAATCGAGCCGTTAGAAAACGCCGGATTGAAGGTGTTCGGGTTCTCACCGTCGAGGTAGCGCTGATAACGGGAGGAGTACTGGCAGTAGTTGATAAAGGCTTTACGAAGCGGCCCCACTTTACTTAGCGACTGCTGCAGCGTCAGGAAATTCGGCAGGCTCGCGGTTTTGAACGCTTCGAACAGCACCACCTGGTTCTCTTTGGCAAGCGCGATGGCGGCTTCGGCTTCACGCAGGTTAGAGGCCAACGGCTTTTCACAAATAACGTGTTTTTGGTGGCGAAGGAACAGGCAGGTTTGCGGGAAATGCAGCGAGTTCGGGCTGGCAATATAAACCGCGTCAATGGCATCGCTTTGTGCCATCTCGTCGAGTGAGGTGAAGAGATGTTCGACGAGATAATCGTTGGCGAAAACCTGCGCCTGTTCAAGGCTGCGGGAATAGACGGCGGTGAGCTTATATTTGCCGGTTTCATGAGCGGCATCGACGAACTGGCGCGTAATCCAGTTCGTCCCTATGACAGCGAAACGTATCATAAGGCGTAACGTACTCCGTAGCTTAAGGATCTGTCGTCACTGTAGCATGCCATGATGACAAATCGAGTGCGCTACGACGCATTACGCTTTAACGAAAGATGCGTTAACCACAGCCGGGTATCAAACTCCAGCTGGTGATACTGCGGCTCCATATAACAGCACAGCTGGTAAAAGGCTTTGTTGTGATCTTTCTCTTTCAGATGCGCCAGCTCATGCACCACGATCATGCGCAAAAACGCATCCGGCGCGTCGCGAAAAACCGTCGCCACGCGAATTTCTGCCTTTGCTTTTAGCTTCCCGCCCTGCACGCGTGAAATGGCTGTATGCAGACCGAGCGCGTTGTTCAGCACGTGGATCTTATTGTCATACATCACTTTATTGACCGGCGGTGCGCTCTTCAGATACCGGTTTTTTAGATCCTGCGTATACTGCCAGAGGGCTTTATCGGTCGTGAAATCATGCGTATCCGGATAGCGTTTTGCCAGTACCGCACCCAGTTTATCCTCGGCTATCAGGGTGCGAACCTGAGAAAGTAAATGCTCCGGGTAGCCCTGGAGATAAGTTAGTTGGTTCATCAAAAGCCCAAATTAATGCGAAAACGGGTATACTCACGCACCCTTTTCAGGGATACGCCAAATTTTACCACTCAGGAGGGCCGATGAGCCACTTAGACAACGGTTTCCGTTCACTCGACTTAAAACGTTTCCCAGAAACGGATGACGTTAACCCGCTTCAGGCGTGGGAAGCCGCGGATGAATATCTGCTGCAACAGTTGGATGACACCGAAATCAGCGGCCCGGTTCTTATCCTGAATGACAGTTTCGGTGCGCTTGGCTGCGCGCTGGCGGAGCATACGCCGTACAGCATCGGTGATTCTTACTTAAGCGAGCTTGCGACGCGCGAAAACCTCCGTCACAACGACATCCCGGAAGGCAGCGTCAAATTCCTCGACAGCACCGCTGAGTATCCGCAGGCGCCGGGCGTGGTGCTGATTAAAGTGCCAAAAACCATGGCCCTGCTGGAACAGCAGCTGCGCGCGCTGCGTAAAGTGGTGACGCCACAAACCCGTATCATCGCGGGCGCGAAGGCGCGTGATATTCACACCTCCACGCTTGAACTGTTTGAGAAAGTATTAGGCCCAACCACCACGACGCTGGCGTGGAAAAAGGCGCGTCTCATCAACTGTACCTTCAGCGAGCCTGCGCTTGCCGAAGCACCTGAGACCCTGAGCTGGAAGCTGGAAGGCACCGACTGGACCATCCACAACCACGCGAACGTCTTCTCGCGCACCGGGCTGGATATTGGCGCACGTTTCTTTATCGAGAATCTGCCGGCGGACCTGGAAGGTGAGATTGTCGATCTCGGCTGCGGCAACGGCGTGATTGGCCTGACCCTGCTGGCGAAAAACCCGCAGGCGAGCGTCGTCTTTACCGACGAATCTCCGATGGCGGTGGCATCGAGCCGCCTGAACGTCGAAACCAACATGCCGGAAGCGCTGGACCGCTGCGAATTCACCATCAACAACGCGCTGTCGGGCGTTGAGCCGTTCCGCTTTAACGCGGTGCTGTGTAATCCGCCGTTCCATCAGAAACATGCTCTGACGGATAACGTGGCTTGGGAAATGTTCCACCACGCCCGCCGCTGCCTGAAGATCAACGGCGAGCTGTATATCGTGGCCAACCGCCACCTCGACTACTTCCATAAGCTGAAGAAGATCTTCGGCAACTGCGAGACTATCGCCACTAACAACAAGTTCGTGGTGCTGAAAGCAGTGAAGCTCGGTCGCCGCCGCTAAATTTCCAGTGCTAAACGGGTGCCCTGCGCAATCGCTCGCCGGGCATCCAGCTCCATCGCCACATCACATCCGCCAATCAAATGCACCGTTTTACCCATTGCTGCCAACGGCTCGGCAAGGGTGCGACGCGGCTCCTGTCCGGCGCAAATAATCACGTTATCCACCGCCAGCAGCTGCGGTTCACCGGCTATCAACACGTGCAGCCCCTGATCATCAATTTTCTGGTAACTGACGGACGGGATCATTTTCACACCGCGAGAGAGCAGGGTGGCGCGGTGGATCCAGCCGGTGGTTTTACCTAATCCATCGCCCGGTTTGCTGGCTTTACGCTGCAGCATCACAATCTGGCGCGGGCTTTTTGGCAACTGCGGCCCTTCCGGGCGCAGACCGCCCGCAGTGTTCAGGCTGGTATCTATTCCCCATTCAACGCAGAACTCCGCGATGTTCTGGCTGGTGGGGGCGCCAGGCTGGCTCAGGTACATAGCGGTATCAAAGCCGATACCGCCGCAGCCGATAATCGCCACTCGCTCGCCAACGGGCATTTTGTCGCGCAGTACGTCGAGGTAGCTCAGTACTTTCGGATGGTCGATACCCTCAATAGCGGGCAGGCGTGGCTCAATGCCGGTTGCCAGCACCACTTCATCAAAGCCGCTCAGCTGTTCAGCGTTAACGTACTGATTAAGCTGCACCTGAACGCCGGTTATCTGCATCATACGGCGGTAATAGCGCAGCGTTTCGTAGAACTCCTCCTTGCCCGGGATCTGTTTGGCGATATTGAACTGCCCGCCCGGCTCTGCCGCGGCGTCGAACAGCGTTACCTGATGACCACGTGCGGCGGCGTTCACCGCGAAGGCAAGGCCCGCCGGCCCGGCACCGACTACCGCCAGATTTTTGCGTAATACGGCGGGCTCGACCGGCATTTTGGTTTCATGACAGGCGCGCGGGTTGACCAGGCACGAGGTCACCTTACCGACAAAAATCTGGTCAAGGCAGGCCTGGTTACAGCCAATGCAGGTGTTAATCTCATCCGCGCGGCCGCGTTGCGCCTTCGACAGCAGCTCGGCGTCGGCGAGGAACGGGCGCGCCATCGATACCATATCGGCATCGCCACGGTCCAGAAGATCTTCCGCCACCTGCGGATCGTTAATCCGGTTGGTTGTGATAAGCGGAATCGACACCTTGCCTTTCATTTTGCGCGTCACCCAACTGAACGCCGCGCGGGGAACCGGCGTGGCGATCGTCGGGATCCGCGCCTCGTGCCAGCCGATCCCGGTATTGATGATCGTCGCGCCTGCGGCCTCGATCGCGCGGGCCAGTTCGACGGTTTCCTCAAAGGTGCCGCCGCCTTCCACCAGATCCAGCATCGACAGGCGGTAGATAATGATGAAATCGGATCCCACGCGTTGGCGTACCGCACGTACCACCTCCACGGCAAAACGCATTCGCCGCGGGAAGTCACCGCCCCATTCGTCGTTACGCTGGTTGGTGCGGGCGGCGAGGAATTCGTTGATCAGATAGCCTTCAGAACCCATCACCTCCACGCCGTCGTATCCCGCTTCGCGGGCGAGCTGTGCGCAATGGGCAAAGTCGTTAATCAACGTCAGGATCTCCTCATGAGTCAGCTCATGAGGCTTAAAGCGGTTAATCGGCGCCTGAATGGCAGAAGGAGCAACCAGATGCGGCTGATAGCTGTAGCGACCGGTGTGCAGGATCTGCAGCGCGATTTTGCCGCCTTCCTGATGGACGGCATCGGTCACCACCCGATGATGCGGCAGCTGGCTCACATCGTTAAGCACCGCACTACCTTCCATCGTCACGCCAGAATGTACCGGCGCCACGCCGCCGGTGACAATCAGCGCTACGCCGTGCCGCGCACGCTCGGCATAAAATGCCGCCAGCCGCACTGCGCCATCCGGGCGCTCTTCCAGCCCGGTATGCATAGAGCCCATCAACACACGGTTTTTGAGCGTGGTAAAACCCAGGTCGAGCGGGGCAAATAACGACGGATAGCGGCTCATAACGGTTTCCAGTATGTAAAATTATTGTTATGTGGTCGGATGAGTTTCTAATCTAGCCAGTCGTACGCAAAAGGAAAAGGCAGAGCGCTGTGAATGTGATGAGATTCAAAGATCCCGCCGCTGTAGCAGAAATACCCCGGCGGAGATCAGCACCAGCGACAGCAGTTCTGCCGCGGTTACCGCTTCCCCGGCAAATACCACGCCGATCACCAGCGCCACCACCGGTGGAATATAGGTAACCGACGAGGCCGTCACCGCCCCCAGTCGCTGGATCAGGAAATAGTAAATCAGGTACGCGACGCCGGTACCGAGCAGGCCCAGGCCGAGGACCAGCCCAAGGCTTGCTGAAGGGCTATGCAGAATGGCGCTCAGCCCGCTAAACGGGGTAACCAGCGCCAGAATGAGCAGCGCGGCGCCAATCTGGTAGCTGGTGAGCGCCAGCGCCGGGAGCTGTAGCGGGGCCAGAAAACGACGGGCGTAGACAAAAGACGCTCCGACGCTGAGTGAGCCCAGAACCATATAACCCACACCTGCAAGACTGATGCTATCTGCCGATACTGCCCACGGACGGGCAATCATCAGCACCCCGGCAAATCCCAGCACAATACCCGCCCCCTGCAGCTTCTGCATCGGTTCCTGACGCAGAAACAGCGCTGCCATAATGAAAGAAAACAGCGGTATCGCCCCGCTCAGCACGCCGGAAATCCCCGACAGCAGCAGCGACGTACCGGAAGCAAATGCCCAGTAATAGATAACCGTCGCCAGCAGTGCCATTACCACGAAATGGTGGGCGTGACGCAGATGTTGGCGGCGAAAAACGCGGTGCCAGCAGGCCAGTGCCAGGATGGGCAAAAAGCCAAACAGTACGCGCAGAAAGACAATCTGTAGCGGCGAGATCCAGCGGCTTGCCTGATGCATAAACAGGAAATTGGTGCCCCAGATGATGCCGAGAAACGCAAACGCGATAAATGTTTTCTGATTCATAGTTCCCCCTGAAAGTCGCTATTGTTGGCGCTATCAGGGCGTGCTACAAACGATTAAATATCACCAATAAAATAGAAAAACTATCTTATGAATTCACTGCCACCGCTAAAGGCGCTGCAGGCGTTTGAGGCGAGCGTTCGCCTGGGCAGCTTTCTGAATGCCGCCAGCGCGCTACACGTGACGCCGGGGGCTATCAGCCAGCTGGTGAAGAAGCTTGAGAATCAGCTCAACGCTCAGCTTTTTATCCGTGACGTTCGTCGCCTGACGGTGACCGAAGCCGGGCTTGAGTATTATCGCCTCATCGTGCCCGCGCTGGCCCAGCTGGCAGCTGCAGGTGAAGCCATGCAGGCGCTGAACCAGCACCGGCTGACGTTTTCAATGCCTCCGGGCGTAGCCGCCCAGTGGTTCTCTGCGCGGATGCCGGCGCTGATGGCGGCTTTTCCAGGGACCGATCTGCATCTCAACGCGACCAGCGCAGTGATGACGCTGGAGCGGGATAATATTGACATTGCTATCCGCTACTTCGATGGCCGCAGCCAGCAGGGGCCATTGTGCCAGCCGCTGTGGGACGATGAGTGCCGGGTTTATGCTAATCCGCAGTATCTGCAGGCGCAGGGGCTCCGCAGCCCGGAAGATGTCGTTCGGGCCACGCTTTTGCACACCACCATGTATCCGGACTGGAACCAGTGGCTGATGCGTTATACCAGCCTTACCGAAGCACAGCGGGTGGCGATCCCCGGTATCCACGTTGACCAGACGCTGTTGGCCATTGATGCCGCCCGGCGCGGGCAGGGGGTGCTTATCTGCCATCCGCAGCTGGTGAACAAGGCCCTGAAACAGGGAGCGCTGACAGAGATTTTCAACGCCCCCTGGCACAGCGGGAAAGGTTTCTGGCTGCTTATCAACCCGCGAAAGCGGGATGAGAAGCGAGTGCTGGCGGTGGTTGAGTGGCTGAGGGGGCAGGCGTAGCCCAATTTTAATATGATTGATGGGTCAGTCAGTGCTACAGAAACCATTCAGGTTTTACACCAAATCGCGCGGATAGTGCCTTAATATGTGGGATGGTCAAAGCACGCTGCCCCGCCAGGATCTGGCTTACCAGCGATTTAGAGCCGATCTCTTCTTTCAGGTCTGAGTAGGACAGGTTGTACTGGTCAATCAGAGTGCGCAGTAGCGCAACGCCGACCGGCATTTCGGCGATGGATTTATTGAACTCCGCGAAGCGGTCGCTGTTATCTTCATAGTCAGCAATTTTACTTACCAGGAAGTCAATCAACGGATTTTCGTCGTCGTTCTCGATCAGGTAGTCCACCAGCGCAAGCGCTTCACGGTAGTCGCTCTCAGAAGCACTCTTCCCCAGGAAGGGGACCGCGGCTACAAGTTGTTTGGTTGCTTCAAGGGCTTTTGCCGTGTCGGTGATCATTCTTTGTTCTCCCTGTAATAGCGGGTCAACTTCTCGTATTCAGCGTGGGTAGCAATGTGCTTCACATAGAAGCGTTTATTCACAAAATTAATATAGGTAATGACTCTTAAGTTGTTACCCCCCACATCCAGTATCCACCATCTATTACGGTACTTAAAATTATCCAGGCTCGGTATCAACGTTCTCATTTCCGTCGGAGAAGAGAAGTCAGTCTCACGCACCAGGCGATACAGCGCCCGTATGGCTAACGAATCGTTGGGATATCGCTTTGCAGCTTCCTCAAAAGGTTCTTTTGAAATGACGTGCATCTTGCGTTCGTTTCGTCCGTTTACATTATGTGAACACTCTAGCATGACATATTGGTGTTTACAATATGTGAACAGCTTTGAGTTATTTAAGTACACCCTCAAAATCGCTATCAGAACAGAAACAATTTTGAGGGTGTACAGGTCGTTTTTAGTGCAGATCGTCCAGATACACTTTGCCCGTTGTGGTATTCAGCCAACGCGGGGCTTTCAGTGTTTCGGCGAAATAGCGCACCAGTTCATGCAATAAATCTTCTAACGCACTCGCTTGTCTGGCTGAGAGCGAGCCACTCATCAATAGCTGGGTTAGCGACTGACACCAGACGCTCAGTTGATCGATTTCCGGCTTAAACGCGGGCAGGTGTGCCGGAAGGTTATCGACCGTCAGGCTGGCGTGCAGATATTCCGGGACAGGATCATGTAGCGTTGGGTGCAGTAGCGCCAGGCACGCAGAAAGACGGCCGCAAAGCGCCATTTTTTCGGTGGCGTCGGTACTTTCAACCAGCACGTTGGCAAAGTATTCGCAGTTATCTGCCAGCTCGGTGAAATCGGTCGCGTGGTTAAACGGCAGGGTAAAAACAGAAAAAGTCTGGGTTGGGGTCGTAGCCATAAGGGCAGCCTCGATGAGTGTTTGATTTTACCACCTGAGAGGTCAACCCCATGGTGGCAGACTGAGTGAAGTTGACCTTACCGGCCTCATCGGATACCGGCGCACTTTGCAGTGCCCCCACTCAGCCCACCATTGGGGTGTAGCAAAGTAAACGGCATAAAAGTATACGCCGATGATGAAGTTAGCAAGAGGTCAATCCCGGCACCTGATTTTGCAGATGCGCAGTCAAAATACGACCCAGGAGGGTAAACAACAAACGGTAATTCAGGTTTAGAGAAAGACTTTATCGTTACTGGAATCGTCCTCGCAAAATGCAGTTATTGCAGGGCCAGGCAAGGCACCACCTTACCCGGCAACGCGCGTCACACCGCAGCCTATTTATTTAACCCCGGCGCCTGCCACATTGAGGTGGTGAGCCCGCTGTCGACCAGGCCGAGCTGGTCGGCGTACACCGCCTGCCATTTCTGCATCATGCCGTCGTACAACTCGCGGTGGACGGGGTTTGGCGTAAACTCGCGGCTCCAGCTCACCAGCCGCTCCCCGGCGGAGGCCATGTCGTTGTAGAGCCCGGCTCCCGTACCGGCGGCAATCGCGCAGCCGAGCGCGGTGGCTTCTTTCACTTCCGGCACACGTACCGGCAGCCCGGTGACGTCGCTTAAAATCTGGCTCCATAGCGCGCCTTTTGCGCCACCGCCGGCAAACACCAGGCTATCAAACTGGACGCCGGAGAAGCGGGAGATCTGCGCCAGATTACAGGCAGACACGATCGCCGCATTCTCTTCAAGCGCGCGAAACAGCGTGGCTTTGTTGCACTTTTCCGGATCTATCGACAGGTTAATGAACGACGGCGCGGCGTGGTACCACTGCTTAAAATGCATCGCGTCAGAAAAAATAGGCATCACGCCGTGGGAGCCCGCCGGCACCCGGTTAGCCATCTCTTCGAGCAGTGAATAAGCATCCACGCCCAGCCGTTCGGCTATCAGTTTTTCTTCCGCGCAGAAGGCATCGCGGAACCAGCGCATGGTGAGCCCGGTGAAGAAGCTTATCGACTCGGCCTGCACCATGCCGGGGATCACGTGCGGATTCACGCGAATGTTCATCTCCGGGTCGGTACGTACCTGCGGCAGGTTCACCACCTGCTGCCAGAACGTTCCGCCCAGTACGGCGGTTTGCCCGGCGCGCACGACGCCAAGCCCGAGACAGCCAAGCTGCACGTCGCCGCCGCCCATCACCACCGGCGTGCCTTCCCGCAGCCCGCTCTGCTGTGCCGCCGTTTTGCTGACGGTGCCCAGCAGCGTACCGGTCTCTTTCACCGGAGAGAGGATATCGGCCCGCAGGCCAGCCATATCCAGCAGCGCTGGTCGCCAGTCGCGGCTGAAGAGACTGAGCATGCCGGTGGTTCCGGCGTTGGAAGGATCGACCGCCAGCTCGCCGGAGAGCTTCGCCGCCAGCCAGTCGCTTATCATGGTGATGGTGGCCGCATTGCGATAGATATCCGGGCGGTGGTGCGCCAGCCACAGCAGGCGCGGCATGGCGCTCAGCGCCAGAGTCTGCCCGGAAACGTCATACACTTCGGATTCAAAGCGGTCGTTGTGGATCTCTTTTAGCTCGGCGACTTCTCGGCTGGCGCGAGCGTCGACGTTAGCACAGGCCCAGATGGCATCGCCGTTGCGGTCGTAGAGCACGATCCCTTCACGCATTGAGCAGCAGGCAACAGACTGGATGTCGGCGGCGGTGAGCTTTGCGCGTTCCAGCGCCTGGCGAATGCACTGGCAGGCAAGCTGCCAGTTGGTGTTGAGGTCAAACTCCATGGAGCCGGGCACGTTCTCCACGCTGAGGTGCTTCCACTCCGCCTGGCCGACGGCAATCTGCCGACCGTTGAGGTCAAAAATCACCGCCCGAACGCTGCCGGTCCCTGCATCTAACGCTAAAAGGTAACTCATGACTAACGCCTCGCTATGTTTGCGCGGCGGCGCACCTATTGCGCCAGAGCCAGTACCGCGCGAGCTGTCGTCTCTTCCGTCACCAGGCCATTGATACGGCGACCCTTCAGTGCGGCATAGATGGCTTCTGCTTTTTCATCTCCCCCGGCCACACCAACGATGGTGGGCAGCTGCGCCAGCTCATCGAGCGTGACGCCCAGTAATTCCTGGTGGATCTCAAGACCTTCCACCTTTTCGCCATCGGCATTAATGAAGTAGCCGAGAATATCGCCCACCGCGCCCTTGCGCGCGAACATCAGCTGCTCACCTTCGCTGATATAGCCCGATCGCAAAATGGTGGCGTCGCGACGCTGGTTCACCGAGCCAATCCCCACGACCGCCACATCCGCTGCCGTGGCGGCGAGGATCACATCCTGCACGCTGGACTCGCGTTTGAGGATCCCGGCGACGTCTGCCGAAGAGACGCGAAGCGGCGCCGGGATCATGCTGACGTTGCAGGCGGCATCCAGCTGGCCGATGCCGGTCATGTACGGCCCAACGCCGCCGGAGAGGGTCACCAGGCGGATCTGCTGCGAGCCGATAAACCCGCTCAGATGCTGCAGACAGCTCATCGTCGCCTCGCCAAACCCAACCGCCAGCAGCTGTTCGGGCTGCAATACGCCCATCAGCGACTGCGCGGCGCCAATCCCCAGGCGGGTGTTCATCGAAGGGGTATTCAGCGCGGGCAGCACGCGGACCATCTTCAGGCCAAAGTGCTGCTGCAGGGCGGTTTCCAGCGCCAGACAGCCTTCATAGCGGGAGTTTATCTGCACACGAATAACGCCGGACTGGCGGCCTTTTTCTAACAGCCGCGAGATCTTCAGCCGCGGCAGGCCAAGGCGTTCGCCGATGTCGTTTTGCGTCAGCCCGTCGTGGTAGTAGCACCAGGCCACGCGGGCCACCAGTTCCTCCTCCGCCAGCGCAAGCCCGGCGAAGCGGTTGTCATCCATTGCTCTCTTTTCGCTCATGATTGAACTCTTATAAAAATTTAGATCATTTGTTCGGTTCTGTACGCCAGGAAAGTGTGAGCTATCCGGCAAAAGCGATCATTCAGCTCGTTGTTCACAATTCAAACGATCTAAAGAGATAAAAATGTGATCGCCGCACGGTTGTAAATATAGTTCAGGGTCTACGCTTTTGAACATTATTAAATCTAAAAATCATTTGTTCAAATGCGGAGTGATGATGACCCCACTGATCGAAGCGAAGGCTATCCGCAAAGCGTTCTCCGGCGTGCCGGTGCTGAAAGCGATTGATTTCACCCTGTTTGCCGGGCAGGTACACGCGCTGATGGGGGGCAATGGCGCGGGCAAATCGACGCTGATGAAAATTATCGCCGGGGTGGAAACGCCGGACGACGGCGAACTGTGCATCAACGGCACCACGTTTACCCGCCTCACGCCCGCTCAGGCGCACCAGCAGGGGATCTACCTGGTGCCGCAGGAGCCGATGCTGTTTCCGAACCTTAGCGTTCGCGAAAACATTTTGTTCCGTCTGCCGCGCACGGAGGATCTCGACGAGCAGCTCGCCGCGAAGATGCAGCAGCTTAGCTGCCAGATCAACCTGACGGCGGCGGCCAGCACGCTTGAAGTGGCGGATCAGCAAATGGTGGAGATCCTGCGCGGTCTGATGCGCCGGGCGCAGATCCTGATCCTCGACGAACCGACCGCCTCGCTGACGCCGGGAGAAACGGACAGGCTGTTTCGCCAGATCCGCGCGTTGCAGGGGTCAGGCGTGGGGATCGTCTTTATTTCCCACAAGCTGCCGGAGATCCGCAAGCTCGCAAGCCATGTGTCGGTGATGCGTGATGGCGCGGTGGTGCTGAGCGGTGAAACTCACCGCTACGACGATGCTGCGCTAATCACCGCTATGACCCCCGTCTGCCGGGAGCAAACGCTGAGCGACACGCAAAAACTGTGGCTGTCGCTGCCCGGCAATCGCCGCACCCAGGCGCAGGATTTTCCGGTGCTGCGCGTTGAAACGCTCACCGGGGAAGGGTTTATCGATCTCAGCCTTGAGATCTACGCCGGTGAGATAGTCGGCCTTGCGGGGCTGGTGGGCTCCGGGCGGACCGAATTCGCCGAAACGCTGTATGGCCTGCGGCCTGCGCGCGGTGGGCGGATATGGCTGGAGAATCAGGAGATTGGCAGCCTGTCGACGGCGGCGCGGCTGGCGCGAGGACTGGTGTATCTGCCTGAAGACCGACAGGTTTCCGGGCTGTTTCTGGATGCGCCGGTACGCTGGAACACGGTGGCGCTGAACGAGCCGTCGCTCTGGCAGCAGCAGAAACGCGAGGCGGCGGTGGTGGAGCGCTACCACCGGGCGCTGGGGATAAAACTGAACGATGCCGAACAGCCGGTGCGCACGCTCTCCGGCGGCAATCAGCAGAAGGTGCTGCTGGCGCGCTGCCTGGAAGCCAACCCGCTGCTGCTTATCGTCGATGAGCCGACCCGCGGCGTAGACGTTTCTGCCCGGGCGGATATTTACCAGCTGCTGCGCAGCGTGGCGGCGCAGAACGTGGCGGTGCTGATGATTTCAAGCGATCTCGACGAGTTTCCCGGGCTTGCGGATCGGGTGCTGGTGATGCATCAGGGCGTGCTCAACGGTGAACTGGCGCAGCAGGCGGTGAGCGTCGATCGGATGATGGCGCTGGCCTTCGGAGGACAAGCATGAAGAGGTTACTTAAAAATCGCGAGCTCAGCGCGTTTCTTGCCATTCTTGCGCTGTTTGCCCTGCTGGTGGCGCTGAATCCGGCCTACTTCAGCCTGCAGACCGTGGCGATGATCTTTGCCAGCAGTCAGATCCTCGCGCTGCTGGCGCTGGGGGCAACGCTTGTGATGCTGACGCGCAACATCGACGTTTCGGTAGGCTCAACGGTAGGGCTGTGCGCCATTGCGGTTGGCGTTGCGCTGAATAATGGCTACAGCCTGCCGCTGGCAATGGCCTTCGCGCTAAGCATTGGGGCGCTGGCGGGGGCGTTTAATGGACTGCTGGTGGTGGGGCTGCGGATCCCGGCGATTGTCGCCACCCTTGGCACCCTGGGGCTGTATCGCGGGGCAATGCTGCTGTGGACCGGCGGGAAGTGGATTGAAGGGTTGCCAGCCAGCCTGAAGTCGCTCTCTGAACCGCTGGCGGTAGGCGTTTCGCCGCTGGGCGTACTGGTGTTGCTGCTGTTGCTGGCAGGGGCGTGGATGCTGTCGCGCACCGCCTTTGGCCGCGATTTCTATGCCGTGGGTGATAACCTTGCCGCCGCGCGCCAGCTCGGCGTGGCGGTGAACCGTACGCGGATGATTGCCTTTACGCTCAACGGTGTGCTGGCCGCCTGCGCCGGGGTGGTGTTCGCTGCGCAAATCGGTTTCGTACCAAATCAGACCGGTAGCGGGCTGGAGATGAAGGCTATCGCCGCCTGCGTGCTCGGTGGGATTTCGCTGCTGGGCGGCACCGGTACGCTGATTGGTGCCTTCCTCGGCGCCTTTTTCCTCACTCAAATCGACACCGTACTGGTGCTGTTCAAACTCCCGGCGTGGTGGAACGACTTCATCGCCGGGCTGGTGCTGCTTGGCGTTCTGGTGCTCGACGGGCGTCTGCGTCAGGCGCTGATGCGCCACCAGCGGGCGCTGAAATACGGCCGCTTTCAGCCGGGTAATAAAGGCGGCAAAAACGTGACCCCATTTACTAAGCGCAAAGACAAAGAGGTGGCGTAAATGAAGCTGACCTGGGAAAGCGTACTGCTGCTGTTGCTGGTGCTCGAGATCCTGCTGTTCGGCGCCATCAATCCGCGCATGCTTGACGTCAACCTGCTGCTGTTCAGCACCAGCGACTTCATCTGTATCGGTATTGTCGCGCTACCGCTGACGCTGGTTATCGTCAGCGGCGGAATCGATATTTCGCTCGGCTCAACGGTTGGCCTGTGCGCCATCGCCCTGGGGGTGATGATGCAGTCCGGCGTGCCGATGGTTGCGGCCGTTCCGCTGACGCTGCTGGTCGGCCTGCTGTGCGGCCTGTTTAACGCCGCGCTCATCCATTACACCGGCATCAGCCCGCTGGTGATAACGCTTGGCACGCTGTACCTCTACGGCGGTGCGGCGCTGCTGCTCTCTGGCATGGCCGGGGCGACGGGGTACGAAGGGATTGGCGGCTTCCCGGACAGCTTCACCGCTTTCGCCAACCAGACGCTGCTCGGACTGCCGGTGCCGCTGGTGCTGTTTGCCGTCATCACGCTGGCGTTCTGGCTGATTGCCCACCGCGGGCGCTTTGGTCGTCATCTGTTTCTACTCGGGCAAAATCCGCGTGCCGCGCGCTATGCCGCGCTGTCGGTAAACGGCCTGCCTTACGCGCTGTATGGCCTGGTGGGCGTGGCGTCGGCCATTGCGGCGCTGGTGATGGTCTCTTATTTCGGCTCCGCGCGTTCTGATCTCGGGCGCGATCTACTGATGCCGGCGCTGACGGCGGCGGTGCTGGGCGGCGCCAATATATATGGGGGTTCTGGCTCGGTTATCGGTACCGCGCTGGCGGCGCTGCTGGTGGGCTATTTGCAGCAAGGTTTACAGATGGTTGGTATCCCCAATCAGGTGTCAAGCGCGCTGTCTGGGGCGCTGTTAGTTGTGGTGGTCATGGGACGTTCGCTGAGCCTGCACCGTGAATGGGTGCGCACGGCCTGGCGTCGGGTTCACTCGCGAAAAACAAGTGGAGCATGAGATGAAAGCAAAACAGATAGTGCAGCTGAGCGCGCTGGCGTTGGCTATGAGCGTGGCGGTGGCCCAGGCGGCAGATCGCATCGCGTTTATTCCAAAGCTGGTCGGCGTGGGCTTTTTCACCAGCGGCGGCAACGGGGCGAAGGAAGCGGGTAAAGCGCTGGGGACAGACGTTACCTACGATGGCCCGACGGAGCCAAGCGTTTCAGGGCAGGTGCAGCTCATCAATAACTTCGTTAACCAGGGTTACAACGCGATTATCGTCTCGGCGGTATCGCCGGACGGCCTATGCCCGGCGCTCAAGCGTGCCATGCAGCGCGGTGTGAAAGTGCTGACCTGGGATTCCGACACCAAACCTGAATGCCGCAGCATTTACATCAACCAGGGCACTCCGCAGCAGCTCGGCGGCCTGCTGGTGGAGATGGCCGAAAAACAGGTCACTAAGCCGAATGCCAAAGTTGCGTTCTTCTACTCAAGCCCGACGGTCACCGACCAGAACCAGTGGGTAAAAGAGGCGAAGGCTAAAATCGAAAAAGAACACCCGCAGTGGCAGATAGTCACCACCCAGTTTGGCTATAACGATGCCACCAAGTCGCTGCAAACCGCAGAAGGCATTCTGAAAGCCTACCCGGATCTCGATGCGATTATCGCCCCGGACGCCAACGCCCTCCCGGCGGCGGCTCAGGCGGCGGAAAACCTGAAGCGAGAAGGGGTGGCGATTGTCGGCTTCAGCACGCCAAACGTAATGCGCCCTTATGTTGAACGCGGCACGGTAAAAGCCTTCGGTCTGTGGGATGTGGTGCAACAGGGCAAAATTGCGGTCAATGTCGCCGATCATTTGTTGAAAAAAGGCGATCTTAACCCGGGTGACAGCGTGGACGTGAAGGACATCGGTGCGCTGAAGGTCGAACCGAACAGCGTGCAGGGTTACCAGTACGAAGCAAAAGGCAACGGCATTGTGTTGCTGCCGCAACGCGTGGTGTTCACTAAAGAGAACATCAACAACTACGATTTCTGATTGGGGGAAAGATGGCTGATTTAGATGACATCAAAGACGGAAAAGACTTTGGCATCGGTGTGCCACAGCAAAACGTACCCTTTACGCTGAAAGGGTGTGGCTCACTGGACTGGGGGATGCAGTCGCGGCTGGCGCGGATTTTTAATCCGCAAAGCAACCGGACAGTGATGCTGGCCTTCGACCATGGTTACTTCCAGGGACCGACCACCGGGCTTGAGCGTATCGATCTCTCTATCGCCCCGCTGTTTGCCGAAACCGACGTGCTGATGTGTACCCGCGGGATCCTGAGAAGCCAGGTGCCCGCGGCCACCAACAAGCCGGTGGTGCTGCGCGCTTCGGGCGGTAATTCAATTCTGACAGAGCTGTCGAACGAGTGCGTGGCGGTGGCGATGGAAGATGCGCTGCGCCTCAACGTTTGCGCGGTGGCCGCTCAGGTGTACATCGGCAGCCCCCATGAGCATCAGTCGATCAACAACATCATTAAGCTGGTGGATGCCGGGAACCGCTACGGCATGCCGGTGCTGGCAGTGACCGGGGTTGGGACGCAGATGGCGCGCGATGCCCGCTACTTCTCACTGGCCAGCCGAATTGCCGCCGAAATGGGCGCGCAGTTTGTGAAAACCTACTTTGTGGAAGAGGGCTTTGAGAAAGTTACCGCCAGTTGCCCGGTGCCGATTGTTATCGCCGGTGGCAAAAAATTGCCCGAGCACGAGGCGCTGGAGATGTGCTGGCGCGCCATTGACCAGGGGGCTTCAGGGGTGGATATGGGGCGCAATATCTTCCAGTCCAGCGCACCGCGCGCGATGCTGAAGACGGTGAAGAAAGTGGTGCATGAGAATATGCATCCGCGCGAGGCATACCAGTTCTGGCAGGAGGAAAAACAGGGAGAAGCAAAATGAACGTAACGCTGGTAGAAATCAATATTAAACCGGAGCGAGTAGACGAGTTTCTCGAGGTGTTTCGCGCTAACCATGAAGGCTCTGTTAAAGAGCCGGGCAACCTGCGCTTTGACGTGCTGCAGGACCCACGGGTGAAGACCCGCTTCTTTATCTACGAAGCCTACCAGAACGATGACGCGGTGCTGGCGCACAAGCAAACGCCGCACTATCTGGCCTGCGTGGATAAGCTCGAGGAACTGATGTCGGAGCCGCGCAAAAAACGCAGCTTTGTAGGACTGTTGCCGGAAGTGTAACGGTTAACACCACCCTCACCCTGACCCTCTCCCTGAGGGAGAGGGGATTG
>NZ_JMPS01000043.1 GCF_000735455.1 Yokenella regensburgei ATCC 49455 | reverse complement strand
CTGGGGTGAGGGGAAAATTACTGTTTTCTGAAAAACTCGTTATACAACATATACAAATGCGCAGCGCTCCACGAGAAGTTCGGCGCACCCTGCTGATCGCCGGTCAGCGGGTTGTAGTTCTCCTGAATCGGGCCGTCGGCGGTCAGGCCTTTGGCGTGGCGGAAGAAGGTGTCGGCGAGCGTTAACGCCTCTTCGCGGTGGCCGTACTGCGCCATGCCCTTTAAGCCAAACCAGAACTGATCCACCCATACCCGGCCACGCCAGTAGATGTCCGGGCCAAACGCCGGGTTGGTGAGCGCCGCGGTGCCGAGCGGTACGAAGGTATTAAACTCTTTCGGGTCAAGCATCACCGCCACCACCGCATCGGCGTGTTCCTGGGTTGCTGCGCCGTTAAACAGCGGCGACCAGCCTTCCGGGCCCTTACCGCGTTCGACGATAGGTTTGCCCGCGCAGCCGTTAGCCAGCGGTTTGTCTTCGATACGAATATCGTAATAGAAGCCGCTTTGCTTATCGAACATGCAGGTGTTGATGTAGTCGGCGAGACGCTTTGCCAGCTTCTGGTAGCGTTCAGCGTCGGCGGGTTTGCCAAGAATGGTTGCCATCTGTGCGAGGTAGTGATTGTCGCTGTACATGTAGCTTGCCTGGTCCACCGACTCCTGCAGCAACGAATAGCCGAGCAGCGTGCCCTGTGGGCTGCGGTTCTCCGCCACTTTTACCGTCCAGTCGCTGCGTTTACCACCGTTTGCCACGTACTTATCCAGCTGGTCTTTATCGATAAAACCAAAGTTGGCGGCGTCGTCGCGGCCGGATTCCCACGAGGCGGCGGTGAGGATTGGTGCATCGCTGCCGGTGTGCGCTTTATCGCGGGTCGCGCCGTATTCCGGCACGCCGTTACCGTTGTGATCGCGGTTGCGTAGCCACCAGTCGTGATAGGCTACCAGCTTCGGATACATCTCTTCGAGCCAGGCTTTGTCTTTGGTGACGTTATACACCTCCATCACCGACCACGCCGCCAGGCTCGGCTTGGTGTTGCGTTCGTTCCAGTTGCCCCCGTCACCGCCGCGCTCCGGGCTCAGGTTCCAGGCGATGAGATCGGGAATAAACCCCGCATCCTGCGGGCGTACCGGATCGTCAGGTTTAATCTGCCAGGAGAATACCGCGCGGATATTTTCTTTCGCTATCTGCGGGTTAAAGTGCGCCATAGCGTAGGCCTGCTTCCAGGTATCCCACGGCCAGGTCTGGTTGCCGGAGAACCAGCGCCCGGTCACCGATGGCGTCACGGTGCTGTGGCGTAACGCCCCGCCCGGCGAGCGCCAGTTACCGTTCAGCGTCTCGATGGCTTTCACCGCCACGCGGGTCTGCTCCGGCGTGGCGTCCGGATTATTCAGCCCCTGTTTCAGATAATCTTCCCAGCGCTGAGCAGAAGCCTGCAGATAGAACGCCGGTCGGGCCAGAATATCGCGGATTTGTGCCTTTTCGTGGCTCACCTGCGCGGCGGTTAACAGATGCGAATAGGTCGTGTAGAGGGTGGTGGAGCCGTTGATTTTAGCGGTGCTGGTGAAGCGATGACCCTCAACGCGGGTCGTGGTCGGAAGGGAACGATGCAGCTGATATTCCGATGCGCCGGAGGTCAGCAGGTCCGAGGCGGCGCGCACTTTCCCGAAGGTCACTTTCAGGCCGTCCGGCGTGGCGATGATTTTACGCTGATAGCCAGGAAACGCGCCGTCGATAGTCTTATCTGACAGCGGTTTCCCCTCTTTGGCTTCAAGCTTTTCCAGCAGTTCACCGTCCCACACCAGGGTTAGCGGCGCGTCGCTGGTGATGCGGGTTTCCAGCAGCGAGGTGTGAGGGCTTGCAAAGCGCAACGTCATCGTCACCTGCACGGAGGGGGCGCTCAGCGTTTGCATCAGCGCGCCGGGAATGCTCCACGCCTTCAGGGTGAAATCGACCTTCTTACCATTTTGGTACACCGTCAGCCGGTCAAAATTGGTCGCCATAAAGTTGATGTACTCTTCGGTCAGCAGCGCCGGGCCGGGGAATCCGCCCTGGGTCTGTGGGCCGTCCGGCAGCAGGTGTCCGTGCCAGGCACCAAGGTCGAAGAACGGGTTAAAGCGCTGGTGGTCGTCATAATCAAAATCATGCATGTACTGCGGCGCACCGGTGCGATTAATCACGTTTTTAAAATCGTTAGCGGTGACGGCATGAGCGGAAAAGCTGAGCAGCAGGGCGCAGGCGAGCGGCGCCAGAGTGGTGTTAAATTTCATTGCGGTTGCGTCCCTTACCAGTAGAAATATTGCATCAGGAAAACTTTATCGCTCGGATCGCCCGAGGCGTTTTGCATGTAGAACCGGCTGTCGAAGGCGGTGGCAAAACGCCCGCCACCGTACTCATACCAGATCCCGAACTGGGCAAACGA
This sequence comes from Yokenella regensburgei ATCC 49455, assembly GCF_000735455.1. Lineage (GTDB taxonomy): Bacteria > Pseudomonadota > Gammaproteobacteria > Enterobacterales > Enterobacteriaceae > Yokenella > Yokenella regensburgei. Next base: position 32,021 of record NZ_JMPS01000043.1, on the reverse strand, counting down.
GGTGGTCTCATCCGCTTCGTGATCCGGTCGATGCTTTGCGTAACTCCAGGCGGTGGAGAGGTACACCCCTTTTAGCGCTTCAATCATGGCACTCAGCATAAAACCGCTTTCGCTGCCGGGGACATTTTGCCCTTTAGCGCGGCCAGTATGGTGCCAGGCGCGGGCGGCGAAGTTTGGCGACAGCAGCCCGGTTAAAAACAGCTGTCCGGTGCCGTCGGTGACTTCCAGCCCGTTCATCCAGGTCACGCCTTCGATGAGGTCATACTGGACGTAGCCGTTCATCATTGCCGGATAGGTGTACTTATCGTCATAGCGGTCGTATTTGCCAAAGTGCAGCACGGCGGTGCTTTCGTTATGGTGCCCTGCGGGCGTCGCGGTCACGCTGTAGCGGAGCTTGCCCGTTAGATTCTGCACCTTCAGCGCATACATAATGTCGCGAGTGTTCGGGATGACGTAGCCGAGATCGGGGGTGAAATCGCCCCACCACTGCAGGTCGTCAAGCGAGGAGTCCTGGCGCAGGCTGAGCATCGTCTCGGTGCCGTTGTTGCTGCGGTAGCCACCGTACAAACGGTTAAGCCCGCCCTCAAAACCGCCCCAGCTATGGCCTGCCGCCCAGGCATTGCCCTGGCTGTCTGCCTGCACCGTCCAGCCTTCCCCATAAATCAGGCCGAACCAGGCACCATGTTTGACCTCCAGCCCGCCTTCAATATAGGTGCCATCGCTGTACTTATGCTTGTCCGGCCCCTCTAAATCCATGTAGCCGCCAAGCCCCATCTCGCCGTAAAAGCGATACGAGGTCTGGTTCAACTCCGGCGTGCGGGTGTCGTCGTGCTCCGCCGGGCGAACTTCTTCTGCTCCTGCCGGAAGGGCGCAGCAAAAGGACAGGGCACAGAGTGCCCTGTAAAGATTAACCTGTTTTTTCATAGACTCATTCCAGTGAGATGAAGGAATGCCTGAAGCTGTTTTTATATTTTTATTGAATGGTGGAGGTGGAGGCAGGTGCGGCCTCTATTTCTTGTTCTTGTCGGGATAGCCCCTTGATGTATTTGCTGTATTTCCACCAGGCAAAACCAAGGAACAGGACGATGCCGCCGACGTTATAGAAAATAATTGTCAGAATGTTGCCACCGGTCGGGAAGGTTGAGGCCACAAAGCCAATGGTGAAAATCACAATCAGCATCGATACCACCACGATGCCGGTGGTGCGCGAACCCATGCGGAAATCACGCGGCAGGTGGTCGAGCTTACGGCGCAGGTTGAGATAGGCGAGCATGATGAACAGCGGCGGCAGCATCGAGGCTGCAGCGGTCATGTTGATCACCGTATTCATCAGATCCTGAGCAGTATTGGAGCCAAGCGTCGGGATAATCATCAGCGGGATAACGATTAAATACTGGATCCATGCCGCGCGCGCCGGAACGCCGTTCTCGTTCAGCTCAACGGTCTTCTTACCAAAAATACCGGAAGGAATTTCCGAGAAGAAGATTTTCACCGGCGTGGCGGTCCACATCAGCAGTGAGCCAAACATCGCGGTGAAGGAAACCAGGCCGACAAAGCGGTTCATCAGCACTTCCGGCAGGCCGAAGTGCGCCGCCAGCCCGTGGAATACCTGCACCGATCCGCCGGTAAACTTCAGCTCTTTGCTGCTGATAAAGACGTTAATCAGTACCGAAGAGATGGAGTACAGCACGCCGATGAAGATCCCGGCGAGGATGATGACCTTCACGAACGATTTTGAGCCGCCTTTTACGTCGTTGACGTACACCGCCACCGACTCAGCGCCGCCGGCGGCCATGAAGATCCAGGTGGTAATACCGAGGAACGCCCAGCTGAAGTTCGGGATCATCGCATCCACGGTTATCGGATCCACCGGCTGCACGCCGCCGAGCAGCGCCGCGCCTGCCAGTAAAATATAGGAAAGCGTCAGCAACAGCATTAGCGTGGAGGTGACCGAGGTGATTGGCCCGAGCATTTTCGCGCCGTTGGTCGACACCCACGTGGAGAAGGCAAACAGCACCATGCTCAGCACCGTGGTGGCAAATGGCGTCAGAATGTACTCATACCCGAGAAACGCATAGGAAGCGTAGGCAATTACGCGCGGTAATAACGAGGTAAAGAAAAACAGGTTCACAAACCAGTAGGTGTAGGCAGTAATAAACGCCCAGCGCCCGCCGAGAGAACTTTTCACCCACGCATATACCCCGGCTTCGGAGTTTTTATTCAGCGCCACAAATTCGGCGATGATCAAACAGAAGGGAATAAAGTAGAACAGGGTTGCCAGGAAGAACATCGGCGCTGACGCCAGTCCAAGCTCAATATTGTTATTGATGACGTTGTTAAAACTAAACACGGCGGCAAACGTCAGCGACAGCAGGCCGAATTTGCCGATGGTATTACGCTTCGTATCTGACATAGCGTTCTCCGGGTACAGGGGAGTGTGGTGGCGCTGCTTTGGCGCCACCGGTTTTGTTATTTGTTATGGAAGTAACCGTCTTCGATGGTCACTTTGAGTACGACTTTTTTTACTGGGGTATCGCTGATGAAGCGGTAAGCCTCATCGATATCACAAATCACCATCTGGCCTTCGTGCACCTGCACGGTGTCTCCGCAGCCCTTCAGGTATTCACGATCGGTTTCGTCGCGGTAGCACTCCACCTCCTGCAGCTGGCTTTTCTCCGCCACTTCAATTTTTTGCGCGCCCTGCAGGTAGTAATGCACCTCGAAGTAGCGGCGATGACCGACGAACAGCGCGTCGGTGGTGGTGTCCGTGGTGACGCGATAGGCCAGTGAATCACCAATCGAGTGCGCCACGCCGGGCTGGATGTTGTCGATGTTCTCAATCGCTTCAATACAGCGCTGCCACTTCCGCCCGGAAGGATAGCGTTCGCGGAACTGCTCCAGGTTATCGATGATTCTCATTGGTCTGCCTCGCTGTGCGAATTCGTGGAAAAGAAGCCATTGCCAAAACGGTGTCCGGCAAGCGCCTGCGAGGTGGCAGAACCGCCTTCCAGTGGCAGCAGGGTAAAGCCGTAACGGAAGGGCGCGAACCGGACGCGCCAGCTGTCGAGTACTTCGCTGCCCCAGGAGTTCGAGCCAAGGCCCAATAGCTGATGGTCGATATTGAGCGTGATATCACCGGCCGGCGTCAGCTCATTACAGTGCTGCGCCGCGTGGATATCTTCGGCGCGATACGGCCAGGCGCTGAAATGGACAGGCTCCTGCGGGATAACCAGCAGCCCGCTACCGTGGCGGTTGGTGAGCGATGCCCAGCGCACGTGCTGGCGGTTGCCGTTATTCTGCGGGAACGGGTAGTTCTCAAACATCGCCGCCACGTTGCTACGCCAGATATCGATAATGTTGGCCTGCTGGCTGTCGGGGTAGTTTTCACCGGGGCCACGTCCGTAGTACGCCACCTGGTCAAAATCACCGTTAATACCGAGGGTGAAGCCGATGCACGGAATGATGTGCGGGTAATCGCCGTAGCGCTCGCCGGAGAGCTCGACGTTGAGCTGACCATCTGCCGCCACGCGCCAGCGATAGGTGCAGCGCATACCAAAATCAAACACCGGCGGGGCGATGATGCTGCGGGTGGTGATAAGCACCGCGTCTTCCTGTGCTTCCACGCTGAATGCACGCAGATGCTCCTGCATGATCTGCAGATGATTCGGCTGCCACAGCCCTTCGTACTCCTGCTTGTGGTTATCAATCATCGGTTTGAAGAAATTGATCTTCGGCTCGCGGGTGATGCGCTCTTCGCCGTTGACCTGCCAGCTGGTGAGCTTGCCGTTGACTCGTGAGAACACCACGCGGAAGTTATGCCCGCTGATAACGCATTCAAGACGTTTATCATCGACGATAAGCGGCGTGGCGTTCGGGTTAGCCCATTGCGCGGCGTTCGTGGTGCGCGCTTTTAGCGGGAACTGATAGACGGCAATTTCAGCGTTAGCGTCGCTGTAGCGGGTGCGGGAATCGCGGGTGACGCGCACGTTGACGAAGGCTTCACGCTCGTCGAGCATTGGCCGCGCAAACGTCAGTGAACGACCGCTGTTTGGCGCCAGATCGGGGACTTTCAGCCGCTGGCTGGAGAGCGTTTCGCCTTCGGCGCGCACTTCAACCTGCAGGGTGTAATCATCAAGCGTGGTGAACCACAGCTTGTTATCAATACGCAGCTCGCCGCGTTTCAGATCCCCTGCGCTCACCTTCACCGGGGCAATAACCTGTTTGTACTCTTTCAGGCCCGGGCCCGGGGTTTGATCGGAATAAATCAGGCCGTCGAGGCAGAAGTTGTAGTTGTTCGGGTAGTCGCCGTAGTCGCCGCCAAAACGATAATATTCCCGCCCTTCGGCATCGTGAGCCTGAATACCGTGATCGCACCACTCCCAGACGTAGTGACCCTGGATGCTGTCATGGCGGTAGAACACGTTCTGGTATTCCGTGAGCCCGCCGGGGCCGTTGCCCATCGCGTGGGCGTATTCACAGATAATGCGCGGTTTGGCGTGCGGGTATTCGCCGAACTCGTTCATCAGCGGCACGCGGGTGTACATGGTGGAGATGATATCCACCACTTCGGCGTCGCGATCCTCTTCGTAGTGAATCAGGCGCGTATCGTCGAGCGCTTTAGCCGCCAGATTCATCGCACGGATGTTGCAGCCGTAGCCGGATTCGTTACCGAGCGACCAGATAATGATCGATGGATGGTTCTTCTGGGCGTGGATATGGCGCACGATGCGCTCTACGTAAACCGGCTCCCACAGCGGATCGTCGGTGATGCGGCTCAGATCGCCGACGTTGGCAAAACCGTGGGATTCGACGTCGGTTTCCGCCATCACGAACAGGCCGTAGATGTCGCACAGCTCGTAGAAGCGCGGATCGTTAGGGTAGTGGGCGGTACGCACCGAGTTGATGTTGTGCTGCTTCATCAGCACCAGATCGCGTTCGACGCGATCCATTCCCACCGCACGGCCTTTCAGATGATCGTTATCGTGGCGGTTTACGCCGTGCAGCATCAGATAGCGGTTGTTAACGTAAAACAGACCGTTGCGCACTTTGATATCGCGGAAACCTACGCGCTGTGGGATAACTTCGAGGATCTCACCCTGCGCGTTTTTCACCGTCATCACCAGATGGTACAGATACGGATCTTCCGCCGACCAGGCGCGCGGGTGCTTTACCACCATGCTGAACTGCGCCTGATGACGATCGGTGACGTTCAGGTGGGGCAGATGTCCCTCATGTAAGCACTGTTCTCCGTCATACAGGGCATATTCCAGCGACAGCTGAGCGGACTGCGGCGCAAGGTTTTCCAGTACGACGTCGCAGGAGAGGGTCGCGCTCTGGTAGTCGTCGCTGAAGTCGGTTCTGACGGTAAAATCTTCGACGTGCGCCAGCGTTTTGCCCACCAGGTAGACGTCGCGGAAAATCCCCGCCGACCACCACATGTCTTGATCTTCAACGTAGGTGGAATCTGCCCACTGCATCACACGCACGCAGAGCAGGTTTTCCCCGCTGTGAACGGCGCTGCTGATGTCAAACTCGGCGGTCAGGCGGCTGCCTTTGCTAAAACCGATGTAGCGACCGTTTACGTACACTTCGAAGTAGGTCTCAACGCCGTCAAACTTAATCAGCGTCTGCTTACCCTGCCAGCCTTCGCTAAGGGTAAAGGTACGCTGATAGGCGCCGGTCGGGTTGTCGGTCGGGACATAGGGTACATCAATAGGGAAGGGGAAGCCTTCATCGGTGTACTGCAGCTTACCGTGGCCTTCCATCTGCCACATGCCGGGAACGGTAATGGTGCCCCAGTCAGCCATTAACTCTGTGGTAAAGGTTTCCGGCACCCGCAGCGGATTATCAAAAAAGCGGAAATTCCACTGCCCGCTCAGCAGCTGAAACAGGCTGCTGCTCTCGCGAACAAAGGAGCGCGCTTCGGTGACGGACGGATAAGAGAAAAAGTAAGCACGCGGCGGTAGCCGGTTCTCGTGCGTGAGTTGAATATTTTCCCAGCGGTTCATGCGATCTCCCTGTGGAGTAAAACATCATTACAGGGATTTTAGTAAAAATTTTACTAAATAAAATCGCTAAAATTGATTAACTTTAACTCGATCACGAAAAAGACGCGGTGCCGGGCAGGCGATGCTTATCCGGCCCGGGAGGAAAACGCAGGATTAACGGGTGGTGCCGCGCAGTTTTAGCTTGCTTGGCACAAACACCTGCAGCGGCAGGGCGCGGCCGTCGCGGGCCTTTTCGTACACCAGGTTAACGCCCTGGCTGCCCATCATTTCGGAATGAATGCGTACCGTGGAGAGCGGCGGGAAGGTAAAGCGTGCGGTCGGAATATCGTTAACGCTAATCAGCGAGATATCGTCCGGAATGGTTAAGCCTTTCTCGTGAATGGCACGCAGCACGCCGATGGCAATGGAGTCTGAGGCGACAAACAGCGCCGTGGGCCAGTCGTCGCCCGCGAGCATGGTTTTTGCCAGCGTATAGCCCGACGAGCTGGAGAAGCCGCCGCGCCAGATGTCTTTCTCTGACACCACGCCCTTCAGGCGACCATATTCCACAAAGGCCGCCTCGCGGATATCGGCTTTGCCCGGCTCATCTTCCCCGCCGATAAAGCCAATGCGCTGCACGTCCCGGGCGATGAAGAAGTCGATAACCTCTTTGCTGATGCGCACGAGGTCAATATCCACGGCGTCATAGTCGCTGCCAGGTTCGTGAAAATCGATAAAGCAGATATTGTCGGTGAGCGCCATCGCGGCCTGACGCACGCCGTGGCTCGGCTTGCCGACGATGAGCACGCCGGTGATGCGTCTGGGCTCCGGAAGCGTGGCGCTGGCATAGCAGTTGGTCAGCTCAATACCGAGCTTTTCGCACTGGGTCTCAACTCCGTGGCGGATGGCAAGGTAGTAGGGATCGTTGATCTCCAGATCCTGCTCATAGCTGTAGAGCGCCAGAATATGGTGCTGCCCGACGGCGCTGGTCTGCGCTTTACGGGAGCTGCTGCTGCGGTATTCCAGTTTTTCCGCAATCTCCAGAATGCGATGCTTGGTCTCTTCTTTAACGTTCAGGGTTGGATCGTCATTGAGAACCCTGGAGACGGTCGCCAGAGACACTTTTGCCTCGCTGGCGATATCTTTAAGTGTTGCCATGTTTGCCCTTTTTCTGCCTGCACCACTGCCTGCGCTTGTTCATTGTAAAGGATGCGCCCCGACATGCATCAGTTTTTACTAAATAAGCTGGCATTCTCCAGGGATAAAAAACGTGATAGTGTTTAGTAAAACTTTACCAGAAGGAGAAAACGATGGAATCAGTAGCCTACGGTGATTTTGCCAAACTTGAACTTCGTGTTGGTAAGATTGTGGAAGTGAAGCGGCACGACAATGCCGACAAACTGTATATCGCGCAGATAGACGTTGGGGATCGCACCCTGCAGACCGTCACCAGCCTGGTGCCTTACTATCGGGAAGAGGAATTGCTCGGTAAAACGGTGGTGGTACTGTGCAATCTGGCGAAAGCCAAAATGCGCGGTGAAACCTCGGAATGCATGCTGCTGTGCGCTGAAACGGATGACTCCAGCGAAAGCGTGCTGCTAACTCCGGAACGCATCATGCCAGCGGGTGTTCGGGTCGTGTAAATCTGAAAATCCTCTCCCTTTTGGGGAGAGGATTTAGGGGATGGGTCTCAGGACTCCTCCTGCTCGACCGCAACGCGCAGTGCCGCCAGGGCCTTGCGGGTTGCTTTCAGCACCAGCTGGCACTGTTCAGGTGTCAGCGTTAGCGGTGGTTCGACACGAATCGTTTTCGAGTTGTTGAGCGTACCGGCAACCAGTACCCGCTGGCGGAACATTTCGCTCGCAAAGGTATAACCAGTTTCGTTATCAACAAACTCAATCGCCATCAGCATCCCTTTACCACGCACATCCTGGATGAGATCCGGATATTCGCGCATCAGGTTGCGGAAGCCATCCAGCAGCATGTCGCCTTTCTGCTCCGCCTGCGCAGGCAGGTTCTGCTCCAGCAGCACGTTGATGGTCGCCAGCGCCGCCGCACAGGCGAGCGGGTTACCGCCAAAGGTGGTGGTATGCAGGAACGGGTTGTCGAACAGCACGGAAAACACTTCTTCGGTGGCAATGGTGGCGCCAATTGGCATCACGCCGCCGCCGAGGGCTTTCGCCAGGCACATAATGTCCGGCTGCACGTTTTCATGCTCACAGGCGAACATCTTGCCGGTACGACCCATGCCGGTCTGTACCTCATCGAGGATCATCAGTGCGCCAAACTCGTCGCACAGCTTACGTACGGCAGGCAGGTAGCCCGGCGGCGGCAGAATAACACCACCTTCACCCTGGATAGGCTCGAGGATCACCGCCGCCACGTCATCGCCGGTTTTCTTGCACTCGGTCAGCACTGAGCGCATGGCGCTGATATCGCCAAACGGAATATGACGGAAGCCCGGCAGCAACGGCATGAACGGCTTACGGAAGGTTGACTTCGCGGTGGCCGACAGCGCGCCAAGCGATTTGCCATGGAAGGCACCGCTGGTGGCAATAAAGGTGAATTTGCCGCGCGGTGACTGATAGGCTTTCGCGAGCTTAATGGCCGCTTCTACCGATTCGGTACCGCTGTTACAGAAGAAGCTGTACTTGAGTTTGCCCGGCGTCAGTGCCGCCAGCGTTTTCGCAAGCATTGCCCGTAGTGGGTCAAGCAGCTCCTGGCTGTGTAGGGGTTGTTTCGCGAGTTGATTCTGTACGGCGGAAACGACGACTGGATTACGGTGCCCCACGTTGAAAATGCCAAAACCACCCAGGCAATCAATGAACTCTTGCCCCTGAGTGTCGACAAGCGTGTTCAGACTTCCTGCTTGCCACTCTACGGCTCCGTAATCCCCACCGGCAGTTACAGATTTTCGATACTCTAAAAACCCCGGATTGACGTGCTCTTTAAAGTATTCCTTAACTTCAACGTTGAGAGCTTTCATTTCCTCATGATCAAGCGTGCGCTTTTCGATGAGATTCAATGCGTGCGCTGTGCAGGCCAGAGCCGATGCGCTAGAAGGTAACCTGTTCAAAATATGCTCCGGGAGTTCGCGTATCACATGATACCAATTTAAGTATTGCAGCGATTACGTGTCTCCAGGACGGGGAAGAAAAATCGGGATAAACGCCTGTACGAAACGGCATGAAACCATATTTTATCATTTCATTAACATTTGGATGGCATTTGCTCCTGCAACGGGCTGCGCTACCTTAAAATCCGCCATATGCATACAAATTTTAAGGTTTAAAGGCAAATTGCGATCTACATCAAATTTAACAACTAAAGATAAATTAATTATCGCCGAAATAACATTTGTACCCCTTTTTCCTCTCTATTAACCAGCAAAGGACGCGCTTATGTCTTCCCAGCCCTACGTCAGCCAGCAAAATCATCCGCTGGACGATGACACGACGCTGATGTCCACCACCGATCTGCAAAGCTACATCACCCACGCCAATGACACCTTTGTCGACGTTAGCGGTTACCGCCTGGAGGAGCTGACCGGGCAGCCGCACAACATGGTCCGCCATCCGGATATGCCAAAAGCCGCTTTTGCCGACATGTGGTACACCCTCCAGCAGGGCGAGCCCTGGAGCGGGATCGTCAAAAACCGGCGCAAGAACGGCGACCATTACTGGGTTCGCGCCAACGCCGTGCCGATGGTACGCGGCGGTAAAACCACGGGATATATGTCGATTCGCTCCCGGGCAACCGATCAGGAGATTGCAGCAGTCGAGCCGCTGTACGCCGCGCTGAACGCCGGGCGCTGCAACAAACGCATCCATAAAGGGCTGGTGGTCAGCAAGGGCTGGCTGGGGAAATTGCCGGCGATGCCGCTGCGCTGGCGGGTGCGCAGCCTGATGTTGGGGCTGTTCTTATTACTGAGCGTGGCGCTGTGGTTAACCCAGGCACACTGGGCGACCTGGCTTGCCAGCGCGCTGGTGATGTTATTCGGCTGCGGCATGCTGCAGTGGCAAATAATTCGACCAGTGGAGAACGTGGCGCGCCAGGCATTACATGTGGCAACCGGGGAACGAAACAGCGTCGAACACTTAAATCGCAGCGACGAACTGGGGCTTACCCTGCGTGCGGTAGGCCAGCTCGGGTTGATGTGCCGTTGGCTGATCCATGACGTTTCTGGCCAGGTGGCGAGCGTCCATCAGGGCAGCGATGCGCTGGCGAAGGGGAACGACACCCTGAACGAACGTACCCGCCAGAGCGTGGACAACGTCCAGCAGACGGTCACGACCATGAACCAGATGGCGGCGTCGCTGAAGAGCAACTCGCAGACGGCGGCAGAGGCAGACAAACTCTCGAGCTCCGCAAGCCAGGCCGCCACCCAGGGCGGGCAGGCGATGCAGACGGTGGTTAACACCATGGATGACATTGCCGACAGCACCCAGCGTATTGGTTCTATTACCAAGCTCATTAACGACATTGCTTTCCAGACGAATATCCTGGCGCTCAACGCGGCGGTTGAAGCAGCGCGCGCGGGCGAGCAGGGGAAAGGGTTTGCGGTAGTGGCAGGCGAAGTGCGTCATCTGGCGAGCCGCAGCGCGACGGCGGCGAACGACATTCGTAAACTCATCGATGCCAGTGCCAGCAAGGTGCAGTCCGGTGCAGAGCAGGTGCATGCAGCCGGTCGCACAATGGATGATATCGTGGCGCAGGTGCAAAACGTCACGCGCCTGATTGGGCAGATAAGCCACTCCACCTCCGAGCAGGCGGCGGGGCTTTCCGACCTGACCCGCGCGGTGGCGGAACTGGACGCTATCACCCAGAAAAATGCCGGATTAGTCGAAGAAAGTGCGCAGATCTCGGCAATGGTGAAACACCGCGCCAGCCGCCTGCAGGACGCGGTTACCGTACTGCATTAATCATTTTTGAGTGACCGCACCAGCCGCTTATCGTTCCCGGTAAGCGGCTTTTTATTTGTGAAGTTAGTTGGGTGATAATGTTAATCTTATATTAAATTGAATGGGTCGTATCATAAGGAAATATATTTTAAAATTACTTTGTTACATTTAGTTAATTAAAAAGCGATCAAATTCATAAAGTTAGCGATTTTAGTGCCGATAGCGACTTCCATTGGATATATAAACCTGTCGATGGAGAGAATATGTTCTTAAATGACATTAAGATCAGCACTAAATTATTTCTGGCGTTTAGCTTCTTTATTGTTCTACTGATTGTCAGTTCCGTGCTGTCACTGACAAGCCTCAGCCGCGCAAATGATGGAATGCAAACCATCATTTCTGATGACTACCCCACCACGGTCAAGGCCAACGAGCTTATCGATCATCTCAATGATTCCATTATTAACCAACAACTTATTTTGCTTGATGAGCAGGGGCAGAAGTCGAAGGAGTGGGAGAAACAGCTTAAGGATCTCAGTGCGCGAGTCACGCTAATCCTCGATGATCTGACCCAGAGCCGCAAGGATCCGGAGTCGCAGAAAATCATCGCCGGTATCAAAGAGATCCGCCAGCAGTACACTGAATCGCTTAACCGCGTGGTGAACAACGTTCAGCAGGGCAACCGTCAGGCGGCGCTGGACGAGATGATGAACAATGCGCAGGTCGTTCAGCAGGCCTATAACGATAAAATAGTGGAGCTGATTGCACTGGAAAACCGGCAGATGAACACCGCCGGGGCGCAGGTTGAAACGGAGTATAAATCTAACCGTTCCCTGCTGCTGGGGATGTCGATTTTTAGCATTCTTGCCGGGGTGCTGATTGGCCTGTACATCGTGCGTGCCATTACTCGTCCGCTGGATGAAGCGGTGAACTTCGCCCAGGCGATTGCCGAAGGTGACCTCACCGGCAACATTACCACGCAGCATAAAGATGAAACTGGCGTGATGTTAAAGGCGTTGATGGAGATGAAAACGCGTCTGCTGACCATCGTACAGGATGTTCAGAACAGCGCTGAGAACATCTCCAGCGCCGCCTCGCAGATCGTCGCCGGGAACCAGGATCTGGCCGCTCGTACCGAAGAGCAGGCAAGCTCGGTGGAAGAGACCGCCGCTTCCATGGAGCAGATCACCGCGACGGTGAAAAACACTGCCGGGCACACCGCGGAAGCCGCGCAAATCTCTACCAACACCGCAACCGTGGTCAACAGCAACGGCGAGATGATGAAGAACGTGACCGGTAAAATGCGCGCCATCAATGAAACCTCCGGCCGCATGTCCGACATCATCAACCTGATCGACTCCATCGCGTTCCAGACCAATATTCTGGCGCTCAACGCGGCGGTGGAAGCGGCACGTGCCGGTGAACATGGTCGCGGATTTGCCGTCGTGGCGGGCGAAGTGCGTCAGCTGGCGCAGAAAAGCGCCTCTTCCGCGAGCGAAATTCGTAGCCTGATTGAAAGCTCCACCACCCAGGCGCAGGAAGGGATGGAGATGGTCGAGAAAGCGGAAACCCTGATGAAGGGGATGGTCAGTAACGTGGAGGAAATGAACACGATTCTGCACGAAATTGGCCAGGCGAGCCGCGAGCAGACCGACGGTATTTCGCAGGTAAACAGCGCAATTGGCCTCATCGACTCAACGACTCAGCAGAACTCCTGCCTGGTCGAAGAGTCGGTTGCGGCGGCGGCATCGCTCAACGACCAGGCGCTGCACCTGCGTGAGCTGGTGAAAGTCTTCCGCGTTAACGAGGGAGAGGTCGCTTAATCTAACTGCGAAATCTCCAGCGCCGCGCGGTCAATCACGCCGATGATTTGTTTTAACTGCGCGGCACTCAGTTCCTGCTGGTTCACCTTCAGATCCAGCACGGCTTTGAAATTATCCAGCGCGCGCTTCATCTGCGGGTCTTTGCGCAGCTCATGGCCGACCATTCGCGCCTGTAAACGGGCATGAATATGTCCAAGGTGTTCCCGGTTTTCCTCCAGCCACTGCTGGCCATCCGCGGTAATTGCGATGCGCTTGCGCCCGCCGTCTTCCACATCGATAGCAATTAAGCCCTGATCCTGGAGCAGGTCGAGCGTGGGGTAGATGACGCCGGCGCTGGGGCTGTAGTTGCCCTGAGTCAGCGCTTCAATCTCTTTGATAAGCTCATAGCCGTGGCTGGCATTACGGGTGAGGATATCGAGGATCACCAGACGTAATTCTCCGTGGCCGAAGAACCGCTGGCGACGTCCTCCACGACCGCCGCAGCCGCCGCCGTGACCACCGCGCATGCCGTGGTGCTCATGTTCAGATTCACAAAAATGGTGGTGACGCATCGTCATACTCCTGTGTTTTTTCGATATATCTAATTTATATCTAAAAATTGAATGATGACAAGCATGAACATTGATAATTTTTTATTTCATTGAATTTAAAGAATTTATTTTTGTATGGTGGCTTTTAATGCGCGTTGTGATGTGTATATCAAAATTTATCTTGCTTTCTTTCTAATTGGCAATCATTATCATTTGACTGAAATTTAGATATATCTTTTTTATTCACGAAGGCGACGATGACAACGAACAACTCTGACAAAAAATACCCGCAGCGCGTTCGCAATACGCTGCGTTTTCGCGAACTGACCGTGCAGCGCGTTGAGCGCATCAGCGCCGGATTCCAGCGTATTGTGCTGGGCGGTGAAGCGCTGGAAGGCTTTACGTCACGCGGTTTTGACGACCATACCAAACTCTTTTTCCCGGAGCCGGGCAGCCACTTCACGCCGCCGACGGTGACCGACGACGGGATCGTCTGGGCCGACGGCGTGCGTCCGGCCACCCGCGACTACACGCCGCTGTATGATGCGACGCGCCACGAACTGGCGTTTGATTTCTTCATCCATGATGGCGGCGTGGCAAGCCAGTGGGCGATGGCGGCGAAGGTGGGAGATACCCTGACCATCGGCGGTCCGCGCGGTTCGCTGGTGGTGCCGGAAGACTACGCCTGGCAGCTTTACGTCTGTGATGAATCCGGCATGCCCGCGCTGCGCCGCCGTCTGCTGGAGCTACGGCAGCAGCCCGCCGCGCCGCAGAGGGTAAAAGCCATTGTGTCGGTGGCAGATGCGGCGTACCAGGACTACCTGGCGGATCTCGACAACGTAGATATCGACTGGGTTATCGGGCACAGCGAGCAGGCGGTGGCGGAGAAGCTGGCGGCGTTAGCCGTTCCGGCGGAAGATTACTTTATCTGGGTCACCGGGGAAGGTGCGGTGACCAAAGCGCTGGTGAGCCGTTTTGAAAGCGATGAGATTGATCAGCAGCTGGTGCGGTATCAGGCGTACTGGCATAAGAAGTGAAGGGGAAGGTGGCTAGGCCACCTCATCAAGCCCCGATTCCAGGATCTGCTTGTGCAGGGTGGCGATGGTGTTCGACAGCGCTTTTTCCTGCTGGCGGAAATAGGCTTGCGGATCGGCAAGCGTCGACACCAGCAGCCAGGATTTCTCTTTCTCGAGGGTCAGCATTTCGGCCTGCAGGCTGGCAATCTGCTGCTGAATGGCGCTGATTTTGCGCAGCAGCAGCGTCAGATCGTTCAGCCTTTCGCTCGCCATCATTGGCTCATGCTCGCGCATCAGCCGGGCAAGCAGGTTACGGATGGTAGGCAGATCGCCGCGCTGCCGGGCCTGGTTGAGCTGGGCCATCATCTCGTTAGCCTCTGCCTTCAACGTATCGTCCACCAGATCCGGGTGACAAAGTTTGCTCGCCTGACGCCACAGCCGTTTTAGCTCCTGGCGATCTTCTTCTGCCATATTTTCCTGACGATCGCGGCGAGTTTGCGCTTTTTGCTGCTGATCGCGCCAGGTTTCGTACTGTTCGCGCGCTTCGTCGCGCGCGCGGCGCTCGCTGGCGTCTTCGTCCTGACACATTTCGGCTCGCTTGCGCAGTGAAGCCTCTGCCAGAGTCTTACGCAGCCTCAGCACCTCGGTCATCAACGGCCCCAGATGCTGCATATAGAGATCGTTAAATTCATCAAGCCGGGTCAGGCGCGCATTTCTGGCATCAATCAGCTCCCGCAGCTGCGTTTCCAGCGCTTTCAGCTCCAGCTTGCTGGCGGCAATACGCGGATCCTGCCAGTGGATCATCGCCCGCTGACTTTGCAGCCAGCTGACGATGGCGTTCATTGCCTCGCCGTAACGCTTCGCCTCCAGCGCCTCAATGATGGCGTCGATCGCGGGATCGTCAATGTCGTTTTTCAGGTGGGAAAGCTGGCTGGCGATGATCTCATCATCTTCCAGTTCAATGGCGTTTTTAATGATTTCCAGCCGCTTGATGGGTTTACTCATGGGGGCGTTTGCTCAGCGTCCTGACCGTCGGAATGGATGGCAGAGTAGCACTCGTCCCGGTGTGCCGTCAGCCGCTATGTCATATTATAAGTGACGTTATTTCAGTCGCTTAGATATTCGATATGAAGTATAGACTTAAGTCGGACTGACGGCGGTTAATATCGTTATTCTGCCAGCGCCTGACGCAAATCGGCGCGCAGATCTTCAACACCTTCAATACCTACCGAGAGGCGGATAAGCTGCGGCGTAATGCCGTTAGCCAGCCGCTGCTCAAGCGGGATAGAAGCATGGGTCATACTGAATGGCTGGCTCACCAGACTCTCCACGCCGCCAAGACTCTCCGCGAGGGTAAAGAGCTGCAATTTTTTGATAACCGCGTCTGCCCGTTCGGCATCGCCTTTTACCACGATGGAGATCATACCGCCCGGCTGCGCCATCTGACGGCGTGCGAGCGGGTTGTCGGGGTGTGATTCCAGCCACGGGAACCAGACTTTTTCCACCTGCGGCTGCTGCTCAAGCCACCGGGCGAGCGCCAGCGCGTTGCTGCTGTGGCGCTCCATGCGCAGCGACAGGGTGCGGATCCCGCGCAGGGTCAGGAAGCTGCTGAACGGATCGAGGACACCACCGACCGCGTTTTGCAGATAGCCAAGCTGCTCTGCAAGCGCTGGGTTATCGCCCACCACCGCAAGACCGGCGACGACGTCGGAGTGGCCGTTGAGATATTTGGTGGCGGAATGCACCACGATATCGAAGCCGAAGGCCAGCGGACGCTGGATAACCGGCGAGGCGAAGGTGTTATCCGCCACGCTGATAAGGTTGTGGCGACGGGCGATCCCGGCGATCGACTCCAGATCGGCAAGCTTCAGCAGCGGATTGGTTGGCGTTTCGACCCAAATCATCCGGGTATCCGGGCGGATCGCCGCTTCAAGTGCTTCGAGTTCGCCTGGTTTGACCCAGCTCACCTGCAGTCCGGCGCTGCGACGACGGACGTTTTCAATCAGCCGGTAAGTTCCCCCGTAGACATCATCCACGGCGACGATGTGGCTGTCTTTATCCAGCAGCTCCAGCACCGTCGAGATGGCCGCCAGCCCGGAGGCAAAAGCGTAGCCGCGGCTGCCGCCCTCGAGCTCGGCGATGGCGGTTTCCAGCGCATGGCGCGTCGGGTTGCCGCTGCGCGAATACTCATAGCCGGTATGCTGCCCCGGTGCGGGCTGGGCGTAGGTTGATGTGGCATAAATTGGTGGCATCACCGCGCCGTGGCTGTCGGTAAAGGTGCCGCTGTGAACGCTCAGGGTGTCGAAGGTTTTCATTATTTATTCCTTATTGTTCAAGGCGATTGCGCCAGCTGGTGAGAACATCGCTGCGGGTGATGAGGCCGAGAAAGCGCTCGTTATCCACCACAACGGCGACCTGGCCGCGATCAAAAATGGGTTTCAGGGCGCTTTCGGGCGCCGTTTTGTCGAGGGTTTCAACCTCGCGGGTCATCGCCTCGCGCACCGGCAGGCCAAAGCGCTGGCTGTCGCCCTGCACGTGGCTCAGCAGATCCCACTCATCGACGATGCCCACCACCCGGCTCGCTTCCAGCACCGGTAGCTGCGAGATGTCGTACAGACGCATACGAGCCAGCACGGTGGCGAGGGTGTCGTCCGGCGCGGCGGTGACGGTGGCGCCTTCGTCGTGGCGCAGGGCGATGAAATCGCTCAGATCACCGTGCTTTGCCCGGTTGAGCAGGCCCTGCTGGCGCATCCAGTCGTCGTTAAACATCTTCGACAGGTACTTGTTACCGCTGTCGCAGGCAAAGGTCACCACCCGCTTAGGCGTGGTTTGTGCACGGCAGTAGCGCAGCGCCGCCGCCAGCAGGGTGCCGCTTGAGGAGCCAGCCAGAATGCCTTCCACCTGCAGAAGCTCGCGGGCGGTGGTGAAGGCTTCCCGGTCGCTAACGCGCAGCGCTGTGCGCACGTTGTCGATGTGCGCCAGCGGGGGAATAAAGTCTTCACCAATCCCTTCTACCAGCCAGGATCCAGCGTCATGGTAACGACCGCTTTCGACCTGATCGGCCAGGATCGATCCGGCCGGATCCGCCAGGACAAACTCGGTGTGCGGTGAGTGCTCGGCGAACCATGCCTGCAGGCCGCCCAGCGTACCGCCGGAACCCACGCCGACGACGATGGCATCAATCTGTCCGTCGAGCTGCTGATACAGCTCCGGTGCGGTGGTGGTGGTATGAGCCAGCGGGTTGGCAGTGTTGTTGAACTGGTCAATGTAGAAGGCGCCGGGGATCTCTTTCGCCAGCCGCTGGGCGTAGTCCTGATAGTAGGCCGGATGGCCTTTGCCGACGTCGGAGCGGGTCAGCACCACCTGAGCGCCCAGGGCGCGGAGGTGGAAAATCTTCTCCCGGCTCATTTTGTCCGGCACCACAAGGATGAGTTTGTAGCCGCGCTGGGCGGCGATCAGCGCCAGCCCAAGCCCGGTGTTGCCCGCGGTGGCTTCGACAATGGTGCCGCCAGGGAGCAGCAGCCCCTGCTTTTGCGCGGAGTCGATCATCGACAGCGCCACCCGATCTTTGATTGAACCGCCGGGGTTCTGGTTTTCCAGCTTCAGGAACAGGCTGCACGGGCCGGTATCCAGCTTATGCAGCTGCAGCACCGGCGTCTGGCCGATGAGCTCGGTGACGGAATGGTAAACGGTCATACGCTTTCATCCTGATTCATGAGTAATGGCCAGAGTGTAGGACTGCAAAAAATGGCTGATAAAGAATCTTTCGCTACCCGTTAGCGCAAATTGGAATATGACCTGCTATTTAGCCATTTGGACGGAAAGACGTTCAGCGGTGCAGAGGGGTTGATGGCTGAAAAAGGGCGAATTTGCTCTGTTTTCAGCCACAAAAGCCGTTTTATGGCGCGCCTTTTGCCGCGTCACGGCTTTCTATTGCTGAACTTCATCTAAGGGATCTTCACCGCATTCTGCCTGCTGTTATCGCTGCAGGTTATAAGTCATGCCAATTTGTTCGTTGAAAGTGTTTCATCACTCGCTATATCGTTTGGACGTCCATACTTCTAAACCGCCATTTGCGGAAAGAACGTTAATCCAGAAATACGCAGCAGCGGATAAGAAGAAACATGATTGCTCTCAGGAATATTTCGAAAATTTTTGCCCACGGAAAGGCGCCGGTCACCGCCGTTGATGACGTCAGCCTGTCGGTGGAGCAGGGGCAAATTTACGGCATTATTGGCTACAGCGGCGCGGGGAAAAGCACCCTGATCCGCCTGCTGAACGGCCTCGAAAAACCGACCTCCGGAAGCGTGACCGTTAACGGGCACGATATTGGGGCGGCAAAGGGGGAAACCCTGCGCCAGGCGCGGCTTAAAATCAGCATGGTGTTCCAGCACTTCAACCTGCTGTGGTCGCGCACCGTCAGTGAAAACATCGCTTTCTCTATGCAGATTGCCGGTACGCCGAAGGCACAAATCCGCACCCGCGTGGCGGAACTGATTGAGCTGGTTGGCCTGACCGGGCGCGAGCATGCGTATCCGTCACAGCTTTCCGGCGGGCAGAAACAGCGGGTGGGCATTGCCCGGGCGCTGGCCAATCACCCTGACGTGCTGCTGTGCGATGAGGCGACGTCGGCGCTCGACCCGATGACCACCGACCAGATCCTCGATCTGCTTTTAGATATCAACCAGCGCTTTGGCCTGACCATCGTCCTCATCACCCACGAAATGCACGTGGTACGCAAAATCTGCGACCGGGTGGCGGTGATGGAAGAGGGGCGCGTGGTGGAAGAAGGGCTGGTGGCGCAGGTATTCAGCCAGCCGCAGCAGCCGATCACCCGCCAGTTTGTCCGCCAGGTGAGCCAGTACAGCGAGGTGCTCAAGCATGACTGAGACCTGGTTTCCTCATCTGAATTGGGATCAACTGTGGGCGGCCACCCAGGAGACGCTGTACATGACCGCGCTCTCCGGTGTGGCGACCTTTGTGCTCGGCATCCTGTTGGGGCTGGCGCTGTTCCTGACCGCCAAAGGCGGGCTGTTTCACAATCGCCTGGTCTATAGCGTGATTTCGCTGGTGGTGAACGTGTTCCGCTCTATTCCGTTCATCATCCTGATTGTTCTGTTGATCCCGTTTACCAAAACGCTGGTCGGCACCATTCTCGGCACCAACGCGGCTTTGCCGGCGCTGATTGTCGGGGCGGCACCTTTTTACGCTCGGCTGGTGGAGATTGCCCTGCGCGAGGTGGACAAAGGCGTGATTGAGGCGACCCGTTCAATGGGAGCCCGGCTCTCGACGCTGATTTTCCGCGTGCTGCTCCCTGAATCTTCCCCTGCGCTGGTCTCAGGCATCACCGTCACGTTGATTGCTCTGGTGAGCTACAGCGCCATGGCCGGTGTGATTGGCGCAGGCGGGCTTGGAAATCTGGCTTATCTGGAAGGATTCCAGCGCAACCACGGCGACGTCACGCTGGTAGCAACGGTGACCATCCTCATCATCGTCTTCGCTATCCAGTTTTGCGGCGACACCCTGACTTCTCTGTTAGATAAACGCTAATTACACACAGGAACCATCATCATGAAAAAAACATTAACCCTGATTGCCGCCGCGACGCTGAGTGCGCTGAGCTTTGCCTCCTGGGCCGATACGTTGACCGTGGGCGCGTCTAACACCCCGCACGCCGAGATCCTCGAGCAGGCGAAACCGATCCTGGCAAAGCAGGGGATCGATCTGGAGATTAAACCGTTCCAGGACTACATTCTGCCGAATACCGCGCTGGCTGGCCGTGAAATTGATGCCAACTACTTCCAGCACATTCCTTACCTGAACAGCGTGCTGAAAGATCATAAGGGTGAGAAAGACTATGACTTCGTCAGCGCTGGGGCGATTCACATTGAGCCGATTGGTATCTATTCGAAGAAATTCAAATCGCTGAAGGATCTGCCGGAGGGCGGTAAAATCATCATGCGTGATGCGGTGTCCGAAGAGGGGCGTATCCTTTCTATCTTCGAAAAAGCGGGCGTCATTAAGCTCAAGCCTGGCGTGGATAAAGTGAGTGCGCGCATTAGCGATATCGTTGAGAACCCGAAAAAGCTGCAGTTCCTGCCAAACGTTGAAGCTTCTCTGCTACCGCAGATGTATAACAACGATGAAGGTGCGGCGGTGGTGATCAACGCCAACTACGCTATCGACGCGGGCCTGGATCCGGTTCACGATCCAATTGCCGTTGAAAGCGGAGAGAACAACCCGTATGCCAACATCATTACCGTGCATCGCGGCGACGAGAAGAAAAAAGACATCGTGGCGCTGGTGAATGTGCTGCACTCAAAAGAGATTCAGGACTGGATCCGGACCAAATACAAAGGTGCAGTTATTCCAGTGAATAACTGATCCAGAAGACCCTCTCCCGGCGGGGGAGGGTCAGACACTTCTTTACAGCATTAAGATTGCCAAAGTATTTCTCGCCGTTAAGATAAGCCTTGTGAATATTCGAGGTGGTGATGATCAAACGGCAGCGTAAAGCGATTCTTCTGGTAGCGCTCGCATGTCTGGTGGTGCTGGTATGCACCGCGCAGCGCATGGCGAGTCTGCACGCGCTGATGATGACCCCAACCGCCGTCGCCCAGTCCGCACAGCAAAACGCTGAGGCGGAAGCCCCGGTCACTCCCTGCGAGCTCAGCGCGAAGTCTTTGCTGGCCTCTCCTCCCGTGTTGTTTGAAGGTGCCCTGTTTGCCGCCGCGCTGCTGCTGACGGTCTTAGCCGCCCAGCCGGTACGTCGTGAACGCCGCTGGCCACCGCGGGTTATCTCGCCTCCCCGGCTGCGGGTGCATCTGCGATTATGCGTCTTCCGTGAATGAGTTCTGACCTGTTCCTGCAGGTTCATTAATCATTTACGGAGAAAAACTATGCTTACTTTTTTCAGGCAGCTTGTGCTCTGCCTGGTCTGTCTGTGGCTGCCCGCAAGCTGGGCGGCAGACAGCGGCTGGCTGCGCGCCGCCGATAACGATCACGCCAGCGTTCGCCTGCGAGCGCAAACCGGGCCGCAGGGTGATACCCGCCTGCTGCTGGATGTTGCGCTTGAGAAGGGCTGGAAAACCTACTGGCGATCGCCGGGCGAAGGGGGCGTGGCGCCGTCGATCGCCTGGTCGTCAGCGCAGTCGGTGGACTGGCGCTGGCCCACCCCGCAGCGTTTTGAGGTGGCGGGTCTTGCCACCCAGGGCTATCACGGGAACGTCACTTTCCCGATGATGTTAAGCGGCAACGCGCCGAAAACGCTTTCCGGCGTACTGACGCTCTCTACCTGTAGCAACGTCTGCATTCTGACGGATTACCCGTTCACGCTGGACATGAGCCAGCCTGCGGAGGCGAACTTCAGCTACGACTTCACCCGGGCGATGGGCACGCTGCCCCGCGCCGACGGCCTGACTTCGTCACTTAACGCCGAATATGCGCCGGGTAAACTGGTGGTGAAAGCCACGCGTGAGGCGGGCTGGCAAAAACCGGCGCTGTATCTGGATTCACTCGACGACGCCGACTTTGCGAAGCCGGAGATGACAGTGAGCGGTAACACCCTCACCGCAACGGTGGCGGTCAGCGACGGCTGGGGCGACAGCGCGCCGGATCTGCGCGGTAAAACGCTTTCTCTGGTGCTGGCCGACAGCGGCCTGGCGCAGGAGAGCACGGCGCTGATTGCCACCGCCAGCAGCCTGCCGACGGCGGGGCTCTCGCTGTGGCTGGTGGTGCCGATGGCGCTGCTCGGCGGCCTTATCCTCAATATCATGCCCTGCGTGATGCCGGTGCTGGCGATGAAGCTTGGCTCGGTACTGCACGTGGAAGGGGCCAGCCGTGGCGTGGTTCGCCGTCAGTTTCTCGCCTCGGTGACCGGCATTGTGGCGTCATTCCTTGCGCTGGCGCTGATGATGACGCTGCTGCGCCTCAGCAACCAGGCGCTGGGCTGGGGGATCCAGTTCCAGAACCCGTGGTTTATCGGCGGCATGGCGCTGGTGATGGTGGCGTTCAGCGCCAGCCTGATGGGCTTGTTTGAACTGCGTCTCTCTTCCGGTGTGAACACGTTCCTCGCGACCCGCGGTGGCAACGGGCTGGGGGGGCATTTCTGGCAGGGAGCCTTCGCCACGCTGCTGGCGACCCCCTGTACCGCGCCGTTCCTCGGTACCGCCGTTTCGGTGGCGCTGGTCGCACCGCTGCCGGTGCTGTGGGGGATTTTCCTCGCGATGGGCGTTGGCATGAGCCTGCCGTGGCTGCTGATTGCCGCCTGGCCGGGGATGGCGCTGCGCCTGCCGCGCCCGGGGCGCTGGATGAATAGCGTGCGGGTGATCCTCGGCCTGATGATGCTGGGCTCTGCGCTCTGGCTGTTCACGCTGCTGACCGTGCATATCGGTCCGGCCGCGACGTGGATAGTGGTGGCGATTGTGGCGCTGCTGTTGCTCGCCGCGACGCTCTGGCGCTATCGCTGGCGGGTGGCGCTAAAGGCAAGCCTGGTGGCGCTGTTGCTGGCGGCGGTAGGCGTCTGGGCAACGCAGTCTGACAACGACGGCGTGGTTCGTGACCGGGTGCAGTGGCAGCCGCTCAGCGAGCAGGCGATTACCGATGCGCTGGCAGCGAACAAGCGGGTGTTTGTCGACGTGACCGCCGACTGGTGTGTGACCTGTAAAGCCAATAAATACAACGTGCTGCTGCGTGAAGAGATCCAGCAGGCGCTGACCGCACCGGACGTTGTCGCCCTGCGCGGTGACTGGAGTAAACCTTCAGAGAGCATCAGCCAGTTTCTCAACCGCCGCCAGAGCGCGGCCGTCCCCTTCAATCAAATTTATGGACCGGGTCTGCCGCAGGGGAAAATTCTGCCTGCGCTGTTAAACCGCGAAGTGGTGCAGAGCACCCTGTCCGACGCTAAAGGAACGAAGTAATGCGTTATTTCACACTGATCCTGCTGCTTTGTGTTTCAGCATTCAGCGTTGCCGCAGAACCGGCTTCATCCGGGGAAGATCAGCTGGCAAGCCTGCTGTTCAACGACCAGACCAACCCGCGCATTGGCGCTGAGAAACCGAAGCTGGTTATCGTCAGCTTCACCGATTACAACTGCCCGTACTGCAAACAGTTTGACCCGATGCTGGAGAAAATTGTCCACGACAACCCGCAGGTGCAGCTCATCGTGAAGCTGCTGCCGTTCAAGGGGGAAAGTTCAATGGCCTCGGCTCAGGTGGCGCTGACCGCCTGGCGACAGGCACCGGACAAGTTCTGGGCGCTGCATCAGCGGCTGATGTCGAAGAAGGGCTACCACGATGCAGCTTCGATTGCTGCCGCGCAGGTGAAAACCGGCACTTCTGACATCAAGCCCGACGACAAAAGCCGCGACAGCGTGCAAATGAACCTGATCCTCTCCCAGGTGCTGGGCGTGCAGGGCACTCCGGCCACTATCATCGGCGACCAGATGGTGGCGGGGGCTATTCCTTATAACGACCTGGAGGCGCTGGTGAAAGAACAGCTGGCGAAAGCCAATGCGCAGTAAGCTGCGCCGCTGGATGCGGGAACTGGTCGTCCTGCTGCTGCTGGCGATGGCAGTGATGTGGGGCATGGATCAGCTGCGTAAACCTGTGCTACCGGCAGATTTCTCCGGCATGCCGATGCAGACGCTGACGGGGAGTCAGGTGGATCTGGCGGCACTCAGCGCTGACCGCCCGCTGCTGCTTTACATCTGGGCGACGTGGTGCGGGATTTGTCGCTACACCACCCCGGCGGTAGACGCGATGGTGGAGCAGGGCGCGAACGTGATGACGCTGGCGATGCGCTCCGGCGACGACCAGGAGCTTACGCGCTACCTGCAAAAACGCCAGCTCAGCATGCCGGTTATCAACGATGCCCGCGGCAACCTGGCTAGGCAGTGGCAGGTGGGGGTAACGCCAACGCTGGTGGTGATTTCCAAAGGTAAAGTGGTGACCGCTACCACCGGCTGGACCAGCGCCTGGGGCATGAAGCTCCGGTTGTGGTGGGCGAGCGTGTAGGGAATGAAAGAATAAACCTGCCAGGGAAGGCGGGTTTGCACTGATTTCACAGACCGTTGGAAGCTGCCTCGCAAAAGCAAATTTTCAGCGAGAAAGGGCTTTCCTCTCCTTGTTGGCGAGCCCAGAGTAAGCTGACTTCGGTAAAATCCGTAGCCAGGCGTAGGAACCTGAATGACTCAACGACGGTATATAACTAAAACGGAGATTTATTATGACTGTTTACTACCCGTCGTCCCTCCCTGATGGAGTTATCACCACACCGATCCCTGCTTCAGCCGATGCCTTTGAGGTTGTAGAGATTTGCTCTGCGTTCGTCAATGAACTGGTCGAGTACCACGACGCCGCCAGCTCCCACGCGCTGTGTGGTCGTTTGTCACATGCGCTGGGGGTGCTCCATCAGCTGTGCACCGTCGATCTGCCCTCGCACCGCGTGACTGCGTTAGCCGCAGAAGAGATCCCTCCTTCGTCGTTTGCAGCGTACTGGGGAGACAGCGATACGCTTCTGACCTATGCGCAGGGGGTAACGCAGACGCTGTTAAGTGGTGTGCTGCAGCCTGCCCAGGCGGAGACGATGAAAGGGTTGTTGCACGATTTAGTGCATGTGTTAGAGGCGTATATTCAGGAGCCGCGGGTGGAGAGAGTGCACTAAATTGTCGGAGGCAGGTAATTATCTTGTCCCGGCTCGTTCGTCGTCAACATGCCATTTTTATCTCACGAGATTTGTGTGAAGTCGGGTTTCGATTTTTTGAACTGAGGAGCCCTTATTTTGGATGGATCGTAGTTTCTCCAGATAAGGTCTCAAGCGAGTTAAAAAGGTTGTGATAGTAATACAAAAGGGCTGACGATCTCTCGTCAGCCCTTGCGGTATCTGGTGGCCCCTGCTGGACTTGAACCAGCGACCAAGCGATTATGAGTCGCCTGCTCTAACCACTGAGCTAAGGGGCCGTGGCGGTGGATTATAAAGTAACTCCCGAAGGCTTTCCAGCGTAAAGCACGTGCATGCTGCTTTTATAAACAATGTCTTTTCAATCCTTTATACTGAGATCTCATTTTGCTGAGCGGGGACGTTATGATTCACGACATTCTGGCACCTGGGCTGCGGGTGGTGTTCTGCGGTATTAATCCGGGGAAGTCATCGGCGCACACCGGGTTTCACTTCGCGCATCCGGGGAATCGCTTCTGGAAGGTTATCCATCAGGCGGGGTTCACCGAGAGATTACTCAGGCCTGAAGAAGAGCAGCATCTGCTGGATACGCGCTGCGGTATTACCATGCTGGTTGAGCGCCCGACGGTGCAGGCGAGTGAAGTGGCGTTGCAGGAGCTACGCGGCGGTGGCCGGGGGCTCATCGCGAAGATAGAAGAGTACCAGCCAGCGGCGCTGGCGATACTGGGTAAGCAGGCGTATGAGCAGGCTTTTAGCGTTCGTGGCGCGAAGTGGGGCAGGCAGCAGGCAACTATCGGCGGAACGCAAGTGTGGGTGCTGCCGAATCCCAGTGGTCTGAATCGCGCGACGCTGGATGAACTGGTGGAAGCATACCGTGAGCTGGACGAAGCGCTGGCGGTACGTGGGCTTTAATCTATTTTTATTTTCTGACTCCACAACAAAGGGTGAGTGTAGCCACCCTTAAATATTATTAAATAAGTCTTCACTAATATATTCTCGCGGGGGAACTGTTCCTCCGTGTTCGTGACCTTTTATACGATTAATACTTTACCTACCAAATTCATCGACTCTGTCGCAGCGAAATAATTATGCTTATGAGGTAAGTATGAATACTAAAAATAATGAGGATTTATTACAGGTTTATCCGCTTATTTTTTCCGGGTTGCCTGCAATGAGCTCTGAAAATGAAAGGGAACTTATTCAGTTTTGTGAGCGTTATCCACTTTCGGTGCTTTCCGCAATGCCATGGGCTGCGGCGGAAATTGCTGGAGTTTGCGGGTTCTCTACGCTATTCCACTTAATGTACCGCTATGGTGGGAGAAAACTCTATCTGCCTAAAAAAAACGAACGATTCAATAAATTATATAACATTGAAATTGAGGGCGACCAGTATCAGCGTTTACTGAAACGGGTTGACTCCGCCGGTAATATTGAGCTGCCTTCTGCCTGGGGCGTATTTATAGCTATTCGACGGGCTGCCATGCAAATGGCCATGCGCGATAATGTGCCGTCGATGGAGTTGACGAGAACGTTTGGTGTCAGTATGCGAAATATTAGAATGATTCGCTCAACTTCTGAAAAAATAAAAGGAGGTGAAGGTTTTTAGAAACCCGTTGTAGATTAAAAACACACAACATTAATATCATGGTGAGGAAATTATTATGTCACAAAAATATACTCTGAATGTACAAAATAACTCTCGTAATTTCGGTAATATTTGTGTCTATCAAACTATTCCCGACATCGATGATCCAACGCTGATGTCGCTGGCGTGGTTCTCGGAAGCCGCACACCCAACCACTCATGTGCAGTTTAGCTGGAGTATCGATTACGCCTTTATCTGGGATGAAACCGGCCCTCTGGTGCCCGGCGTGGTGTTCGAAGCGTCGCAGACCTGGCCTGCTGGCTTAACCTCGGACAACAGCGTGACGCTGACGTCTACACAAAGCGCGTTGACCTTCAAACAGAAAACGACGTCTGGCCACGCCGGCACGCTGTATGTTCACAACGATGCGACCGTGCCGTTTGATACCGCGTCGGTTGGCGTGGCGATGTCCGGAGCGGGTACCTTCGTTAAACCCGCGCAGCCGAACCGAACCTACAACTTTACCCCGCACCCGGAATACTGGGTCACCTTTGGGGACTACGAGGTCGGCGAGGTGCTGGATATTGGTGCGATCACCAATGCGCAGAAAATTGTCTTTAACCCGAATGTGTATAACGTGAATGTCACTCTGAACATTGACAACACCTGGTCGGTTAAATAGCGGGGGGACAGACTATGATTATCGTTGTTTGCACAGATGACCCGAAGTTGTTCACTATTGCCAAAAATTCATTGTCGCAGGATCCGATTGTTTTCTTTAGCGTTTATCAGGTGTTTCGTGGCCGCATCCCGGTGCTTGGCGTCGCCGAGGACCTGTTTATGATTGCTCACGGTGCTTTTGACGGCGATGCGGGACAGCCGGTGATTGGCGATGAGAAACAAGCTTTTTATCTCAATGGCGATCAGTGCTTCCTGAACATCGCGCCGATCATTCCTGCCGGATATCGTGGTCGGGTATATGTCGATGCCTGTGAATCAGCAGATGAAACTTCGCGGATGGACAGCTTTATCTCTCGTCTGCAGGCGCTGTTCCTGGTCAATGGATTGCAGGTTAAGGTGTTTGGTGTGAATGGTAAAAACTCGGGATTAATTCCCACACCGGCAGACAGTAAATGGGTGCCAGCCCAACTGATGAAGTAAAAAAAAGCCCCGATGCAAGCATCGGGGCTTTATTATGTTGAGTACCGGGCCGATTAATCGTCCAGGAAGCTACGCAGTACTTCAGAGCGGCTCGGGTGGCGCAGTTTGCGCAGCGCCTTCGCTTCGATCTGACGAATACGTTCACGGGTAACGTCAAACTGTTTACCCACTTCTTCCAGCGTGTGGTCGGTATTCATGTCGATACCGAAACGCATACGCAGAACTTTCGCTTCACGGGCGGTGAGACCAGCCAGCACGTCGTGAGTGGCAGCACGCAGGCTCTCAGTGGTCGCAGAGTCCAGCGGCAGCTCGAGGGTGGTATCCTCGATGAAATCACCCAGATGCGAATCTTCATCGTCGCCGATCGGCGTTTCCATGGAGATAGGCTCTTTGGCAATCTTCAGCACTTTACGGATCTTGTCTTCCGGCATCAGCATGCGTTCAGCCAGCTCTTCCGGGGTCGGCTCGCGGCCCATTTCCTGCAGCATCTGGCGGGAGATACGGTTGAGTTTGTTGATGGTCTCAATCATATGCACCGGAATACGGATGGTGCGCGCCTGATCCGCGATAGAGCGGGTGATTGCCTGACGGATCCACCAGGTAGCGTAAGTCGAGAACTTGTAACCGCGACGGTATTCAAACTTATCAACCGCCTTCATCAGGCCGATGTTACCTTCCTGAATCAGGTCGAGGAACTGCAGACCACGGTTGGTGTATTTCTTGGCGATAGAAATAACCAGACGTAAGTTTGCTTCCACCATCTCTTTCTTCGCACGACGGGCTTTCGCTTCGCCGATAGACATACGACGGTTGATGTCTTTTACCTGCTCGATGGTCAGGCCGGTCTCTTCTTCAATTTGTTGCAGCTTCTGCAGGCCGCGCTGAACATCTTCAGCCACGTCGTGCAGTTTCTCAGACCACGGTTTGTTCATCGCCACTGCGGCGTTGAACCAGGTATCGCTGGTTTCGTTGCCAGTGAACAGGGTGATGAAGTTTTTCTTCGGCATTTTGCACTGTTCAACGCACAGCTTCATGATGATACGTTCCTGAGTACGAACGCGGTCCATCATGGTACGCATGCTGTTCACCAGGTAGTCGAACTGTTTCGGCACCAGGCGGAACTGCTTGAACACTTCAGAGAGCTTCTGGATCTCTTCCTGAGAAGCGGCGTGGCTGCGGCCCTTGGCTTTGATGACGTCGCGGGTGACTTCGTACTGGGTGCGCAGTTCAGCGAACTTCTCACGCGCCAGTTCCGGGTCAATGCTGTTGTCGTCATCGCTGCTGTCGTCGTCTTCTTCCTCTTCTTCGTCTTCGTCATCATCCATCTCTTCCTGAGACAGCTCGGAGCCGACGTGGGTCGCGGTAGGCGCCATGTCTTCTTCAGCGTTAGGATCGACAAAGCCGGTGATAAGGTCGGACAGACGAGCTTCGGCAGCTTCAACGCGATCGTACTGCTCCAGCAGATAGGTGATCGCTTCCGGATATTCAGCAACAGAGCACTGTACCTGGTTGATCCCGTCTTCGATGCGTTTTGCGATGTCAATTTCGCCTTCGCGGGTCAGCAGTTCAACAGTACCCATTTCACGCATGTACATGCGCACTGGGTCAGTGGTACGCCCAATTTCAGATTCCACGCTGGACAGCACCTGCGCAGCAGCTTCTTCCGCATCTTCGTCGGTGTTGTTGGAAGTTTCAGCCAGCAACAGATCATCGGCATCCGGTGCTTCTTCCATCACCTGAATACCCATGTCATTGATCATTTGGATGATGTCTTCGATCTGATCTGAATCGACGATATCTTCCGGCAGATGGTCATTGACCTCGGCATAGGTCAGATAGCCTTGCTCCTTACCACGTTGGACAAGAAGTTTCAGCTGTGACTGCGGGTTTTGCTCCATAAGACGGTATCCACACTTATTTCATGAGGTTGGTGTCGGTCAGCGAATCCGCCAACATTTAAAGCGAGGGCATATTTATATTTTTGCCGCAGCACCTCAGCGCGGCTGTCGGGGGCTTCCCGAGCGATATTCGGCAGTTAAGCCGTGAAATTCATTTTTTCGCCAGTTCCTGACTTATCGTCCAGAGTTCCCGGCGTTCTTCGCTGCTTAAACCGTGTGTGCGATCGCGAGCTATCAACTCTTCTTGTCGCAGCTCAAGCATCGAATCAAACATATGATTGAGTGAGTCGGTGAACGTTTTTTCTGCAATATCCTTATCTGCTATATCGTCCCACATCGACAGTTTTTCAAGGGTGGCGGCCTCTTTTGTGCCGCGGTACTGTTCCAGCAGTTGCCCGGTAGTCAAACCCGGCTGAGACAGACAAGTCTTGACCAGTTCTGCAAATAAGCCAAGTCCGGGCATTTTTTCCTGATTCAGCCCCTGTAAAGGCGGAACCTGCGGCGCCAGATCCGGGTTTTGCACCAGTAACCCTATCAGTATACGCATGGTCGTGCGTTTTAGCTGTGGAGCGGGGCGAACCGCGCCATTTTCAGCCTGTTTTGGCATTAAACGTTCAAGTTGGGCGTCATCCAGAATCCCTAACTTGTTGCCAAGCTCCTGACGCAGATAAATACGCAGGGTTTCGCCGGGCACCTGGCTGATTAACGGCAGCGCCAGAGTGCTGAGCTGAGCGCGCCCGTCCGGGGTGCTCAAATCTACCTGCGGTAGCAGGCTGTTAAACAGAAACGTGGAGAGCGGCTGTGCCTGCTCCATCCGCGCTTCAAACGCTGCTTTGCCCTCTTTACGCACCAGCGTATCCGGATCTTCGCCATCCGGCAGGAACATAAAGCGCAGCTGGCGACCGTCGGTCATATACGGTAGCGCGGTTTCCAGCGCGCGCCACGCGGCATCACGGCCTGCGCGGTCGCCGTCGTAGCAGCAGATGACGTTATTGGTCACCCGGAACAGCAGCTGAATATGATCGGCGGTTGTGGAGGTACCAAGCGACGCGACGGCATAGTTAATGTCGTACTGCGCCAGCGCCACCACGTCCATATATCCTTCGACGACGAGAAGCCGCTGAGGTTCCGCTTGCGTTTGCTGCGCTTCATAAAGCCCGTACAGCTGACGGCCTTTATGGAAGATATCGGTTTCCGGGGAGTTGAGGTATTTCGGCATCCCGTCACCGAGTACCCGACCACCAAATCCAATCACCCGGCCACGTTTGTCGCGAATGGGGAACATCACCCTTTCACGGAAACGGTCGTAGCTGCGCCCCTGATCGTTAGTGACCAGCATGCCCGCATCAATCAACGACTGACGGTTTTCACTTTCGGCACCAAAACGCTTTAAGACGTTATCCCAACCAGGCGGGGCGTAACCAATAGCAAAGCGGCTAATCACTTCACTGCTCAAACCGCGCTTTTCCAGATACTGGCGCGCAGGAGCAGCTGCGGGGTTTGTCAGCGACTGCTGGTAAAACGTGTTCAGACCGTCCAACAGCTGATAGAGCGTTTGCCGTTGATGGCGCTCAATCTGGGTCGGCCCGCTGCCTGCTTCATAAGGCACTTCAAGGTTGTGCATGGCAGCCAGTTCTTCGACGGTTTCGACAAACTCAAGTTTGTCGTAATTCATCAGAAAATCGATGGCGTTGCCGTGCGCGCCGCAGCCGAAGCAGTGATAAAACTGTTTCTCACCGTTGACGGTGAAAGAGGGGGTTTTTTCATTATGGAACGGACAGCACGCGTGAAAATTCTTGCCCTGCTTTTTCAGCTTTACCCGGGCATCGATGAGGTCAACGATGTCAGTGCGTGCCAGCAGGTCATTGATAAAAACACGTGGGATTCGTCCAGCCATATGCCCCGCAAATTTTTAACAACTTATAAACGAAAATAAGCCGCGCATTCCTTCCGGAAGCACGGCCTTGCAACTATTACTCTGTCTGTATTGAGAGCGTGCGCCCTCAATAGATTAGTACAGACGAGTACGGCGTGCGTTTTCGCGAGCCAGTTTCTTCGCGTGGCGTTTTACTGCAGACGCTTTAGCGCGCTTACGTTCGGTAGTCGGTTTTTCATAGAACTCACGACGACGAACTTCAGCCAGAACACCTGCTTTCTCGCAGGAACGCTTGAAGCGACGCAGTGCTACGTCGAACGGCTCGTTTTCACGTACTTTAATTACCGGCATGTAACTCTCACCTTTAATAAATTCGGTTTGCCGCTGGCATCAACGCCAGCTTATTTCAAAATGGTGCGGAATTTTACTGCAACTGCTGCTGCTTTGTAAAGCACCAATGCCGTTTTTGAACGGGACCTTTGTAAGGGGGGTGAGTATACACGAAGTCGTGCCCCAGGGTATACATCGACCCGCATTCGCCCTACACTGCGCGGTATTGAAATGAGG
>NZ_JMPS01000042.1 GCF_000735455.1 Yokenella regensburgei ATCC 49455 | reverse complement strand
GCCGTTGCCTATACCGCAGGCCCGGGCCTGGTGGGGGCGCTGCTGGTTGGCGCAACGGTAGGTCGCTCGCTTGCGTTCGCGTGGAATGTTCCTGCTATTCCGGTACACCATATGGAAGGTCACCTGCTGGCACCGATGCTGGAAGACAATCCGCCGGCGTTTCCGTTCGTGGCGCTGCTGGTCTCCGGCGGCCATACCCAGCTTATCAGCGTCACCGGTATCGGCCGGTACGAGCTGCTGGGTGAGTCCATCGACGATGCGGCCGGGGAAGCCTTCGATAAAACTGCCAAACTGCTGGGGCTTGATTATCCGGGGGGCCCGATGCTGTCAAAACTGGCCGCACAGGGCACTGAAGGGCGCTTCGTGTTCCCGCGCCCGATGACCGACAGACCGGGCCTCGATTTCAGCTTCTCGGGCCTGAAAACCTTCGCGGCGAACACCATTCGCGGTAACGATAACGACGACCAGACGCGTGCCGATATTGCTCGTGCGTTTGAAGATGCGGTGGTCGATACGCTGATGATTAAGTGCCGTCGTGCGCTGGACCAGACCGGTTTTAAACGTCTGGTGATGGCCGGTGGCGTGAGCGCTAACCGTACGCTGCGTGCGAAGCTGGCTGAGATGATGCAAAAGCGTCATGGTGAAGTGTTCTACGCCCGTCCGGAGTTCTGTACCGATAACGGCGCGATGATTGCCTATGCCGGGATGGTGCGTCTGAATGCCGGAGCGCGAGCCGACCTCGGTGTGACCGTGCGTCCGCGTTGGCCACTGGCAGAACTGCCTGCGGCGTAATGTATTGCCGGGTACGCTTCGCTTACCCGGCAACAAAATCTCTCTACTCTTCTTCTTTGTCTTCTTCTTTCTTCTTACGCTTCAGCTTTGACCAGATTTTAGGTTCCTGTCGACGCCACAAACGCTGAATGTTGTCGTGGTGACGCAGTAAAATCAGGCAGGAGAGCATCGACACCGGAAAGGTGAACTGCGGCTTGAACCACCAGACGTAAAACGGGGCAATGAGCGCGCTGACAATCGCTCCCAGCGAAGAGTATCCGCTAAGCAGGATCGTCAGTAGCCACGTTCCCGCCATAACGCCGGTCAGGTCCCAGCCAATAGGCGCGATAGCACCAAACGCTGTCGCTACCCCTTTCCCGCCGCGAAAACCGAAGAAGATGGGCCAGATATGCCCAAGACAGGCAGCGATAGCGATGAGCCCCAGCCAGAATGGCGACACGCCCAACGCATAGGCGCCCCATACCGGCAACATCCCTTTCAGGACATCAAAAATCAGAACCGCTACGGCTGCTCCTTTGCCGCCAATTCTTAAAACGTTGGTCGCTCCCGGGTTACCGGAACCGTTGTCGCGAGGGTCGGGTAACCCGGCGATGCGGCAGACCAGAATGGCGCTGGAGATTGAGCCGCAAAGGTAGGCAAGGAGAACCAGTCCAGGCGCGATTGCACTCATAACGATGTTCCGTATTGAAAATGTCGTTTTAATCTCTGCATCTGTGGATAATACGCATAATTCGCCGGAAGTGGTATCCGGTTTGGACAAAAAGCAGGCGGGGCGTGATGGATATTGTATTTATAGAGCAACTTTCGGTAATCACCACTATCGGCGTTTACGACTGGGAACAGACCATCGAACAGAAGCTGGTGTTCGATATCGAAATGGCATGGGATAACCAGAAAGCCGCAGCAAGTGACAACGTTGATGATTGTCTGAGCTATGCCGACATCAGCGAAGCGGTTGTCGGCCACGTGGAAGGCGCGCGTTTTGCGCTGGTAGAGCGCGTGGCGGAAGAGGTAGCTTCGCTCTTACTGAGTCGTTTTAACTCACCGTGGGTGCGCATTAAGGTCAGTAAACCTGGAGCGGTAGCCAGGGCTGCAAACGTCGGTGTGGTTATCGAGCGTAGCCAAACTCTGAAAGCGGAAAAATAGCGTCACAATAGTACAACCATTTCCAGCTATATTAGTCTTAGTTCCAGTCCCATTAGGTTCTTATCGCTGGGAAATTTTTGCGGCTGCACGTTCGCAGACCGTTTTTTTTATGTCTTTTAAAAGGGTTTAGTGATGGGTGATATGCACTCGCTGCTGATCGCGGCGATTCTGGGTGTGGTCGAAGGGTTAACGGAGTTCCTGCCGGTTTCCAGTACTGGCCATATGATCATCGTCGGACATCTTCTGGGGTTTGAAGGTGATACGGCGAAAACGTTTGAAGTGGTCATTCAGTTAGGTTCTATTCTCGCGGTTGTCGTCATGTTCTGGCGTCGTCTGTTTGGCCTGATTGGTATTCACTTTGGCAAGCCGCCAGAGCACGAAGGGACCGGTAGCGGTCGTCTGTCGCTCATTCACATTATCCTCGGGATGATCCCGGCGGTGGTGCTGGGGCTGGTGTTCCACGACGCTATCAAATCCTTATTCAACCCGATCAACGTCATGTACGCGCTGGTGGTAGGAGGCTTCCTGCTCATCGCCGCCGAAGTGCTGAAGCCGAAACAGCCGCGTGCGGTCGGCATTGATGATATGACTTATCGTCAGGCGTTTATGATTGGCTGCTTCCAGTGTCTGGCGCTGTGGCCGGGCTTCTCCCGCTCGGGCGCGACGATTTCTGGCGGTATGCTGGTGGGTGTGAGCCGCTACGCGGCTTCTGAGTTCTCATTCCTGCTGGCGGTGCCGATGATGATGGGCGCCACCGTGCTCGACGTTTATAAGAGCATCGGCTTCCTGACCACCGGTGATATTCCGATGTTCGCGGTGGGCTTCATCATGGCGTTCCTGGTGGCGCTGGTGGCGATTAAAACCTTCCTGCAGCTGATTAAGCACATCTCCTTTATTCCGTTTGCCATCTATCGTTTCATCGTGGCAGCGGCGGTGTACTTCGTCTTTATGTAACCTGCGGGCAGCGGTTTTCCTTCCATGACGCGACGGCCAGAATACGACGTCGCGTCAGCTCCTCGCGGATAGCCGGGCCGCTAAATCCGGCTTCTATCACTTCTTTGTTCGAGACCGTTTGTGCAACGAGCCACGCTTCGCGCAGCAGACGCCCCTGCGGATAATCGCAGGCTTCAAACCCCGTTCGACCACGAACATCGGCTTCGCTGGTCAGCGCAACCTGCTCAACGCGCTGTGGTTTGCGCCAGGCATCTATTGAATCAAACAGCTTCACGATGGTGGCCGGTTTGAGGATAGGGAAGGTGTGGATGAGATCGTGATACTCCGCGACCAGCTTTGCCAAATCGCGCAGTTCATTCGGCACCTTCAGGCGTGCACAGATTTGCTCAACCAGTTTCACTCCCGCCGGACCGTGGCCGTGATGGCGCGGCCAGAACTCTTTTGGTGTGAGTCCTTTGCCGAGATCGTGGCACAGGGTGGCAAAGCGCACATCGATAGCCGGGGAGAGCATCGCCGCCATCGAGAGCGTCATCAGCGTGTGAACGCCGGTGTCAATTTCCGGGTGCCATTTCGCGGGGGCCGGGACGCCGAACAGGGCGTCAATCTCCGGGAACAGCACCTTCAGCGCGCCGCAGTCGCGCAGCGTCTGGAAAAATACCTGTGGGTTGCGGGTCCCTAAGGCGCCCTCGGTCTCCTTCCAGACACGCTCTGGTGTCAGATGCTCCAGCTCGCCCGCGTCGGTCATGCGCTTCATCAACGCCATCGTTTCATCGGCGATGCGGAAGCTGAGGTGGGCATAGCGGGCGGCAAAGCGCGCCACGCGCAGCACGCGCAGCGGATCTTCACTAAAGGCCGGGGAGACGTGACGTAGCAGCCTGTCGCGCAGATCTGCTTTGCCGCCGTAGGGATCGATGATGTTGCCGTCGGCGTCCTGCGCCAGTGCGTTAACCGTCAGATCGCGACGCAGAAGATCCTGCTCAAGGGTCACGTCAGGGGCGGCATAGCAGGTGAAGCCAGTATAGCCGGAACCAGATTTTCTCTCGGTGCGGGCCAGGGCATACTCTTCGCGGGAATGAGGGTGAAGAAACACGGGAAAATCGCGGCCTACCTGCTGGTAGCCCGCGTCTAACATCTGCTGCGGCGTTGCGCCCACAACGACCCAGTCTTTGTCTTTAACCGGCAGCCCTAATAACGCATCACGTACGGCACCGCCGACCAGATAACTCTTCACCTGCATTACCCTCAACTAAAATCGTTTTCATTCACGATAATACGTAAGTGTAGAGGAGATGGCTATTCAGGCTTAGTTCATCCAGCGGTCTTTGCGTTTGCGGCTCGGGATCAGATGCGGCAGCACCAGTCCAAGAATCAGGCCCACGCCCAGTACGCCGCCGCCATACATAAACCACTGCATGATGATGGTGCGCTGTTTGTCATCCAGCTGCAGGTTCGCGGCGTTCACTTTTTTCTGCGCCACGATGAGCTGGTTTTTAAGCTTTTGATTCTCTTCTTTCAGACCGTTGATTTCGTTATCGCTACCAGAAACCTTTTTCTGCATATCGGCAGTGCGCTGGTTCCAGGTTGCGTCAATATTGTTCAGCTTGTCGGTCAGCGTTTTTACCTGGTTTTCCAGGTCTGGTACGCGGGTGCGCAGGCTGGGTTCGTTGCTGAGTTCTTTTAACGGGATCCACGCGGTACGGCCGTTGCCGTCGCGAACCTGGGCGTAGTTGGTGTTGCTGTCAGTTTGCAGCAGAGCCACCTGCTCGCCGGCATTAATCGTGCCCACGAGACGATAATTGTCACCGGGACCAGAACGTACCCAGGTGTTGAGTTCATCAGAAACATAACGTTTCTCTTCGGCGTGTACCCCGGCAGAAACGCTAAGCGCGAGTAAAGTTAGTCCAATCAGGCGTAATTTTCGCATCAGGTCATCGTTTTTGTCATAAAAGTGGAACGATAGTAGTGGCAACAGTCTGACGACGCAAAGCATTCTGCATCAATCGGAATCATCCAGGAGGTGCTGGCGGGGCATTCAAACTTTTATGCCCGTCAAACTGCGCGTTGCATGGCAATTTGCCGCAAAATACTATCTACTGACAAAAAAGATCGCTGTAAGTTCGCTGCAGCGACATTTTGGGGCAACCTAACCATAAGAATTCAGTCATGGCTCAAGAAATCGAACTCAAATTTATCATCAATCACGACGGCATCACGGCGCTGCGCCAGCATCTCAACACCCTGACGCAAGAGCATCAGGATGCCGCTCAGCTCCTCAATATCTATTACGAAACCCCGGACAACTGGCTGCGTCGCCACGATATGGGTCTGCGCATTCGCGGCGAAGGCGAGCGCTACGAAATGACCATGAAGATTGCGGGTCGCGTCGTGGGCGGCCTGCATCAGCGTCCGGAATACAATATTGACCTCGACAAACCCGAACTGGCGCTGGAAAAGCTCCCGGCTGAAGTCTGGCCGCAGGGGGAATTACCTGCCGAGCTTGCCAGGCGTGTGCAGCCGCTTTTCAGCACTGATTTTGCCCGCGAAAAGTGGTGGGTCAATGAAGGGGAGAGCCGCATTGAAATCGCCCTGGATCTTGGTGAAGTCAAAGCGGGTGAGTATCAGGAGGCTATCTGCGAGCTCGAACTGGAGCTGATGTCCGGACGTACAGAAGATGTCCTGAAGCTCTCGCGACAGCTGGTGGCGCTGGGTGTGCTGCGTCAGGGAAGCCTCAGTAAAGCCGCGCGGGGTTATCACCTGGCGCAGGGGAACGCCCCGCGTGAGGTGAAACCGCTCGATGTGCTGCGCGTACCGGCGAAGGCAAGCGTAGAGCAGGGGATGGAAACCGCACTCGAGAAGGCGCTGGCCCACTGGCAGTATCATGAAGAGCTGTGGATCCGTGGTAACGCCGACGCGCGCCCGGAGATCCAGAACGCCATTGCGCTGATTCGCCACACACTGACCCTGTTCGGCGGGCTGGTGCCACGCAAAGCAAGCGCTCACCTGCGCGATTTGTTGACCCAGGTTGAAGCGACGCTGGCATCCGATATTTCCGCTGAAACGGCGGCCTGTGATACGAAAACAGCGCAGGCGAAGCTGGCGCTTACCGAATGGCTGGTGACCCGCGGCTGGCGCACGTTTGTTGATGCCAAAGGGCAGAGCAAGCTGGCCGATTCGCTCAAGCGTTTTGCCGATATCCAGCTCTCCCGCGTGGCGGCTGAACTGCGTAAAACCTTTATGCACCCGCTGGGAGATGCCTACGCCGACCAGCTTCCGCGTCTGTCGCGTGAGATTGACAGCGTTCTGCTACTGGCCGGTTATTACGATACCGCCGCAACCCAGCGCTGGCTGGAAGAGTGGCAGGGGCTGCGCCATGCGATTGCGACCCGCCAGCAGTATGAAATTGAAATCTTCCGCAATTCGGCGCTTAACGCCGAGCCATTCTGGTTACACAGCGGAAAACGATAACTCAGGCAAAGGATACTCCTTATGATGCCGCTTTCTTCGCAGTTACAGCAGCACTGGCAGACGGTTGTGGACAGACTGCCGGATGATTTCCCGACCACAGCCCTGAGCGAGTCCGCGCAGGCGGTGCTGGTTTTCAGTGATTTTGTACAGGGCAGTCTGTGCGCGCATCCCGAATGGCTCACGGAGCTTGAGGGCGCGCCGCCGGTGGATGGCGAGGAGCAGCACTATGTTACCTGGCTTCGGGAGCAGCTTGCTGAAGTGCAGGATGAAGCGGCGCTGATGCGCGCGCTGCGTCTGTTCCGGCGTCGGGTGATGGTGCGTATTGCCTGGGCGCAAACGCTGCGACTTGTTAGCGAAGAGAGTACCTTGCGTCAGCTGAGCGTGCTGGCAGAGACGCTTATCGTTGCCGCCCGCGACTGGCTGTATGACGCCTGCTGTCGTGAATGGGGTACGCCTTGCAGTGTGGAAGGGGTGCCGCAGCCGCTGCTTATCCTCGGAATGGGCAAACTCGGCGGCGGGGAGCTCAACTTTTCCTCTGATATCGATCTGATTTTTGCCTGGCCGGAGCACGGTTCAACCCGTGGCGGTCGCCGCGAGCTCGATAACGCCCAGTTCTTCACCCGCATGGGGCAGCGGCTTATCAAGGTTCTCGACCAGCCGACCCAGGATGGCTTTGTGTATCGCGTTGATATGCGCCTGCGCCCCTTTGGCGACAGCGGCCCGCTGGTGCTGAGTTTTGCCGCCCTGGAAGACTACTACCAGGAGCAGGGGCGTGACTGGGAGCGCTACGCGATGGTGAAGGCGCGGATCATGGGTGACAACGACGATGTCTTTGCGGGCGAGCTGCGCGCGATGCTGCGTCCGTTCGTTTTCCGTCGTTATATTGATTTCAGCGTGATCCAGTCGCTGCGTAATATGAAAGGGATGATCGCCCGTGAAGTACGCCGCCGGGGGCTTAAAGACAACATTAAGCTTGGTGCGGGCGGGATCCGCGAAATTGAATTTATTGTGCAGGTCTTTCAACTGATCCGTGGCGGACGCGAGCCGTCGCTGCAGTCGCGTTCACTACTGCCGACGCTTGCGGCTATCGACGCACTGCATCTGTTGCCGGAAGGCGATGCAGAGCGTCTGCGCTCGGCGTACCTGTTCTTGCGCCGTCTGGAAAATCTGCTGCAAAGCATTAACGACGAGCAAACCCAGACGCTGCCGCAGGATGAGCTTAACCGCGCGCGTCTGGCGTGGGGAATGCAGTTCGCCGACTGGTCTGCGCTTGAAAACGAACTGGCAGAGCTAATGGCGGGCGTGCGCCGGGTTTTCAACGAACTTATTGGCGACGACGAGACCCCCTCGCAGGAGGAAGAGATCTCCGGCTACTGGCGCGAGTTGTGGCAGGATGCGCTGCAGGAGGATGATACTACGCCGGTGCTGGCACACCTCTCGGACGATGACCGTCATCAGGTACTGGTGCTGATCGCTGATTTCCGTAAAGAACTCGACAGGCGTAGCATCGGGCCGCGTGGCCGCCAGGTTCTCGATCAACTGATGCCGCATCTGCTGAGTGAGATTTGCAGCCGTGCCGACGCCCCGGTACCGCTGGCACGTATTGCCCCGTTGCTCACCGGTATTGCCACCCGAACCACTTATCTGGAATTGCTGAGTGAATTCCCGGGGGCACTCAAGCACCTGATTACGCTCTGTGCCGCTTCACCGATGGTGGCAAGCCAGCTCGCCCGTTATCCGCTGCTGCTCGATGAGCTGCTCGACCCGGCGACGCTGTACCAGCCGACCGCCACCGACGCCTATCGCGACGAGCTGCGTCAGTATTTGCTGCGGGTGCCGGAAGAAGACGAAGAACAGCAACTGGAGGCGTTGCGCCAGTTTAAACAGGCGCAGCTGCTGCGCGTGGCGGCGGCAGATATTGCCGGTACGCTGCCGGTGATGAAAGTGAGCGATCACTTAACCTGGCTTGCCGAAGCTATCATTGATGCCGTTGTCCAGCAGGCGTGGGTACAGATGGTGGCGCGCTACGGTCAGCCAACCCATTTACACGATCGCGAAGGCAAAGGCTTTGCAGTGGTGGGCTATGGCAAACTCGGCGGTTGGGAGCTCGGCTACAGTTCCGATCTTGACCTGGTGTTTCTCCATGACTGCCCGGCAGAGGTGATGACCGACGGCGATCGCGAAATCGATGGGCGTCAGTTCTACCTGCGTCTGGCACAGCGCATTATGCATTTGTTCAGCACCCGCACGTCGTCGGGCATTCTGTACGAAGTGGATGCTCGCTTACGTCCTTCCGGTGCTGCGGGCATGCTGGTGACTACCGCGGACGCTTTTGCGGATTATCAGCAAAATGAGGCCTGGACCTGGGAGCATCAGGCGCTGGTGCGCGCCCGTGTGGTATACGGCGATCCGGCGTTGCAAAAGCAGTTTGATGCTATTCGCAAAACCGTGCTGACGACTCCACGTGACGGCAATAAACTGCAGACCGATGTGCGCGAAATGCGCGAAAAAATGCGTGCTCACCTGGGTAATAAGCATCGCGACCGCTTTGATATTAAAGCGGATGCCGGAGGAATTACCGATATTGAGTTTATTACGCAGTATCTGGTGCTGCACTATGCGCATGAAAAGCCGAAGCTGACCCGCTGGTCGGATAATGTGCGCATCCTTGAGCTGCTGGCGCAAAACGACATCATGGAAGAGTCAGAAGCGATGGCGTTGACCCGCGCCTACACCACGCTGCGTGATGAGTTGCACCATCTGGCGTTACAGGAGGCACCAGGCCATCTGGCGCTGGATGCCTTTGCTGAGGAACGCCACCAGGTAAGCTCCAGCTGGCAGAAGTGGCTGGTGGAATCGCGCGCGGCAAAATAATTGTGATATCATCGCGCGCAAATTATGAATGTTTCAGGAGTCTGGAATGAAAGTAACGCTGCCAGGGTTTGAACGTGCAGGCGTCATGGTCGTTGGTGATGTGATGCTGGATCGTTACTGGTATGGACCGACCAGCCGTATTTCGCCGGAAGCCCCGGTTCCGGTTGTTAAGGTGGACAGTATTGAAGAGCGTCCAGGTGGTGCGGCGAACGTGGCGATGAACATTGCTTCACTGGGCGCAACCGCGCGTCTGGTGGGTCTCACCGGGATTGATGATGCCGCGCGAGCGCTGAGCAAAGCGCTGGCTGACGTCAACGTGAAGTGCGATTTTGTTACCGTTCCGACACACCCGACTATCACCAAACTGCGCGTACTTTCTCGTAACCAGCAGCTGATCCGTCTCGATTTTGAGGAAGGCTTTGCTGACGTTGATCCGCAGCCGATGCATGAACGTATTCAGCAGGCGCTGGGTAACATCGGTGCATTGGTGCTCTCTGACTACGGTAAAGGAGCGCTTTCCAGCGTGCAGGCGATGATTCAACTGGCGCGTAAAGCCGGAGTGCCGGTGCTTATCGACCCGAAAGGTTCTGAGTTTGAACGCTACCGCGGTGCGACGCTCCTGACCCCGAACCTGTCTGAGTTCGAGGCCGTTGTTGGCAAGTGCAAAGATGAAGCGCAGATTGTTGAGCGTGGCATGAAGCTGATCGCTGATATTGAGCTGTCTGCACTGCTGGTGACTCGTTCTGAGCAAGGGATGACCCTGCTGCAGCCGGGCAAACCGCCGCTGCATATGCCGACGCAGGCGCAGGAAGTGTATGACGTCACCGGTGCTGGTGATACGGTGATTGGCGTGCTGGCGGCGACGCTCGCGTCCGGTGACTCGCTGGAAGAAGCCTGCTTCTTCGCGAACGCGGCGGCGGGTGTCGTGGTAGGTAAGCTCGGTACCTCTACCGTATCTCCGATTGAGCTGGAAAACGCAGTGCGCGGTCGTGCGGACACCGGCTTTGGTGTGATGAGCGAAGCAGAGCTTAAGCTTGCCGTTGCTGCCGCGCGCAAGCGTGGTGAGAAAGTGGTGATGACTAACGGCGTATTCGACATTCTCCATGCTGGCCATGTTTCCTATCTCGCCAACGCGCGTAAGCTCGGCGACCGTCTGATTGTGGCGGTCAACAGCGACGCTTCAACCAAACGCCTGAAAGGGGAAACTCGTCCGGTGAACCCGCTGGAGCAGCGCATGATTGTGCTCGGTGCGCTGGAGTCTGTCGACTGGGTGGTTTCGTTCGAGGAAGACACCCCGCAGCGTCTGATTGCTGGTGTCCTGCCGGACCTGCTGGTCAAAGGCGGTGACTACAAGCCGGACCAAATTGCCGGTAGCGAAGAGGTCTGGGCCAACGGCGGTGAAGTGATGGTTCTCAACTTTGAAGATGGGTGCTCTACGACCAACATCATCAAGAAGATCCAGAAAGACAGCGGCCAGTAACCTTACTCAACGTTGTTGAAAACGAACCCCGGAGCCTGGTGCCCCGGGGTTTTTTTATGCATTTTTGGCGAAAGGATATCATTTATGATTCAGCGCAATTTTTAATCAGTAATTGCGCACTTTTCGCTCATCCATTTTGAGGATATAGAGAAATACTTAGAGTAGATAAAGCTTACAGCAGTTTCAGAACTTGTATGACTGAAGGAGTATGCGGATGAAGCACAGCGATATCTATTCTATGAATAATTTTGATTTCCTGGCGCGCAGCTTCGCCAGAATGGCCGCACAAGGGCAGTCTGTTAACATTGAAGCCGTGACCGGTAATATGGACGATGAACATCGGCACTGGTTCTGCAAACGCTATGAGCTCTATTGC
Source organism: Yokenella regensburgei ATCC 49455 (assembly GCF_000735455.1). Lineage (GTDB taxonomy): Bacteria > Pseudomonadota > Gammaproteobacteria > Enterobacterales > Enterobacteriaceae > Yokenella > Yokenella regensburgei. The sequence goes on along the minus strand of NZ_JMPS01000042.1, from coordinate 127,275 downwards.
CAGCAGGCGCGGAATGCCAGGGCGCTGGAGCTGGAGCACTAAGCGGCTTTACACGACATAATGCTTTCCTGAAATGACAACGGGCCTGATGGCCCGTTGCTGTTTTTAGTCCTGATTTTCCACCGGCGGGATAGCTGGCGCTGGTGTTACCGCCGCACTGCGGTTTTCCAGTTCGCTCATACGCTGTTCCAGCAAAGCTAACTTCTCACGCGTACGCAGCAGCACCTGGGTTTGTACGTCGAACTCTTCACGGCTGACCAGATCAAGACGGGTCAACTGAGACTGAAGCACCTGACGTATTTTCTTCTCTACATCGTCACCGAAATCACGAAGGCCTTTTGGCATCGATTCGTGAACCTGGCGGGCGATTTGTTCAATTTTTTTCGGGTCAATCATCTTCGTTTCCCTGGGTTTCTCTGTTCTGACGTTCATTGTAGTGCCTGAGCGTCGGTCGATAAACCAGAAATGTTTGCGGTTGATCCATTGCCCAGGATAGTCAATGGCGTTATAGTTATCTCGCTTATTCTCAGGGCGGGGCGAAATTCCCCACCGGCGGTAAATCAGCTGATGCTGAAAGCCCGCGAGCGCTTCAGGCTAACGCCTGAAGGTCAGCAGATCCGGTGTAATTCCGGGGCCGACGGTTAAAGTCCGGATGGGAGAGAGTAACGATCCAGTCGGGCAGAGGCCCGCTCACGTTATTTTTTTGCCGCTTATACGGTACTCCTAAGACTGCCCTGATTCTGGTAACCACAATTTTAATGAGGTTTTTATTACCATGAATCAGACGCTACTTTCCTCTTTTGGTACTCCATTCGAACGTGTAGAACAGGCACTGGCTGCGTTGCGCGAAGGCCGCGGCGTAATGGTGCTGGATGACGAAGACCGTGAAAACGAAGGCGACATGATTTTCGCCGCTGAAACCATGACCGTTGAGCAGATGGCGCTGACTATCCGCCACGGCAGCGGTATTGTTTGCCTGTGCCTGACCGAAGAACGCCGTAAGCAGCTTGAGCTGCCGATGATGGTGGAAAACAACACCAGCGCCTTCGGAACCGGCTTCACGGTAACTATCGAAGCCGCTCACGGTGTCACCACCGGTGTTTCAGCCGCTGACCGTGTTACCACGGTACGTGCAGCTATCGCCGACGGCGCGAAACCCTCCGATCTGCATCGTCCTGGCCACGTGTTCCCGCTGCGCGCGCAGCCGGGTGGCGTACTGACCCGCGGTGGTCACACCGAAGCCACTATCGATCTGGTGACGCTGGCTGGTTTTAAACCAGCAGGTGTCCTGTGTGAACTGACTAACGACGATGGCACCATGGCGCGCGCGCCGGAGTGCATCAAGTTTGCAGGCGAGCACAATATGCCGGTCGTCACTATTGAAGATCTGGTGCAGTACCGCCAAAAGCATGAGCGTAAAGCCAGCTGAGTATGACTAATAACGCCGGGAATAACCCGGCGTTTTTCTTCGCATCGCCTCACTTCGTTCAAATTTTCTGATTAACTTCATCATGCTTATCTGAGTTTATCCGGGTGGAAAAAGGGGTAATGTTGCTGCATACCTTAATTATCATCCCTCTAAGGATAACATCATGTCTCTTACCCGCATGCCAGCGCTGTTTTTAGGTCACGGTAGCCCGATGAACGTGCTGGAAGACAATATCTATACCCGCGCCTGGCAACATCTGGGAGAGACGCTGCCGCGTCCGAAAGCGATTGTGGTGATTTCTGCACACTGGTTTACCCGTGGCACCGGCGTTACCGCGATGGAAACCCCGAAAACGATTCATGATTTCGGTGGATTCCCGCAGGCGTTGTACGACACGCACTATCCGGCTCCGGGCTCTCCGGAACTTGCCGGGCGCTTAGTTGAGCTACTGTCTCCGGTTCCGGTAGCGCTGGATAAAGAAGCCTGGGGTTTTGACCACGGCTCCTGGGGCGTGCTGATAAAAATGTATCCGCAGGCGGATATCCCGATGGTGCAGCTCAGTATCGACAGTACCAAACCGGCGGCCTGGCACATGGAGATCGGGCGTAAGCTCGCCTCGCTTCGTGATGAGGGCATTATGCTCGTTGCCAGCGGCAACGTGGTGCATAACCTGCGTACCGCGCGCTGGCACGGGGAAAACACGCCGTATCCGTGGGCAACATCGTTTAACGACTACGTGAAAGCCAATCTCGACTGGCAGGGACCGACGGAAGCGCACCCGCTGGTGAACTATCTGGCGCATGAAGGTGGCTCGCTGTCGAACCCGACGCCGGACCACTTCCTGCCGCTGCTGTATGTTCTGGGGGCATGGGATGGCAAAGAGCCCATCACTATCCCGGTAGACGGGATCGAAATGGGCTCATTAAGTATGCTGTCAGTGCAAATTGGCTGACGGTTACTCGACGAAAACGTGAGGATAGAAGCGTGACAGATCCTGAGTGATCAGCGCTCTGTCCTCACGGATCCCGATCCCGGCTGGCTGGTCGTTGATGAGCCAGCTGCCGATCAGCGTGTAGCTGTCGCCAAATTTTGGCAACTGCCAGAACTGTTGCACAATCATGCCTTCTTCGCCGTACGGGCCTTCCACCGCCTCAACCACTTTACCGTCTTCAACGATAGAGACGTTAGCGCCTTCGCGGGAGAAGACCGGCTTCATGACATACTTATCCATTGGCGGATAATTGTCTTCGGCAAAGTATGCCGGCAGCAGGTTCGGGTGGTTCGGGAACATCTCCCACAGCATCGGCAGCAATGCTTTGTTGGAGATAATGCTCTTCCAGGCAGGCTCCAGCCAGCGCACCCCCGCGTCTTCAAGCTTGGTAGAGAACATCTCGCGCAGCATGAATTCCCACGGGTAGAGCTTGAACAGGTTACCGATAACCTGATCCTGCAGATCGGTAAACTGGCCTTTCTCGCCCAGACCAATATCTTCCATAAACAGGAATTCGGTGGCAATACCCGCTTCCGCGGCGCAGTCCTGCAGATACTGCACGGTACCGCGATCTTCAACGGTATCGCGGCAGCAGGCTAAATGCAGATACTGGAAACCAAACTGCTCGCGCAGTTCGTTGAAGCGCTCGATCAGCTTTTCCTGCAGGCTGTTGAACTGATCGCTGCCTGCGGGCAGGTTGCCCGCATTCATTTGATCTTCGAGCCAGATCCACTGGAAGAACGCCGCTTCGTACAGCGAGGTCGGGGTGTCGGCATTATTTTCCAGAAGCTTAGGTTCACCGATGCCGTCCCAGGCCAGATCCAGACGCGAGTAGAGCGACGGTTGGTTGGTTTTCCACGACTGGCGGACAAAACCCCAGGTGTGTTTTGGGATGCGGAATTTGGTCATCAGCTCGTCGCTGTCGATAACCTTAGCCACAACCTGCAGGCACATCTGGTGCAGCTCAGCCGTCACATCTTCCAGCTTATCAACCTGTGCCAGAGTGAGTTTGTAAAAAGCATCTTCACACCAGTACGGTTCGCCATACATGGTGTGAAAATTGAAACCGTACTCGGTGGCTTTTTCGCGCCAGTCCGGACGTTCGCTAATGCTGACTCTTTCCATACTGCTTAGCCGCCCATCGAACGAGTGGAGGAAGTGCCAGCGGCGCTACGCTGCATGGTGTTCTGTTTAGCGACAGACTCACCAAAGCCGCCGCGGGTGACGGTGCTGGTGGTAGCTGGTTTCGGCGCCATGGCGGATTTCGGCACAGTCATGGTACGGCCTGGCTGGGCAGCACCGTAGTTTTTACCACCGGCGTCGGTGTACTTACCGTAGGCCGGGCTTGCCGGGTTTTTTGAGGTAAACAGCGGCTGCTGGTTCATGCCGCCGCCCATCAGGCGACCCATCATGTAGCCTGCCATCAGCGGCATCCAGAAGCTACCGCTGCTCTGAGCTTGCGCCTGGTTTTCCGGTGCCATGCCTGCCTGTGCCGGAGCCTGCTGGCACTGGCCTTCACCAAATTCCGCCACGCAGTCTTCACGGGAGGCATATTTCGGAGCAGTACGCTGCGCTTCTTTCATCGCGTTGTTGTAGGCGGTGGTACATTCTGCGCTTTTACCCGGGTTGGCCGTCGAGCAGTCGTCCGCGTTCTGATACATGGAGACCGTTTCGTCGGTTTTTTCACAGCCTGCGAGCATAAACACCGCAGTAATGGCGAGCGCTACGGGCGTCAGATGACGCGCACCCCAGTTCTTTCGGAACGAGGCGTGATTAATCGATTTTGTCCGTTTCATTATTTTCTTCCTGGACCCAGTAGGTTAGTGCTCAGGATAGAGGATGAGTGGTCGAAATTGAAGCGATGGGGGCGGTGGGAAGGGGATCTTTACGTTGCCTTACGTTTATTTTTAGCCCGGTGCAGAATGCACCGGGCTAATAGCATTAGTTACGGAACGGATTCGTACCTTTACTGCTGCTGGTCGTGCTGGTGCGAGCTGAAGCAGGCTGTGCGGCCGGTGCCGCGCTATTGGCGGTGTAGCCGTCAGCGCTGGCGTCCTGCTGCGGGTTTTCCGGTGCCACGGTATCAGCCGTGGTGGATACCGGTTTACCCAGCGCGTTGTTCAGGGCAACCAGATCCTGCTCATTCAGCGTACCGAGCGCAGATTTGATATTCAGCTGGTTAATCAGGTAGCTGTAACGGGCGCTGGAGAGCTGCTGTTTGGCGTTGTACAGGGTGGTGGTGGCATCCAGCACATCAACAATGGTACGAGTACCCACCGAGTAACCGGCTTCCATCGCGTCTAAAGAGCTCTGAGCAGAGACAACGGCCTGTTTGTAGGCGTTGATGCTGCTGATAGAGGCGTTGATGTTGTTGAAGGAGGAACGCACGGTCTGTACGACGCTACGGTGCGCGCTTTCCAGCTGCTCGCTGGCACCAACAAAGTTGTACTGCGCCTGTTTGACCTGAGAAGTAACAGAACCACCGCTATACAACGGCAGGCTGAAGTTCAGGCCAATCTGGTTCTGACCAATAGTACGGTCGGTGTACTGGGTGCCAGTGGCGTTGCTACCGTTATATTTGTTGTCGGTGACACCGGTAGATGCCGTTAACCCGACGGTTGGCATATGGCCGGTTTCTGCGTAGCGAATCTGTTCACGTGCCAGATCCTGGCTCAGACGAGCCTGCAGCAGCGACAGGTTACGGTTTTCCGCTTCTTTCAGCAGGGCGTTCACCGGCTGTGGTTTGTCGGTTTTGAAGTTGCCCACGTTTAGCGAGGCCAGTTCCGGGTAGTAGTTACCGGTTACCTGACGCAGTTGTTCTACTGCGTTATCCAGGTTGTTACGAGCGGTCACTTCGTTTGCCAGTACGGTATCGTACTGTGAACGGGCGTTCTGCACGTCGGTAATGGCAACCAGGCCCACGTTAAAGCGTTGAGTTGTCTGATCTAACTGACGGTATACCGCCTGTTTCTGCGCTTCGGTGTAGGAGAGCGCATCAATCGCGCTCAGCACGTTGAAGTAAGCCGTGGCGCTGTTCAGAATCAGGGTCTGCTGATCGGTCTGATAGGTGACATCCTGAATACCGGCCGTTTTTTCCTGCAACGTCAGCGCACGCCATTTTGACATATCAAAAATGGTCTGCGTCAGGGTCAGCGATCCGCTGGTGGTGTTGGAGTTAATCCCGTTATTATCGCGATAGCCGTTGCTGTAGGTATAATCAGCACCTAATCCCAGCTGCGGCAGTAATGGGCTGCGCGCTTCGTTGATCTTCTCAAATGCTGCATCGCGATCGGCGGCGGACTTACGCAGGTCCGGGTTGCTTGAACGCGCCTGCTGATAAATCTGCAGCAGGTTCTCTGCCTGACTCATGGAACTGAACCCTACGAGGCTCAGGCCGATAAGGATAGGGAGCAATTTCTTCATTTGCATTCCTTGTTGTGAAGCACTTAGCGCTGATCTAATTCGAAAACATTCGCCGATTGTACCAGAGTCTGCCAGTCTAAAAAGTTGGCGTATCGTGCCATCTGGCGTTAATTTGCACCAATCTATCATACCGTTGGTAAAACAGTAGCCAATCTGGCTTGAATTCCATAATTTCATCACTATTGCTAGCAGGACTCAATAATGACAAAGCCTTCCGAGCAGGCCGTGACCTTCTCCAAAAATGATGTAGAAATTATTGCACGTGAATCACTATATCGTGGTTTTTTTTCACTTGATTTATATCGCTTTCGCCACCGTTTGTTTAACGGCGAAATGAGCGGCGAAGTCAGACGCGAAATTTTTGAGCGCGGACATGCGGCGGTCTTGCTACCCTTTGACCCAGTGCGCGATGAAGTCGTGCTGGTGGAGCAGATTCGCATTGCGGCGTATGACACCAGCTCTAGCCCGTGGTTGCTGGAGATGGTTGCCGGAATGATTGAAGAGGGCGAGAGCGTTGAGGACGTCGCGCGTCGCGAAGCGATGGAAGAGGCCGGACTTGACGTCGGACGTACCCGTCCTGTGTTAAGTTATCTGGCAAGCCCGGGCGGGACCAGCGAGCGCCTGTCAATTTTAGTGGGTGAAGTGGACGCCGCGACCGCAAGCGGGATCCACGGTCTGGCAGATGAAAACGAAGACATTCGTGTTCATGTGGTGAGTCGGGAGCAGGCTTACCAGTGGGTTGAAGAGGGGTTAATCGACAACGCAGCCTCTGTCATCGCTCTGCAATGGCTCCAGCTGCATTATCAAGACTTACGACACGAGTGGAAAAAATGAAGCGTTACACACCTGACTTCCCAGAAATGATGCGCCTGTGCGAAACTAACTTCGCGCAGCTGCGACGCCTGCTGCCTCGAACCGATGCACCCGGCGACACGGTGAGCTACCAGGTGGGCAGTGCGCAGTACCGGTTAACAATAACCGAGTCCACCCGCTACACTACGTTGGTGGAAATAGAACAGACGGTGCCGGCAGTGAGCTACTGGAGCCTGCCGTCAATGACCGTGCGGTTATATCACGATGCGATGGTGGCTGAAGTGTGTTCAAGTCAGCAGATCTTTCGCTTCAAAGCGCGGTATGATTACCCGAATAAAAAGTTGCATCAACGCGACGAAAAGCATCAAATTAACCAGTTCCTCGCGGACTGGCTGAGATACTGTTTTGCACATGGAGCGATGGCGATTCCGGTTTACTAGTACCTAAGGACACCATTTGGAAAGCCTGTTAAACCTACCTTTGGCTGGTGGAGCCAGGGTCAGGATATTACAAATAACTGATACTCACCTGTTTGCAGAGAAACATGAAACGCTGTTAGGGGTTAACACCTGGGAAAGTTACCAGGCGGTGCTGGAAGCCATCCGAGCCTCGAAGCGTGAGTGTGACCTGATTGTGGCAACAGGCGATTTAGCACAAGATCATTCTACCGCGGCCTATCAGCACTTTGCTGAGGGTATCGCGAGCTTCGCTGCGCCCTGCGTCTGGCTACCGGGCAATCATGATTTTCAGCCGGCAATGTACAGCACCCTGCAGGATGCTGGTATCTCTCCGGCCAAGCGCGCCCTTATTGGTGATAACTGGCAGATCCTGCTGCTCGACAGTCAGGTTTTCGGCGTGCCGCACGGTGAGCTGAGCGAGTTCCAACTGGAGTGGCTGGAGAACAAACTGGCTGAGGCTCCGGAGCGCTATACGCTTCTGCTGTTACATCATCATCCGCTTCCGGCCGGTTGCAGCTGGCTCGATCAGCACAGCCTGCGTAACTCGGCAGCGCTCGATCGCGTGCTGGCGAAGTTCCCACGGGTGAAGAATCTGCTGTGTGGGCATATTCATCAGGAGATGGATGTCGACTGGAACGGTCGCCGAATGATGGCAACGCCTTCCACCTGCGTACAGTTCAAACCGCACTGCGCGAACTTCACCCTGGACACCATCGGGCCAGGCTGGCGCTGGATTGAGCTGCATGCCGATGGCACGTTGACCACGGAAGTTTGCCGCCTCGAAAGCGCCAAGTTCCGCCCTGATACCGCTTCAGAAGGCTACTGATGTCCACGCTTCTCTATTTGCACGGATTTAACAGCTCACCTCGCTCAGCGAAGGCGACTGCGATGAAGCAGTGGCTGGCGCAGCATCACCCTGACATCACCATGCTGGTGCCGCAGCTTCCGGCTTTTCCGGCGCAGGCGGCAGAGCTGCTCGAGAGTCTGGTGCTGGCACGCGGCGGTGAGCCGCTGGCGGTGGTTGGATCTTCGCTGGGTGGCTACTACGCCACCTGGCTCTCTCAGTGTTTTATGTTGCCAGCGGTGGTGGTGAACCCGGCTGTGCGACCGTTTGAACTGCTGCAGAACTATCTTGGGCACAACGAGAATCCCTACACCGGGGAACAATATGTGCTAGAGTCACGCCATATTTACGATCTCAAAGTGATGCAGATCGACCCGCTGGAATCACCCGATCTCATCTGGTTACTCCAGCAAACGGGCGATGAAGTGCTTGATTACCGACAGGCGGTGGCATACTACGCCTCCTGCCGCCAGACGGTGGAGGAGGGCGGAAATCACGCATTTATCGGCTTTGAAGATCACTTCACACAGATTATCAATTTTCTGGGTTTGCCTTGAGCCACCCTTCGACCTACGAACAGACCATGACGCAATCTTCATATAACGCTGATGCCATTGAGGTACTCACCGGGCTTGAGCCGGTTCGCCGCCGCCCGGGAATGTATACTGACACGACTCGCCCTAACCATCTGGGCCAGGAAGTCATTGATAACAGCGTGGACGAAGCGCTGGCGGGCCACGCAAAACGCGTGGAAGTTATCCTGCATGCCGATCAATCGCTGGAAGTCATTGATGACGGTCGCGGTATGCCGGTGGATATCCATCCGGAAGAAGGCGTCCCGGCGGTTGAGCTGATCCTCTGTCGTCTGCATGCGGGCGGCAAATTCTCGAACAAGAACTATCAGTTCTCCGGTGGTCTTCACGGCGTTGGGATCTCTGTCGTTAACGCCCTGTCAAAACGGGTTGAAGTTACGGTTCGACGTGATGCCCAGGTCTACAGCATCGCCTTTGAGAACGGCGATAAAGTGGAAGATTTGCAGGTGGTCGGTACCTGCGGTAAACGCAATACCGGTACCAGCGTGCACTTCTGGCCGGACGAAAGTTTCTTCGACAGCCCGCGTTTCTCCGTTTCCCGACTCACTCACTTGCTGAAAGCCAAAGCGGTGTTGTGCCCGGGCGTTGAGATTGTTTTTAAAGACAAAGTTAACAATACCGAGCAGACCTGGCGCTACGAAGATGGCCTGAACGACTATCTGTGCGAAGCGGTTAACGGTCTGCCGCTGCTGCCTGAGAAGCCGTTCGTCGGCAATTTTGAGGGCGATACCGAGGCCGTTGACTGGGCGCTGCTGTGGCTGCCGGAAGGCGGTGAACTGCTTACCGAAAGCTATGTGAACCTGATCCCGACGATGCAGGGTGGTACGCACGTTAACGGTCTGCGCCAGGGCTTGCTCGACGCGATGCGCGAGTTCTGCGAGTACCGCAATATTCTGCCGCGCGGCGTGAAGCTCTCGGCGGAGGATATCTGGGATCGCTGTGCCTACGTGCTGTCAGTCAAAATGCAGGATCCGCAGTTTGCCGGCCAGACCAAAGAGCGTCTCTCTTCGCGTCAGTGTGCGGCATTCGTTTCCGGCGTGGTGAAAGATGCCTTCAGCCTGTGGCTGAACCAGAACGTCCAGGCGGCAGAACTGCTGGCCGAAATGGCGATTTCCAGCGCCCAGCGTCGTCTGCGCGCGGCGAAAAAAGTGGTACGTAAAAAACTGACCAGCGGTCCGGCGCTGCCCGGGAAACTGGCCGACTGTACCGCTCAGGATCTCAATCGCACCGAACTGTTCCTCGTAGAAGGTGACTCGGCGGGCGGATCCGCCAAACAGGCGCGCGATCGTGAGTATCAGGCGATCATGCCGCTCAAAGGTAAGATCCTTAACACCTGGGAAGTTTCCTCCGACGAAGTTCTGGCCTCGCAGGAAGTACACGATATCTCGGTGGCGATCGGCATCGATCCGGACAGTGACGATCTCAGCCAGCTGCGCTACGGCAAGATCTGTATCCTGGCGGATGCGGACTCCGATGGCCTGCACATCGCCACGCTTCTGTGCGCGCTGTTTGTGAAACACTTCCGTACCCTGGTGAAACAGGGGCATGTGTACGTGGCGCTGCCGCCGCTCTACCGTATCGATCTCGGTAAAGAGGTGTACTACGCGCTGACGGAAGAAGAAAAAGCCGGCGTGCTTGAACAGCTTAAACGCAAGAAAGGGAAGCCGAACGTGCAGCGCTTTAAAGGTCTGGGTGAGATGAACCCGATGCAGCTGCGCGAAACCACGCTTGATCCCAACACTCGTCGTCTGGTGCAGCTCATCATTACTGATGAAGATGAACAGCAGACCACCGCGATGATGGACATGCTGCTTGCCAAGAAGCGTTCGGAAGATCGTCGTAACTGGTTACAGGAAAAAGGTGACCTGGCGGATATCGAAGGTTAATACAACAAAAGGCGGGTAGCCTTCGCTTACCCGCCTCATTTCACTCACGCAAGTTTTTATCCTGCGGAATTAAACACCCTGCTCAAGAATACGAATGTGCGTTTCCAGCACGTCGCCTTTCACCGCTTCGCTCCACGCTTTCATGTGCGGAGTCTGCAGATGCGCTTCAAGATGCGCCACAGTTTCCCACAGTTCAACCATCACGATGGAGTCCGGCGCGGTTGCCTGGAAGCTCACGTCAGCGGCATGGTCTACCAGCGGCGCATAGCCGTGGCAGCCTTCTTCTTTCAACACGGTTGGAATAATTTTCGCAAATTCATCCAGCACAGCCTGGCGGTGATGTTGGCCAGGACGGGTGCGGATTTCAGCAATGATCGTCAACATGGTACCTTCAACTCCTTCTGTTATTAGAGTTCTAGTTAACCAAAAATCGCGGTCAGATGCTTGCGATATTCTGCGATATAGCTCGGTACATCAGGCATTTTAATCACGTCGTTGACGATAAAGGTTGGCAGCGCTTCCATTCCCAGGAACTGGTTGGCTTTGTGGAACGGCAGATACACGCCGTCAACGCCCACGCCGTGGAAGAACTGTGCTTTATCGTCAAAGGCTTCCATCGGCGCGTTCCAGGTGAGAGACAGCATGTATTTTTTGCCCTGGATAAGGCCGCCGGAACCGTATTTTTTGTTGGCATCAGAGCGGGTGCGACCGTCGCTGGCGTACAGTGAACCATGGCCTTCGGTGAAGATATCGTCGATGTACTTTTTCACGGTCCATGGCGCACCCATCCACCAACCCGGCATTTGCCAGATGATGACGTCAGCCCATAGGAAGTTTTGTACTTCAGCTTTGATATCGTAATCGCTGTCAGCGCGAACAATTTTAACATCATGCCCGGCGTCGCGCAGATGGCCATCCGCGACCTCGGTCAGGGTGTCATTCAGCTGGCCATTAGAGTGGGCAAATTTTTTTGCACCGTTAATAATCAGAATGTTGCTCATGTCATGTCCTCAAAATAAGCGTTTGTCCACAATAATACGCGGGCTAACGATGTGAGAGAACAGGCAAAATGTGCAAAGTCTTTTGCTAAATGAGCAATAATCTGCCGCTTACCAGCGCACGCAGACGGTGAACCCGCCCTCCGGCGCATTGGCAAAACTGACCGACATCTGGTGCAGCAAGGCAATACGGCGAACGATAGATAATCCCAGCCCGCTGCCGGTTTCATCTTGCCCCGGCGGACGATAGAAACGCTCGCCAATCCTTGCCAACGCCTCGGCGCTCACTCCAGGGCCATTATCACGCACGCTGAACTGACCGCTGCTGAGCGTGACGTCTATCTGGCTGCCGTGTGGCGTGTAGCGAATGGCGTTATCGAGCAGGTTACGCACCAGCAGGCTCAGCAGCAGCGGCTGCCCGGTGCGTTCAACGTGGGGGGTATCGAGATGCAGGCGGATATCGATTCCCGCCTGCTGCGCCGGATAGTACGCATCGATCACCGCCGACTGCAGTAAGTCTTCAAGGGCGATGGGCGCAACGTCGTCGAGGTTCTCCAGTGAATCGAGGCGGGAAAGCGTCAGCAGCTGTTCGACCAGCCGGGAGGCGCGGTCAATGCCGGTGTGCAGCTGGCTCAGCGCCTTCTCGCGCGCCTGTGGGTCATCCATCGACAGTTGCGCCACTTCGGTTTGCACCTTCAGCGCGGTCAGCGGGCTGCGCAGTTCGTGGGCCGCGTCGGAGGTAAACTGCCGCTCACGTACCATCATGGTGTGGGTACGGGTAAAGAGCTGGTTCAGCGCTTCGACCAGCGGACGAACTTCGCTCGGTACGCCCTCAGTACGCAGCAGGTCGGCGGATTCCGGCTCCCGAACCCGAAGCGTCTGGGTGATTTTTTTGAGCGGAGCCAGCTCGCGGCTGAGCAAAAAGAACAACAGCAGAAGCATCAGCGGTAGCGCAATCAGCCACGGCGTCAGCTGCGACGTAATGATATCGAGCGCCATTTCCTGGCGGTAATCCCACTCCTGGCCGACCACGATGCGGTGCTTGCCGTCACTGGTGGTGAGCCACAGGAAGCGCCACTCGTCGTCATCGTCCTTCAGGTGCCCATCGTCGAAACCTTCTCGGCGATAGTTGTACGGGATCTCACGGCCGTTCTCGCCGTCATGCAACACAAGCTTGCCGTCGGCGGTAAAAATAGCGAAGGCCAGCGCGTCATCATCAAGATGACCGTGCTTGATTTTTTTCCGCTCAGGAAGCGGTGGGGTGAGGGCGGTGATATCGGCAAAATGCATGGCGCTCAGGCGTTTGGCGAACAGCATCTGCTGGGTATCGAACAGCTTATCGAGCTTTTTGGAGGTCTGGTGCCAGGCCATCAGGCTGGCGCTGCCCCAGGCGACCAGCGTCAGCAGCAGAAACAGCAGCGTCAGACGCAGGCGGAGGCTCAGTTGGCGAAAACGCATTATCATTGACTCAGGGTATAGCCGATGCCGTGCACCGTGCGGATAAAATCACTGCCGAGCTTGCGGCGCAGATGGTGGACGTGCACCTCCACGGCGTTGCTGGACACGTCGTCGTCCCAGTTGTAGAGCTTCTCTTCAATAAGCTTACGCGGCAGCACGCGACCCACGTTGCGCAGCAGAAGCTCCAGCAGGGCGAACTCTTTCGGTTTCAGTGTAAGGGGCTCATCGTTTAGCGTGGCGGTGAGCTTTCCCGGGTCGAGGGTGACGGCACCGTGCTGCAACACGTTGCTCGACTGACCGTGGGCGCGGCGAATCAGCGCTTCCAGGCGGGCGGCCACTTCAATCAGGGCAAACGGCTTACACAGATAATCATCGGCGCCGAGCCGCAATCCTTCCACGCGCTGCGAGAGCGCATCGCGGGCGGTCAAAATCAGCACCGGTTCGCTGTGCCCTTTTGCCCGCCACTCACGCAGAATGTCCAGCCCGTCGATACCCGGTAGTGAGAGGTCAAGAATCACCGCATCATAAGGTGCGCTGTACAGTGCGCTGCGCCCTTCATCGCCGCGGGTAAACCAGTCCAGACTGAAGCCCATTTTGCTAAGTCCGGTCTTTAATCCGTCACCGATGAGCTTGTCATCTTCTACCAAAAGAATGCGCATAATAAAGTCCAATATCACCACCGGGGAAACTCAGTAAACCCTTTCAGAATGGCTGCTGTACAGCATTTTTAAATATTTTTCTCCCTTAAGAAGTTGTTAAGTTTTATCCTGTTTACTGGATGTCATTGAGATACCAATGGAGAAGATAAATGAAAAAAGTAGCTGCTTTGACCGCCGTTCTGGTACTGATGTCTGCACCGGTATTTGCTGCCAACACTCAGGGCGGTTTTACCGGACCTGGTACCACCACCACGACACAAACTCAGGCCGGAGGATTCCAGGGGCCGAGCGGAAGCGTCACCACGGTTGCGAATGCTAAAGGTCTGCGCGACGATACCTGGGTCACTCTGCGTGGTAACATCGTGGAGCGCATCTCTGATGATAAATACACCTTTAAAGATGCGTCCGGCACGGTGAATATAGATATCGACCACAAACGCTGGAACGGTCAGACCATCACCCCGCAGGATGTGGTTGAGATCCAGGGTGAAGTTGATAAAGACTGGAACTCTGTTGAGATTGACGTTAAACAGATTAGCAAAGTGAAATAACACATTGCGCAAGATCGGTCAGGATCGCCCCCCGCGATCCTGACAAAGTACACCGCAGGAGGACGTAATGAATGACAGTCTGAAAGCGGTGTACGCGGCGCGATTTCGCGATGTTTGCGACTATATTGCCCGCCACCTTGATGAACCCCTGTCGCTGGAACAACTGAGCCGCATCGCCTGCTGCTCGCCATACCACTTTCATCGACAGTTTACGGCGTACAGCGGCCAGCCGTTGTACCGCTACATTCAGTGGTTGCGTCTGCGGCATGCCTCATGGCGGCTGGCGTTTAAACCACAGGATAAAATCATCGACATCGCCCTGGATACCGGGTTTCAGAACCCGGAGTCGTTCACCCGCGCCTTCAAAGTCGCGCTGGGGAAAAGCCCGCGTCAGTTCCGCACTGAGCCGGACTGGACGCAGTGGCACCTGCGCGTACCTAAAAATACTTTTCAGGAGCAAATTTCGATGAACGTTAAGGTTATCGACTTCCCGCGTACGCTGGTGGCGAAGATAGCGCATCGCGGCAGCGCCGAGCGGGTGAACGACAGCGCGGCGATATTTATTCAGTGGCGTAAAAGCACCGGACTATCGCCGGTGCCATCAAGCCAGACCTACGGCATTGCCTGGGATGATCCGGAAACCACGCCGCCCGAAGCGTTTCGCTTTGATATTTGCGGTAGTGTAAGTGCCCCGGTGCCGGAGAATCGCTTTGGGGTGGTAAATGATGAAATCCCCGCCGGGCGCTGCGCGGTAGTGCGCCACAGCGGTTCGCTGGATACGGTTTCACAAAGCGTCTGGTATTTATTCCGCGACTGGCTGCCGCAAAGCGGTGAAACGGCCCGCGATTTTCCGGTCTTTTTCCAGTACCTGAATTTCGTGCATGACGTGGCGGAGCACGAGCTGCAGACCGATATTTATTTACCGCTGAAGTAAATCCACTCCGGGCGAAACCTGGCCCGGAGTCCTGCCAAATTGTCGCCAGACGCCCCTGTGACTCAGCGCGCCAGATAGGGTATTATCGCGGGTAGTTTTGCCGCCTGCACCAGACCGGCGCATCAATAAAGGAATCACAGTTAATGAGCGATATGGCAGAGCGCCTTGCGCTACATGAATTCACGGAAAATGCGTATCTGAACTACTCCATGTACGTCATCATGGACAGGGCGCTACCGTTTATTGGCGATGGCCTGAAGCCGGTTCAACGCCGCATCGTGTACGCGATGTCTGAGCTGGGGCTGAGCGCCAGCGCAAAATTTAAAAAATCTGCCCGTACCGTCGGTGACGTGCTGGGTAAATACCATCCGCACGGCGACAGCGCCTGTTATGAAGCGATGGTACTGATGGCACAGCCGTTCTCCTATCGTTATCCGCTGGTCGATGGCCAGGGGAACTGGGGGGCACCGGACGATCCGAAATCCTTCGCGGCGATGCGTTACACCGAGTCTCGTCTGTCCAAATATGCCGAATTGCTGCTGGGCGAGCTCGGGCAGGGGACCGCGGACTGGGTGCCGAACTTCGACGGTACGATGCAGGAGCCGAAGATGCTGCCTGCGCGTCTGCCAAACATCCTGCTGAACGGTACCACCGGGATCGCGGTGGGCATGGCGACCGACATTCCCCCGCACAACCTGCGCGAAGTGGCGAACGCCGCTATCACCCTGATTGAAAAACCGAAGACCACGCTCGATGAGCTGCTGGATATCGTTCAGGGGCCGGATTACCCGACCGAAGCGGAAATCATCACCCCGCGTGCGGAAATTCGCAAAATCTACCAGAACGGTCGCGGCTCCGTGCGCATGCGCGCGGTGTGGAATAAAGAAGACGGGGCGGTGGTTATTACCGCGCTGCCGCACCAGGTGTCCGGCGCGAAGGTGCTGGAGCAAATCGCCAGCCAGATGCGCAATAAAAAGCTGCCGATGGTGGACGATCTGCGCGATGAGTCAGACCACGAAAACCCGACTCGTCTGGTGATTGTGCCGCGCTCAAACCGCGTCGATATGGAGCAGGTGATGAACCACCTGTTTGCTACCACCGATCTGGAAAAAAGCTACCGTATCAACCTGAACATGATTGGTCTGGACGGTCGCCCGGCGGTGAAAAACCTGCTTGAGATCCTGACCGAATGGCTTGCCTTCCGTCGCGACACGGTGACGCGTCGACTGAACTATCGTCTGGAAAAAGTGCTGAAGCGCCTGCATATCCTCGAAGGTTTGCTGATTGCGTTTCTCAATATCGACGAAGTCATCCACATCATCCGCAGTGAAGATGAGCCGAAGCCGGTGCTGATGTCGCGCTTTGGTATCAGCGAAACGCAGGCCGAATCGATCCTCGAGCTTAAACTGCGCCACCTCGCCAAACTGGAAGAGATGAAGATCCGCGGCGAGCAGAACGATCTTGAGAAAGAGCGCGATCAGCTGCAGGCGATCCTCGCCTCTGAGCGCAAAATGAATACCCTGCTGAAGAAAGAGCTGCAGGCCGATGCCGATGCCTATGGCGATGACCGTCGTTCCCCGCTGCGCGAGCGCGAAGAAGCGAAGGCGATGAACGAGCACGATATGCTGCCGTCTGAGCCGGTGACCATTGTGCTGTCGCAGATGGGCTGGGTTCGCAGTGCCAAAGGCCATGACATCGACGCCCAGGGGCTGAGCTATAAATCCGGTGACAGCTGGAAGTCCTCAGCGAAAGGTAAGAGCAACCAGCCGGTGGTGTTTATTGATACCACCGGGCGGAGCTACGCGATTGACCCTATCACGCTGCCGTCGGCGCGTGGCCAGGGCGAGCCGCTGACCGGTAAACTGACGTTACCGCCGGGCGCGACCGTTGAGCATATGCTGATGGAAGGCGACGAGCAGAAACTGCTGATGGCATCCGACGCCGGTTACGGCTTTGTCTGCACCTTTAACGATCTGGTAGCGCGCAACCGTGCCGGTAAAGCGGTTATCACGCTTCCGGATAACGCGCAGGTGATGCCGCCGGTCGTTATCGAAGACGAATCTGACATGCTCCTCGCGATCACCACCGCGGGCCGGATGCTGATGTTCCCGGTCAGCGACCTGCCGCAGCTGTCGAAAGGTAAGGGTAACAAGATTATCAATATCGCTTCGGCGGATGCCGCGAAAGGGGTTGATGGCCTGGCGCATCTGTATATCCTGCCACCGCAAAGCACGCTGACTATCCATGTCGGCAAGCGCAAAATTAAACTGCGTCCGGAAGAACTGCAGAAAGTAACCGGCGAGCGCGGGCGTCGCGGTACCCTGATGCGCGGCCTGCAGAAAATCGACAGGATTGATATCGATTCACCGATGCGCCCCGCCGCAGGCGATAGCGAAGAGTAAAAACAAACGCCCCTGAAGCAGAGGGGCGTGTTAAAATTTGCTGCAAAACCCAAGGGTTAGGGTTTCAGAGGGTGTTATGTTATTCATTTTTCGACTTATTATCGCTGTTATCTACTGTATTCTGGTGTGTATAGTTGGCTGCATCTACTGCCTGTTCAGCCCGCGTAATCCAAAACACGTTGCTACTTTCGGCCATATGTTTGGCAGAATGGCGCCGCTGTTCGGTTTGAAAGTAGAACTGCGTAAACCCGCAGATGCAGATACCTACGGCAATGCGATTTACATCGGTAATCACCAGAACAATTACGATATGGTGACCGCCTCTAACATTGTTCAGCCGCCTACGGTGACCGTCGGGAAAAAGAGCCTGATATGGATCCCGTTCTTTGGCCAGCTGTACTGGCTGACCGGCAACCTGCTGATTGACCGTAATAACCGTGCGAAAGCGCACAACACCATTACCGAAGTGGTGAATAACTTTAAAACGCGCCGGATTTCGTTCTGGATGTTCCCGGAAGGTACCCGCAGCCGTGGGCGTGGCCTGCTGCCGTTTAAAACCGGGGCATTTCACGCGGCAATTGCGGCAGGCGTCCCGATTATTCCTGTGTGTGTTTCCAATACATCGAATAAGATTAATTTGAATCGCCTGAACAACGGCCTGGTGATCGTGGAAATGTTGCCTCCGGTGGATACCAGCAACTGGAACAAAGATCAGATCCGTGAACTGGCGACCCACTGCCGCGAGCTGATGGCAGCGAAGATTGATGAGTTAAATCAGGAAGTCGCACAGCGAGAAGCGGCCGGAAAAATCTAATAAGCGGGAAACGAATTTCCGCCTCTTTTTGTCAGTTTTGCATGGAGTTTATATGTCACTCAGTCGGCGTCAGTTTATTCAGACATCAGGGCTTGCACTGTGTGCAAGTGCGGTGCCGCTGAGGGCAAATGCGGCCGGGCAGCAGCAGGTGCTGCCGGTCCCTCCACTGCTCGAATCCCGTCGCGGTCAGCCGCTGTTCATGACGCTGCAACGTAGCCACTGGTCGTTTACGCCGGGTACTCGTGCGCCGGTGTCAGGGATTAACGGCCGCTACCTTGGCCCGACTATCCGTGTCTGGAACGGTGACGACGTTAAACTGATTTACAGCAATCGACTCGCAGAAAACGTCGCGATGACCGTACGTGGCCTGCAGGTGCCGGGGCCGCTTATTGGCGGCGCGGCGCGTATGATGTCACCGGGTGCCGACTGGGCGCCGGTACTGCCTATCCGCCAGAGCGCGGCAACACTCTGGTATCAGGCGAATACTCCCAATCGCATGGCGCAGCAGGTCTATAACGGCGTTGCCGGGATGTGGCTGGTCGAAGATGAAGTAAGTAAGTCCTTACCTATTCCCAATCACTACGGCGTCGACGACTTCCCGGTTATTATCCAGGACAAGCGACTGGATAACTTCGGCACGCCGGAGTACAGCGAACCTGGTAGCGGTGGCTTTGTTGGCGACACGCTGCTGGTGAATGGTGTGCAGAGCCCATACGTTGAAGTCTCTCGTGGTTGGGTGCGCCTGCGTCTGCTTAATGCTTCTAACTCTCGTCGCTATCAGCTGCAAATGAGCGATGGCCGACCGCTGCACGTTATTTCCGGCGATCAGGGCTTTTTACCCACGCCGATTTCGGTGAAACAGCTGTCGCTGGCGCCGGGTGAGCGGCGTGAAATTTTGGTGGATATGACCAACGGTGACGAAGTATCGATCACCTGCGGTGAGGCGGCGGGCATCATGGACCGCATCCGTGGATTCTTTGAGCCTTCCAGCATTCTCATTTCTACGCTGGTACTGACGCTGCGCCCGACCGGGCTGCTGCCGCTGGTGACTGACAGCCTGCCGATGCGCCTTCTGCCAGCAGAAATTATGTCTGGCACGCCGATTCGTAGCCGCGACATCTCGCTTGGTGATGACCCGGGTATTAACGGTCAGCTGTGGGATCCGAAACGCATTGATATCACCGCGCAGCAGGGAACCTGGGAGCGCTGGACGGTGCGTGCTGACCGCCCGCAGTCGTTCCATATTGAAGGTGTGATGTTCCAGGTGCGTAACGTGAACGGTGCAATGCCGTTCCCGGAAGATCGCGGCTGGAAGGATACGGTATGGGTGGATGGCCAGGTTGAACTACTGGTCAACTATGTTCAGCCGTCGTGGCCGCACTTCCCGTTCCAGTACAGCAGCGGAACCCTTGAGCTCGCCGATCGCGGCTCCATCGGTCAGATTCTGGTGAACCCGGCATCGTAAAAAATACACTGGCAGGTGATGAATAAAAACCTGCCAACCTTTCTTAATATTTATTACTTCCTATTATGATAGCCTTCTATTCATTGAAGGTGATGATAAAACCATATCTACTTATTAATAGATTCAGTTATTCTAAATTGTTAGATTCTGTGTGAATTGTTAGAGTCAGGTGCTTGATGTATGGAAGATATATGCAATCTCTCTAATTAATAATCACACCTTGAGAAATCTATGAAGAAAAATAAACGTTCTATTATGTTATTGTCATCAGTATTGACAATGGCAATGCTAGCTCCACAGTTTGCACATGCGGCAAAGGAGTGTTTTTTTTATGGAACTCGCTCTGTCAAAATCAACGCTGCCACCGTCAATAATGACCTGAAAGGATTGCATATTTATAAAGCAGGTACTGAAGGTTTTATCCTGGATTATGATGTACTGACTGATGCTGCTAATCTGAAAACAAAGTGTAATGTTGGCCCGGATGGAATGAATCTCGGGGCCTGGCGTGTTGCTCCCGCTGCGTCAAAGGTATCAACAATTGAATATAATACGCAGGCGCATAACATTGCACTGTTTGCGACAAATGTACCAGGTATTTACTACTCGGTGAAGGTGCGAGCCAAACCAGATAATATTCAGGTGCTCAATCAATTTGTACCATGGTATACGGATATTCCTGGCGGGTCTTTACCTTACGAGAGTGGGTTTAAGTATCCGCTCCACTCAGGTACAAAATCGTTCCTTGATGGTGGCCGTCAACATAATATATTCATTAACTTCTATCAGGATAAATCGTTTAAAGGAACAACGGAGAAATATATAAAGCCGAAGCAAAAAAATACGCTGCTGGGTTACTTTGTTTTCGGTAACAACTCTGATGGTGATGATAATGTTTCTGTCACCATGGGCGATTTCTCTGTGCCCGTTATCCAGCCTGTTGCGGCAGGACTCGTCGTACAGCCCACCCCTGGCCTTGGTGGGGCTACATTGTCAAAATAATTGCTTATATTTTAATAAAAAAAGCCGGAAGCGAGTTGTTTCCGGCTGTATAACCCATCAGCGTAAGTCAATTCCTTTAGTAGTCGCCTCTCTAAATATAAAAGAACATCTTGATTTCATCATAATGATATTTTGTGACTGGAAATTATAATTGCAGCCAGTCAGTATTACCTCTCCATACCAGCCTCTTTCGAGGTGAAGTGGTAAACGATGATGCTCAAATTTAGTGTGAGTTTCTTAATTAACAGAAAGGTAATCATTATGGCTATGAAAAACAAAACTGCAATTGCAATTCTCACAACCGTACTGGCAGTTTCTGCAGTTGTGCCAAACCTGGCTTTTGCAGCAAAAGAGTGTTTCTTCTACGGGACGCGTTCGGTAACAATTAATTCCCTCAAACCGATTGGTAATGAAGGTGGATTACATATATTCAAACCTGGAACCGAGGGTTTTATTTTGGATTATGACGTATTGACTAATACGCCAACCCTGACGACTAAGTGCAATGTTGGTCCGGATGGGATCGGCCTGGGTGCCTGGCGCGAAGCCCCGGCGGCGTCTAAAGTTTCAACGGTTGAGTACAATACTCAAGCCCATAATATTGCACTCTTTGCTACAAATATTCCGGGTATTTATTACTCTGTAAAAATGCGCGCAAATCCTGGCAATATTAGCTCACTTGAACAATTCGTACCGTGGACAACTGATATTCCAGCAGGTTCATTGCCTTACGAAAGTGGATTTAAATTCCCACTGCATTCCGGATCGGTAGGCTTCCTTGATAGTGGTCGTCAACACAATGTGTTTATTAACTTTTATCAGGATAAAACCTTCAAAGGTACTACTGAAAAATATATTAAACCATTACAGACCAATACCCGCTTAGGCTATTTTGTTTTTGGTAACAACTCGGATGGTAATGATAATGTTTCCATCACCATGGGTGACTTTTCATTACCAATCATTCAGCCCTGAGCCTTGAGCCCGAGACTAGTGGCAAAAAAGCACCAGCCGTCGCCCGGAAGCTGGTGCTTTTTTAACCGCCAATAACGCCAAATCCCCCTTCTTTCCCCACTCGTTCCAGCGTATAATCCCCGCCTTTTGAAGTCTTTTTAACCAATCCCCGGAAGCATTATGAGCGCAATTTCCCTGATCCAACCGGATCGCGACCTTTTCTCGTGGCCCCAGTACTGGGCGGCCTGCTTTGGCCCAGCCCCGTTCCTGCCGATGTCACGTGAAGAGATGGATTTACTCGGCTGGGACAGCTGCGACATCATCCTCGTCACCGGCGACGCCTATGTCGATCACCCAAGCTTCGGGATGGCAATCTGTGGCCGTATGCTGGAGGCTCAGGGCTTCCGCGTAGGGATAATTGCCCAGCCGGACTGGAACAGCAAAGAAGACTTCATGCGTCTTGGCAAACCGAACCTGTTTTTCGGCGTGACCGCTGGCAACATGGACTCGATGATTAACCGCTACACTGCCGACCGTAAGCTGCGTCATGACGATGCCTATACGCCGGACAACGTGGCCGGGAAACGTCCTGACCGTGCGACTCTGGTTTATACCCAGCGCTGTAAAGAAGCATGGAAAGATGTGCCGGTGATCCTCGGCGGCATCGAGGCAAGCCTGCGCCGTACCGCTCATTACGACTATTGGTCAGATACCGTGCGTCGTTCGGTACTGGTAGATTCTAAAGCCGATATGCTGATTTTCGGCAACGGCGAACGTCCGCTGGTAGAGGTGGCTCACCGCCTGTCGCAGGGCGAGAAGGTCGGTGAAATCCGCGATGTGCGCAACACCGCGATTATGGTGAAAGAGGCGCTCCCGGGCTGGAGCGGGGTGGATTCCCGCATCATCGATATGCCGGGCAAAATTGACCCGATCCCGCATCCATACGGTGAAGATCTGCCGTGTGCGGATAACAAGCCGGTTGAGCCGAAAAAGCAGGAAGCAAAAGCCATTGTCGTGCAGCCGCCGCGTCCAAAACCGTGGGAGAAAACCTATGTGCTGCTGCCGTCCTTTGAGAAGGTGAAAAGCGACAAGGTGCTCTATGCGCATGCCTCACGAATTCTGCACCACGAAACCAACCCGGGCTGTGCGCGTGCCCTGATGCAAAAGCACGGCGAGCGCTATATCTGGATCAACCCGCCGGCTATCCCGCTTTCTACCGAAGAGATGGACAGCGTGTTTGCTCTGCCGTACAAGCGTGTACCGCACCCGGCGTACGGTAAGAGCCGTATTCCGGCGTATGAGATGATCCGTTTCTCAATCAACATCATGCGTGGCTGCTTCGGCGGTTGCTCATTCTGCTCGATTACGGAACACGAAGGTCGCATCATTCAGAGCCGTTCTGAAGACTCGATCATCAACGAGATCGAAGCGATCCGTGACACTGTGCCGGGTTTTACCGGTATTATTTCCGATCTCGGTGGCCCGACGGCCAACATGTATATGCTGCGCTGTAAGTCGCCGCGCGCAGAGCAAACCTGCCGCCGCCTGTCCTGCGTCTATCCGGATATTTGCCAGCACATGGACACTAACCATGAGCCGACAATCAACCTTTATCGTCGTGCGCGTGACCTGAAAGGCGTCAAGAAGATCCTGATTGCATCCGGTGTGCGTTATGACATCGCGGTAGAAGATCCTCGCTACATCAAGGAGCTGGCGACGCATCACGTGGGTGGCTATCTGAAGATTGCTCCGGAGCATACCGAGGAAGGCCCGCTGTCGAAAATGATGAAGCCGGGGATGGGCAGCTACGATCGTTTCAAAGAACTGTTCGACACCTTCTCTAAGCAGGCGGGTAAAGAGCAGTATCTGATCCCGTACTTTATCTCGGCACACCCGGGCACCCGTGATGAAGACATGGTAAACCTGGCGCTGTGGCTGAAGCAGCGTCGCTTCCGTCTGGATCAGGTACAGAACTTCTATCCGTCACCGCTGGCGAACTCGACAACCATGTATTACACCGGCAAAAACCCGCTGAGTAAGATTGGTTATAAGAGTGAAGAAGTGGTGGTGCCGAAAGGGGATAAACAGCGCCGTCTGCACAAAGCGCTGCTGCGTTACCACGATCCGGCCAACTGGCCGCTGATTCGTCAGGCGCTGGAAGCGATGGGTAAAAAGCATCTGATTGGCTCACGCCGCGACTGTCTGGTTCCGGCTCCAACCATCGAAGAGATGCGCGAAGCACGCCGCCAGAACCGCAATACCCGTCCGGCACTGACCAAGCACACGCCAATTGTGCACCAGCGTTCGAACGGTGGGGCTACTGCGAAAAAAAGCGTGAAGCGTAAGACTGGCTAACGCTGTGCCCTCATCCGGCCCTCTCTCTGTGGGAGGGCCAGGGTGAGGGGTGAACTACCCGCTAAACTGATCCGGATCGGGGCCTAAGCGTTTGCCCTGATCCAGTTTCGCTATCTCACTGACGTCGTCTTTATCCAGACGGAAATCCCAGACATCAAAGTTCTCGGCAATTCTTGCGGGGGTTACCGATTTCGGGATCACCACTAATCCACTGTCGAGATGCCAGCGAAGCACCACCTGAGCCGGGGTCTTGCCGTGCTTATCCGCCAGTTCACGAATGATTTTCTGATCGAACACCCCTGCGCCACCCTGTGCCAGCGGGCTCCAGGATTCGGTCTGAATTTTGTGCGTGGCGTTCCAGGCATGGAGGGGGCGCTGTTGCATCAGCGGGTGCAGCTCAACCTGATTAATCACCGGGGCAACACCTGTTTCATCGATCAGACGCTGCAGATGAGGGATCTGGAAGTTACATACCCCAATGCTTTTAATCAGCCCGGCTTTTTGCAGCTCAATCATTCCCTTCCAGGCATCGACATAGTGGTCAATCGCGGGAACAGGCCAGTGCATCAGGTATAAATCGATATAGTCGAGCTGGAGCTTTTCGAGGCTCTCTTCCAGGGCTTCGCGAGGACGCTTCTGATCGTCATTCCAGAGCTTGGTGGTGATGAACAGTTCATCACGAGGGATCCCGGCGCTCTTTAACGCTTTACCGACGCCGCTTTCGTTCTTGTACGCCGCTGCAGTATCAATTGAGCGGTAACCCACCTCCAGCGCTTTGTGGATCGCAGTCACGACCTCCTCGTTACCTGCCTTCCACACGCCGAGACCCAGTTGCGGCATTACGTTGCCGTCATGCAGCTTGATTAAGGTTGGATGTGTCATGCGTTCCTCCATATTTTTAAGCTCGCCGGGTCGAAACCCGACGAGACTCCAGTATTAAGCCTGGTCGAAATATGCCAAAACGAAAGGGGAAAACCGCAAATCCTTAACGAGCTGCCTCATAGATGCGGCGGCTGACATCGAGGGTAATGTCTTGTTTTTCACCGAGTTGAGTCATTCCGTGAGCTTCCAGTTTCGCCACCAGAGCCGGGATGCTGCTGCCATCGAGGCCATAGTCAGAAAGGCGAGTCGGTACACCCATCTGTTCGAAGAAGTGGCGAGTCGCGGCGATGGCGGCGTCGATACGCGCATCGTCGGAGCCTTCAGTAATGTTCCAGACACGTTCGCCGTACTGCAGCAGTTTGGCGCGTTTGGTATCGCGTTTTTCATTCCACAGCGCCGGCAGGACGATAGCCAGGGTCTGGGCATGATCCAGGCCATGCATGGCGGTCAGTTCATGGCCCAGCATGTGCGTTGCCCAGTCCTGAGGAACACCCGCGCCGATCAGGCCGTTCAGCGCCTGAGTAGCAGCCCACATCACGTTAGCACGCACGTCGTAGTTCTCCGGTTCGGCCAGCGCTTTCGGGCCTTCTTCCACCAGGGTCAGCAGAATACCCTCGGCAAAACGATCCTGAATTTTGCCGTTAACCGGCCAGGTAACATACTGCTCAACGGTGTGAACAAATGCATCAACCACGCCGTTGGCTACCTGGCGCGGCGGCAGAGTGTAGGTGTACACCGGGTCAAGAATGGCGAACACCGGCTGGACGTGGTCATTCATAAACGCCTGCTTATCGCCGGTGGTTTTACGCGAGATAACCGCACCTTTATTGGATTCAGAACCGGTAGCAGGCAGGGTCAGCACCGAGCCCATCGGAATGGCGCTTTTGATGTCGCGACCGCCGGTCTCCAGGATATGCCACGGGTCGATGTTTTCTGCATAGTGTGCGGCTGCAGCGATAAATTTGGTGCCATCCAGCACGGAGCCGCCGCCGACGGCGAGCAGGAAGGTGATGTTTTCACGACGGGCAAGCGCCACCGCGTTCATCAGCGTTTCGTACGATGGATTCGGTTCGATACCGCCAAACTCGACCACGTTCAGGCCTTTCAGGGTATTCAATACCTGATCAAGAACGCCGGTTTTTTTCACGCTGCCGCCGCCGTAGGTGACCATCACGCGAGCATCAGCCGGGATCTGGTCGCGCAGTAGGGCGATGGCGCCTTTACCAAACAGAATACGGGTTGGGGTGTGGAGATTAAAATTGTTCATTGCTCGTGCCCTTATGGAGGGTGAATAAAAATGGCGGCGGGTGGCCTGCCTGATGTGGCACATTGTGGTCTTCTGGCCCGGAGCTCTCAATGCACATTCCTGCCGTTGTCTTGCCCATTTCTACAACGAGCTGGAGAAATAGCACTATTCTGCGCACAATAAGATTGTCGAAAACCGCGAGCGGAGAACCCTTTCATGAATCGTGAAGCCATCTGTCTGCAGCTAACAGAACAGATTAAGTCACTGATAAACAATCAACAGCGCCTGAGCGAGCTGCTGCCTGACGTGCGCCTGTTGTACGGCACTCAGCCGGGTACCCGCACGCCGGTGATGTACCAACCGGGCATCGTGTTTCTCTTTTCTGGCCACAAAGTCGGTTACATCAACGAGCGTTCTTTTCGCTACGACACCAACGAATATCTGCTGCTGACCGTACCGCTGCCGTTCGAATGTGAAACCTTTGCCACGCCGGAAGTCCCGCTGGCCGGGCTACGCCTGAATGTCGATATCCTGCAGTTACAGGAGCTGCTGATGGATATTGGCGAGGATGAGCATTTTCGCCCTGCGGTGGCGGCAAGCGGCATTAATTCCGCCGTGTTGAATGAGGATATTCTCTGCGCCGCCGAGCGTTTGCTTGACGTGATGGACCGCCCGCTGGATGCCCGTATTCTCGGTAAGCAGATAATCCGCGAAATTCTCTACCACGTGCTCACCGGGCCGTGTGGCGGTGCGCTGCTGGCGCTCGTGAGCCGGCAGACTCATTTCAGCCTGATTAGCCGGGTGCTAAAACGCATTGAAAGTCAGTACACGGAAAACCTGAGCGTCGATCAACTGGCGGCAGAGGCCAACATGAGTGTCTCGGCGTTTCATCATAACTTCAAGTCAGTGACCAGTACTTCACCGTTGCAGTACCTGAAAACCTACCGCCTGCATAAGGCCAGGATGATGATGGTGCACGACGGAATGAAAGCCAGCGCGGCGGCGATGCGCGTGGGCTATGAAAGTGCTTCGCAGTTTAGCCGCGAGTTTAAGCGTTACTTTGGCATTACACCGGGGGAAGATGCGGCCCGCATTCGGATGATGCAGGGGCTGTAGCCCTCTCCCGACGGGAGAGGGAGCTGAACTCAGGCGTTGCTGTACTTTTTCTTGAGCACCACCGCGATGGCGCCAAACAGCCCGGCAACCAGCAGGAACAGCGGCAGGATCATCAGGAAGGTCATCACCTGATCTTCATGGCGTTTGACGAAGGGGATCATACTGAGCGCGTAGCCGAGGCTGGTGACCACACCGACCCACAGCAGGGCGCTCAGCCAGTTAAAGAACTGGAAGCGGCGATTCGACAGTCCTGAAATCCCGGCCATGGTAGGCAGTAGGGTGCGAACAAATGCCAGAAAGCGACCGACCAGCAGGGCCAGCAGACCGTGGCGGTCGAACATGCAGGTGGCGCGTTGATGGTATTTCGTCGGCAGCTGCGCCAGCCAGCCTTTAACGGTTTTGGTGTTCCCGAGCCAGCGGCCCTGGATATAGCTCAGCCAGCAGCCGAGGCTGGCGGCGGTCGTCAGAATAATCAGCGTCGGGACAAAACCCATCACCCCTTTGGCAATCAGAGCCCCCGCCAGCAGCAGCAGGCTGTCGCCCGGCAGAAAGGAAGCCGGAAGCAGGCCGTTCTCAAGGAACAGCGTCGCAAACATAACCAGATAAACAATACCAACGACGTGAGGATTCGCTAATGCAGCAA
This sequence comes from Yokenella regensburgei ATCC 49455, assembly GCF_000735455.1. Classification (GTDB taxonomy): domain Bacteria; phylum Pseudomonadota; class Gammaproteobacteria; order Enterobacterales; family Enterobacteriaceae; genus Yokenella; species Yokenella regensburgei. The sequence goes on along the minus strand of NZ_JMPS01000042.1, from coordinate 99,359 downwards.
AGTCGTGCTGCCAGAGAGCGGCGACAATCTCTTGAATGACTACCATGGGTTTTCCTAAGGAACTACGCTTTTCGGAATATTGTACTCCTGAAATGCCCGGAACACCTTGATCCCGGGCGCACCGCCGACAGAATTTTCGTACAGTAGTGTCTGTAAATCTGTCCAGACCAGGCGGAACCTTAGCGAAACTTTACACGATGCGGGCAAACCCTGCCGCTAAATCGGCCAAAAGATCGTCAACGTTCTCTAAACCGATGTGAAGTCGGATCAGGGTGCCGCTGAAATCTACCTCACCATCGGGGCGGATCTCGGCGATATGCGCGGGCTGATTGGCCAGAATCAGTGACTCATAGCCGCCCCAGGAGTAGGCCATGCTAAAAAGTTCGAAGTGGTCTAGATAGGCGGACAGCTCCTCGTCAGTCAGCTGCTTTTTGAGAACGAACGAGAACAAGCCGCTGCTACCGGTGAAATCGCGTTTCCAGAATTCATGTCCTTTACTGCCTGCAAGGGCAGGATGATTGACCCGCTCCACCTGGGGATGAGTGGAGAGCCATTCGGCAATTTTGACGCTGCTTTCATGATGCTGACGAAGGCGGACGCCCAGGGTGCGCAGCCCGCGGCTGGTCATGTAGGCGGTATCGGCGTCCACCATTTGTCCCATCAGATAGGCATTTTCGCGCAGTTGATCCCAACAGCGGGCGTTGGCCACGGCGGTGCCAATCATGCCATCGGAGTGACCAATCAGGTACTTGGTCGCCGCCTGAATGGAGATATCGATGTCGAACTCCAGCGCTTTGAACAGCACGCCCGCGGCCCAGGTATTGTCGATCATGATAATGGCTTCAGGAGCGACGCGGCGAACCGCCTGCACGATAGCCGGAACGTCGTGCACTTCCATGGTGATGGAGCCTGGAGATTCAAGAAACACCACTTTGGTGTTGGGTTGAATCAGCGCGGCAATACCGTCGCCAATCATCGGGTCGAACCACCGGGTGGTGACACCGAGTTTTGCCAGAATTTTGCTGCAGAAGTCCTGGCTTGGCTCGTAGGCTGTGTTGGTCATCAACACCTCATCACCCTGTTCGACAAATGCCAGAATCGTATTGGCAACCGCTGCTGCTCCGCAGGGGAAGAGGGCGCAACCGGCGCCGCCTTCCAGCTCGCACATCGCGTCCTGTAATGAAAAGTGGGTGAGCGTACCGCGACGACCGTAAAACAGTTCACCTTTCGCGCGATTGCGGGTCGCCTGTTTTTTAGCAGCTACCGTGTCAAACACCAGTGATGAAGCGCGCTGGATCACACTGTTTACCGCGCCATGGGTGTATTTTTTACTGCGCCCGGCGTTGACCAGTGCGGTATCAAGGTGTTTGTCAGCCATGAGGAATTCCTGTCTTTATACGTCTGGACGTCTAAACTAACATGTTTGTTCGTCACTGTACCTGCTGCGGGTGGATAAAGCAGAAAATTTTGTCAAAAATCCCGCGTGGCACTTTTTACTGCGTAAGCGCAAAGAATTGCGGTGGGATTTGCGTCAGTATGTAAATACTAATGAGAACCACTATCAATTCGACGTTAGTTTGATATGATTAGCGCAAAGTTTTGATGATTTAAATCCTGGAGATAAAGAGTGGGTAATAATTTGATGCAGGCGGATCTCTCCGTTTGGGGTATGTATCAACATGCCGACATCGTGGTTAAGGTCGTCATGATCGGTCTGTTACTGGCCTCGGTCGTCACCTGGGCTATCTTCTTCAGTAAAAGCATTGAACTGTTGTCCCACAAGCGCCGCCTCAAGCGCGAACAGCAGCAGCTGAGCGAAGCCCGTTCTCTCGATCAGGCGAGTGAAGTGGCCGCCTCCTTCCATAATCAGAGCCTGAGTTCACAGTTGCTGAACGAAGCCCAGAACGAGCTGGAGCTCTCCGCAGGTTCGGAAGATAACGAAGGCATTAAAGAACGTACCGGTTTCCGCCTCGAGCGCCGCGTCGCCGCCGTCGGTCGCCATATGGGTCGTGGCAACGGCTACCTCGCCACCATCGGTGCGATTTCCCCGTTTGTCGGTCTGTTCGGTACCGTCTGGGGCATCATGAACAGCTTCATCGGTATCGCCCAGACGCAGACCACCAACCTCGCGGTGGTGGCTCCGGGTATCGCCGAAGCGCTGCTGGCAACCGCCATCGGCCTGTTTGCCGCCATCCCGGCGGTGGTTATCTATAACATCTTCGCCCGCATGATCGGCAGCTATAAAGCAACGCTCGGTGATGTGGCGGCTCAGGTCCTGCTGCTGCAAAGCCGTGACCTGGATTTGAACGCCAGCGGTGCTGCTCGTCCGGTTCGCACGGCTCAGAAATTACGGGTAGGTTAACGCGTTATGGCCATGCGTCTTAATGAAAATCTGGACGATAACGGTGAAATGCATGAAATCAACGTGACGCCGTTTATCGACGTCATGCTGGTGCTGCTGATTATCTTCATGGTGGCCGCTCCGCTTGCCACCGTAGACGTGAAAGTGAATCTGCCGGCGTCATCCAGCCAGCCGCAGCCGCGTCCGGAAAAACCGGTTTATCTGTCGGTGAAGGCTGATAAATCGATGTTCCTCGGCAACGATCAGGTCACGGATGCTGACATGATTAACGCGCTGAACGTGGTGACGGAAGGTAAGAAAGACACCACTATCTTCTTCCGTGCGGATAAAACCGTCGACTATGAAACGATGATGAAGGTGATGGATACGCTTCACCAGGCGGGCTATCTGAAGATTGGTCTGGTCGGTGAAGAGACCGTGAAGGCGAAGTAAGCTCTCACTCACATTATGAAAGGCTGGCCGGGTGCCAGCCTTTTTTATTTACCTGAGCTCGGCTTTTCAGTAAGCGCCACGATGTTGACGTTAGCGGTTCGCAGTTCGCCATCGGCGAGCTTGCGTGACAGACGCAGGGTTGCGGCCTCTCGTGCCACTATCTTCTGGTAGCTGGCCTCGATTTGCGCCCAGATTTTATCTTTCAGCTCTGGTTTGCGGCTGATGATTTCGTTGATCGTCGCGCCATAGATCTCTTCTTTCACCTGCCAGCCGTAGATTTCACGGCGGTGCTGCCATTTCATCTGCACCAGTGCCGCAGGAATAGACACCAGCGCCTGGGCGGTGCGTTCAATGGCTGCGTTCTTTTCATTAATCAACGCCGTCAGGTTCTTCTGCAACAGGATCTCATCGCGATTTATGTCGTCTAAAGTCAAATAGACGTTATTATCTTCAACATCCTTCATGTTTATTACTCATCTGCGATGTGATAAAAGATAGGCGTTGTTTTTTCACGGGTAATTAAATTAAGCCAAATTTTATTACCTGCCTCATTAATAAACTCTGTTTTTTCGCTAATAATTTGACTTAATTCCTGAGCGTCGAGTACACCCTGCGCCTGTAAATCATTCATGGCCCGGGCAAAGGCTTCAATTTTAATGACGCGGAACAGTCGCTCTTTTATATGGCGATCGCGTTCTTCCAGCAGCATATTGCGCGACTGCCCGTTGTGAGCCACCGTTGCCAGAATATCGTTCTCATAGCCGGCAAGCGTTCTTTTATTTTGAGTTTGGCTAGCATTTTTATCTGCTTCTCCGGATTCCTTTGCCGTTGCAGCAAGATGGAACCGTTCCGGAGTCAGCGTCTCAGGTATCATTGAGATAGTCCTTACGGATTTAATTCGTGCAGGAAGGAGGCGCGTTGACAATATCATGAGGCAATTTTAAAATCAAAAAAAATGGAGTGAACCATGAACAACGTTATTTATTTCGTGATAGCAATTTTATTGGTCACGGGCATCATTCTTTTATTGATGTCGGGCAGCAATAAAAAACAAACAATGGTGGAGGGTTTTCCCGAAGAACCACTAAATCCGCTGACTAAAGACGAAGGGGAAGATCATTTCTCGCTCCTGATGAATGCGATCACGCCGGTGTGGTACTGGCGCGTCAATCATGAGTATATCGATTTTCTCCACGCCACCGTCAAACGCATGAACATGGCGGAAATAAACACCACGCCGGGGTTATTTGAAGCGCAGCGTCGCTGCAGCGATCTCAACTCTGCCGTGTATAAATACTACGACAATATTAAGAAGCGCTGCCTGAACGGCGAAAAGGTCCCGCATACCGATCTCGATGTGCTCAACCTGCAGCAATGCTTCCGTGAGTTCAGCCTTGATGCGTGGCCTGCGCTGGTGGCGCTGGTCTGGCCGCAGTATCGTCGGCCCTATATCGATCCGCAGGAAGTGTAGCCCCCTCTCAACTCTGCACATCCACGACGCTAAGCGCCCGCCTGCGGTGGTATGCTCTCTGATGAACAGACAGTAGAGAAGGGGGAGTGGATGGCGACTATCAAGGATGTGGCAATGCTGGCGGGGGTATCCACCGCCACGGTTTCTCGCGTCATGAACCAGACGGCGTGGGTGGAGCCGGTCACCCGCGAGCGCGTCGAGAAAGCGATGCGTGACCTCAACTACCGGCGTAACGCTGCGGCTATTGCGCTGGCAAAACGCAGCGGGGATATGCTTGGCCTGTTGACCGGTAATCTGGCTGACCCTTTCTTCGCGCATCTGGCGCGCGGCGTGGAGAGCGTTGCCCGCAAGCAGCAGTATCGCCTGATGGTGTGCAGCGGCGGGCACGACGAGGCGATGGAAAAAGCCGGTCTCGATTTTCTGGTAAACCAGGGCTGCGAGGCCATTGTGGTTCACGCCAGCCGACTGTCAGAAAAAGAACTCCTGCGCTATGGTGCCCATTTTCCGGCGATGGTGATGGTGAATCGCTACATCGCCGGGATGGCGAACCGCTGTATCTGGCTGGAAAACCGCAGCGCCGCGCGGGAAGCCACCCTTCATCTGCTCGCACAGGGGCACCGCTGCATCGCCTGCGTGACCTCCGATCTCCCTATCATCGACCGTCAGGAGCGTCTTGAAGGCTACCGCCAGGCGATGGCGGAATATGGCATCACGCCGGATAAACGCTGGGTGATTAGCGTTCCCTTTAATGAAGAGGGGGGAGAGCGTGCGGCACACCTGCTGCTTAATAGCGGCATTCCCTATACCGCCGCCGTGACCTTCAACGACGTGATGGCCGCCGGGATCATGCGCGTGCTGCACCAGCAGGGCATTGGCCTGCCGCAGCAGTTGTCGATTGTCGGGTTTGATGATGTGGTGCTGGCGCGCTACCTGCATCCGGCGCTGACCACCATGCATTATCCGGTGGAGCAAATGGCACGCTGTGCGGCACAGCTGGCGATCCAGCTCCAGGAGGGAGCGACCATTCCACCGAGCGCCAACAGCTTTACGGCGGAGCTGGTTATCCGCGACTCGGTTGCCCCTGTCTCTGCGTCCATCCACCGTCAAGCGTCAAAACTGTGATCTGCTTCAGATTCGTAAATCCCATGTAATCGCTTACATGGCGGCACATTGTCGATCACAGTTGCTATCAGGCTATCAACCTACCCTTGAGCTACCTTACCGACTGGAGCTCCATTATGAGTGCATCAGAGAACAAGAAAAAAACGCTGTCATTTGGCCTGGCCCTGATCCCCATTATCGCCATGCTGCTGTTGTTGATCGTTGGCTACGGCGTCATGGGTTTACGCATTGAACCGCTGCTGCTGTGTTCTGCGGCGGTGGCAGCGGCCCTTGCCTGGTGGCAGGGATACTGCTGGGAAGACATTATCAACTCCGTGGTGGATAAGCTCGCGAAGGCGATGCCGGTTATCATGATTTTAATCTGCGTCGGCGGCCTGATTGGCACCTGGATGTTCAGCGGCACCATCCCCTACATGGTGTACTGGGGGCTGAAACTGATTAGCCCGGAATATATCCTGATTGCGGCATTCTTCCTGACGAGCGTCGTCTCCGTCTGTACCGGGACCTCCTGGGGTTCTGCCGGGACGGTGGGTGTGGCGCTGATGGGCGTGGCATCGGGTCTGGATGTCTCTCTTGCCGCAGCGGCGGGGGCGGTTGTTTCTGGTGCTTACTTCGGCGACAAAATTTCGCCGCTGTCCGATTCTACTAACTTCGCGGCCATCGTTGCCGACACCACGTTGTTTGAGCATATTCAGCACCTGATGTGGACCACCATCCCGACCTTTATTCTTGCCGCGGTGGTGTATCTGGTAGCAGGTCACAGCAGTATGATTGGCGACGTGGCAACCCCACAGCGCGTGACCGATATCGTCAACTCGCTGGAATCGCTGTATCACTTCAACATCATTCTTATTCTGCCGCCGGTCATCGTACTGTGGGGCGCCATCCGTAAAAAACCGGTTATCCCGTTGATGCTGAGCGCCTGCGTGCTGGCGCTGATTCTCGGCGTGGTGATGCAGGGGCTGAGCGTGAAGCAAGGGTTGGATGCTTTCATCGATGGCTTCAATCTCTCGATGTTCCCGCAGGGGACTGAAGGGGTGATTGCCGATGTTCCTCGCCTGCTGAACCGCGGCGGCATGTTCTCGATGATGAGTACCATCCTGCTGGTGTTCTGCGCCTTCTCGTTCGCCGGTGCGCTCACGCTTACCGGTGCGCTGACCATCATCATCAACCGCCTGCTGACGGTTATCAAAAGCGTCGGACAACTGATTGCGGCGACCGTGGCCACCACTATTCTGGTCACCGGCGCTACCAGCGACGGCAAGCTGGCGCTGCTGGTTCCCGCAGAGCTGTTCAAAGACGCCTATCGCCGCATGGGGCTGGATAACAAGAACCTGTCGCGCACCATCGAGGATGCCGGCACCGTTATCGAACCACTGCTGCCGTGGACTTCGGCCGGGGTCTATATGGCGACAACGCTTGGCGTGAGCACCCTCGACCTGCTGCCGTGGGCGGTTCAGTGCTACGCGGCTATTTTCTTCGCATTATTTTATGGTTTTACCGGGATCGGTATTGCACGCACTGCGGCTCCCACAGAGCAGGCGCAGAAGAGTGCCGTAACGGAATAAGAAGGGAACAAGATGGATTTTAATCAGATTATCGACAGGCATGATACCGGTTCAGTGAAATGGGATTTCATTGAGCGCCACTTCGGCGATGGCGCTGCAAAGCTGCTGCCGATGTGGGTTTCCGATTTTGATTTCACCTGTCCACCGGTGGTGCAGCAGGCGCTGCATCAGCGCGTTGATCACGGTATTTTTGGCTATAGCGAACGACCGCAGGCGTACTTTGATGCGCTGATTGCCTGGTCCGCCGCCCGCCATCAGCTCACTGTAAAGCAGGAGTGGGTGTGCAGCGTAGAAGGCGTCGTGCCAGGGCTTTCTCTGCTGGTACAGATGTTGAGCCATCCCGGTGATGGGATCGTGGTTCAGGGGCCGTACTACGGCTCCTTTGCCAAAGTTATCAATCTGAACGGCAGGCGACTGCTGGAAAATCCGCTGCGCGAAGAAGGTGACGCCGGATACAGGATGGATCTGGAGCAGCTGGAGGCGCTGTTCCGCGCCGAGCGGCCGCCGCTGATGATCCTCTGCAATCCGCACAACCCGACCGGGCGCTGCTGGTCTAAAGAAGAGCTGCAGCAGCTGCTGGCGCTGTGTGAAAAGCACGATGTTATTGTTATCTCTGATGAAATCTGGGCTGACCTGCTGCTGCCGGGCGAGACGTTCACCTCGGTGCTGCATCTGCACGAACGCTGGCATAACCGGGTGATTGCAGCAACGTCTGCCAGCAAAACCTTTGGCCTGTCGTCGCTGCGGATCTCCAACTTCCTCATCCCCGACCCGGCATTACGCGATGCTTTCATGCGTCGCCTGGATGCGCACGGGCTTGATGTATTCAACGCGCTGTCGGTACAGGCGGCCACCGCAGCCTGGGAGGAGGGCGGACCGTGGCTGGATGAACTGCTGGCCTATCTGGCTGAAAATCGCCGCTGGTTTGAGGAGCAGGCAGCAGCGCATCTTCCGTGGGCGAGGATCACCCCGGCGCAGGGCACCTATCTGCTGTGGATTGATTGTCGCCAGCTGAACCTCGACGATGAACAGCTCAAATGGGTGATGGCCGATATCGCCGGTATAGCACCGTCGATGGGCTGCGGCTTTGGCCCCGGTGGCAGCGGCTTTATTCGCCTGAACCTGGGTTGCCCGCGTACCTATCTGGAAAAGGCACTGGAAGGGTTAAAGCGGATTTAAGCGCTAACAAAAGGGAGGCTTTATGCCTCCCTTTTCCTGACTACTTATCGGATGACGCCTGCCACAGGTTCAGCTCACCGTCCGCCACGTGGCGGTCAATCTGCGCCAGCTCTTCTGGCGTAAACTGCAGATTGTTCAGCGCCTGGACGTTCTCTTCCAGCTGCTCTGGCCGACTGGCTCCAATCAGCACCGACGTAACGCGGTTGTCCTTCAGCAGCCAGCTCAGCGCCATCTGCGCCATAGACTGCCCGCGACGTTGCGCCATGTCGTGCAGCAAACGCAGGCTGTTGAGATTGGCTTCGCTCAGCATATTTTCCGTCAGCCCGCGGGCTTTTTTCCCTTCGGTCTGCATACGCGAACCGTCCGGAATGCCGTTGAGGTATTTCCCGGTCAGCAGGCCCTGCGCTAAAGGCGTGAAGGCGATGCAGCCCACACCGTTTTCTTCCAGCGTGTCCAGCAACCCACTGCTGTCGACCCAGCGGTTCAGCAGGTTGTAGGAGGGCTGGTGGATGAGCAACGGGATTTTCCAGTCGCGCAGCAGTTCCACCATTTTTTGCGTGCGGTCGGGCGAGTATGAAGAGATACCCACGTACAGCGCTTTACCGCTCTGTACCGCCTGCGCCAGCGCGGCGGCGGTCTCTTCCATCGGGGTTTTCTCATCAACGCGGTGAGAATAGAAAATATCGACGTAGTCGAGCCCCATGCGCTGCAGGCTCTGGTCGAGGCTTGCGAGCAGATATTTACGTGACCCGCCGGAGCCGTACGGACCTGGCCACATGTCGTATCCGGCCTTGGTAGAGATAATCAGCTCATCGCGATAAGCGGGGAAATCTTCGCGCAGCAGGCGGCCAAAATTCTCCTCGGCGCTGCCCGGCGGTGGGCCATAGTTATTGGCGAGGTCAAAATGAGTAATACCGAGATCGAACGCTTTTCGCAGCAGCGCACGCTGGGAATCCAGCGACTGTACGTGGCCAAAACTGTGCCACAGGCCGAGCGATAAAGCGGGCAACTGCAGGCCGCTGTTACCACAGTAGCGATACTGCATCTGCTCATAGCGAGCAGGATCCGCAAGCCAGGACATAATATCTCCTTCAATGGTTGTTATTTTCGAAACACTGTTTCTATCTTAACGCGTTTACCCTACACCACCCGTTGACTGGAAAACAACCTGTCTGTGTCCTGCATTTAGATCTGGCCTGAGGTTAAAAAATCGCTATATAATTTAATATATAACGATTGAGGGGATTGACATGATGGACAACCATTTTGGTAAAGGGCTGATTGCCGGGCTGAATGCGCCAAAAGCCGACAGCGCGGTCAACGTGGCGCAGTTCTGTGCTGACTACAAGCGCGGGTTTGTGCTCGGATACTCGCAGCGAATGTATGAAAAAACGGGAGATCGGCAGCTCAGCGCCTGGGAGGCGGGGATCCTCACCCGTCGCTATGGGCTGGAGCGCGACATGGTGATGGATTTCTTCCGCGAAAACGAATCCGCCACGGCGATCCGCTATTTTATGGCGGGGTATCGGCTGGAAGGATAAACCGGGCACGAGGCCCGGTTATAGCGAATTATCCCTGACGCTTGTCTTCGGTTTGCGTATCGAAGTCGCTGGCGTCGTGGCGTTCGTGGAGCTGCTCTTCCAGCGGGCCGTTGGTTTTGTTGACGATGCGCCCGCGTTTCACCGCCGGGCGGTGCGCAATGTCGTTCGCCCAGCGCAGCACATTCTTATAGCTCTGCGCATCGAGGAACTCAGCGGCGTTATAGACGTTGCCAAGCAGCACGTTGCCATACCACGGCCAGATAGCGATATCGGCAATGGTGTACTCTTCGCCCGCTACATAGCGCCCGCGCCCCAGCTGTTTATCCAGCACGTCGAACTGACGTTTCGCTTCCATCGTAAAGCGATCGATCGCGTACTCGATTTTTACCGGCGCATAGTTAAAGAAGTGGCCAAAGCCGCCGCCGAGGAACGGGGCCGCGCCCTGCAGCCAGAAGAGCCAGTTCAGGGTTTCGGTGCGTCCTGCCGGATCTTTGGGCAGCAGATGACCGAACTTCTCTGCCAGATACAGCAGGATATTACCGGATTCGAACACCCGGGTCGGTGGGGTCGTGGAGTGGTCGCTCAGTGCCGGGATTTTTGAGTTCGGATTCACGTCTACAAAACCGCTGGAGAATTGATCGCCCTCGCCAATGCGGATGAGCCAGGCGTCATATTCGGCGCCCGTGACGCCAAGCGCCAGCAGCTCTTCGAGCATGATGGTGACCTTCTGACCGTTCGGGGTGCCAAGCGAGTAAAGCTGAAGCGGGTGCTTGCCAACCGGCAGCACTTTTTCATGGGTCGGGCCAGAAACCGGACGGTTAATATTGGCGAAAGCACCGCCGTTGTTTTTCTTCCATTCCCATACCTTCGGGGGTTGCCAGGTATTGTCTGTCATGTTGACCTGCCTTTTTACATGGGGTGTTGAGCCAGTGTAGCAGGTGCAAGAGGAAGGGTTTAACGAACTGAGGGGTTATTGGAGGGAGCCGGTGAGGCGGCCGTCTCCCCCCAATGGTTTACTGCTCGGTTAACTTAAGCTCGGCCACGACCGGGACGTGGTCGCTGGTGGCAGGCCAGTTAATGTTGTTCCACTCAGGGCTCTGGTTCGGGACGGTCAGTGACTCTACTGCCCAGCGCTGGCCCTTGAAGGTGAAGAGGTGATCGAGATCGAGCGCCGGGTTAGCGGCAGGCCAGGTGCGCATATCTTTGCCTTGCACCAGCACTGGGTTCCAGTAACGCTGCAGCTCATTCAGCACGACGCTGCCTTCCACATCGTTGAAATCCCCGGCGAGGATCTTAATGCGCGAGGCGATTTCGCTGACGTCGGAATCGGTGCTGCCGATGCTGATGCTGTTGATCTCACGGATCTGCTGCTGGCGAAGCGCAGGATTTTCCTGCCAGTCGAGGTGGGTGGTCATGAACAGCACCGGCTCGGCGAGGCCAGGTTTACGCACCTGCACCATCAACAGCACGCGCTGCTCACCGTCGCCGGACGGCAGTTTGAAGACCTGCTGCTTTTCCACCGGATACTTAGACAGGATCGCGACGCCGTACTGGCCACCTTCAAAATCAATCGCTTTGCCGAAGGCACCGTGCATGCCGGTCAGTTTTGCCAGTTCATTCACCTGGTCCACTTTGCCGCTGCGTTCGGTATTGACGTCAACTTCGTTGAGCGAAATAAGATCTGCGTTCAGGCTCTTGATTGCCTTTGCTACTTCACTCAGTTCACCCACGCGCGCTGCCGCCATGTTGTAGGTGACGACCTTCAACTGCGGAGCTTCCGCTTTGCTGAAGACTTTATTCGGGGTACCCCCTTTCTCCGGGGTCAGCACTTTGGAATCGGCCTGGGCGCCAGCGCAAAACAGCGTGGCAAAGAGGGCAAGAGTGAGTGTTTTATTCATAATTATCTCTCCATTCATAACTATGATGAATAATACTTAATTTACGGAGAAAAAAATGGCTACGGGTTCACACTTACTCACCTCCGCGCTCCGGCAGTGCTATCATAAGGCACCTCTGACCGGTTCATCATGCCTGCAGCAGCATATCTAGAAGGATTTATCCAACCATTCTGCTCGGGCGGTCTTTTTCTAAGGTTTGCGCATGAGCAAAGGTACAAAGAGCAGTGATGCCCCATTCGGAACGCTGTTGGGGTACGCGCCAGGTGGCGTAGCGATTTACTCTTCGAATTACAGCAGTTTAGGTTCCGATTTCTCCCACGACGATCCGTCGTTTCGTAGTTATATCGGTAATGAATATATGGGTCACAAGTGGCAGTGCGTTGAGTTTGCGCGCCGCTTCCTGTTTCTGACCTACGGCTTTGTCTTTACCGATGTTGGCATGGCCTATGAAATTTTCTCGCTGCGCTTCCTGCGCGAAGTGGTCAACGATAACCTCCTGCCGCTGAAAGCGTTTGCCAACGGCTGCCGCCGGCCTCCTGTCGCCGGTTCGCTGCTTATCTGGCAGAAGGGGGGGGAATTCCACGAGACGGGTCACGTCGCGGTAGTCACCCAGCTTTTGGGTAATAAAGTGCGGGTTGCCGAGCAGAACGTGCTGCACCACCCGCTGCCGCCGGGCCAGCAGTGGACCCGTGAGCTGACGCTGACGGTGCAGGACGGCCACTACACTATCCATGATACCTTCGACGACACCCATATTCTGGGCTGGATGATCCAGACCGATGATGCGCAGTACAGCGAACCGCAGCCGGAGGTTCCCGGCGAACTGCTGGCGATCCATGGCGCGCGGCTGGCAGATAAAGGTCAGTTTGACGGCAAATGGCTTAACGAGCGGGATCCGCTGCAGATGGCCTACGTGCGTGCCAACGGCCATGTGATCAACAAAGATCCGTACCAGTATTTCACAATTTCAGAGACCGCCGAGCAGGAACTCATCAAGGCCACCAACGAGCTGCATCTGATGTATCTGCACGCGACAGATAAGGTGATGAAAGACGATAACCTGCTGGCGCTGTTCGATATTCCGAAGATCCTCTGGCCGCGTCTGCGCCTTTCCTGGCAGCGTCGTCGCCACCATATGATCACCGGTCGTATGGATTTCTGTATGGATGAACGCGGGCTGAAGGTGTACGAATACAACGCCGACTCTGCCTCCTGCCATACGGAGGGTGGTCTTATCCTTGAGCAGTGGGCCGAGCAGGGCTATAGCGGTAAAGGGCATAATCCGGCGGAAGATCTGCTGGATGAGCTGGCCGGGGCGTGGCAGCACAGCCGGGCGCGGCCATTCGTGCACATCATGCAGGATAACGATCTCGAAGAGAGCTATCACGCGCAGTTTATTCAGCGCTCCCTTACCCAGGCCGGGTTTGAGAGCAAAATTCTCTGCGGGCTGGCTGAACTGCGCTGGGACGATGCCGGGCAGCTTATCGACGGCGACGGCAGGTTAGTGAACTGTGTATGGAAGACCTGGGCGTGGGAAACTGCCATTGAGCAGGTACGCGAAGTGAGCGAAACGGAGTATGCCGCCGTCCCGATCCGCACCGGACATCCGTACCAGGACGTACGCCTGATAGACGTGCTGCTGCGTCCTGAAGTGCTGGTGTTTGAGCCGCTGTGGACGGTTATTCCCGGCAACAAAGCCATTCTGCCGGTGCTGTGGTCGCTGTTCCCGGGGCATCGCTATCTGCTGGATACTGATTTTGTGGTTAACGAAGAGCTCGCCAAAACCGGTTACGCCGTGAAGCCCATTTCTGGGCGCTGCGGCAGTAATATCGATCTGGTCAGCCACGACGAGCAACTGCTGGACCAGAGCTCGGGTAACTTCGCCGATCGCAAGAGCATCTACCAGCAGCTGTGGTGTCTGCCGAAGGTCGACGGTAAGTACATTCAGGTGTGTACCTTCACGGTGGGCGGCAGCTATGGCGGGACCTGCCTGCGCGGCGACGATTCGTTGGTGGTGAAAAAAGAGAGCGATATCGAACCCCTCATCGTGGTGAAGGATAAAGACTTCCTCTAATCGGGTCTGCGCCTTGCGGTTAAATACTGCCGTGAAGCGCGGCCAGGAAGTTTTCCATCAGCGCAGAGAGCGGTTCATCCATCCATAACGCGTACAGATCGGCAGGAATGATTTGGGCAAGCGGCAGGAACACCACGCCCGGCCAGTGGATCAGCGCGCTGGTCTCCGGCAATAGCGAAATCCCCATTCCCGCGCTCACCAGCGCCAGCGCCGTTTGCGGCTCAAACACCTGGTGGGCAATGAGCGGGTAAAACCCGGCCTCAACGCAGCGGTCGTAAAGCTGTTGGGCAAAATCACTCTGGCTGAACGACAGCGAAATAAATGGCCGTGCGGCGAGCATCGCAAGCGTAATGCGCGGCTCGTGGCACAGCGCGTCACCTTCAGGCACCGCCACCAGCATCGATTCACGGGAGATAAGCTGGCAGCGAATATTGGCTTCGGGAGCCGGGATGACGTTGCGGTTAATCGCTACGTCGATGGTTCGCGCGCGCAGCGCCTCGATTTGTTGATGCTGAGAAAGCTCCAGCAGGCTCCACTCCATACCGGGAATAGTCTCCCGGCAGGCTTTCAGACGCGTCAGCAGCGTCCCCCACAGCGCACTGCCGACAATGCCGATGGTGATGTGCTGATGCTCACTGCGGCCAATCTGACGCACGTAGTTCAGCGACTGGTCGGTGGCGCTGAGGATGCGGTCCACCTCCGTTTTCAGCACTTTTCCGGCGCGGGTCAGCGCCACCTTACGGCTGGTTCGTTCAAAGAGTGCTACCTCGAGGATCTCTTCCAGCTCTTTAATCTGCATACTGAGCGGTGGCTGGGAGATGTTCAGCCTGGCCGCCGCACGACCAAAGTGCAGCTCATCGGCAAGAACCTGAAAATAGCGCAGCATCCGGATGCGGATACGGCTGTTAGCCTGAGGATCGATCATGGCGCTCTGCGTACAAGGGAAGGGATAGCGCATGATGCCGCTCCCTTCCCGTACCTGTCAAACCGCCGCTGGCGCAGGCTGGTGCAAACGCTCGGCGCGGCTGAACAGCACTGAGATCACCAGCACCACCAGCAGCACCGCGTAGGATACCGTTGAGGTATTCAACGCCCCGTGCAGGCCGAGGTGGCTATTCACCAGCGACGAGACGCTGGTAAACAGCAGCGTTCCGACGGTGCCGCAGGTCAGCAGGGCGGAAATCAGCGTTGGTGAACTGCGGCTGACCTGCAGCGAGCCGTAGCTCATCAGCCCCGAGAACAGCCCGGAGTTGAAGAAGCCAAACACGGCGCAGGCCACCAGAATCAGCGTGGTGTTGGTGCTGTTGCCGATAGTCATTATCGCGGCGAGGCCAATCAGCGTACAGACCAGCAGGAAAGTGCGCAGCTTCATCCAGCGAACGGTGAACTGATTAAGGAACAGGCCAATGGCTTTTGCTACCCAGTAAACGGTGGTGTAAAGCGCTGCGGCTTCAGGCGTCATGGTGAAACGAGCCTGCAGATACCCCGGTGTCCACATGGTGAAAATCGGCTCGGCCAGCAGGAAAGCAAACAGCGCAAAGCAGATAAGATAGACCGAGGCCCCCCACGGCTCCGCCGCCGCAGGGCTCTCCTCGTTGACCGATGATGGAGATTCGGTTGAGGGGAAACGGCAGCGCAGCGTCATCGCCAGCATCAACGCGCCAAGCGCGCCCATAATGCCGTACATCGCTATCCAGCTGGCGCCCAGTTTAAACAGCCATGCCAGCAGTAAAGAGAGCGTCGCGCCCGCCAGGCTAAAGAAGAAATCGGTGAAAATCAGGCTCGCGGAGCGGCGTTTTTCATCCGGGTTGATGCGCACCACCAGGTAGCTGCCGATGGTCATGAAAATTCCGCCGCAGGCGCCAATCCCCGCGACCGCCAGGCTGAACATGGTGAGCGTGGGGGTGAAGAACAGGATCAGGCTAATTAATACGGTGAGGGCAGATGCTGCCACCAGCGGCTTCTGTAAGCCCCATTTTCGCATCAGAACACCACCGAGCATGATCGGAATAAACATACCGATGTTCATCAGAGTAAAGACCTGACCGATGAAGCTGGGGTCTTTCTGGAAGGCGACGCACAGCGGGCCGAGCACGATGCCAAGCGTTGAGACCAGCGCACCGACGAAGTAATAGCTCAGGTACGAAACCGCATTGATATTGGCGCGGGAAAAGGGTTGTTCAGGCATGATGGTGTCTCCTGGCAGGCCGGGACAGCCCGCCTGTGGAAAGGATTCAGGCGTAGTTCTGGACGAACTGGCTAATCAGGCGCACAAAGTCGTCGGTGACCATGGCCGCACATTTCAGGGTTTGCTCGTGGGAAAGCTCCACGTCACTCAGCCCTTCCGCCATGTTGGTGATCGCGGAGACCGCCAGCACCTTCAGGCCACAGTGGCGCGCCACGATAACTTCCGGCACCACCGACATGCCTACCACGTCGCCCCCCATGTTCTGCATCATGCGGATTTCTGCCGCGGTCTCGAAGTTCGGGCCCGGGTAGGAGACAAACACCCCTTCGTGCAGCGGCAGGCTGAGCTCGCCGGCGGCAGCGTGCAGCTGGTGGCGCAGCTCCTGGTCATAGGCGTTGGCCAGGCTGAAGAAGCGTGGGCCGAAGCGATCGTCATTCGGGCCAACCAGCGGCGTGGAGGGCATGGTATTGATGTGATCGTTAAGCGCCACCAGGCTGCCTGCCGGAATGGCCGGGTTCAGCGATCCTGCAGCGTTGGTGCAGAAGAGGAATTCACAGCCGAGCAGTTTAAAAGTGCGCACCGCGTGGGTCATGATGCCCATGCCGACGCCCTCGTAGAAATGGCCGCGCCCCTTCATGCAGATAAGACTCACGCCGTGCAGCGTCCCCATCACCACTTCACCGGCATGGCCAATTACCGTACTCACCGGGAAGCCCGGCAGCTGCTGGTATGACACCGTGGTTTTGTTCTCCATACGGTCGGCCAGCACGCCAAGGCCGGAGCCGAGGATCAAAGCAATGCGGGGATGAAAATCAGGCCGGGCGGCACGCAGCACTTCAACGGCTTCATACGGGGTATTGTTAAGAACAGGCTGTGACATTGGGAACTCCGGAATCAGTTGCGATAGGCTCATTCTGGGTTTCCGGTGATTGGCAATCCAATACGATAGTTATGCTTATTGATACTATTTTTCGAATCAATTGATCTGAGATGTTCACGGAAATTTTAATTATCAATGGGTTAAGATTTAAGGTGGGGGGAAAAGCTGAC
This sequence comes from Yokenella regensburgei ATCC 49455, assembly GCF_000735455.1. Classification (GTDB taxonomy): domain Bacteria; phylum Pseudomonadota; class Gammaproteobacteria; order Enterobacterales; family Enterobacteriaceae; genus Yokenella; species Yokenella regensburgei. Next base: position 82,474 of record NZ_JMPS01000042.1, on the reverse strand, counting down.
AGCCGGGCAGATTTGATGACGGGGATTTGTGATGGGCTTCACTGTCACCGGGCAGACGGGCTGCCCGGTGTTGCTAAGCGCTACAGCGCGGCCTGTGCCAGCGGCTGGCAGCGCCACTTTTTGTAGATAGTGGCAAAGGCGGCAATCAGCGCCGGCAGACCCAGGAACATCAGAATGCTGTCGGCCTGCCACTGCATAGAGAGCAGCTGCGCACTCATCATGGTGCCCGCCACGCCGCCGAAGCGACCCACGCCCTGCATCCAGGCAATGCCGGTAGCACGGCACTGGGTCGGATAGAAGGTGGCGGCCAGCGTCTGCATCCCGGACTGCGCGCCGTTCATGGTGATACCCATCAGGAAAATCAGCGCCCCAAAGAGCCAGATATGACTGTTTTCCTGGGCCATCAGGATGATAAACAGGGTGGTGACGATGAAGCCAACGGCGACCACCTTGTGGGCTTCCCAGCGGTCCATCAGCCAGCCTGCAACGAGGATCCCGGCGGTTCCGCCGAAGGTGAACAGCGAGGTCAGCATCGCCGATTGCCCCATTTCATACCCCATGCCCTGCATCAGAATCGGCATCCAGCTCAGCAGTACGTAGTAAATCACCAGCCCCATAAAGTAGCTCATCCACAGCATCAGCGTGCCGGGTAAGTAGGCGGCTGAAAAGAGCTGAGAAACGCTGCCTTTGCTCTGCGTTTTCTGCTCTTCATGAAGATAAAAACGCTGTACGTTGTCGATGCTCTGCGCGGCAAAGCGGCGCACGATGCGTTTGATTTGCTCGACGTTGCCACCGCGGTTAACCAGATACTTTACCGACTCCGGCAGCAGGAAGAAAAGCAGCACCGTCAGCACCAGCGGGGCTATCGCACCGAGCAGCAGCACGCTGTGCCAGCCGTGTGCCGGGATAAGCCACGATGAAATAAATCCACCGCCCGCCGCGCCCAGCGGAAACCCGCAGTACATGGTGTTGATAGTCATGGAGCGGCAGCGCTGCGGGGCGTATTCAGAGATAAGCGTAATAGCGTTAGGCATGGCAGCACCCAGCCCCAGGCCGGTCAGAAAACGCCACGTCGTCAGGGTGTTAATCGACTGTGCGTAGGCGGTGCCGAGGCTTGCCAGGCCAAAAAACAGGCAGGAGAAGACCAGCACCCGCTTACGACCAATGCGATCCGAAACCGGTCCGGCAATCAGCGCACCCAGCGACAGCCCGAGCAGCGCGGCGCTCAGTACCGGCCCGAGATCCTGCTTCTTAATTCCCCAGTCGCTGGAGAGCGCCGGGGCAATGTAGCCCATGGCGGCGGTATCAAAACCATCGATAGCCAGCACCAGAAAACCCAGAATAATGAGCGTCCAGTGGAAGATAGAAAAGCGACTGTCATCAATGGCTTGCTGAATATTCATCTCGCCGGATAGGGCCATACAGATATACTCCTGCCGATTAGGGTGGTTGCAGAGGGTGGCGTGTTGTTATGTTTGTATTTGCCTGTATATACATCTGCGATGGCACGAGATATGTCAAATTCTGTTTGTCTGAATGTTAATCTATTGTTTAATTTTGCGAGCTATCCTGCAATTATTAGCCGGTTAACGGTTAACCACTTTGGCCGGGGTACAGGGGTCGATATGGGTCATCACGTTCAGCGCGTTCCCTTGGCGTACCACCGTATCACGCACCGCCACGGCGATGGCATGGCCTTCCTGAACCGACAAACTGCCGTCCACCTCAATATGTACATCCACCAGGATCCTGTCGCCCATCTTGCGGGTTTTCATGTTGTGTAACCCCTGCACGCCGGGAGTGGTGAGGATAAGTTCGCGGATCTGCGCTTCGGTATCGGCATCCGCGCAGCGATCCATCAGATCGTGTAAGGCGTCTGCCGCAAACTGGTAGCCCATCCGGGCGATCAGCACGCCCACCACCAGCGCGGCTACCGGATCGAGCCACGGAAAACCGAGCAGGTTACCGAAGATGCCTATCGAGACGACCAGTGACGACGCAGCATCCGAACGGGCGTGCCAGGCGTTGGCAATCAACATGGAGGACTGGATACGTTTGGCCACGCGCAGCATATAGCGGAACAGCAGCTCCTTCACCACCAGCGCGAAGAGCGCCATCCACAGCGCGGAGATATGTACACTGGCGATGGTGTCCGGGTGCCACAGCTTGTTACCCGCAGACCAGATCATCCCCGCGCCCACGGCAAACAAGATGGCGCCTATGATGAGCGATGCCCCGGTTTCGTAGCGCAGATGACCATAATGGTGATCGTCATCGGAAGGTTTGCTGCTTTTTTTATTTGCCGTCAGCACCACGCCATCGGCGACTAAATCAGAAAATGAATGTACCCCATCGGCAATAAGCCCCTGCGAGCCAGAAAATATTCCGGTGATAATCTGAAAGCTGGATAAAAAGATATTTAATACCGCGCTAACCAGCGTGCTTTTTTTCGCAGCCTGTGAACGCCTGTGAGAGTCGTTCTCATTGCTAATAGTGTGATGCATAAGGGAATATCCGATGCGATGATTTTCTGGCTGCCGTTATAACAAATTATTTTCGCATCCGTAAAAGTATTTCATCGGTTATTTAATAGGGGTTTAAAATATAGCAAAGGGTAATTTTAACCCTTATTGTCACGCTTCACTTGTCGGCCTCTCAACCAGATGAAAAGTAATACCATATTTTTTCACCTTATATTGCAGCGCCCCGCGTGAAATCCCCAGCATGCGCGCGGCCTCAGCCACGCAGTTGCCGGTGTGCTTTAGCGCCTCCACCACCAGCTGGCGCTCGTAGGCTTCGACCTTATCGGCGAGGGATGCCAACGGTGCGGTATCGCTATGGTGGTTTGCGGGTGGCACAGAGGCGGTGCTGTGCGCCGTTGTGCCAGAGGCCCCGGTCTCATCATTGAATACCAGCTCCGATAGCGGCCCGGGCTCTTTTTGCAGGATAAGGCTCCTGATTATCACGTTCTCCAGCATGCGGATATTCCCCGGCCAGGGGTAACTGATAAGCTGCTGCTGGATAGCTTTTGACAGTGGGTACACCTTCATTCCCGCCTGCTGCTGATAGCGGGTCATAAACCAGGTAGCAAGCTCGACGATCTCCTCTTTTCTTTCCCGCAGGGGTGGCAGGTCTACCATTCCGACCTCGAGGCGATAAAAGAGATCTTCGCGCAGACGCTTCTGACGGATCATTTCAAACGGGGATTCATTCATTGCCGAAATAATACGGATATCGACGTTCTGCTCTTTATTTCCCCCCACTTTCCAGAAGGTTTTTGTTTGCAGGAAACGTAATATCTTTCCCTGAATTTCAACCGGCATGGTGTTCAGCTCATCAAGAAATAGCGTCCCACCGTGGGCAAGCTCAAAATAGCCACTGCTATTTTCGGCACCGGTAAACGCGCCTTTTACTGACCCAAATAAGGTACTTTCAATCAGCGAGACGGGCAGGGCGCTGCAGTTCAGGGCAATAAAGGGTTTATTTTGCCGTGAGCTCTGGCGATGAATAAAATCGGCCAGCAGCTCTTTCCCCGTGCCGGTTTCACCGGTTATCACGACCGGAACATCGCTGATGGCCAGCCGTTCTGCCTTACTGAGCACTTCACGCATTCTGGCGGATGAATGGATAATGCGGTGTTTGGTTTTTTTCTGGCGGCTGAAGAGCTTTTCGTTCAGGGCGGAAACCTGCCGCTGTAGCGTGCGATAGCGGGAGAGATCCTGCCCGGACTCAATCACTCCCATTATCTCGCCTGCGCTGTTGTATAACGGCACGGTGGTGTGCTGGTAGTCAATCAGCCTGCCACCCGGCGTGTAGTAGCTTTTCTGGTGATTAATGAACTCCTCGCCGCGGCGTAGCGCGCTCAGCATTTCATTATCTTCTTCGCGGATCGCAGGAAACAGCGTCTGCATCGGTTTGCCTAAAACTTCGTGCTGTTGGCACTCATCAAGCGCTGCATTCTCCTGGTTGTAATAGAGATGCTCCCCCGTGTGATTGATGACTGACAGGGGCTGCCCCAGTACATCGAAAAAGTGACCAAACACCTTCAGGGCGGTGCGCAATTCCTGGTCTGTTTCCATGGGGCTTGCGGTCATGCTACCTCCGATTATTTTTCTTCATGGTGCTTAAAATTAAGCACTATGTAGGGTTTTAATCATGTCCGTAATTATAGTAACTATTTGATAAATATTATTAATTAAGAAATATTCTTTCTGGCATAAACCTTGCTGACAATAAAACATAGCGTGGCATTGGCAGATGCGCCATGTCGTTTACTCGACGATCGGGAGTCAGCATGGGTATACCCGGCAGCAAAGGCAAAATGGGCGTTTCACAAATCGCGTTGTTCTGTATGTGCGCGGTCATCGTACTGGAAACACTGACTGCATCCGCCGCTATCGGCCCCAGTGGGTTGTTCTGGTGGGCGGTGACGCTGGTGTTTTTCATCGTTCCCTATGCCCTGATAACTTCCGAACTTGGAACGGCATATCCGGCGGAAGGGGGGATCTATGACTGGATCCGCCGTGCTTTTGGTCCTCGAATGTCTACACGGGCGGTATATCTGTACTGGCTGGCGGGTGGGCTCTGGATGCCCGCGGGCTATATCCTGTTTGCTGGCATGTTTGCCCGGGTGTTTATGCCGGAGCTGTCTCTCGCCTGGCAGGTGGCGATGGTGCTGGTGATGACATGGCTCACCGTTGCGTTCATCAACTATAAAACCAGCGTCGGGATCTGGCTCACCGTTGCCGGGGCGGTGTTTAAAATCACTGTTATCATGATCCTCGGGGTGGCGGGCTTCTACCACATGCTGGAGAATGGCCCAGCCAACGATTTCTCGCTTCACGCGCTGCTTCCTTCGGCGTCTTCCGGAATTGGTTTTCTGGCAGTGATTGTCTACAACCTCGTGGGCCTGGAGCTGGTCGCCTGCATGGGAAAAGAGCTGCGCAACCCGGTGCGGGATATGCCGAAGGCTATTCTGCTGGCATCGCTTGCCATTGCGTTTCTCTACGTGTTCGGTTCGATGGGCATTCTGATGGCTATTCCGCTTAACCAGTTAAATCTGGTTTCCGGCATTGTCGATGCGCTGGAGCTGCTGCTGGGGGAGGGAAGTCCGCTGGTGGTGCTGGTGAGCGTTTTCTTTATGCTTTCTATCATCGGTAATAAGGTGACCTGGGCGATGGCCCCGTCACGCGCGGCGGCAGAGGCTGCGCGCGAAGGGGAGCTTCCGGCCATCATCGGCCGCTGGCACCCGAAAAACCAGACGCCTTACTGGGCCAATATCATCCTTGGCCTGGTCTCGACCATTATCACCCTGATTTACGCCGGGTTTGCTCATGGGGATAACGTCAGCATGTTCTGGTCCGTTTTCTCTTTCTCCAGCGCCTGCGTCATCATCAGCTATCTGATTTTCTTCGCTTCTTTCCTCAAACTGCGAATATCCGACCCGATAACCGAGCGGCCTTTCCGGGTGCCTGGCGGCATGCCGATGGCGGTGCTCTGTACGCTACTGTGCATGGGGTTCGTCTTCATGTGCGCGGTGCTGTTCATCTTCCCCGAGCTGCTCAAGGGGATGATTAACTGGGCAGACAGTGGGCCCATCCTCACCGGCGTGCTGTTTATCCTGATTTCCGGGGAACTCGTTATTCGCTACGGCGAGCGCCAGTTCGCCGCCCATTCCCTACGATGCTATCTCAACAGGAGTTCATCATGACTCGTAACGTAACAATTGCCGCGACCCAGTTTGCCTGTAGCTGGGATTTATCCGCCAATCTGGAGAAAGCCGAAGCCCTGATCCGCCGGGCGGCGAGCGAAGGTGCGCAGATAATCCTGATTCAGGAACTGTTTAAAGCGCCGTACTTTTGCATCGATCAGCATCCGGATCACCGGGCGCTGGCAGAAACGCTGGAAGAGTGTGAGTTAATTAAGCGCTTTCAGGCGCTGGCGCGTGAGCTGGATGTGGTGCTGCCGTGCAGCTTTTTCGAGCGCCACAATAATGCCTTTTATAACAGCATGGCGATGGTCGATGCCGGGGGCGAAGTGCTGGGGGTTTACCGTAAAACGCATATCCCGAACGGCCCGGCGTACCAGGAGAAGCATTTCTTCACCCCCGGCGATACCGGGTTTAAGGTCTGGAAAACGAAGTACGCGAAGATAGGGCTTGGGATCTGCTGGGATCAGTGGTTCCCGGAGGCCGCGCGCTGCATGGCGCTGATGGGGGCGGAAATTCTGCTCTATCCCACCGCAATTGGCAGTGAGCCTGACTTCCGCCAGCAGGACAGCCAGCCGCACTGGACCATGACCCAGCGCGGGCATGCGGCCGCCAACATCATGCCGGTGATTGCTTCCAACCGCATTGGCACCGAGAAGAGTAAGTATATTCCGGACTACGAGATGACCTTCTACGGTTCCTCGTTTATTACCGATCAGTTTGGTGAGCTGGTGGCGCAGGCGGATAAAACGTCGGAATGTATTATCACCCACACCTTCGATCTGGAAGCGATTAACCACATCCGCGACCAGTGGGTGGTGTTCCGCGATCGCCGCCCGGAAATGTATACTGCGATCCTGACCTCGGACGGCGAGACGATTCATCATGCGGTGAGGTTTTAGAGAGCGCAGAAAGCAAAAAACCAGCCCGTAGGCTGGTTTTTCTGGAATAAGTGGTGCCCGGACTCGGAATCGACCTTTTAATCTATCTGGTTGTTTTTATTTGTTATTGTTTGGTTTGGTAAAGTTTATACCTCCATTGGTACCTCGAAATGGTTTTGCTTGTTGTTGGCGGGAGTTTCAGAAGAGAAAGGTTACTGATTTGAGGCTATCTGAAACCGTTGATTCGATTCCTTCATTCGATTCCCGATCCACCTGTGGATGATACCTCTGAGAAGAGCAAAATCAAAGGTCATCCAACGACTGATAGTCACCTGGTTCTGCAAGCACCCTGTTGATATCACGGGATCCATGCACGATGCGCTCAATACGAACTTCCGTATCCAATACTCTGAACAGAAGCAGGTAACGGCCATAAGCAGATCCCCTGATCCCACTCCCCAACTCAGGCCTTTCTCTGTAAAGTGCTGGTGATTCTGCTATCAGCAGACATTGTTGATACAGTTCTTCGGTGAAACTGAGTGCGCGTACAGGATTATCCTGCGCAATCCAGTCACCGATGGCTTCAAGATCAAGCTCTGCCAGTGGTGATATACCCAGCTTCATTTTGTCTGGGTACCTTCGACCATGGTTTTGTATTTGCTCGTCAGGCGACCAAATACTTCTTCAGCGCTTTTACTTTCACCGCTGTTGATGCCTGCAATGATTGCTTCCTGGAGTGATTCTAGCTTCATTTTCTGCTCTTGATCTTCCAGGGCACGAAGTCCTGCCCGGATAACTTCACTGGTGTTGTTATAACGCCCGCTTTCTATCTGCTCACGAATAAATGCTTCAAAGTGAGGGGTAAGGGCGACACTGGTCGGCATGATGATCTCTCCTGTTTAATTACTATCAGGTAATAATAGTTATTATCTCTGGGTTATTCAAGAACAGCAATTGTGACTTGATTCAGTAACTATTACCTCGCTGCCAGAGCTCCGGGATAGTGTCGGGCGATGATGTCATTCAGCTTATCGACCAGCTCAGGTTGTTTGAAGTTGATATGGGCTGTTCCCTTCTGAAAGTACTTGATCGTAAACATCTCATCCTCGTAACGGTTGCAGTGCCGATTAGCATGGATATGGTCTGCAAGACGACGGGTGACATCAGCACGGTTGTCGGGAGCCGGCTTTCCATCCAGAATCATCAGCATGCGTTCAAGATCAGCTAACCGATCGCGCTGCCAGCCCCAGTTAAGCCCAAATCCCCATCGGTCATATTTGACCAGCCCAGTAACAATAATTTTCGCGCCAAATTTGCAGGGCGAATTACTCTTAAAATTCCAGCTTAAGCCTTTGAAGACGTTAATGACCCCACGCTCAAACACCTCGCCCTTGTTCAGATGCAGTTGCTCAAAGGTGCTCAGGATATTCTCTTCGCTGACTGCCGGAATATCCTCCTTTTCCAGACTGTTGTACCACTGCTCACGAGCAGCAGCATCCATCAGGCTGAGCATCCCCGATTTCTTCATCAAATCCCGCCATATACCTCGATCGATATTGCGTGTAATGGCCTTCATCGCCACGTCTGTTTTCTCCATCAGCCAGCAATCGTAACGGTATTGCCGTACTCCCCATTCACTGGCTTTGCCGCCACCGATGTTGCGGGTCAGCGTCGAGATATCGTCCAGTTGCTGAATAAGCGCTTCAATTTGCGCAAGCGCGGCGTTACGTCCCGTGACGATACGTTCAATACTGGTGGAGCAAATCACGTCGGTATGGTTGGTTACTACTTCGGCTTCAGTCTGCATTTGAATCTCCATAAATAAAAAAGCCCGCAACACATGCGGGCCGGGTGTGGTGCGTTGGTGGGTTCAGATAATCCCTGAGTGGCGGGTGAAACGGACAGGGAACCACAGATCGATGAAACCGATCGATTTTCGAAAATTGATCTGCAAAATGAATTATTCAGCCTGGTTATCCCTGTGCCACAATCCCGAAAACGAATTTAACTGATTGTTTATCAATTCATTTCCTGTCTTTACGAGGGGCGACTGCCTTTTGCCCTGAAAACACGGCAGTGAAATAACGTAACGGATGATGTGATGAAAAGATGCGCACGCTGTAATAAGAAAAGGTGTGTTCTGGACCGGATTTTCGGACTCGATACAGAATTTTGTGACGAGTGCTTATTTGATACCGAGCAGGAAATCAGGGAAAAACACATTCTCCCCGTCAGGTATCAGAAAGATGACAGCCAGGGGAAAGCGTAGCCCGGTATGAAGCCTGAAATTGATGTCAGCGTCATTATCCCGGCCTTCAATGCGCAGGCCACCATCAGCCACCTGCTGCACAAGCTCCTTAGCGAACAGATGCTCAGCATGGAGGTGATAGTCGTGGATGATGGCTCCACCGACGAAACGTGGACCATACTCAGCGCCATCACCGATGAGCGGCTGATGCTTATTCATCAGGAAAATCAGGGGGTATATGCCGCACGTAACGCCGCGCTGGCGGTGCACGGCGGCGAGTGGGTGGTGTTCCTGGATGCCGATGACCAGATAGCCGACGGATTTCTGCAAAAACGTCTACAGGCTGCCCGTGAAGCACAGGCCGATGTTGCCGTGTTCAATGGCTGGCGGGCCGACAGTACCGGTCATCAATGTGCCCCGGTGCACCACAAACAGCCTTACGACCAGTCTCTCACCGGCAAGCAGTGGATTCGCCACTGTGTGAAGCAGCAGGAATGGCAGCATTACCTGTGGCTGCAGCTCACCCGTTCGGCGTATATCCGCGAGCATAACCTGCGGTTCCAGGAAGGGAAAAGCCACAAAGACATTCTCTGGACCCTCCATCTTGCCGCCGGAAACGGTCGGTTTTATTTCTCCGACCGCCAGGACTACACCTACATCAGCAATCCTGCGTCCATTACCCACCGCCCGGATTATTACGATATCCGTGCGGCCAGCTATATTGACGTGATTACCGATATTCTCGCCCTGAGCAAACAACAGCAACACTACGAGACCCGACGCGCACTGGTCAGGCATGCCCTGGTGGAGTGCCGCCATTTTCTCGGATTGTACCGTCGCAAAGTCAGTCACCAGCCAGCGCTGCGTATCAGCTTTTGCACACGGATAGCCTTTCGCCAGCTACTGCCCGGTATAAGCAGCCTGAGCGATGTTTTCTTCCTGCTGAAGCTGGTTCGTAAAATTTACTTCTCCGCCGTTGTGTCGAAGGCGCAAGGTTAACCGGTGGATCTCGCGAATTCTGCACCGCAGCAGACGACGCACCCTAATCGCCATACCGGGCACCCACTGACGCTGTTGCGCGACATCGCTAAAAAACGCCAGCCGGTGAGGGCTGGCACTCATACGCGAGTGACGAGTACCGTTCGGTGGCTAATCCGTTCTGGTTTGTTGCCGAAGTCGCAGATGATCATCGTGCCGCAGTCGATGTTGTTTTGCAGCCAGTCGCTCAGGATCTGCAATGCAGTTTCAGTGGTTAATTCCGACATGTGTTCTCCTTGTGGCAATTGAGGTTGAGCTACCAGTCAAACGTAGCGAAGTCCGGCAGCACTTCGCCAAAGGCATCCAGATGAACAATGCCAGCGGCGTAGCGACGCATAAGCGTCACCACTAACCGACGGCAGGCTTTCGACAGGCCGAGACGTTTGAGCCGTAAGACCGGAAACGACCACGCGCCCAGGCGGAGCAGATAACCCGAGCCGGTATAACTAATCCACTCGCTGTCGCCAAAGTCTTCGTTCTGGTGTGAAAGGGTATACAGCAGGGTGTTGTCGGCTTCGGTGATATGCGCGGTGCTACACTGGATGCAGTTTACGTGGGCGACGGGCGGCAGTGGATCTTCCACTACCAGCTTGCCTGGCTCGTCAGCAACGCGAAGTGAATACCCGTTGTCACAGACCACATCGATCAGCGCAGACAGTTCAATGCCGTCAATATCGACGGCGATCCGGCCCGTATTCAGGGCCAGAACGTTGATGGCGTCGGCTTCTACCGTCAGGGATAACTTCATTGCTGCACCTCGCGGTATTTGCCTGTGGTGATATCGGTAACGGCCCTGTAGCCGTTGCGGGTCATCAGCCCGGTGGCTTTGCGGGCGCGGAGAATATCGATACTGGTGAGAAACGGCGTCTGTGTTTCTGCGCTGAAACCGCAACGATCGGTGCGTACCAGGTCGTATTTCTCCACAATAAAATTCACTGCGTCGCACAGTGAAATACCGGCGTCGATATGCTCCTGGATCACGCCATCGTTGCCGAAAGGTGTGTCGTTGAGCGCCAGACCGTAGTGACGATCCAGCAGGTGGCTCAGGAGACGCTGCCAGACATCCACGGGAGACGGGCGTGTCGGTGCCTCCCGCGTTTGAGATTGTGGTTGGGTTTGCATTGGTTTTACTCCGTAAACAGAGAAACGCCAGCCGTTACGACAACGGATACTGGCGCGGCGGATCGCCTCTATAAGACGGCGGTGTGACGGGGGGCGTTAGCTGCCGAATGACGACTGACCGCTGATAATGAGGGTGGCGCTGTTACCGGCCAGACCCACCGCGTTCTGGGCGCTCAGGATATCTGTGGGTGTGAGCAGCGACGAGCTGAACAGAAGTGATTTTCCCCGATTATCAGTGCGTTCCAGGTCGCAGTCTTCAGCCATCTCATTCAGGGCGTCAACCAGCGAATCACCGGCGTCAATGCATTCCTGAATTGCGCTGTCATCGCCAAACGGCGTATCGTTAAGTGTCAGACCGTAGTGACGTTCCAGCAGATATGTCAGGAGGCGCTGCCACACGGCAATCGGTGATACATGCGATAACCGCTCAATCTCAGCGGCCCGTTTTGCGGAAACAGGATAAATTCTCATTGTTGGATCTCTTTGTTGATGGGTAAGAACGAGGGTAAGTAGTAAGAAGGTTTATGCGGTTGTGGCTGGTGTCGGATAAATTGCGATATAGACGTACCCGTGCGAAGCGAGGCTGTCGGCCTCGCAGGTCAGCCCTTTTGCGTAAAGCGTAACGCTGTGTTGATGACGGGGATTGAGTTCACCGGAAACCAGCATCAGTTCCAGCTGTTTCAACAGCAGCGGAAACGCCTGGTCGAGATGGCGTAAATCCGCATCGCTGAACTGCCCGGTGATACTGGCGCGATCGGCGAGATAGTGCAGCCGGTTCCCCTCCTGCACCAGGCGAGCGCCAAAGCAGGGCGTGATATTGCGCTGAAGACCCCAGCGCGGCGCGTCCATATTGTCATTTGTGGCAGGGATATCTGGCATGGTTAAGCCTCACTAAAAAGTGGATGAAGAAATGTTTCAACCGGATGGGGTCAGCCGAAGCGCTGGCCTGATCCGGTAAAGGTGTATTCACCGTCGATGATGTCGTTGTCAACAATGGCGGGGGATGTCTGCCAGCCGTATTCGCTTTCCAGCCAGTCGTATAACCAGCGGGCCAGCACCCGGATGGCTTCGGTTATCGCGGCTTCACTGTCTGTGGTCATGTCCTGCCCGGAGGGGCTGTGGCGTTCGACCGTGACGGTCATACAGGATTCATGGATATGCTGGCCGTGATGACGGATCGTGGCGCGAAGCTCGCCGCTGTTGTGCAACTGGATGGTCTGCAGTAAATCGGCGATATGGTGAAGGTCAGCGTCTTCAGGATAATGTTCCCTGATCCGGTATACGGCCTGCGGTTGGTAAGCATAATCACCCTCGAAAGCCGCGCCGCTGCCCTGATGGCAAAAACCGCTGAACCAGATGCAGTGGTGCTGACGGCTGCCGCCAGACAGCAGAGGGATCCTGTACAGCTTAATATCCACGCCCAGGATATTGCAGATGCCGGTGAACTCGTCAAACACGTTCTGATACCAGTCATCATTCAGCGCATGTTCGCGATACCAGTTGCGGGCGTTTTCACGGGCCGCGTCGGAGAGTTCATCCAGCGTATATACGGTAGTGGAGATAATTCTGCTCACGGGTATTTTCCTTACTCAGTTCAGCGTGACGCTGCGCAATACGACATACGGCCCGCTGCGGTCCTGACGGCGTTCTGCGAAGACCGCGAGTACACCGCTGATATCCTGGACCTCACGACCAGCGTAGTGGCAGACGCTGCCGGACCATTTGTATTTACCCGTGCAGAAGCGAAACAACCGGGACTGCGGATGCTGGCGATATATCGCCATCGCCTGGCGCTTACTGATAATTTTCATCGGGTTATTTTCCTGTTGTGCTACAGCCAGCCTTTTTCAGCAAACGAGGTGATCTCCATACCGCCCACCACCAGGTGATCCAGCAGACGAATATCCACCAGGTCCAGCGCCTGCTGAATACGCGTGGTAACCTGACGATCGGCCTGGCTGGGTTCGGCAAGCCCTGACGGGTGGCAATGGGCCACAATGACAGCGGCACAATTATGTTTCAGACCGGATTTCACCACCTCACGCGGATGGACCTGCGTATGGTTAATCGTGCCGGTGAAGAGCGTTTCGTGAGCTATCAGGCGATGCTGGTTATCAAGGAAGAGTGCGGTAAATTCTTCGCGCTCCTGTGCGGCAAGCTGCAGGCGCAGCCAGTCCCGGACGGCATTGCTGGACGTAAATGACGCGCCGGGCTCGCGTAACTGGCATTCCAGCAGGGTTAATGCTTCTCTGACCGTCTGCTGGTCGGCAGGGGCCAGTTCACGGGCAAACAGCGGTAACTGTTGTTCCATAGCGGCTTACCTCAGTCGATGATGTGCATGATGGCGCTGCATTCGGGGTGACTGAGTGCGTAGTCCCGCAGGCGGTAATAGTGCTCCGTCATGGCGTCGCATTCGGTGCGCATGGCGTGGTGGCTGTAAGTCATCAGACAGACGGCAATCCCTGCGGCTTCAGCGCTGAGTTCACCACCGTTACCGTTCAGGGTGTTGAACAACGACCATTGTTCATCGTTATCCGCTTCTGGTGCCATAAAGGCGCCGCCGTTGCTCAGCGTGTAAAACTGCCAGATGCCGCCGCTGTAGTCCTCACAGAAGCGGTCCATCCAGGCGAACACGGTCGGTTCGAGGATTATCCACTGCGGTATGCAGCCGAAGTGCTGCGGCCAGAAGCCGATGCGCTGCTCGTCGGGTACGAGGCTGGCGGTCAGTGCGGGTGCAGAACCGGCACCGGCAGGTTGGGGTTGTAACGGGAGGGTGTCGTTAAGGTTGATAATGTCGGTCATAGTCGTTTTTCCTTGTTTATTTCTCGGGTGGGGGATACAGGTTTAGCAGGAGCGACGGGCAGGACTGCGCATCGCCGTTCTCATCACAACAGGCGGGCCATATAGTGTCGGCGAGGCTTAACTGGCAGAGGCTGAGTTCTCCGGGTCGGTAGAGAAGATGTGTGCACCAGGCGCACAGGTCGTCATCAGAGAGGGAGCGGCAGCCCGGAGCCTCATTCAGGGAAAGCGGATAAACGTCCGCCTGACGGGCATCGTCTGTAACATGCTGCATCAGATCAGGGCCTGGTGCAGCTCTTCGGCCATCACCCAGAGCGCCCTGTTGAGCTTAACGTCGCCATCAATCCCGTTAACCGCACGGGTGTGGCTGCGTTTGCCCTTCGCGGTACGTCCGGGCAGACCACCTTTCAGCAGGTTTTCCTGGCAACGATTGAAGACCGACCACAGATCGTCCTTGCGGTCTTCATAGCGTCGGGGTGTCAGTATCTGCGTGGCGGTTACAGGCTGGTGTTCTTCGCCAAAGCGGTACGTCAGTGCAGCGTTCGCCAGGGCGTGTTGTGCTGGTGGGGGTAACCGCAGCGACTCCATCGCATCGCGCTTCTCTTCCACCCGGTCAAAGACGCCCAACACCTCGTAAGCGCCTTCAATGACCTTCTCCGCCACATTGCCCCGGTGAGGAACCCTGATTTCACCAAAGGATTGTCCACAGACGAGCGAATTGGTACAGACGCTTCGGAAGTATCCCGGCAAAAGCTGAAAGCTGGACTCGCCTCCATGCGAATTAAGAATAATAATTTCAGGTACATGCTGACCGTTTATCTGGCCCGCCCGACGAAGACGCAGAAGGTGTTTGGTGTGTTCCCGGCGGTCAGGGTCGCGTACGCGTGACTGGCAGGCGAAGAAGGGTTCAAAGCCTTCACGCTGCAGGTTCTCTAGCAGGGTAATGGTAGGGATATAGCTGTATCGGTCAGAGCGGGAGTCGTGTTTGTCTTCACTGAAGACGCTGGGGACATGCTGCATGAGTTCTTCACGGGTTAAGGGACGGTCACGGCGTATCTGATTTGTCCGCCCGAAGCGGCTGGCTAATCGCATTGTTAATTCCTTATGGTTGCTTTAACGGCATAAACAAAAAAGCCATGCTCCTGCGGGAGCATGGCCTGCTGGTGTGGTTGCTGGTGATGAGTCAATTTTTGGGTATACCGTGGCTGAGCAGATAGCGGTTCAGCCACTCTCCTGCATTTGCTTCAAAATTCCACGCCCGCCAGAACAACTGCCCTCCGCTGTCGCGAATGACCAGCCGAAAGTGCGTACCCTGGTCGTCTTCAATGGCTACGTTGGTGTACAGCGTGGCGACGGCTGTTGCCTGCTCTCGGGTGAACGGACCGGGTGGTAACGGCGTATTGTCAGTGTCCTGTATGGTGAACTCCTCTGATATCTGGCACAAAAACAAACGCCCCGCTCAGTGAGCAGGGCATCAACGGGAGGCTCCAGGTGTGGCGATAAGCTGCAGTATCTGCTCCATCAGCGCTGCGATTAAGGCACCTGCCAGCAGGGCTGCCGTCTGTCTGGCAATATAGATGCTGTCTTCGTCGTAACCTTCTTTGCGGAAGTGGTCTTCGACAAACTGCTGTGCCCGGCTGCTGGCGCACCACGTCAGCACCTGACGCAGGGCGTTGAGCACCATTTTCAGTAATGTCATTGGGTTAAATCTCATGGGGGAAGCCGGACGGATGAGGGGCATTCAGGGATGCCCCAGCCGGGTAAATAAGCGAGGAGCGGTGTTACTGCGGTGACGGTGATTCTGGCGGCACGGGG
Organism: Yokenella regensburgei ATCC 49455; assembly: GCF_000735455.1. Classification (GTDB taxonomy): domain Bacteria; phylum Pseudomonadota; class Gammaproteobacteria; order Enterobacterales; family Enterobacteriaceae; genus Yokenella; species Yokenella regensburgei. Next base: position 66,864 of record NZ_JMPS01000042.1, on the reverse strand, counting down.
GCCTGACCGTGAATAATCCGGTGTTTCGCCAGCGCCTGCGGCATGTCGTTGATACAGTACGTAATGTAGAAGACGTTAAAGGCGACGGTGTAGAACGCATTCATTCTGAGGTCGAAGCGGAAGGTGTTCAGCGCATAGTGGCGCAGTGCGGCTCTGGCCTTAAAGGCCCAGACGATATACATCACGCCGGTGGCGAACGACAGTATGGCGCTCAGTACCAGCAGCGTGTCACTACCCGTGTCGTAACCCGCCAGGTCCGGTGAGGCCATTACCCCAAACTGTCGACTGAGACCAAAACAGACGGCCAGCCAGATAACGAAGATATCGCTGCTCACCGGATACCCGGTGGTGTCGCTGATAATGTCCTGTTTTTTATACAGCCACAGTAACGGCCAGATGCCGCAGGTGGCGATGGTGAGCAGCACAAAAGTGAGCGTTGGTGTTGCCAGTCGCTGGCTGAGTGTCGAGATGTCGGTCATATCGTATTGTCCTTGATTGATTTTGCTGTAAACAGGGGGAAATCATGCTGAAGGGGAGTTACCCGGCGGTGAGTGTCGTGCATTCGGGCATATCAGCCAGAACCTTGTGGACATTTCCGGCAGAAGGGGAAAAATGCCCCACCTTTTTGTCGTTGACGTAAATCTCAAACGAGGTTGCCTTTCTGATGGCATCAATGAATGAGAGCCAGGCGTTGTCGCCGTTACGCCAGCCCAGAGATGACGGCAGCGGGAATGGCTGGTCATCGGTGACGACGGTGATGGCGGTTTTCTCATCCTGCGAATCGGCACCGCTGCCGTCAGGCAGGGTGAGCATGACGTGATGCTGCAGGATGTTCTGGTCGTCAGGGTTGCCGGTGCAGTTGAGATTCAGCATGACGTTTTCCGGGCTGGTGATAATGTACTCGGTGACGCCCATACCGAAGCCACTGCTCCACATATTGGGGACCGCGTGTGCCGTGATGGCAAAGGTCAGTAATCCTGCTGGCAGGATGGCGTGCATGAATCGCATGGTGTTTTTCCTTCTGAGTCAAAAATGTTGTTTAGGGTCAGCCGTGTTACATGAGTTGTTTGCCCACGGCGATAAGCCCTGCCAGCCAGCCGATACACTGGGGACCCACAAGCCAGAACAGACGGGCCTTGAGTAATCCGGTCATTCCTTCGCGGGTGTATATCGCATCCGGCATCAGCCACAGATGCAACGCCGCGCCTGCAGTCATACCGGCTCCGGGCCCCAGGGTCATCCAGAACAGATACCCCATTCCCTGACCAAAACTGCGTATCTCGCCGGTACTCCCGAACACGTTAAACAGCACGACCACAAGCGCGATGGCGAAGGCAATCGCGAAATATTTAATGACAAGCGCCATGTTCAGATTTCCTTATTTTCTGCACTGCTGAGCGGCACTCAGCATGTTGTCCATGAAGCGCGGGGGGACATAACCGTACTGCTGGTTCATTTTCTCCAGCTCCCCGTGCGTGTATTTCGTTTTGAGGTCATCCCAGATACATCCGCAGACGGCGGTAGTACCACCACCGGATTTACAGCCCCGGATAAACTCGCTTTCGGCTTTGGATTTCGCATCACCGCAGCCACTGAGTACCACTGTCGATAACACCAGGCAGATCGCGGAAAAATAACGTGCCGAACGGAGTGAACCGCCAGCAAGGGAGATGTTCATTGCTATATCCTTGAATAAACAGAGGGTTGAGTTTGATAAAACGGGTTAAAGGCCATCCTGTTGGGGGATGCCTTCATCCTGCAATCCGTGGCTGATGTCGTTAACCACGGTATCCGGGTCAAGCGAAATGGTCGCCAGATGCTTTCCGGTATCGGGGTTGCCCCGATACACATCGAGCGCGGCAAAAGGTTTGCCGTCATCATCCGAACCGGCAGAGACCTCGTAGGTGGTATCCCCGTTGCGGACGCTAAATTCCTGCAGGCTGATAACCTGGTTGCTCTGGTACGCGTAGCCCGTCGCCTGAGCCGGAACGGTAATATCCATCTCCTTATGCTCAGCGCCAGTCTTACCGAATGAATACGATACCGACGGGGTAACGATGCAGATTTCGACCTCCTTTTTGTGATTCAGGGCCTGTGCATAAAAGACGGGCTTTGCGCAGCGCTGATAATGCGCGTCGCGAAAGGCATCGGGCGTACCGGCATTCGCGTTCGGCAGCGATGCCAGCGTCAGTCCGACGCTTAATAACAGCAGGGCTGTGGGGTGTTTCATAGCCGGGCTCCTTTTAGTCCGGAGGTGGCTTCCGGGAACACTCCCCGGAAGGAATGGATAACGTTACTGATGAAGCGAAAGTGAGGCAGCGCGGAGATAAACTCTTCGCTGGCCGTCAGGGCATCAAGCTCAGGCTTGTTGCGAAAGGAGGTTTCCAGGACCGTGACGGCATTAATTTCTTCCATCCTGAAAACCTGGAGTGTTCTGGTACGAGTGGTGACCAGAAACCAGTTTTTGCTCTGGAAGATCAGACGGTGTGGTGCTACGGTTTCATGAGTGCGTCCGTTAACCTGCAGCGTGACGGTGTGGTGATCGCGAATGGCTTCTGCCAGCAGTAAAAATGACGCTGACTGTGTGACTGCCGACGGTAAGCCGCCATGCCCGATAAGACAGGGCGATATCCCCGACGTGCTGGTGAGCAGCCGAATGAGCTTTCTGTTCTGGGTGGGTATAATCCCTGAAATCCCCGTATTGTGGATGAAGGTGAATGTATCCGGAGAATGCGGACGGAGAGGTCGCCGGGCAAGGCGGTAAGTCCCGCCGGCATACTCAATACCCAGGTGGATCAGGCGCTGCTGGAAATCCCGTTGCAGCGTGCGTTCTGAGACACCAAATTCATCAGCCAGCGTTTTCAGTTCCATGGCATGGCCTGCCAGTAGCCGACTGATGATGATCGACAGCCTGACGGCCAGCCGATCATAGCGATCGTGTTGTTCTTTCATGGTGAAATTACCTCAGGCTCTCCGCATGCTCCTGTACGTTGTGGAAAATTATGCCGTACCGGTTTGCCACGTTATGTCGTCGCTTTCTTGCAGGTCGGATAAAAATCATGACAGCAACACGCTTTTGTTAAGTGGCTGTAAGAAAAGGAATATGAGGATATTAAGACAAGGAATACGATGTTTTAACGACACATCCTGTCGTCTTTGCAGGTTGCGGTGGAAGGAGAAATGATGCCGTGCGGGTTCAGAAAACACCGGGCCACAGCGCCCGGTGATGCTTAAGGTTGATACCGCTGAGCGTTAAGGCACATTGAAGGTATGTTCGCAGTGTATGCAGCCATATTCGTCAAATATCGTCCCGTCCAGCTTTTCACCGGCAACAGACCCCGCCACTGCGCCAGCACAGGCGCCGGACAGAAAACCAATGAGTCCTCCGGCCAGCGTACCAACTACGGGGACGGCAGAGCCAGTCAGCGCACCGGCTGAGGCCCCTTCAAGACCGGCCAGTCCCCCGGCAGTGGCACCAATCACCCCACCTGTCTTTTTACCCACACCGCGCAGCCGGATGTCGGGCGATCCACAATTCGGACAATGCATTTTTTCTCTCCTGGTTACTGGTAGCAATAAATAGCTGCCTGAATGAACAGGCGGGCCGTGTATGAATATGAACCTGATACTAGAGCAGGAAACAGGGTGGAACTGGAGCAGGAGAGGCATATACGCAGGTATTCTGCAGGAGGGTTCATCGGGGAGAGGGAATAATGGTAACGTCAGGGTATCCGCACCCCGACAGCTCTTATCTGACACATTAACCTCCGTGAGTGAAATAACAACACGGCAGCATTTCTGCTGCCGTTCTCACATCGGTAATATAGGTCTGAAATTTTTTTGAATGTAAATTTTCAATGCTGGCTGAAGGATGCAGATAAAACAGAACTAAAACATTATTTTTAGGTTGTTTTGGTGTGTTTATTTATATGTAAATTTAACACTAACTTGAGAGTAAAAATCAATAGTTATTTAATGAACTAGTTGATGTTTTTATGGTTTTCTTCTTTTATTGTATTTTAGTAGTTAAAGAGGATTTCTGATGTCGGTTTGGTAATATAACTATATAGAAGGGTATATATAAAATGTATTAGAAGAGTATCTATAAAGTGTATCAGATGAGTATCAATAAAACGCATTAAATGAATGTTATTGAAATAGTATCGCTACACAGAATTAGAAACATGTAACTGGAATGGCATTGCAATCATGAGAGAATGCAATTCAGGGTAGCTCCCATCGTTATACACACTCTGTGTGAGTAAAGTGACTACAGAAATCATATCTGTAAATCAATTACCCCGTACATCTTTCCTATACCCGGTACTTCATGAAAGTAATTTATTACTCCAGCCTTGTATCTTATTGAACAACTAACGTAAGGACATTACCCATGAGTTTCAATACACACAGCCATTACCCACTGAATCGAAACTATGTTAAACGTATTCAGGATACACTGAATAAAACGCTTAATGAATACTCGAGGGTGTTGGTGTTACGAGTGGATTTACGCTTACCTGAATTCGATACAGACTCGTATAATTCAGACTCATCATTAATCACCCGATTCATTGTCTCCCTGAAAGCACAGATCGAAGCTGATTTACTGAAAAGAAAGAATGCCGGCAAACGTATCCATCCCTGTCGGGTTCGTCATATCTGGGCTCGTGAATTCAGCCGTACAGGTAAGAAACATTACCACGTGGTGTTATTCCTCAATCGTGAGGCTTATCCGTATCCGGGAAATTACCGGTCAGTGAATGGGGAGTATTCGCATAATCTGGCACTGATGATTATGGAGGCCTGGGTACGTACGCTGGGGCTAAACGATGAGCAGTACTACTCACTGGTGGAGTTTCCTGCTAACTGTTATTACCACCTGAGTAAAAATAGTGCTGCATTTACCACAGAGTACGAAGCGGTGACGACCCGTATTAATTATCTGGCTAAGGAATACAGCAAAGACTATTCAGACGGTCAGCGTAGTTTCGGGTGTAGTCAGTACTGATTAACCCGGTCAGTATTTTTTTACTGTCAGGGGATATGTTATGACAGAGTGCCTGGATAAGGATAAATCAGTATATCCCGGCGCCTCTGTCTTCCATTCCCTTAAGACAGAGAGATACGTCATGACAATGCTGAATAATACTACAGGCCTGCTGAGTGATAAAATGGTCGATATGGTCTTCATCACTGAATTCACCGGGCTGAGTGATAAATGGTTTTATAAACTGATTTCACTGGGTGAGTTTCCTAAACCGATTAAACTGGGGCGTAGCTCCCGCTGGTTACAGAGTGAGGTGGAAGCTTGGGTACAGAAACGTATTGCTGAATCCCGCGCATAGTACGTTATTAAGCCTCCTGTAAGTTCCCCCGCGGTGTTTAAATCTTTAAATAACCCTGTCTGTTATCCTCGCCATTAAAGTTAAGCAGAAACGCATACATTAATAATTCTGGTGATTTAGTTTATAATGAGAGCCTGTGTGGCGATTTTATATGTACTACATAGGCCTCTCACTCGTACTATTTTGAATGGAATAAACTGGAAGAGAAAATAAGTGACGATGAATGTTAACCCTGAAATGAATGTGAGTTAAATAATCAAATGTGTAATAACACTGGGAAACGATACTGGGCAAGTTAATGATCTTTTTGTGATTTAAATTAACAATTATTTAACATTTCGACATAGTGTACGAGCACTGAAGGCAAGGCGGACTGGAATTATCACAGTTTACCATTGAGTGAAGTTCGTACTATTTTATCGTGTCATTTTTCTTGCCATGCAGCTAAGGCTGCTAAAAAAGTAAATTTTAGCAGCTTTAGCATGTATAAGAGAGAAGTCTAATCTCTTTTGAGACTGACTTCTGACGGTAAGTGATGCCGCGTCTGCCAGATTGACCGCGCATACTACCCTTACGTCATTATGTAACATAATCGCAACAATCATTGCCATTGCAGTCTGGTAGGATCATAACCACTCAGTGGTGGTGTGGCATTATTTTTGTAGTCAACAAGATTAAAGGTCGTGAAGAAAGGGTTAAGTGGGTAAATATAATTATATGCACCTTCTTGAGCTACCGCGATATAAAGTGCACGTTGTGGTGGGTAGCATATAGTGACAATCAGCCCAAGCTGGATAAGCTGATTCAGTACCGGCGTTAAACGTTCAATTTTTCGCAGTCTTGCCGGGCCGTGAGTCTCCAGTTCATTTTTCGAAAAAGGCTGCCACGGATTAAGGTCCACATCCTGAATGCCACCAAACTGATTGACGACACCTTTCATTTTTCCTTTTGGGTTATTAAATCTGTTTTTTATCCAGTCAAATAACTCATACACATCCTGCTGTAACTGATACTGTTCGCTCAGCACGTAAAAATACCTGTCGGCCTGGTTAAGATGCCATTCAGTAAGAGCAAAGGCATCCTGCAGTGTACTTTCAGGGATACCTTCTTTTGAACTGAAGCTAAATAACGCAGCAATGCGTATTGCATGACTGCCTGCTTTAGATACAAATTCCGCGATATGCTCCAGGGGCTGATTCTCACCAATGAGTGACTGATAGTGACTTATCTTATCTTCAAATAACCTTTTAGCATTGTCAGACAGTGCTAACGTCTTTTTAGTATCTGTATTATCATAAAAGTGTTTCTTTTGCTCCTGAAGGATACGGTTAAAACCTCTGTGAAGGGACTCAAAAGCACTTTTCGATTTCTCCTGATGTAAGTTTATTTTCCGTTGTCCGATAGTGCTCGCCGTATGCGTAAAAAGAAACCGGGCCAGAAATCCACTGGAAACAGCCCGCCTGCCATGCTTCTCTAAATACTCGTCAAATATCTCAGGTTGCACCATGAGTAAAAAGGTCAGGTATGCATTGAGTCGGATATTACCGTCTTTTTTCCGGGAGAGCGAAAGGGGTTCATTTTTCCAGATTTTGTTAATCAGGCCCAGATTGTTTTTCAGGTGGCCGGTAAAAAAGGTAATCGCTTCATCAGCGAATACCCCGGCGTAAGGGTATTCTTTTAACCCCTGAATAATCCCCTCGGGTGTGGCATCTTCATAGAACATTTCAAATGCTCTGGGTTTTGTTGGCTCTGCGGCCTGGTGTTCGCGAAGCAATAATTCCTCAATGTCACTGTCTCCGCCATGTTTAGCGGCTTTCTGAAAACTACGGTTGAGTGCTTTTTCTTTTGAAGACCAGATAGCATAGTCTTTTTTATAAATATCAAACAGGGCTTCATATTCAGCATGCATCTCTGCCGCAAAACTCTCGAAGGGTTCCATGATGCATTCGCGAACCGGACTCTTTCCTTCGCCCGATTTTGCCAGTACCAGAAAATACAGGGAGCAGGGTTCCGGCTTTTTATTTCCGAAAGGAGAGGCAACGTCAATCAGAGGTTGCAGGGCCAGAGCAAAAGCCGCCAGAACTGTACTGCCGATCATCTCAACAGGGATTTGTGTGTCTTCATGAAACGCGGTTATTGCATCGCGTAAAAAAGGCGGAAACGCCTCAACAGGGTAATTATTGACGTTATTCATTATTATCGCTCACACGGCTAATCAGGGTTTTATCTTCAACAGGATAAAGCAAATCGTCCACCAAAAGCGAGTGAGTGAGCATTTGTCCTGAGATGCGGGACCGCTTCTAACCAGCCATACCCGGTCATTTAAATCTTCCACACCTCTGTAAATTACTCCTCTGCCCCTTGCTGGCATAACGTTGAGAACAATACATTATGAATTACTATTCACCCGTGCCAACCGCCGGTAACGCTTCGGATAAGGCGAATACACGCGCGTTTTTACAACAGGCCGTAGACCATTACCCGCGACTGGCGGCGTTCAGCTTTACACTGGGATTGCCGTACCGTGACAGCATGGCCGATCACCGGTCATTGATTCTGCGTTTTCACACCGAAGTCTGGCAGCGGATTGGCGAATATTCATGGGAGCGCCAACAGGAGCGCAGGAGTACACCGCCGACGCTGTTACGCTGGGTGTGGGAGTCGTCCAGTGCGGCACAGTGCAAAATGGTGCTACTGCTCAATCACGATACGCTGGGGGCTATACGCGACGTACAACTTATTGAGAATGTTCAGCAGGCGGTAAGCGAAATGCTCAGCGACGCATGGCTGACGGTTACTGGCACAGATCGTAACGGCGTAACGAGTATCACGCCAATTATTCTCAGCCGTATTGACCGGGGAACCTTCACGACGCCCTTTAACCAGTTGAAAGCACAGGTACTGGCGATGCAGGCACCTGTAGAGACAGCGAGAACGGGTGTCACGGGTTAATGTTGTTGAGTGCGCGCGCTAGTCACCGTATGCGATATCTGCCGATTTTTACCCCATATTTAATGCCTGTAGTGCATCAGAACTATGCCCATTTTTCATTTTCCTCATGTCCGTTGCCGTTTATACATTCGTTCATGACACCACCGTGGTGATACAAGACGATTAACGGGGAAAAGCATGAAAAGTTTATCGGGTAAAACAGCACTGATTACCGGGGCTGGAAGTGGCCTTGGCAGAGAGGTTGCGTTATTGATGGCTTCCGAAGGGGCATCGGTCGGTATTGCTGACCTCAGTCTGGCCTCAGCCGAAGAGGTGGTCCGGGAAATACAACTGGCTGGCGGTGAAGCGATTGCCGTTGGCATGGATGTCTCGGACGAGCAGCAGACTCAGGCGGGAACCGACGCGCTGGTGAATCGTTATGGCAGTCTTGATATTCTGGTATCTAATGCCGGGATCCAGATTGTCAGTCCCCTGGATGAATACCCGTTTGCTGACTGGCGGAAGATGATGGCTGTTCATCTTGACGGGGCATTTCTGACCACCCGGGCAGCACTGAAACATATGTACAAAAACCCGCAAGGGGGGACGGTCATTTATATTGGCTCTGTGCATTCCCATGAAGCCTCCCGGCTGAAGGCGGCGTATGTGACCGCCAAACATGGGCTGATGGGGCTGGCTAAGGTGGTCGCGAAGGAGGGGGCTGTTCATCACGTTCGCTCGCATGTAGTTTGCCCGGGCTTTGTTGATACGCCGCTGGTTAAAAAGCAGATCCCTGAGCAGGCCCGTGAGCTGGGTATCAGCGAAGAGGATGTCGTCAAAAATATTATGCTGGCGGAAACCGTTGACGGGCAGTTTACATCGGAGGCGGATATTGCCGAAACAGTACGTTTTCTGGTGACATTTCCTTCCATGGCGCTCACCGGACAGTCAATTACGGTCAGCCACGGATGGGGAATGCGCTGATGAGAAAAACCATGCAACGCAGTTTGCTCTCAGCCCTGGTGCTGGTGGCTTCCTGTTGTCATGGGGCCTGGGCAGTATCTGCTCAGGTAACCCGCGATACCCTCGGCACAATGGAGAAACAGTATCAACAGATGTGGGAGAAAGAAAATGGCCCGCTGACGTTGTCGCCTCCGGCCCCCCTGGCGACGCTGTTATCATCGCTACCCAAAAACAGCAATAACCCCGAGTATAATACGCTCGACAGCCGTGATGCGTTGACTGCGCTGACCCAAAAGTACGTGACGGATAAACAATCCATAGCCCGAATTATCAATGTGGATGTCGCGGTGCCGGGACGAAAAATTCCGGTACGGATCTACAACCCGCATCCGGATATAGCAACCGGGGTGATTTTCTTCATTCATGGTGGGGGGCATCTGAGTGGTTCGGTGGATGTTTACGACCCGATAGCCCGTCATCTGGCGGCTGCAACCGGTAATACCGTCGTGGCAGTGGACTATCGGCGGGCGCCGGAGTCCCCCTATCCGGAGGGACTTCACGATGCGCGTGATGTCCTGATGCAGGTTTACGCTGTACTGGATCAGAACCATGTTCCCTGGAAACCGCAACTGACTCTGGCCGGAGACAGCGGAGGTGGGGCATTCAGCGCCACGCTTGCCGGCGATTTACAGACTGAACACCCGGGCTTTATCTCCCGCCTGGTGCTGATTTATCCCAGCCTGGATTACACGTTGTCCTGGCCTTCCGCTGATGAAAATGGGCAGGGTAAATTGCTTGATAAAAGCAAAGTGGCCTGGTACTTCAGTCAGTATTTTCAGCATGGTGAAGACAGAGCGTCGCTTTCACCGTTGTACAGATCAGTCACGCGGGCGTTTCCGCCCACACTTATTTTTAGTGGCGGTCTGGATCCATTACGTGATGAGGATTTTGCTTTTGTTGCCCGACTGAAAAGCGCCGGAGTGCCGGTCAGGCATATCCACTTCCCGGGGATGGTACATGCATTTCTGATGCTTGAAAATCTGGTGCCGCAGCAAACTGCACAGGTTTATCAGGCTACCGCTGATTTCATTGCCACACCAGCCCATTAGGTCTGAGGGGCAGTTTCCGCAACTGCCCCTGTGATTTCGTTAACGAATTACCTGTTCGTGGCGTGATTTGTTTTCATTGGGACAGAAACGCAGCCTTTTAAGCCTGCTGTCTGGTCGCTGCCAGCACAATTTCGCGGATACAGACGTTTTGAGGCTGCAGGTAAGCAAAGCGAATGGTATTAGCCACATCCTCAGCAGAAAGCACAATACCACCCATATCCTCTTTCCAGGCCTGATAACCAGACTTGATTTCTTCGTCCGTGGTATGACTCAACAATGCCGTTTCAACGGCCCCCGGCGCAATGGTGATAACCCTGACGCCGTGTGGAGCCAGTTCTTCACGGAGATTCTCGGAAATACCGTGCACAGCAAATTTCGTCCCCACATAAGCAACATGGTTCGGAAACGTTTTACGCCCTGCCACCGAGCTGATATTGATAATGGTGCCACGTTTGCGGCTCACCATACCCGCCGCTACGGCATGCACACCGTTCAGCACGCCTTTGACATTGATATCCAGCATGCGCTCCCATTCTTCAGGGTTTTGCGTGGTCATATTGCCGAGCAGCATCACACCGGCATTATTAATCAGTGCGTCCGACGGACCGAAACGCGCCTCAGCGTCTCTGACCGCCAGAATCAATGCATCTCTGTCAGTAACGTCCACGGACTTACAGAGCGTATCAGGCAGGTTTAGCGCTTTCATTGGTTCACTACGGCGGGCGATCAGCAAAAGGGGATGCCCTTCTGCCGATAACAGTTGGGCGGTAGCAAGGCCGATACCGGAGCTGGCACCAGTGATAACAATCAGGGGTTTCTTTTCATATTGCATGCTGAACTCCACATAATTAAAAATGATAGCTAAAGCGACGGAGGGACTGTAATTCATCCATTTCAGGCTTTAAAATGGTTTTTTCTTCTCGCAGGCATCATTAAATATTATGGATTATCGCCAGCTTCATGCTTTCATCGCTGTTTTCGAGGAGCGAAATATTACTGGTGCAGCCCGTCGGCTTTGCCTCACGCAGCCCGCCTTGTCAGCCACCATTAAAATGCTTGAAGACGATCTCGGGACACTGTTATTTCTGCGCCAGCCACGCGGTGTGGAGGTGACGCAGGATGCAAGGATCCTTTACCCGCATGCCCGGCGTATGGTGGCTGAACTGGATACATTAACCCGGAGCTTCAGAAGGGAGAGACGCCGACAGCCCCTTAACATCGGTATCGAGCATGACATTGCAGACAGTCAGATAAACGCTTTTCTGCAGCACATCCGGGATCCGGAATTCTGTTTGCTGGTGATGCTGGAGCCAGGCTGTACGGGGGATATTCGTTTTGGCTGTGAGGAACTGCGTTGCGAAGATGAGCTGTTCTTACCATTGCATACCGAGCCGTTTCTCCTGGCTCTCCCGGTCAATCACCCGCTGACAGAGAAAACGACGGTGACCGAAACGGATCTTCATGGTCTGTGCTGGATCATGTGTCCTGAGCTGACATCACACCAGCGTCTGCTCCCGGTTTATGGAGCTACGGCAAACTCACCGGCAGCAAATGCCGGGACGTATTCTCTGGCGCTCAGACTTGTCACGCAGGGACTTGGGGTTGCTATTGTGCCGGCGTCACTGGCACGTGAACATTCGCAGGTCGTGACCAGAGCCCTGCCTGGACACCCACTCTCAAGACGAACGGGAGTCTGTTATGCAGTTCAGTCACTGTCATTTCCCGCCGTGGATCAACTCATCCAGCATTTGACGCGAACTCCATGTTGATCAAGAGCGTGCAGGGGCGCAAACAGCATGGCACCCTGCACCGCAATCCTTTTCAGGTCAATGTTAATGAATGGACTTTTGGCTATCTGGCAGGTCAGATTTCAGACCCTGACCGTATGACGGGGAAGAGAGGGCTGGCGACAATGACCAGACGTCCCCTGATTCATGCCAAAACCACAATAATCTGCCGAAGTTTTGTTGTCTGTATGTGAGATGATATACCGTAAGCAGTGGTTTTCGCTTCCGGATTCAGCGTTTATCTGCAGCGCTCCCCGAGAAGAGTTCTGACAAGAACCGCAGCATGGTCACGGGCCTGCTGAATGATATCCTCTTTGTTGACAATTCTGCTGCAATGAACGCAAGTGATTCCGGCAGCATCGTTGACATCGCTGATTTCTGTCCCGCTGTGTACGGTAAGATCGTGGTTGCAGCCAGGGCACTTAAACGGAATGTTACTCATCATTGATAACCTTTTTGATCGAGGGGTTTAGTTGTCTGACCGTAGCAACGACAGCGTCAATGCCACAAGGCTTATCAGCCCCTGTCCCGAATCACCGTCGATGCGTTGAAGTGAGCACATCACAGACGAAAAAACACGACATGGTTAGCGAATTGTTCTGGGCCGAACTGAGATCGTTTCCTTATCGGTTTGCATCCGCGGTTATCGAATACAAGAGCTATTTTCCCTCCAGTCGCCCTTACTGAATCGTCATTGGCGACGAATCGCCATCTCCGCGACGCTCTGCTCCTCCGTCAGGAATAACCTGTAACGATTTTTTTTGCACGACATCGCCACCCGGTGTGAGGATCCCCGGTACTTGTACCATCACGATCACCTGGATAAGAACATCATCATGACATCACATACTACTGAACGTCAGTCGGACGGCGGAACCCCTGACATGCAGAACGTTTCCGCCAGGGCAGAAACCGCCGCAGGACTGGAACGGGAAGGCAACTATGGTGAAGCTGCCCGATGGTGGAGGATGGCCGCAGAAGTCACCCGCAATCCACGCCAGCAGCACTGGCATGAATCCCGGGCCAGCCTGTGTGAGCGCTGGCACCGGGCCCCGTTGTCACAGCCAGACACTCCCTGAATATGTTATGCCGCGTGTTGATTTTCGGGGACACCCGTTGTGAACGTGCTCCCGATATGCATGTGGCATATCCGGAACAGATACGGTGAATTCATCTCTCCGTATTGTGCTCCGTTCCCGTGATATAAATCAAAGCAGAGGCTATCTTAATGAAATTAAAAACGCTTTCCCTGCTGGTGCCAGTAATGCTGGCCGCAGGCGCTGCACACGCAGCTGAAATTTATAACAAGGACGGCAACAAGCTGGATCTGTACGGCAAGGTTGACGGTCTGCATTACTTCTCTGATGACAAGAGCCAGGACGGCGATCAGAGTTATGTGCGTCTGGGGTTCAAGGGGGAAACTCAGGTGAACGACCAACTGACCGGCTACGGTCAGTGGGAATACAACGTGCAGGCAAATAACACTGAAGGTGACAGTGACAATTCCCAGTCCTGGACCCGTCTGGGCTTTGCCGGCCTGAAGTTTGGTCAGTGGGGCTCTTTCGACTATGGCCGTAACTACGGCGTGGTCTACGATGTGACCTCCTGGACCGACGTGCTGCCGGAGTTCGGCGGCGACACCTACGGGGCGGATAACTTCCTGCAGCAGCGCGCTAACGGCGTGGCCACTTACCGTAACAACGATTTCTTCGGTCTGGTTGACGGCCTGAATCTGGCCCTGCAGTACCAGGGGAAAAACGGCAGCGTGAAGGGCGAAGGCACCGGGCCGACCAATAACGGTCGTGACGCCATGAACCAGAACGGCGACGGCTTCGGCGGCTCCCTGACCTACGATATTGGTGAAGGCTTCAGCGTCGGTACCGCCATCGCCAGCTCGAAACGCACGGACGATCAGAACCGTCTGGATTTTGGCAACGGTGACAAGGCCACCACCTATACCGGCGGCCTGAAGTACGATGCCAACAACATCTACCTGGCGACCCAGTACACCCAGAGCTACAACGCCACCCGCTTTGGCCGCAACGACGGCGACCATACTAACGGTTTTGCCAATGAGGCGAAAAACTTTGAAGTGGTTGCCCAGTACCAGACAGACTTTGGCCTGCGTCCTTCTATCGCGTACCTGCACTCTCGTGGCAAGGATATTGAGGGCTACGGTGACCAGGATTTGCTGAGCTACATCGACCTGGGTGCCACGTACTTCTTCAACAAGAACATGTCCACCTACGTTGACTACAAAATCAACCTGATCGACGACAGCCAGTTCACCCGCGATACTGGTGTTCCGACGGATAACGTGGTGGCTACCGGTCTGGTTTACCAGTTCTGATTTAATATCCTCCCGGATGCAAATCGGTCACTTGTTGGCCGATTTTTTTGCCGGAATAACGACAAATCTCAAACGGTCTGACCTGTGTGGTGCTCATTATCCAGCATTTTGTGTGTCATATCACAGTCATGGTAGTGCGCCCGTTCTGAAAAATATGCTCTGGTAGTTTTTTAACAAAGGAGGGGGGATGGATATTGTGGATCTGGCTCAGGAAGAGGAAATAGCGCGGATGGCCCGTCTGCTGAACGGCAGACTGCGTCCGGTGCTGGCGTTCACAGGTGAGTGCCATAACTGCGCGGAACGTCTGGACGAAGGATGTTTCTGTGATGCCGACTGCCGTGACGACCATGAGCGCCGTTTTCGTGCGCGGGTGATTAACGGTGTCCAGGCGCGGGGGCACAGGACAGTTGTCCGGGTTGACTTGCCGGGGTACCCGTTGTGCTAATAGGGTTGTTATATGCCACTGCTTCATTTGTTATTTTGGGGATAACTCCCCCTCATTTTATATCGCGCGCGACACAGGGATTGTTTTGTGTTGCGCTTTTTTTTCAGTTCCTGATGGAGCCTGCCGGGAGCATTATCACGGAGTATGTGCCGATGCGATACGTACTCTCCCTGGTGCTGCCGCCGGTAATTGTACAGGCAGACTGCGGGCTGCAGATACTGCAGGGCTGGGTATCCGGCGATGCGTCTGGCAGCGGCAACGGTATCCGGCCAGCGTTTGTTTCACTGGGTCTGAGCGGGGGAGCGCTGACGTTACCCTTTGACCACCGGATGTGCGCGGCGAAAGGGCAGATCGGCTATTACTCGCAGTCACTGACCGGTACACCGTAAGCGAACCGGTGCGATGCATTTTTCGGATACCATTTGATCATTGCGTTTTTTCAGACCGACAGAAGGGGCTGAACGCTGTGGATAATGCCTTTGCTGCAAAACTGAAGCCGGGGCTGGTCTGCGCGGGATGCTTTTTAATGGTCTGGATTATCACCAGCGTTGAGCCGCTGGATAACACGGCACTTACGCAGAGGCGGCATTCGGACATGGTCAGGCAGACCCGGGCCCGTCGTCGCGGGTTAATTCCGGGATGTATCGGCCTGGTACTGTTCCTTGTGTGGAGATTGATATGAAAAACGGATGGTTGTTTCCCGTTGCCATTTTTGTGGCGGCTGTGGTTCTGCTGTTGTGGTTTGTCCTGGGCGGGTATGCGCAGCCAGGGCAGTGATCTGGATGCCAGATTTCAATGTTAAGGAATGAGTAATGGATGAAGTGGATCAGGCCAGCCAGGCCGAACAGATGAGACTGGCACAGCTGCTTCACAGCAGAATCCGGGCGTCGCTGCCGCTGACCGGGCTGTGCCACAATTGCTGCGCTCCCCTGAAGGACGTGCATTTTTGTGATGCAGACTGTCGGGATGATTATGAAAAACGACTACAGCCCCATTTACATCGCTGAAACAGCGGCTGTTGGCGATGGACCGGGACGGTGGACCTGCTGGCGTATCAACAGCCAGGTCATTCGTTAAAGCAAAGCCCCAGAGTAAACACCACGTGGCTAGATCCCGTAAGCCGTAAGGTCATTCTGGGGGACTCTGTGGCCTGGAGATATACCGCTGGTTACCGGGGGCGATAATTTCCAGTGAGCGCTCCTCGCCCTGACGACGCCTGCCATTGACATTTCGGGCTACCGTTTCGACACTTTTCTGTGTCTGTTTTCCATGCCGGTTTTCAGACCGGGTACAGCGTATAACGGGTGGTTTGCGCTGTACCTGATTCAATGGTGGTACTTTCATCCTCTTTTACACAGCGAAAGGGGGTACCCCTGAAAGTACCACCTCCGCCGTAGCCAGTCTCCTGTTCTGAATATCAATTCGTCAGCAGGGGCGTTGTTGGCTCCCTTCGTGGAGGTCATGCTTTTTTGCTCCCTGCTCTTGAGCGTGACAGGTTGCCTGTCTGGCATATCTGACCCGGTGACGACACTGCCGTAATGATGGCCGACAATTATTAAGAGGTGATGGACATGAGATTCGGTAAGCGTATTTATCTGGCCGCCATGCTGTCCGGTGTGGTGATGTTTACGGCATCAGCACAGGCTGAAACCAGCAGGCTGACGATTGAATCGGGTGATAATGCGCTCAGTCGTCAGCAGGCTGCTATGGAAAAAGAGCAGTGGAATGATACCCGTGCGTTACGCCAGAAAGTGAACAAACGGGCTGAAAAAGAGTGGGATAAAACCGATGCCGCGTTTGATGATCGTGACCGTTGCGATAAAAGTGCGAACGTGAATGCGTACTGGGAGCCGGATACCCGCCGTTGCCTGGATCGCAGTACCGGTCACGTTATCACCCCCTAGCCGGAGCCACATGCGAGGCACTGCTTCAGACTGCTGATTACTGAACTATGGCTCCATTTATCATACAAGGAGAGAACCCAATGGGTCGTATTAACGTCGTTAACACTTTTTGCCTGTCGGTAATTCTTTCGGCACTGCTGGCCGGTTGTGCGCCAGGCGCTAAAAAGGAAGGTACCGGAGGTTATATTGATGACACGGTGATCACCACGAAAGTCAAAGCCGCACTGCTGGCAGAAAAATCTCTCAAATCAACAGAGATAAGCGTGGAGACCTTTAAAGGCCGTGTCCAGCTCAGTGGGTTTGTCTCGTCACCGGATGCGGTGAACAGAGCCGTGGCCGTTACGCAAAAAGTCAGCGGTGTACAGGCCGTTGAGAATGACATGCGGATCAGATAAACGCGATTTGTGTTAAGTGTAAAGAAAAGAGGGCCGGAACGGATGTTTCGGCTCCCGGACGCCCACCTCCAGGTTATCCCCTGAATGTTAAATTTGTGATCTCATCGGTTGATGGTCTCCCCGTCCCGTGAAGAGTCTCCACTGAGCCTTTTATGCTGACGGGTGTACAGGGTTCGTTCTTTGACAACCGGTACCCTCCCGCTAAAAAGCGATACCAATACCGGCGAGCTCGTTCACTCGCCGTCGTTTACATTTTGCGGCGTTTCTGAATCGCCGCCGCGCATCTCACCACAACAGCAAAACAATGTGGCGCGGTATAAGGCCACTGGCTGACCGTTCGCGGTAAACAGTGCGTTCAGGCTCAGACATTCAACCAGAAAGAAAAAATCAGACAGATAACGTAATGACAGGAAAGCATAAAACTTCAGAAGACCATCACGCAGAAAAACGCCGCTGGCTCAATGCTCATGATGACGGCTATCACAAAGCCATGAATAACCGCCAGGTACAGATGATTGCCATTGGCGGTGCAATTGGCACCGGCTTATTCCTTGGTGCCGGGGCACGTCTGCAGGTGGCTGGTCCGGCACTCGCGCTGGTGTATCTGGTCTGCGGGATATTCTCGTTCTTTATCCTGCGCGCGCTGGGCGAGCTGGTACTGCACCGGCCAACCAGCGGCAGTTTTGTCTCGTATGCCCGCGAGTTCCTCGGCGAAAAAGCCGCCTTTGTGGCAGGCTGGATGTATTTCATTAACTGGGCGATGACCGGCATTGTCGATATCACCGCCGTGGCGCTGTATATGCATTACTGGGGCGCGTTTGGCGGCGTGCCGCAGTGGGTGTTTGCACTGGGGGCGCTGGCGATTGTCGGCACCATGAATCTGGTCGGTGTGAAGTGGTTCGCTGAAATGGAGTTCTGGTTCGCGCTGGTCAAAGTGCTGGCGATTGTGGCGTTTCTGATTGTGGGGACGGTGTTTCTGGGTAGCGGGAAGCCGCTGGACGGTCATGCCACCGGGTTTCATCTGATAACTGACAACGGCGGACTGTTCCCGCATGGTCTTCTGCCTGCGCTGGTGCTTGTGCAGGGCGTGGTGTTTGCTTTTGCGGCGGTTGAACTGGTGGGCACGGCGGCCGGAGAATGTGAGAACCCGGGAAAGACAGTCCCCAAAGCCATCAACGGCGTTATCTGGCGTATCGGTCTGTTCTATTTTGGGTCGGTGATGCTGCTGGTTCTGCTGCTGCCGTGGACGGCATATCAGGCAGGTCAGAGCCCGTTTGTGACGTTCTTTTCTAAGCTCGGGGTGCCGTATATCGGCAGCATCATGGACCTGGTGGTGCTGACCGCAGCATTATCCAGTCTGAACTCCGGTCTTTACTCTACCGGTCGTATTCTGCGCTCGATGTCAATGGGCGGGTCGGCGCCAAAGCTCATGTCGAAAATGAGTAAACAGCATGTACCGTATGCGGGGATTCTGGCAACGCTGGCAGTTTATGTGGTGGGAGTGTTCCTGAACTATCTGGTGCCGTCGCAGGTTTTTGAGATTGTACTGAACGTGGCCTCACTCGGGATTATCTCCTCCTGGGCCTTTATCGTGGTATGCCAGCTGCGTCTGCGTCAGGCCATTAAGGAAGGTAAGGCGGCGGATATCAGCTTTAAGCTGCCCGGCGCACCGGTGACTTCCTGGCTGACGCTGCTGTTTTTGTTCGGCGTGCTGGTGCTGATGGCGTTTGACTATCCGGACGGCACGTACACCATCGCGTCGATACCGCTGCTGGCCGTTCTGCTGGTGGCGGGCTGGTCTGGTGTGCGTGAGCGCGTGAATGAGATTCACCGTACCGCGCCGGTACATCCGGATGATGCACAGCACGACAGACCACTGGCTGAGGAATACTCCCGCTGACTGGTATCAGCCCTGCATCTGTCGGATTACAGAGAAATGCATTGCCGCTGGCAGGTGGCAATGCACATCAGTGATACTGAACAGGCAATGGAAAACCGTCAAATGAAAAGGATATTTCGCGATGACTATTTCGAAAGTGATGTGGTGTTTCGTTTTTATGCTTATCCTGGTGGCGCTGGTCTGCGTATCTGGCCTCGAAGATGACGCGGTATCCCGGTATATCGCCCTCAATACGGTGGAACGTGCCATTGATGCGTATTATCCGGATATTAAAAAAGCACCGGATGTGTCGGTTGTCCTTTCGTCTTACCGGGTGGACAGTACGCGCGGACGTCATTTTATGCACATCGATGCCACAGCTATCATCAGGTTCAGTGAAAGTGGTCATGTTGTCTGCAGGAAAATACAGGTTCGTGATGTGGGTGAGTTTGCTCAAATCCCGGATGAAGCCAGAACGATGTCCGGTTGTGGTTAACGACCTTCTCATGTTGGTGGCTGGATGCGGACAGTGTTGCGGCAGGCTTGATTTTAGATGGCTCCCGTTTGCAGATATCAGTGGAATACTGGTCACTATGGAAACCCTGCAATGAAAAAACTCACCGGAACGTTTATTGTTGTTGCTGCATTATTCAGTGCCTCAGGCATGGCGGCAGAGAAAACCACCAAAGGGGCCGTCGCGGGTGCTGTGATTGGAGCCGCAACGGGAAAAAGTCTGAAATCCACCGCAAGCGGAGCTGTGGTTGGCGCGGGAAGCGGAGCTATGCTGGAGAAAGGCGATAAAGGCAAAGCAGCACGCAAAGGCGGTGTCGTGGGGGCTGCTGCCGGGGCAGGCGTTGCCGCAGTGACCGGGCACAGTGTGCTGAAAGGTGCTGCGCTGGGAGCCGGTACCGGTGGTGTTGTGGGTAAAGCCACACACTGATGAAAAGCCGGGTGGTCAGCGCTGCCCGGCAACTGTGGTCCCCGAAGCGATGATTCGCCACCTTTTCCGCCAGCAGTGACCTCGTTATAATTCCCCGTATGAAAAAGAATCACACCGCATTACCTCCTGAAGAGTCCATGGCCGACCTGGCGCATTTTGCCTGGTGTGCACTTGTGGGTTTACGTCTGGCCCAGCAGGACGGGCAGGCGCTGTCGCCGCTGACTGTCCATACCTTTCTGGTGCGCTGGCTTGCCGACGCGCAAAAACAGCGGCGGTTACCCCGTTCCGTGGCCCCCGATATCGACAGCCTGCTTCGCCTGGGGCGACAGAAAGGTCCGGCCGCTAATCTGTTAAAGCGGCTGGAATACCTCCACCAGTCCTGTTCGGAGCCACTGATGCAGCAGTCGGACCTGTTCCGTCTGACACACGCCATTGAATATCTGCGCTCGCAGGGCTGGGTTAACGCGGTGGTGACCGATGAGGAATGGGTTCCGGTGTCGCTGTATACCGAATACGCCGACGTATCCGCGTTGCTGGTGAGAAAATCTGAACTGCAGCGCCATTTTACTGAAGAAGGTAAGCAGTCCGCACCGGTGGATTTCATCGTGGTTGGCGACAGCCGCGTTGTGAGCGATGCCCTGGACGCGCGGGAGCTGCGTTATGCAATTCGTGAGCAACATGCAGGCTGGTGTTTGTTGTCGTTGCTGCCAGCGGAAGAAACGCACTTTGCGGCAAAGCGCTCTGAAGCGCGGATGAACGAATGTTAACGCAAAGGGAAAACGACCGTGGGGCGAATCGACTACCAGCCTGAAAAATATCAGTTTTCATGTGCTGACGAACCGCCACGTCTGACCCGGCAGTGGGCCGATGTGCTGGAGGGGTGTCGTCAGTTAAACGCCGGAGCAGAAGACCGTCTGCGCATTGCCCTGCTGAATGTCGATTACGTCACCAGCTTTGAGTTGCCTTTTCGACTGCTGTTGATCCGCACGCCACAACTGATCGCGGGTCTGCGCGATGAACTGCAGCTCAGCCAGAAGAACGTACTCTTCAATGGTAAACGTTTTGGCTGCGTCTGGAGCCTGAAGGCCGATTTGAGTGCAGTACCCGATGAATTTCAGTACCGCATGGTCACCCGCATCCGGCGGGAAGATCCTACCGGAGTGACGGCGGTTCCTTATCAGCAGATCGCAAAAGCGGTGAAAGCGCCGCGAGAACGTTTAAAAATGGCGCTGGAAAGTGGCCTGCAGGAGACGGCACTGGATGGGCTGTTCTGGTTTGGTATTCAGCGTATCGCCGCTGATGTGCAGCGGCTTTGCAAATCGGGTATGGCGATCTCCACAGCCGAAACAGAGGTGTCCGATAACCTCACGGGTACGACTTGCCGGATCCCGGTTTATCGGCTTTCTGCCAGACAGTGATTCGAAGCTTGCCTTATGCTGCCTCCCTGCGGGAGCGTGTGGAGGTTGCGGTGGATCCCACTAGCGTCGGGGTGAAACAGCGGGAAATTCAACGAAGGATTTGCTTAAAAGACCACGAGCCACGATGGCTGACCAACGGCTTACCTGGAGGCACCAGGCACCGCAACACATCATCTGTTCATCCTCAGGATAAGGCGTGGACTGACGATCGTTACTGATTGTTGTCTGGTGGTATCAGTCCATGATGCAGCCTGCGGTGGGGATTTGAAGGCTGCTGCGTGGCGGGCTCCTGTTGATCTTTTTTCATCGCGGCGTTTTTGTCTTCCAGATACTGCGAATTCTCCGGATTAATGACCGGGCCGGGTCCGAATACGAGCGGTGGGCGTGTCGGAGCAGAAGTGTCTGAACTGTGCGTTGAGTCTGCGGGCATATCTGCAGCAACAGCGCTGAACCCGAACAGAAATGCGACCACCACTGCTGCTGATAATTGACGCATACCGTTACCTCCATTTATTAGATCAGCCAATAGCTTCCCGCCGGGAGCGGGACAGCATCAATTGTTACTGGTGTCATCATTTCCTGTGTTCCCTGGTCTGCCAATCATCGCTGAGTTGTATTCGTCGTGGAGATTGCCCGATATTAGCGTCAGTGCCCCACGCTGAATCAGTGTGACATAGCGCCATTTGCAGAACGTATCCCCCATTCCCGTCTCCGACATTGCCTGCCCGATGGTGCGGTTCAACTGGACAGGCTGTTCTCTCACAAGCGACAACAGGTCGTTATCGAAATACACTATAGGACGTTCAACCAGAACGTTCTTTTCAATAAGGCGAATCCCTGTCCCCTGGTCGCGAAGCGTGACCCACTCATCCGCCAGTTGCCTGCAAAGGGCTGGTGGTATGGACTGACGTTCAGCGAAACGCATTTTAAGCCGTTCAGTGGCAATCTGTGCGACAGCGGCGTAAGGTCGCTCTCCCGGATTGTCCATATCGCGGGTATCAATCAGTACCTCAGTCACTTTTGTGGCGCTATTACGTAGCCACCAGTAAACGCGGCGGCGCAGTAGCTGTTCGACAGGATGTGTCCCCGACCAGATGACGATTTCATCAGTATCGTCGCTCAGGGAGCAAAGCTGCTGATGGACACCCTGAAAAACGGTCGTCCAGTTGGGTCCGGCATCACCATAAGCCAGAGTAAAGAAATCATGCCAGAAAGTGCTGCGCTGAACCGGAGAGGCAGTATCAACGTCGGCTAAGGGACCTGTGCTGCAGTCGTCGGCAATCTCAGTGATACCCGTATCAAACAACGATTCGAGGCGTATCGGGGCAGAGCCAGCCTGGCATACGTGCCGGATATTAGTCTTCATTGGCGTTCCTCCGAGATCGTGTTGTTGTGTGCCTGCCAGACTCAAATGCTCAAACGTGCCTTCACCTGGCCGCTACTCGCGCTGGTGGGCACCAGAGTCTGCTGTCATGAAGCGTTATACTGGCTCACGACATTATCGTCAAAGTACAAAGTATCCCGAAAATACCCGATCTGGTGATATGACGAAATCGTCGGGGCATCTAGCCTGAGACCGTCACTGCAACATAAAAAATGCCCGCAGACACGGGCAAAGGGAAAAGTTGGAGCAATAATCATCAGGATGCGATTGTCTTAACGTCGCTTTTTAACCGTCGGCACGGGACTGGCGATTGTCAAATTCGGCTCAAACAGCGAGATACCGTTATGCTGATCAGCTACCTGACACTCCCGGTTCAGCAATAACAGCACTTTTGCATCCGTTGCATCGTTCTTTTTACCCGCCGCACAGTTAACAAAAAAATCACAGGTCATACCTGTAAGTTGAATTTAAATTCAGTTAACAATGATAAACATTCACTAAACAAACAATAAAAATATTCTTAATGGTGGAATAGCATTGTGAAAAGCAGACTTTATCTGACGCAACACGAAACAGAACAAATACTGCTGGCAACGGAAGGTACAAAAAATGGCTTGCGGGATCGGTGCATGATCATGATGTGTTTTTATCATGGGCTGCGGATAAGTGAACTGACCGGGCTGACCATCCGGGATATCGATTTAGCGGGCGGGACTATTTTCATCCGGCGGCTGAAGAACGGTTTCAGTACCGTGCATCCGCTCCAGCCGGATGAACGGCAGTTGCTGGAACAGTGGATGAGCCGCAGACCGTTATCGGAAGAAGGATGGCTGTTCCCTAATACAAAGGGAAAACACCTTACCCGCCAGTATATGTACAAGATACTCCGGCACTACGGATTGCTGGCCGGACTGGCGGTACGGGTTCACCCGCATATGCTGCGCCATGCCTGCGGCTACGAACTCGCCGAACAGGGGATGGATACACGACTGATACAGGATTACCTGGGGCACCGCAATATTCGTCACACAGTGCATTACACGGCAGGTAACGCGGCCCGCTTCGCACAGACGTGGAAAAAGCAGCGTCTGGCGGTGGTCACCGATGAGGAAGAGCGAAGCGCTGGTGGCGTCTGCGTGCGTCGAATGTCGGTAATGCTGCGTCAGTTGGCAAGGCGTTTTTACACTCCGTTTGTAGCGACTGGCCGATGACAGCGGTGAATACGTAATAACCAGGACGGGATACCGGCAGCGTATCCCGTTGTTTTATGCGAGCGTGTGCCCGAACGTTGCAAAAACGTGACATGGAAGGTTTTTTATGTGATGTAGATCAAGTTGAACGTAATTAAACACTTTGTTGCAAACGTTAAAAAAGATTCAGTTAATGATAATACGATTAATTACGGGGCGTAATTGCCTGGTTATTGTTCATTTTTAATGGGGGTTCTATAGCAACGATAATTACCATCAGTCAATTACAGACCTGCAATAATAATCTTAAAAATAGCGATTATTACATTTCAATACAAAATATCGCCTATTTACTGTAAGAAGCATTAAAAACCTGCTGATTTGATTTTAACTTCTCTCGTTCCTACTATTCGCCCCCATGTAAAGCAACTGGCAGGTATCCATCAATATGGTGTCTCCAGTGTAGCGTAACTGAATAACGTGAAGTGGTGTGAATATGAGTAAAGGAACTGACGGGGCTTCTGTAGCACCAAAAGAGCGCATTAATATCAAATATGTCCCTGCGACCAACGGTCAGCAGTCGGAAATTGAGCTCCCGCTCACGCTGATGGTTGTCGGCGATCTGAAAGGCCGTACGGAAGAGACACCGATTGAAGAACGTCAGACGGTTTCTCTGAATAAAAATAACTTCAATGCAGTGATGCGGGAAAGCAAAATCGACCTCGCGTTTAATGTGCCGAACCGTCTGGAAGAAGAAAGTGAAGATGACCTGCCGGTGCATCTGAATATTGCCTCCCTTGCCGATTTCTCCCCGGATAATATCGCGCAACAGGTCCCGGAATTACGCAAATTACTGGAGCTGCGCGAAGCGCTGGTTGCCCTCAAAGGCCCGCTCGGTAATATCCCCTCATTTCGCAACCGTCTGCAGGATTTACTTGCCAGCCCGGATGCTCGTGAACAACTGCTGAAAGAGCTTGATCTCATCAAGCCAGAAGAATAACGCAACGACTGTAAGGGAAACATAATGTCTGTGACCGAAGAACAAGCCCGCAGCGACGTTGCCGGGGCCTCCTCCTCTTTGCTTGACGATATCATGGCGCAGGCGCGTATTACCCCTGTCGATGAAGGCTATAACGTGGCAAAGCAGGGCATCACTGCGCTGATTTCGAACATCCTCGACAGCGGTAATGCCGCCGAACCGGTCAACAAAGCTCTGGTTGACCGCATGATTGTGGAGCTGGATAAAAAACTCAGCGCCCAGATTGATGAAGTGCTGCATGCCCGCGAGTTCCAGGCGCTGGAATCCACCTGGCGTTCGGCTAAGGTACTGGTTGAGCGCACCGATTTCCGCGAGAACATTCAAATTCTGATGCTGCACGCGACCAAAGACGAGCTGCTCGATGATTTTGAGTTCGCACCGGAAATCACCCAGTCTGGCTTCTATAAGCACGTTTACTCCAGCGGCTACGGTCAGTTTGGCGGTGAACCGGTGGGCGCGGTGATTGGCGATTACATGCTGACCCAGAGTTCACCGGATATCAAGCTGATGCAGTATATCAGCGCGGTGGGCGCGATGGCCCATGCTCCCTGCATTTCGTCAGTGGCGCCGACCTTCTTCGGCGTGGACAGCTTCACCGACCTGCCGTCCATCAAAGATCTGAAATCGGTCTTCGAAGGCCCGGCCTACACCAAATGGCGCGCCCTGCGCGAGTCGGAAGATGCCCGCTATCTGGGCTTAACTGCGCCGCGCTTCCTGGCGCGTCTGCCGTACGATCCGGTGGAGAACCCGGTAAAAGGGTTCAACTATCAGGAAAATATCAGCGCCAGCCACGATCACTATCTGTGGGGCAATACCGCTTACCTGATGGGGACCGCGCTTACGGACAGTTTCGCAAAATACCGCTGGTGTCCGAACATCATCGGCCCGCAGAGTGGAGGGGCGATCTCCGATCTCCCGGTGCACGTGTATGAGGCGATGGGACAGCTGCAGGCGAAGATCCCGACGGAAGTGCTTATCACCGATCGCCGCGAATACGAACTGGCCGAAGAGGGCTTTATCACCCTGACCATGCGTAAGGACAGTGATAACGCCGCCTTCTTCTCGGCCAACTCGGTGCAGAAGCCGAAAGTCTTCCCCAATACCCGTGAGGGTAAAGAGGCGGAGACCAACTACCGTCTGGGCACACAGCTGCCGTACATGTTCATCATCAACCGTCTGGCGCACTACATCAAAGTGCTGCAGCGCGAGCAGATTGGCTCCTGGAAAGAGCGCCAGGATCTGGAGCGCGAACTGAACGGCTGGATCAAGCAGTACGTGGCCGACCAGGAGAACCCGCCAGCCGATGTGCGCAGCCGCCGTCCGCTGCGTGCCGCGCACATTAAGGTGATGGACGTGGAAGGGGAAGCGGGCTGGTATCAGGTAGCGATTTCGGTTCGCCCGCACTTCAAATACATGGGGGCCAGTTTTGAGCTCTCGCTGGTAGGCCGTCTGGATAAGGAATAAGCCGCCGTGTCTTCTCTCTCGCTATGGGACCGGGGAGGTACTGCCAGCTTATTCGACAGGATCAGGGGCGAGGATGCGGACATCCCGCCCGCTGATGCACTGGACGGGCTTATCGGCTCGGTCAAACGCCAGCTCGAACGGGTGCTTAATACCCGCAGTGGAAGTTGCCGCAGTTCGCCGGGTCTCGGCGTGGTGGATCTCAACGATGCCACGCAGAGTGGGGTTGATCTCGGCGGGCGGATCCGGGAAGCCATCCGTCTCTGCATCCGTGACTATGAACCCCGCATTACCCGTGTTGAGGTTTTTACGGTGGACAACACAACGACCGTGCCCGGTATGACCTTCCGGGTGAATGCGGCGGTACGTCTGGCGTCGCTTGAGCAGGTCGCCTCGTTTGATGTCCATTTGGACAGTAACCGCCATTACAGAATGATGTGATTTATGTCGCTGGAACACTATTTCCGGGATGAACTGAGCTGGCTGCGCCTGCAGGGGCGCCAGTTTGCAGAGTCCCATCCCGAACTGACGCGCTTTTTATCTGAGCAGAGTACAGATCCCGACGTGGAACGGCTGCTGGAGGGGTTTGCGTTTCTGACGGGCAGCCTGCGCGCCAAAATTGAGGACGAGTTCCCGGAACTGACGCACGGTCTGCTGACCATGCTGTGGCCGAACTATCTGCGCCCCGTACCCTCCATGACCATCATTCAGTTTACACCCGCGGCCGGTGCGCTGGCACAACCGGCATTTCTGGCGCGCGGCTGTCCCCTCGACAGTGTGGTGCAGAATGAGACAACCTGTCATTTTCAGACCTGCCACGATGTGTGGATCTTTCCGGCGACGCTTGAGAATGTCAGCGCCCACAGCGGGACGGATATCTCGGCGATCACTCTGGATCTGACGCTACCGGTGCCGGTGCCGCTGGAGCAACTGGATCTAAGTAAGCTGAGTTTCTATCTTGGCGGCGATCCATGGACGGCGCGTGAACTCTATTTCTGGTTATCGGACCGTCTGGCCTGGATTGAGCTGGAGATTGACGGTACGCGTTTTCGTCAGCCCGCCAGCATTCTGAAGACCAGCGGGTTTGCCCGGGAAGAGGCGCTGCTGCCGTACCCCGGTAATATTTATTCAGGTTATCGCATCCTGCAGGAATATTTTTGTTTCCCGGAAAGTTTTCTGTTCTTCCATCTGGCAGGTGGCGACTGGCCGAAGCAACCACGGGCGGTCTCTGCCTTTAAGCTGCATTTCTGCTTTGAGCGGCCCCTACCGTCTGCACTGAAGATCCGCCAGGATGCCTTTATGCTGAACTGCGTCCCGGCCATTAATCTGTTTCACCACGACAGCGAGCCGGTGGCGCTCACCGGTCGGCAGGCCGAGTACCCCCTGAGGGCCAGCTACAGCCATCCTGACAGTTACGAAATCTTCTCCGTGGACAGCGTGGAAGGCTGGGTGCAGGGACCGGATGGACGTGCGCGCGGCGGTCACCGTGTTTATCAGCCTTTTGAGAGTTTTCAGCATCAGATTGAACGCGCCAGCGGGCGTCTGGCGTTGTATTACCGCCTCAGGGTCCGTGAAGCCGCCAGTGGCGAGGGCTTTGAGCATGCGCTCTCCTTCGTTCGGGGGGACGAAACCGAGGTGGTCGGTAAGGATGAAGCGGTTTCTGTCAGCATGACCTGCACCAACCGGGAGCGTGCGGCACAGCTGAAGGTGGGGGATATTTGTGTCCCGACCAACGCCACGCCCCATTTTTTCACGTTCCGTAACATTACCCGCCCCACGCGTTCGCTGCGTCCGGTACTGGACGGCAGCCTGCAGTGGATGCTGATTTCTAACCTGTCGCTGAACTATGTGTCCCTGCTGAGCCGTGATGCGCTGATGCAGGTGTTGCGTACCTATGATTTTCCCGCGTTGTATGACAAACAGGCTGAACAGGCCTCGCGCAAGCGGCTGGCCGGGATAGAGGGTATAGAAACCTCGCCGGTTGACAGAATGGTACGCGGCATGCCGGTTCGCGGCCTGAAATCGCGGATCTCCGTGCGTCAGTCGGCATTTGGCGGAGAAGGCGATCTCTATCTTTTCAGCACGGTGCTGGCACATTTCCTCTCCCTCTATGCCAGCGTGAACGCCTTTCATCTGCTGGAAGTGTATAACCTGGACAACAAGGAGTGTTACCGATGGCCGGTACAGGCAGGTCAGCACTCGATGATGTGATTGCCCGGGGGGAGCTGGCGAAGTTTTCCTTCTTCCCGCTGGTGGAGTTACTTTATGTGCTGGAAAACGTGGATCCCGAAGCTGACCAGGACATTTACCCGGAACAGGAGCGGGTGCGCTTCAAATCTACGGCGTCGCTGGGATTTCATCCCGGCGATATCGTCAGCCTGGAAGAGGACGGCAGCGGCCTGCGCCATCTCGAAGTGGCATTTCTCGGGCTCCATGGCAGCCAGTCCCCGATGCCGGGCTATTACCTTGACGAACTGGCGTGGGAATACGCCTGGCAGGAGCCGCGTCTGGGGCTGTTTCTCGATTTTTTCCATCACCGTCTGCTGACCCTGCTGCACCGGGTATGGCGTAAATACCGCTACCACGTCCGCTTTCAGGATGAGGGGCGGGACGGCTTCTCCCGTCTGATGTTTGCGCTGGTGGGGCTGGGTAATGAGGCCGTACGCGACAGCCTGCCGGTCAACCGGGCCAAAATGCTCTCTTATGCAGGCATGCTGGCAAGCCCCAGTCGTTCACCGGAGGTCATCGCCGGTCTGGTGATGCACTGTTTCGACCTTGAGGACGTGGTGGTGGATGACTGGCAGATACGTAAGGTGGTGGTCTGTGACGAACAGCAGAACCGTCTCGGGAAGGACAACGTGCGGCTCGGGCAGGATTTCATTTCCGGCGATCGTGTCAGTGACTGTGCCGGAAAGTTTGTTTTAAAAATCAATCATCTTTCATCTCGTGATTTTCTCCGCTTTCTGCCGGATGGCGATCAGTATCAGCCGCTGGTGCGCTTTATGTCCTTCATTCTGCGCGATCAGCTGGCGTGGGATCTGAGCCTCGGTTTTGGACATCAGCAGGCCAGCGGGATGCGCCTTGACAGGCATCAGGGCGCAAGCCTCGGCTGGAGCAGTTTTCTGGGGACGCCGCCTGAGGTGGCCCGGGTCACGATATGCGTGCAGGAGTAGGTATGAACAACAGCGCACAGCAGCTTTCATTACTGGTACTTAACAGCGCCCTGCTGGAGGGAAACTCGCAGGTTCAGCATCAATTCGGACCTGAGGGTGGAACGCTGGGCGCATCGGATCGGGATAGCTGGCAGCTTCGGGAAAGTCTGGGCGCCGTGCTGCCGGGACATGCGCGAATTGTGCTCGTCGACGGGCATTTTTGTCTGCACGACGAAAGCGGGCAGACGTTTATCAATGGTGCTGGCTCGCCGGTTGGCGGGGACAGACACGTCCGGTTGAGTGAAGGTGATGAGCTGACCGTAGGGCCATTTCAGATCCGTGTCTCTCTGGGGAACAGGCAACAGGGACCGGCACTGGATGAACTGATTGATAACCGTCCACAGGGCAACATGGATGACTGGCTTTCCGGGCCGGTTCACGATGCCGGAGTGTCTCATCCGGTCACGACAACTCCCCGCCATGACGATCCGCTGGGGGCGCTGCGACAGGATAACCACAGCGTGTCAGCACTGGTATCGGGTATGGCGATCACACCGGCATCACCGCAACAGACGGAAGAGATCTCCGCAGGGAAAGAAACCATGAATCAGACGTTTATTGAATTACCCGGGGTGGGACGGACAGGACTGACTTCTGATGAAGGGATGGTGGCGGCACTGGAGACGGTGATGGCCGGTCTGGGGAGCAACCTGACGGTGACCGATCCGGTGCTGGCCGCTGACATGTTGTCCGATCTGGGCAGGACCCTGCGCGCGCTGGTGGAGGGGTTACTGGCACTGCAGGCGGAGCAGGGGGCCCTTGCCGACAAGCTATTGCGCCCGATTGAAGATAATCCGCTGCGCCTGGGGCTGAATTATCACGACACCGTGTCGCTGCTGTTCGCCGAAGGACAAAGCCCCGTGCATTTGTCCGCACCAGCCGCGGTAGCAGAAATCCTCAGTAATATTCGTCTGCAGCATGCGGCGAGTCAGAATGCGACCCGCGTTGCGCTGCAGAGCGTGCTTCAGGCCTTTTCCCCGGAAGGACTGCTGGCCCGTTTCGCGCAATACCGTCGGAACGGTCAGGGCGAAAATGCCGGATGGGAGTGGGAGATGTATCAGCACTATTTCAGTGAGCTGACCTCTTCACGCCAGCAGGGGGTTGAAAAATTGTTTCGCCAGGTTTACGCCCAGGCGTATGACCGTGCGGTGCGCGACGGGCTGGAGTCGTCGTAATGCGGACAATGGCGATACAAAAAATGGCGCTGATGCTGCTGCTGTCACTGTCTCTCGGTGGCTGTACCACCATGGGCAAGATGGCGAAAGTTGCCGCCAATCCCGATATCCAGGTTGGCAGTGATGACAGCCAGCCCTCCACGGTCTCTTTCAGTCTGGTGGGGGAGCCGGAGATGAACCCCGGTGAGAGTGGCGATGCCTCACCGGTTGAGTTTCAGATAGTCATGCTGGCGGAAGATTCCCGGCTGCTTGCCAGTGATTACGATCAGGTGACCACCGACCTGCCCAAAGCGCTGGCGAAGAACTATCTCGATCATCAGGACTACACCCTGTTACCGGGGCAGTTTAAATACCTGCCTCCCGCCGAACTGGATAAAAAAACGCGCTACATCGGCGTCATTGCGCACTATGCCGATCCGGACAGCGCACAGTGGCGCAAGGTGATCCCGGTGAAAAGTACGGGACGGCATTACCAGGTGCTGGTGCATCTGCGTATGGATGAAGTGGACTTACAACCGCAAACAGAAGAATAACGAATGTCTATCCGTAACCGCGTTATCTGGCGCGAAGGGCTCTTTATCAAGCCCCAGCATTTTCAGCAACAGCAGCGTCATGTGGATTACACGCTGCAGGCGCGCCTGAGCGCTATCAGTGATTACTTTTGTGGCCTCCAGTCACTGGACATTAATGAAGAGTACCTGAATTTTGGGCGTATCGCGCTGGTCGGGTCCCGGGGCGTGATGCCGGACGGCACGGTGTTTAACATCCCAGCAGACGATGCACTGCCGCCGCCGCTGGAAATTACGGACGATGCTGTGACGGGGCAGAAGGTGTATCTGGCGCTCCCGCTGGCGGTCAGCGGCGTTAATGAAGTCCGTCAACCGGAGCAGTCGGTAGCCACCCGCCTGGAGGCGCATCGCTATGATGTCCGGGACCTGCACAGCGACGGGGGGGATGTCACCTCTCTTGATGTTGGCCGGGTTACGCCACGTCTGATGCTGGAGCGTGACGACAGGAGCGCCTGGACTACGCTCGCGATTGCCCGTATTCAGGAGCGTCGTCCGGACGGGGGACTGGTGCTGGAGTCAGCGTTTATGCCCTGTTGTTCATCGGTGGCGGCGATCCCGGTGCTGAAACGTTTTCTCGGGGAGTCTGCTGGTCTTGTGGCCGAGCGCGCCCGTACGCTGGCGCAGCGCATTGCAGCGCCTGGTCAGCAGGGTGTGGCCGATGTGGCCGAGTTCATGATGCTGCAGCTGCTTAACCGCATTCAGCCCAGGCTGTCACATCTGGCCCGTCTTGGCACGCTGCACCCTGAGCGTCTGTACGAGACGCTGGTATCGTTCTGCGGCGAGCTGATGACGTTTACCGACGAATCCCGCCTGCCGCCGGAGTTTCCGGCTTACCGCCATGACGATCCGCGTCAGAGTTTTGATCCGGTGATGCAGGCCCTGCGTCAGGCGCTCAGCACGGTGCTGTCGCCGCGTGCGGTCTCCCTGCAACTGAGCAAACAGGCGTATGGCGTGTACCTGGCGGTGATTGGCGAAAGTGAACTGCTGCAGAACGCCATGTTCGTGCTGGCCGTGCGGGCCAGGATGCCGCAGGACCAGTTGCGCAAACAGCTGCTACAGCAGGTCAAGGTGGCTTCCGGCGAGAAAATTCGTGAGCTGATCAGTCTGCAGTTGCCGGGGATCCCGCTTCAGCCACTGCCGGTGGCCCCGCGCCAGTTGCCCTATCACGCGGGGTACAGCTATTTCCAGCTTGACCGGCAGAGTCCGGCCTGGTCGTCACTTATCAGCGGAAACACCCTGGCATTCCATATTGCCGGTGAGTTTCCTGAACTCGATATGCAGCTCTGGGCTGTCCGCAGCCAGTAAACCATGAGGGTAAACCATGTCAACCGATGGAATGTACGACAACCCGCTGCAGGGGCTGCTTCATGAGCAGGCGGGCCTGACGGACAGCGATCCTGATTTTGCGTTCCGGATGCGCGGCAACAGCCTGAATCCGGTGATTGATGCGGCCACGCCGCTTTTCGGCATGGTCGCCCGTGTGCGCACGCTGACCCGCCATGACGATGTGGCGGGGCTCTGGCAGACGGTGGTAACGGAAATCCGCGCCATCGAGCAGGAGCTGCGGGAGTCTGGCTATGAGAATGGCGCTCTCCTGTCGTTTCGCTATGTACTGTGCTCGTTTATTGATGAAGCTGTGATGGCCCATGAGTGGGGAAGTCAGAGCGTGTGGGCAGAAAATTCCCTGTTGTCGCAGTTTCATGGTGAGACCTGGGGCGGTGAAAAGGTGTTCGCCGTCCTCGATAAGCTGCGTGAGGATCCGACGCGCTACCGCGATGTGCTGGAATTTATTCTGCTGTGTCTGCTGATGGGCTTTCAGGGGCGCTATCGCCTCATGCCGGACGGCAAAAAAATGCTCCGGGAGATAAGCCAGTCGCTTCATCTTCAGCTGAACCCGGAGCCGGCCACTCAGCCCCCGGTGTTGCATCTTGATTTTGGTCAGCAGGCGGCGCCTTACCGTCTCTCCCGGCAGGTGTCGTTGCGTACCGTTGTGGTTACCGCCGGTCTGCTGATGACCGGGATTTTTGTTTTTTTTCATCATCTGCTCAGCAATCAGACGCAGGACGTACTCAGTCAGTTGGGTGAACTATTAAAGTGAGGGAGTGACTCCGTGATCCGCATTGATTTACACGTTCTGGTTGAACGTCTTCATCCTGTCTGTCGCCATATTCTCGAAGAGGCGGCGGCACTGTGCGTCAGCCAGCAGGGCGCTGAAATTCGTATTGAGCATGTGTTACTGAAAGCGCTGGACACCCCGCTAAGTGATATCCGTCTGATCCTGGCGCAGGCCGGTGTTTCAGTGGAGGTGTTACGGACACAGCTGCAGTCTGAGGGCATGGACAAGTCCCTGATGCCTGGCTATCCGGCGTTTTCACCTTTACTGGTGGAATTACTCCAGGATGGCTGGTTACTGGCCTCGGCGCAGATGCGCCATTCGCAGTTGCGCAGCGGCGTGTTGCTGTTGGCGTTGCTGACGACGCCGGGGCGTTATGTGTCTTCTGCACTGGCCCACGAACTGGCGGTGATTAACCGGGAACTGCTGACACAGCAGTTTGAGGAATGGGTCAGCGGCTCGGCGGAGAGTGACAGCAAGGATCCAGCGGAAAAAACGTCTGCCGTGCCGCAGGGCACCGGTGAGTTGCTGGGACGGTTTACCCACAACCTGACGCAGGACGCGCGTGAGGGGCGACTCGATCCGGTGCTGTGCCGGGATGATGAAATTGACCTGATGATCGACATCCTGTCCCGGCGTCGCAAAAACAACCCGATTATCGTTGGTGAAGCGGGCGTGGGAAAAAGCGCTCTTACCGAAGGACTGGCCCTGCGCATTGTGGCGGGCCTGGTGCCGGAGAAACTGCGGGATGTGGAACTGCTGTCCCTGGATTTAGGTGCCATGCAGGCCGGGGCGGCGGTGAAAGGGGAGTTTGAAAAGCGCTTTAAGGGCGTGATGCAGGAGGTAAAGGACTCACCGCGACCGGTCATTCTCTTTATCGATGAGGCACACACGCTGATTGGCGCCGGAAATCAGGCCGGGGGACTGGATGTTTCCAACCTGCTCAAACCCGCGCTGGCGAGGGGGGAGCTTCGCACCATTGCGGCCACCACCTGGAGTGAGTACAAGAAATACGTGGAGAAAGATGCGGCGCTGTCGCGTCGTTTCCAGTTAGTGAACGTCGGCGAGCCGGATGTCGCGCAGGCGACGGTTATTCTGCGCGGGCTTCGCAGTGTCTATGAGAAAGCGCATGGTGTGCTGATTGATGAGGAGGCGCTGCAGGCGGCGGCCTCCCTGTCGGCCCGTTATATCGCAGGGCGACAGCTGCCGGATAAAGCGATCGACGTGCTGGACACGGCCTGCGCCCGGGTGGCGATTAACCTGACCACGCCCCCGCGTGAGGTCAGCCACCTGCAGACCCGGCTCGAACAGCGCGGACTGGAAATCGTCCAGCTGGAGCGCCAGTCGCGCATCGGGCTTGGCGATCATCAGGTGCGCCTCCGTGAGCTCTATGCCATCGAACAGGCGGAACGGGAGCAGCTGATTCAGGAAGAGGCCAGCTGGCAGGCGCAGCAGACGCTGGTACAGGCCATCATTGCAAAACGGGAGCAGTTGCTGACATCAGAGCAGGAAGATGAGGCTCCGGTTGCCGCGCTGCGCCAGCTTGAAGGGGAACTGGACGCATTACAGGTCTCTTCGGTGCGGGTGTCGGCGCACGTTGATGCCCTGCAGATAGCGGCTGTGGTGGCTGAATGGACTGGGGTTCCCGTCAACCGGATTTCACAGAGCGAGCTGGAGGTGGTGACGAACCTGCCCGCATACCTTGGAGAAAGCATCCGGGGCCAGTCTCTGGCGATTGCGCATCTGCACAAACATCTGCTGACCGCGCGTGCGGATCTGCGTCGTACCGGGCGACCGCTGGGGGCCTTCCTGCTGGCGGGACCGAGCGGCGTCGGAAAAACGGAAACGGTCATACAGATTGCCGATCTGCTCTTCGGCGGGCGTCAGTATCTCACCACCATCAACATGTCCGAATACCAGGAAAAACACACGGTCTCACGGCTGATTGGTTCCCCGCCGGGGTACGTCGGGTATGGTGAGGGGGGCGTGCTGACCGAGGCCATCCGCCGTAAACCGTACTCGGTAGTCCTGCTGGACGAGGTGGAAAAAGCCCATCCGGATGTCCTGAATCTGTTCTACCAGGCTTTTGATAAAGGCGAAATGGCCGACGGTGAAGGGAGACTGATTGACTGCAAAAACGTGGTCTTCTTTCTGACCTCCAACCTGGGCTCGCAGACTATTGTCGACCATGCAGCAGCGCCACAGGCGCTGCATGATGCGCTGTATCCGGAACTGGCCGCGTTTTTCCGTCCGGCGCTGCTGGCCCGTATGGAAGTGATCCCCTATCTGCCGCTGTCACCGGATACGCTGCTGACCATTATTCAGGGCAAACTGACTCACCTGTGCACCCTGCTGGAACAACGCTTTGGCGCGACGGTGGACATGGACGACGCGGTTGCAGAGGAAATTCTGCGTCGCTCGACCCGCAGTGAGAACGGCGCCCGTATGCTGGAATCCATTATTGACGGCGCATTGTTGCCACCGCTGTCGCTGAAACTGCTGCAGAGGATGTCATCAGCGGAACAGGTCTCCCGGATTGGTATCGGGCTTGATGCGGGTGAGTTTGTGTCGGTGGTGGAAGGGTGAGTCTGCAACAGGCGCTGCAGTTTTCACATGCGCTGGTCCAGCCTGACGACGAGGCCGGGCTGGTGGAATGGCTGCTGTCGACGTTCCGCGAACACTGGCAGCCTGAAGGGATTATCCTGGGGCTGTGTGATTACAGCGGGCGACTGCTTGAGTGTACCGGATGGCATCGTGGCGGGGTATTCCGTATGGCGCTGCCGGTGGCTGATTTCAGCCATCCGCTGGCAACGGTGGTGCAGGACAACGTCCCGCATCTCTGGGACACGCTGCACGGTGGCGCGCGAACCGAACATCCGGACTTTCGTGAACTGCTGATGACGATGCCCGCCTCCACCGGTCTGCTGGTGCTGCCGGTCTGCGATGAACGGCAAAACATCACCGGGGTGCTGGGTCTGTTTGATCAATCCGGCACGCTTCAGCAGTGGTCTGACCGTGACGAACCCGGGCTGCTGCTTCGCCTGTTTTCCCGTCAGCGTGAGCGTCTGCAACGTCTGCAGCATAACCAGCGCGAAAGCCGGTGCCTGCGGGACTCGCTGCGGCGGGTGACCGATGAACAGGTGCAACTCAACGAATTCACACAACTGCTGGAAAACCGGCTGGTGGGCCAGTCGGCTGCAGTGCAACAGCTGCGGGCGGATATTCGCGCGGCGGCGGGCCATTCGTTGTCGGTGCTCATTGAGGGTGAAACCGGGGTGGGTAAAGAGGTGGTGGCGCAGCTGTTGCATGCCTGTTCCTCCCGCGCCGGACAGCCGATGGTGGCGCTGAATTGTGCGGCGGTGCCGGAAAACCTGATTGAAAGTGAACTCTTTGGCTGGCAGAAGGGGGCGTTTTCGGGTGCCCACAGTAACAAAACGGGTCTGATTGCCCAGGCGAACGGCGGCACGCTGTTTCTTGATGAAGTGGGGGATATGCCGCTGCTCATGCAGGTCAAGCTCTTGCGGGTGCTGGAAACCCGCCAGTATCGGCCGCTGGGCAGCGAGGGCGAGCAGCACTCCGATTTTCGGCTGATTGCCGCGACGCATCGTTCGCTCAGGGAGCGCGTGGCGGAGGGACGGTTTCGCCCGGATCTGTACCACCGTCTTTGCCAGTGTGCGCTTGCGGTTCCGCCACTGCGTGAACGTCCGGAGGATATCCCTCTGTTATGCCGTCATTTTATCGCTGATTTCAGCGAGCGCGACCATAAACATCCTGCCGGACTCAGTCAGGAGGCACTCAGGCAACTGCTGGGTTATACGTTTCCGGGCAATATCCGTGAGCTGCGAAATATGATGGAGGTTGCCTGCGCCCGTACCGCCGACGGTCAGTGGATTGACGAGCTTCCGGTGTTGAGCACATCGCAGGCAGCTTCTCCCGTAAGAGAAGGCGGTCCCGACGACTATGCACATATTCGTGATTTACGTGAAGCCGTGCAGCAGTTTGAGTCTGACGTTATTCAGTCCCGGTTACGTGTTTTTCAGGGAAATCGCCAGCGTGTGGCGGAGAGCCTGAATGTGCCGCGCCGGACCCTCGACCACAAATGCCAGAAACGGGAGCAGATGTGATGGGGATGCTGACCTTACTGCCGCTGCTTGCATCGCTGGCGGGGCATCCTGCGAATACCGGTGATCTGGAACGTTGCCAGACTGAACAGGATCCGACGTTACGTCTTGCCTGTTATGACGCTCTGGCCCGTTTACATCATGCTCCGGTGAAAACACCGATTCACGACAGCGGATATCAACTGAAGACGCTGCCTGCCAGTGGGGATCGGGTGCTGACCCGTACCGTTGTGTCGGTCGGTGTGCTCACCATTGCCTGTCGGAGTGGGATCACCCAACTGACAATTCAACCCGCTGTTCCCTGGCGGGGCGGAACGGTCAATGCCGGAGTGGATGGTATCCCGGCCTCCGGCAACTGGTTTGTCCGTGACCGGGGGCAACTGCTGGAGTTTGCCCGGGGACTGCCTGCGATTGATGAGCTGCGTCACTGGTTCGGGCACCAGACGCTGATGCTTTCAGATTTCCACGGGCAGACGATCCGCCTGCCGCTGGACGGTCTGGACACCGCCATTAAACCGCTGCAACAGCAGTGTCACTGGGAGGGCCCGTGATGGCTTTTCGTCATCCCTGGAGCCAGCAGGTGCTGGCCGTCCTTCCTGATGAGCTGACTGGTGCGGCAGTGAGTGCCGACGATCCTCTGTGGGAGCGTGTGGAGACCGAACTGGTGAAACTGGGGTCGCTTGCCCACAGTGAAGTGGATTTGCAGGCGGTGGCGTGTGACTGCCTGACGCTGCTGGAGACCCGGACCAAAGATATGCGGGTGCTGGTGCAACTGGTGCGCTGCCTTCAGCATCCGGCGACGGCCTCGTCGTGGGAAGTGGCGCTTGTCCTGCTGGATGACTGGCTGTCCGCGTACTGGACTCGTGGCTGGCCGGGCAGCCCGGTACAAAAGCAACGTCTGATGGTGCAGGTGGTTCGTCGTTTTGAAGGCACGCAGGCCCGAATGTGTGAGCAGGCAACGGCGCCGGAGCTGGATAACGTGCTGGCGCTGACACAGACGCTGATTCAGACCTGGCAAACCCTCGTACCAGAACAAGGGGAGCTGTTTGACGGGCTGCTCGCTACCCTGCAACGGGCCGGACGACAGCGACAGGAACAACCTTCGCAAGAACCTTTGCTCAGTACAACACCGCCGGAGTCTTCAGCGCCGACGGCCGCAGTGACACAGGCCGCAGTTGAGTCTGTACCCGCCCCCCGCACTGCCCAGGCGGTCCCGCAGATAGATACGTTGGACGAACGGGCGTGGCAGCAGACGCTGCTGAAAGTCGCGGCGCACCTGGTTGAACAGCAGCCCGGCGTGGCGATGGGCTACCGGCTGCGTCGTCATGCGATCTGGAACACCATCACTTCGGCACCGGTTATCAGCCGGGAGAACAGAACGCCGCTCGCGGCGGTGTCCCCTGACCGGGTCAGCGAATACGAATCTGCACTTTCGAACGCGGATATCTCCCTGTGGGGGCAGATTGAACAGAGCCTCACTCTGTCCCCCTACTGGTTCGACGGTCACTGGTTGTCAGCCCGGGTCGCCATTCATCTTGGATTTCCTGAGGTGGCGGAGGCCATTGTCGGTGAGCTGCAGGCGTTTCTGGCCCGTCTGCCGGTACTGACAACCCTGGCATTCAGCGACGGTACGCCCTTTTTGTCACCGCGTTGCCAGACATGGCTCGGCAGTGCGCAGGTGGTACAGACTCCGGCGGAAGGTGCAACGGATCTGACGGACGCGCTGCGGGCCTGTTGTGAGGAAAAGGGGCTGAACGCTGCGCTGGCGTTACTGGACGCGCGCATGCAGGCGCAGAGCGAGCCGCGCGAACGCTTTTACAGCGGACTGATGCTGGCAGAACTGCTGGAGGCGGAAGGGATGAAACAGCTGGCAATGACGCATTACAGGCAGCTCCTGCTGGAAGCGCAGCGTCTTGCGCTGGCGCAGTGGGAGCCGGGGCTGGTGACGCGGCTGGAGCGTCGGGTTCAGGCGCACGGATAACAGGATATACAGATAATAATGGTACGGTATGCTGAATAAACTCATCGGCTTTCTGCGTCAGGGGCTGCCGAAAATCACCTTTTCCTGGCAACTGCTCGCGGCGGTGCTCTGGCTCCTTATCCTGGTGACGGCCTGGTGGGCCGGACCCCGCCTCACCCTGTACGGTGTCAGCCCTCTGGTTTCTGTCTGGTCGCGGGTGGTGTTCACCCTGGCCTGGCTTTGGGTGGCCTGCATCGCGATACTCTGGCGGGTAGGTCGTCATCTCCGTCAGGTTAAAAGGGAGCAGCAGTTACTGGCGGGCAGACAGCAGGATCCGCTGCAGACGGTGGTCGACGGTCAGCAGCAGTTTCTGGACAGCTGGTCGCTGGCGCTGAAAAACCTGCCCGGTCATGGTGCGCTGTACGCGAAACCGTGGTACCTGATGCTGGGTCTGCCGGGCAGTGGAAAAAGCAGTCTGCTGCAGCGCGCCTGTCCGCCCAATAAACTCAATGCCCGCTTACATCACGATC
Source organism: Yokenella regensburgei ATCC 49455 (assembly GCF_000735455.1). GTDB lineage: Bacteria > Pseudomonadota > Gammaproteobacteria > Enterobacterales > Enterobacteriaceae > Yokenella > Yokenella regensburgei. Next base: position 26,641 of record NZ_JMPS01000042.1, on the reverse strand, counting down.
TGCAGGCGCAGCGTGACGGGCAGAAGCTGGATTGCTGGCTGGGGGAAGGGGCGGTGATTGTCGACCCCGATGGCGCACTCCTGCATCAGACAGGACAGGCAACGGCGCAGGACGGCGAGCGACATACCCGTCTGTGGCGGCATTTGCTGACCTGGCTCAAAACGCACCGTCGGCGTCAGCCGCTTAACGGTATTGTCCTGACCCTTGACCTGGGGGAGCTGTCGCGGATGGGGACCTCAGCCCGCGAGGCCAGTGCACAGTTGCTGCGTACCCGGCTGATGGACATTGCCGATGAGCTGCACACCCGGTTGCCGGTGTACGTGGTACTCACCCATGTCGACCTGCTGCAGGGGGCGGGAGACTTTTTCCGTCAACTGGATACGCAGACCCGCCAGTCGATACTGGGCGTCAGCTTCAGCCCGGAGAAAACCGGTGAGTCGTCCTGGGCCGGTGAGCTGGAGACGTTCTGGGATCTCTGGCTGAGTCAGCTCAATGCGGCACTGACGGGCACGATGCTGCATCCCCCGGTGCAGACAACACCGACAGACGCCTTTTTGTTCCTGCGCCAGCTGGATGGCCTGAAGTCGTACCTGCAGACGTATCTGACCGACATGCTGGCGGGCGACGACATGGCCGCGTTTTCCGTACGCGGTCTTTATCTGAGCTCCGTTTACCAGCAGGGCGTGCCCTTCAATGCATTTTCCCGGGCAACGGCCCGTCGTTACCGTCTGGCGGATGCGGTTTATCCTGCCGCGCGCGGGGAGTCCACCACCTGGTTTGGGCGTCAGCTGTTTACTGATGTGGTGTTTCCACAGGCTCATCTTGCCGGGGAAAGCCGCTTACATCAGATGTATCGCCGCCGCCGGATGACCATCGGTACCACGGTCACGGTGCTGGTGGCCTGTGCTTTCAGCCTCGGCGGGTATCACTATTACCTGACTAACCGCGATGCGGGCCGCAACGTCCTGCTTTCTGCCCGGCAGTTCATCAGCGCGCGTGACACCGGCGGACAACAGGCCTTTGGTGCGGATCTGTTACCCCGACTCAATCTTATCCGTGAGGCCACGCTGTCCTTTGGCGATTACCGGCGCAAAAACTCGCCGCTTGCCGACATGGGGCTGTATCAGGGGAGTCGTATTGGCCCTTATGTTGAAACCTCTTACCTCGGCTTACTGCAGCAGCAGTTTCTTCCGGCGGTACTCGCGGGACTTCAGCAGGATCTGCAGCAGGCGCCTCCCGCCAGCGAAGCGAAAATGTCGGTGCTGCGCGTCATGCGTATGACGGAGGACGCTTCAGGGCGAAGCATTCCGCTGGTGGAGCAGTATATGGCGCAGCGCTGGCAAAAGGCGTTTCCGGAACAGGGGGCGGTTCAGGAGCAGATGATGCAGCACCTGGATTATGCCCTCCGGCATACCGACTGGCATCAGGCCCGTGAACAAAAGGATCCGGCCGCGATGGCTGCCTGGACGCCGTTTGCACAGCCGGTGGCGGAGGCGCAGCGGGAGCTGAGTCGCCTGCCACTGTATCAGCGGGTGTATCAGGGACTGCTGCTGCGGGCTTCCTCAACGCTGCCGCCGGACCTGCGGGTGCAGGATGAGATCGGCCAGAGCTTCGACAGCGTGTTTGCGCTGCGTGATGCGCAGGCAGGGTCGGTACCCCGTCTGTTCACCTGGTCCGGCTACCGGGATTTTTTCCTTAATCAGAATAAAACGCTGTTTGACCTCACAGGGCTGGATGCGTGGGTGCTGGGGCAACGCGATGAGGTGCATCTGAGCGATGCCGATCGCCGTGAAATCCAGCGTCAGGTGAACGATCGCTATATCAGCGACTATACCGGGCACTGGCAGAAGCTGTTGTCCGCGCTGGATATTCAGCCCTTTGACACACCTGAACAGGCACTGTCGATGCTGAATACCATTACCGGTGATGAGCAGCCCTTCCGGCATGTGGTGTCCCTGCTTGGCGATAACACGGCAACGCGCCCTCCCGAGGGCAAGGGGGATGTGCAACAACGTGACACCAGCCAGCGGATAGCCCGACCGTTCACTCAACTGGATGAGACGCTGAAAGGTCATGGTGATAGTGCGTCTCAGATTCAGGAGCTGAACCAGAAGCTTACCGCGCTGGCACAGTGGCTGGAGCAGATCAACGGAGCCGGTGATCCGGGCGCTGCGGCCTTTAAGGCCCTGCAGCTGCGCCAGAGTAACCCGTACAACGATCCGACCTTCACGCTGCAACAGTATGCGCGCGGTCTGCCCGCGCCGCTGGATCGCTGGGTCAGCCAGATAGCGACACAGGTCGCCGGTGTGACGACCTCCCTTGCCATGTCGTCACTGAACCAGTCCTGGGACGAGCAGGTGCTGACGCCGTTTAATACCGCCCTGGCGGACCGCTACCCCTTTAATCCGGCTTCGGAACAGGATGCGTCCCTGTCGGAAGTGACGCGCTTCTTCGCACCGGGCGGCACGCTGGACAGCTTTTACCAGGCACAACTGAAACCGCTGCTGGACAGCGGCATGCTGAAACAGGAGGCGGGTAACGGCAATCTGCAGGCACTGATGCGCCAGATGGCACAGGCTCAGCTGATCCGGGATGCGCTGTTTAACGCCCAGGGGCAGCCTGAAGTGCATTTTGTGGTGGAGCCAATGGAGCTGACCGCCAACAAACGCCGCAGCGTGCTGAACCTTGACGGTCAGCTGGTGGAGTACAGCCACGGACGGCGTCAGAAGGTGCCGCTGGTGTGGCCTAACTCACTGCGGGACGGGGCGGAGAGCAAACTGACGCTGGTGCCGGATGATACTGCCCGCTCACCGCGCAGCCTGAGCTATACCGGGCCGTGGGCGATGTTCCGTCTGCTGGACGCGGCCAGCCGGACGCAGGCCCGTCGCGGTTCGTTCGATGCCCGCTTCAGCGTGGATGACGGTACCATGACCTGGCGAGTGTACAGCGACGCCGATCACAGCCCGTTTGCCATCGGTCTGTTCAGCCGGTTCCGTTTGCCGGATACCCTTTATTAATTACCGGGGGGCGACATCCCCCTCATCAGACGACGGAAAGCACCGGATGCATGATACACAGCAGGCACTGAACGTGGGACGCGATCCCCGCGTGTTGCCGGAATACGAAAGACTGCGCAATGAAATCAATAAACTCAGCCACGTCTCCAGACCGGCGGTGGACTGGGGGCTGGTTCATCAGATGGCGCAGGCCATTTTTGAAAAGCAGGGGGTGGATCTGCAGACAGCCCTCTACTTTACCCTGGCCCGCGCCCGGCTGCACGGCCTCAGCGGCTTTACCGAAGGCTGCGAGTTTCTGAGCAACCTAATCGTTACGCAGTGGGATAACGTCTGGCCGCCGGTCCATCAGTCCCGTGCACGGGTGGAGATGCTGGACTGGTTTATTGCCCGGGTCAGCGACGTGGTGCGTCAGTACCCCGTCGGGCATGACGATCGGCGACTGCTTTATCGCTGTGAACGGGCACTGCAGCTTATCAGCGAGAAGCTGCACAACGTCGGGCTAAGCCGGGTCCCCCGAATCGAGAACCTGCTGCACTTTATTGAAGGGTATACCTGTCTCTTTGACGAGTCGGAGATTGTGATTGTCTCCCCGGAGCCGGAGACCAGGAAGCAAGAGATGCAGGTGCCGCCAGTGGTGTATTTCCGTTCTGAAGATCCGGGCGGCAGTGAAGCAGCGGATATGACGCCGTTACCGACCGGCAGCATTATCGTCGGGCGCGAAAAAGGCACGCTGAAACCGAGGGTGCTGAAAATCCGGACGCAAAAGGCACCCCGCCCGGCGTGGTTCTGGTTTGCCAGCGGTATGGCGAGCGCACTGATACCGGTGCTGTTGCTTGCCGGGTGGAGCCACTGGAGTCAGTTACAGGAAACCCGTCTGCATGACGCGACGGCGATGCTGGAAACGCAGGCGCTGAGCTGGCCTGCTGCCCCCGATGCGGCCCGGCTGAGCGATGTGCGACTGGCGCTGGGTGAACAGGCACTGCGTGATATGGAGCCACAGATAACCCGTGATTACCAGGCGCAGATGGTCCGGGTACAACAGCTTTCGCCGCTGTGGTCGTATCAGTATGCCGACGGGCTGCGTCAGTCGCTGCGTATGCTCTACCCGCAGTCGCTGGCGGTCAGCGCGATGGACAGCCAGTGGCAGCAGATGCTGACCGCACAGCGTGGTCAGGACCCTTCGGCCTCTCCCTGGCCTGATGCCACACAGCGGGTGGATGCATTGCTGGCCGAACTGCAGACCCTGGAGCGGCAGCACAAAACGGTCACCATCTCGTACCTGAAATCCTCGCTTTACGATATCCGCCGGGAAATGGACCGCGACACGCCTTTTACCCTTCGTCTGAAGCGTCTTGAAGCGCAGCAGCAGGCAAACCAGACCGTCAGTCCGGCGGAGCTGGAGACCCTGCAGGCCACGCTGAAATCGTACAGCGTGCGTCTGTATCAGCTACAGCCCGTATCAGGGAACAGGGAATGAGGTTGTATCCATTTCTGCCGCCACGGGGAGCAGTAATGCTGGCAGTCGTGCTGTTGAGCGCCTGCAGTACGCCACTGACGACGCTCCCGGAATCCGCGCTGGCGCAAAAAGCGAAAGCCGGAGAGGCACAGGCGCAGTACGTGCTGGCCGGGAGGCTGGCGGCACGTCGGGACTATCCGCAGGCGCTGACGCTGATGAAACAGGTCGCCAGCCAGTCTGCGGCATCGGATGCATCGCGGACGACCCGGGCGGATGCAGCACGTCAGGCGGGAGACTGGTATCACGCCGGGCTGGGCGAACCCCGCAACGAGCTGCTTGCCCGTCACTGGTGGGAACGGGCCTCTTCGCTGGGCAACGCGCAGGCCAGTATGAATCTCGCCGGATTGTGCCAGGCACCCCATGGTGATGCTCCGGCAACGGCGTGTATCAGTCTGTATGAGACAGCGGCCCGGCAGGGGAGTGCGCAGGCGCAGCTGATGCTGGCCCGCTGGTATCAGACCCAACCCTCGGGTGAGAAAATCGCGCTTTCCTGGCTGCAGAAAGCCGCTGCTCAGGGAGAGCCCGTGGCCCTGGCTCTGCTGGCCCGGCGCTATGACACCGGAAACGGCGTCGACAGGTCAGCGGACATCGCCCGTCGTGATTACCGTCAGTCAGCGGCACTGGGTAACCCGCAGGCGCAGCGCTGGATGGCAGAGCACAGCGAAGGGGCGGAGCGGTTCTCGTGGTATCAGAAAGCGGCGCAGGGCGGGGATGCCACGGCACAACGTGTTCTGGCGCAGGCGTACCTGAATGGCGACGGTGTCCCTCAAAATGAGCGCGAAGGGCTGTCCTGGCTCGGACGCGCGGTCGGTCAGGGGGATGCCCGTGCGCAGTATCTCTACAGCCAGTACCAGCAGAGCGATGAGCTACGGCTGAAGTATCTGACGCTTGCGGCGAAAGGCGGTGACCTGCAGGCCGCGCGTACGCTGGCTGCGTGGTATGACGCGCAGGGGGATGAGGTGAATGCCAGAAGCGCCTGGCAGCAGCTGGCTGAACGTGGCGATGCCGAAGGTCGTTGTCACTACGGTGACATGCTGCGTCTCGGCACTGGCGGAAAACCCGACTATGCACAGGCCTTTAAACAATACCGTCTCAGCGCCATGGCGGGGAACCGGATGGCGCAGTACCGGGCCGGGATGATGAGCCAGGCCGGGCTGGGGTTGCCGCGTAACCGTATTCAGGCCTATGCCTGGTACTCGCTGGCGGCAACGGAAAATATGAAGGTGGCGGTGGATGCGCTGAACGCGATGGAAGCAGAAATGAGGCCGAATGAGATACAGGCTGCACAAAAGCTGGCCCGGGAGTGGAGCCTGCGTATCGCTCAGGGACAGAACGAGGTGACACCCTGACCGGATTTTTCGCCCGGTAGATAGTGGTGGTGTGGTGGTTTTTTAATCGCCACACACACGGCTGAATGATTTTGTGAGTGATGCACGTCACAAAAATAATTACAGAATCGAACATAAAAGCACCGGAAAAAGAATAAAAACAAAATCTGCGCAACTTCTTGCTGAGTTTTCAGAGTAAAACACTTTTTACGCAATGGATGCCGTGGAAGTGCGAGGTTTGCGCAACTTTTTGCCGGGTTTTGAGCAAGATCTTGCGCAACCCCGTTTTTTGCTGGAAGGGTAAAAACACAAAGTTAAGCAAAAACAACAACATAAAAATATGGCATGGATATTGCTATATATCTGACGGAAGTACACATCACTTTAATGGAGAAATAAAATGCCAACACCGTGTTATATCAGCATCAAGGGTAAAACTCAGGGCAACATTACCGAGAACGCGTTCACTGCGGCTTCAGTCGGTAACATCTATGTGGAAGGCCACAAAGACGAAATGCTGGTGCAGGAAGTGAAGCATCAGGTGACCGTCCCTACCGATCCGCAGTCCGGCCAGCCGTCCGGCCAGCGCGTGCACAAGCCGCTGAAATTCACCGTCGCGCTGAACAAAGCCGTACCGCTGATGTACAACGCACTGGCTTCCGGTGAGATGCTGGAAAATGTCACCCTCAAGTGGTACCGCACTTCCGTGGAAGGAAAGCAGGAGCATTTCTTCAGCACCACGCTGCAGGACGCCACGATTGTCGATATCGATCTGCATATGCCGCACTGCCAGGATTCAGAGAAATCCGACTTCACCCAACTGGTTGAGGTCTCTCTGGCCTACCGCAAAATCACCTGGGATCACCTCAAGTCCGGTTCTTCCGGCAGCGATGACTGGCGTAAGCCGGTTACCGCATAACGACGACATTACCCGGGCTCCGGCCCGGGTAATTCAGCGCTGAGGTGTGATGCTGGTCAGACCTGAACGCTGAGAATATGAATCGACTCCCCGCACGGTGAACACCGGGCGTGCGGTAGCCATTGCCCTGAACAAGGAGAAATAACGTGGCGGACGGTACAGGACTGCAGTTTACGGTGACGGTAGGCGATTTACCCGCCAGCACCTTCGCGGTGGCAGAATTTGAGCTGGATGAGGCGCTGAATGCGCCATTTACGCTGACGCTGAAATTAGCCAGCCCACAGACCGGAATTGATTTTGCTGATGTGCTCGATCAGTCGTGCGAGCTGATGGTCTGGTACAACGGCGAACTGCAGCGTCGTGTCAGCGGTATCGTCAGCGACTTTGCGCAGGGGGATACCGGCTTTCACCGTACCCGCTATGAGGCCGTCGTGCGACCGGCGCTGTGGCGCACAGAACTTCGTACCAACTGCCGGATTTTTCAGGCGAAGAAGCCGCAGGATATTATCGAGGAGATCCTCAAAGAGGCGGGCATCCAGGATTATGCCTTTTCGCTGCGTCAGGAGCATGCCGCCCGCGAATACTGCGTGCAGTACCGGGAAAGCGATCTGGCTTTTATTACCCGACTGGCCGCAGAAGAGGGGATGTTCTTTTTCCACGAGTTTGAAGCAGATACGCACCGGGTGGTGTTTGCAGACCATACCGGGGCCGGGGCGCTGGAGAAGAAAGAGAAATCGTTGTTTTTTTCGCTGGAGAATAAGGGGCTTGAGCAGGGGGCTTATGTCCGCCAGTTCAGCTACCGCGAAGCGGTAAAGACTTCATCCGTGGAGTTGCGGGACTATAGCTTTAAAAATCCGGCCTACAACCAGTCGAACAAGAAAATCAGTAACGATCTGAGCCATCAACGTACTGCCTACGAGCATTATGATTATCCGGGGCGTTACAAGCAGGCCGAAAGCGGTAAAGCGTTCAGCGCGTACCGGCTGGATGCACTGCGGGCTGAGGCGATCACCGGAAATGGACTGTCAAACTGTGCAGAGTTACGTCCCGGGCTGGTGTTTACGCTCTCAGAGCACCTGAACGATGCGTTTAATGCGCCATGGCAGGTGGTAACTGTGAAGCATGAGGGCAAACAGCCTCAGGCGCTGGAAGAGGAGGGCGGGGACAAACCAACCACCTTTACCAATACATTTGGGGTCATCAAAGACGGTACTGCCTGGCGTGCTCTGATACCGGTGCGCCCGATGGTGGACGGTCCGCAGATAGCGACGGTCACCGGGCCAGCTACCGAAGAAATCTACTGCGACGAACACGGGCGCGTGAAGGTGAAGTTTCCGTGGGACCGCTATGGTAACAGCGACGATCTGAGCTCCTGCTGGGTGCGGGTGAGCCAGGGCTGGGCGGGCGGTCGTTACGGGATGGTCGCCATTCCGCGTATTGGACATGAAGTGGTGGTGAGTTTTCTGGAAGGGGATCCGGACCAGCCGATCATTACCGGGCGTACTTACCATGCGGTCAATCTGGCACCCTATCCGTTACCATTACATAAGAACAGGATGGTTCTGCGTTCAGACTCAGTTCAGGGGGACGGTTATAATGAACTCTCTTTTGAAGATACCGCTGGCAGTGAAGAGGTTCTTCTTCGGGCCCAAAAAAATATGGCTGTGCGGGTCCTTAATTCAAAAGACGAACGCGTTGAATTTAACCGGACCAGCAGCATCGGACATGATGAAGAACTGGTGGTTGCCAATGACCGCAAAGTGACGGTGGAAGGGAATCAGGATCAGAAAATCAGTGGTAATAATCTGCAGCAGACTGATGGGGATTTTGGGGTCACGGTTAAGGGGGACCTAGCACAAAAGATAAGCGGTGCCTTCAGTGTTGACAGCCATGGCGATCTCACGTTGCAGAGCAAAAGCAAATTGACATTACGTGTAGGTAATACATTTATTGCTCTGCATGATGGTGGCGTGGATTCGAAGGGCGTCACTATCAATCTCAACTCTGGTGGCAGTCCGGGAGATCTACTGGTCCCCGCAGAACCGGCGATACTGAAAGCGGCAGCGGCCCAGGGAGCCTTGTTTGTAGAACATTGTCCGATGGAGGCACAAAACAATGGATAATGTTATTACCTGGGCAATTGTGGACGCGGCGGCGGAGCCAGAAGTTTTCACCATGCTGGACACGCTAGATCCACCTCATACCTGCTTGTATGCCAAACCAGTAACAGACGAAATCCTCAACGTGGCACCCTTTCTGATACTGGCGACACAGGATGTACTTGCATGGCTCAAAGTGCGTCGGCCGCCCTGGGGAATACTGTTGGAAAGTCAGGCCAATATGATCACTCTGCGTCAGCATCTTCGTAAATATTTGCATGTCCTGCTCCCCGGAGAGAAAACACCGGTTTATTTTCGCTTCTATGATCCCCGCAATATCTGGCCTTTGATATCGGTCTTATCTCCCTGGGAGTTACATTCATTTCTTGGGCCGATAAATGCGATTACAACCCACTGGCAGGGGGAGGAGCGCCGTGAACATTTTACTGAGCTGAGAAAGACCTTTCATTCGCAGAGTGGTTCACGACGGAAAATGTTGCAAATATCACAGGTGCAGATGGACAAGCTGACTGAAATATTTAACCAGCGATATGTTGAAACACTGGTAGGTAAGATCAACAGCTGGTCAGAATCTGATAGTGAACCTGCAAATACTGAAGCAACTGGTGAAATATTTCACTGGCTGAAGAAACAGGGTATTGATGATGAACGTAGCATTCTGGGGTTATTCCGGCTGTTTCATCAACGGGGATATCTGACACTGGCTACGCTCCCACCTGAATATCGCACGGCACTAAATGACCCTAACGAAGCAGGAGTTTTTAAGGCGGAATCACTGCTGCTCCGCGAAATGGGTTGTTTGCCACAAGTATAATAAGGAAAACGATGATTAGTTTAAAAGCCGGTTCTCCGGTATGTAACTGTAAAAATCCGGATACGTGCATCCACATGTTTTCCATGACTGCTGGAACTCGTGATTTTGTATATAAGCAGGCTAATTTTATTACTGCCCTGGATGTAGTGGATGTCAGTAATAAAGGGGTTCCTCTATCACTTTCTCTGGTAGATAAGGTATGTGTGTCGAATAACTCGGCCTGTCCACAAGGGATGATTTATAGCCCGGCAGACAATAAAACATTACAGACTTTTAATAAAGGTTTGACGAATTATTCTCTGCATTTTTTACCAAGAGTTAATTATTTTAAGGTTACTGATTCGGTTGATTTTTTGGTGGATTATATCCTTGCACCTGATGTACTCGATGTGTTACCGAAAACGGATTATCTATTGCGATTGGGGGAATGTAAAGGTAATGCCTTTGTTAGTCAGTCACTGAGTTTTATCAATGGTGCATCTCCACTATTATCGATACCCCCACTTGATGTTTTGTCAACTAGGATCCATGTCTTTGCCGGTTTTAAATGGGAAGTGGATCTGGCAATCGGGCTGGAACATGAAGTAAAGGAGTACACAGAGAAAGAAAGGAAGCAACAGCAGAAAGCGGAAAATAAATCTCAGGGTAAAAGTCAGCGCGGGAATCGTGGCTGGACAAAAAAACCTCAATATGAAATCAGTAATGCTCTGGAGATGGAAGGAAAACTGAACTGCTCTCTTGGTGCTCTTCCATATGATTATTCTCCCAGACTGAAGAAGGATTTTAAGGGAAAGGAGAAGAAGGTACAGTTGCTGAATAAAGCAGATGAACTAATCAATACATTCATTAAAACATTCTCAACAGATGAAGGAAACGATGCGAAAATTAAACTGCTGAGTACGGAAATAGTTTATCCGCAAATTGAAATGAAAGGTGGTGGAGAGCTGAAGGAAGACAGCAACTCAACACAACTTTATCTGCAGCGAAATTTATCAATTGAGCTGTCCCCACTTATTGGGGTTAGACTAACACTGGATTTATTGCAGGCATTTGCGGCCTGGTATCATGCTGATGTCGTCCTGGCTGCAGCAAGGGAAGGTCTGGATGCGGGAGAAGATGATTATAAGGAAGGGAAAAACTCAGCTTATGTCGGTTCTACTTTTGAGCTGGTGGTTGAAGGTGAGTTTGATTTAGCGTTGCAATGTACCTCGGATACGAAAGAGAAGTGGCACGTAGAGTACAATGAAGATACGGCCATTAAGTTTGGTTTAACACTGAATGTAAACTTCAGGGCTGGAGTTCGGTTTTATGTAGCTAATGGTGCTCTGAAGATTGGTGGTGAGGCATCGGCAGAAGGATTTGTTGGGCTGGAAGCTAATCACAGTGAACCGAGTAAAGTCGATTTAGTGCTTTACCATAGTGATGTTATTGCTAAGGTTTATGTCAGTTATACATGGTCTTTGGGCGGAGATTCAGGAAGCGGTGGTGGCGATAATGATGGTGGTCGAACCAAGAAAAACAATATAAGTAATGATTCAGAGGTGAATAAAGATGTTGAATGGAATATATATAAAAAACTTGAAAAGAAAGACTCTTCAGCCAGGATTACTCTTTTTTAGTTTTTATTTTTGACATTTCCCTCATATGGAATCGATCACATGATAAATGAAAAATATCTTTTTTCCTTTAAAACGAATAAAAGCACTTGCATTTTAAGAGTGAATGAAATTCCGGCAATAGAAAACACTTTGGTGTACAGTGGAACTATTTCGGCAGGGTTTAACGCATCATCTATGTTGGGTAATGGCAGTAATTCCATTGAATTGCTTATGGGAGGACAGGATACAGATGATCCAAAAACACTATATCCAGATTCATCTTGCGAGCTTATAGTTAGTAAAGATACAAATGATCTTCATACAGAAATTGCCAGATTTAAATTGACTGTGAACGATAAACATAAAATCACAGCTCGTGAATCCTTGCACTATGACGGTAGTCCATATAGCTCTAAAATTATTGAAGGAGATGCAATCAATAACAGGAGTTATCATTATGATAATGGTTTATATAAGTTGAGTAGCAATCTCATTGTTCATGACTTACCTTTATGGACATGGGAGAAGGCAACGCCTGTCACAGAAAAAGATCTTCCCATGATTCGCAATGCATATGAAAAAATCTGGTGGATGATGCAGCGTCGTGACATTGATGGCCTGAAAGAGATTGCGAAAATTTCAAGCTCAGAGATGGCATATGCGGAAGGAACGACTACAGGGATGATGTTTGTTTCTACTGACTTTCCTGCGCATGTGCTGGATAAATCATTGACACCCGTGCCGATTGACTGGAATCATTATAAATTAATGACCTACAACCATGGACGTTTATTCAGAATGGGGGTCGGTTACTTTCAGAATTCACCATTAAGATTTCAGAATTCAAAAGGAAAAATTGTTTATACCTATAGGCCATATTTTTCTATCATTAATGGTCAGGTTGTTTTAGTTCGTTGATTGTCTTCTAAATCAATAAATTCAATGGGGAAGTATATGGGAAATGCAGTAAAAGTTGGAGATAAAGATACTGGTCATGACAGCCATTCTCCTACACCAGTGAGTTCAGGTTCCTCATCTGTTAATGTCGATAATAAACCATTGGCGCGCAAAGGCGATGCTCTGATATCTCATGGTCATAATCGAATGATTGGCAGTGGCTCATCAAATGTTTTTATTGATGGGAAACCAGCGGCTCGCACTAATGATGTTGTTAGTTGTGGTGGGGTGTTAATTGGTGGCGGTAGCGTGAATATTGGTTAAATACTCTATTGTTATAAACGTAAAAATAATTCAGAGGTTCTTGATGTTCAGGTTGTTATTGTTCGTGGTGATCATTTTTAATATATCTGGCTGTGGTTATAATGATATTCAACGATCTGATGAGCAGATAAAAACCACATGGGCTGAAGTGTTGAATCAATATCAGAGGCGTGCAGAACTTGTCCCACAACTTGTGTCTGTAATAAAGGGTTATACTAACCAAGAGAACACAGTCCTCACATCGATAACTCAGGCTCGTAGCCAGGTACAGCATGCTTCATCAAATCTTAATGATGATCTGGAAAATAAAGAGAAAATTGATAAATGGAATACAGCACAACTGAATCTATCCCATGCCTTGAGCCAATTATTGATTGTGAATGAACGTTACCCTGAACTGAAAAGCCAGGCACTTTTTCAGGATTTATTAACTCAATTAGAAGGTACTGAAAACAGGATTGCAGTGGCTCGTAGTCGGTATATTAAAGCGGTAGAGAACTATAACATTACGATAAGAGAATTCCCTGCATCATTAACGGCGAAAACTATGGGGTATCAGGAAAAACAAAATTATTTCCCTGATAATGGTGCATCCATAAAGCGGTCTCCCGTGATTGATTTCAGTTCTATATCAAATGGTCATAAAGCATGAGTTCCGTGTATAGATATGTATTAATTCTTGTTTTTACTGGTTTTATCTCTTTTGTTCAGGCTGAACAAATAGAAGTTCCTGTTATGACCGGGCATCTTACAGATCCTGCAGAATTACTCACTCCTTATGAGCATGATTTATTGAGAGGAATTATAGAGGGTAATAATAAAAATACAGGAACTGAGGTCGGTGTTCTGGTCATTCCCTCAACGGGGGATGATACGATCGAACAGTTTGCAACAAAAGTATTTGATGAGTGGAGGCTCGGTGATGTTAAGAGAAATGATGGTGTTTTATTACTTGTCGCATGGCAGGATCGTAAAGTACGAATTGAAGTTGGATATGGGCTTGAGGGAGTAATTACAGATGCGATCGCTGGTCGGATAATAAAAAATGAAATAATTCCACAGTTTAAACAAGGGAGTTTGATCAATGGTATAAAATCTGGAGTGGAAAGTATTAACGGTCTGATAAATCATCAGGCTAGCTCTGAGTTTCAGGAGCCTCCAGAGGTTCAAAATGGTACGTGGTGGATATTACTTTTATGGGTTTTCATTGTTATTGGTATAACGAAATTTAAGAAATCATGGTTACCACAATTGGTTTTTTACCCAATTCCACTCTCATTTATTATGATGTATTTTTGTCGAGACTTTCCTTTTGTTATTTATCTATTAATCCCAACTGCACTTACGCCATTTATCATTCTTATCCCATTGGTTTTTCTATCTTTAATCTCCTGTATTACATCCTTTATCAAATACAAAAATGAAGAACTACAAATTCCATTGCTGAAAAAAAACAAATATCCTATTTATGATCCTCGGACTAGAAGACATTCTCGTTCCCGTTATTCACATTCATTTCCATCATCCTGCTCATACTCCGCAACTTCATCTTCATCGAGCGGAGGAAGTAGTCGTGGAGGTGGTGGGAGTAGTGGTGGAGGTGGTGCATCTGGAAGTTGGTAATTTATGGTCCAGAGATGCTGCGAGTAAGTGTTAAGCCAGAACGTGCCGCTGGAAGAACAGTTATGTCAGCTGTCACAACAAAAAAAAACGATGGCAGTCAGACTGTGGCGGCGCAACAGGCTGCACAGCATCTGCTGCAATTACAGAGCAGTTACGCACTGATTGTTCGGGCTGGAAAGGGGAACGAGTGATGAGCAAGAAACCGCTGGTACCACCCAGAGCCACACCATTTTCCACACAGGAAGAGGCGGCTGAGTACCACAACAGGGAACGCTTTGCTTGTCTGGAATGTGGTAAAATTCTTCAGTATTTGCCTCGCCATATCCGTTTTGTACATGAAATGACAATAGAGGAATACCGGGATAAGTGGAACATCCGCCAGTCTGTACCCCTGATGGGGACTGAGATAAGGAAAATGCGCAGTGACAGTAACAGGAGGCGCATTTTGCAGGGTGAACTTAACCCGGGAGAGCAAGTAAAAATGATGCGTGAAGCTGTTGCTCGTAAGGGAAAAAAGAAAATCGTCTATTCGCCGATGGATATTGAAAGAATACGCAAGGATATTTTAAAACGCAAACTCTGGGAAAAATCACCGGCGATTAAAGTGGTCGATATCTCCATAAAGCAGGAAGCCGTCAGGAGAATGAAATACCGCCGCCAGACTGGAGAAACTGTTGCAGATATTTCAGCAGACATGAATATTTCCATAGGCGCACTTTACCGCTGGGCTGGTGATACGTCGCTGCACCCCGATACTTCTGAATGAAGAAAAATGGGCTCATCGCGCCAATTAATCTCTCTGATATTACTTCCACCATTACAGTTCAGGTCTGTCATTAAATCGTTATTCCCGGGAGTAATTGCTGGTGTCATCCTTGATTCAGGATAAATATATGGATTTCTGGATATTAACTTTCTCACTGATTATCCTCTGGATATTTTTCTCAAAAAAGAGAACTATTTCACTCACTGGATTTACAAGAGCAAAAACAGAACCTGTTAATGAACATCCTCAACAACAACTGGTCTGCAACATAAATCGTCATCAGACAGGTGTGTCTGCCATTTCCTCCGGGGAGGATGAGCTGACAACGTTTACGCTCATTAATGGGTGCGCAGTTGACCATCGTCGTAGTGACGAATATTCACCCGTTGTCCGTAACAAAAGCGAGACAACAACTGCACGCTGGATAAAACCTGGAGAGAGTATTATCATTCACAATGTTGTCATTTCTCTCGGTAAATTTTATTTTGGCAGGCAGTTTAAAAAAGATGTGAAGGGAGAACATCATTATTATTGTAACGATGGTTCTGATGCCTCACTGGTGAGCGATGTTTTCCCTGTACAACATGAGTCAGAACTTTATCAGGATGAATTGCTGAGATACTGGCCCAGTTATTCAACGCTCTCTCCCGGTGGCCGGGGAGCTTATCTTAGCTGGCTGGCAGGTGAACGTAATGATCCAGCGACACCAATTGGTTATGTTTTCATCTATTTTTACGGGCTTGAGCGTCGTATTCTGGTGGATGATATACAGGAAGCCATTTCTGATGATGAATTTCAGGAGCTGTTTAAAGAAGTATTACGCCTGAGGGAAGTATTTCAGGAAAACAACTCTTTTTATCGTTATTCAACCCGGTTAATGGAATTAATGTGTCTTCTTCGGCCTGAGTCTGTCAGGATCGGAGACGAGAGCGAGTGTTATTCTTCTGGCGATTCACTGTTATTTCAGTTTCGTCTGGCTACCGCTGTTTCACGAGGAGAACAACTATCGGATGAACTTGCTTTTGCATGGATAAAATATCATACGGAATATTCGCTCAGGACTCCGGCGAGACGCTGTGCCGAAGAGTTTGCTACCTTGTTTAAACGACGTTATACCGAAGCGTTTGGTAAGGGGCTGATTGTTAAGCCGAATAAGACCCGCCTGAAAGTGAATTATTATCCAGCAAGCAGTTCGCTTCGTGGTGTTAAAATTAATCATCATGACTTACCGGATCCGAGAGTATTAAGAGCCCCTGTACAAAAACTACTAAAAATTGCAGACTCCTGTACTGACTCGCTGGATGCCTATAGTCGCTACCTTGGTAAAAAAGAAGCATCCCGAAGTGATGTTTTTGCCATTATGCTTCTTCCTGATGAAATCCTGACTGAAAATGCAGAACACCTGTTCACAGAGTTTAAGCGTTGGGCAGATGAAATGATCCATGATAATTCAGGGCTGGCAACGGTTGCTGATTTCTGGAAAAGACTGGATATGCCAGCCCCTGATAAGATCAATAAGAAAGAGGCTGAGCTGATGCGACAATTTGCCGAACGCGCTGGTTACGGCATCGTACCTGATTCACGGTACCACCATGCCAGACCGGCATCAGATGGTCATATCGTTTTGTTTTCTCAACGTCACGAGGAGTTGTTTATACCCTCAACCGAATTCCAGTCACTCTCTTTAGCGATTCATTTAGGCGTCATGGTTACACAAATGGATAAGCACGTTGACCATTCAGAAATAATGACACTTGAAAATATTGTCGACCACAGTACTGGATTGTTACCATCAGAAAAACGGTCGTTACATGCCTATCTTATTTGGCGACTTAATTCTCCTGCCAGCATGATCGGTATGAAAGCCAGGATAGCTTTGCTTCAGGGGGAAGACAAAGCGTCTGTTGCCAGTATTATCGTCAGAGTTGCCTGTGCCAATGGAAAAATCATTCCGGCTAAAATTAAGCAACTGGAAAAAATTTACAGTAGTCTTGGACTGGACAGCAATACGGTTATCAGTGATATCCATCATCAGTCAACAACAGAGAAAATGGCGATGGACACTTTACGAACCACATCAGAAACGAGTAAAACATTTTCTCTGGACGAGCAAAACCTTGCACGTCATGAGTCAGATACCGTAGACGTACAGCAGTTGCTGAACACTATTTTTGTCGACGATGACCCCGCTGATGAACCATCAGCCGATATTCCGTCATACGCCAGTACGGGTCTTGATAAAGCACATTACCAGCTCTATCAGCATTTGCTGGAAAAAGAACGCTGGGCACGCAATGAAGTCACTGAATTATGTCAGCAGTATAATCTCATGCTGAGTGGTGCGATCGAAACGATTAATGACTGGTCCTATGCGCAGGTTGATGCGCCAGTCCTTGATGACGACGATGATATTTACGTTGACCAGGAAATTGTACAGGAACTTAAAGGATAATTTATGTCAGGCATTCGTATTCGACTCAAAGAAAAGGACACGATTATTCAGTCACTGAAAACAGGTGTCACACCTAAAATTGGTATTCAGCATATTCAGGTTGGGCGCATCAACGAAATGAAAGCGTTGTGCCAGGATATTGAGCGCATCGCCGATGGTGGTGCAGGATTCCGCCTGATTATCGGAGAGTACGGTTCAGGAAAAACGTTCTTTTTAAGTGTTGTGCGTTCAATTGCATTAGAAAAAAAACTGGTGTCGGTCAGTGCTGATTTATCCCCGGATCGCCGTATTCATGCTACCGGAGGACAGGCAAGAAATCTGTATTCTGAATTGATGAAGAATCTTTCCACCCGAAATAAGCCTGATGGCAATGCTTTAGTGAGCGTGGTTGAACGTTTCATCACGGAGGCCAGAAAAGAAGCGGAAGGTACAAATACACCGGTCCCGACAGTTATTCATCAGAAGCTTACTGCTCTGTCTGAGATGGTTGGTGGCTATGACTTTGCTAAAGTCATTGAAGGTTACTGGCTGGGGCATGAGCAGGATAACGAAACATTAAAATCGAATGCTATTCGATGGCTCAGGGGGGAATACACAACAAAAACTGATGCACGTACCGATCTTGGTGTGCGTACCATTATTTCTGATGCTTCCTTCTATGATTCGCTTAAGCTGATGAGCTTGTTTGTCCGACAGGCCGGATATGCGGGATTGCTGGTGAACCTGGATGAAATGGTCAATCTTTATAAGCTTGGAAATACCCAGGCCAGGGTTGCTAATTATGAACAAATACTGCGTATTCTGAATGACTGTCTACAGGGGACAGCTGAGTATATCGGTTTTTTACTGGGGGGCACTCCCGAGTTTTTGTTCGATCCGCGTAAGGGGCTGTACAGCTACGAAGCTCTCCAGTCACGGCTGGCAGAAAACAGTTTTGCTCAGCGGGCTGGCGTGATTGATTACTCATCTCCTTCTCTGCATTTAGCCAGCCTGACACCTGAAGAGCTTTATATCCTGTTGAAAAACCTCCGTCATGTTTACGCTGGCGGGGTCGTGGATAACTATCTGGTACCTGATGATGCATTGACGGCATTCTTGCGTCACTGCAGCAACGCTATTGGTGATGCTTACTTCCGCACGCCTCGAAATACCATTAAAGCCTTCCTGGATATGCTCGCCGTTCTGGAGCAAAACCCGTCCATTCAGTGGTCACAATTGATTAGTGAAGTGTCTGTTGCGGAGGAGAAACCGGGCGATATGGATGAAATCACTTTGACGGAGGATGAGGACGGCCTGGCCGGCTTCAGATTATGATGATGGATGCATACTGCTTACTGGAACCTCGCATCCAGAAGTGGATATACCAGCAGGGATGGAAAGATCTCAGGGCGCTGCAAAAAAAAGCGATACCACCAATACTGGCAGGCGATCGGGATGTGCTCATTAGTGCAGCCACTGCCGCAGGTAAAACAGAAGCTTTTTTTCTGCCCGCATGCTCTGCTATCGCGGATATTAAGGGAAGCTTTGGCATTTTGTACATCAGCCCGCTTAAAGCCCTGATAAACGATCAGTATCGACGACTGGAAAGCCTTGGTGACGCGCTGGAAATGCAGGTCACTCCCTGGCATGGGGATGTCGCACAGAGCCAAAAACTAAAGGCGAAGAAAAAACCAGCCGGTATTTTGCTTATCACCCCGGAGTCGCTGGAAGCAATGATTCTCCGCAATGCGGGATGGGTAAAGCAGGCTTTCTCTCAACTGACCTATATCGCCATTGATGAATTTCATGCATTCATTGGTTCTGAGCGAGGGATGCAGCTTCTTTCTTTGTTGAACCGTGTTGATCACCTGCTGGGACGGAACAATAACCCCGTTCCCAGAATTGCGCTCAGCGCAACGCTGGGGGAACTGAAACAGGTACCGCTATCCCTGCGAGCAAATCAACGCTTACCCTGCGTTATTGTTACTGACAGTGAAACGCATGCTACGCTAAAAGTGCAGGTTAAAGGTTATCTGGAACCGTTGACGGATTCATCGCAACAAGTGTCCCTGTCGGCAGAAACGCAAATCTGCCATGATATTTTTCGCCTCTGTCGTGGAGATTCCCATCTGGTGTTTGCAAACAGCCGCAAACGGACAGAGAGTATTGCTGCCACGCTAAGCGATCTCAGTGAAATAAACATTGTTCCTAATGAGTTCTTTCCACACCACGGGTCACTGTCCCGAGATTTGCGTGAAATGCTGGAACTACGGCTTCAGAAAGGTCAATTCCCGACGACAGCAATCTGTACCATGACGCTTGAGCTGGGTATCGATATTGGTAAAGTCAGTTCCGTCGTACAGGTTACTGCACCGCATTCCGTTGCCAGTCTGCGCCAGCGTATGGGCCGTTCCGGCAGGCGTGGTTCGCCATCCGTGTTGAGAATGTTGATTGCTGAACATGAACTGACCCCGACGTCAGAAATTATCGACCAGCTCAGGCTTCAGCTCGTCCAGTCTCTGGCAATGATACGCTTACTGATTGGTAGCAAATGGTTTGAGCCAGCAGATACCAGGCAGATGCACTATTCCACGCTATTTCATCAGATCCTGTCGATTGTTGCACAATGGGGTGGGGTACGCGCGGAGCAGCTTTGGGGACTGTTATGCCAACAGGGGCCCTTTCAGAAGGTCAGCATTGATGATTTCAAAACGCTGTTAAAACATATGGGTGAACACCAGTTTCTGACGCAACTTTCCAGTGGGGAAATGACACTGGGTGTGGAGGGTGAACGCCTGGTGAATCAATACACCTTCTATACCGTATTCAGTGTTCCGGAGGAGTTTCGCATTGTTACAGGGAGTAAAACACTGGGCGCTATCCCTGTGGATTCTCCATTGATACCTGACCAGAATATTATTTTTGGTGGCCGACGCTGGAAAGTGATCGACATAGATAACGATAAAAAAGTTATCTATGTCGAGGAAACAAAGGGAGGACAACCTCCTTTGTTTGGCGGGCAGGGAATGTCAATTCATGATGTTGTTCGACAGGAAATGCTCGCCATTTATCGTGACGGAGATTACCGTATTACTGTCGGCGCTCGCAAAGCTGATTTTGCAGATACTACAGCCAGAAATTTGTTTGAGGAAGGGGTGTATTATTTCCGTAATAATAACCTTGCTTCAGAATGCTTTATTCAACAGGGGCAAAATGTCAGTATTTTTTCATGGATGGGCGATCAAACTGTAAATGCGTTGTCGGCATTACTTGTGCAATGTGGTTTTAAAGCGAGTTCATATGCAGGCGTTATTGTTGTTGACAAATGTACTGTGCGGGAGGTTAAGGATGCACTGGCAAAGGTTCTTCTGCAGGGATTGCCTTCAGAGCCAGAGCTGGCGGCAGGCATCATAGAAAAATGCCTTGAGAAATATGATGAGTATTTACCAGAAGCGCTTCTCTCGCAGGAATATGGGTTACGTGCGTTCAATATGGAACAGGTTAAGTTATGGTTGCAGGAGCACCTGTAATTAGCAACGGCGCTTTTTTTCATAACCAGGAGATGAACGGGGAAGTTGTGATATGTCGAGAGTCTGTGCTTTGCGCCCCAATAAGCAAAGGACTCTTTTTCTTGAAATTATAATCACCCCCTAAAATGAAAATTATTTCACTTCATTGGTGGCATAATAAATCTGTTGATTTTTATTTTTTATTATTATTGAGAGTGGCGTGCTGTTCATTTTTTTATTTTTCGAGATGGGTGTATGCTTTCTTATTACTTCATGCTTCCGGCAGTCGATGATGTTTTATTACTGTCGGTGATTTTATCATTACTGATAATGTCGTCGTATATCGACCGTTATCTTCGTCATTATTTCCATGCAAACGTCAGTACAGGCAATGATATTGTTATTACCTCGGGAACGCTGGCGTTATCCCTGCTGCTTATTGGGTTTGCCTTTTCGGTGGCGATAAACGGCTTTGTGATGCTGAAGCAGTCGCAGGTCCGGGAGGCGCAGGCCATTGAAAAAGCCTGGCTGTATACGCAGCTGTTACCGGAGCCCACGCAGCAGAAAGCACAGGAGCAGATGCGAAAATACCTGGATGAGCGTATTCATTTTTTCAGGGACAGCTCCCTGCAGGGCGGGCGAAGCTGGAACCGGCAGTCGGAGATGAGCCAGCAGCAACTATGGGGGCTGGTTGTTGCTGAGGCGCAGCACAACCCTACCCCGGTCATGGTGCAGCTGTTGTCGTCCTGGAGTGAACTGAGAACGGCACAGCAACAGACCACCGCGTTGCATCAACGGAATATCCCCGATGCAGCCTGGCTGGTTATCCTTCTGCTTGCCATGATGACCTGCTGCATGGCGGGCAGGCAACATGCAGACCGTCGGCACGGACTGTATCTGCTGGTTCTGCCTGTGATGATATCGCTGTCGCTGTTTCTGGTGGCTGAAATCGATATTCCCGGCGAGGGCATCATCCGCGTCATGCCGGACGACCTTGAGCACGTTCTGTTCACACTTCCCCCACTCTCTACAGGCACCCAACATGATCCGACACATTCTGTTTATCACATTCACTGATGACGCTTCACCTGAGCAGATTAATGTGGTCAGGCAGGCATTTCTGCATATACCCCGACAGGTTACCGGGGTAACCCGCGTGGAATGGGGCATCAATAACAGCCCGGAAGGTAAAAATGCGGGCCATACCCACTGCGTGCTGATGACGTTTGCAGACGAAACTGCCCGCCAGAACTATCTGCCGCATCCGGCTCATGATGCGCTGAAAACCCTTTTTCGTCCGGTACTGCAGGATATTGTTGTGCTGGATTTTATGCTTGCACCTGAAAACATGGCTGGTGGGTAAATGACCGGAGAATTGACTATGTTCAGAAGTCCGTTGAGGGACATTATAAGGCAAAGACCGTCACTGCAATACGGTAAAAAGAAGCACCTGTGGCGTGCCGGTGATAAACGCAGCGGACTCTGGCTGATTAAATTCGGAGCCGTCAAAACGTTTTATCTTAATACCAGCGGGGAGGTGCACATCACCGGTTTTTATCTGCCTGGTGAGTATATCGGTGTGGATGAGCTTCCCGGCGAATTGCACCAGGGGTATGCACAGGTGATTGATGACTGTGCGGTACACAACCTGCCCCCGACGCAATTGAGCGAGTTTATGGGTACCAGTGATGGACGCCAGTACGTTTACCAGATGATAAGTGAGCACTTACGCCTTAACAAGGCACGCTTCCATCAACTGAGGCATATGAGTGCCGGAGAGAAACTGGCACATTTTATTTACGACCTCGCTGTTCGTTATGGCTATCCAGGATACATACGCCGGGAGTTTCGGTTGCCAGTGCTGCGGTGTGACATCGCGAATTATATTGGCGTTACGCCGGAAACTGTGGCGCGGGAAATTGTCAGACTGGTGGCTGCGGGGGCTTTCCGGTTCAGTGGCAGGAATATCTCAGCACTGCGACCGTCGGTGCTGGTACAACTGGCGGGTGGCACGCTGCCCAACCAGAATGACGAACAATCATTAACAGAAATACGGAGAGCAGGATATGGTCAGTGATGCAGTCGCTGAGAAACTGGAGAGCGCCGGGCTCTGGCGACGGGCAGCAGCCCGATGGCTGGCGGTGATGGACCTGTGTGATACCGATGCGCAGCGGCAATGGGTCAGCCAGAAGCGGCGCCAGTGCTATTCAAACATTGCGCTACCAGTTTCAGAGAAACTGAATATCAGCGCCCTTAGTAAAGCCGCCACGGTTGCGCAGGCAAAAATGGGTATCAGTCAGACCGGTGGTGCAGCATTCAGAATTAAGCCACAGAAAAACAGGGCTAAATAATACCTGGCGAACCGGTGACAGTTACCTGTATTGACTCTGCGGGTCTCCCGGTCACATTTTCAGCGGTGATATTCCCTGAAAATACCGGAGAGGTTGCCATGTCAAAGTTATCGGGTGTTTTGCTGGGCGATACGCTGTCCCTTTTCGCAGCGGGTTCTTTTGCTTCAGAGCCAGTATCACCATTGAGCCAGACCATTCAGCATGCGCAGAGTACCACGGTGAAGTCTGAAGCCACAAAGGCCACCAAAAAACATGCTAAAAAGAAAGCAGTGCGAAAGGCGAAGAAAAAAGCAGTCAGCACGCTGGTTAAATAAGTCATGAATCAGGGCGGTTTTTTTACAGAGAACCGTCATTTAATAAGGCGTATCGTTGTGAAATATAGGGGCCAATCCAGTTTTAAAAATAGACCACAACCCATCCTCCATTCCGAATAATTCAGTATTACCATCTTTACTTTGGAACGTAATTATCATGCAGAACCCTGAAACCCTTAATGCTGATGAAGTTAATACACTCTCATGGGGTTGCTGGGTTAGGTCATCCTTGTGGATAGTACACCCGCAGTGAGAGCAGTTGATGCAGGCGGTTTCGTCCACATCGCTGATTTCTGTCTCGCTGTGTATGGTGAGATCGTGGTTGCAGCCAGGGCGCTAAAACGGAATGTTATTCAACAGTAATAACCTTTTTCTTGAGGGGATTAATTACCAGGCGATGGCAATTACAGGGTAATGCTGCAAAGCTTTTCTGGTTCCTTCCGGGCGTGGCGCCGAAACGTAAAATTGTTACGTCACAGTCGAAAAAAACACGGCATAGTGCCTGTAAGCGAGATGCATTTCTATTGCCTATTTGTCGACTCTCGTTACTGATTTTTGGTTGGTGATAGCAACCCATGATGGTGTCGGAGATGAGAATTATGAAGCGGTTGAAGACTTGCTCCTTCCGCATACTTTGAATTATCCGGATTAATCACTGGTCCGGGCCCGAATACAGTAAGTGGGTGGAGCGGAGCGGAAGTCTCTGGGGTTTATGGGCACCTCTGCAGCAATAGCTGTAACTCCGGAGAGTGATGCGATTAGTGCTATGAATAATTTGAGCATGAAGTTGTCTCCATTAAAGTGTTTTTCTATATCCTCCTGCCGGGACCCGGTGAGCATCAATAGTCTGGACTACTGGAGGAGCCTGTTGAAACATAGCCTACTCAGACAGAATAGACGGCACACTGAATGGCTACTCAAGATTTTCCCCATAATGAATATCAGCACGGGTCTGAAAATTGTCAACTATTCCTGAAGGATAGGGAGAATGATGGCTTTCCTCAAACTCAAAGTGAATGCCCTGTACGCGGTAGCATATCTATACTCTATAACTACTTCCATAAATAACATTTGATAATATCCCTTTACAAATTTACGAACAATATAATGACCTTAAATTTGTTGCCGTTGAGAACATGGTACAGTAAAAAATGGGGAGGTGCACCCGAGTCTCAAATTCAAGAAGTTAAGATGGTCGAAGGTGTATTAATAAATACTACTGGTTATCATAATCACTCCAGGTGAAAATATGAATAGAATGCTAATTTTTTTCATAGCAGTTGCGATGTGTGTTTCTCCATGAAATTAAGCGAGCTGAAGTATCATGGGAGCGTAATGTTGTAGTCGAACCATTAGTCGATAAGTATGCTATAACTGCTGATGAACTTGTCTGGTTTGCTTTGCATGCGTATGGGGACTCTGAACCAATTTTGGAAAAACTAGAAGTTCAACTCCCTGAGTTTAGGAATAGGATTAATATATCCTATTCTGGCTATAGTAGCTATATTGAACTGGAAATACCGTTAAGAAAAGGTGGGGTGTCTGAGTGGTTGCCTTTCTCAAATGACAGTTGTCGTTATTCTGATTTGGAGAACGAAATAAACAAAAATACACTAATGAAAAATAGTGGCAGTCCTGTAAAAATTAATTTTAATAAAGTGATGAGTTGTGGTTGACACTCGTGGGAACCGTTTAGACTATTTTTCCTGTCTGTTTTCTACTCCAGTTTCCAGACAGGGTGCAGCGTATCATGGGTGGTTTGCGCTGCACCCACCCACTCCTCAATAAACTCAAAGGGCTATCGCTTTGCGCGCGGCATCAATGTTATATCCGTTTGGTAGCAATTGCTCCATTAGCGCATCCCTGACTTTACTCTCACCTCCCACCGTTCACATAGTTTACGGAGTGCCTTCGTAGTTATCTCGGTGGCATTGGAGTTCAGGACCCTTTTCCAAAAACGGGATATATCAGCGATATCGGAAGGCGAAGGTTTTATGGTGTCATTGATACATTATTAGTCTCTTTGTGACAGATATGCTTACGTTTTTGGTTGCATATGCCGTCATGTTGATGATGTACGGTGTTTACTGCTGAGATATCATGGATATTTCAGTGACGAGAGAATAGTAGGATCAACCAAAGGACAATGATGCAGTACAGCAGCAGAACAAGCCCTGGGTTTTCATTGGCAATGGAGTCATGGAGGGTGATGATTTCTATCGGCAGTTCGTAAAGCAGGTAATGTGACATTATTAACCTCTAATTTTATATTCGGAGAGGTATTAGCGCAACGAGTGCCAATTTTTTACAACCTAGATTACTAAAAAAATTGGGAGAATTACCGGGTGAACCAAAAGGGGGAGCTGTTGCTGTTGGGGGGGGATATGATGCTGAAGAAGACCGGTAAAGAACTGCTATTTGTGAGCGCCATCCTGGTGTTTTCAGTGCCGGCTCTTGCTGTTAAAAAGGAGACGTTGTTGTGCCCGGGACGATCTGTCATGACAACAACTGTGTCCAGTGGAGGGTTGGTAACTGTGCAATGGGGATCGATTTTTCTGGTTGGTCATCAGTTGCGTAAGGTGCATCTTGCAGACAGCGATAATGTCCTGCTCTACCGCTTTCAAAACGGTGACCTGTGGTTTGTGGATCAAAGTCGACAACGTCAATTCTTTTCCTTTAATGGAGTACCTCCCCTAGTGGCCTGTCGTACTGGTCTGTGGGACAAGCAGGTACCTCTTGAATTGCCTTACAGACCTGAACGCTAAGATACGAGGTTTGTAGTGTGTGATTCATAGACATTGGCGAGTCAGGAGATACAACCACGGAAGCATTAATGAAGTGATTCGCCCCTGTTTGACTCTACTCCCCCTTTCTGATGCTGATGTCCACTGCGAGTTTTTTGTATGCAGCGGTCTTCGGGACGGCGTAGTGATGGAAAACTGTGTAAAAATACAGCTCGATCATATTTTAAATGGTTTCTCGTCACTAAATTTACATTAAGTGATGCTTAAGCGCTTGCTAAGATTAATCCTAGTCTTAATGATGTGTACCCATTAACAATTTTTGTGAACTTCATGAAAGGCAGGCTATATTTAACGCGTGCAGAGGTGCAAC
>NZ_JMPS01000041.1 GCF_000735455.1 Yokenella regensburgei ATCC 49455 | reverse complement strand
TCAACGGCTAGGAAGTGTCTAGATTATCCGTGGCGATTCAAATAGATAGCAACTGGAGAGACTTTCATATCAGGGATAAGTTAGTACGGAAATTAAAAATGGCAAGCCCTTTGAGGAACTTGCCATTCTGTTCAACTCATAACTTTGTATCATGAGTTTAAGCATCTATACTTTCCCACCCACTCCCTTAAATTTTTCAACAAACGCTGCAATTTTTTGGAAAACACTTTGCTTTTTTGTGAGGTATTGGGGATTTAGTGGGCTCATTTTTGGCAGAACGGCATTGAGCTCCGTACCATTGTCGCTGGCAAACTCTCGTTTGAGAGAGGTGGTAATATAACGTTTAGCTTCCTCTTCATTCAGATTCTCGGATCCAATTAACTCTTGTGCTTCGCGTAGTTGCTCTACCTGTGCAAAAGCAAAGAAGGCATCTATAATGCTGGCCTTGTCACTAATTTTGTCCAGGTCGGTTTGGTTAATAAAATCAACAACTAGGCTTTCTTTGGCCCGACTCCCAAGACTGGAACGTATTAATCGACGAACTTCATCAATTAAGCCTGCTTTACTTTTATTCTTACGATTGTGTTCAAAAATCAGCTCGAGAATATAATCAAGATTAATTTCTTGCGACTTCAGTAGATCTACCTCAAAGACAACGTCATCCCAATCAATAGCCGATTTTTCTTTTTCAGCGGAAGATTTTTCCCGACGCAGCCAGTCGCGAACATCGTTATAAGTTGAACGGTAGTCCTGAATTTTCCGTTCAGACGGCATTTTAATTGTTTGCAGCGTCGCCAGATCCTCATCGCTTAAATAATGCAGGGTCTTGAACTCCTCAACCGCCTCGGGGTCATTGATGTTAATGTTCTGCAAGGCCTTCAGGCTGGCAAACTCGTCGTAGTTTTGCAGCACGTTCTCAACGCGTAAATACTCACCAAAGAGTTTCGCAAAGGCTTTTTTATCGGACTCTTTCTCAATGGCAGAGGGATCGGAAAAGCGTTGCTCTAGCTCCGTCACCACATCCACAAAGCCACGCCTTGCCTCACCGGTTACTACGTCGGTAAAGCCTTCCATATACTCCTTGTAGCTTTTCTCGAGCACCACGTTCTTGGTGTTTTTATCGCCAAACAACGTGATGGCGTCAATTGTCACCTGCTCCAGATCACGGAAAGTAACGATATTACCGAAGGTTTTGGTTGCGTCAAAAATACGGTTGGTGCGTGAATAGGCTTGCATCAAACCGTGGTAGCGCAGGTTTTTATCCACAAACAAAGTGTTCAGCGTCGGCGCATCAAACCCGGTCAGGAACATGCCGACCACAATCAGCAAGTCGATCTCCTTAGCCTTAACTTGCTTGGCCAGATCTCGGTAATAGTTTTGAAAACCATTGCTTTCCACGCTGAAGTTGGTTTTGAACAGCTCGTTGTAGTCAGCTATGGCAGCACTTAAAAACTCTTTGGCACTGCTGTTCATTGCCGATACGTCAAAACTTTCATCCAGAATATCGCCTACAGCATCCTGTTCCTCATTGGCCACAAAAGAGAAAATGGTGGCGATTTTTAGTGGCTTATCGCTGTCTTTTTGCAAGTCTTTGAACGATTCGTAATACAGCTTGGCAGCGTCTACGCTGCTCACGGCAAACATCGCATTAAACCCTTTTGCCCCTGCGTGCAGGCGATGCGTTTTTTGCCGAAAGTTATTCAGGATGTACTGCGAAATTTCTTTTATACGGATAGGATGCAATAAGGCTTGCTTGTTTTCCGCCGCGCTAAGCTTTTTCTCGTCCTGTTCGCTTTCAATATCTTTGAAATGTGGGCGCACATCGTTGTAGTCCACTTTGAACTTGAGCACCTTTTCATCTCGAATCGCATCGGTGATCACATAAGAGTGCAACTCTCGACCGAACACGCTGGCCGTAGTGTCTGCCCCAAGAGCGTTTTGCGGAAAAATTGGTGTGCCGGTAAAGCCGAACTGATAGAACTTCTTAAACTTTTTCTTTAAGTTCTTCTGGGCTTCACCAAACTGGCTACGGTGGCATTCATCAAATATAAACACCACCTGTTTATTGTAAATGGGCAGGTCGTTTTCGCTCTTCATCAGGTTATTGAGCTTCTGGATCGTGGTGACAATGATTTTGTTGTCATCTTTATCCAGATTACGCTTGAGGCCAGCGGTGCTGTCAGAGCCGTTTACACTATCCGGGGAAAAACGCTGGTACTCCTTCATTGTCTGGTAATCCAGATCTTTACGATCCACCACGAAGAAAACTTTGTCTATGAACTCCAGCTCAGTGGCTAAGCGCGCCGCCTTGAAGCTGGTCAAGGTTTTACCGGAACCTGTGGTGTGCCAGATATAACCGCCGCTTTCCGTATTGCTCCAGTTTTTAGCCTGATAGGCGCTGTTGATCTTCCACAAGATACGCTCGGTAGCAGCAATCTGGTAAGGGCGCATTACCAGTAGTGCATCGCTCACATCAAACACCGAATAATGCAGCAGTACATTGAGCAGGGTGTTCTTCTGGAAAAAGGTCGCGGTAAAATCTTTCAGGTCTTTCAGCAAGCTGTTATCAGATTTTGCCCAGTTCATAGTGAAGTCGAAGCTGTTCTTGTTGCGCTGGGTAGTATTGGCAAAATAACGGCTATCGGTGCCGTTGGAAATCACAAACATCTGCAAATACTTAAACAAGGAATGTTCACTGTTAAAACTCTCTTTGCTGTAGCGATGCACCTGATTAAAGGCTTCGCGGATCGCCACGCCGCGCTTTTTCAGTTCCACCTGTACCAGCGGCAAGCCATTCACCAGAATGGTGACATCATAACGATTGGCATGACTACCCTGTTGTTCAAACTGCTTGATGACCTGAACCTTATTCCGGGCAATGTTTTTTTTGTCTACCAGGTAAATGTTCTGGATATGACCATCGTCAAACACAAAATCATGGATATAGTCGTTGTGAATTTTGCGGGTTTTATCGACGATGCCATCGCTCGGCTTGTCCAGCCAGGTCTCCACAAACCGCATCCATTCACCGTCAGCAAACTGCATGTTGTTCAGGGTCTGCAACTGCTCGCGCACGTTGGCCAGCAGCTTCTCAGGCGTATTTAAAACAGGTTCATACTCGTAGCCCTGATTGTGCAAATCCTGAATGAACTCCCGTTCCAGGTCACCTTCGCTCTGGTAGCTTTCATTAAGCTGCCATTCCCTGGCGTATTTATCGAGAACGATAAAGCTATTTGATTCGGCAACAGCCTTGTATTCGTACATGCTTCACCCCTAAATCTTTTTCTTTAGTTTTCAGCCTGCTGAAAGCGATACATCATATTGATTTCATTAACCAGATACCGCAAAACACGCTTGTCGTCTTCAGTGAGATCGGCCACTTCTTCGCCCGCATGTTTCGAGTGGCTGGAAATATTAATAATCCGGGCCTCATACGGATTGGTTGTTCCGTCATCAGTTTTTGGCAACAGATCGCCCCATTTCTTATAGCCAAGAAACGTGGAGGTTTTTTCCAGAATGTTTCTTAAAAAATTAAAGTGATACTTGCTCAACTGACCACTCTCGATGGCATTTTCGAGTTCTGATTTCAAATAAAGATGATATGAGAATGGCGAATCATTGGGCTGCTGGACTAATTGAAATGTGCCGCCGTCAAGCCGGGCCATCCGGTACTTATCAAGCCATTTTTTCTTGTAACCACCGTCATCACTGTTGAGCTCATTATGCAGAACGTTATAAAAAAGCGGATTGTGCGTGGTGATGATGAATTTAACATCAGAATTGTTTGACTTGATCAGTTGGGCCAAATCTACGGCCAATTCAATCAAATGGTTCTCATCCAGTGAACTTACCGGGTCGTCAATAAATACATATTCCAACTGATCAAAAACGTTGGTTTCACGATCAGAGGGGTCAGCAACATTGAGAATGTCAATCACCAGCTCGATCAGCGTATAGAAAATACTCCAGATGAAATTGCTTTCCTCACCCTTAGAGATTTTCAGATTTCCGGATTGCACATCATCGCCGCGCTCAAGGGAAAAAGTCACTTCTGAGAAAGCCTTTACAGTGATCTCTTTGTCGTCCTTGCCTTTGACTTTATATTCTTCATTGAATTTTGGTGTTAGCTTCTCATTGGCGTAGCGCTGAAAATTGGTAATGATGTTTCGATCTTGCCCTTGATCTTCCAACACCCAGTCGGTAAATGAATTGGGATGGATTCTGAGCTTGGGATCGGCATCCTGCTCCAGGTCGTTGTCCCAATAGAACAAATCTTCGGTAAAAGCGTTGTAATACAGGATCTTGTTGCGAGATATTTCTGGTTGTTCTGCTGCATCGTCGCTTTCGATTTCATCGTTTTTTGGCGCGATCAGTTTCTTAAATTCTCGCGACAGGCGCGTTTTCCCCGTGCCATTAAAGGCATAGATCAACTGTACTTTTTTATTGGCGTCTTTAAGCTGCTGGGCGATTTCTGCTAGCGTCTTGCTCATATCAGGCCACTACCTCTTCAGGTTTGGGAAAGCTCAAAAGCAAATCGCGGTAATACTCATATTGCTTTTGGCGTAATGCGATTTCACGTGGAAAACCTTCACTGATAGAATTGGTAAGAGCATCGAATTTGTCCAGGATGTCGACGATGCGGGCTTGTTCGGCAAGCGATTTTTCAAGGTCATTTGGATACGGAACAGGAATTGCGATTTTAGCAAATCCATTAATTAATAATGTATTGACCTTGGTTCTGGCCACATACTTTGCTTTCTCGGCAATGAAAGATGCTGTTTGCATGCAATAGGAAACAAACTTCGGGTTCATTGAATGCCGGAAAGCATAACAGTGGTCGTGAATAGCCACTTTTTCATCTCCAAGCCAGGCCATGGCTTTACCAACATCCTCGACGGTTTCTCCGACATCCGTTATCACTACATCTCCTGGTTCCGCATAGCGAAGTGACTTGGCCATATCGTTTCTGACCTGAGAAAGCGCATGAGTTGTAAAGACGCCGTACCGAGTGTATATCTCACCGTAGTGGATCACACCAATGCCATCTTCAACATAATCAGCTTTCGTAAAGCGCTTTCCTCGAATAAATTCGCCAATCTCCCCCAAAGTTTTCCACTCTACATCCCCTTCCTTAAAACTCAACAACTGGTCGCGATAGTAGTTGTATTGTTTTTTACGAGCTGTAAGCTCGGCTGTAAGCTCGGCTGTAAGAGAGGTAAAAGTGTCCAGAATGCGGACGATTTCGCACTGGATTTCGAGCGATTTTTTGGGGTTTTCAGGACATGGAATGGGGATTTTGAACTTATCAGTATCAGGCGTTGCAATTTGCGGCATTTGCATCTTGTTGCCAATACTCTGAAAGTGGGGTTCATTCAATTTCAGAAAATGATAAACATACTTTATATGGACTCCGTCATTATTTGAGTGATACGACCACATTTCGCTTTTATGGGAGAATGGTTTGTCATAATACTCGAATTCAATAATGCCACGAGATTTGACAATAATAGAAGGTTTCCTATTTACATCTTTCGCAGGTATATCGTCAAAACCGACAGATGCAACAGTTCTACCGCCCGCAAAGATTTTTAGTGGTGCGCCATCTTTGTGTAACTCTTTCATCTGACCAGCGGTAATCTTTGTGCCCTTGGTACGAACAAGCACTTTGCCCAAAGGTTTCCACTCTACTTTAATGCCATCCAGCAGCTTTTCCATAAAGCTCATCTCGCTCATGCCTTCAGCTCCTTACCTTCAATCTCCGCCACAATGGCATCAATATCCGCTCGTAACTGGTCGATTTTAGCGGCGGTAATTTTCAGGTCGGCATTGAGCTCAGTGATATCTACTACTTCGCGGTTGTCCTCGGCTTCGATATAGCTACTGACCGATAAATTGTAATCATTGGCCTTAATATCTTCAAAGCTCACCAATTTGGCAAAATGATCAACGTCTGCTTTGCTATCAAACACCTGCATGATTTGCTCAATATGCTTCTCAGTGAGCGTGTTGTTATTGGTTTCCTTCTTAAACAACCCGCTGGCATCGATAAACTGGGTGGTCATGTCGGTTTTGTGTTTGGACAGCACCAGAATGTTCACGGCGATGGTGGTGCCAAAGAACAGGTTGGGCGCGAGTGCAATCACTGTTTCGATATAGTTGTTATCCACCAGATATTGGCGAATTTTCTGCTCGGCGCCACCCCGGTAAAAAATGCCGGGGAAGCAAACAATGGCTGCACGGCCTTTGCTGGAAAGGTAACTGAGCGCATGAAGCACAAAAGCGAAGTCGGCTTTAGATTTGGGCGCTAACACACCTGCCGGGGCAAAGCGGTCATCGTTGATCAGGGTAGGATCGTCTGAGCCTATCCATTTCACCGAGTAAGGAGGGTTGGAGACGATGGCATCAAAAGGTTTGTCATCGCCAAAATGCGGATTACGCAGCGTATCACCGAGCTGGATATTGAACTTGTCGTAGTTGATGTTGTGCAAGAACATGTTCATCCGCGCCAGGTTGTAGGTGGTGTGGTTGAGTTCCTGCCCCCAAAAACCATCTTCAATAATGTGGGCGTCAAAGTGTTTTTTGGCTTGCAGCAGCAGCGAGCCAGAACCACACGCAGGGTCATAAATCTTGTTGACGCTGGTTTGCTTGTGCATGGCCAGTTGCGCAATCAGCTTGGACACGTGTTGCGGGGTAAAAAACTCACCGCCGGATTTGCCTGCATTGGCGGCATAGTTGGAGATAAGAAACTCGTAAGCATCACCGAAAAGATCGATGTGACTACCCTCAAAATCGCCAAAATCTAATTCTGCCACCCCTTTGAGCACTGCCGCCAGGCGTGTATTCTTGTCTTTTACCGTATTGCCGAGCCGGTTACTGGTGGTGTCAAAATCAGCAAACAATCCCTTGATATCGTTCTCTGAAGGGTATCCGCTGGCTGACATTTCAATAGCCGAGAAGATGTCAGCCAAATCGGTGTTTAATTTTTCGTTAGTACTAGCACCTGCGGCGATGTTAACAAACAAATCATCTGGGTAAATGAAATAACCTTTGGTTTTAATGGCGTCGTCTTTGATTTCCGGGGTAATGACGCTCCGGGGGAGTGTTGCATACTTGACGCTGGCATCACCGCCTTCAATGTAATTGGCAAAATTCTCGCTGATGAAGCGGTAAAACAGAGCGCCTAAAACGTATTGTTTAAAATCCCAGCCATCCACTGCACCGCGTACATCGTTGGCAATCTGCCAAATCTGGCGTTGCAGTGCGGCGCGTTGTTGGGTGCTTGTCATGGTAAAACTCCGGTTTTAATACATTTCTGGTAGCCAAAGGCTCATAATTAGTCCTGCATTATAACGATTAAGGATGTTCTAATCATTTCGAATCGCCACTAAATTGTGTGAATCGCAGGGGGAATGGCGATTGATTAATATTCAGACGATACACGGATAATTATTTGCCCAGTCTTTCCCCAAACGGCCGACTGAAGGGCTCGCGCACCTTGCATGATATGTACTGATCGCTGTTGGCCTTGCCAGTTCTGGCGAACTCACGCAGCAGAGCACGCTGTTTCGCTTTACGTACATGCTCGAAACCCTTCGGGCAATGGACTGGAGCGACTGGCTGTTGTCCGCCAAAGAATGGGAGGAAAAAGCTAAACTAGCGGGTAATGTCTGTGCGATCTACACCCCGAAAGACGAGCTGCATCAGGTGTTCACCGACAAGGGTGAACTCATCAAGCCGATGGAACTGCGACTTACTGGCGATATCGGCGGCATTCCTGCGCTGCTGGTTCAATGTAATCTGAGCGCTGAACGCTTGCCTGATGACGAGGGATTTTGCATTTACCGGCTGTTACCTGAACCATTTCGTGAGCATAAGAGGCTCATGCCCAGCGATGTTTCTGATGAAAAAAAAGAATATAGCGATAAAAGGACGCCCGGCCACATAGGCTGAGCGTCTTGGATTATTTTTTTGCTTCCATTTGGTGATGAAATAATATTTCACTCTGGCAGGGAGCCTGCCAGATTCTTTGCCGAAACACTGCTGGAGGGCTGTTCCGTTACCTCTGGTGTTGGTACTGTGGCTGCTACCGATGCAGGCTGACGCGATCCCGGCTGAATGTTCAGAAAAGAGACCAGCATAGTGCGCAGTGTTTCCGTGCTCGTGTTGTCTGCCAACAACGCGCCCAGTACTGACGGTAATCGGCTGTCGATTTCACCCAGCGCAATGCCTGCCAGTAATGCCGTTCGCAATATTTCACCACGATCGCCCCGGTGATGCGCCTCTATCCTCGCATCCGCAAAGCGCTCGCTGGCATGTGTTCCAGGGCGCAGATAAATCAGTACTTTTCTACGGTTCATTTCCATCTCCATCACCCAATGGCTTTCAATCCGTGAACCAGCGCAAACTGTGGATCCTGAGCTACAAAGAAACGATCGTCGCGCAGGTGAACATGAGTACGAATGCCATCAGCCAGCAGACAGGCTCCACCGCCAACAATCGCAACATGGGTATACCCTTTGAATAGATTAATCGCTTCCAGCACCCGTGCCCGGTAACGCGAGATACCAGTGTGGATTGCCTGCTTTATGGAACCGACAGCACGTGGATCGTTGATATTGTTCGCGAGGTACGTATCGTCGAAACGTTTGATAATCAACCTGCCCACGTTGTAGCGGGACAGCGCCATACCGGCTTTACGCAATGCCGGCTGAACCTCGTCGGTCACCAGGGACACGCCGAGAGCCGGATCTCCGTAAATTTGTGAGACAGAAGACATCTGGCCCGCCACCAGTGATATATCCAGCGTCGTTCCGCCGAGATCTACAATCAGCACTGAATTGGAAGCCGATAGTTGATCGCACAGCGCAATCCCGGCGGGAATGGACTCCGGGCGCACGGTGACGCGGGTGATGGTAAAGACGTGACCGTTATTCAGTACCACAGGTTGCAGCAGGTTCCGTTTCTTGCGCTCGATGTTATCCAGCCGGTACTGAGCATCTTCGTCGTAGAACTCTGCCAGCGGCAGCGTCACCACGATATCCACGCACTGCGGCGCAATACCGCTGGTCAGCAGCGCATGGTGGACCGCAACGGCGTTGAGCGGGCTGTACTGCCATTCAATATTGCTGGTGGTGAGGGTATCGGGAGAAATGAGGTCAAACGAGTATTTCTCTTTGTCTGCGGTGTAGTTAAACGGCTTACTGCTGCCAAACGTGGCTGACCATCCGCGTTTGAAGCTGTTGGGGCTGATGTGGGTAAACGTTTTGCCGTGCTGCTCCCACAGCATTTTGATGTGAGTCGAACCATCATCGATATAAATGCGCATATTGCACCTGAGTTGAGTTAGATGTGAGTTGAAACTGAGCCGTCCGGCGTTGCCGGACGAATAAAAGGTGGTTATTGAGCCAGAACTGAGAGCACGATGAGATGAATCAGTGCCAGCAAGCGCTCAATGAGAAAAGGCAGTGCTGCCAGTGATACAAAAATGAGGATTTTTTTCATTTGGTCTGTTTCCAGCCTGGGATGAGTAAAATGTGAATTGCCACACAGGATTCAGGAGACAGACCTAAAGGATTTATAGCGAGGTTTTACGTTATGAATTGCGCATGGCAAATTAAATAAAATATCAGTTTATTTAAAATGAAATGCAGTGGTGATATTTGATGGGGAGTTAAAGCGCTGCTATGAAATGAAGGACGCTCAACCATGAAGGCTGATCGTCCGATTTTTTTGGGGAGCCTGGCTACTCTTCAGGATGAGCGAACTCATAAGGTGTTACATAGCCATCGCGATTTGCATCAAGATAATCTGCCCACCATTGCATCATTTGCTTACGTTCATCAAGATGCTCTGCAAGATAGATATAAGCAGCACGAACGTTATTGCGCTCCTTGTGGCTCATCTGCCGCTCCACGGCATCTTTTGACCACAGACCTGATTCGATCATGGCACTACATGCCATGGTACGAAATCCGTGGCCGCAGATGTCGCTTCTGGTATCGAATCCCATCTTGCGCAGTGCTTTGTTGATGGTGTTTTCACTCATCGGCTTATAGGGATTGTGAGCACCGGTGAAAACCAGCTCAAACTCACCGCTGATTTCGCGAATCTGTGTCAGAATCTCTATGGCCTGCTTACTCAATGGGATCAGATGTGGTGTGTACATTTTTGCACCGCGAGTTGAGAACCTGACCCCGGAAATCTCTTCACGCTTGTCTGGAAGTGTCCAGAGTGAGCGTTTGAAGTCGACTTCAGGCCAGCGTGCAAAGCGTAACTCACTGGACCGGATGAAGATGAGCAGCGCCAGTCTGATTGCCAGTATTGTGAGAGGTTGTCCCCGATAGTTGTTAATTTTCTCCAGCAGGTCAGTAACCCCGTTAAAAGGCAGAGCGGGGTGGTGTTCTGCTTTCTGCGAAGAGATCGCTCCCTTCATGTCCAGCGCGGGGTTGTAGTTGATATAGGCGTTGTGAACCGCGAAGCGCATGATATTGGTAATGCGACTCTGAAGTCGCCCTGCGGTATCGATGTTATCCCTGGCCTCCACAACTTTAACTGGTGCCAGCAGATCACGGGTATTTAGTTTTGTAATATCAGATTGACCCAGCATCGGGAATAGATGAGTTTCCAGCGAAGTGAGGATCCGTTTTGCATGGTCTTTACTCCATTTACGATTGCTCTTATGCCATTCGCGGGCAACGGCCTCAAACGTGCGGATGTTTGTGTGTCCTTTCTTTTCGTCCCGCTTTTCCTGATTAGGATCGATACCGTTCGCCAGTTGTCTTTTTGCATCGTCACGGCGGAGTCGTGCTTCCGCTAATGAAATTTCAGGATAGGGACCGATAAGGTAGGTCTGTGGTTTGCCATTAAAGTGATACAGAAAGCGCCAGCGTTTTGAGCCCGTACTGAAAACGAAAAGGTAGAGTTTGTCTGCATCGTAGATTTTGATGAATTTTTTGTCTGCCGGGCATTTTGCATTGCGGACAGCTATATCAGTCAGTGCCATAAAATATGCCTCTTTCACATCCGTTTCGAGGTACCGATTTTATCGAACTTAAGATACCTTGGTTAGTACCTCGAAAAAGATATTGATGTGGGGTGAATCTGGTTGAATTCAGTTGACCATCAGGAAAGAAAAAGGTTCGTAATACGCGGGATTAGAAAAGAAAAATGGACGTCGGTTGACGTCCATTGATAATAGGGTGGTGCCCGGACTCGGAATCGAACCAAGGACACGGGGATTTTCAATCCCCTGCTCTACCGACTGAGCTATCCGGGCAACGGGGCGCATTAAACCTGATTCACCTCGCCTCGTCAACGAAATTTATGAATTTCGCAGCAGACTGCACAATCTATCACCACTTTCGCGCATTAACACCATTTTCAGGCAAAAAAAACGGTCCAGGCGGCGGAAAGCGGCATTGCCAGCAGCAGCGCGGGGAGCATGTTAACCACTGCAAACATCTTGATCCCGCAGATCCGCAGGCCGGTTGCGACCAGTAATAGCCCGCCAACGGCGGTGAAGTCGGCCATCATCGCCGGGGTGGTCATCGGCAATATCAGCGTGGCGCAGGCGGCGAGCGTCAGCTGGATGATGAGCATTGGTACGCTGATGGCCGCAACGGCGATGCCGAGCGTGCAGGCGAAGATGGTGGCGGTGAAGAAATCGAGAAACGCTTTGGCGATCAGAATGCTGGGATCGCCGGTCATTCCTTCATGCATTGAGCCGAAAATCCCGGTGCCGCTGGCGCAAAACAGGATGATGATAGCGACATAATTCTGCACAAAAGCATCGTGGCCACCGCCGTGTTTACCGGGCCTGGAAACCATTCGTTGTGCCTTACCGACCGCCGCATTAATGCCTTTTTCCAGATAGCAAAACTCACCAATCAGCGCGCCCAGGAGCGTTGCCAGCACCATCACCGGCAGGTTGGCGCACTTCACGACCAACAGAATACCAATACCCAGTGAGGCAAGGCCAAAGATAGAGGTCATGGAGACACGAATACGCTCCG
The DNA here is from genome assembly GCF_000735455.1 of Yokenella regensburgei ATCC 49455. GTDB lineage: Bacteria > Pseudomonadota > Gammaproteobacteria > Enterobacterales > Enterobacteriaceae > Yokenella > Yokenella regensburgei. Next base: position 18,440 of record NZ_JMPS01000041.1, on the reverse strand, counting down.
GCAGGCGCTGGCTGAGCACTGCCCCCAATACACCACCGAGCAGTACGGCTCCGGCGTTGATAAATGGTCCTGTAACCACAACTCCCTCCTGGTAATTAATCGTTATTGTTGCATTATTATTTATAATTTTCCGAATGTAAGCCAGATGTTGCTCATAAAACTGCATAATCAATGCATCTTGCACCCACTGGCGAAAGGTGCCATGATTGCGCGAATTTTCTCCTCTCCTGAGATGGGGCCGACAGTGATGACCACTTCATTACGAATTTGCCTGCACCCATGCGCGCGCAAGCGTAGGTTTTCTCATACTTTCCGTTTACTTTCTATGATCGTCATGCGGTGAAGTTCACGCCCACTCATTGTCGTTAACCCTTTATTTTCCTCCCGAAACGGGTCTGATTGCCTATGAAATCTTTGAAAATTGCCGCCAGCCATACGCTGGTTTCTCAACTCTCTACGCACCGGGAAGTGGTAGCGCTGGACGCGACCGATTTTACCGACGTGGCGGCGGTCGTCATCAGCGAAGCGGACAGCCGCAGCGGTATTCTGGCGCTGCTGAAGCGCAGCGGTTTTCAGTTGCCGGTGTTTATGCTGACGGAAGCAGAGACGACACTTCCGGAAGGTGTCAGCGGGGCGATAAACGGTAAAGCCCAGCAGTGGCTGGAGCTGGAGAGCGCCGCGGAGCGTTATGAGCAAAATCTGCTGCCGCCATTTTTTGACACCCTGAAGCAGTACGTTGAGATGGGCAACAGCACCTTTGCCTGCCCGGGGCATCAACATGGTGAATTCTTCAAAAAGCACCCGGCAGGGCGTCAGTTTTACGATTTCTTTGGCGAGAACATCTTTCGTGCCGACATGTGCAATGCCGATGTCAAACTGGGCGATTTGCTGATCCACGAAGGGGCGGCAAAAGACGCGCAAAAATATGCCGCAAAAGTGTTTAATGCTGACAAAACCTGGTTCGTGCTGAACGGCACTTCGGCGGCCAACAAGGTGGTGACTAACGCGCTGCTGACCCGGGGGGACCTGGTGCTGTTCGATCGTAACAACCACAAGTCGAACCACCATGGCGCGCTTATCCAGGCAGGAGCAACCCCGGTGTATCTCGAGGCCGCGCGTAACCCGTTCGGCTTTATTGGCGGCATTGACGAACACTGCTTTGATGAAACTTACCTGCGCGGGCTCATTGATGAAGTCGCACCAGAAAAGGCAGGAGAAGCGCGGCCGTTCCGTCTCGCGGTTATTCAGCTTGGCACCTACGATGGCACCGTGTACAACGCCCGCCAGGTTATCGATAAGATAGGTCATCTCTGCGACTACATCCTGTTTGATTCCGCGTGGGTAGGCTATGAGCAGTTTATCCCGATGATGGCTGACTGCTCGCCGCTCTTGCTGGAGCTTAACGAGAATGACCCGGGGATCTTTGTGACCCAGTCGGTGCATAAGCAGCAGGCCGGGTTCTCGCAAACCTCGCAGATCCACAAGAAAGATAACCACATTCGCGGTCAGGCGCGTTTTTGCCCTTACAAGCGGCTCAATAACGCCTACATGCTGCATGCGTCAACCAGCCCGTTCTACCCGTTCTTTGCCGCCCTCGACGTCAACGCGAAGATCCACGAAGGGGAGAGCGGACGTCGCCTGTGGGCGGAGTGTGTAGAAATGGGGATCGAAGCGCGCAAGGCGATTGTGGCTAACTGCAAGATGATCAAACCTTTTATTCCGCCGGTGGTGGCGGGGCGACCGTGGCAGGATCATCCGACAGAGGCCATTGCCCGTGAACGTCGCTTCTTCAGCTTCGGGCCGGGTGAGCGCTGGCATGGGTTTGAAGGCTACGCCCAGGATCAGTACTTTGTTGATCCATGCAAACTGCTGCTGACAACGCCCGGGATCGACGCTGAAACCGGTGAATATACCGACTTTGGGATCCCGGCAACCATCCTTGCTCACTATCTACGGGAAAACGGCATCGTGCCGGAGAAGTGCGATCTGAACTCGATCCTGTTCCTGCTCACCCCGGCGGAAAGCCCGGAAAAGCTGGCGCAGCTGGTGGCCATGCTCGGGCAGTTTGAGCAGCACATTGAGGACGACACGCCGCTTTGCGATGTGCTGCCCACGGTCTACCAGAAATACCCGGTGCGCTATCGCGATTACACCCTGCGCAAGCTGTGCCAGGAGATGCACGACCTTTACGTCAGCTTTGCGGTCAAAGATCTACAAAAGGCAATGTTCCGCAAGGCCAGCCTGCCGCCGGTGGTGATGAACCCGCAGGATGCCAACCGTGAGTTTATTCGCGGCAACGTGGAGCTGGTGCGCCTCAGCGAGGCCGAAGGGCGAATTGCTGCTGAAGGGGCGCTGCCGTATCCTCCGGGCGTGCTGTGCGTGGTGCCCGGTGAGATTTGGGGCGGTGCGGTGCAGCGCTACTTCCTGGCGCTGGAAGAGGGGGTTAACCTGCTGCCCGGGTTCTCGCCGGAGCTGCAGGGTGTCTACAGCGCGACCGATGCCGACGGCATTGAGCGGCTGTACGGCTATGTACTGAGCGCCTGACCGGAAAAGAGAGGGGAACTTAATGTTCTCCCCGCTTGTATAACCGGCGCGGATGACCGATTTTGCCATACAGCATTTCTACCTGCAGAAACCCGGCCTCGACGCAGTGCTCCAGATAGCGGCGGGTCGTGGTTTTGCTAAGCCCGGTGGCGGTTACCACGTCGTCAACGGAAAAGCAGCGCGCTTCATCCTGGTGAAACAGCGTTTGCACAATAGTCAGCGTTTTTTCTTCAATCCCTTTGCTGCCGCTGTCGAGGCGGTAGTTCTTGGCCTGTAGCTGGTACAGAGAGTCCACGTTCTGCTGGTCGACAATCTTCCACGTTCTTTGCTGTTCATGAAACTGCACAAAACGTTCCAGCGACTGGCCGAGGCGTTTCCAGGACACTGGCTTCAGAATGTAGTCAAAAGCGCCGTTGCGAATGGCCAGGCTGCAGGTATCCATATCGCTGGCGGCGGTGATAAAAATCACCGAGCAGTTCGCGCGCGCCAGCAGCGGATCGCTGATAAGGGTGATGCCTTTACCGTCGGGCAGATAGTTGTCGAGCAGCATCAGCTGCGGATGGTGCTGGTTGATAAGCGCGTGCGCCTGCGATAGCGATGCCGCCATCCCCACCAGACGCATCCGGGGGTGCTTCTTGATAAGCTCTGAGTGAAGCTCAGCAAGTTCCGGCTCGTCCTCCACGATAATTACGTCGATGATGTCAGTGTGTTGCATAATCTGTCTCTTCTGGATCCTGACCCTGGCGTATGTGACCGCCGTCGGCAGGAATAAATAAAGAAAATATCGTGCCGCGTGGCATGTTGTCTGCCACTTCGATAGTTCCGCCCACCTGAGTCACATAGCTCTCGATAAGATAAAGACCGATGCCGTGATCGCCCCGGGTTTTGGTGGTGACGCCGCGTTCAAAAATACGTTCGCGGATTTCTGGTTTAATGCCAATGCCGCGATCCGCGACTTCGATAAGCAGCTCCCTGTCGTTAAGCTGGATCAGCACATCGACCGGATCGTGCGGCAAAGGTGCGCGCTGGGTGGCTTCAATGGCGTTGTCCAGCAGGTTGCCGATGATTGAAATAAGCTCTGATTCTGCAAGGCCGGTGAAGGGCCTGTCCATAAGACAACCGGCATCAAACGCCAGTTCGACGCCTTTTTCGCGGGCGCGCGCCGCTTTGCCGAGCAGCAGCCCGCAGAGCGTCGGCGAACTGAAGCGCGAAGAGATAAAGTCGAGCAGCTCCTGGGCGTGCTCTGACTGGGCCTGGATATAGCGAATGGCTTCATCATAGCGTCCCATATGCAGCAGACCCGAGAGCGTGGTCATCCGGTTAAGCTGCTCGTGGCGCATGATGCGCAGGTTATCGACGTAGCGTTTTACCTGGCTTAGCTGGGCGCTCAGTGAGTCTATTTCGTTGCGATCGCGGAAGGTGATAACCCAGCCCTGCAGCGAGTTTTCCAGCATTATCCGCACCCGGCTCGCAATGACGTTGAGCTGGTTGAAATGGCAGATTTCGTCGTGGGTGTCTTTCTCGAGCATATGCTGGAGCTCAAAGAACGATACCGGCTCAATGACTTGCGTAATCAGCTGCCCGCGCAGGTGGCGGGTGGGCTGGCTTAAGCCCAGAAGCTTACGCGCCGCCTGGTTGATAACCTCAATGCGCATATTTTTATCGATGGCGATAACCCCTTCGTAAATCGACTCCATCAACGCTTTTTGCTGGCGTACCAGCAGGCCAATCTCGCGGGGTTCGAGCGAGAAAATCTGTTTCTTAATGCTGCGGGTGAAAAACCACGAGAACACAAAGAGGGCTGTCAGTAGCAGTACCGCCGCAATCAGGATGTTCACTACCTTATTGACCGTGATGCTGTCGAGATAGCTGGTGAGATAGCCGACGGAGACAATCCCCACGACCTGGCCCGCATCGTTAAACACCGGCGCTTTGCTACGCAGCGAAATGCCTAAGCCGCCTTTGCGGATAGTGATAGTGGTTTTCCCCTCCAGCACTTCCTGGTTATCACCGCCGACCAGTTTGGTGCCAACGCGGTCGCTGAATACCGAATGAAATAAATGGATGCCGTGGTTATCGCCAATAACAATAAAGCTGGCGTCGCTGTGCTGAGCAATCTGGCGCATGAAGGGAGTAATTGCCGCAATATCTTTTTGCTCGATCTCTTTACGTAAATTCGGAATAAGCGCAATTTCTTCTGCCTGAATTCTGGCACGAGCACTCATCTCCTGGTAAAGCTGACGGCCGACATCGACGTAATAATATCCACCCAGCAGCGCGAACAGAATCGAGAAAAACGCGACCAGGGAAATAAAGAGTTTTATCTGAAATGACAACTTCATGATTATCACGCGCGTAACTTGTCGGGTGCTCACTGTATCACTCTTTCCCATCGCTGCGGGCGTTTTGCCGGAAACTTGTGATCCTTTGCACAGCGCGGCCTGCAGAGAATAAAAACCATAAAAACCACGCTAAAAAATAAGGTGCTTCTCACAAAAAAATAATAGAAACCATAAAAACCATAGGTGCCATTAAAACTTCGGTTGTTATCTGCATTTCCTCACATAAAGTGCGTCATTGCCTCACTACTCTGACAATGCAAAATAACTAAGGGGCTTACTCATGAGCACAACTGATGATTCTTTTTCTGTTACCCACGACCCGATAGATATTCCAAAGCGCTCTCTCAAAGAGAAGTGGTGGCATATTATGGATACCTGGAAGGTGGGGATTATTCCTCTGCCACTGTTTTTGTTAGCCGGTGCGCTTATTGCCATTGACTGCCTGGGCGGTAAACTGCCAAGCGACATTGTGGTGATGGTTGCCACCCTGGCGTTCTTCGGTTTTGCCTGCGGTGAGTTCGGTAAACGTTTACCGATTATCGGCAAGCTGGGGGCGGCGGCAATCTGCGCGACCTTCATCCCGTCCGCGCTGGTGTATTACGGTCTGCTGCCGGACGTGGTGGTCGAGTCGACCACCAAATTCTATAAATCTACCAACATTCTGTATCTCTATATCTGCTGCATTATTGTCGGCAGCATCATGAGCATGAATCGCACCACGCTGATTCAGGGCTTCCTGCGTATTTTCTTCCCGATGCTGTGCGGTGAAATCGTCGGCATGATTGTCGGGATGGGCGTCGGTCTGGCGCTGGGTCTCGAACCGTTCCAGATCTTCTTCTTCATTATTCTGCCCATCATGGCCGGCGGCGTTGGCGAAGGGGCGATCCCGCTCTCCATCGGTTATGCGACCCTGCTGCATATGGATCAGGGCGTGGCGCTGGGGCGTATTCTGCCGATGGTGATGCTGGGCAGCCTGACGGCTATCGTTATCTCCGGTTGTCTGAACCAGCTGGGTAAACGCTATCCGCACCTGACCGGCGAAGGTCAACTGATGCCGGACAGCAAAGCAGATGCGAAAAACGAAGCTCCTGCGGCGATCTTCAGCGGCAAAGTTGACGTAGCGACCATCGCTTCCGGCGCGCTGTTGGCGGTGCTGCTCTATATGCTCGGCATGCTCGGCCATAAACTGATTGGCCTGCCGGCACCGGTTGGCATGCTGTTCATCGCCGTCTTCATCAAGCTGGCGCACGGTGTTTCTCCGCGCATCCTTGAAGGCTCGCAGGTAGTGTACAAATTCTTCCAGACCTCAGTGACCTACCCGATCCTGTTCGCCGTGGGCGTGGCGATTACGCCATGGGAAGAGCTGGTTGCTGCATTCAACATCACGAACCTGCTGGTCATCATCAGCACCGTTTCGGCACTGGTCGCGACCGGCTTCTTCGTCGGTAAAAAGATCGGTATGCACCCGATTGATGTCGCCATCGTTTCCTGCTGCCAGAGCGGCCAGGGCGGTACCGGTGACGTCGCCATTCTGACCGCAGGTAACCGAATGAGCTTGATGCCGTTCGCGCAGATTGCTACCCGCATCGGCGGCGCTATCAACGTCTCGGTTTCCCTGCTTGTCCTTGGCAACTTCCTTATTTGATTGATGTATTTCAGGAACCACTATGAAACTTGCAAGCTTTACCCACCAGGGGACCCGCAGCTACGGCATCGTGAAGGCCGATGGGGTGGTCGATTTAGGCCGTCGGATTGGCACCCGCTACGCCGATTTAAAAGCCCTGCTGGCCGCCGATGCGCTGAACGACGCGCAGCAATATGCCAGCGAAATCAGCGACTACGCGCTGAACGCGCTGCAGTTTTTGCCGGTGATTGAACACCCGGAAAAGATCCTGTGTGTCGGTATGAACTATGCCGAAAAGCGCAAAGAGTTTGACCAGCACAACCCGGCGCCGACGCTGTTTGTCCGCTTCCCGGATTCGCAGACTGGCCACAACGCGCCGGTGCTGAAGCCGCGTCACTCTTGTGAATTTGATTATGAAGGTGAACTGGCGGTCATTATCGGCAAGGGCGGGGAGAATATCTCCCGCAGCGCGGCCCTGGAGCACGTGGGGGGATACAGCTGCTACATGGATGGTTCCGCCCGCGACTGGCAGCACACCTGGTTTACCGCCGGGAAAAACTGGCGGCAGACCGGGGCGTTTGGTCCATGGATGACCACGGCGGATGAAATCCCTGACCCGCATCAGCTGGCCATCCGCACCTGGCTTAACGGCCGTATGGTGCAGGAGGACAACACCGCCAGCATGATCCACAAAGTGGCGGAGCTGATTGAATACATCAGTACCTTCACCCGCCTTAGCCCGGGCGATGTGATCATCACCGGATCGCCCGGTGGCGTTGGCAAAAAACGCACGCCGCCGCTGTTTATGAACGCAGGCGATCGTATTGAGGTGGAGATTGAGCACATCGGTCATCTCAGCAACGTGATTATGGACGCACCCGCGCAGCAGCTGACGGCAGCGCACTGAGGAACGGCAGGGCATCATGATTGACTTTCGCATCACCGAGGTTCTGAAGCACCCGGAACGGATGAGCCAGATCCGCTACCTGCTGGCCGACAGCGGGTTAGGTATGGACAGCGACATTACCTGGGTTGTTGAAGCCTGGAAAGACGGTAGCCTGGTAGGCTGCGCCGGGCTCGCGGCGAACGTCATCAAGTGCGTAGCGGTAGACGAGCGTTTGCGGGGCGAAAACCTCAGCGCTCGCCTGCTGGGGGAAGTGGAGAATCTGGCGCTGGCAACCGGCCATTTTCACCTTTTCCTCTGTACGCGCCCCTGCAATCGGGAGCGTTTTCAGAGCAGCGGTTTCTGGCCGATTGCCCAGAGCGGTGACAACGCCGTCTTAATGGAAAACACCCCGCAAGGGATTGCCCGCTACTGCCGATCGCTTGCCCAACAGCGCAGGCCTGGCGCCAGAATCGGTGCCATTGTGATGAACGCCAATCCGTTCACCCACGGGCATCGTCATCTGGTGGAGCAGGCGGCGCGTAGCTGCGACTGGCTGCACCTCTTCGTCGTGCGGGAAGACGCTTCGTTCTTCCCGTTCCGCGACCGTCTGGCGATGGTGAAAGCAGGGGTCGCGCACCTGTCTAATATCACTCTGCACGAGGGATCGCAGTACATCATTTCGCGTGCCACTTTCCCGGCCTATTTCCTTAAAGAGAGCGGCCTGGTGCAGCAGGCGTGGAGCGAAATCGATGTGCTCATCTTCCGCGACTACATTGCCCCGGCGTTGGGTATTACCCATCGTTTTATCGGCTCTGAGCCGTTTTGCGATATTACCCGTCAGTACAACCACACGATGCACACACTGCTTTCCGGCGCGGTTGAGGTGGTGGAGATCCCGCGCATAAAAGCCACCGGCAGCGCAATTTCTGCCTCTGAAGTCCGCCGTTTATTAAAAACCCGGCAGTTCTCGCGCATACAGGAGATCGTGCCGCAGACCACGTTCACGCATCTGGAGGCCCGCTTTGCCGCCAGCGCGGACGTCGCTTAAGTACCAGGAAAAAACTATGAAAATTGTAAGAGAGGCGCTGGCCGGAACGCAGGAGTCCAGCGACCTGATGGTGAAAATTTCCCCCGCCGACGGCGAGCTGGAAGTGGTCATCCACAGTGAAGTGATGAAGCAGTTTGGCGAGCAAATTCGCCAGGTGGTGAATGACACGCTGCGCGCGATGGGCGTTCGGCAGGGACTCATTATTATCGAAGATAAAGGGGCTCTGGATTGCGTGATTCGTGCCCGCCTGCAGAGCGCCCTGATGCGCGCCGCGGAAGTCACAGAGCCAGAGTGGGAGAAACTCCAATGAACAAACTCCGCCGCAGTATGCTGTTCCTTCCGGGAGCCAATGCTGCCATGCTCTCCACGGCGTTTATCTATCGCCCTGACTCCATTATGTTCGATCTTGAAGACGCCGTGGCGCTGCGCGAAAAAGACACCGCGCGGATGCTAGTGTTCCACGCGCTCCAGCACCCGATGTACCAGGATATTGAAACCGTGGTACGCATCAACCCACTCAGTACGCCCTTTGGCCTGCTCGATCTTGAAGCCGCGGTCCGTGCGGGCGTGGATGTCATTCGTCTGCCTAAAACCGATACGCCGGAAGACGTTGCCGAACTGGAAGGACACCTGGAGCGCATCGAACAAGCGTGCGGCCGGGAAGTGGGCTCCACCAAAGTGATGGCGGCGATTGAATCTGCGGTGGGGGTTATCAACGCGGTAGCGATTGCCCGTAGCTCTCCGCGCCTTATCGGCATTGCGCTGGCGGCCTTTGATTATGTGATGGATATGCAAACCGAGCGCGGCGACGGCACCGAGCTGTTCTATGCCCGCTGCGCGGTACTGCACGCGGCACGTGCCGCCGGGATTGATGCGTTTGACGTGGTGTGGTCCGACGTTAACGACGAAGCGGGGTTCCTGCGCGAAGTTGAGCTGATTCGCAAGATGGGCTTTAACGGCAAATCACTCATCAACCCGCGTCAGATAGATCTGCTGCACAATGCCTATGCGCCAACCCAGCAGGAAGTTGACCACGCGCAGCGGGTGATTGAAGCCGCAGAAGAGGGCGAACGTAACGGCCTTGGCGTGGTATCGCTCAACGGCAAAATGGTCGATGCGCCTATCATCAACCACGCGCAAATGGTCCTGGAGCGCGCTGCCGCTTCGGGTGTACGTCGCTAAGGACAGAGCCATGAACCAGACAGAACTTCTCCACATTCAGTATCCGCATTTGCGGGACTTAGCGCCGTTCGACTGCGCGCACAGCGCCACTCCGTGGCTTGACGATGTCACCGACAAACACCAGCGCAAGCTGTGCGAAACCCTGGAACAGGCCGTTGTTAAAAGCGGGCTGCAGGACGGAATGACCATTTCGTTCCACCATGCTTTCCGCGAGGGAGACCGGGTGATTAACCGGGTGGTCGAGTTGCTCGCGCAGATGGGATTCAAAAATCTGACCCTCGCCTCCAGCTCGCTGATGACCTGCAACGATGCGCTGATTGAGCACATCCGCAGCGGTGTTATTCGCCGGATCTACACCTCCGGCATGCGTGGCAAACTGGCGGACGCTATCTCTCATGGCCTGATGGATGAGCCGGTACAAATTCACTCCCACGGTGGCCGCGTGAAGCTGCTGCAGGACGGTGAGCTGAAAATTGACGTCGCGTTCCTCGGCGTTCCATGCAGCGACGAATTCGGTAATGCCAACGGCAGCAGCGGGGCATCCTGCTGCGGTTCTTTGGGATACGCCATGGTGGACGCGCAGTTTGCCAGTAAGGTGGTATTGCTGACAGAAAGCCTGGTGCCGTTTCCGAATATGCCCGCGAGCCTGGTGCAGGATCAGGTGGATTATATCGTACAGGTGGAGAGCGTGGGCGACCCGGCGAAAATCAGCGTCGGCGCGGCGCGCGTGACCAGCAACCCGCGTGAGCTGATGATTGCCCGCAACGCGGCAGAGGTGATTGAGCACTCCGGCTACTTCTACGATGGCTTCTCAATGCAGACTGGCTCTGGCGCGGCGGCTACCGCCTGCACCCGCTTTATGGGTGAGAAAATGCAGCGCGCGGGAGTGAAAGCACGTTTTGCTCTCGGCGGGATCACCGGCAGCCTGGTTGACCTGCACGAGCAGGGGCTTATTGAAAAACTCCTCGATACCCAGTGCTTTGACGGGCAGGCGGCGGCGTCGCTGGCGCGTAACCCTGATCACGTGGAGATCTCCACCAACGTCTACGCTAACCCCGGCAGTAAGGCCGCGAGCTGCGATCAGCTGGATGTGGTTATCCTCAGCGCGCTGGAAATTGACGTCGATTTTAACGTTAACGTGATCACCGGATCCGACGGCGTGATGCGCGGTGCATCCGGCGGTCACTGTGACGTGGCGGCGGCGGCTAACCTGACCATCGTTGTCGCCCCACTGCTGCGTAGCCGTATTCCAACGGTGGTGAAACGGGTAACGACCCGCCTGACCCCGGGTGAAAGCATTGACGTGCTGGTGACCGATCACGGCATTGCGGTGAACCCGGCGCGCCCGGAGATCCGTGAGCGTTTAGAGGCCGCTGGCCTGAAAGTGGTGGATATTACGGCGCTGTACGAGCGCGCGATAGCGCTCACCGGTGTCCCCAAAGCGATTGAGTTTACCGATAAAATCGTCGGCGTTATCCGCTACCGCGACGGTAGCGTGATTGACGTTGTTCGTCAGGTGAAGGAGAGCGAGTAATGAGCGTGCTGACCCCCGAAGTGCCGGTGGTCAGCCTGGATGCGCTGCTGGCGGCGAAAGATAGCCGCGCAGCGCGGCAGGCAGACTGGCTAACTCACTACCAGCAACCGGTGATTTCACTGACTCTGGTGACGCCGGGCGCGGTGAAAGACAGTATTCGTTATCGCAACAGTATGGGGGTAGCGCTGCAGGCCTGCGACCAGCTGCTGTGGCAGCAGCGCTGGCGCATACTCGACCGGCAGGTGCTGTGGTTACCCACCGGGCCAGAGGCGCTGTGGTGCGTGGAGCATTCGGCAACGGAAATCAAAGCCCACTGTGCGATGCTCGAGCAGACGCATCCGCTGGGCCGGCTGTGGGATCTGGACGTCATCTGTCCCACGCTGGGTCCGGTAGGGCGTAAATCCCTGGGCAACGACATGCGCCGCTGCCTGCTGTGCGATGAGCCTGCGCACGCCTGTGCGCGTTCTCGCCGCCACCCTCAGGATCAGGTGGTATCCCGCGTGGAGAAATTGATTGATGACTGGTTTACTCGCGACTAAACCGCGCGCTGCGGATGTCCCGGCGCTTGCCGAAGCGGCACTATGGCACGAGCTGAACCTGACGCCAAAGCCGGGGCTGGTGGACCGCGCCAACAGCGGTTCACATCGCGATATGGATTACGCGCTGTTTACCCGCAGTATTGCCGCCATCACCCCCTGGTTTCGCCGTTTTGAAGCCGCCGGCTTTGCGTATGCGCACTTTCCGGTGAGCGAGCAGCTGCGCAGGCTGCGCCCGTTCGGCATTGCCTGCGAACAGGCGATGCTCGCGGCCACCAACGGGGTCAACACCCACAAAGGCGGGATTTTCGCGCTGGGGTTACTCTGTTTTGCCGCCGGAAGGTTGCGTGGCCAGGCGCGCAGGCTTAGCGCCGACGCGCTGTGTCAGGCGGTGAGCGAGATGTGTCGCGGCATGGTGCAGCGTGAACTGGCGGGAAAAAGTGTGGCAACAACCGCCGGTGAACGTCAGTTTCAGCAGTACGGCCTGACCGGCGCGCGCGGTGAAGCCGAGAGCGGTTTTGCGATGGCGCGAAGTGTACCGGGCGTTAGTTTGCACGAACGGCTGCTGCGGCTGATGGCGGTCAACCCGGACAGTAATCTGGTGTCGCGCGGCGGCATTGAAGGCCTGCATTATGTTCAACGCTATGCGCAGCGGTTGCTGAAAGAGGGTTGGGATCTGGCGGCGCTGGAGGCCATGAACAGGGCGCTGGTGGAGCGTAACTTAAGCCCGGGCGGAAGCGCTGATTTGCTGTCGGTGGCGTGGGTGCTGGGGGAAATATAGCATCCTCTCCCGCAGGGGGAGAGGATGAGAAGGACTTAGTGGGCGACGGGCTGAGCGCCTGCCGGAACACGAACGTGCTTGTACTTGAACAGGGAGTAGAACGCGACGGCCAGAACCAGAGAGTATCCGGCGAAAATCAGCCACACGGATTTCCAGTCAGTGACACCGCTCAGGGTGTACATCTCAACGACCTTACCGCTCACCATACCGCCGAGGATACAGCCGAAGCCGTTGGTCATCATCAGGAACATGCCCTGGGCGCTGGCGCGGATTTCAGGTTTCACTTCTTTCTCAACGAACACCGAGCCGGAGATGTTGAAGAAGTCGAAGGCGCAGCCGTAAACAATCATCGACAGAACCAGCAGGATGCTACCGAACGGCGTCGGGTCGCCGTAGGCGAACAGACCAAAGCGGAACATCCATGCGAAGATACTGATCATCATGACTTTCTTAATGCCATAACGGCTCAGGAAGAACGGGATGGTCAGGATGAACAGGGTTTCAGACATCTGCGAAATCGACATCATCACCGAAGCGTGCTGCACGATAAAGCTGCTGGCAAACATTGGATCTTTGTCGAAGCTGTGCAGGAAGGTGTTACCGAACATGTTGGTTATCTGCAGTTCAGCACCGAGCAGCATTGCGAAGATGAAGAATACCGCCATACGCTTGTTTTTGAACAACGCGAAGGCATCGAGGCCGAGCATAGTGCTCCAGGTGAGGCTCTTCTGCTGGTTAGATACCGGAACATGCGGCAGCGTCAGGGTAAAGAGTGCCAGCGCAACAGACAGGGCCGCACCAATGTAGAGCTGCATGTGGCTCATTTCAAAGCCGCCGAAGCTCACTGCCCACATGGCCGCGATAAAGCCGATGGTGCCCCAGATACGGATAGGCGGGAACGCCGTCACGATATCCATACCGGCGGTTTTCAGACGGTAGTAAGAGATAGTGTTAATCAGCCCAAGCGTCGGCATGTAGGCCAGCGAGTTGAGCAGGATAACAAAGAACATCATGCCCGGTGTAGTCACCCCGGCGGCGATAAATAACGTCGCAGCACCCACCAGATGGCAGAAGGCGTAAAGCCATTTTGCACTGATCCATTTATCCGCCACTATCCCCAGTAAGGTTGGCATAAAGACCGCCGCAATACCTAAGGAGCTGTAGACCGTACCGACAGAAACGCCGTCGAACTTCAGGGTGACTATCATGTAGGTGCCGAGCGTGGTCAGCCAGCTACCCCATAGACAGAACTGCAGAAATGACAAAATTTTAAGCTGCAGCTTCAGGTTCATTGTTACTTTCCTCACAAGAGAGCGGAATAAGTGTTCTGTTAGAAACATTCACGGGTATGAATTTGGTGAGATTCTATCGGTATGGTACGAGGCTTTTTGTTACTTTCCGCAAAAAAATGCAATGATTTTAATTTTGCAGCGCGAAATAGTGACGCAGTTAACATTTATGCATCATGTATAAGAAAAACCTCTCCCTTGCGGAAGAGGTTTACGAGGAATTACTTACGACGATAGCCTTTCTGCGCGCTATTCACTTTATACAAATAGCGGCGTGACTCAGCCGACGGGTGGCGAGTGGTGAGCGTCTGATAGACATCACCTGGCGCCATGTTGTTGATGATGTTCGCCGCCTGCGCTTTATCGCTGGAGAACACCCGTAGCACGCTGCCCGCGCCGCCGTTGTAGGCGGTAATGACCGCGTAACGACGTGAGGTCGGGTTATCGATGCCGGAAAGATAGACGTTGTTCAGCATTGCCAGATACGCCGTACCGGTGTCGATATTGCTTGCCGGGTCGAACAGGAAGCTGCGGCTCGGCGTGCCGGATTTCCCTTGCGAACGGTACACGTCTTTCCCGGCGCTGTGCTGTACGACCTGCATCAGGCCGAGGGCGTCGGCGTTGCTCACCGCATACGGGTTAAACGACGATTCCGTCTGCATAATCGCGAGGATCAGGGATTCATCAACGCCGTACTTATGCGAAGCCTTACGTACCATGCCGATGTACTTATGTGCACGCTTATCGAGGTGGTTCGGCACCAGGTTGATGGTCACGCTATAGATGATGTGCAAGCCGTTGTTGCGGCTCTTCAGGCGGTTCTGAATCAGCCAGTCGGCATAGTTCGCCGCACGTCCTTGCCAGCGAATCGGTTGCCCGGTGTTGTCGACCACCTGGCCATACAGGAATGGCTCTTTAGAGATCTGAATATCGTCGGCATCGGAGTAGAGATCGACCGAGCTCGGATCGTCGCCCATCAGTAGGGTTTTGATGATGGTCTGACGCAGGCGCGCTGCAGGTTCCGTCCCGGCGATGGTTTCGACGGTAATGGTCCCCTCATCAAAGTTGATGTGGCTACGGGTCTGATACTGGTCGGTATACTTCACGTAGTCCTTCGGCCCTGCCAACAGAACTTCGTTATACCCCCAGATATTCTCGATGTTGTGAGCAAACTGCCCCATCAGAATATCAAAACCGTTGGTGTCCTTTTCCCAGGCCTCGTTGTAGCTGTCGCCTTTTTTATTGGAGCTGGAACAAGAAACGAGCAACGGCGCAATCAAGGCTAGCGCTAATAATTTTTTCATCATTCCGGGAGTGCGTGTTGTGTTTGTTGTAAGGGCCGTCGGGCCCTTATGGTTTTTCCGGCGGCGTGTAGCCTTCGATATGCACGTCTTTGCCTTCAAACAGGAAGTTAACCATCTCCTGCTCCAGCAGCTTGCGATGCTCCGGGTTCATCATGTTGAGTTTTTTCTCATTAATCAACATGGTCTGCTTATGCTGCCACTGTCCCCAGGCTTCTTTTGAGATTTCGTTGTAGATGCGCTTGCCGAGTTCGCCCGGGTAAAGCTGAAAGTCCTGGCCGTCTGCGTCGCGCTGCAGGAAAGTACAAAAAATAGTTCTGCTCATGATATATCCTCTTTTTCGACCAGGGCGCTATGCCAGCGCTCCGGTGCGTAACTGCTGTAACAAACGCTCCACGGGAGCCGCCAGCCCGACGGCCGGTGGCTGGGCTAAGTTATACCAGAGAGCGCTGCCTTCATCCATGCATGAGGCACTGGACTGCACATCCAGCCACATTGGCACAATATCCAGATGGAAGTGGCTGAATGTGTGACGAAAAGCGGTGTGCTGGCTGAGATTATCCGCATTTATCTGCCGCTGCGCCAGCCACAGACGCAGGGCTTCTTCGGTTTCGAACTGCGGGAAGCAAAACAGCCCTCCCCACAGGCCGACCGGCGGCCGCTGCTGCAGAAACACGTCGTCGTGTTTCTGCATAATAAGGAAATAACCGGTGCGTTCAGGAATAGTCTGCTTCGGTTTCTTGCCCGGATACTGCGCCCAGCTGTGGTTGGCTTCAGCAATGCACAGGTTGTTGAGTGGACACAGATCGCACTTGGGTTTAGTACGCGTACAGACCATGGCGCCCAGATCCATCATTGCCTGATTAAAGCGCTCAACCCCTTTTGCCGGAGTGACTTCTTCGCTGATTTGCCACAGGCGATTCTCTACCTCTTTTTTCCCCGGCCAGCCGCCGATGGCATAAGCTCGTGCCAGCACGCGCTTGACGTTGCCGTCGAGAATGGGGAAATGCTTGCCGAGCGATAACGAGAGGATCGCCCCTGCCGTAGAGCGCCCGACGCCGGGAAGGGCGGCCACTTCTTCATAGGTTTCCGGGAATTTTCCCTTGTGCAGGCTGGCAACCTGCTGAGCCGCCTTATGCAAATTGCGCGCGCGGGCGTAATAGCCAAGGCCGGTCCACAGGTGCAGCACTTCATCCAGCGGCGCGTTCGCCAGATCGGTAACCGTGGGGAATTGCGCCATAAAGCGTTCAAAATAGGGGATAACGGTGGTGACCTGAGTTTGTTGCAACATCACCTCTGAGAGCCATACTTTGTAGGGCGTCTTTTCAATTTGCCAGGGAAGAGTTTTACGCCCGTATTTGTCGTACCAGTCCAGAACCTGGGCTGAAAATTGAGAGGCTTGCATGGTCACCGATTCGTAATAACAGGGAGGCAAATTCCAGCACAGCGGCACAATGCTGTAAACAGGATCTTTCCCATGCTTGCATACTATCCCTAACTTTGGATAATGCCCGTTTCCCGAACACTCTCACAAGCAGACTTAATTTTTATGAATAACGACGTCATTTCACCGGATTTTGATGAAAACGGCCGCCCGCTGCGCCGTATTCGTAGCTTCGTCCGTCGCCAGGGGCGCCTGACCAAAGGACAACAGCACGCGCTGGATAACTACTGGCCGGTGATGGGCGTCGAGTTCAGCGAAGAGCCGGTCGACTTCGACACGCTGTTTGGCCGCTGCGCGCCAGTCACGCTGGAGATCGGTTTTGGTATGGGCGCATCGCTGGTGGCGATGGCGAAAGCAAAGCCGGAGCAAAATTTCCTCGGTATTGAAGTGCATTCGCCGGGCGTGGGCGCCTGCCTGAGCTCTGCTCATGAAGAGGGTGTCGATAACCTGCGCGTGATGTGTCACGACGCGGTTGAAGTGCTGCACAAAATGATTCCTGACAATTCTTTGAACATGGTTCAGCTCTTTTTCCCTGACCCGTGGCATAAAGCGCGTCATAATAAGCGCCGTATCGTTCAGGTACCGTTTGCAGAACTGATTAAAAGCAAGCTGAAGCTCGGTGGTGTATTCCACATGGCGACTGACTGGGAAGCGTATGCAGAACATATGCTGGAAGTCATGTCCTCGCTCGAAGGGTATAAAAACCTGTCTGAGAGCAACGACTTCGTACCGCGTCCGGAATCACGTCCGGTAACCAAATTTGAACAACGTGGCCATCGTCTTGGCCACGGCGTATGGGACTTAATGTTCGAGAGGGTGAAATAATGGCAAAGAACCGTAGCCGTCGTCTGCGTAAGAAAATGCATATCGACGAATTCCAGGAATTAGGGTTTTCGGTCGCCTGGCGTTTTCCGGAAGGCACCAGCGAAGAGCAGATCGATAAAGTGGTTGATGACTTTATCAATGAAGTCATTGAGCCAAACAAGCTGGCATTTGACGGCAGTGGCTATCTGGCCTGGGAAGGGCTGGTCTGCATGCAGGAAGTCGGTAAATGTACCGAAGAGCATCAGGCTACCGTTCGTAAGTGGCTGGAAGAGCACAAATTTGAAGATGTGCGCATCAGCGAACTTTTCGACGTCTGGTGGGACTAAGTTAAAGAAAGGGCCGGCAATTGCCGGCCCGTTTTGTATTGAGGGAAGAATATGATGCGCAAAACGCTGCTTGCGGCGGCGCTGACGGTAACCGCCTTTGCGGCACAGGCCGATTATCAGTGCAGTGTCACCCCGCGTGACGATGTGATTTTGAGCCCACAAACCGTGCAGGTGAAAGGGGAGAACGGCAATCTGGTCATCACACCGGATGGCAGCGTGACCTTCAACGGCCAGGCGCGCAATCTGACCGCTGCCCAGCGTGAACAGGCGAAAGATTACCAGGCCGAGCTGCGCACCGCGCTGCCGTGGATTGATGAGGGTGCTCGTACCCGCGTTGAGAAAAGCCGCATCGCGCTGGATAAAATCATCACCGAGCAGGTTGGTGAAAGCAGCAGCATGCGCGGGCGTTTGACCAAGCTTGATGCGCAGCTGAAAACCCAGATGAACCGCATCATTGAGCACCGCACCGATGGGTTAACCTTCCACTATAAAGCCATCGATCAGGTGCGTGCTGACGGACAGCAGCTGGTGAATCAGGCGATGGGCGGCATTCTGCAGGACAGCATTAATGAAGTTGGCGCCAAAGCGGTGCTGAAAGGCGGCGGTAACCCGCTGCAGGGGATTTTAGGCAGCCTCGGTGGCCTGCAGACCGCGATCCAGAACGAATGGAAGAATCAGGAAGATGATTTCCAGAAGTTTGGTAAGGACGTTTGCTCCCGCGTAGTGTCGCTGGAAGACAGCCGTAAAACGCTGGTAGGGTCGTTGAAGTAAGATTTTT
>NZ_JMPS01000040.1 GCF_000735455.1 Yokenella regensburgei ATCC 49455 | reverse complement strand
TTTTGCAGAACCTCAAGCAGTTGGTCTAATACAGCCTCTTCATTACTCCATAACTCGTTATTCCAGAAACGAATGACTTCCCATCCTTTCGCATTTAACCAGGCGGTTCTTTGCCGGTCATATTGCGCTCTTTCGTCGTGCTGCCCGCCATCCAGTTCGATAACCAAATGCGCTTCGCAGCAGGCAAAATCAACAATATAGTTGCCTATGGGGTGTTGTCGGCGAAACTTGTAACGAGAAAACCGGCGGCCGCGTAACAGATACCAGAGATGCCTTTCTTCTGTCGTCAGCTCTCGCCTGAGCTGTTTTGCATAAGAATGAATAATTTCCATCCCCGCACTCTGCCAGCTTTTGCTTCGTCAGGCAGAGTGGAGGGTAAAATCTGGAATCTGGCTTCAGGACTCTTCGGCGAGGAACAGCTCAAGGAGGGAGTTTAAGAACAGTTTTCCGTGCTCGGTGATTTGCCAGAACTGGTCACACTCGGTGAGATAACCCTGTTTCAGCGCTTCTTCAATCTGCGGGCGGACCGCCGATTCCGTCAGACCGGTGTAGAGAGGAAACTCAGCGCGCGGGGCAGGCTCCAGCAGGCGGAAGCGGTTCATGAAGAACTCAAAGGGTTTATCTTCAACTGCCACGTCGTGCTGGCGCTCCAGATAGCGTCCTTCCATATAGCCGCGCGGATGACGGGTTTTGGCGGTACGTAAAATGCGCCCATCCGGGAAGGTGACTTTGCCGTGCGCTCCGCAGCCAATCCCCAGATAATCACCAAAGCGCCAGTAGTTCAGGTTGTGCTGACACTGGTAACCCGGTTTGGCGTAGGCTGAGGTTTCGTACTGCTGATACCCTGCGGCGCTCAGCAGCTGATGGCCCTGTTCGAAGATATCCCACAGAGCATCGTCATCCGGCAGCACCGGCGGGCGTGAGCCAAACAGCGTGTTCGGCTCGATGGTTAACTGATACCACGACAGGTGCGGCGGATTAAGCGCAATCGCCTGGCGCAGGTCGTCCAGCGCCTCTTCCAGACTCTGGTCAGGAAGGCCGTGCATCAGGTCGAGGTTAAAGCTGCGTAAACCGAGACCGCTTGCCAGTCGCGCCGCGCGTTTTGCTTCTTCCGGGCCGTGAATGCGCCCCAGCCGCTGGAGCTTGGGCTCGCTAAAGCTCTGCACACCGATGGAAATTCGGTTAACCCCGGCACGCTGATAGTCGGTGAAGCGATCGGCTTCGACCGTACCCGGGTTGGCTTCCATGGTGATTTCTGCATCTGAAGCCAGGGTCAGGCGTGCGCGCACGCCGTCAAGCAGGGTCTGCATCGCAGGGCCTGAAAGCAGGCTCGGCGTACCGCCACCGATGAAAATGGTCTTTACTTCACGTCCTTGCGCGTAAGCCACGTCGGCATCGAGATCGTTTAGCAGATGCTGAACGTAATCATCGTGCGGCACTTCGCCCTTCAGCGCGTGCGAGTTAAAGTCGCAGTACGGACATTTCTGCACGCACCACGGAATGTGAATATAAAGACTGAGCGGTGGCAAATTAGCCATTACGTAATGCTTCCAGTAACTGTTTCAGCGCCTGACCGCGATGAGAAATAGCAATTTTCTCTTCACGGGTCAGCTCGGCTGCGGTTTTCCCTTCAGAAGGGACATAGAAAATCGGATCGTAGCCGAAACCGCCGTTACCGGCACGTTCGCGGGTAATAACGCCCGGCCAGCAGCCATGGCAGACCAGCGGCGTCGGATCTTCAGCATGGCGCAGATACACCAGCACACAGTGGAACTGCGCCTGGCGCTGTTCGTCCGGCACGTCTTTCAGGGTTTCCAGCAGCTTTTGCAGGTTCTGTTCGTCGCTGGCATCAACGCCGGAGTAGCGGGCGGAGTAGATCCCCGGCGCGCCGCCCAGCACATCGACCGCAAGACCTGAATCATCGGCAATCGCCGGAAGACAGGTGATTTGCGCCGCGTGGCGGGCTTTCAGAATAGCGTTCTCAATGAACGTCAGGCCGGTCTCTTCCGCTGACTCTACGCCAAGCTCAGTCTGAGCGACGATATCAAGACCAAAATCGTTGAGCAGAGTGGCGAGCTCACGCACTTTACCGGCATTACCGGTAGCAAGGACTACTTTTTGCATGGAATATCCTAATCAGTCAGCGCCGCGACGTTCGTCGGGATGTTTTGCGGATTCATGATCCTGACCTGCTTGTGGCGACCCAGTTCACCTTTTTCAATGATGACCTGGCTTTTCGCCACCTTAAACTGTTTTGCGAGGTATTTTACCAGATGCGCATTGGCCTGGCCGTCTACCGGTGGGGCGGTGATGGCGACTTTTAACTCGCCGCCATGCAGACCCACAATGCTGTCACGGCTGGCCTTCGGCTGAATATAAAGCCGCAACACCAGCGCACCGTCAGCGCTTTCTACGGCACTCATAGCGCCATCCACAGCCCCGGCAGCAGCATGTTACCGGTTGACTGCAGCAGTTCTGCGATGCCCATGTTAATGACATACAGCAGCAACACCAGAATCATTGGTGAGAAATCAATGCCACCCATCGACGGCAGCAGATTACGAATCGGGCGCAGCAGCGGATCGGCAAGCTGCATCAGCACGTACTCAACCGGGCTACGCCCACGGCTGACCCAGCTCATGATAGCCATCGCCAGCAGCACCCAGAAAATCAACACGCCGATGGTTTTCAGCAGGATGAGAACGGCGGCAATCCAGATGATTGGCTGGAAAGTGATGACCATGAACAGCACAATGGCTTTCAGCACGCAGAGGATAAACGCGAGCAGCAGCGAGGCGCTATCAATCGGACCCATCGCCGGGATGATACGGCGCAGCGGCCCGACGATGGGCTGAGTGGCTTTCACCACAAACTGGGCGAACGGGTTGTAAAAATCACAGCGTGCCCACTGCATCCAGACGCGCAATAACAGCACCATCGTATACAGCTCAAGCACCGTTGAGAGCAGGAAAGTCAACGTCTTCATGGCGTTCCTCAGTTTTCCTTATTATTTTGTGTAGTCGCGCGCACCAAAAATGGCTGTGCCAATGCGCACCATCGTGCTACCTGCCGCAATGGCAGCTTCCATATCGTCCGACATGCCCAGAGAGAGCGTATCTACCGTAGGGTAGCGGGTTTTCAATTCGGCAAATGCTACCGCCATTTGCTGGGCGACGGCAAACTGCCTTACATATTCTGACTCAGGCGCGGGAATGGCCATAAGCCCGCGCAGGGTAATGCCCGGCAGCGCGGCAATGCTTTCTGCCAGCGCGTCGACTTCGTCGAGTGCGATCCCGGACTTACTTTGTTCGTCGCTGATATTTACCTGAATCAACACATTCAGCGGCGGTAATTCTGCCGGGCGCTGCTCGCTTAAGCGGGTGGCAATCTTCAGGCGATCAACGGTATGGCACCAGTCAAAGTGTTCGGCGACCAGGCGGCTTTTGTTGGACTGCAACGGGCCAATAAAGTGCCATTGCAGGTTCTGTTGCCCCTTTTGCTGGAAATAGCGGACCTTATCCACCCCTTCCTGCACGTAGTTTTCACCAAACGCCAGCTGACCCGCGGCGATAGCTTCTTCGATGGCGCTCGCAGGCTTTGTTTTACTGACTGCAAGCAACGTAACTTCTTCTGAATCGCGGCCGCAGCGTTCTGCCGCAGCGGAGATTTTGTCCCTGACCTGTGCCAGGTTATGCGCAATGTCGTTCATTTTTCCTGGTGGGTATATGGATATACAAGAGTTGGTGGAGCTTAGTGTAAAGCATAACGTCTCGGATCTACACCTGTGCAGCGGCAGAGCGCCACGATGGCGTCGGGATGGACGGCTTGAACCGGCAGAGCTGGATGCCCCAACCCCGGAACACTTGCTGAGGGCCTGGCTGACAACCGGGCAGCAGCAGGCGTTGCAAAAACAGCATCAGCTTGATTTCGCGCATCAGTTGCCAGACGGACGGCGGCTGCGTGCCAGCGCTTTTGCCAACCTGAATGGCCTTTCGCTGGCTCTGCGTATTTTACCCACAGCGTGCCCGCGCTTCATTGATCTGTCGCTCCCTCCTGCGCTGGAACCGTTACTGGAAGCACAAAGCGGGTTAATTCTGGTCACCGGTGTGACCGGCAGCGGTAAATCCACCACCCTCGCGGCGATGGTCGATACGCTTAACCACCGGCTACCCGGGCATATCATCACGCTTGAAGATCCGGTGGAATTTGTCCATACCAGCGCACGAAGCCTGATCCAGCAGCGTGAAATTGGTCTGCATTGCTCCTCGTTTGCCGACGGACTGCGAGGGGCGCTGCGTCAGGATCCTGACGTGATTCTCCTCGGCGAGCTGCGCGATGGTGAAACTATTCGTCTGGCGCTGACTGCGGCGGAGACCGGGCATCTGGTGCTGGCAACGCTTCATACCCGCACGGCGGCCTCGGCGATTGAGCGTCTGGCTGATGTGTTTCCTGGGGCAGAAAAAGATCTCGTACGCAGCCAACTGGCTGGAAGCCTGTGCGCCGTGCTGGCACAAAAGCTGGCGACCGGAAAACAAGGCGGGCGAATTGCACTATATGAGCTCCTTATTAACACGCCCGCGGTAGCGAACCTGATCCGCGAGGGGAAAAGCCATCAGCTCCCTGGTGTAATGCAAACCGGGCAGCAGGCTGGTATGCAGACCTTCACCCAAAGCCATCAGCAGCGGGTGTCGGCTGGGTTACTTTAGCCATATATCAGCGGGTGGTTAAATAATGATCTCGTGGTGTTATTTGATGATAATCAAATACAGCGCAGTAAATCTATTTATTAATATTTGCGCTAAATCATTTATTACTTTAAATGCTTATGTAAAGTTATTTCAGATAATACGTAATAAATACTAATGTTGTGATTATGTTATCCTCAATAAGAGGTTATATGATGTATTATTACAGTGTGACTACGTACGGCTGTAATTACTGTCAGGCTCAGCATTGTCTCTCTTATTCAGGGGGGATGAGGTACGCAGAAAACATTAGATTGTATTGTTGATAGCTAGAAAAAAGTGGGGATATCTTTTGACACTTCTGATGCATTCGTTCTATCCTGATAACGGAAACAGGATGTTTCCCATAAAATATTGTTTCAATATGTTTTGTTTTTTTAAAAAATAATAACAAATTGGCTTTTTATTTTTGCATCATTTAACCACCAAGACGGTGGCTATCAACTAAGGAGAGTTTTAAATGCTTGATGTATCAGATAAAGTAGCGGGAATGCGACAGCTTGTTCTCATTACGCACCCTTCAGTTCAGGCTAATACTTTCGCCACCTGGCTTTGCGATCAACTACAGGTTTCTGTCGAAGTTCACAATATTAATAAACCACTGTTGCAACATCTTCCGAAAGGTACTGTCGTATTATTCGATATCGCCGTTTCGGGCAAGAAGCTTAATGGTATCTGGCGGGATATTATCCGCACCCAGGCGGATACCCCAAAGGTGTTAATTATCAATAGTGCACAGAAGTACGAGTTATACGAAATGGCGCAGTGGCCGTCGCTGTATGGTGTATTCCGTCATGATGATGATGAAGTACGTTTAATCGAAGGGGTGAAAGCCGTCTTAAATGGCGAGCAAACCGCCGAATTGAGCGTAATGCATCCAGCAATGTATTCTGCAGAGAATAATGCTGAGAGCACTGAGTCTATTCCATTGACCGAACGCGAGTGTGAAATCCTCAATGAATTGCGCCATGGCGCAACTAACATGGATATTGCGAGAGCGCTGTTCATCAGTGAAAACACGGTACGAACCCACCTGTACAATGTGTTTCGCAAGCTGAGTGTCAAAAATCGTACCCAGGCCGTTAGCTGGGCAAACGAACACCTGCGGCACTAGTCCTATTCACGGCCGGGTGCCTGTTTTCAGGCCTCCGGCTGAGAACACTTTTTTAGTAGCCCTGCTCGAAGAAACTTTCCAGAATAACCACCGCAGAAGCCGAATCGACGCTGCCTTTGTTCAGCGCCCGGTAGCCACCTTGCTCAAACAGTCCAGCCTTCGCTTCTACCGTGCTTAAGCGCTCGTCGTGGAGTGTCACCTGCACGCCAAAACGGCCATGAATTTTGTTGGCAAACTTGCGGGCTCTGGCGGTTAACGGCTGTTCGGTGCCATCCATATTTAGCGGCAGGCCGACGATGACGTTTTCCGGTTGCCACTCTTTCAGCAGCCGTTCTACGGCGTTCCAGTCCGGCGTACCGTCCTGGGCTTTCAGAGCGCCCAGTGGGCGGGCAGTACCGGTAATACGTTGGCCAATGGCAACGCCGATGCTGCGGGTACCAAAATCAAAAGCGAGAAGTGTTCCACTCATCATGCGTGCCCCGCGACGCCAGACATGGTGACAATATCGATACCAATCAGCCTGGCGGCCTCGCGCCAGCGATCGGCTATCGGAGTTTTAAACAAGATGTTCATGTCGGCAGGAGAGGTAAGCCAGGCGTTATCGAGGATCTCCTGCTCCAGTTGACCCTTTTCCCAGGAAGCATAGCCCAACGCGACCAGAACTTCGCTTGGCTGCTGCGCGGTGCCCAGGGTTTCCAGCACGTCGCGCGAGGTGGTCACCACGGTATTATCAGAAATACGGATGCTTGATGAGAAATCAGACGGTGGAGTGTGCAGAATAAACCCACGATCCTCAGCCAGCGGCCCGCCGAGCATCACCGGTTTGTCCAGACGAATGGCCGGATCCCGCGGCTCAGGGACGATCTTCAGCTTTTCCAGGATGCCCTCAACCTTCAGATTTTCCAGTGGTTTATTAATGATTATCCCCATCGCTCCGTCTTCATTATATTCACAAATGTAGACCACGGCGCGGCGGAAGATAGGATCCTGAAGGGCAGGCATAGCAATAAGGAAGTGGTGCTGTAAATTCATCGTTTGAGGTCTGTGTCCTGGTTTAAAAAGCAGCACCCAGTATGCGGGAAAACGCCAGGTGCTGTCGAGCGCAGACGGGATCCCTCCCGTCGCGTGGATTACTTCGCCAGACGCTTCTCGATAGCGTCCATCAGCATTCCGGTAATAGAAATCGGGAACTCGGCTTCTATTTCACGAATGCAGGTCGGGCTGGTGACGTTAATTTCGGTCAGGCGATCGCCAATGATATCGAGGCCGACGAAAATCAGTCCCTTGGCTTTCAGCGTTGGGCCGACTTTGTGGGCGATTTCCCAGTCGCTTTCAGACAGCGGACGCGGCTCACCACGACCACCGGCCGCGAGATTACCACGGGTTTCACCGCCCTGCGGAATGCGCGCCAGGCAATACGGCACCGGTTCGCCATCGACAACCAGCACGCGTTTGTCACCGTCTTTGATGGCTGGCAGGTAGTTTTGTGCCATGCAGTAGCGGGTACCGAGCTCGGTCAGGGTTTCCGCAATCACGCCGATGTTCGGATCGCTCTCTTTCACGCGGAAAATAGAGGCACCACCCATGCCGTCGAGCGGCTTCATGATGATGTCGCCGTGCTGCTGCCAGAAGGCTTTCAGCTGCGCTTTGTTGCGGGTGACCAGGGTTTCCGGCGTCAGCTCTGAGAACCAGGCGGTGAACAGCTTTTCGTTACAATCACGCAGGCTCTGCGGCTTGTTTACGATGAGGGTGCCTTTTTCCTCTGCGCGCTCAAGAATGTAGGTTGCGTAGATAAATTCGGTATCGAAGGGCGGATCTTTACGCATCAGGATGACATCGAGATCCGCCAGCGGCAGATCCTGCTCACCGCTGAACTCGTACCATTTGTCATAGTTCTGTTCAACGCTCAGCAGTTGCGTACGGGCGCGCGCTTCACCGTTAATCAGATACAGGTCGTTCATTTCCATGTAATGGAGTTCGTAACCACGACGCTGTGCTTCCAGCAACATAGCAAAACTGGAGTCTTTCTTGATGTTGATGTTCGCAATGGGATCCATCACGATGCCGAGCTTGATCATTGTTCTTCTCCGTTAGCCCAGGTCGCCAAAACGCACCTGCAGTGCGGTAATAGCGGTGAGTGCAGTTGTCTCAGTACGCAGAACGCGAGGTCCCAACAGGATATCAGTAAACTGATATTGTGCGGTCATGGCAATTTCTTCCGCCGACAGCCCACCTTCCGGGCCAATCAGCAGGCGAATGCGTTCAACCGGCAGCGGCAGAGTGTTGATACTCTGGCTGGCGCGCGGGTGCAGGTTCAGCTTCAGGCCATCTGCCTGCTCGGCGCACCACGCTTCAAGACTCATTACCGGGCGGATCTCCGGAACCCGGTTCCTACCACACTGCTCGCAGGCGGCGATAGCAATCTTTTGCCACTGCTGGAGCTTCTTGTTCAGGCGCTCAGCATCCAGTTTAACGCCACAGCGCTCAGATAAAAGTGGCGTAATGAGGCTTACACCAAGCTCAATCGATTTCTGGATAGTGAATTCCATTTTTTCGCCACGCGACATCACCTGCCCAAGGTGAATGTGCAGAGGAGATTCACGATCGTCGAGCGTGGCGTTCAGGATGCTTACCCGTACGCTTTTCTTATCGGCCTGAATGATTTCGGCATCAAACACCTGGTTGCTGCCGTCGAAGAGCTGTACCTGCTGGCCTGCGCTCATGCGCAGTACGCGGCCAACGTGGTTGGCGGCGTCATCGCATAATGCAACCTGGCTGCCTTCTGCGAGTAGTTCGGGATGATAAATGCGAGGAATGCGCATAGTTCTGGATGATCCGGGTAAATTATTTACATTTGTCGCTAGTGTAGGTTAGCTCTTTTGCGCCTGGCAAGCGCGCTGCACATATGGGTTATGGTTGCCCTGATATTTCGCGATGCGCTCATCGCGCTCGCACTCCCACTCGCTTACCGGGTACTGCTTGTCCCAGGCGTTAAAGAGCTGTGTCTGCTGGCGTGAAAGCGAGAGCTGGTAGCGGTCGCGCATATAGAAGTAAGTGCGGGCGATGGCGCCGCGTGCACGTGCCGGAGGCTCGGCGACCTTACCTTTGAAATCGACCTTCATGGCGCACTGGCCGTACTGACCTTCGCCGCCGTTCCACTGACTGTACATAAAGTTGCCGCGATCGCCATTGACCTCACCGACGGCGGGCTGCAGGTTGTGCATGTCGCTTTCCATCTGGCGATAGACCGGGTCTTTACCACAGTTTTTGCGACCACCGTCCTGCCAGCACTGGCGCTGATGACCAAACTGCCAGGCAGGGACGACGTGCTCCCACTCGATACGGCTGGCGCGGTTCTCATTTTTTCTGACTTTGTAACCGCAGGATTCGAGGTCAACGACCCCTTTCTTACCCTGCCAGTTTATCTTGCAACCGCAGTAGAAATCCCCGGCAACGTCGGCGTTGACCTTCACGCCAGCGGCTTTCGCCTGAGAGAAACTGTTAATACCTTCGGCCAGTAACGGGGCCGGGCTGGCTGCTACAACCAATGCAGCAGCAAGGGACAACAAACGGGACATCACACACTCCGTGTTAAAACGAGCCCGCAACGTAGCGAAAGTTGTTCCTGGATGCAATCAGTCAGATCATGAATGTTCTTGATAATTCTGCAGGTTATTCAGCAATCAGCGCTTCACCGCAGTGCACGCAGCGATAAACCGCCTCGCCACGCAGAGCACGATTGTGTCGACGCACGGTCAACTGATGCTGTTGGCACTTACAGCGGTAGGGGAAGGTGTTGCGACGCACGGACTCAAGCTCAAACTGGTGAGTGCGGCGGGCGGGAACGCCAAGGACGCTTTCCATCATCCACTTCCACTCTTTACCGTGTGGTGCCACCCGGCCAAAGTGCCGCCACACTAGTATATGCGCCAGCTCGTGAGGAACCACCTCATCAATAAACGCCTGCTGATTTTCCATCATCAATACCGGGTTGAGACGGATTTCGTTGCTCTCAAGCCAGGCGGTACCGGCGGCGGTGCCGCGCTGTTGATAGACAAGCTTTGGCTCCTGGTAGTTACGCTCAAGCTTAAGGTTTGCCAGGGCGAGTTTTTCCCGCAGGCTGCGCATAACGGCTTGCTGAATGGCGATGGGGAGACGAGGGGTTTTCATAAGCGCAGAGGATAGAGCGAGGAACCACGGAGTGCAAGAAAAGGCTTCCACCCCTGCAAGGAGTGGAAGCCTTAGGCCGATTATTGCGCACCAATCTCACGCAGCGGGCGGCCGCGCATCAGGTTGCGTTCAATATGTTCGAGTGACACATGTTTGGTTTCCGGTACCAGCCACAGGGTCAGCACGATGAACAGCACGTTCAGCCCACCGTATACCCAGAAGGTGTTGGCGTTGCCGAGCGAGTTGAGCATGGTCAGGAAGGTAGCGCCGACAATCATGTTGGCAATCCAGTTAGTGGCAGTGGAACAGGTGATACCAAAGTCACGCCCTTTCAGCGGCTGGATTTCAGAGCACAGCACCCAAATCAGTGGACCGGCGCTCATCGCGAAACCGACGATAAACATCAGCAACATGGCGACCGCGAAGTATTGCGCAGCGGCGGAGTGGATACCCATATGCATCATGCTGCCGAGAATGCCCATGCCGACCGCCATGACGAGGAAGCCCAGCACCAGCGTTGGTTTACGGCCCCAGCGGTCAACCAGGCCGATGGCGATGAAGGTGGCCAGTACGTTGGTCAGCCCGACGATAACCGTTCCCCACATCTGCTCGGTGGTGTTGGCATAGCCCGCCAGTTCAAAAATTTTCGGGGCGTAGTACATGATGACGTTCATCCCGGTGAACTGCTGCATCACCTGCAGCAACACGCCAAGGAACACCGCGCGGCGGAAGTTGCTGTTCTCTTTAAACAGCGCCCAGCCGGACTGTTTCACCTTCAGACTTTCACGAATTTCATCCAGCTCGTTGCGGGCTTCTGCGCTGGTGTCGCGCAGGCGCAGCAGTACACGTTCGGCGTCGTGGAAGCGGCGCTTGGCCGCAAACCAGCGCGGGCTGTCCGGCAGGAAGAATACGCCGACGAGCAGCAGAAGGGCCGGGATGATGATGACGCCCAACATCCAGCGCCAGGAGCCGCTATAGCTGAACGCGGTATCGGACAGATAGGCACCGAGAATACCGATGGTGATCATCAACTGGTACATAGAAATCATGCTGCCGCGGATCTTTTCGGGTGCGATTTCAGACAGATACAGCGGTGCGGTATAAGAGGCCACGCCGACCGCCAGGCCGAGCAGGACGCGGGAGATAAGTAGCACTTCTACGTTTGGCGCAGCCGCAGAGCACAGCGAACCTGCTACAAACAGAATTGCGCCAATCATCAGGCTTTTTTTACGCCCAAGACGGTAAGAGAGCCAGCCGCTACCAATGGCACCGACGGCGGCACCAAACATCATTGAACTCACCACCCACTCCTGGGTGTGTGCACTTATCTGGAATTCGGTGGTAATGAACGGCAGAGCACCGGCGATAACGCCGATGTCGAGGCCGAACAGCAATCCGGCCAGGGCTGCAAGAAAACAGACAAAGAACGTCATCGCCCTGTTTGAACGCCCCTGTTTTATATTGTCAGGCATATGCCCTCCAGTTGGATTATCAGTTTTATCGATGTAAAGGGTAGGTGAGCTCGACGCAAAAATATGTGAGACCAATCACGTTAGTGTAATCGGTTACACTAAGTGTTTATGTATTTTTTGGATAAAAGTATGATTAAACAATAAATTAACTGTAATTAATTAGCGGTTAAAATACATGCTTTGCTCTTAACTGAAATGATATGTAACAAAGGAGCAATCATTATCATATGACTGATTATCATGTCACATTATTGGCATGATATATGGTGTAATCGCTTTCATTGGCGTTAGCAGTGATTCTCGCTGATACCTGACTTTGCCGGTGGCGCAGGGTAGTATGAATGCCATGATTTCAGATAGCTGGCGCAGACAAAAATGCAGATGAAGGGTGAACTGAACAGTATTCCGGTGTTTGTTGCCGCCGTTGAAGCCGGCAGTTTTTCGCGCGCCGCGGAACAGCTTTTCCTGACACGCTCAGCGGTCACCAAAACGATTGCCAGGCTGGAGTCGCGCCTGGGCGTGACGCTGTTTCACCGCACCACCCGTAGCCTGCGTCTTACCGAACAGGGGGCGATTTATTATGACTATTGTCGCCGGGCGCTGCTGGAGATGGAGAAGGCTGAGGCTACGCTTGCTGAAAATCGTCTGCAGGTGAACGGTAGCCTTCGCGTCTCATTACCCGTGTTGTTCGGCCGTCTCTGTATCGCCCCGCTGCTGACCGCGCTTGCCCGCGAGCATGAAGGGCTCCAGCTTTCTCTCTCGTTTAGCGACCGGCTGGTGGATATTGTTGAGGAGGGGGTCGATCTGGCTATCCGTATTGGTGAACTGGCCGACAGCAGCAGCCTGGTGGCACGGCAGATTGCTTCTCACGGTATGGTGTTCTGTGCCTCCCCTGATTATTTGCAGGCATTCGGTGAACCTGCATCCGCCGAAGCCCTCGTGCATCACCATGCTATTGGTTATACCCGGGGCGGGCGCGTGCAGAAATGGCAGGCAGGTGAAGCAGAGATAACCCCAACGACACGAATCATGATGGATGATATGCAGGCCCTCAAAGACGCTGCCATTGCGGGCTGCGGTATTGCCTGGTTACCCTACTGGCTGGTGCGGGAAGCGCTGGAGCAGGGTATGCTGCAGGAAGTGTTGCCCGGCGTGAATACCAGCAGCTGGCCGGTGTATGCGGTATGGCCGCAGTCGCCGCATCTGTCGTTAAACGTTCGCGTCGCCGTTGAGCGACTGCAGAGTGCGCTGCCGGAAATCATGGCGGTGGTGGAGGCCCCCACCGCCCGGCGTTCAGAGTAACGCCGTCAGTTCAGCATGGGCGTTAGCCAGCCCCTGGTCACGGCCATGCGGGCGCATATCCATCCCTTCCGCATTAACGAAACTAACGTCGCTGATGCCAATCAGCCCCAGCACCGCGCGCAGATACGGCGTTACCGCATCCGTCGGCTGGTTGAGATGAACGCCGCCGCGCGAGCTAAAGACGATAGCGTTGACGTTTTCTACCAACCCCAGCGGGTAACTTTCGGTATAGCGGAACGTTTTACCCGCACGGGCGACCAGATCGAACCAGTTTTTCAGCGGCGTTGGCACGTTGAGGTTATACATTGGTGCACCGATGATAAGCGTGTCGCTGGCGTTAAGCTCTGCAATCAGCCGGTCGGAAAGGGCGATAGCCTCAAGCGCGCGGTCGCTCGGGTTCTCCGCTCCGCGCAGGGCGCTGAAGATCTCAAGATCCAGCACCGGTAAATCCAGAGCCGCCAGATTATGCTCCACAATTTCATCGGCAAAGCCTTTTGCCCGACGTGCCGCCACGTAAGCATCAATCAGCGAATTGGTTTGCGAGCTGGCGCCCATCATGCTGGATTTCAAAATAAGTAATTTACTCATGGTATCTCCTGATTCGTGGTGAACGTTTTCCCGTCGGATGAGGCCGGGAGTTCATGACGAAGAGACTACCACCGATGATTATTCAACATTGTTGGCTCTTTTTCTTTTTATTGTTTCCTATTTGGAATCAATATGGCGCAGGCAATAAAAAAGCCAGCGCGAGGCTGGCTTTTATTTTGCTGACGTGGTGGCTGAATTATTTCAGGCCAGCCGCATCGCGCAGCAGAGCCGCTTTGTCGGTTTTTTCCCAAGGGAAGTGTTCACGACCAAAGTGACCGTATGCCGCGGTTTCTTTGTATATCGGGTGCAGCAGATCCAGCATCTGGATAAGGCCGTACGGACGCAGATCGAAGAACTCGCGAACCAGCAGGGTCAGCTGTTCAGAAGCGATTTTCTCAGTACCGAAGGTTTCTACCATGATAGAAGTCGGTTCTGCCACGCCGATAGCGTAGGAAACCTGAATTTCACAACGGTCAGCCAGGCCCGCGGCAACGATGTTTTTCGCTACGTAGCGCGCTGCGTAGGCAGCAGAGCGGTCAACTTTAGAAGGATCCTTACCAGAGAACGCACCGCCACCGTGACGAGCCATGCCGCCGTAGGTATCAACGATGATTTTACGACCGGTCAGACCGCAGTCACCCATCGGGCCGCCGATAACAAAACGACCGGTCGGGTTGATGAAGAATTTGGTCGACGCGTTCAGCCACTCGGTCGGCAGAACCGGTTTGATAATCTCTTCCATCACTGCTTCCTGCAGGGATTTCTGATCGATGCTTTCGGCGTGCTGGGTAGACAGAACCACAGCATCAATACCAACAACTTTACCGTTGTCGTACTGGAAGGTGACCTGGCTTTTCGCATCCGGACGCAGCCACGGCAGGGTGCCGTTTTTACGTACTTCAGCCTGACGCTGCACCAGACGGTGAGCATAGGTAATCGGTGCTGGCATCAGCACGTCGGTTTCGTTGGTCGCGTAGCCAAACATCAGGCCCTGGTCGCCAGCGCCTTGCTCCAGCGGATCGGCACGGTCAACGCCCTGGTTGATGTCCGGAGACTGCTTACCGATAGCGCTCAGCACCGCACACGAATTGGCGTCAAAGCCCATATCGGAATGCACATAGCCAATCTCGCGAACCGTGTTACGGGTGATCTCTTCGATATCGACCCATGCGCTGGTGGTGATTTCACCGCCTACCAGCACCATGCCTGTTTTGACATAGGTTTCACACGCTACGCGGGCTTTCGGATCCTGCTCGAGGATCGCGTCCAGTACGGCGTCAGAGATTTGGTCAGCAATTTTGTCTGGATGCCCTTCAGATACGGACTCGGACGTAAAGAGGTGTTTTGCCATGTTTAATTTCGCCTGATAAGAAAACGATAAGCTCAAACTGTTGTGTCTGTTAACTTTTCTGGAGTATTCCGCTAATGCGATGAAGAATAGGCACAAGAAGTCTGAGTGTTAATCAGTATAGATGGATTAAC
Organism: Yokenella regensburgei ATCC 49455; assembly: GCF_000735455.1. Classification (GTDB taxonomy): domain Bacteria; phylum Pseudomonadota; class Gammaproteobacteria; order Enterobacterales; family Enterobacteriaceae; genus Yokenella; species Yokenella regensburgei. The sequence continues at coordinate 72,321 of NZ_JMPS01000040.1, read as the reverse complement.
ATCTGGATGGCTATTTTAGGTCACTTCTTCATCGGATTGCCAGTTTTTTTCTTCGAAGGCGCACAGATTGACGAAAAGGGCATGGAAATTTTTCCTGCCACCGTTCTGACACTGGCGACAGAGTGTGCATTTTTATTTTGCATTTTCCCCCGGTTCTCGGTATAAAACGCCGCGCGCGGCTTATACAAAAAGTGCACGGTAACTCTTATCGTGACGTCACTTCCAGCCGGGTTAAGCAATGATACTTTTAGCCTGGTCTTGTCGCTGGCCTTGAGGGGTTGGCGTGGAGGTGATACGAAAGAATGAACCGTCGTTTTCCGCTGAATCAGTCATGCCGTTCTGGCATGTGTCTAATCCCCGCAACCTGCATCTCTGTTTTGCAAACCTGCCGATGTTCTACCCATTTCGGCGCTTCTCAGGATTCAAGGGCCGGTCTGGCTCTGTGAACTGAACAAGGGCGCTCTTGTTAAGCAAGAGTTTTCTCGTGGTTTCTCCGGACTGTCATCTCTCGTTCGGATCTGTGTTTTACAATGATATGAACATGAAACCGGTCGCACAGTCGATTCTTCAGCACGCTATGCTGGGTAACCGAACTGTTTATGGGTTGTTATCGCAACTTTACGCTGCGATAGTAGTCAATTCTTTAGGCTATACACTAAGTAAAACAATTTGAGGTTCGCTATGTCTGACGACATTTCTTTGGTTTCGCCTTCGTCAGCAGGCGAACAGGGTGTACTACGTTCTATGCAGGAGATTGCGATGAGCTCCCAGGAAGCCAGCAAGATGCTACGTACCTACAATATTGCCTGGTGGGGCAATAACTACTACGACGTCAACGAACTGGGGCATATCACCGTGTGTCCGGATCCTGACGTACCTGAAGCACGCGTCGATCTCGCCGAACTGGTGAAAGCACGTGAAGCGCAGGGGCAACGCTTGCCTGCACTGTTCTGCTTCCCGCAGATCCTGCAGCACCGTTTGCGCTCAATTAACGCCGCGTTTAAACGCGCGCGTGAATCCTATGGTTACAACGGCGACTACTTCCTGGTTTACCCGATCAAGGTTAACCAGCATCGTCGCGTGATTGAATCGCTGATCCACTCCGGCGAGCCGCTGGGTCTGGAAGCTGGTTCTAAAGCGGAGCTGATGGCGGTTCTGGCGCATGCCGGTATGACCCGCAGCGTGATCGTCTGTAACGGCTATAAAGACCGTGAATACATTCGTCTGGCGCTGGTGGGTGAGAAGATGGGCCACAAGGTCTATCTGGTCATCGAGAAGATGTCTGAAATCGCGATTGTGCTGGAAGAAGCTGAGCGACTGAACGTGGTGCCGCGCCTTGGCGTGCGTGCGCGTCTGGCTTCTCAGGGTTCTGGCAAATGGCAGTCTTCCGGCGGGGAGAAATCCAAGTTTGGCCTGGCGGCCACTCAGGTTCTGCAACTGGTGGAGATCCTGCGTGAAGCAGGGCACCTCGACAGCCTGCAGCTGCTGCACTTCCACCTCGGTTCGCAGATGGCCAACATTCGCGACATCGCGACCGGCGTGCGTGAATCCGCGCGCTTCTACGTGGAGCTGCACAAACTTGGCGTCAACATCCAGTGCTTCGACGTTGGTGGCGGTCTGGGCGTAGACTATGAAGGCACACGTTCGCAGTCCGATTGCTCCGTGAACTACGGCCTCAACGAATACGCCAACAACATCATCTGGGCGATTGGCGATGCCTGTGAAGAGAACGGCCTGCCGCACCCGACGGTCATTACCGAATCCGGGCGCGCCGTCACCGCACACCATACGGTGCTGGTCTCTAACATCATCGGCGTTGAGCGTAACGAATACACCGAGCCGACGGCGCCGGCGGAAGATGCGTCCCGTGCGCTGCAGAACATGTGGGAAACCTGGCAGGAGATGAACCAGCCGGGCACGCGCCGTTCACTGCGTGAATGGCTGCACGACAGCCAGATGGATCTGCATGATATCCACCTCGGTTACTCGGCGGGTACCTTTAACCTGCAGGAGCGCGCGTGGGCAGAGCAGCTGTATCTGAGCATGTGCCACGAGGTGCAAAAGCAGCTCGATCCGAGCAACCGCGCGCATCGTCCAATTATCGATGAGCTGCAGGAACGTATGGCGGATAAGATTTACGTCAACTTCTCGCTGTTCCAGTCGATGCCGGATGCCTGGGGTATCGATCAGCTGTTCCCGGTTCTGCCGCTTGAAGGGCTGAATCAGGTACCTGAGCGTCGCGCCGTGCTGCTGGATATCACCTGTGACTCCGATGGTGCTATCGACCATTACATCGATGGTGACGGTATTGCGACCACCATGCCGATGCCGCCGTACGATCCGGAAAACCCGCCGATGCTGGGTTTCTTTATGGTCGGCGCGTATCAGGAGATCCTCGGCAACATGCATAACCTGTTCGGGGATACCGAAGCGGTTGACGTGTTTGTCTTCCCGGATGGCAGCGTTGAAGTTGAGCTGTCTGACGAAGGGGATACCGTGGCGGATATGCTGGAGTACGTGCAGCTCGATCCGAACACGCTGCTGACGCAGTTCCGCGACCAGGTGAAAAACACCGGTCTCGATGCAGAACTGCAAAAGCAGTTCCTGGAAGAGTTCGAAGCGGGTCTCTACGGGTACACTTACCTGGAAGACGAGTAACCGCATAGACGGGCGCTGCGGCGCCCGTTTTTTTATATCTCCAGCACCAGGTTACGGGTTATTTCATCCCTGAGCGCCGGGAAGACACCATTCTCTTCTGCCACCTCTGGCCACCGTTTCACCTCACCGATTATCTCATCAATAATGGCATTGGCTTTCTTCTCACTAAACCGGGTGATCAGCGTACTGACCGATAACAAATCGTCCCGGGTAAAGTGGTCGCGTTTCCCGGCAATGGTCATTTGATGTTGGTCTACCCATGGCGAACCTGGCTTGTAGCTATACGCCACATCATAGGCCGGAGCCAGCAACCAGCGGAAATCATCATCCACCAGAAAGGCGGTATTCTTCGTGTGATCGTCATGATTTCTGGCGACCACGTTAAACACCATGCGGCGGAAAATCTGCTCCTGTTGTCTGATGGGAAGCCCCAACTGGCGGGCGACGTTGAGCAATTCTTCATAGCTGTATTGCCCGGGTTTCCTGAAATCAGCATGGTCCATGCCGCACAGGGTCAGAACATGGTATTTCTGATTCCCTTCCCGGTCGAAGCGGCGGGTCATGAAGTGGCTTCGCCCATGTTCAGACAGGATTTCGCAGGGTGACATGGTGATACCGCAGCGGGTTGCCATCTGATAATAGCTGTATTCCATCAGGCCAAAACCTCGGGGATCGCCAAAGGTCTCCTGATCCGCGTGCTGCTCTCTTACCCCATCAAATTTCAGTAAATAGTGCTCGAAGCCTTCCGGAACCGCGACCTGGCCGGAAAGGATATGGCTCCTGTCGTGGTTCACCGCAATAACGGCTTTAGGTCTGGCTCCACCGGCCGAGGTGCCTATCTGCAGAAGATGCGACATCGCGTGCTGCTCGCTGGCGTCAATATCGACATGATTGCGTTCGTTCAGTACTTTTTGCGCCAGTTCGACGAGAGAGGAAAGCTGAAGCTCTTCGGCACGGTTCGCAGGAAGGTCGATGGCATCCTGATACTCCAGCGCTCCCATCCCGCGCGTGCCGGTATAAAGCAGTCGGTCCAGTGCGCCAAACTGAGCTTTATCCAGCCCCTGGCGGGTGAGCCAGCTATTAATTAACGCGTTACCAAAATCGTCGGGCAGGGAGTCAGCGAACACCGCCGGGAGACCACGCCAGGTATCGGTGGCCAGCGCCGGGAAATTCTGCGGGGCCGTGGTGAGCGGCATATGGAGTGGAGAAAGGGAGAACCCCTCCGCAACCCAGGCGGCGTCATACTCAAAAGAGATCCAGGGTGAGTCATCGGTTATTGCCAGCGTGCCGACGTCTACGCCAGAGAACTGTACTTTGCACGCATTCGCAATCATCTCTTACTCCCCTGTTTTATATTTCTTGCGTTTTTCCATCATGCTGCGGATCTGCATCGCTTTGGTGGCCGTGGACGGTTGCCTTTTCCCCGCCCTGGAGACCTGAGCCCAGACTTCCGCAGGCCGCAGCGTGGCGGCGGGAACCAGCGTATCCAGATTCTCCAGCAACTGTAGCTCACGAAGAATGCTGATAAAAATAAGCAGGCTGCACGAGCCACTCTTCACCGCCCGGTAGGTTTTGGGTGTGATACCAACGCGTTCAGCGAGCGTTAGCTGGGTGATTTTCATCGCTTTACGCCGTGCTTCCAGGCGGTTGAATAATCTCTCTGCCAGCACGCTGTCGGTCATGGCCCGGGTAAAATCATTCATGGGTAAAAATGTACCTTTAATCATCATTAAACCGCATTTATGGGTAGTATAATACCTTTTTATTAGTTTGTGGTTTTTTCTTTTTCGGTAATATTTTACCTGTTTTAGGCTAAAATTCCGCCTTTCAGGTCAAATTTTACCTTATCAGGACTGAGGGGCAGATATTCTGAAATTGTCTATAATGCTGGTGCTTGAACCCGTATGAATTTGCGGCGATAATCCGCAGACAAACTGAATTCGAATAATCCCTTCCTCGTCGGGCCTAACGACGCGGAGGGGATTTTTTTTCATCTGTTTTTAATGTATCGACTTTAGAAGAGGTCAGGACATGAGCACTTTAGGTCATCAGTACGACAACTCCCTGGTTTCCAACGCCTTTGGTTTCCTGCGTCTGCCAATGAACTTCCAGCCCTACGACAGCGATGCTGACTGTGTTATCACCGGCGTTCCGTTCGATATGGCGACATCTGGCCGCGCGGGCGGTCGTCATGGTCCGGCGGCTATCCGTCAGGTGTCCACCAACCTCGCGTGGGAGCACAACCGCTTCCCGTGGAACTTCGATATGCGCGAACGTCTGAACGTCGTGGACTGCGGCGATCTGGTGTACGCATTTGGTGATGCGCGTGAAATGAGTGAGAAGCTGCAGGCGCACGCGGAAAAACTGCTGGCAGCCGGTAAACGTATGCTCTCCTTCGGCGGTGACCACTTCGTCACTCTGCCGCTGCTGCGTGCCCACGCGAAGCACTTCGGTAAAATGGCGCTGGTGCACTTCGATGCGCACACCGATACCTATGCTAACGGCTGTGAGTTTGACCATGGCACCATGTTCTTCACTGCGCCGAACGAAGGGCTTATCGATCCGAACCACTCCGTGCAGATCGGTATTCGTACCGAGTTCGATAAAGACAATGGTTTCACCGTGCTGGACGCAGGCCAGGTGAACGATCGTAGCGTTGATGATGTTATCGCTCAGGTGAAGCAGATTGTCGGTGATATGCCGGTTTATCTGACCTTTGATATCGACTGTCTGGATCCGGCGTTTGCACCGGGTACCGGTACTCCGGTTATCGGCGGCCTGACCTCCGATCGCGCGATCAAGCTGGTCCGCGGCCTGAAAGACCTGAACATCGTTGGGATGGACGTGGTAGAAGTTGCTCCGGCATACGACCAGTCTGAAATCACCGCGCTGGCTGCGGCGACCCTGGCGCTGGAAATGCTCTATCTGCAGGCTGCCAAAAAAGGCGAATAAGTCTGAAATAAAAATGCTGCTGAGAAATAATACTCGGCAGCATCTTTGCAGCATATTATTCTGGACATCAGGCAAAATCCCCTGTCAGTTAACCCCTCGTTTTATTTCTCATCTTTAAATCATTCTCAAGGTTTTACGCTAATACCATAATAAAATGTGGTTATTATTTTTCCTGCAAGGTGATAGTCACAAGGGTAAATTGGTTCATTGGTGAAACTCATTGTTTTTAATGGTTAATTGTAATTTAAGTTTCACAGGTGAAACTTCATGTTTTCCCAATCTTTATATTTATCATTCCTTAATTTCATAGCTTCCCCCTCATTTTTGCATTGATGAATGTTTTTCAATAAACAGCGAGATCTGCTTTTCTTTAAAAACGATGCTCTCATCGACATTATTTTTCGTGATCGCTTCCACAGTTAATTAATTAATCACAAAGTGTTTAACAAATTTGTCACATCACGCCTTGACGAAATAGTGATCGCTTTTATATTGACCGTATTAAATAAGAAACAATGTTTCATATATGAAACTTACAGCTGGAGGATCATGATGAGCTGGATAAGCGTGTGTGACGCGAAGCAAGTGCAGGAAGATTTTCCTTTTAGCGGCAATGTCGAGGGTAAAGACATCGGCATTTATCTTATCGACGGTGAATATTACGCACTGGAGGACGTCTGCCCGCATGCTTATGCCCTGTTAAGTCAGGGATTTGTTGAAGATGGCAAAGTCGAATGTCCGCTGCATGAAGCGGTGTTCGATATCAAAACCGGGAAGTGCCTGCACGGCCCAGGTGAGCGGAACCTCAACCGTTACCCGGTACGGATTTTTGAAAACCAGATCCAGATTACCTTCATCGAGGAGAGCGTGGTATGAGCGAATTCCGGGCGTTCAACCCATCCCTGCCGGAAAGTCGCCAGTTCACGCCGCCGTCGGAAGGCGGCAGCGGCAATATTCATAAACCCGGTGAGTATCAGAATCTGGTCTGGCAGACCCGCAGCCGCCAGCCGGAAAGCTGGGAGCTGTCGCTAATCGCCACCCTGGAAACCCTGTTTGAACGGGGAGTCGAAACCCTGCCGGAACTGGTTCATGGATTGAATCAAATAAAAATGTATGACCAGCAGGGCGAGGCGTGGAGCGAAAGCAGTTTCCAGGCATTTTTACAGGTTAACGGATACTGAGGAGAGGGCGATGACAACGACGGTTCAGCAATATCTCGACACAGGGCTGCGCGGTCTGTGGTATCCGGTGCTGGCGAGCTGGGAAGTGCAATCCGCGCCGGTGGGTATCACCCGCCTTGGGGAACAGATTGTGGTATGGCGGAATAAAGATGGCCAGGTTCAGGCGCTGGAGGACCGCTGCCCGCACCGCGGTGCGCGTCTGTCGATGGGCTGGAACCTCGGCGACCGCATTGCCTGCTGGTACCACGGCCTGGAAGTGGCGGGCAGTGGCGAAGTTAAAGATGTCCCGGCCGTCGACCGCTGCCCGCTGGTGGGACAACAGTGCGTGCGCAGCTACAACGTACAGGAAGCCCACGGCGCGATTTTCCTCTGGTTTGGCGTTACCGCTGACCAGCAGCCTGACGAACTGAGCTTCCCAGAAGAGCTTGCCGATAGCGAAACCTACAGCCATTTCCTCTGCACCGCCGCGTGGCAGTGTAATTACCAGTACGCGCTCGAAAACGTGATGGATCCGATGCACGGCACCTACCTGCACTCGTCGTCGCACTCGATGGCGGAAGGCGACCGTAAGGCCGATATGGTGCTGCAGCCAACGCCGAGCGGGTTTGTGTTTGAGAAGAAAGGGCAGAGCGGCGTTAACTTCGACTGGGTTGAACTGGGCTCCAGCGGTGCGTACTGGATGCGCCTGTCCATCCCGTACAAAAAACGCTTCGGGCCCGGCGGTCACTTCTGGATTGTCGGCATGGTGGTTCCGGAAGACAACGACAACTGCCGCGTGTTCTTCTGGCGTATTCGTGGCGTGAAAGGCTGGCAGCGTGACCTGTGGCGTTTTATGTACCGTAATCGTCTGGAAAAACTGCACTGGGAAGTCCTGGAGCAGGATCGCGTGGTGCTGGAAAACATGGCTCCGAACGCCCGCGACCATGAATATCTCTATCAGCATGATGTGGGGCTCTCACGCCTGCGCCGGATGATGCAGAAAGCCGCGAAAGAGCAGCTTGCCCGGCGCGAAGCCGCGCAGGGAGCTGCCTGATGAATGGATTGCTTAACGACAAACGCATCGTCGTTACCGGCGCAGCGCGTGGCCTGGGCTACCACTTCGCGCTGGCCTGCGCTCAGCAAGGGGCCACGGTGGTGCTGTGCGACATCCTCAAGGGTGAACTTGCAGAAAGCGCGCAGCGTTTACGCCAGCAGGGCTATCGCGTTGAGACGCAGTGGATAGATCTCGCGGACGCAGAGTCCATCGCCCTGGCATTCAGCGACATCGGCAAACGCGGCGCCGTCGACGGGCTGGTGAATAACGCGGCGCTGGCGACCGGCGTCGGCGGCAAAGACATGATGGAGTACGACCCGACACTGTGGGACAAGGTGATGACGGTTAATGTCAAAGGCACCTGGCTTGTGACCCGTGCAGCCGTACCGCTGATGCGTGAAGGTTCTGCCATCGTCAACGTGGCGTCGGATACCGCGCTCTGGGGGGCACCGCGCCTGATGGCGTATGTCGCCAGCAAAGGGGCGGTGATTTCCATGACCCGTTCGATGGCGCGTGAACTGGGTGAAAGACGTATACGTATCAACGCGATTGCGCCAGGCCTTACCCGGGTTGAAGCCACGGAGTACGTCCCGGCGGAGCGCCATCAGCTGTATGAAAATGGCCGGGCGCTTAGCGGTGCGCAGCAGCCTGAAGATGTGACCGGCAGCGTAGTGTGGCTCCTGAGCCCGCTTTCCGGATTTATCACCGGGCAACTGCTGCCGGTGAACGGTGGATTTGTCTTTAACTAAGCGTGGCGGAGACGGTATGGCCAACGAGCAGGAAACGAGATATCTGGTGCCAGGACTTGAGCGGGGTTTGCAATTGTTGATGGCGTTCAGCGAACAGCATCGCGACCTGACGTTTGCCGAAATGCACCGGCTGGTGGGGATGCCGAAAGCGACCGCCTATCGGGTAGTACAGACGCTGGAGTACCTGGGGTTTCTGGAACGTAATCCGCGTACCAACACGTTTTCATTGGGAATGAACGTGCTGCGGCTCGGCTTCGAATACATTGCGTCGCTGGATGTCGCCCAGGTGGGGCAACGGGTGATTGAACAACTGCGCGACAGCAGCCAGTGTAGCAGCCACCTGGCTATCCGCGACGGTCGCGACATTATCTACGTGGCCCGCGTTAGCGCCGCAGGTTCTCGGGTCAATCAGGTCAGTATCGGGACACGTTTGCCGGTGCACTGCACCTCGCTTGGGCGGGTGCTTCTCACAGACCTTAGCCGTGCAGAGTACGAAAAACTGTTCCCGGATGCGCGCCTGCCGGGCAACGTACCGGGCCAGCTTTACGATCGCGAAGCGCTGTGGGAAATGGTGCAGCAGGACAAAGTGCGCGGCTACGTCATTGGTGAATCCTTCTTCCGTCAGGGGATCTCCTCAATCGTCTGGCCGATTTACGATCGCAGTGGGCGGGTAGCGGCGGTGGTGAGCATCATGGTACCTGCCGAAGAAGTGCCGTCTACGGATAAACGTCGCCTGTTGAACGAAGTCCGTGCGGCGGCAGAGAAAATCTCCGGCTTCCTGGGGTATCTGGCGAAAGCGAGTTAAATCAAATAATTACATTCAGGCGCTGGCGGGCGTCGGGCCCCTCATACGCCCCAAAAAGGCAACTGAACGGTAAAGAGGCAACCCATTATGAGCATCACTGGAATTGAAAAGCTGGAATTTGGCGTCGACAACCTGGCGGATTGCAGCAAATTTATGGCGGACTTCGGCCTGCGCGGTGACGCCGGTGGGCGCCACTTTACTACCCTCAGCGGCGCGAGCGTGGCGTTGAAACCGACGAATGATCCTGACCTGCCACCAGCGTTTGAGACCGGAAATACCCTGCGGCGCATGACCTGGGCGGTGGCTGACCGCGCGGCGCTTGACGCGCTTCGTCCGCAGCTTGCAAAGCAGCCGGGTTTTCGTGAGGTCGACGGTGCGCTGGAGTGCCGTGACCCGAACGGCATGACCCTGCGGGTGCAGGTGACGCAGCAAACGGAAGTAAGGCTTCACGTCGAGCCGATTAATCAGTGGGGCGATATGCGTCGGATCGACACCCCAAGCCCGGTGTATGACAAAGCCACGCCGGTCAACATCGGCCATGTGGTGTTTTTTGTCGAAGAGCTGGCGGCAGTCGAGCGTTTCTATCGTGAGGTGCTTGGCTTTCAGGTTTCCGATCGTTATATCAACCGCGCCGTGTTCCTGCGCTGCCAGACGCGCGGCGGTCACCACAACCTGTTCCTGCTGCAACTCCCGAACCGCAAACGTGGGCTCAACCACGTGGCGTTTACCGTGCGCGATATCCATGAAGTGGCAGGTGGCGGTATCGCTATGAACCGTAACGCCTGGAGCACGTTTATCGGCCCCGGTCGTCACCCGGTTTCTTCCGCCTATTTCTGGTACGTCAATAGCCCCACCGGCGGCGCGTTCGAATACTACACCAACGATGATTACCTGACGGAAAAGTGGCAGCCGCGTGAGCTGGAACATTCGCTGGTCTCCTTTACCGAGTGGGCCGTAGAGGGTGGCATTGACCACGATACCCGTCGTCAGCAGAAGAAGACGGAGGCGTTATGACAGAACGAATCATCATTATCGGCGGCGGTCAGGCCGGAGGATGGGCGGCAAAAACGCTGCGCGATGAGGGATTTAACGGTGAAATTGCCGTGGTGAGCGACGAGCCGTGGGATTTCTACGAGCGCCCGCCGTTGTCGAAAGCCGCGCTGCTTGATGAGGTCCCGGCACTGCCGAGACTGTTCAGTGAAGAGGTGCAGCGCTCTCTTGATCTGCGCTGGTATCGCCCGCTGCGCGCGATGGCGATTTATCGTACCGCGAATCGCATTCAGCTCAGCAATGGTGACACGCTGCACTACGACAAACTGCTGATCGCGACCGGCGGCAGCGCCCGCCTGCCGGGGGACAGTTGGGCACAGCACCCGCAGGTGTACACCCTGCGCCACTGGCAGGATGCCCAGCGGCTGAAGCAGCGTCTCGCCAACTGCGCCAAACTGGCTATCGTCGGCGGCGGCTGGATTGGGCTGGAGATAGCCGCCTCAGCGCGTAAACGGGGTGTGGCGGTCACGCTGTTTGAACAGCAGCCTGCGCTGTGCATGCGCTCGGTAGGGGCTGAGGTTTCTGCCGAACTGCTGCACCTGCACCGCGAACAGGGGGTGGATGTGCGCTGCGGCTGCGGCGCGATGGAGCTGGAAGATGCTGACGGGCTGCCGGTGATTCAGTGCGATGGCAAACGCGAACTGTTCGACGCGGTGGTGGTGGGGATTGGGGTGACGCTCAACGTAAGCCTGGCTCGCCAGGCGGGGCTGACCACGGCGCAGGGCATTATCGTGGATGCGCAGGGAAGAACGTCCGATCCGCTGATTTATGCCGCCGGTGACGTCGCACAGCACCACCAGTATGGACTCTGTCTGCAGTCGTGGGCCTTTGCGCAAAATCAGGCGGTGGCGACGGCCAAAGCGATGCTCAACGACAGCGCGCCGGGCTACGACGAGCCTGCCTGGCTGTGGTCAGATCAATACCAGCACAACATTCAGATCCTCGGGGTACCGCGATCCGATTGCCGGATGGTGGTGCGCCGCGATCCAAAAGGCCCCTTGTTCTTCTCGCTGGCGGCTGACGGCAGCCTCGAGCAGCTGGTTGCCTTTAACGATGCAAGGACCGTTAAGCTTGCGAAGCGCTGGATAGCCGCCCGACGGGATCTGCGCGATGTGCCGCTCGACGATCCCGAATTTTCTTTGATGTCACTGCGTTAGCGCCCGTGTACCCGTAGGGGGAGACATGACCACATTAGAGACAAACACCGCGGCAGATGACGCGCGCGGTGAGGGCGCCCTCGCGCCGAAAAAAGCGGTTCGCTGGTCGATCCCGCTGTCGCTGCTGGCCTGCGTGCTGCTGGCGTTCTTCGACAAAATCAGCATCGCGGCGCTGTTTGTTGACCCCGAATTCCAGCAGGCGATGGGGCTCGATTTCGATACCACTCGCCTTGGATTACTCATGAGCGCCTTCCTGCTGAGCTACGGGATCTCTTCCGTCCTGCTGAGCGGATTGGGCGACCGTATTGCGCCGCTGCGCCTGCTCACCGGCATGATGGTGGTGTGGTGCGTGCTGATGCTGATGATGGGCTTTACCCATAGCTACAGCCTGATGCTGGTGCTGCGTATCCTGCTCGGTATCGCCGAGGGGCCGCTGTTCCCGCTGGCTTTTACCATTATCCGCCAGACCTTCCCGGCACATTTGCAGGCGCGAGCCACCATGCTGTGGCTGTTGGGGACACCGTTCGGGGCGGCAATTGGTTTCCCGCTTTCGCTGACGTTGCTCAACCATTTTGGCTGGCAGAGCACCTTCTTCACCATGGCGCTGCTGACGCTCCCGGTGCTGGTACTGGTGCGTATTGGGCTGCGCGGTGTGCAGCTGGCAAGCCGGGGAAAAACCGCCACCGAGAGCCAGAACACCCGGCGTTCGGCGCGCAGCGAGCTGCTGGTTAGCCCGCACTTCTGGATGATTTGCGTCTTTAACATCGCCTTCCTGACCTATCTCTGGGGGATCAACGGCTGGTTGCCGGGGTATCTCATCAACGGCAAAGGGATCCACCTCGAACACGCGGGCTGGCTCTCTTCTATGCCGTTTATCGCCATGCTGCTGGGGGAAGTGCTGGGGGCGTGGCTCTCTGACAAGCTCGATAAACGTGCCGCCGCCTGCTTTATCTCGATGGCAGGTGCAGGTATCGGGCTTATCGCCGTGATGCACTACAGCACGCCCCTGACGGTGATTGCGGCAATGGCTTTCAGCACTTTTATGTGGGGGATTGGTGCACCCAATATCTTTGCCCTGCTGGCGAAAGCCACCCACTCCGGGGTCAGTGCCACAGCAGGCGGCATTTTCAACGGTCTGGGGAATTTTGCCGGGGCGCTGTCGCCTGCGGTGATGGGCGCCCTGATTAGTTTCACCGGCAGTATGGATTCCGGACTTTTCTTTCTGGTGGTCATGGCCGCGCTGGGCTGCGCGCTGTTGCTGCCGATGCTGACACGCTACTGAGGAGATTGCCATGTCTGATTCAACCGTTACCAAACCACCCGTCGTTAAACCGGACAACCTGACCATGGAGGCGTGGATCGAATCGCGCATCGCCCGCTTTGAAGGACGTAAATATGACTGGAATGCGCTGAAGTTTCAGGCCGACTTCGACCCGAAATATCGTCGCGCTCAGATGCGTTATATCGGCACCGGGGCAACCGGCGTGGTGAACGATACCAACACCGTTCCCGCTGAACATTTCACCTTCTCCACCATGGTGCTGCCCGCGAAATGCGAAGGACCCATGCACCTGCATGACGACGTCGAAGAGGTGTTCTTCATGCTGAAGGGACAAATCACCCTGATGGTGCAGGACGGGGACCATTACACCGAAACCGTCTTGCGCGAGCGTGACCTTATCTCCGTGCCAGCCGGGATCTATCGCGGGCTGTTTAACCACGGGGAAGAAGAGGCGCTGATGTGCGTCATGCTCGGTACACCGAAGCCGCACATCCCGACCTATCCGGCAGACCATCCGTTAGCCCAGGTCAAACGCAACTGAGGAGGGGACGATGACCGCGTTTCGTGAACAGGGAGAGGGTACGCCGGTGATGCTGCTGCACGGGATCAGTTCCGGGGCGTCCTCCTGGCATAAGCAAATGGTGTTACCGGGTTGTCGGGTACTGGCCTGGGATATGCCGGGCTACGGCAACAGCCCGATGCTGACGGTAACCAAAGCGATGGCGAGTGATTATGCCGATGCGCTGGCGGCGCTGCTGGATGCGCTAAGAATTGAGCGCGTCGTGCTGGTCGGGCATTCGCTGGGGGCGCTGGTGGCCAGCGCCTTTGCCGCCAGCCGCCCGCAGCGGGTACAGGCGCTGGTACTGGCTTCTCCGGCGCAGGGCTACGGGCAGGCGGAACCCGCCCAGCGCGAGCAGGTCTGGCGTAAGCGCGAAGCGCAAATCAGCGCCGGGGTAGAGGCGCTTGCCGAAAGCAGGGCGGCGAAGCTGCTGCACCCGGGGGCGCGCGAAGAGGATATCGCGACGGTGGCGGCCGGGATGCGCCGCCTGACGGAAGCGGGCTATCTGGCGGCAGCGCGGATGCTGGCGTATGACGATATTCACCGCTGGCTGGGCGATTATCGCGATCCGTTTGAGGTCTGGTGCGGCGAGCAGGACTGCATTACTTCGCCCGAGATGGCTTATGGCCTGGCGCTGCGCTATGGCATGGGCTGGCAGCCGTTAGCGAAAGCCGGACACGCCTGTTATCTCGATAACCCTCAGGCGTTTAACCAACAATTATTACGTGTCGTTGAAGGAGTTCGCCATGCAGGCGCAAATTGAAGGACGGGTGGCGGTAGTGACCGGCGGATCATCCGGTATTGGTTTTGAAACCCTGCGCCTGCTGCTGGCGGAAGGCGCAAAGGTGGCTTTCTGCGGGCGAGATCCGGACAGGCTCGCCAGCGCGCAGGCGGCGCTGATGAACGAGTATCCGCAGGCGGAAATCATGGCGCAGCGCTGCGATGTGCTGGACGACGCGCAGATACAGGCGTTTGCCGGGGCGGTGGAAACACGCTTCGGCGGTGCCGACATGCTTATTAATAACGCGGGTCAGGGCTATGTTGCGCACTTCGCCGATACCCCGCGAGCGGCCTGGCTGCATGAGGCTGAACTCAAACTGTTCGGCGTCATTAACCCGGTGCAGGCGTTTATCCCCCAGCTTGAGCGCTCGGATATTGCCTCGATTACCTGCGTTAACTCCCTGCTGGCGCTTCAGCCTGAGGAGCACATGATTGCCACCTCGGCGGCGCGGGCGGCGCTGCTCAACATGACGCTGACGCTTTCTAAGGAGCTGATTAGCAAAGGCATTCGTGTGAACTCCATTCTGCTCGGCATGGTGGAGTCCGGCCAGTGGCGACGCCGTTTTGAAGCCCGCAGCGACAAACAGCAGAGCTTCGGTGAGTGGACGGCAGAGATTGCCCGTCAGCGCGGGATCCCCATGCAGCGTCTTGGCAAGCCGCAGGAACCGGCGCAGGCGCTGCTGTTCCTTGCCTCGCCGCTGGCCTCGTTTACCACCGGCGCGGCTCTGGACGTGTCGGGCGGTTTTAACCGTCATCTGTAGGGAGCGAAGATGAAAAAAATCATGCTGTTGGGATACGGAGCGATGGCGCAGGCGGTGATTGAGCGTATGCCGGGGGCGGTTGCTATTGGCTGGATTGTGGCGCATGAGCACCACCATGCCGGGATTCTGGCACGCTTTCACGGCACGGTAATGCCGCTGCTGTCGCCGGGTGACTGTGCTGATACGCCGGATTTAGTGCTGGAGTGCGCCAGCCAGCAGGCCGTTGCGCAATACGGTGAGGCTATCTTACGCCGGGGCTGGCATCTGGCGGTGGTTTCGACCGGGGCGCTGGCCGACCGGGAACTTGAAGCCCGGTTGCGCAACACTGGTGGCAGACTGACCCTGCTTTCCGGAGCCGTTGCGGGCATTGACGGTCTATCTGCGGCGAAAGAAGGAGGGCTGCAGCGGGTGGTTTACCGTTCGCGCAAAAGCCCAGCCAGCTGGCGCGGCAGCCACGCGGAAAAACTTATCAACCTCGACACCGTAAGCAGCGCGCAGATCTTTTTTGAAGGCAGTGCGCGGGAGGCAGCGCGTCTGTTTCCAGCCAATGCCAACGTGGCGGCAACCGTAGCGTTGGGCGGCATCGGTATGGATGAAACCCGCGTGCAACTGATGGTTGACCCGACAACTACCCGCAATACGCACACGCTGCATGTGGAAGGGCTGTTCGGTGAATTTCATATTGAACTGAGCGGGCTGCCGCTCGCCAGTAACCCGAAAACCTCGACGCTGGCGGCGCTGAGCGCGGTGCGCGCCTGTCGTGAACTGGCGCAGCAATAAGGACACAACATGAAAGCTCTCGATATTTTCATTGGTGGGAAATGGCGCCCGGGTGGCGGGGAGGTTCTGCAGAGTCACTTCCCGGCAGATGGATCGCTCAACGCCACGCTTAATGCAGCAAGCCTCGACGATCTCGAAGAGGCGATTGCGGTAGGTGAACGTGCCTGGCGAGCACCGGCCTGGCGCAACGCGCTGCCGCACCAGCGGGCGAGGATTTTGCACCACGTCGCGAACGAGATAGAGGCGCGGGTGGACGAACTGGCGCAGATGCAGAGCCGTGATAACGGTAAACCGCTGGCGGAAACCCGGGGACTGGTGCTGAGCGCTGCCGGAACCGCCCGCTATTTTGCCGCCGCCTGCGAACTGCTGGAGGGCGAGCTGCCAACGCCGCGTATTGCGCAGGTATTGACCTTCAGCCGCTATGAGCCGCTGGGCGTGGTGGCCGCCATTACGCCGTGGAATTCCCCCATCGCCAGCGAAATGCAGAAAATTGCCCCGGCGATTGCGGCGGGAAACGCGGTGATCCTCAAGCCTGCCGAAGCAACGCCACTGATGGCGCTGGAGCTGGCGCGCATCTTCGAGCAAGCCGGGCTCCCCGCAGGATTACTGAGCGTGCTGCCGGGTAAAGGATCGGTGATTGGTGACGCGCTGGCGCGCCATCCGAGGGTGCGCAAAATCTCGTTTACCGGCGGTACAAACACCGGCCGTCATCTGGCGCATGTGGCGGCAGAAAAACTGATCCCGGCGTCATTAGAGCTTGGCGGTAAATCGCCAACCATCGTGCTGGAAGACGCAGATATCGAGCAGGCCGCGCGCGGTATCTGCTATGGCATCTTCAGCTCCGGCGGCCAGGCCTGTATCGCCGGTTCAAGACTGTTTGTTCATCAGCATGTATATGCACCGCTGATGGCCCGTCTGCTGGAGCTGACGCGCGGTTTGCGCATTGGTAACCCGTTTACCGAAGGCACCCACGTCGGCCCGCTTATCAACCAGAAACATCGCCAGAGCGTGATGAACTACGTGGCGCTGGCCCAGCAGGAGGGTGGCCGGGTGCTGTGCGGCGGTGAGGTTCCGGCGGATCCACAGCTTGCTGGTGGTAGCTACTTCCAGCCGACCATTATCGAAGGACTGAACAATCAGGCGCGTACCTGCCGGGAGGAGATTTTCGGCCCGGTGCTGGTAGCCATGCCGTTTCGCGATGAAGCCGAGCTTATCGCGGAAGCGAACGATTCGGTATACGGCCTGGCAGCCGGTATCTGGACGCGCGACAGCGGGCGCGCGCTGCGCCTGAGTGAACAGCTGGAGGCCGGAACGGTGTGGATCAACACCTATAAAGTTTTCTCTGTTTCAACCCCGTTTGGTGGTTTCAAAGAGAGCGGTCTGGGCCGCGAGAAGGGCATTCAGGGACTTAAAGCCTGGATGCAGCAGAAGAGCGTTTATCTGGCGACGGGGAACGGCATCAACCACTGGTGCGACTAAAAAAAGGGTGAGCTATGAGTGACATGATTTCCGTGGGCGAGGCCATCGCCAGAACACTTGAACACTATCAGGTTGACGCGCTGTACGGCGTTATCTCTATTCACAACCTGCCGATTGCCGATGCGATTGGTCAGCGAGAGAAAATTCGTTTTGTCCCTTCCCGCGGCGAGGCCGGGGCAGTGACCATGGCGGATGCCCATGGGCGTTTCACCGGGCTTGGGGTCGCGCTGACCAGCACGGGGGCCGGGGCTGGCAACGCGGTGGGGGCGCTGGTAGAAGCGCTGAACGCCTCGACGCCGCTGCTGCATTTGACCGGTCAGGTGGAGAAAGCCTGGCTTGATGCCGACACCGGGTTTATCCACGAAACCCGCGATCAGCTGACGTTCCTGAAGGCAAGCTCAAAACGGGCGTATCGCGTCAGCAGCGCTAACCAGGCCATCGCCATTCTGCATAAGGCAATTCAGGAGGCGCAGACGCCGCCGTGCGGACCCGTCTCGGTAGAAATCCCCATCGATATTCAGAGCGCGATGATACCGCGTTCACTGGTGACGATGCCGGTGAAACCGACACCGGCTGCCGTGGTGAACGACGCCGATGTTGATGCGCTGTGGGCGCAGCTCAACCGTGCGAAACAGCCGCTGCTGTGGTTGGGCGGTGGGGCGCTGCATTGTCTGGATGCGGTCAAAAAGCTGGCAGATGCTGGAATGACGGTGATTTCCAGCACCCATGGGCGTGGCATTTTAGCCGATTCGCACCCGGCGAGCCTGCGGGCGTTTCATAACTCGCCGTCGGTTGAAGCGCTGCTGGGGCAGTGTGATTTTACCCTGGTGGCTGGGTCTCGCCTGCGCAGCAACGAAACGCGCTCCTGGACGCTGGCGCTGCCGGAGCCGCGAGTTCAGATTGATATCGATCCGGCGGCGGCGAGCCGTAATTACCTGATGGAAAACACCCTGACGGCGGACTGCCGTGAATTACTCACCGCGCTGGCCTCAAGGGTGCAGGGCCGGGTATGGGGCAACACGCAGTGGGATCTGCAGGTGCGCGAAGCGGTGTCTATCGCCGAACAGGGGCTACGCGAGCAGTGCGGACCTTACGCCCGCCTCAGTGACGCCATCGCCAGTGCGTTACCCGCTGACGGGATCCTGGTGCGAGATATCACCGTTTCCGGCAGCCTGTGGGGCAGCCGTCTGTTCCGGGCGCAGGCTCCGCTTTGCAATATTCATTCGCTGGCAGGGGCGATCGGCATGGGACTGCCGATGGCGATTGGCACCGCGGTAGCAAACCCACGACGTAAGGTCGTTGGCCTGGTTGGCGACGGCGGGCTTAGTCTGAACCTTGGTGAAATGGCGACGATGGCGCAGGAGAAGGCTAACCTCACACTGCTTATCATGAATGACGGCGGCTATGGCGTGATGCGCGGCATCCAGGATAAATACTTCGGTGGACGTCAGTATTACAACGAGCTGCACACCCCGGATTTCACCCAACTGGCACAGGCTATGGGATTGCAGGCGTGGAGCGTCGAAAGTGCGGATGATTTTCAGGCGGTGATGACGGAAGCACTGGCAACGCCGGGGCCGTCGGTGGTGGAAGTTCGGATGGACAAAATCGGTGCCCTGCGCTTTGCCGGACCGCCGCAGAAAACGCTGTATTGACAGACAGAAAACCCTCTCCCTTAGGGAGAGGGTCAGAGAGAAAACTTACTTAATTCCGTCTGCTGCCATACGGTCGCGGATGTGCTGGGCACGTTCCGCAGAGGCCGGGTGATCGTCAAACATGGAGCTCTGACGGCCCGCTTCCAGTTTCGCCAGTTTCTCGAAGCTGGTGGCCAGACCCGATGGGTTGATGCCGCGTTTGCGCAACAGATCGTAAGAGTAGTCATCCGCTTCGGACTCCTGGCGCTGAGAGAACTGTGAGTTCACCAGTTTTTCACCGAGATCGCCAAGCTGCGATTGTGACAGGCTGCCGACCATACCGCCCGCTGAAGCTGCTGCCGCGCGCAGGGCGTTAGTCCCGAGCGCCACCTGCATACCCTTCTTCACGTGGCCGAGCGCAACGTGGCCCATCTCGTGGCCAATAACCGCTTCAACTTCGTTGTCGTTCATGATGTCCATCAGGCCGCTGTAGACGCGGATACAGCCGTTTGCCATGGCAAAGGCGTTCACGTCTTTAGCCACATAAACCTTGTAGTTCACCGGTTGACCATTGATGTTGTCGCCCAATGCGGCGGCAATTTTGCCGAGGCGTTTGGCGTAATCACTGGTGTCCGGGGCGATGGTCGCTTTGGAATCCATCTCTTTACAGGCCTGATCGCTCAGGGCTTTAACCTGGGCATCCGACAGGGACCAGGCCTGAAACGCCTCGGCGCCTGAGCCTAGCAGCGCGTTTGAATCCATATTCTGGCAGCCGGTTAACAGCGTAGCCATCCCAACAGCGACTAAAGCAAGGCGAATTTTCATTTGGTTCTCTTCCGCACGACCAGGTTGTGATGATTCTGAAAAAAAGATCTGCCGCCTTCGGCAACGGACCGTGGCGGAAGTATAAAGAAAATAACAACAAGCGAGCGAGCAGATTGCGCAACATGCGAGCGTGATCCAGAGATTTCTTAAGGGCCAAAAGGATGCTCCATGTACATGACCAGCCGCTTGGGTTACATTGTTCACACTTTTTTCCGGCATAGCCCAAAACGCGCTGTCGTCAAGTCGTTTTGGCATGGCCTTCAACAGTCCGATCTGGAGTCAAAATGTCCTCACGTAAAGAGCTTGCCAATGCTATTCGTGCGTTGAGCATGGACGCAGTACAAAAAGCCAAGTCTGGTCACCCGGGTGCCCCGATGGGCATGGCTGACATTGCCGAAGTCCTGTGGCGTGATTTCCTGAACCACAACCCGCAGAACCCAGCCTGGGCAGACCGCGACCGTTTCGTGCTGTCCAATGGCCACGGCTCTATGCTGATTTATAGCCTGCTGCACCTCACCGGCTACGACCTGCCGATGTCTGAGCTGATGAACTTCCGTCAGCTGCACTCCAAAACGCCGGGCCACCCGGAAGTGGGTTACACCGCCGGTGTTGAGACCACTACTGGTCCGCTGGGTCAGGGTATTGCCAACGCCGTAGGTATGGCTATCGCAGAGAAAACCCTTGCAGCACAGTTTAACCGTCCGGGTCACGACATCGTTGATCACTTCACCTACGCCTTCATGGGCGATGGCTGCATGATGGAAGGTATCTCCCACGAAGTGTGCTCCCTGGCGGGCACCCTGAAACTGGGCAAACTGGTTGCGTTCTACGACGACAACGGTATCTCCATTGATGGTCACGTTGAAGGCTGGTTCACCGACGATACCGCGAAGCGCTTTGAAGCCTACGGCTGGCACGTTGTGCGTGGCGTAGACGGTCATGACGCGGCCGCTATCAAACGTGCGGTTGAAGAAGCGCGTGCAGTGACCGACAAACCGTCCCTGCTGATGTGCAAAACCATTATCGGTTTCGGTTCTCCGAACAAAGCCGGTACTCACGACTCCCACGGCGCGCCGCTGGGTGATGCAGAAGTTGCTGCAACTCGTGAACAGCTGGGCTGGAAATACGCTCCGTTCGAAATCCCGTCTGAAATCTATGCGCAGTGGGATGCTAAAGAAGCAGGCCAGGCGAAAGAATCTGCCTGGAACCAGAAGTTCGCTGCTTATGCGAAAGCCTTCCCGCAGGAAGCCGCTGAATTTACCCGTCGTATGAAGGGTGAAATGCCGGCTGACTTCGCCGCGAAAGCGCAGGAGTGGATCGCTAAGCTGCAGGCTAACCCGGCGAAAATCGCCAGCCGTAAAGCTTCTCAGAACGCGATTGAAGCCTTTGGCCCGCTGTTGCCTGAGTTCCTTGGCGGTTCCGCTGACCTGGCACCTTCTAACCTGACCCTGTGGTCTGGTTCTAAGCCAATCAACGAAGATGCAGCGGGTAACTACATCCATTACGGCGTGCGCGAATTCGGTATGACCGCTATCGCTAACGGTATCTCCCTGCACGGTGGTTTCCTGCCGTACACCTCCACCTTCCTGATGTTCGTCGAGTACGCGCGTAACGCGGTACGTATGGCTGCGCTGATGAAGCAGCGTCAGGTGATGGTTTACACCCATGACTCTATCGGTCTTGGCGAAGATGGCCCGACTCACCAGCCGGTTGAGCAGATTGCCTCTCTGCGCGTGACGCCGAACATGAGCCTGTGGCGTCCGTGTGACCAGGTTGAATCTGCTGTGGCATGGAAATATGGCGTTGAGCGTCACGATGGCCCGACCGCGCTTATCCTCTCCCGTCAGAACCTGGCACAGCAGGATCGTACCGAGAAACAGCTGGCGGATATCGCTCGCGGTGGTTACGTGCTGAAAGATTGCGACGGTCAGCCGCAGCTTATCTTCATCGCGACCGGCTCTGAAGTTGAGCTGGCGGTTGCCGCGTGGGAAAAACTGACTGCCGAAGGCGTGAAAGCGCGCGTGGTCTCCATGCCGTCTACCGACGCGTTCGAGAAGCAGGATGCCGCGTACCGTGAATCCGTACTGCCGAAAGCCGTTTCTGCCCGTGTGGCCATTGAAGCGGGTATCGCTGACTACTGGTTCAAATACGTGGGCCTGAACGGCGCTATCGTCGGCATGACCACCTTCGGTGAATCAGCTCCGGCGGAACAGCTGTTCGTTGAGTTCGGCTTCACCGTCGAAAACGTAGTCGCGAAAGCGAAAGAACTGCTGTAATCGTTTGCAGGGGCAGGCTTTAGCCCGCCCTCTGACCCTCTCCTCATGGGCGAGGGGCAAACACAAAAAACGGTAGCCATTGGGTTACCGTTTTGTTTTTTCCTCACCTCCGCTTCCTGTTCCTGCTATTCCTGAATCTCTGAAATCGCCCGTCAATTATTCCAAAGAAAATGTGACGAATGTCAGATAACTGGCTTCTTTGTCTGGACAATCATTCCTTTTATTCTTGGTTTCGCTTATTCTAGCTGAACCGTTTCAGTCGATTAAATGTTCGACAAATAATCAATCAGTCGCAGTTTGTGACAGGCAAGGTTTCCCTCAGGGCGTGGCTGCATTACTCTGTTTGCCACCTCAAATCAGGGAAAGTCTAGCGAGAGACCTATGACCGTACGCGTAGCGATTAATGGCTTTGGTCGCATCGGGCGTAACGTGGTTCGTGCACTGTATGAATCCGGACGCCGGGCGGAAATCACCGTGGTGGCAATCAATGAGCTTGCCGATGCTACCGGCATCGCGCATTTATTGAAGTACGACACCAGCCACGGCCGCTTTGCCTGGGATGTCCGTCAGGAGAACGAGCAACTGTACGTCGGTGACGATGCAATTCGTCTGCTCCACGAGCGCAGTATTGATGCGCTGCCGTGGCGGGAGCTGGGTGTGGATGTCGTACTCGACTGCACCGGCGTGTATGGCACTCGTGAAGACGGTGAAGCGCACCTCGCGGCTGGCGCGAAGAAAGTGCTCTTTTCTCATCCCGGCAGCAACGATCTTGACGCCACCGTCGTCTTTGGTGTGAACCAGGACGAGCTTCGCGCCGAGCATCGCATTGTCTCCAACGCCTCCTGTACTACAAACTGCATAATCCCCGTCATCAAATTGTTAGATGATGCTTTTGGCATCGAGTCGGGGACGGTAACTACCATTCACTCTGCCATGCACGATCAGCAGGTGATTGACGCTTATCATCCGGATTTGCGCCGTACGCGTGCCGCGAGTCAGTCCATCATTCCGGTTGATACAAAACTGGCGGCGGGGATCACCCGTATTTTCCCGCAGTTTAATGACCGTTTTGAAGCGATTGCGGTGCGAGTTCCAACGATAAATGTGACGGCGATCGACCTTAGCGTGACGGTGAAAAATCCGGTAAAATCCTGTGAAGTCAACAGCTTGCTGCAAAAAGCAGCGCTGGGAGCATTTCATGGTATAGTTGACTATACGGAATTGCCGTTGGTCTCCACCGATTTTAACCACGATCCGCACAGCGCCATCGTTGATGGAACGCAGACGCGAGTGAGTGGTGCGCACCTCATCAAAACGCTGGTCTGGTGTGATAATGAATGGGGCTTTGCCAACCGAATGCTCGACACCACGTTGGCGATGGCAGCTATTGGTTTCAGGTAAGACGCGAATGCGTCTGCAAAACTTTATGAATCAATGAGAGGATTCACCATGTCTGTAATTAAGATGACCGATCTGGATCTGGCTGGCAAACGCGTTTTCATCCGTGCGGATCTGAACGTGCCGGTTAAAGAAGGGAAAGTGACCAGCGACGCGCGTATCCGTGCATCTCTGCCGACCATCGAACTGGCCCTGAAACAAGGCGCGAAAGTGATGGTTACCTCCCACCTGGGTCGTCCGACCGAAGGCGAGTACAACGAAGAATTCTCTCTGCTTCCGGTAGTTAACTACCTGAAAGAAAAACTTTCCAGCCCGGTTCGCCTGGTGAAAGACTACCTCGACGGCGTTGACGTTGCTGCTGGTGAACTGGTGGTTCTGGAAAACGTTCGCTTCAACAAAGGCGAGAAAAAAGACGACGAAGCGCTGTCTAAGAAATACGCTGCACTGTGCGACGTGTTCGTGATGGATGCATTCGGTACCGCGCACCGCGCGCAGGCCTCTACCCACGGTATCGGCAAATTTGCTGATGTTGCTTGTGCAGGCCCGCTGCTGGCCGCTGAGCTTGACGCTCTGGGTAAAGCGCTGAAAGAACCGGCTCGCCCGATGGTTGCTATCGTCGGTGGTTCTAAAGTTTCTACCAAACTGACCGTTCTGGATTCTCTGTCCAAAATCGCTGACCAGCTGATCGTCGGCGGCGGTATCGCTAACACCTTCGTTGCCGCTCAAGGCCACAACGTGGGTAAATCCCTGTACGAAGCAGACCTGGTTGACGAAGCTAAACGCCTGCTGACGACCTGCGATATCCCGGTTCCGACTGACGTTCGCGTGGCGACCGAGTTCTCTGAAACCGCCACCGCGACCCTGAAATCTGTTAACGACATCAAAGATGAAGAGCAGATCCTGGACCTCGGTGATGTTTCTGCACAGAAACTGGCAGATATCCTCAAAAATGCCAAAACCATTCTGTGGAATGGCCCGGTTGGCGTGTTCGAGTTCCCGAACTTCCGTAAAGGTACCGAAATCGTGGCTAACGCCATTGCTGACAGCGACGCGTTCTCTATCGCAGGCGGCGGTGACACGCTGGCCGCTATCGACCTGTTCGGTATCTCTGACAAGATTTCCTACATCTCCACTGGCGGCGGCGCATTCCTCGAATTCGTGGAAGGTAAAGTACTGCCAGCAGTAGCAATGCTCGAAGAGCGCGCTAAGAAGTAAGACCTAAAGGGCAGGGAAACCTGCCCATTTTTCAGCGCGCTATACAAGCACGCACCCATTTCTAACGGCCGAAGATACAGGACTACGTAACATGTCTAAAATTTTTGATTTCGTAAAACCTGGCGTGATCACTGGTGATGACGTTCAGAAAGTGTTCCAGGTAGCAAAAGAAAATAACTTTGCTCTGCCAGCTGTTAACTGCGTGGGGACTGACTCCATCAACGCCGTTCTGGAAACCGCAGCAAAAGTTAAAGCACCGGTTATCGTTCAGTTCTCCAACGGTGGCGCTGCGTTCATCGCGGGTAAAGGCGTGAAAACCGACGTTCCTCAGGGCGCTGCAATCCTGGGTGCTATCTCTGGCGCGCATCACGTTCACCAGATGGCTGAGCATTACGGTGTTCCGGTTATCCTGCACACTGACCACTGCGCTAAGAAACTGCTGCCGTGGATCGACGGTCTGCTGGACGCGGGTGAAAAACACTTCGCAGCCACCGGTAAGCCGCTGTTCTCTTCTCACATGATTGACCTGTCCGAAGAGTCTCTGCACGAGAACATCGAGATCTGCTCTAAGTACCTGACTCGCATGTCCAAAATCGGCATGACCCTGGAAATCGAACTGGGTTGCACCGGTGGTGAAGAAGACGGCGTGGACAACAGCCACATGGACGCTTCTGCACTGTACACCCAGCCGGAAGACGTTGATTACGCGTACACTGAACTGAGCAAAATCAGCCCGCGTTTCACCATCGCTGCTTCCTTCGGTAACGTACACGGCGTGTACAAGCCGGGTAACGTGGTTCTGACCCCGACTATCCTGCGTGATTCTCAGGAATATGTTTCTAAGAAACACAACCTGCCGCACAACAGCCTGAACTTCGTGTTCCACGGCGGTTCCGGTTCTTCTGCTCAGGAAATCAAAGATTCCGTGAGCTACGGCGTTGTGAAAATGAACATCGATACCGACACCCAATGGGCGACCTGGGACGGTATCCTGCAGTACTACAAAACCAACGAAGCTTACCTGCAAGGTCAGCTGGGCAACCCGAAAGGCGAAGACCAGCCGAACAAGAAGTACTACGATCCGCGCGTATGGCTGCGTGCTGCACAGAGCAGCATGATCGTTCGTCTGGAGCAGGCGTTCAAAGAACTGAACGCGGTAGACGTACTGTAATCTGCCTGATGGCAATAAAATGGCTTCCCTCGGGAAGCCATTTTTTTAGTGAATGCAGGTGCCTTTTTCTCCGCTGAGGATCTGCGGCGCATCTTTTAGCGCTCCGATAAAGGCCGGGTTTCCGCTACGGCGAACGAACTGGATAACCGCGGCGGCTTTCGGCCCCATCGCGCCGTCGGGTGCGGCAAAGGGCGCTAACTCTTCAATCGTCACCTTCCGCAATGCACGCGCCTGCGGCGTGCCCCAGTCCTGATAGACGGCATCGGCGTCGGTGAGAATAAGCAGCATATCGGCATCGATGGACTGTGCCAGCACCGCGGCGGTCAAATCCTTATCAATTACCGCTTCTACGCCCTGATAGCCGTGTTCATGCTCCACCACCGGAATACCGCCACCGCCGCAGCAGATAACCAGATGCCCGGCGGCCATCAGTGTTTCAATCGCCGCGCTGTCGACAATTTTCAGTGGTGCAGGGGAGGGGACAACCCGGCGAACGTACTGCCCATCCGCTTTCACCTGCCAGCCATGCTGTTGCTCGAGCGCTGCTTTTTGTTCCGCCGGATAGACCGGGCCGATAAATTTCCCCGGAGCCTGGAAGGCTTCATCTTCCGGATCCACCACCACGCGGGTCAGAAGTGTCGTCACCGGCAGGGCGTCGGCGTACTGAGAAACCCCTTCGGCGATGGCGTAACCAATCATCCCCTGGCTTTCTGCGACCAGAATATCCAGCGGCCACGCCGGAGACTCACGATAGGCCGCATTCTGCAGCGCCAGTAAACCCACCTGCGGGCCGTTGCCGTGGACGATGACCAGTTGATAGTCACGCGCCAGTTCAGAGACCATTCTGGCGAACAGCTGAATGCTGCGCTGTTGGTTCTCGGCGCTTAATGCTTCTCCGCGCTGTAGCAATGCGTTACCACCCAGCGCAATGACCAGTTTCTTTTTCATTCTGACCTCAAATAATAGAAATATTTCCCCCTCAAAATATAAGATTTATTAATTTAAATTGTGATCGTAAGAGGAATTCATCTATTGGTAAAAATATCTCGCTAATGTTTTATGCTAGTGTGGTTTTTATTTAACGATATTTAATAATCATTATTAGAGTTTTTTTAATAATCACATGGGTAATGCTCAGTAATTTATAACAATGGATATAGTGTGATTTCGCGCAAATGAAATAGTGCTACGACCCGATAAGTTGAAGACAGTTAAACATCAAACCTCATTGACTGAGGTATTCAACGGTAATGATTACCGGGAGATTGCTTATGTCTGGATCGTGTGAAGTGGCCGATGTGCCGAAAAAAAGAGGGATACCCGCATGGTGGGTAACGGTATTCCTGTTCTGGTTAGGGTGGATCTTTATGTATGCCGATCGCACCATTCTTAACCCGGTGATGGGTGAACTGGAAAAAGAGTTTGGTTTAACCGGCACCCAGCTTGGGATCCTGAACTCGGTATTCTACTTCTCCTATGCGCTGCTGCAGGTCCCGGCCGGGGTACTGGGCGACAAAATTGGTAAGAAAAAGGTGCTGGTACCGGGCTTTATTCTGTTTGGCGCCTTCACTGCTGTGACCGGATGGGCCAAGACCTGGACCACCTTGCTGTTCGCCCGCGTGGTGACCGGGGCTGGCGAAGGCACCTATTACGGCCCGCAGTATGGCCTCTCTTCAGAGCAGATCCCGAAAAAATACCGTTCTCTTGGTAGTGCGATTATCAATAGCGGGATGGCGTTCGGTATTGCCCTCGGTCTGATGACCTCAAGCTGGCTGGTCTACGATAAAGGTTACTCCTGGCGTATGCCGTTTTACGCCATGGCTATCCCTTCTATTCTGGTGGGGGTTGCCATCTGGCTATTCGTAAAAGAGAAAAAACGCAGCAAAGATGAAAATGGTCAGGCGGTTAAAAAAGGTAAATTCAGCGATTTACTGAAAAACCGCAACCTTATTCTGACTTATATTATGGTGTTCTGTAGCCTGTTTGGATTCTTCGTTATTCTGACCTGGCTTCCTTATTATTTGCAAAATGAGCGTGGAATTGCCGGTAGTGAAACCGGGTTTATTTCTTCGCTGGTGGCGTGGATATCTATTCCCGGCGCACTGTTATTCTCCAGTCTTTCCGACAAATTAGGTCGCCGCAAACCGCTGATTATGTTCCTGGTGCCGGTGGCAATTCTCAGCATGCTCTCCATCGTCTGGATGCCGAGCATGACCGGGGTCATCGTGGCGCTCTGCATCTATGGCCTGGTGGGCAAACTGGCGCTCGATCCGGTGCTGGTGGCGCTGGTTGCGGACAGCGTGGATGAGAACAACTACAGCACCGCCTTCGGTCTGTTCAATTTCATTGGTATGAGCTCCTCCATTCTGGCGCCGATTATTGCCGGTGCTGC
This sequence comes from Yokenella regensburgei ATCC 49455, assembly GCF_000735455.1. Classification (GTDB taxonomy): domain Bacteria; phylum Pseudomonadota; class Gammaproteobacteria; order Enterobacterales; family Enterobacteriaceae; genus Yokenella; species Yokenella regensburgei. The sequence continues at coordinate 44,184 of NZ_JMPS01000040.1, read as the reverse complement.
CCGTGATATTACCGGCAGCCTGGCGTCCAGTTTCTATGTCTCTGCTGCGCTTCTGGTGGTGGGGCTTATCAGTATGCTGTTTTTAAAAGAAAAACGTTCATAAAGAGGTAGCGGTAATGATTTACGCCTTTATTAAGAAGGGAAGTTTTCAGGACTCCGTCAGCCTGATGATTATTTCTCGCAAATTAAGCGAACGCCCGGAGGTCGATCAGGTGTCCGTGATGATGGGAACGCCGGCTAATAAATCGATGCTCGATTCTACCGGGTTCTGGCATGACGACTTCGCCAGTGCGACGCCGAACGATATTTGTGTTGCGGTGCGCACGACCCAGGAAGTGCCGGGGATCATGGATCTTATCCGTGAGCAGCTTGAGAAAGAGCTGAACGCCATCGCCAATGCGTCCGGTAGCTCCAGCCAACTGGTGAAAGCGCGCCGCTGGGAGAGTGCCTGCCAGAAACTGCCGCAGGCTAATCTTCTGCTGGTGTCGGTAGCGGGCGAGTATGCCGCAGACGTGGCTCGTGAAGGGCTGCTCGCAGATAAAAACGTGATGATGTTCTCCGACAACGTGCCGCTGGCGCAGGAAGTGGAGCTGAAAAAGCTGGCGCAATCCCGCGGCCTCATTGTCATGGGGCCGGACTGCGGCACTGCGATGATCGCCGGTAGCCCGCTGGCGTTTGCCAACGTCTTGCCGAAAGGGGATATCGGTGTCATCGGTGCATCCGGCACCGGGATCCAGGAGATAACTTCGCAGATTGCCCTGCACCAGCAGGGGATCTCCCACGCCATTGGTCTTGGCGGGCGTGATTTAAGCGCCGACGTTGGCGGTATCAGCGCGCTGACCGCGCTGGAGATGCTGGCCGGTGACGACGCCACGCAGGTGATTACCTTTGTCTCTAAGCCCCCGGCCGCAGAAGTTCGTCAACGCATTATCACGGCGATGCAAACCCTGAATAAACCGGTGGTGGCGTTGTTCCTCGGGAGCAAACCGGAGCAGCGCCGCGAAGGTAACGTCTGGCTGGCAACGTCGCTGTCTGACGCTGCGCGTCTGGCGGTGCTGCTGGCGCACGTTGAGCAACAGCGTGGCCTGCAACCGATGGTCGCCGGGAAAACCATTCATGGCCTGTATGCCGGTGGCACACTGGCAGCCGAAGCGGCGATGCTGCTTTCCGCAAGCCTCGGCATTCCTCTCAGCACAGACCACCCGGACGGCGTCATGCTGGCGCAGGGTGGCCATCGTATTGTCGATCTTGGCGATGACAGCTACACCCTGGGCCGTCCGCATCCGATGATCGACCCGACGACCCGCACTATCGAAATCGAAAAGCTGGCGACGCAGCCAGAAGTGGGCGTGCTGCTGCTCGACGTGGTGTTGGGCTACGGCGCCTGTGAAGATCCTGCCGGAGCCGTGGTGGATGCTATTGCACAACTGCAGGCGAAACGTGGAACAAACGCACCGCTGGTCACCATCGCGACCTTAACCGGTACCGAGCAGGATCCGCAGGGGCGCTCCGGGCAAAGCGAAAAGCTACGTGAGGCAGGTATCGCGGTGGCGGAAACCCTGGAAGAGGCGGTGCTGCTGGCGGTGAGTCTTACCCATCAGCAGGCCCATACCCATCACGATGTGCATTATTCACTGCTCGACGGGGTGCAGGTGATCAACGCCGGGCTGCGTAGCTTCGCGCTGGATCTGCAAAGCAGCAACACGCCGGTTGTGCACTATCAGTGGGCGCCCGTTGCCGGTGGTAACGCGCGTCTCGCCAGTTTACTCAAACAGTTACGTTAAGTTCAGAGGTACGGATATGTATTCATCAATTGCGCAGGCTAACGAAGCCATCATTGAACGAATTAAAGCAGCGCGTCCTCACTGGATAGCGGTTCGCCCGGCGAAAGAAGCGGTGCCGGTGCTGGCGCAGGGGCGCAAGCTGCTGCACGCCGGGCCGCCGATCGCGTGGCAGGATATGACCGGACCAATGCGCGGAGCCTGTATCGGCGCGGCCATGTTTGAAGGTTGGGCGAGCAGTGAAGCCGACGCGGTGCGTCTGCTGGAGCAGGGCGAAGTCGAGTTTATTCCATGCCACCATGTGGGCGCAGTGGGTCCCATGGGCGGTATTACCTCGGCGACCATGCCGGTGCTGGTGGTGCGTGATGTGGTGCACGGCAATGAGGCCTGCTGCAACCTGAACGAAGGCATTGGTAAGGTGATGCGCTTTGGTGCCTACGGCGAAGACGTGCAGCAGCGTCTGCGCTGGATGCGCGATACCTTAGCTCCGGTGCTACAGGCAGCGCTCAGCGAGATGGAAGGTGGCGTGGATCTGACCGCCATGATGGCGCAGGCTATCACCATGGGTGATGAGTTCCATCAACGTAATATCGCCGCTTCTTCGTTGTTGCTGCGCGCGCTGTCGCCGGTTATCGCCCGTCTTGATCGCGATAAAGCCGAGCTTGCCGATGTGCTGCAGTTCCTGAGCGTCACCGACCAGTTCTTCCTGAACCTGGCGATGGCCTACAGCAAAGCGGTGATGGACGCTGCGGCAGAAATCAAAGCCGGATCGGTTGTCACCGCCATGACGCGAAACGGTCGTGAGTTCGGGATCCGCGTTAGCGGCACCGGCGATCGCTGGTTTACTGCTCCGGTGAATACGCCGCAGGGGCTGTTCTTCACCGGCTACAGCCAGGCCGACGCGAACCCGGATATCGGCGACAGTGCGATTACCGAAACGTTGGGTATCGGCGGCGCTGCGATGATTGCGGCCCCGGGCGTTACGCGCTTTGTTGGTGCCGGCGGTATGGGGGCTGCGCTGGAAACATCAGAGGAGATGGCTGAAATTTATCTCGACCATAACCCGTTGTTCCAGATCCCGTCGTGGGATTTCAAAGGTGCCTGTCTCGGTCTGGACGTTCGTCGGGTAGTCGAAACCGGTATTACGCCGCTTATCAACACCGGTATTGCCCACCGCGAAGCCGGGATCGGGCAGGTGGGGGCAGGCACCGTGCGTGCGCCGCTGCTGTGCTTTGAAAAAGCGCTGGAAGCACTGGCAGAGCTGCATCATATCAGCGCCTGACAGGTAGGGGCGGCGCAGGCCGCCCCGGAGTTGATTCGTTATGAACATTGATGCACTAGCCTGTGCCGGGCTCGATCGTCTCGCCGATGGTTACTGGAGCCTGCACAGCCGCTTTACTCAGGCGGTAAACTTTTCCCATCGCAACGGGCAGTTGCTGACCTTCTGGCGCTATGGCAAAGGCATGGGGCCCGGCGGGCTGCTGCTGTCGACACGCGACTTCTCCTTAATCTCCACGCTTCAACACGTTGAAAAGCAGGGCCTGCGTCTGCAGGGCGACGGCATGGTGCTGCGCGCCCGGCGAGTACTGGCGCTGACGGCAGGGCGTGGGAAGCTATGCCGCCCGGCGCTCTCTTCGCTGCAGGCTCCAACCGGCCTGTGCGGTTCTCTCCATGAACTTAACAGCGAGCAGGAAGATTACCGGTTGCTGCGGGATGGGTTGCAGATCTGGCACCGAGGTGGTGTACCGGAGTGGTCAATGCTTATCGGCAAGGGGCCGGGGCTCACTCCCGGCGGCGATGATATGCTTACCGGTGCGATGGCGGTGCTGTGGACGACTCCCTGGGCCGCAAGATTGCAGGGAACCGCGTTTTTACCCCCTGCCGGTCAACTCGCTTTTCTGACAACTTCTGTAAGCTGTAGTTATCTTAATAGCGCCAGAGAGGGAATGTTCTCCACCCCGGTATTACGCGTGTTGCGACACCTGCAGTCGGGACGTAACTCGCTCCCCACCATTCGACGTTTATTGTCTGTCGGGCATACCTCCGGCGCGGATATACTGACCGGCATGGTGGTGGCGCTGGACTGGCTACAGACATTGCAATGCGGGAGGGATCATGCTGGATCAGGAAACTATTCGAACGTTTATTCGGGTTGCGGAGACGGAGAGCTTCTCCCGTGCCGCCAGCGCGTTACATAAAACACCGGCGGCGATAAGCTACCGCATCAAAACGCTGGAGGAGCAGGTCGGCACACAGCTTTTTCTGCGCACCACCCGTTCGGTGAGCCTGACGCTTGCCGGGCAGCATCTGCTGGAACATTGCCGCCAGTGGCTGAACTGGCTCGATGCTATGCCGGACGAGCTGCAGCAAATTAACGAAGGTGTAGAAAGGCAGGTGAATATTGTAGTGAACAACCTGCTGTACCAGCCGCAGGCCGCCGCAGATTTACTCACCTGGCTGCATCAGCAATATCCCTTTACTCGTTTCCAGGTCTCGCGCCAGGTGTATATGGGCGTCTGGGATTCCTTACTGTACGACGATTTCCACCTGGCGGTAGGCGTCACCGGATCGGAGTCGCTCTCTAACACCATCTCATTATTACCTCTCGGTGATGTCGGCTGGCAATTTGTGATTGCCGCGTCGCATCCGCTGGCCTGCCACCCGGCACCGGTACTCTCCGACGATATCTTGCGTCGCTATCCGGCCATTAATATTGATGACACTTCGCGAACGCTGACCCGTCGGGTGGCGTGGCTGTTGAGCGGGCAAAAAGAGATCAAGGTGCCGGATATCGCCACCAAGCTCGCCTGTCATTTAAGTGGGCTGGGCGTCGGTTTTCTGCCCGAGCGCCTGAGCCGCCCCTACGTGGAGTCGGGGGCGCTGGTGGTGCGTGAAGTGGTAAATCCTCGCCGTCCTTCGCCACTTTCGGTGGCATGGAAAGTCGCCGACAGCGGAAAGGTTGTGACCGATATTGCCCGCCTTTTCGCGCAAAAAGACCCCTTAGTGAGTGGGTTTTTACGCATGATCGACCGGCCCGTGGAATAATCTCTTTACGCCATAGAATCTTCTTATTTTACGTTTTGCTGTGGCTCAGGTGATTCTGAAAAATGGCAAATTCTGTGAATTTTGTTAACCTTTGTCGTTAACTTTTTTTGTGATGCTGATCTCATTGGCATGGTTAGGGTTCTTCAAAAGGAAGGGTAAATGGAAGATTTAAATGTTGTCGACAGTATAAATAATGCCGGTGGCTGGCTGGTGCGCAACCAGGAGCTGCTGTTGAGCTATGCCGTCAACATCGTCGCGGCGCTGGCCATTGTTATCGTCGGTATGATTGCGGCACGGATCATTTCCAACACCATCAATCGTCTGATGGTGGCACGTAAAATTGATGCCACCGTGGCGGATTTTCTGGCCGCACTGGTGCGTTATGCCATCATCGCGTTTACGCTGATTGCGGCGCTGGGTCGCGTGGGTGTGCAGACCGCATCGGTCATCGCGGTACTCGGTGCCGCGGGTCTGGCCGTTGGTCTGGCACTGCAGGGCTCGCTCTCTAACCTGGCGGCCGGCGTGCTGCTGGTGATGTTCCGTCCTTTCCGCGCCGGTGAATATGTTGACCTCGGCGGCGTCGCCGGTACCGTGCTGAACGTACAGATTTTCTCCACCACCATGCGTACCGTGGATGGCAAAATCGTGGTTATCCCGAACGGGAAAATCATCGCTGGCAACATCATCAACTTCTCCCGCGAGCCGGTACGCCGTAATGAATTCATCATCGGCGTGGCCTACGACACCGATATCGACAAGGTGAAAGCGCTGGTAATGCAGATCCTGCAGTCTGACGATCGTATTCTGAAGGACCGTGAGATGACCGTGCGTCTGAACGAGCTGGGTGCTTCCTCAATCAACTTCGTTATTCGTGCGTGGAGCAAAAGTAGCGATCTGCAGGCCGTATACTGGGACGTGCTGGAGCACATTAAGCGTGACTTCGATGCCAACGGTATCAGCTTCCCGTATCCGCAGATGGATGTGCACGTGAAGCGTTCAGCAGAAAGCAGCGCAGAGTAAAATGCAGAGGGTCGGTTTAACCGGCCCTTTTTACATTAATGCTAATTAGCAACTCTAATGTCTGATTAATATTATCAATTTCCTCTAATGATTCTCTCGCGTTATAGTCTCGCTCATTAACGAACTGTACGAGAAAATTATCGTGTTATCTTATTATTTTCAAGGTCTTGCACTTGGTGCTGCCATGATCCTGCCGCTAGGTCCGCAAAACGCCTTTGTCATGAATCAGGGGATCCGTCGCCAGTATCATCTGATGATTGCTCTGCTGTGTGCGGTCAGCGATCTGCTGCTTATCTGCGCCGGGATTTTTGGCGGCAGCGCACTGTTGATGCAGTCGCCGTGGCTGCTGGCGCTGGTCACCTGGGGGGGCGTAGCGTTCCTGCTGTGGTACGGTTTTGGCGCGCTGAGAACGGCGATGAGCAGCAACCTTGAGCTGGCGAGCGCTGAGGTGATGAAGCAGGGGCGCTGGAAGATTATCGCCACCATGCTGGCGGTGACCTGGCTCAATCCGCACGTTTATCTCGATACCTTTGTGGTGCTGGGAAGCCTGGGCGGACAGCTTGAGATGGAACCGAAGCGTTGGTTTGCGCTCGGCACCGTCAGCGCCTCATTCCTGTGGTTCTTCGGTCTGGCGCTGCTGGCCGCCTGGCTGGCCCCGCGTCTGCGAACGGCTAAAGCGCAACGCATCATCAATATTCTGGTCGGTCTGGTGATGTGGTTTATCGCTTTTCAGCTGGCGAAAGAAGGTGTTACGCACGTTCAGTCCCTGTTCAACTAAGCGTTATCTTATGGACTTTTGCCGGTCTGAAGCTAAGCTTGCTGGCATGCGCCCTGTTTTGGGTGAACTACGTAACAAGGAGGAACGACAGTGAAATTCAAAGTGATGGCCCTGGTGGCATTGATTGGTTTAAGTGCAACCGCGGTCCAGGCAAATGAATTGCCGGATGGCCCGCACATTGTCACCTCTGGCACAGCGAGCGTGGATGCGGTTCCGGATATTGCGACCATGTCCATTGAAGTCAATATCGCCGCGAAAGACGCCGCGACCGCGAAGAAACAGGCTGACGATCGCGTGGCGCAGTACCTCTCTTTCCTTGAACAGAGCGGTGTCGCGAAGAAAGACATTAGCTCCGCTAACCTGCGCACGCAGCCAGACTACGACTATCAGAATGGCAAAAGCGTCCTTAAAGGCTACCGCGCAGTGCGCACCGTTGAGGTCACTCTGCGTCAGTTAGACAAGCTGAATTCTCTGCTGGATGGCGCGCTGAAAGCGGGTCTGAACGAAATCCGTTCTGTATCGCTTGGCGTTGCGCAGCCAGAGTCCTATAAAGATAAGGCGCGTAAAGCCGCTATCGATGATGCCATTCATCAGGCAAAAGAGCTGGCCGCTGGTTTCAACAGCAAGCTCGGCCCGGTGTACAGCGTGCGCTACCACGTTTCTAACTATCAGCCGAGCCCGATGGTACGGATGATGAAAGCCGCCGATGCCCCGGTATCTGCGCAGGAAACCTATGAGCAGCCGACGATTCAGTTTGACGATCAGGTTGATGTGGTGTTCCAGCTGGAGCCCGCAGCGGGTCAGGCAGCGGCAACGCCTGCTAAAGCGCAGTAATGATTGCAGACCCGGCTACCCAGCCGGGTTTTTTCTGTGAGTAACTGTAAAAATGAGACCGCACCGCGAGTCTTTTTTTTGGTCTGAATGAGGATATGCCATAGTGATTTTATGAGGTGACTATGGATATTTTTATCTCAAAAAAGATGCGTAATTTTATTCTGCTGGCACAGACCAATAACATCGCCAGAGCTGCAGAAAAAATACACATGACCGCATCACCCTTCGGGAAAAGCATCGCCGCACTGGAAGAGCAAATAGGCTATACGCTGTTTAATCGTAAAGATAATAACATCAGCCTCAATAAGGCCGGGCAGGACCTGTACCAGAAACTCTTTCCTGTCTATCAGCGGCTCTCAGCCATTGATAACGAAATCCACAACTCTTCTCGTCGCCGACGAGATGTCGTTATCGGTATCGACAATACCTATCCGACCATTATTTTTGACCAGCTGATTAGCCTTGGTGATAAATACGAAGGGGTGACCACCCAGGCGGTGGAGTTCAGCGAGAATGAGGTGATCGATAACCTGTTCGACCGGCAGCTTGATTTTATTATTTCACCGCAGCATGTTTCCCCTCGCGTGCAGGGGCTGGAAAACCTGGCGGTCAGTGAGCTACCTCCTTTGCGTCTGGGGTTTCTGGTATCCCGGCGTTACGAGGAAAAACAGCCGCAGGATCTGCTACGAGAGCTACCCTGGCTACAAATGCGTTTCCAGAATCGGGCCAATTTTGAGGCGATGCTGGATGCCTGGATGCGCCCCAGCGGGATCAACCCGACGATTATTTATCGTCCTTACAGCTTTATGGCCAAGATCAGCGCGGTGGAGCGTGGACAGTTTCTGACGGTTATTCCCTATTTTGCCTGGCGCTTAGTGAATCCGTCGACGCTGAAGTATTTTGATGCTCCCGGCAGCCCAATGTACATGCAGGAGTTTCTCTATTCGCTGAAAAATCATCGCTATACCACCACGATGCTCCAGCAGATTGCTGAGGATCGTGATGGTACGGAAAATTAACCCAGCATAGAGCCGGTTTCCAGCAGGTGACGATGCAGATCGAACGCATGGCTGAGATCGTGATGGATATGTCCGCCGGGGGCGTTTTCCAGATAGTGGTGCAGATAATCGCGGTACAGAGGATGGGCGCAGTTGTCGATGATGGTGTGCGCCCGTTGTAGCGGGGATAATCCGCGCAGATCGGCAATCCCCTGTTCGGTGACGATCACTTTGACGCTGTGTTCGCTGTGATCGACATGGCTACACATAGGCACGATGGCAGATATTTTCCCCTCTTTGGCAATCGACGGAGCCATGAATATCGACAGGTAGGCGTTGCGTTCGAAATCGCCGCTGCCGCCAATACCGTTTATCAGGTTCACCCCCGCGACGTGCGTGGAGTTGGCGTGGCCATAGATATCGAATTCCAGACCGACGTTGAGCGCGATAACCCCCAGCCGACGGATGATCTCCGGGTTATTGGAGATCTCCTGCGGGCGCAGCACTATCCGGCTGGCGAAGAAATCCATATTGTCATAAATATTCCGCAGCGATGGCGCAGATACCGTCAGGCTGGAGGCGCTGGCACCGGTGACTTTACCTGTTTCCAGCAGATGCACCACCGATCCCTGCAGCACTTCTGAATACATCATAAAAGGTGGAATATCGGGGTTCTCACCGAGTCTCGCCATGACCGCATTGTTAATATTACCGACGCCGCTTTGCAGGGGCAGAAATTCTGGCGGAATACGTCCGCGCGCCATCTCTTCCAGCAGGAAGGAGACCACATTGTCAGCGATTTGCTGGCAGACAGGATTGGTTTTATCCAACGCATTTCCGGCATCGGGTAGCTCGGTTTCGACTACCGCGATGATTTTTTTCGGGTCTATCTGAACGTACTGGCTTCCTATGCGATCCATGGTATGAAAAATGGGGACGCTGTTACGGCGCGGCGGCGCCCCGGGGATCACGATGTCGGCAAGCTCCGCCACTCGTGGGCTATGGTAATGATTCAATTCAATAATGACTTTTTTCGCCCGCAGCAGCCAGGTGGGCGCATTACCGATACCGCTGGAAAGCCAGATCCGACCATCAGGCGTAATGGCGGAGGCTTCGATGACAGCGACATCGATGTCGCCGAAAAAACCGTAATTAACCATCTGCGCCACTTCACTCAGATGGAGGTCGATAAACCTTACCTGACCCTGATTGATTTTCTCACGCAGGCCGGGTGACGTTTGATAAGGCGCACGCCAGGAAAGGGCGTCCGCCTTTGATAGCGCATCATCAGCGGCTGCGCTAATTGATGCTCCGGTCAACAGGCGGATCTGGAAGGGCTTCCCGGCCAGATGCTGTTCGCGGGCTCGTTGGGCAATCGCAGCGGGCAGCGCTTTTGGGGAACCTGCGGGCGTAAAACCGCTGAACGCCACCATATCATCGTGCTGGATAATTTCTGCCGCTTCTTCGGCATTCATCTGTTTCATGCCCGTCTCCTCCCGCTAAACGGTATTAATGGCCGACAAAATTGGGTTTACGTTTTCCCAGAAACGCGTTCATCCCTTCCTGATAATCATCGCTGTCGTAAACGGCGCGACGCATACCCTGAATGCGTTCAAATTCATCGGAGTTCATGGTGTGCGCTTCGCCAAGGACGCGCAGTTCTTCCTTAATGACCGCAATTGCCAGCGGCGCTTTTTCCGAGATGTGGTGCGCCATCTGCAGGGTGAAATCCTCCAGCTCTTCGGCATCGACGACGTGGTTGAGAATGCCGACCGCCAGCGCGCGCTGCGCGGTGATCGGCAGGGCGGTGAAAATCAGCTCTTTAACGATATGGAAACCCGCATCGCGGGTCAGGTTGTGTATACCCACCAGGTTATACGGCACACCGAGGTTGACCGGGGTCATTGAGAACGTTGAGGTTTCGGCGGCGATGATCAGATCGGAACTCATGATCATTTCAAAAGCGCCGCCCCAGACGCTGCCCTCGACCATCGAGATCACCGGTTTGGGGTATTTTTGGATCATGCGGGTTATCTGGCGTAGCGGATCGTCATAGGAGAGCGGATCGCGACGTCCGGTGGGCAGCTCGTGAATGTCATGCCCGGCAGAGAACACTTTTGCTCCGCTCGGGGCGCGCAAAATGATGCAGCGAATTTCAGGGCGATTGAGATCGCTGAGTGCCCTGGTGAGATCGTCAATAAACACTTTGCTCAGCGCGTTAAGCTTGCGGGCATAATTGAATTCAATGACCGCAACTTTCTGAATGATAACAACCTTGACGTAGTGATAGGACATAATGTTCTCTTTATTCAAAGTAATGATGCTGGATAAATTCGCTGATATGCCGCAAACCGGCGCGCGGCGAAAGGTCATTTTTTTTCACTGACAGCAGCGTTTGCTGGAAATAGCGTTTGAAGTCAGCGTGGGTAAAGAGCAGGTGTAGCGCTTCTTCTTCGGTCTGCTTTTGCAACCAGTCCACGGCCTGCAGCTGACGGTTTTTTTCCAGCCGACCGCTGTCGGTAAGACGCGTCTGGAAGTCGGATATCGCTTGCCAGATTTCCTCGATACCGCGTTTTTCGAGTGCGCTACAGGTCAGAACCCGTGGCTGCCACTCGTCATATTTGCGGCGCAGAATGTGCAGGGCGGATTCGTACATATGGCGGGCAATGGCGACCTGGTTGCGGTTATCACCGTCATCCTTGTTGATGACAATCAGATCTGCCATCTCCATAAGCCCTTTTTTAATGCCCTGGATCTCATCGCCGCCGCCTGCTGTCTGTAACGAAATAAAGCAGTCGACCATATGGGCAACTTCGGTTTCGGACTGCCCGACGCCGACGGTCTCGACAATCACCACGTCGAAGTTTGCCGCCTCGCAGAGCAGCATGAGCTCGCGTGCGCGCTGGCTGGCGCCCCCTAAATGTCCGCTGGACGGTACCGGGCGAATGAAGGCTCCCTCTGCGCGCGCCAGCTGGGTCATCCTGGTTTTGTCGCCAAGAATGCTGCCGCCGCTGACCGGACTGCTGGGATCGACCGCAATCACGGCGACCCGCAATCCCCGACGAATCAGCAGCATCCCGAAGACTTCCAGAAAGGTGCTTTTCCCCGCGCCCGGCGTGCCGGTGATCCCCAGGCGCAGGGCGCGACCGGTGAACGGCATAATGGCGTCCAGCAGCTGTGTGCTTAGCGCCTGGTGACGGGGATGATGGCTTTCAACCAGCGTCATGGCCTGGGCGAGCGTGGCGCGATCGCCCAGACGCAGGAGACGGACGGAATCCGCAAGCGTGGTGGCGTTAATCATGATGCTGGCTGATGCGGGTGAGTACATCGCGGACGCTATCGAGCATCGGGGTGCCGGGGCCGTAAATGGCCGCAACGCCGCGCTCGTGCAAAAAAGCATAATCCTGTGGAGGGATCACACCGCCTGCCACCACGCAGATATCCTCACGACCCCACGCTTTGAGGGCTGTAACCAGCTGTGGAATCAATGTCTTATGGCCTGCGGCCAGCGATGAGGCGCCGATGACATGGACATCATTTTCTACTGCCAGGCGAGCAATCTCTTCCGGTGTCGAGAACATCGGGCTGAGATCGACATCGAAACCAAGATCGGAGTAGGCGCTGGCGATCACTTTTGCACCGCGATCGTGGCCATCCTGGCCCATTTTGGCGATCAAAATGCGTGGGCGACGACCGTTCTCTTCCAGGAATCGATCCGTTTGCGCAAGAATGGCATCGAACTCGTCAGCCGATTTATCAGACTGATGGTAGCTTTGCGCAATCACGCCGGTGACGCACTGGCTGGGGACCAGATAGCGGTCAAAGGCGGTTTCCAGCGCGTCGGAAATTTCCCCGAGCGTGGCACGAACGCGTGCGGCTTCGACGGCGGCGGCCAGCAGGTTTTCATGATGTTGCGCCGCGTGGGTCAGCGCCGTTAGCGCATTTTTGACGGCAGCGTTATCGCGAGTGGCGCGGATATGCTGCAACGAGGCAATCTGCTCGTTGCGCACTTTCACGTTGTCGATTTCCAGCACCGCGGTTTCGTCTTCTTTATCCAGCTTGTACTTGTTGACGCCGACGATGACTCGCTTGCCCTGGTCGATCAGCGACTGTTCGCGCGCCGAGGCTTCTTCAATCATGCGTTTGGGGAGCCCGGCCTCGATCGCCTTCGCCATCCCTCCAGCCTCATCAATCTGTTGGATGATGGTGCGCGCCTGCTTAACGATCTGATCGGTGAGTGATTCGACGTAATACGATCCCGCCAGTGGATCGACGGTGCGGCAGATCTCTGACTCTTCCTGGATGATTATCTGAGTATTACGCGCGATGCGGGCCGAGAAATCCGTAGGCAGACCAAGCGCCTCATCAAAGGCATTGGTATGCAGAGACTGTGTCCCGCCGAGCGTGGCACCGAGCGCCTCAATGGTGGTACGGACCACGTTGTTATAGGGATCCTGCTCGGTCAGGCTCCAGCCTGAGGTCTGGCAATGGGTGCGCAGGGCTAAGGATTTCGGGTTGGTGGCGCCAAAACTACTCACCGCTTCGCTCCACAGATAGCGGGCGGCGCGCAGCATCGCGACGTTCATAAACAGATCCATGCCGATGCCAAAAAAGAACGACAGACGTGGGGCGAAGTCGTCAATTTTCAGCCCGGCAGACAGCGCGGCTTTAATATATTCAATGCCGTCGGCCAGGGTGAAAGCGACCTGCTGTACGCAGTTGGCGCCGGCTTCACCCATGTGATATCCACTGATGCTGATGGTGTTAAAGCGCGGCATGTTGCCCGAACACCAGGCAATGATGTCGGCGATAATGCGCATCGAGGGTTTGGGTGGATAAATGTAGGTGTTGCGGCACAGATACTCTTTCAGAATATCGTTCTGGATAGTCCCGGTCAGCTGCTCTGGCGTAACGCCTTGCTCCTGGGCTGCCACGATATAAAACGCCATCACCGGCAATACCGCACCGTTCATGGTCATTGATACGGACATCTTATCCAGCGGGATCTGGTCGAACAGCACCTTCATGTCTTCGACGGTATCAATCGCCACCCCCGCTTTGCCGACATCGCCCGCCACGCGCGGGTTGTCAGAGTCATAGCCTCGGTGAGTGGCAAGGTCAAAGGCGACTGAAAGCCCTTTTTGTCCGGCGGCGAGGTTACGGCGGTAAAATGCGTTGGACTCTTTGGCGGTGGAGAACCCGGCATACTGACGAATTGTCCATGGCTGGGCGGTATACATCGTGGCGCGCGGGCCGCGGACGTAGGGCGGCAGGCCGGGGAGCGTGCCGGTGACTTCCAGATTATCGAGATCGGCTTCGGTATACAGTGGCTTGATGGCAATCCCTTCCGCCGTTTGCCGTTCCAGCGATGCCACGGTTTGTTCCCGTCTGCTGAGCTCTTTGTTGGCGAGTTTTTGCCATTCCAGCGTGTTAACCATTTTTTGCTCCGTATTACGCAATAATTTGAATATTTGCGAATACGGTGAGCTCTTTCAGCGGGCTTGTCGCCAGCAAAAAATAGCTAACAGGGCGTCGTTTTTTGCCGCGTGCTGTATTTTATTTTGTGATGGATTTCAAAGACGTGGTGGAGATAACGTGAAAAGGCGGGAGCCGGATAACCACGCGTTATCCGGCGATAAACGGCTTAATTCTGACGCAGGACTTTGTGGCCATATTCCACGAGCGCGTCGGTAACCCGGCGCATCATGCGGCTTTCTGGCGCAAAACGATGCCAGTAGAGCATCCGGCGCTGGAACAGACCTGGGGTCAGATCGATAAGTTCGCCAGAGGCCAGCTCCTTTTCAATTTGCAGATGCGGGATCATACAGCAGGTGGTGCTTTGACGCGCCAGCTGCACAAACGCTTCCGACGAGTTCACGATGTGGCACGGCACGCTGCCCGGTGGCAGATCGAAGTGCTGCTGCAAAAACGCCTGATGCATGTCGTCGAGATGATCGAAAGCGACGACGGGGGCTTTCAGCAGCGATGCGCGGGTGACGCCGTTCGGGAAATAGCGCTCGGCAAAAGGCTTTGAGGCAACGAACAGGTAGTCCAGCGCCCCGAGTTGATCCACCAGACAGCTTGGCAGCGCCTGGGGCTGAATACTCACAGCGCCTACCACTTCACCCCGACGCAGGCGCTCCTGAGTGCGCGTTTCGTCTTCCACCTGTAAATTCAGGCGGATAGGGGAGTTTGCCAGTACGCCCGCCAGCGCAGGCAGCAGCCAGGTGGCCAGGCTGTCGGCGTTGACCGCCAGCGAAAGCAGCAGCGGGGTTGAGCCGGTTTGTTCATCCCCCAGCCATTCCTCTTCCAGGAGTTCAACCTGACGCAGCAGCGCCAGCAGCTTTTGTCCCTGCTCGGTCGGGCGGGGGGGAACGGTACGCACCAGCAATGGCTGGCCGAACATGTTCTCCAGCTGCTTAATACGCTGCGAAACGGCGGACTGGGTAATACACAGCTTCTGCGCGGCGCGCTCGAAGCCTCGTTCCCGGATGACCGCATCCAACGCCTGTAGTGTTCTGTAGTCAGGTCGTTTCATCAGATCTGGCTAACTCCTGTGATGTCTGTTGTTCGCACTATGACATAAATTTGTCTTTGATACAGACCAAATTGGTGAGCTGGCATGACACATGCTTTCCGGTAATGTTTTATAATGCCCGCACCTAATCACTCCATGGGTAAGAATCATGACGCAGGATGAACTGAAAAAAGCAGTAGGCTGGGCAGCACTTCAGTATGTACAACCGGGCACCATCGTTGGTGTCGGTACGGGGTCCACGGCGGCGCATTTTATTGACGCGCTGGGCACCATGAAAGGGCAGATTGAAGGGGCGGTTTCCAGTTCGGACGCTTCTACCGAGAAACTGAAAAGCCTCGGTATCACCGTATTCGATCTTAACGAAGTTGACCGTCTGGGGATTTACGTCGACGGTGCCGACGAAATTAACGGCCACATGCAGATGATTAAGGGCGGCGGTGCGGCTTTGACTCGCGAAAAGATTATCGCGTCTGTCGCAGACAAGTTTATCTGCATCGCGGACTCCTCCAAGCAGGTCGATATTCTGGGCAACTTCCCGCTGCCGGTTGAAGTGATCCCGATGGCCCGCAGCGCCGTAGCGCGTGAGCTGGTGAAACTCGGTGGCCGTCCGGAATATCGTCAGGGCGTAGTGACCGACAACGGTAACGTGATCCTCGACGTGTACGGGATGGAAATCCTCGATCCTGTCGCGATGGAAAATGCCATCAACGGCATTCCGGGCGTGGTAACGGTCGGTCTGTTCGCCAATCGTGGTGCAGATGTTGCGCTGATTGGCACCGCCGACGGCGTTAAAACCATTGTGAAATGATCTGACGGGAGGCATTGTCCTCCCGTAAAAATTTTTGCCTGGTGATATTTGGTGACTTCTGTCACATTTTGTTAGCGCATCTGTTAATCATTCTGTCATATTTCTCTGCATTAGCATTTTCTCCTGCCTTTTCCCCCTGTATGACATTTCCTCAAATGCCTGACGCAAACGTTCATATTGCCGCGATAGTTTTTTTTGATATGTTGCTTAGACGGACTTTCGTTCAACACAACACAAGACAACATCACAAGCAGAAAGACAGGGCGGGGAAATGGCTAAGGTATCACTGGAAAAAGACAAGATTAAGTTTCTGTTGGTTGAAGGCGTACACCAGAAAGCGGTGGATAATCTTCGTGCCGCAGGTTACACCAACATCGAGTTTCACAAAGGTGCACTCGATCCTGAGCAACTGAAAGAGTCGATCCGTGATGCCCACTTCATTGGCCTGCGTTCCCGCACCCATCTGACCGAAGAGATCTTCCAGGCGGCGGAGAAACTGGTGGCCGTCGGCTGCTTCTGTATTGGCACCAACCAGGTTGACCTGATGGCAGCGGCCAGCCGGGGTATCCCGGTGTTCAACGCCCCGTTCTCCAATACCCGCTCGGTGGCAGAACTGGTTATCGGTGAACTTCTGCTACTGCTGCGCGGCGTACCGGAAGCCAACGCCAAAGCCCACCGGGGTCTGTGGAACAAACAGGCTGTAGGTTGCTTTGAAGCTCGCGGCAAAAAGCTTGGGATCATTGGCTACGGCCACATTGGTACCCAGCTTGGTATCCTGGCGGAATCGCTCGGCATGCACGTCTTTTTCTATGATATCGAAAACAAACTACCGCTCGGCAATGCCACCCAGGTTCAGCACCTCTCCGATCTGCTGAACATGAGCGATGTGGTCACCCTGCACGTGCCGGAAAATGCCTCCACTAAAAACCTGATGGGGCCGCATGAGCTGGCGCTGATGAAGCCGGGCTCGCTGCTGATTAACGCCTCTCGCGGCACCGTGGTGGATATCCCGGCGCTGTGCGATGCGCTGGCGAGCAAACATCTGGCCGGGGCGGCGATTGACGTCTTCCCGACGGAGCCTGCCACCAACAGCGATCCGTTTAACTCACCGCTGTGTGAGTTTGATAACGTGATCCTGACGCCGCATATCGGCGGCTCAACCCAGGAAGCGCAGGAAAACATTGGTCTTGAGGTGGCGGGGAAACTCGCGAAGTACTCTGATAACGGCTCTACGCTCTCCGCCGTTAACTTCCCGGAAGTTTCACTGCCGCTGCACGGCGGGCGTCGCCTGCTGCACATCCACGAAAACCGTCCGGGCGTACTGACCGTGCTGAACCAGATTTTTGCCGATCAGGGCGTCAACATTGCCGCGCAGTATCTGCAGACAACGCCGCAGATGGGCTATGTGGTTATTGATATTGAAGCGGAAGAAGATGTGGCGCAGAAAGCGCTGCTGAGCATGAAGGCGATCCCGGGGACTATCCGCGCCCGTATGCTGTACTAATCTCTCTCAATCCCTCTCCCGTCGGGGGAGGGATTTAAAACTGCCACACTTTTGACGGCGTGATGACCGCAGGCAGTGGAATATCCCAGGCTTCGGCCGGGATCGCTGCAACCTGCTGGCAGTCATGGGCATAGCCTACGGGCTGAATACCGTGCTGGCGATAGTTTTGCAGAGTTCGGTCGTAGAATCCGCCCCCCATTCCCAGACGCTGCCCCTCGGCATCAAACGCCACCAGAGGCACAATCAGCACATCGAGTTCCGCCAGCGGAAGAACGTCACGCACGTCAAGCGCAGGTTCGCGGATCTTAAACTGATTCACCACCAGTTCACTGTGTGGATGATAGTGTAAAAACAGCAGATTGCCGGGGCTGAAGGGGTGAATTACCGGAAGGTAAACACGTTTGCCTGCCCGCCACAGCTGCTCAATCAGCGGCTGGGTGTCAAGCTCACCGTCAAAGGATAAAAACACCGCAACGGTATGGGCCATTACTAACGGCGGATACGCCATCATGCGGGCGGCGGCCTGTTGGGCAAAGTGCTGTTGTTGGGAACTTTTGAGCGAACGACGGCGTTGCCGGATGGTCTGGCGAAGTGACTGTCGGGATATCGTGACTTCAGGAAGTTGCGTCATGATGCATGGTAGTGGAAGAAAGAGGGAATCTCCGAGATGCCGCCGCAGGCTGTAACCCTTGAACCCTTGGTTCAAGGTGAATGCGTCGTCACAATTTTAAGGCTTCTCGGACGGACCGAGCATGCTCACCAATCGTGGAGCGCCACATTCTTGTGGTATGAAATATCGGCTCAGGGGACTGGCCCGCTTGCGAACATCTCAGAGAAATTTTGTCTTCAGGGTTACTCTACCACAGGTGACCATGAAGTGTTATTCAATCTTTTGTCCCGTTCTTTCTGTTATGCGACCCTGGTCAAGCAATGCTTGTTCTATGGTCTGCTGTAACATCCGAATACGCTGCTCCATACTGGAGGCGTAATCGCGGGTTTTCACCTTTTCCTGAGTCAACTCATAGCTGATATTCAGCGCGGCAATAAAGACCAGTTGCTCAGTATTTGTGACTCTAGTGCGTTCTTTCAGATCTTGCAACCGCTG
This sequence comes from Yokenella regensburgei ATCC 49455, assembly GCF_000735455.1. Classification (GTDB taxonomy): domain Bacteria; phylum Pseudomonadota; class Gammaproteobacteria; order Enterobacterales; family Enterobacteriaceae; genus Yokenella; species Yokenella regensburgei. Next base: position 25,773 of record NZ_JMPS01000040.1, on the reverse strand, counting down.
ATTCAGATCGTCCGCGGCCTGTTGAAGGGCATCCCTTTGTTCAGGCGGGCAATTCACTCGCAGTGAACGGCCAAAAATTTGGATATCGACGGGTTGTGCAGACATGCCACCTTCCTGCTGATTGACTGCGCGGCCTTCACACCCTGACCGGGTCTGCGAAGGGGCGACACTATAGCTACCCTGGTATGAAGATACAAGCCCTTTTCTGGTATCACCAGGGTCCAAAGTGGTAGCATATCACGATATTCCCCCCAACGACGATGAATGCGCATGTCTATACAGAACGAAATGCCTGGTTACAACGACCTGAACCAGTTATTGAATCAACAGGGTGTGGGCTTAACCCCTGCCGAAATGCACGGTTTGCTGAGTGGGATCCTCTGTGGCGGAAACAACGACAGCAGCTGGCAGCCGCTGGTTCACGACCTCACTAACGAAGGTCTGGCCTTCAGCCACGATCTGTCCGAATCGCTGCGTAAAATGCATGCCGCTACCAGCGATGCGCTGGAAGACGACGGCTTCCTTTTTCAGCTTTATCTGCCTGATGGCGACGACGCGACGGTGTTCGATCGCGCCGATGCGCTGGCCGGCTGGGTTAACCACTTCCTGCTCGGTCTTGGCGTGACGCAGCCGCGTCTGGATAAGATAAAAGGCGAAACCGGCGAAGCGATTGACGATCTGCGCAATATTGCCCAGCTCGGTTACGACGAAGAAGAAGATCAGGAAGAGCTTGAGATGTCGCTTGAAGAGATTGTTGAGTACGTGCGCGTTGCGGCGCTGCTGTGCCACGACACCTTCGCGCATCCGCAGCCAACGGCCCCGGAAGTACGCAAGCCAACCCTGCACTAAGAAAAAAATAACACTGGAGGCGTCATGACCCAGCAGGAATTTGACCGTCGACGCCAGGCTCTTCTGGCGCAGATGCAGCCCGGCAGTGCGGCGCTGATTTTCGCCGCCCCCGAGGCGATTCGCAGTGCGGATACGGAATACCCGTACCGCCAGAACAGCGACTTCTGGTACTTCACCGGATTTAACGAGCCGGAAGCAGTACTGGTGCTGGTGAAAAGCGACGAAACCCACAACCACAGCGTGCTGTTTAACCGGGTTCGCGACCTGACCGCGGAGATTTGGTTTGGGCGTCGTCTGGGTCAGGAAGCGGCACCACAGGCGCTGGGTGTCGATCGGGCGCTAGCCTTCAGTGAAATCAATCAGCAGCTTTATCAGTTGTTAAACGGACTCGACGCCATCTATTTTGCTCAGGGTGAATACGCCTGGGCTGATGAAATCGTCTTCCGCGCGCTGGATAAACTGCGTAAAGGATCCCGACAGAATCTGACGGCCCCGGCGTCGGTCGTCGACTGGCGACCGCTGGTGCACGAGATGCGCCTGTTCAAATCGCCAGAAGAGATAGCCATACTGCGCCGGGCGGGTGAGATAAGCGCGCTGGCACATCGCCGGGCGATGGAAAAGTGTCGACCTGGAATGATGGAGTTCCAGCTGGAGGGCGAGATCCACCACGAATTTACCCGTCATGGTGCGCGTTATCCGTCCTATAACACCATCGTCGCAGGCGGGGTTAACGGCTGTATTCTGCATTACACCGAGAACGAGGCGGCACTTAACGACGGTGACCTGGTGCTGATCGACGCGGGCTGTGAATATAAAGGTTACGCCGGTGATATTTCACGCACCTTCCCGGTGAACGGTAAATTTACCCCAGCGCAGCGTGAGATTTACGACATCGTGCTGGCTTCGCTTGAGCATGCGCTCGCCCGCTATCGTCCGGGTACGACGATTGCGGAAGTGACCAGCGAAGTGGTGCGCATCATGATTAATGGGCTTGTGAAGCTTGGCCTGCTCAAAGGCGATGTCGATCAGCTCTTCGCGGAGAACGCCCATCGCAAATTCTTCATGCATGGCCTGAGCCACTGGCTGGGGCTGGATGTGCATGACGTCGGTGAGTACGGCGTTGACCGTTCACGCGTACTCGAACCGGGGATGGTGCTGACCGTTGAACCGGGCTTGTATATCGCTCACGACGCCGAGGTGCCCGCTGAATATCGCGGCATTGGGATCCGTATTGAAGATGACATCGTTATCACTGCCGACGGTAATGAAAACCTGACCGCGAGCGTCGTGAAGTATGCCGATGACATCGAGGCGCTGATGGCCGCAGCGAAAACCGTATGAGTATTATCATCGTCGGCGGAGGCATGACCGGCGCGACGCTGGCGCTGGCAATATCGCAGCAGAGCGGCGGGAAAATGCCGGTGCATCTGATTGAAGCGGTAGCGCCTGAGAGCCAGCAGCATCCAGGGTTTGATGGCCGTGCTATTGCGCTGGCGGCGGGCACCTGTCAGCAGCTTGAGCGCATTGGCGTCTGGCAGGCTATTCGCGACTGCGCGACGGCAATTGAGACCGTTCACGTGAGCGATCGCGGCCATGCCGGTTTCGTCACTCTCGATGCCGAAGATTATCGTCTTCCTGCGCTCGGGCAGGTAGTGGAACTGCACGACGTCGGCCAGCGACTGTTTGCTCTGTTGCGTAAAGCGCCGGGTGTGACGCTGCACTGCCCGGCTCGCGTCACTGAATTTACCCGTAGCGAAGACGGTGTCAGCGTGACGCTCGACGGTGGTGAGATCCTGCAGGGTAAACTGCTGGTGGCCGCCGACGGTTCGCGTTCGGCGCTGGGCGAACAGTGCGGTATTCACTGGCAGCAGCAGCCATATCAGCAGCTGGCGGTGATTGCCAATATTACTACCGCGCTGCCGCACGAAGGCCGCGCGTTCGAGCGTTTTACCGCTTCTGGCCCGCTGGCGATGCTGCCGATGTCGAAAGGGCGTTGTTCGCTGGTCTGGTGTCATGCACTGGAACAGCAGGATGACGTACTGAGCTGGTCAGATGCGCGTTTTTGCGATGAATTGCAGAAAGCTTTTGGCTGGCGGCTCGGGCGAATTACCCAGGCCGGGAAACGCAGCGCCTACCCGCTGTCGCTCACCACGGCTTCGCGCGCGGTATCGCACCGTCTGGCGCTGGTGGGGAATGCCGCGCAAACGCTGCACCCGATCGCCGGACAGGGTTTTAACCTTGGGATGCGCGACGTGATGACGTTGGCTGAGATGCTGGCGACGGCGGCAGACCCGGGTGATTATGCGCTGCTGTGCCGTTACCAGGCGCGGCGTAGCGAAGATAAATCCGCCACCATCGGCGTGACCGATGGGCTGGTACATCTGTTTGCCAACCGTTGGGCACCGCTGGTGGCGGGCCGTAACGTTGGTTTGATGGCGATGGAAATCCTGACCCCTGCCCGTGACGCGCTGGCGGCGCGCACCCTCGGCATGGTGGCGAGATAAGGAGCATTAGAGTGCAAAGTGTTGATGTCGCTATCGTTGGCGGTGGCATGGTTGGACTGGCGGTTGCCTGCGGCCTGCAGGGCAGCGGATTACGCGTTGCAGTACTGGAACAATCTGTTCCCGAGCCGCTGGCCGCAGAAGCAGCGCCTGCGTTGCGGGTGTCGGCAATTAATGCCGCCAGTGAAAAACTGCTGACGCACCTTGGCGTCTGGTCATCTATTCTGGCAAATCGCGCCAGCTGCTACCACGGCATGGAAGTGTGGGATAAGGACAGCTTTGGCCGAATCGCGTTTGAAGACAGTAGCCTCGGTTACAGCCATCTTGGTCATATCATTGAAAATGACGTTATCCACTATGCGCTGTGGCAAAAAGCGCAGCAGTGCCGCGACGTCACTCTGATGGCGCCTGCCGCGCTGCAGCAGGTGGCGTGGGGTGAAAACGAAGCCTTCATTACGCTAAAAGACGGCAGCATGCTGACCGCGCGAGTCGTGGTGGGCGCCGACGGCGCCAACTCATGGGTGCGTCAACATGCGGATATTCCGCTGGCCTCCTGGGACTATCGCCATCATGCACTGGTGGCAACCATTCGAACTGAAGAGCCACACCAGGCCGTTGCCCGGCAGGCGTTCCACGGCGAGGGCATTCTGGCTTTCCTGCCGTTGAGTGACCCGCATCTCTGTTCAATCGTCTGGTCATTGCCTCCGCTGGAAGCCGAGCGGATGCAGGCGGCCAGCGATGAGGCGTTCAATCAGGCGCTGAATATTGCCTTCGACAACCGTCTGGGGCTGTGTTCCCTTGAAAGTGAGCGTCGGGTATTCCCGCTGACCGGACGCTATGCCCGTCAGTTTGCCGCGCATCGACTGGCGCTGGTAGGGGATGCTGCGCATACCATTCACCCGCTTGCCGGGCAGGGGGTAAACCTTGGCTTTATGGATGCCGCAGAGCTTATCGAGACGTTAAGGCGCTTGCATAGTGAGGGTAAAGATATCGGTCAGCACCTGTACCTGCGCCGCTACGAGCGCAGCCGCAAACACAGCGCTGCGCTGATGCTTGCCGGTATGCAGGGATTCCGCGAACTGTTTGCCGGAGAAAATCCGGCGAAGAAACTGCTGCGCGATATTGGTCTGAAACTGGCGGATACGCTCCCCGGCGTGAAACCGCAACTGATTCGTCAGGCGATGGGCCTCAACGATCTTCCTTCCTGGTTACGTTAACTGCGTCACACTTCTTCTCCCGGCCTGTGCGCCGGGAAGTCTCTCCTCGTTTGAAATAATCTAATTCCAGCAACTTTTTCGCATTAGATTTAGTAATGCGGTTAAATTTTCGCTACGCGAATTTTGTCCCTTTTCCCGCACAAAATGTCAGCTTGTCCTGAACTGCTGGCCATAGTTGTTAATTTTATGTGGTATTAATCGCATTTTTCCAGTCGATAACTCTGTACAGTTTTTTGCTCGTTTTGGTCATAAGCTAATGTGATGACCCACTTTGCCTTATGGTTTACCGCTCGTTTCGGTGGTAAGTTCAGGCTAAAGAGAACGTTTGCGTCGATGCCCGGGAATGGGCGTCGACGATGGGTTTTGTGGCACAAATGTTGCCGCAAAATGCGTGCTGGCCCTTGCTTATTCAACGAGGAAAAGATGGCTCAACAGACGCCTTTGTATGAACAACACACGCTGTGTGGCGCCCGCATGGTGGATTTCCACGGCTGGATGATGCCGCTGCATTACGGCTCCCAGTTAGATGAGCACCACGCTGTTCGTACGGGTGCCGGTATGTTCGACGTTTCGCATATGACGATAGTCGATCTGCACGGCAGCCGGACCCGGGAGTTTCTGCGCTATTTGCTGGCAAATGACGTCGCAAAACTGACGATCCCCGGTAAAGCGCTTTACACCGGCATGCTCAATGCCTCCGCAGGCGTCATCGATGACCTGATTGTTTACTTCCTTTCTGATGATTTCTTCCGCCTTGTCGTTAACTCAGCGACCCGTGAAAAAGACCTTGCCTGGATTAGCCAGCAGGCTGAACCGTATGGTATCGACATTACCGTGCGTGACGACCTGTCGCTGATTGCCGTGCAGGGGCCTGAGGCTAAGGCCAAAGCGGCAAGTCTGTTTACTGATGCCCAGCGCAAAGCCGTTGAAGGTATGAAGCCGTTCTTCGGCGTGCAGGCAGGAGATCTGTTCATTGCCACTACCGGTTACACCGGTGAAGCGGGCTATGAAATCGCGATGCCAAATGAAAAGGCGGCGGATTTCTGGCGGGCGCTGGTGGAAGCTGGTGTGAAGCCGTGCGGTCTTGGCGCGCGTGACACCCTGCGCCTGGAAGCGGGTATGAACCTCTACAGCCAGGAGATGGACGAAAGTATCTCTCCGCTGGAAGCCAACATGGGCTGGACTATCGCCTGGGAACCGGCTGAGCGTAATTTCATTGGCCGCGACGCGCTGGAAGCTCAGCGTGCAAACGGCACTGAGCAGCTGGTAGGCCTGGTTATGACCGAGAAAGGCGTTCTGCGCGGCGAGCTGCCGGTGCGCTTTACCGATGCCCAGGGCAACCAAAAAGAAGGCATTATCACCAGTGGTACCTTCTCACCAACGCTGGGTTACAGCATTGCGCTGGCTCGCGTGCCTCAGGGCATTGGCGACACGGCGATAGTGCAGATTCGTAACCGCGAAATGCCGGTGAAAGTGACCAAACCTGTTTTTGTTCGCAATGGCAAAGCCGTTGTGTAATCGATTATTTTTTCTGGAGAATTTTGAATGAGCAACGTACCTGCAGAACTGAAATACAGCAAAGAACACGAATGGCTGCGTAAAGAAGCGGATGGCACTTACACCGTCGGTATTACCGAGCACGCGCAGGAGCTGCTGGGTGACATGGTATTTGTCGACCTGCCGGACGTGGGTAAAAACGTTGACGCAGGCGATGACTGCGCGGTAGCGGAATCTGTAAAAGCAGCATCCGATATCTATGCTCCGATTAGCGGTGAGATCGTCGCGGTTAATGACGAACTGAGCGATTCTCCGGAACTGGTTAACAGCGATCCGTACACCGACGGCTGGATCTTCAAGATCAAAGCCAGCGACGAATCTCAGGTTGCTGCTCTGCTGGATGCTGCCGCATACGAAGCCCTGTTAGAAGACGAATAAGGTTTTTTTCCTCTCCCTCAGGGAGAGGAAATCTTAAAATCACTGCATGTTTCAGGAACCATCGCTCATGACCCAGACTTTAAGCCAGCTTGAAAACCGCGGCGCTTTTATTGAACGTCACATTGGACCGGACACTCAGCAACAGCAGGAGATGCTCAACACCGTAGGCGCTGATTCGTTAAACGCGCTCATCGGGCAGATTGTGCCTAAGGATATCCAGCTTGCCACACCGCCGCAGGTGGGTGAGTCGACAACCGAATTTGCAGCGCTGGCAGAACTGAAAGCCATCGCGGGTCGCAACAAGCGCTTTAAGTCTTACATTGGCATGGGCTACACCGCCGTGCAGCTGCCGCCGGTTATCCTGCGCAACATGCTGGAAAACCCGGGCTGGTACACCGCATATACCCCGTATCAGCCGGAAGTATCTCAGGGCCGTCTCGAATCATTGCTGAACTTCCAGCAGGTAACGCTGGATCTGACCGGACTGGATATCGCCTCCGCTTCTCTGCTGGATGAAGCAACCGCGGCGGCAGAAGCCATGGCGATGGCAAAGCGCGTCAGCAAACTGAAAAACGCCAACCGCTTCTTCGTGGCGGCGGACGTTCACCCGCAGACCCTGGACGTGGTGCGTACCCGTGCCGAAACCTTCGGTTTTGACGTTATCGTTGATGACGCTGAAAAAGCGCTGGATCACCAGGACGTCTTTGGCGTACTGCTGCAGCAGGTTGGCACCACCGGTGAAATTCACGACTACAGCAAACTGATTGCTGAGCTGAAATCCCGCAAAGTGGTGGTCAGCGTCGCCGCTGACTTCATGACCCTGGTCATGCTCACCGCGCCTGGCAAACAGGGTGCCGACATTGTCTTCGGTTCCGCGCAGCGCTTCGGTGTACCGATGGGTTACGGTGGCCCACATGCCGCATTCTTCGCGGCAAAAGATGAATTCAAACGCTCTATGCCTGGCCGTATTATCGGGGTATCGAAAGATGCTGCGGGTAACACGGCGCTGCGCATGGCGATGCAGACTCGCGAGCAGCATATCCGTCGCGAGAAAGCGAACTCCAACATTTGTACTTCCCAGGTGCTGCTGGCTAACATTGCCAGCCTCTACGCGGTGTTCCATGGTCCGGTTGGTCTCAAGCGTATTGCGGGCCGTATTCATCGTCTGACCGATGTGCTGGCGACCGGCCTGCAGCAGAAGGGCCAGAAGCTGCGTTTTGCTCACTACTTTGACACCCTGTGCGTAGAAGTGGCGGACAAAGCAACAGTGCTGGCTCGTGCTGAAGCGGCGGAAATCAACCTGCGTAGCGATATCGTTGGCGCGGTGGGGATTACCCTCGACGAAGCCACAACCCGGGAAGACGTGCTGAATCTGTTTACCGTGTTCCTTGGCGACAATCACGGCCTGGATATCGATAAGCTCGATAAAGAAATTGCCCTCGACAGCCGCTCTATCCCGGCTCCGATGCTGCGTGATGACGCTATCCTGACCCATCCGGTGTTTAATCGCTATCACAGCGAAACCGAGATGATGCGTTATATGCACTCGCTTGAGCGCAAAGATCTGGCGCTGAACCAGGCGATGATCCCGCTGGGCTCCTGCACCATGAAGCTCAACGCCGCCGCAGAAATGCTGCCGATCACCTGGCCGGAATTTGCCGAACTGCACCCGTTCTGCCCGACAGAGCAGGCGGAAGGCTATCATCAGATGATTAGCCAGCTCTCCGAGTGGCTGGTGAAGTTGACCGGTTATGACGCAATCTGCATGCAGCCGAACTCCGGCGCGCAGGGCGAATATGCGGGCCTGCTGGCGATCCGTCACTATCACGAAAGCCGCAACGACGGTCATCGTGATATCTGCCTGATCCCAAGCTCCGCGCACGGCACTAACCCGGCGTCTGCCCAGATGGCAGGGATGCAGGTAGTGGTTGTGGCCTGTGATAAGAACGGTAACATCGATCTCGCCGATCTGCGTGCAAAAGCAGAACAAGCGGGTGAGAACCTCTCCTGTATCATGGTGACCTATCCGTCTACCCACGGCGTGTACGAAGAGACAATTCGTGAAGTATGCGAAATCGTACACCAGTTCGGCGGTCAGGTTTATCTCGATGGCGCAAACATGAACGCTCAGGTGGGGATCACTTCACCGGGCTTTATCGGTGCCGACGTCTCTCACCTCAACCTGCACAAAACCTTCTGCATCCCGCACGGCGGTGGCGGCCCGGGTATGGGGCCTATCGGCGTGAAAGCGCACCTGGCTCCGTTCGTGCCGGGCCACAGCGTGGTGCAAATTGAAGGTATGCTGACCCGTCAGGGTGCGGTTTCTGCTGCACCGTTCGGCAGCGCTTCAATCCTGCCAATCAGCTGGATGTACATCCGTATGATGGGGGCTGAAGGCCTGAAGCAGGCGAGCCAGATGGCTATTCTGAACGCCAACTACATCGCGACCCGTCTGAAAGACGCGTTCCCGGTGCTGTATACCGGCCGCGACGGTCGCGTGGCGCACGAATGTATTCTGGATATTCGCCCTCTGAAAGAAGAGACCGGCATCAGCGAGCTCGACATCGCTAAACGCCTGATTGACTACGGCTTCCACGCACCGACCATGTCGTTCCCGGTTGCGGGTACGCTGATGGTGGAGCCGACGGAATCGGAAAGCAAGGTGGAGCTGGACCGCTTCATCGATGCGATGCTGGCTATCCGTGCTGAAATTGACCAGGTGAAGCAGGGTCACTGGACGCTGGAAGATAACCCGCTGGTGAACGCACCGCACACCCAGAATGAGCTGGTGAGCGAGTGGAACCATGCGTACACCCGCGAGCAGGCGGTCTTCCCGGGAGGCTTTGCAAACAAATACTGGCCGACGGTGAAACGTCTGGATGACGTTTACGGCGATCGTAATCTGTTCTGCTCTTGTGTACCGATGAGCGATTACGAGTAACCACATTGGTTTACGGTTTGATTAAGGGCGCTCCGGCGCCCTTATTTTTTGGAGATAATTCATTTTCTGCCGGATAACGTTTTCACGTCACATCCGGCAAATAATCAGAGATTTTCGCCGTTGCTGGCAATCACGTTTTTGTACCAGTTAAAGCTCTTCTTCCTTGAGCGGGACATATCGCCGGTGCCGTCGTCGTGTTTGTTAACGTAAATAAAACCGTAGCGCTTGCTGTACTGTCCGGTAGTAAAGGAAACGCAGTCGATGCAGCCCCACGGGGTGTAGCCCATCAGGTCGACGCCGTCCCAGGTGACCGCTTTGACCATCTCGTCAATATGCGCGCGCAGGTATTCAATACGGTAGTCGTCGTTGATAGTGCCGTCGGCTTCGACTTTATCGTAGGCTCCAAAACCATTTTCTACGATAAAGAGCGGCTTCTGGTAGCGCTCGTACAGCTCGCATAGCGCATAGCGCAGCCCAACGGGGTCAATCTGCCAGCCCCAGTCGGAGGCTTTTACATGCGGGTTAGGCACACTGCCTTCAAACCCGGAAATTGCATCCCCGGTACCCCCTTCGGCTTTGACCGCGTTGGTCATGTAATAACTGAAGCCGAGGTAATCGCAGGTCCCTTCGCGCAGGATCTGTGCATCAGCTTCTTCCATGTGAATAGTAAAGCCACGGCGCTGCCACTCGTTCAGCACGTAACCCGGGTAGTAACCGCGCAGCTGGACGTCGGTAAAGACGTAGCGTTCACGCATTGATTCCTGAGCAAACATCACGTCTTCTGGCTTACAGGAATAGGGGTAGAGTGGCACCATCGCCAGCATGCAGCCGACTTTCATTTCTGGATTAATGCGGCGAGCAGCTTTCACCGCCAGGGCGCTGGCAACGAACTGATGATGCAGTACCTGGTACATGGTCTCTTCCGGATTGTCGTGTTCGGTATAAACGACTCCGGAGCAGCAGTAACCAAAGAGCGGTGCACGCCAGTTACGCTGGTTATTGATTTCGTTGAAGGTCATCCAGTACTTCACTTTGTGCTTATAGCGCTCAAAAACCACCTCAGCGAAGCGTACAAAACAATCAACCACCTTACGGTTAGTCCAGCTACCGTACTGCGTAACCAGATGCAGTGGCATTTCGAAATGGGAGAGGGTGATAACCGGTTCGATATTGTATTTAAGCAGTTCATCGAACATGTCGTCGTAGAACTTCAGCCCTTCTTCATTCGGCTGCGCTTCGTCACCTTTCGGGAAGATTCGGGTCCAGGCGATGGAGGTACGGAAGCATTTGAAGCCCATTTCAGCAAAAAGCTTAATGTCTTCTTTGTAATGCCCGTAGAAATCGACGGCCTCATGGTTCGGGTAGTACTTTCCTGCTTCAACCTGCTGGGTGATTTCACGTGGAACGCCGTGAGCGCCGCCGGTCAGAACGTCGCAAATACTGGGGCCTTTGCCGCCTTTATCCCAGCCACCTTCAACCTGGTGTGCCGCGACGGCGCCACCCCATAAAAAGTCTTTCGGTAGAGTCAGTTTTTTCATCGCTATTAATCTCATTCAATAAATCGCTGAAAATGAGTCTAACAAAGCGAAGTGAATTGTCACGATATAACAATTCAGGCCGAATGTGATTTGTCACATCCAAAAAACAAGCTGTTTTTTAACGTAGCTTTTTGGCAAGTTTTCGCCCCAGGGATTCCAGAATATAAATAACCGGGATTTGGGTCGTAATATCGTAGACGCCCGCTATACGAGTCTGAGGAACATGCCAGGAGAGGTTAAAATCAGCAAGCTTTGCCAGGCGTGAGTGCTCGTGGCTGGTAATGGAGAGCACTTTACAGTGATGCAGACTGAACTGGCTGGCAAAGCGCAGGATCTCTTCGGTTTCTCCGGAGACCGACAGCACAATCGCCAGCGCATTCTTTGCCATATCGTTGGTGACCGGGAAATAAGGGTCGTCAATATGGTTACTGAATTTACCAACGTTGGAGAAAAAACGTGCGCCATATTTTGCCAGAGAACCGGAGGTGCCTGCACCGACAAAAATAATACGTTCTGAAGCGAGGATAATATCGACCGCATCATCAAGTAGTGTATCGAACTCGTCGTTATTAACGCTTTTAAAAAAACTGATTATTTCGCTGGCACCAAAATTTGTCTGTTGAGGTTCTTCCTGCTCTAAATATAATTTAAAACGCACCCGAAACTCAGAGTACCCTTCACAGCCCAGGCGACGGCAAAAACGCAGCACCGTGGTCGTGGATACCCCCGCGGCATCGGCCAGTTCACGAATGGTCATGTACATCACCGTGTCGCGATTTTTGATGACAAAGTGGTAGACCATCATTTCGAGATTGTTGAGGCTGGCAATGGCGGCGTGTGAAAATAGGCTCACGGTACGGGTTACTCTCGACAGACATTCAGCGAAAGGAAAGCATAACATGACAGCTAACGACATCACTTTTTTTCAGCGCTTTCAGGAAGACATTTTAGCCGGGCGTAAAACCATAACCCTGCGCGACGCGAGCGAGTCACACTTTAACGTCGGGGATATTCTGCGCGTGGGGCGCTACGAAGATGATGGCTACTTCTGCACTATCGAGGTAGTGGCAACCTCAACGGTGACGCTCGACGCTCTTACCACTCAGCATGCCCAACAGGAAAACATGACTCTGGCGCAGCTTAAGCAAGTTATTTCAGACATTTACCCCGGTGAGAATCAGTTTTATGTGATTGAATTCAAATGCCTTTGAGTTTATAGAGAACACCTGTTAGTTGAAATAAAAACGTAACTTAATGATTTTGTGATGGTTATAAATATTCACGTATTTATTTTAGCGAACATGTGTTCACTGGAATCATTCTCAGTTACGCTAGTGATGCGCTAATTGTAGATTAGTTCTTCCGGAGCTCAGTATGGTTCGTAAAGCATTAATTACCCAGGGTTACTCGCTGGCTGAAGAGGTTGCTAACAGTATCAGCCATGGGATAGGCCTGGTATTCGGGATTGTCGGCCTGGTGTTGCTGCTGGTGCAGGCTGTGGATACCAATGCCAGCGCTATGGCTATCACCAGCTATAGCCTGTACGGCGGCAGCATGATCCTGCTGTTTCTTGCCTCCACCCTGTATCACGCTATTCCCCATCAACGGGCAAAGCAGTGGCTGAAAAAGTTCGACCATTGCGCCATTTACCTGCTGATTGCCGGTACCTATACGCCGTTTCTGCTGGTGGGGCTTGACTCACCGCTGGCGCGGGGGCTAATGATTGTCATCTGGAGCCTGGCGCTGGTTGGGATCCTGTTTAAACTGACTATCGCGCACCGGTTCAAAGTGTTGTCGCTGGTGACTTATCTCATCATGGGGTGGCTGTCTCTGATTGTGGTATATCAGTTAGCCATCAAGCTTGCGGTGGGTGGTGTTACGCTGCTGGCGGCGGGTGGGGTGGTTTATTCGTTGGGGGTGATTTTCTACGTTTGTAAACGTATCCCGTACAATCATGCTATCTGGCACGGTTTTGTGCTTGGAGGCAGCGTGTGCCACTTCCTCGCCATCTATTTATACGTCTTATAAATAGCAACAACGACCCGGCGGCGGTGCCGGGTCGCGTGACTAAAGATCTTATTCTTCTTCCAGGCTATAAGGCAGCGGCTCGATGCTCAGGGTATTAGCATCGTCGCGAACGCGAAATACGCTGTCAGCTTCCATGTCATTGTTCATCACGACCTGAACGAGCACGCGGGCGTCGTCGAGCTGAACGGCGGCGAGTACGGTGCCGGTACGGCGCCAGTTGTCACCCATTTTCAACTCTAAATCTTCTCCGGCTTCCGGTACGCGGCTGGCGTGACCTGCCAGATACCACAGCGCACGTTTATTGGCGCCCCGGAATTTTGCTCGTGCCACCATCTCCTGACCGGTATAGCACCCTTTTTTGAAGCTGATCCCGCCCAGCGCCTGCAGGTTGGTGGCCTGCGGAATAAACTGCCCGCTGTTCGCCGCGTCGATAACCGGGATCCCGGCTTCAATATCGAGCGCCAGCCACTGCTGGCTGTTGTTCAGCTGTGCTTCACTGCGTAAAGCGTCAACGATGCTCTCTGCGGTGGCGACATCGGTCACCAGCAGGAAACGTTCAGCCGGTTCGGCAAACCACAGCAGGGTCGTCGCGTCATTATGGGTAACCTGCTGTTCGGCGTCAGGAAGGGTGGTAAACAGATTTGCCAGCGCTGCGCGTGCCTGGAAACCGGCAACGCCCAGCAGAACATGTTCATCATCAGCGGCAATGGTCGCTTTCGAGAACACGGCATATTTTTTCAGCTCGGTGAGTTGGGCATCGCGCAGGCTACGGCGCTCAAGCCAGGCAAAGCCTTCGGGCTGACGGAAAAGACGCAGATTGCTCCACATTTTACCTTTTCCGTCACAGTGCGCGGCCAGCAGATGCTGGCTGTCGTTCATTTGCGCGACATCTGCAGTCACTTGCCCCTGCAGGTATTTCTCGGCATCAGGGCCGGTAATGCGTGCCAGTGCCCAGTCATCAAGGGTCATTAGCGTCAGCGGCAGACGCGCAGAGGCGGTAGGCTGGCGCGGAGGAAATGGAGTAAATGCCATAATAATGTCCTGAATTGCTTAACGCTCTGATAATGACTAATGGTAAAAGAGACAGGCCCTAATGCAAGCGCTTTCCACAGCCCTTTTGTGCCGTTTGACGGTTATGCGAGAAGACACGAGAAAAATTGAAATCCTTGCAAGTAAAAGGGTTTTTTGTGGAAGAGGCACCGCACAGTGTAATAATCCTGTAAAGTAAGGGCGGAAAACGCGTTAAACTATTCGGTATCGTTATGCAGGAAGGACAACATGGACATTAATAACAAAGCCCGTATCCACTGGGCATGCCGTCGCGGTATGCGCGAACTTGATATCTCCATCATGCCGTTCTTTGAGTACGAGTACGACACGCTGAGTGATGAAGATAAACTCCTCTTCGTTCGTCTGCTGGAGTGCGACGACCCAGACCTGTTTAACTGGCTGATGAACCACGGCAAACCTGCCGATGCCGGTTTCCAGCGCATGGTACAACTTATTCAGACACGGAATCGGGAACGTGGTCCTGTGGCAATCTGATCTTCGCGTCTCATGGCGCGCACAATGGTTGTCATTGCTACTTCATGGCGTGGTGGCCGGGGTGGTATTACTGATGCCCTGGCCGTTGAGCTATACGCCGCTGTGGCTGCTGCTGCTTTCGCTGGTGGTGTTTGACTGCGTCCGCAGCCAGCGGAGGATAAACGCGCGGCAGGGCGAAATTAAACTACTGATAGATTCACGTCTACGCTGGCAAAATCAGGAGTGGGATATCCTGGGCACACCCTGGATATTATCTGGCGGGATGCTGCTGCGGATCCGTCGCGTCGGTCATCGCCGTAAACATCATCTATGGCTGGCGGCAGACAGTATGGAAGCCGGAGAGTGGCGGGATTTGCGCCGGATAATTATGCAACAACCGGCGCAACAGTAGCGGGCTCAGGAGAAGCGTTCAGCCATTTCACCGAGGATTTGCTCGCACCAGTTCTGGATGCGCTCATCGCTCAGGTCGTACTGGTTGGTTTCATCCAGCGCCAGCCCAACGAACAGTTGCCCGTCGGCAATAATGGGTTTCTGGCTGGTGAACTCATAACCTTCCGTTGGCCAATAGCCAATCATCTGTACGCCTTTGGTGACCAGCTTATCGTGCAGCATACCAAGGGCGTCGAGGAACCACTCGCCGTAGCCAAGTTGATCGCCCATACCGTATAACGCGATGATCTTGCCCTGCAGATTCAGCGTATCCAGTTGTTCCCAGACGGCTTCCCAGTCTTCCTGGATTTCACCAAAATCCCAGGTCGGAATACCAAGGATGAGCACATCGTACTGCTCCATCAACGAGGGTGAATCATCTTTAAGATTGTGCAGCGTCACCAGTTCGTCGCCGATCACGTCGCGGATTTTTTCCGCCGCCATTTCGGTGTAACAGGTACTGGAACCATAAAAAAGGCCAATGTTCATCGCGTAAACGTCTCATTTATTGCTATGACTTCGCGCTAGTGTAACAGAAATGAATTCCGTTCAGGCATAATGACCCGGGTTGCCGACTGAGAGGAGCGAATGTGGAAAAGGATCTCGCACAAATAGAACAGTTTCTCGATGCGCTGTGGCTTGAGAAAAATCTGGCGGAAAACACGCTCAGCGCCTATCGTCGGGATCTGACCATGCTGGTGGAGTGGCTGAACCATCGCGGATCAACCCTCGAAACCGTTCAGCATGACGAACTGCAGGCGCTGCTTGCTGAACGTAAAGCCGGTGGCTACAAAGCAACCAGTTCTGCTCGTTTGCTGAGCGCTATGCGTCGTTTCTTCCAGCATTTGTATCGGGAAAAACTACGCGCTGACGACCCCAGCGCCCAGCTGGCCTCACCAAAACTCCCGCAGCGGTTGCCCAAAGATCTCAGCGAGGCGCAGGTCGACAGCCTGTTACAGGCACCGTTAGTTGACCAGCCGCTGGAGTTACGCGATAAAGCTATGCTGGAAGTACTCTACGCCACCGGGCTGCGCGTTACCGAGCTCGTTAGCCTGACCATGAGCGACGTGAGTTTGCGACAAGGGGTGGTGCGGGTTATTGGCAAGGGCAACAAAGAACGGCTGGTTCCGCTGGGAGAAGAAGCGGTGTACTGGCTGGAGAATTATCTTGAACACGGGCGGCCATGGCTACTGAACGGCGTTTCGCTGGATGTTCTGTTCCCAAGCTCCCGGGCTCAGCAAATGACGCGCCAGACCTTCTGGCATCGAATTAAGCACTATGCTCAACTGGCGGGCATAGACAGTGAAAAACTCTCGCCGCACGTTTTACGACATGCGTTCGCGACGCATTTGCTGAACCACGGCGCAGATCTGCGCGTGGTGCAAATGCTGCTTGGGCATAGCGATCTGTCAACAACACAGATCTACACCCATGTCGCGACCGAACGCCTGCGGCAGCTCCATCAACAGCATCACCCGCGTGCGTGAAGGCTGATTAAAAGGAAATGGTATGAAAAAAGGTTTACTGATGTTCACTCTGCTGGCCGCTTCGCTCTCTGGCGTAGCCCATGCTGATGATGCAGCCATCAAACAGTCCCTGAAGAAACTGGGTGTTCAGAACGCGGATATTCAGGCTGCACCGGTTGCAGGCATGAAAACCGTGCTCACCGACAGCGGGGTGCTGTACGTCACCGAAGACGGTAAACATATCATTCAGGGACCGATGTATGACGTCAGCGGCGCTCAGCCGGTAAACGTCACTAATCAGCTGCTGATGACCCGCCTGAATGCGTTAGAAAAAGAGATGATCGTCTATAAGGCTCCGCAGGAAAAACACGTGATCACCGTGTTTACCGATATCACCTGCGGGTACTGCCACAAGCTGCATGAAGAGATGAAAGACTACAACGCGCTTGGTATTACCGTGCGCTATCTCGCTTTCCCGCGCCAGGGCGTGCAGAGCCAGGCTGAGAGCGACATGAAATCTATCTGGTGTGCCAAAGACCGCCAGAAAGCCTTTGATGACGCCATGCAGGGCAAAGGTGTTAAACCTGCCTCCTGCGACATCGATATCGCTAAACACTACGCGCTGGGCGTGCAGTTTGGCGTGAACGGAACGCCGGCCATCGTGTTGAGCAACGGTTTCGTGGTACCTGGTTATCAGGGACCAAAAGAGATGAAAGCGTTTCTTGATGAACACCAGAAACAAACCAGCGGTAACTGATTCGCGTGAAATCACAGATACAACTTCGTCGGCGAGAAGTCGACGAGGCGGTGGTGCTACCTGAGTCACTGCCGCCGCTTTTGCGCAGACTTTACGCCAGTCGGGGCGTGAAGAGCGCAAGCGATCTTGAACGCAGCGTGAAGGCGATGCTGCCCTGGCAGCAGCTTAGCGGTGTGGAAAAGGCCGTTGAGATCCTGCATAACGCCTTCCGGGAAGGGCTGCGTATTGTCGTGGTGGGCGATTTCGACGCCGATGGCGCAACCAGTACCGCGCTCAGCGTGCTCGGCATGCGTGCATTGGGTTGCCAGAACATCGCCTATCTGGTGCCGAACCGTTTTGAAGACGGCTACGGCCTTAGCCCGGAAGTGGTTGAACAGGCCCACGCTCGCGGCGCACAGCTCATTATGACCGTGGATAACGGCATCTCTTCCCACGCGGGAGTGGATCGTGCGCATGCGCTCGGCATCCCGGTGCTGGTGACCGATCACCACCTGCCGGGTGACACGCTGCCCGCCGCCGAAGCCATCATTAACCCAAATCTGAATGATTGCGACTTTCCGTCGAAATCGCTGGCGGGCGTGGGGGTGGCGTTTTACCTGATGCTGGCGCTTCGTACCCACCTGCGTGACAACGGTTGGTTCGAGGAGCGAGGCATTACGCCGCCGAATCTGGCGGAGCTGCTCGACCTGGTTGCGCTTGGTACCGTGGCGGACGTAGTACCGCTTGATGCTAACAATCGCATTCTTATCTGGCAGGGGCTCAGTCGGATTCGTGCCGGGAAGTGCCGTCCCGGTATCAAAGCGCTGCTTGAAGTGTCTAATCGTGAAGCGCAGAAGCTGGCGGCAAGCGATCTTGGCTTTGCGCTTGGGCCGCGTCTGAATGCTGCTGGCCGGCTGGATGATATGTCCGTTGGCGTGGCGCTGCTGCTTTGTGATAACCCGGGTGAAGCGCGAATGCTCGCCAACGAGCTCGATGCGCTGAATCAGACGCGCAAAGAGATTGAGCAGGGGATGCAGGCAGAAGCGCTGACGCTTTGCGAAAAGCTTGAGCGCTCTCGGGATACCCTCCCGGGGGGCCTCGCCATGTATCACCCCGAATGGCACCAGGGCGTGGTCGGTATTCTGGCTTCGCGGATAAAAGAGCGTTTCCACCGCCCGGTCATTGCTTTTGCCCCTGCGGGAGACGGTACGTTAAAAGGCTCCGGGCGTTCTATTCAGGGCCTGCATATGCGAGATGCTCTGGAGCGCCTTGATACGCTGTTTCCCGGTTTGATAATCAAGTTTGGTGGCCATGCCATGGCGGCGGGGCTGTCGCTTGAAGAGGCTCGTTTTGACGAGTTTCAGCAACGTTTTGGTGAGCTGGTCACTGACTGGCTGGATCCGTCGCTGCTACAGGGTGAAGTAGTCTCTGACGGGCCGTTGTCACCCAATGAGATGACGCTGGAAATCGCTCAAATGCTGCGCGATGCTGGCCCGTGGGGACAAATGTTTCCAGAGCCGTTGTTCGACGGGCGTTTTCGGCTGTTGCAGCAGCGCCTGGTTGGAGAGCGTCATTTAAAAGTGATGGTAGAGCCGGTTGGCGGCGGGCCATTGCTCGACGGCATCGCGTTTAATATCGACACGGCCTGCTGGCCAGATAACGGTGTGCGTGAGGTTGAGCTGGCTTATAAGCTTGATATCAACGAATTCCGTGGCAACCGAAGTGTACAGCTGATTATTGACAATATTTGGCCTGTCTAGAGACAGCGCGTGGCAGTAATCGCTATAAAAAGGGGCGGAGATCCGGTAAAATTCGCCCCTTAACACCGCATTTTACAAGTCCAATTAAAGAAAACAGACCATGTTTGAAATTAATCCGGTAAAAAACCGCATTCAGGACCTCACGGAACGCTCTGACGTTCTTAGGGGGTATCTTTGACTATGATGCCAAGAAAGAGCGTCTGGAAGAAGTAAACGCCGAGCTGGAACAGCCGGATGTCTGGAACGAACCTGAGCGCGCACAGGCGCTGGGTAAAGAACGTTCCTCCCTCGAAGCCATCGTCGAAACGCTGGATCAGATGGCTCAGGGGCTGGAAGATGTTTCCGGTCTGCTGGAACTTGCTGTTGAAGCTGAAGACGAAGAGACCTTCAATGAAGCAGTTGCTGAGCTTGATCAACTGGAAGAGAAATTAGCTCAGTTAGAATTCCGTCGTATGTTCTCCGGCGAATATGACAATGCTGATTGTTATCTCGACATTCAGGCGGGTTCTGGTGGTACAGAAGCGCAGGACTGGGCGAGCATGCTGGTACGTATGTACCTGCGCTGGGCTGAAGCACGCGGCTTTAAAACCGAAGTGATTGAAGAGTCCGAAGGCGAAGTGGCGGGCCTGAAATCTGCCACGATTAAAATTTCCGGTGATTATGCTTACGGCTGGTTGCGTACTGAAACTGGCGTTCATCGCCTGGTACGTAAGAGCCCGTTTGACTCCGGTGGTCGTCGTCATACATCGTTCAGCTCCGCGTTTGTATACCCGGAAGTGGACGATGATATCGACATCGATATCAACCCGGCGGATCTGCGTATCGATGTGTATCGTGCGTCAGGTGCCGGTGGCCAGCACGTTAACCGTACGGAATCTGCGGTACGTATTACCCACATTCCGACCAATACCGTGACACAGTGCCAGAACGACCGTTCTCAGCATAAGAACAAAGACCAGGCCATGAAGCAGATGAAAGCGAAGCTTTATGAACTGGAAATGCAGAAAAAGAATGCCGAAAAGCAGGCGATGGAAGATAACAAATCTGACATCGGCTGGGGTAGCCAGATTCGTTCCTATGTCCTGGACGACTCGCGCATTAAAGATCTGCGTACTGGTGTAGAGACCCGCAATACCCAGGCAGTGCTGGATGGCAGCCTGGATCAATTTATCGAAGCAAGTTTGAAAGCAGGGTTATGAGGAACCAAAATGTCTGAAATACAAGCACAAGGTGCCGATGAGGCCATTGACCTTAATAATGAACTGAAATCTCGTCGTGAGAAGCTGGCCGCGCTGCGTGAAGAGCAGGCTGTTGCTTTCCCGAATGATTTCCGTCGCGATCATACCTCTGACCAATTGCACTCTGAATTCGATGCCAAGGAAAACGAGGAACTCGAATCCCTGAACGTTGAAGTCTCTGTTGCTGGCCGTATGATGACCCGCCGTATTATGGGTAAAGCCTCCTTCATCACGTTGCAAGACGTGGGTGGCCGTATCCAGCTTTACGCGGCGCGTGACGATTTGCCGGAAGGCGTTTACAACGATCAGTTTAAGAAATGGGATCTCGGCGACATCATCGCTGCGCGCGGTAAGCTGTTTAAAACCAAAACCGGCGAGCTGTCTATTCACTGCACCGAGCTGCGCCTGCTGACTAAAGCACTGCGCCCGCTGCCGGACAAGTTCCACGGCCTGCAGGATCAGGAAGCGCGTTATCGTCAGCGCTACCTGGATCTCATCGCTAACGATGAGTCCCGTAACACCTTTAAAATCCGTTCTCAGATCCTGGCCGGCATGCGTAAATTCATGGTTGGTCGTGGCTTCATGGAAGTGGAAACCCCGATGATGCAGGTGATCCCGGGTGGTGCTTCTGCACGTCCGTTCATCACGCATCACAACGCTCTGGATATGGACATGTACCTGCGTATCGCGCCGGAACTGTACCTGAAGCGTCTGGTCGTGGGTGGCTTCGAACGCGTCTTCGAAATCAACCGTAACTTCCGTAACGAAGGTATCTCCGTTCGTCATAACCCTGAGTTCACCATGATGGAACTCTATATGGCGTATGCAGATTATAAAGATCTGATCGAGCTGACCGAATCCCTGTTCCGCACCCTGGCGCAGGATGTTCTGGGTAAAACCGAAGTACCTTACGGTGAACACACCTTCGACTTCGGCAAGCCGTTCGTGAAACTGACCATGCGCGAAGCTATCAAGAAATACCGTCCGGAAACCAACATGGCGGATCTGGATAACTTCGACGCGGCGAAAGCCATCGCAGAATCTATCGGCATTCATGTCGAGAAGAGCTGGGGTCTGGGCCGTATCGTGACCGAGATCTTTGACGAAGTGGCAGAAGCGCACCTGATTCAGCCTACCTTCATCACTGAATACCCGGCAGAAGTGTCTCCGCTGGCGCGTCGTAATGACGTGAACCCGGAAATCACCGATCGCTTTGAATTCTTCATCGGCGGCCGTGAAATCGGTAACGGCTTCAGCGAGCTGAACGATGCTGAAGACCAGGCTCAGCGCTTCCTGGATCAGGTAAACGCGAAAGCCGCAGGCGATGACGAAGCGATGTTCTACGACGAAGACTACGTGACCGCGCTGGAACACGGTCTGCCGCCGACCGCTGGTCTGGGCATTGGTATCGACCGTATGGTTATGCTGTTCACCAACAGCCACACCATCCGTGACGTGATCCTGTTCCCGGCTCTGCGTCCGCAGAAGTAAGTTCGACACGCTGGAATGCCCCTCCCTGGGGCATTCTTTTTCTGCTATTACCCCGCCGTTGTTTTAATCCTCCCAGAACGTGAGTTGCTCTGCAGGAACCCCCATAGTCAATTGATGCGCATAGTGTATGGCCTGCTGGCAGGCATGCGCCCAGCAACTCTGCCTGTCCAGAAATGGCTGACGCCCGGTCCATTCGACGCTAATACCACGTGGGTAAGGGCTGGTGTTTTTACTGTCGACGATCTTTGGCAGTTGATCGGGGATGCATACCAGTAGAACCATATGAGGTTCGTAAAACAGGGGGCGATTAATCAGGCCTAACGGAGCCAGGATTGGTTTTGCGGCAAGCACAGCCTGCTGTTGAATGTCGTCACAAACTGATGCCATTGTTTTCCAGTCGACCATTGCCCTGGCGCTGAGTATCCGGACGCAATCTGATTCCGTTTTTCCTGTCGGATTACCATCGGGGCCGGGCTCAAAATGGAACGGTGGTAAATGAACGGCACCAAGATACTGATTCAGTAGTTTGTTTGCATCAGCGCTGTTCCCACGAGCAGATACACTGGTCGAGACGCTCTGTGCAGGGCTGGTGAGTGAGGCCAAAAAACGATGATAGCCGCAGTTTATCTCTTCTGTGGAATCCTCATCCCCATGATGGCCTTTTACCGTGCATGTGAATGTTCTGTTTGAAGATCCCGGGGATATGCAAATCTCGTGCTCCATGAACTGGAACTGAATGTGCTGAGGGTGCTGTGTGTCTATCTTTTCCCGGACTGCAGTTTTAAATTCATCCAGAAGTTCCATGTTGGCGCGAGTGACTCCGCCACAGGTAAAGAAATTTTTGATAATGGCCAGGATGCCTTTCGGCGCCATTAATTTTTGTGCTTCGGCATAGCTCGCCCCGGCTGCCTGCGCCAGGGCAGGAATAGACAGGCTCATGATAACTTCCTCGTGTGAAGATGCCCGGCACAGGATATCTGTGCGGCGGTACCGGGGAAAATCGGCTGATAACCTGAGCCCGGCGTTGATAGTTCGCGAGTCTGATTACTGTCAGTAAACAGGTTTAAACGAAGGGAGGCATTGGCATCCGGCTTGAGGCTGCTAGAATAGGTCACCCGTAGCCGCTTGTTGAGGATCCGTTTTGCGTGCAGGACGCCTGAATAACATCCCCTTTTCCCTGATACTTTGCCTGCTGGCAGGGTTGATGCTGGCTGGTTGTTCCAGTAATAAATCGGGTTCGAGCGGCGGCAGTAGCGGCCCAACCTACACCGTTAAACGCGGAGATACGTTGTACCGTATTTCGCGCACGACCGGCACCAGCGTGCAGGACCTGGCCCGGCTTAACGGTATCTCTCCACCTTATACTATCGAGGTGGGACAGCGGCTGAAGATTAACGGCTCTTCGGGATCGACGAAGAAAACGGGTAGTGGCAAGACGACCCAGACGGCGAAAGTCACACCGTCGGCCGCAGTGCCGCAGTCATCGTGGCCTCCGGTCGGGCAGCGCTGCTGGCGTTGGCCAACGTCCGGGAAAGTGGTATTGCCGTACTCTACCGCCGATGGCGGTAACAAAGGTATTGATATTGCAGGGCAGCGCGGTCAGCCAATTTATGCGGCGGGAGCCGGTAAGGTGGTCTACGTCGGTAATCAGCTCCGGGGTTATGGCAACCTCATTATGATTAAGCACAGCGAAGACTACATCACCGCTTATGCTCACAATGACAAAATGATGGTCAACAACGGCCAGAGCGTGAAGATTGGCCAGCAGATAGCGACGATGGGCAGCAGTGATGCCAGCGGCGTGCAGCTGCATTTTCAGATCCGCTACCGCGCCACGGCTATCGATCCACTGCGTTATTTACCACCGCAGGGCAGTAAGCCTAAGTGTTAAAAGGTTATTTTCTCGCCACTTGGCAAGCGCAAGGCTTGCCAGTGGAAGAGTTAGGTTTATAATACCACTCGTACCTCAAAGCGGGCGTAGTTCAATGGTAGAACGAGAGCTTCCCAAGCTCTATACGAGGGTTCGATTCCCTTCGCCCGCTCCAATTTCAACTCTTCTGAACTCCACTCAAGTCAACTGCATACTGATTTTACTGGGTTTTTAATCATTTCTTCATCAACCCAATTCAACCAGAGTTACCCCAAATCAAGAACCGATGTTGTATAGAAATGTGTATAGTTTCTCCTATACACTCTGAAACTATACACATAGGATGATTTTTGAGGAGAAAACTATACATATGCCTCTCACAGACCTTGAGATACGCCGCGCCAAGCCCGCGGATAAAACGTATACCAAAGCAGATGGTAACGGATTATCGTTACAGATTGAACCTAATGGCTCGAAGGGCTGGCGGTTTCGTTATCGCTATGAAGGTAAGGCGAAAATGTTGTCCTTAGGAACTTACCCAAAAGTTTCTTTATCCGAAGCTCGTAGCAAACGCGATGAGGCGCAGGACCTATTAGCTGCAGGTATCAACCCGAGTGATACCCGCAAAGAAAAGAAAATCTCCCAGCAGGATAAGCTCGGCAACACTTTTGAATCTATAACTAGGGAATGGTATCAACGGCGTTATGATCTTTGGGCCGAGTCTTACCGGACAGAAATGATCGCAACTTTTGAGAAAGACGTTTTCCCTTATATCGGTCATCGCCCTATTGACTCTATTACACCGATGGAATTGATGGGGGTGCTATCCCGTCTTGAGAAAAGGGGGGCTACAGAGAAGATGCGAAAGGTTCGTCAGCGCTGTGGTGAAGTTTGGAAGTATGCAATAGCGACGGGACGTGCTTTATCTAATCCAGCTCCAGATCTCGCTAGTGTGATGATGCCGCATAAAAAGGCGAATTACCCACATTTGCAAGCAACAGAGTTGCCTGACTTTCTTACTCTGCTTCAAGCGTACACTGGAAATGTTCTGGTTAAGCTTGCTATGAAATTGCTTATCTTAACCGGTACTCGTCCAGGAGAGTTGCGTAAGGCAGAGTGGTCAGAGTTTGATTTTAAAAATAATCTCTGGAGTGTTCCAGAAGAACGTATGAAAATGCGTCGCCCCCACGTTGTACCTTTGTCTCTACAAGCTTTGGCTATTCTGGCGGAACTTAAAACGATGACTACTGGTTATCAGTATGTTTTCCCTGGGAGACTTGAAAAAGTTAAGCCAATCAGCGATATGTCGTTGAATGTATTGATTCGGCGTATCGGTTATGGTGGCAGGGCAACTGGTCATGGATTCCGCCACACAATGAGCACCATCCTGCATGAACAGGGCTTTAATTCTGCATGGATAGAGCTACAACTGGCGCATGTGGATAAGAACAGTATCCGTGGAACATACAACCATGCGCTGTATCTGGATGGGCGGCGCGAAATGATGCAGTGGTACGCTGACCACATCGACAACCTGAGTCGTGGCAAATAAAATGGCGTAATCCCAAGGCGTACAGCTTGCATGGTTGTGCGTCCTTCTTCATTTCATAGCAGTGCTTTAATTCCCACTCAATCTCGCCCCCACAATGCACTTTAAATGAACTGCATTTTCATTTTATCAGTTGCGAGCAATTCTCAATATCAGCAGTGGAGTAATTTCCCGACGCTCATCTCCTTAATCTTGTATGGCAATTCGCATTTTACTCACCCCATACAGGAAAAAACCTATGAAAAGATTTCTCATCTTTGTCTCACTTGCGGCACTTCCTTTTCTCATTGAGCGCTTTATGGCGCTGATTCATCTCATTGTGCTCTCAGTTCTGGCTCAATAATCGCCTTTCAGGCATCTACCGACGCCGGATGTTTAATTCTCATCTCACATTTGACTCAAATAAGGTACAACATGCGCATTTATATCGACGACGGTTCGACTCACATCAAAATGCTGTGGGAGCAGCACGGCAAAACCTTTACCCACATCAGCCCTAACAGCTTCAAACGCGGATGGTCAGCCACATTTGGCAACGGTAAGCCGTTTAACTACACGGCTGGCAAAGAGAAATATTCATACGACCTGATTTCCCCGGATTCACTCACCACCAGCAATATAGAATGGCAGTACAGCCCGCTCAATGCCGTTGCAGTCCATCACGCGCTACGAACCAGTGT
>NZ_JMPS01000039.1 GCF_000735455.1 Yokenella regensburgei ATCC 49455 | reverse complement strand
GTGGCCTTACACCGCAGTGCGTGGATATCGTGGTAACACTGCCGCTGGCGGAGTTCTACGACGAAGACGCGCAGTACCGGCTTGATAACATTGAGCGCAAAAAGCAGAGCCTGCTGCAACCGGTAGCGCTGAATAACGGCCACGTATTCACCATCACCCGCGTCACCGTGCGCCCGGAGTCCATTCCTGCAGGTATAGCGCTGTGTGATCAACTCTCGTCCTCCAACTCTGTGCTGATTGTTGATCTCGGAGGAACTACGCTGGATATCTCACAGGTAGCGGGCCAGATGTCTTCGGTATCGCGTATCTACGGCGATCCGGCATTGGGCGTATCGCTGGTGACCGATGAAGTTCAGCAGGCGTTACGTAAAGCAGGTATGGCGCTCTCCCGCTACAACGTGGACAGGTTGATTATCAAACGTTTTGACGATACGTACCTGGCGAACAATATCAACGATCCGAGGGCTGTTGATAGCATAAAGCAGGCAATCCACAGTGGTATCTCGCGTTATCGTGCACGGGTACTGGAAGCGATTGATCGCTTTAAAGGGTATACCCATGTTGCAGTCGTGGGAGGCGGAGCCTGTCTGTTGGCTGAAGCCATTCGTAACCACGTTCACCTGCGCGAAGATCGTTTCTTCGTGGCCCAAGATCCGCAGTTCGCGCTGGTTCACGGTTTAAAAGCTATTGGCTGACTGAGGTAGTAATGAACCGAAGAAAAGTACTGATTTATCTGCGCCCGGAAACACACGCCAGTGAACGTTTTGCGGATGCCCGGATAGAGGCGCACCACCGGGGCGATCGCGGTGAGCTGTCACGAACGGCTTTACTGGCCGGTATAGCGCTGGGCGAGATTGACAACAGGTTGCCGTCGGTACTTGCGGCGCTGCTGGCTGACAATACGAGCCAGGACACATTGAGAACCATACTGTCGTCGTTTCTGAATATTCAGTCTGGATCGCATCAACCTGCACCGGTAGTAACCATATCGCCGATACCTGAAGTAACGGAACCGCCTACCAGCAGTGTTTCGGCAAAGAATCTGGCGGGTTCTCTGCCAGATTAAGCTGGTAGTGGATGTTATATAATAATAGAAACAACATCATAAACCAGAACACAGGGCCTTCGTGGCCAGGCGTCCTTTGTTTATTTCATTCTGTTCAATATTCCATAACACAATGAATACATGGATAAAACATGTTTCCCTCCATCACACAAGCTCTCCTCACGCACATCATAGTTACGCATCTGATTACTCAGAAAAGCTTTGCTAATGGCACTATGGATGTATATACAGGGAATTGTTTTGTGCTAATCTGTCACTAATTTAACCCATAAGATAAATGTCATGAAAGAATTGCAGCCTATCGTCAGAAAATTGATGGAAGAATCACAACAGGCAGCCCAGCTACGTCTGGCCGAAGACCTTGCCCTTCTGAAGCAGGTTCTCGAAATTTATGATCAAAAAACTGTCGCAGAATGCTTGCGTTCTGTCAGCAATAATGACTGGACAAGGGAATCCATTAATCGATGGATAAATGGTAAAACCGCCCCCAAACAGCTTGTTGAAGTCGAAGTGAAAATGCTTCATAACCTCTTGCCTGAACCGCCTGCCCACCATCCTCATTATGAATTCCGCTTCATCGATCTTTTTGCAGGCATTGGCGGTATTCGTAGTGGTTTCGAAGCGATTGGCGGACAGTGTGTATTCACCAGCGAATGGAACGAGCAAGCGGTCAGAACCTACAAAGCAAACTGGTATAGCGACCCGCATGAGCATACATTCAACTCCGACATCCGAGAAATCACCTTAAGTGATAAGCCTGACATCCCGGAGTCTGAAGCCTACGCAAACATTGACAAACATATTCCACAGCATGATGTCCTGTTAGCCGGATTCCCCTGCCAGCCTTTCAGTCTGGCAGGAGTCAGCAAAAAGAATTCACTCGGCAGGGCACATGGGTTTGAGTGCGAAACTCAGGGAACACTCTTCTTTGATGTCGCCAGGATCATCGCGGTGAAAAAACCATCAATATTCGTACTCGAAAACGTTAAAAACCTGAAGAGCCACGATAAAGGGAAAACATTTAAAGTGATTCAACAAACCCTTGATGAACTTGGATATGATGTCGCTGATGTTGACAGCTCAGGAGCATCAGATCCTAAGATCATCGATGGTAAACACTTTTTGCCCCAACACCGTGAACGTATCGTTCTTGTTGGTTTTCGACGTGATCTCAAACTGGCAGAAAATTTCTCACTGCAGGATATTCAGAAATTCTATCCCCCAGTTCGTCCTGCATTTAGAGAGCTACTCGATGATGAGGTAGACGAAAAATACATACTAACCGTCAATCTCTGGGAGTATCTCTACAATTACGCGAAAAAACATCAGGCTAAGGGTAATGGTTTTGGATTTGGGCTAGTGTCACCCGATGACAGTCATGCTGTGGCAAGAACACTTTCGGCACGTTATCACAAAGACGGCTCAGAGATCCTCATTGACAGGGGATGGGATAAGGAGAAGGGCGAAAAAGATTTTGGCGATGCTACAAATCTTGAACACCGTCCCCGTCGTCTGACCCCGCGAGAATGTGCGCGCCTCATGGGTTTTGAAAAACCTGGTGAATGCAAATTCCGTATTCCTGTTTCTGATACGCAGGCTTACCGCCAGTTTGGTAATTCTGTTGTTGTTCCCGTCTTTGAGGCCGTTGCAAAGCTACTGAAGCCGTACATTCAGAAAGCGGTTAGCAGCGCTGATGAGTTGATGCAAAAAGCAGGGTGATATGAATAAGGGCTGGCGAACACACCAGCCCTTAATGTTTTATTTTTTTCTCTTAACCCTGTAGATTGGTATCTCTTCGATAAAGGATTGTCCCTTATGAATCAGAAACTAAGAGATATCTTTCAGGCTGCCGCCGGAAAGTACCTGAGTGCTGTCGATGCCGAAGTCACGCGCTCTCATCAGCATGAAATTGGCGGGCTCGTAAAAGTGGGGTTTGGCGATGTACTGGGACTCCCTGGGAAAGATGAAACGCGGGAGCTCATGTGCAAAATGGTTTATATCACCGATGAAACGGGTGAACCATTGATTGCTGATGATCTTGTTACCTGGTACGATGTCCGCCGTAAATCAAAGACCCGCTCCCCCGAGTATCGGCTTTACTACCGCGAGAATTCAGTTACTGAATCCATCAACGAAGGTGACTTCCTCCTCATTACCAAGCTGGCTAACAGCTCACTCCTGATGTGTTTCACTCCGGCTGACTCCATCATTGAAGCACAACTACGCGAATTGTTTGGGTTGTCGGAGCAGCTTGACGAAACATTCACCCCCTCAAACATTGGCGATAAAAAGCTGCTCCTGCCAGTACAAATCCTGTTTGAACAACTGGGAATAAGCTTCGAGTCTGAACAAAAAACCGACAAGGAACTGTTGGCGTTTCTTCTTGAGCACTACCCTGAAGGTCTCCCTAAATCTCATGTATTCTCTGAACTTGCGCGGAAACGTAAACCTGCAAATCCCAGGAAGGATCCAGACGAAGCGCTTATGGAATGGCTAACCGAAGAAGAACATATTTTTCGAACCTATGAGCGCTACCTCGTCAGCAACCGTCTGCGTCATGGATTTGGAGATGATGGCAGTGATGTCGATACCTTCATCGATTTTTCTTTAAGTGTACACAATCGCAGAAAATCACGCATGGGGTTCTCATTTGAAAACCACCTTGGACATCTTTTTAATTTACATGGGCTTAAGTTTGAGAAAGGTTCATCGAAAAAGACAACTGAGAATAAGTCAAAACCAGATTTTCTTTTTCCTTCGTTTGATGCATACCACGATAAAAATTATGATGCAGAAAAATTAATTCTGCTTGGTGCCAAAACAACATGTAAAGATCGCTGGCGTCAGGTATTGGCTGAAGGCGACCGTCTTAAGACGAAGTATCTGGTGACTATACAACCAGGTATCAGTAAAGCCCAACTGACTGAAATGAGAGATAAACACCTTAATCTCATAGTTCCCTTTCCATTATGGGAAACCTATCCCCATGATGTTCATCAGGAACTGATGTCGGTAAAAGAATTTATAGAATTAGTGGCATCAATTTAACATGGCTGAACATTGACGCACAATTATCGTCATCCCAAAAATTGATATCGCTGTGATATCATTTCTGTACCAAATACAGCAAAACAGTATGGTGAAAGGAGTCAACATAAGCGACGAAGAAGCAGGCAAGTATCCGAGTAGCCACGATCAACCTATTTGACTTTTTCAAATTTAAACTGTTCGGGATAACGTTTTCTACTCATGGAGAGCTATCTTTTAGCTATTCTAAATGACTCTGAAGTGGCTGTTTAACCCGTGGTAATTCAGTTATATTAAATAGGCTGTTCTCAATGTTGAACTGACAGGAAAGTGAATGAATACATTGACAGTATCTCTGGTAACAATAATGATCCCTGGTGTGATTATGGCACTGATTTATGATACTTATACACAACATAAGTCCTGGGACTCATTTAGATATATTTTGATGTCGGTAGTTTTTGGTATTGCTACTTACCTTTCAATGCAAGCTATGGTTAGCATTTTACAATTGATAACAGGTATTGGCGATACAAAATCCATTCATTGGAGATTACTATCCATCTGGTCGATTCCTAATGAGGAAAAGATAGCGATTAACCCGCTTGAAATTTTACTGGGAGGGCTTTGTGCTATTCCTTTGGGATTAGCTGCTGTATATCTTTCGACTAAACGTACATTTCACGAGCTATTATTACGTAAAGGCATTTCTAATAAATATGGTGATGATAATGCTTTTATCCGTTCTGTTGAGATTATGCACAAAAAAACAGGTCAGTGCTATGTCTTATTGCATGAAAATAACATGCTCATTCATGGGGTTATCTCACTGTATAACGAAAATGAGAAAACCCAGGAACTGGGACTTTTAAATGCTACTGTGTTGAATTCGGAAACAGGTGAAATTCTCTGGACAACAGAATTTATCTATATTTCAAAAGAATATGGTAAAATGGTCATCTTCGAAAATTATATTGAGGTTCCAAATGGCAAAGTATCAGACATCGAAAGATCGGAGCATAATGACCACTGATGGTCTCCAGGTCCGCCTTCAGGATGGGTTACAGATTGCGGCTGGCGGTATGCAGGTTCGTTCTGATGGACTACAGATGGTTGCACGACCACAACAGGGGAGTCAGATTCCTGGATATGGTTGCCAAACATCAGCCCAGACAACATCGCAGGGGACGTTTGCGCCAGTAAGTGGCCCTAAGATTCCTCCAATGAAGAAGTAAATTAAAAGAAAAACATCGGTTAGATACCGATGTTTTTGCATTTTGAATGTGTAGAAGGTTCATACTGTTTACCTTGCTCCTGCAGCCAGATAATGTCCGAAGCTAACGTTCGGGGATACTGCTTGTGTTTTTGAGCGGCCAGCAGCCACTGCATGATGAACATATGCGTAGAAACCGCTCTACCTTCCTGTCTGGCAAAACCAACAGCAACCAGAATACACCATGACAGATGTGTAAGTTCTTCCGTCGGGCGTTTTGGAATGGATACTTTCAAACTGAACTCCAATATTATTTCTCAGCATTTTGAGTATAAACATGTAATGCATCCTGTACACAGATCTTTCTTCGATGTATCACTTTTTATCTATTGTGTGTTAGTTTACTATGAATGCTACAACATGAACGCATTGACTGTGTCCGTTATTATAATTAGTCATTGTTTGTTTCACTTTCAAACTGTTGATAATTTTACTTGAAAAGAGAGGATGTAATGAAATATTTATTTTTTTATTTGAGTTTCTTGATGGTTTCAACATCTGCCATGGCTAAGCAAGATAATGAACTTTTCGCATGCACGGCAAAAACAGGAGAGAAAATACGCCTCTATATTGATGATAATTACTTCGTTATCAGTGTAAATGAAAGTAAAATAAAATCACGGAACACAGCTGAAGAAATTAAAGATGAGTTTAAACCCATTTCAGAATATGATGATGAGTATCTGGAGTTTAATGCATCAGATAAATATGTATCAGTAGGTAATTTTAATCAGAATGATGATTCGGATGATAACCCACAAAATAAATTAAATGTATCATACTTAAATGGTAGCAAGAAATCAGAAAATTATGTTTGTACTGATGACTATCATAACAACATATCAAGCCTTCTGTTGAATTAACAGCCCCTACCGGGGCTTTAACCGGGAAATCATCTTCTTTCTTTGTCTTTTTTTGTTTCTTTCATCTCTTAAATATTTAGCTCTGGCATAGCCTTTTTTAGCTTCTTCTTCATTTTTATCCGTTCCTGTGCACTTGGTTACTTTGGGGTCATGCCACTTCCCCCATAAAAATGATTGTATTGGATTTTTATAAATCTCACTTTTCTCAAAAGAGAATTTATTCTCTTCCTCCAATAAAGAGAGATGTTCAGACTCCAATATCTTGGCTATTGCATTAAATCTGGATAATCTTTGATTATAGCCATTGAAGCCACCATTAATGACGGCAACAACTTTATTAAAATCATCTGCATCAGCATAAATCTGGCATTTTGTTTTAGTGCAGTAATACCAAAATCCAGAAAGAAATGCATAAGGCAAGGTTGATACTAACTCATATCCCTTATTTTTCTCATCGGTGAGGTTTTTTCCGGTTTCTACCTCGTATGATTGGTAATTAGCTTTACCTGTTAACTGCATTATTCCTCTTCCGAAATAAGGAGCATAAGATCTTTTGCTTCCTCCTGACTCAATCATCGTACTGAAATTACCGGTTTCACAACATGCCTGAGCCAGAAAATGAGTTTTAGCTCGACAAGTGGAAATTCCATTCCAGGGCATCCAGAGGTTCAGCAAGTCAAGATAATTTTGTAAATCAGTTTCATTTGTGCAGCCTGTTGCGATCTTTTTGAATTCAGACAAAGTGATATCTCGATCACAGGCGCATGTAGAAGGTAATTTTTCATCTGGACGCTTAACGGGTTTATGTGCGGCTTGCGCATGCTGTGGCGTACCTAAATTAAATACTGAAGCACGCATGGCGGAAGGACTCAACACTATGTGATCGGTGCTGTACTTTGCCTTTTCGCAGGAAGGAAGCAGTTCCG
Organism: Yokenella regensburgei ATCC 49455; assembly: GCF_000735455.1. Taxonomy (GTDB): domain Bacteria; phylum Pseudomonadota; class Gammaproteobacteria; order Enterobacterales; family Enterobacteriaceae; genus Yokenella; species Yokenella regensburgei. Next base: position 55,014 of record NZ_JMPS01000039.1, on the reverse strand, counting down.
CCATGCAGGGGCAGGTGCTCTTACTGTGGATGGAGCCAGCCAGACCTATGCCTTTGTAAGCCATTTTAGGAACGGATCCCATTATCTGATAAACCTTACCATCCTTGCCGCATGTCACGGAGTCACCTGCCCTCACGACAGGCAGACCGAGTATGTTAAACTTGTCCTGGCTGGGGTACATTACCCCGCCGCAGGTTGTCCTGTCGTACTTTCTCAAAAAATAGCCGGTTGACATTCAGACTTCCTTTTTCACTTGTTACACGAACAGCCTGTATCAATGACAAGCTGTTTATGTCCATTACCCATCAGAATATTTTTTTGTACGTTGGCAGAATGTCATGCGCCACCAGTGCGATCTCAAGATCGTTGGATAACGTGATATCTGCTTTGTTTGAACCATCGAAAAAATCTCGTTTGGTTACGAACAATGTACCGACAGGTTGGCCCTCTCGATTGATGGAATGCATCTGTTTAGGAAGATTCAGTACCTTTTCATCGTAGCTTTTATCTATGTAGAACATCCAGCCTACAGGGAGACGGTCCGGGAATACCTGAGATTCATGCAAACTGTATCCATTCGTTTCCAGCTGAAATATATGTGGTTCAATTTTATCAATGATTTTTAAAGCGATTTGAGATGTAAAGCTTAAGGCGTTTTTTTCATTTGTAGCGTAATGAACCATTCTGTATTGAAAGCACGCTATATCACTTTGGATGTAGTTTTCGAATTCAATGGAATCATCGTTTCCACTCCAAATCCGTGTTCCGGCAAGTGGGAAGTCAGGTAGTTTTTTTGTTAACAGCTGCATTGCATTACTGGTAATTTCACTGCCATGAAAAATAAGTTTTGTCATGGCATCCTCTTTGTTTTTTCCTGTTAAAAACCAATCAGTAGAGCCATTTTCTTCAGTGTATAACTGAACGAGTTGATGTAATCTTTTAAGAATTCCATCAAGACTGTTCATCTTTTCTTTGATAAATAGGGTTATCTCAATTTTATACATGAGGTGATTTGTCCTATAGCGTGTGGAGCACAGTGAATCGGGGATATTTTCGGAATATTTTGCTGTAGTAGGCAAAGCTCACCGGCTCCATAAAATGCCAGTGACATTCAGGAATTTCATCACACAAGATCAGCGCGTTTTGTTGTCTTCTGGCCTCATCTTTCATATCCTGGTCACCCTCGAACCAACTATAGGGTTCTCCTTTTTTATCAAAAAACTGATCATATTTCCCCTTTGCCTCCAAAAACAGGCACTCCGCCGGTTTCCAGCCATCAAACTTCACTTGTTTCGACGGGTTAGCCAGTCCCGGATGACGGAAGGCATACTCTTCAACACTGGTTGTACCATTGCTGTTATGCATGCTGTAGGTACCGCAGATCTGCATCTGATAGTTCAGGCTGGTCTCGCTACCGTTGAAAGGCTCCTGAATCGACGAAACCCAGGGGATAGCCGGGCATTTCTCGCAGGGTTTAGTGGATTCAGCCGCTGTGACTTTTCCGGCTGCATCCTCTTTCTCACCTTCATTCACCATCTGGCTTGCCACGCCAGCGCCAATGGTGATGCCAAGCGCAGCGGCCAGCGCTTCAGCGGCTTCTGCTAATGCCGGAATTGCAGCAAATATCATTCGCTCTACATCCTTGAACTATTAGAATATTTTTTTGTACGTTGGCAGAACTTCATGCGCCACCAGGGCGATCTCAAGATCGTTGGATAACGTGATATCTGCTTTGTTAGAACCATCAAAGAAATCTCGTTTGGTTACGAACAACGTACCGACAGGTTGACCCTCTCGTTTGATAGAATGCATCTGTTTAGGAAGATTCAGTGTCTTTTCATCGTAGCTTTTATCTATGTAGAACATCCAGCCGACAGGGAGACGGTCCGGGAATACCTGAGATTCATGCAAACTGTATCCATTCGTTTCCAGCCGTAGGATGTGCGGTGAAATTTTATCGATTATCTTCAATACAAATTGAGAAGCGAAATTCATTGCTTCTGCTTCATTTTTATAACAATGATTTATTTCGTATGAAAATTTATTTACATCACCTTGTATATAGTTCCCAAACTTAATTGAGTTTTCATTCAAACTCCAGATTGCAGATGTAACAAACGGAAGATCATCTTTCAGATAATTTGTCATAAGTAGCATTGCATCATCTGACAACTCCCCGTCATGAAAAATTTTGCATTTCATGGCATCTTCTTTTGATTCTCCGGGCAGGAACCAGTTTTCTTTACCGCATATTCCATTATACAATTCAACTATCTGATTCAATCTGTTAAGAATGTCGCCAGGGTTGTTAGTAACTTCTTGTATAAAGAAAGTCAGCTCCATTACTTGCATCATTTAGCGCTCCTATGGCGTGTAGAATACAGTGATATTAGGTAGCATATTTAATGATTTTTTATAGTAGGCGTAGCTGACTGGCTGCATACAGTGCCAGTGGCATTCGGGAATACCATCACACAGATTCAGTGCCCCTTGCTGCCTTTTGGCCTGATTCTCTGTATCGCCCCCCCCCCTTGTACCAGGGTTTACCATTCTTATCAAAAAACTGGTCCAGCTTTCCCTTTGCCTCTAAAAACAGGCACTCCACCGGTTTCCAGCCATCAAACTTGAGTTGCTTTGTCGAGTTTGTAAGCCTTGGATGTCGTGATCAAATGGTATTCCGATCGTTGCTTATACGATAACCTAGATAGTTGTGTTGAATTACAACCAGTGGTGTTTTATCGCCAACATCAACACCCCACTAATGATGAAGAATACCAAGCTGACGACACCTAAATAGAGTTCAACGTAAAACGGAACGATCAGTCGTTTGGGTAACTCACGAATAAAATCTTTGTCATCATTTTTTGTCATGTTAGAACTTTTATTCCAGAGTAACGGTCTAAAAATAAACTGCATTTTTACGCTGTAGGCAAAGTCAACATATAGAGTATTAACATTATCAAATACCTGAACCATTGGAGGTAACTCGCCAAATTTAGCCTTGTACAACTCACAAATTTCTTTGTACCGCTTTTTATTGAACGCACCTGCGATTAGACTCGCAATAGCAAATACGAAACCTGAGCTGCCTGAGACTATAAATATTTTATCAATTGTGTTAATCATCACTGGTAACCTCATACAATTTTTCGCCCAAAAAGTCACCGATGGCGCTCAGGGTTTTGTCACTGCCATATGAAACGCTACCAGCTACGCCAAGTGTACAAAGTAGAGCTCCTGCACCACCTGCTTCAAAAGTTGCAGCACCCAAAATAACAGAGCATATTGTATCAGTTGCACTACCAGCCAATATCTTTGAGGATACTTTTCCAGCAAATATGCTACCAGAAAATCCTCCAACAGAAGTAAACGCTGTTTTGGCGCAATCTCTACCTACAGTACAAGCCTCGGTGATCTTCGATGCGGTATCCAGTGCCGACAAGCCAAGTCCAATCTTCCCGGCGGTTTCCATCAGCTTCACATATCTCGCTGCTTTCTCAATGTGGGTGGCGTAGCCCTCGATATCGCTGACTCCTGTCTCGTTCCACTTATGGGTAATAGAACGACTTGAGAGGCCAAGAGCACTTTTCAGGTCTGCATATTCGTTGAACATAAAACGATGTTTCATGAACATCTTCAGTACGTTATCCAGTTGAGAAAACAACTGACGGCGCTCAATGAAAAATTGCTCACCAATCAATGTACCACTGGTGATGTATTGGTTTTTGTAAGTTTTTTCGATCTCAATGAGTATTTTTTCAACCCGTTCAAAGTATCCCTTTGCGGCTTCGGTCACCTGTCCCGAATACCCGTAAGTATCACTCGCCGTGCTGGCTGCTGCTGCGAACATCTCGATCGCTGCTTTATGCTTATAAAGGAAGTCGGCTTGCTGATGTGAGAGGGGGGCCAGAGCAGTATCAACTCTGGCTTTCGCCGCCTGCATATGGGCTATCTGTTCGCTGTTCTGCTTGTCAGGATCAACCACTAGCAGGATAGACCCCGCCTTGTATTCTTTACCCGCGCCGTTTAGAGAGCGATAAAGTTCACGTGTACCGTCTGGTTGCCTCCCTGCAAAGAGAATGTCTTCGAAAGATTCGGTAGTAGATTGTTGAGGAATAATACAAAACCCTGCATCCACACCAATTCTGTTTTTCTTCACGGCTTGCGCATGCTGTGGCGGACCTAAATCAAATACTGAAGCACGCATGGCGGAAGGACTCAGTACCATGTGATCGGTGCTGTATTTGGCCTTTACGCAGGAGGGAAGCAATTCCGCCATGCAGGGGCAGGTACTCTTACTGTGGATGGAGCCAGCCAGACCGATGCCTTTGTAAGCCATTTTAGGAACGGATCCCATTATCTGATAAACCTTACCATCCTTGCCGCATGTCACGGAGTCACCTGCTCTCACGACAGGCAGACCGAGTATGTTAAACTTATCCTGGCTTGGAAAAATCGCCCCGCCGCACGTTGTCCTGTCGTACTTTCTCAAAAAATAACCGGTTGACATTCAGACTTCCTTTTTCACTTGTTACAGGAACAGCCTGCATCTATGACAAGCTGTTTATGTCCATTACCCATCAGAATATTTTTTTGTACGTTGGCAGAACTTCATGCGCCACCAGCGCGATCTCAAGATCGTTGGATAACGTGATGTCGGCCTTGCTGGAGCCATCAAAGAAATCTCGTTTGGTTACGAACAACGTGCCGACAGGCTGACCATCTCGTTTTATGGTGTGCATCTGTTTAGGAAGATTCAGTACTTTTTCATCGTAGTTTTTATCGATGTAGAACATCCAGCCGACAGGGAGACGATCAGGGAAGACCATTGATTCATGCAGGCTATAATCGTTCGTTTCTAGGTGGATGATGTGCGGTTCAATTTTATCGATTATTTTTAATACAATCTGAGAGGCAAAATTCATTGCCTCAGCTTCAGTATTCGTATTACAAGTTAATTCATAGCAGAAATTATTGATATCGGCCTGAATATTATTCGTTGCAGTAATAATATCGCCACTTTCATTCCATACCCAAGCAACGACTAAAGGAAAACCATCTTTTAAATCTTTATCTAACAACTCCCGTGCATTTGAGGTCTTTTTTCCTGCACTAAAAACTTCTTTTTTCATGGCATCTTCCTTTGACTCTCCAGTAAGATACCAACTTACATCTCCGCGTAATGTAGAATAACATTCCACCATAAACCCCATGGTATTGAGAATGGAATTAATTGTTGATTCTTTCTCTTTAAAAAATACTGTTAATTGGATTTTTGGCATATGCTCACCTATGGAGTATAAAAAACTGTGATATTAGGATGTTTACGCAATGCCCTTTTGTAGTAAGAGCAACTAACAGGCTGCATACAGTGCCAGTGGCACTCGGGGATACGATCACATAAATTCAGTGCGTCTTGTTGCCTGCTTGCTTGATCTAAAGCGTCTTTAGCTCCCTTGTACCAAGGATTACCACTTTTATCAAAAAACTGGTCCAGCTTTCCCTTAGCCTCTAAAAACAGGCACTCGGCCGGTTTCCAGCCATCAAACTTCACTTGCTTTGTGGAGTTTTTTAGACCCGGATGACGGAAGGCATACTCTTCAACACTGGTTGTACCATTGCTGTTATGCATACTGTAGGTACCGCAGACCTGCATCTGATAGTTCAGGCTGGTCTCGCTACCGTTGAAAGGCTCCTGAATCGACGAAACCCAGGGGATAGCCGGGCATTTCTCGCAGGGTTTAGTGGATTCAGCCGCTGTGACTTTTCCGGCTGCATCCTCTTTCTCACCTTCATTCACCATCTGGCTTGCCACGCCAGCGCCAATGGTGATGCCAAGCGCAGCGGCCAGCGCTTCAGCGGCTTCTGCTAATGCCGGAATTGCAGCAAATATCATTCGCTCTACATCCTTGAACTATTAGAATATTTTTTTGTACGTTGGCAGAACTTCATGCGCCACCAGCGCGATCTCAAGATCGTTGGATAACGTGATGTCGGCCTTGCTGGAGCCATCAAAGAAATCTCGTTTGGTTACGAACAACGTGCCGACAGGCTGACCATCTCGTTTTATGGTGTGCATCTGTTTAGGAAGATTCAGTGTCTTTTCATCGTAGCTTTTATCGATGTAGAACATCCAGCCTACAGGGAGACGGTCCGGGAATACCTTAGACTGATGCAAACTGTAGTCATTGGTTTCTAATTGCACGATGTGGGGATTTATTGAATCGATCAGTTTTATCATGACCTTGGACGAAAAATTCATTGCCTCATGTTCACTAACATATTGATATTCAATAGTGTAAACATATAAATCCAGATTCCCCTGTATATAGTTTTGGATGAGGATCGAGTCATCACGCTCATTCCATATACGCACTATAACTCCGGGAAAGTCTTCTTTAACATGCTCAGTCAGAAGTTGTTTAGCCTCAGTAGTCAGCATTCCGTTGCTGATTACTTTTTTCTTCATGGCATCTTCCTTCGAGTCACCAGGTAAATACCAGTCCACATTACCATTTGTTAAGGAAATAATAGTGGTTAACTCCTGAAGTCGATTGAGAATAGTATCTATGCTGTTTTCGGCTTCTTTTGTATACATCATGATTTCAATGTTATTCATCTTGATGGTTTCCTACGGTGTTAGCATGATGGTTAGCGCGGGATAGTTTTGGAGGGCTTTTGAATAATATGCGTAGCTGATAGGCTGCATAAAATGCCAGTGGCATTGAGGTACATTTTCACAAAGCTCTATTGCATTTTGCTGCCTAAAGGCTTCATTAATCGGTTCATCTACTTTAGACCACCATTTTTTCGGTTTACCACTCTTCTCAAAAAACTGGTCATATTGCCCCTTAGCCTCTAAAAACAGGCACTCGGCCGGTTTCCAGCCATCAAACTTCACCTGCTTTGTCGAATTTGTCAGTGCCGGGTGACGAAATGCGTATTCTTCTACGGTAGTTGTACCATCGCTGTTATGCATGCTGTAGGTGCCGCAGATACGCATCTGATAATTCAGACTGACTTCTTGTTTTTCACTAAACGGTGCCTGAATGGGCGAGACCAGGGGAATAGCAGGACATTTCTCGCAGGGTTTAGTGGATTCTGCCGCTGTGACTTTTCCGGCGGTTTCTTCTTTCTCACCTTCATTCACCATCTGGCTTGCCACGCCAGCGCCAATGGTGATGCCAAGCGCAGCGGCCAGCGCTTCAGCCCCTTCCACCAGGGCAGGTATAACAATAAGCATACGCTATGATTTCCTTTTGGCTAAATTGACAGCGGCGTTCATCATGTCCCGCCAGCGCTGATTCGGGTCGTCCGTTTCTTCCAGCGCTTTGCGTATTGCCGGTGAGGCCGTCAGCCCCGGCTGGCAGGCCTCCATATACAAAAAGGAATGCAGAAGGTTCGGGTCGTCGAGATGTATCTGTCGGGCATACTGAAGCGCCTCCGTCAAACGCGTCTTCAGCGTGGCCGGGTCTTTCAGTTCGAAACGGGGGTCCGCTTCGGCCTCTCGAACGATACCGTCGATATATTTTTCATCTTCCCTGGCAGACACCGCCTGCAGCTGCTTTGCACTAAATTTCATCGTTTCTCCTGCACGGTATCAAAAGGCGTCAGCGTAAAATGCTCGCCGTTATGCCGGTAATGCCACTGCTCAATCCCCATTAAAAAATGCGCCCGTTGTTCCTCTGAGAGGATAGTGTTTATCGAATGGAGTACGCCGGGGTCGTAATAACGAAAGAGCGCCACCTGACCGTCATCCAGCAGGATATTGAGCAGGGAGGCCAGGTGAGCGGCCAGCACGGTAAAATCCGTCCGGGTTTCCAGCCACGACACGGCGGGAAACTGCTGTTCCAGCTGAATCAGCTCATCCTCCCGTTCAGGCATGTCTGCAATATTGATAAGCCACGGTCCGGCCCAGGCAATCTGCGTATCGGGAAAGGTATTGAACAACGGTAAGACGGTTTCTTTGTCATAGCTGAGTTCACGCCCGAAAGCGCGCTCGTACTGCAGACCGCACACCAGCGCGTACAGGCGCTTTGCCGGAATATCTGCGAGTTGTTCTGTCGTGAGATGGTGCATCAGCTCTGCCCCCTGATGACCAGCGTCTGCCCGCTGCTGGCCGCCTTCATCATGCAGCTCAGGCACAGCGGTTTCAGTTCACCGGTGACCGGCAACAGCGCAGCCGGTGTCGGCGGGGGTGGCTCAGCGGGTATTCCCGGCACATCCGGTAATTTTCCGTTCCAGTCGCCCACCTGTCCCGGCGCACCACTTCCCAGGCCAATGGCATCGCTGCTGGTGATCCCCGTAGGGTCAATGGTGATATAGTGCCCGCCAACTATCAGCGTCAGCGACTCACCACATTCAATCACCGCCTTTTTGCCTGCCATCAGGCGCATGTCATGCTGGCTCTGCGCATAGAGGCTGTTTTTTGCCTGCAGATGAATATCCGCACCGCCATTCAGTGAGATATCCTGCTTACCCAGCAGGCGATATTCATTATCGACGGTGGTAAACAGGTTGTTTTTGATATGTTCGGTTTTATCATTTCCCGTGATTTCATTGATATTATTCAGAATATCAACGTTCATATCCCGCTGTCCGTGCAGGTAGATTTGCTCCATCCCTGCCTTGTCTTCAAAGGAGAGTTCGTTATAGCCTTTCCCCTGAACCGTGTCTGAACGCAGCACCATGCGGGTTTTATTCACCGGCAGGGGATAGGGGGCAAGGTTGGTGGCGTGATACGTGCGCCCGGTGATAATCGGCTGATCGGGGTCCCCTTCCAGAAAACTCACCACCACCTCATGCCCCACGCGGGGAAGGGCGACCATGCCATAACGGCCACCCGCCCAGGCCTGGGTGACACGCACCCAGCAGGAACTCAGATCGTCATTGTTGCCGTAGCGGTCCCACGGAAACTTTACCTTCACGCGCCCGTATTCGTCGCAGTAGATTTCTTCGGTCGCCGGGCCGGTGACGGTCGCTATCTGCGGGCCGTCCACCATCGGACGTGCCGTCATTTCAGTACGCCAGACGCTGCCGCTTTTCATCACGTCAAAGACGTTGGTCAGGGTGGTGGCCTGGTCACCGGCTTCCTCTTCCAGCGCCTGCGGCTGTTTACCCTCATGCTTCGCATACACCACCTGCCACCAGGCGTTAAACGCGTCGTTCAGGTGCTCTGATAACAAAAACTGCAGACCCGGACGCAGATCCGCGCAGTTTGACTTCCCCTGACCGATCATGGCTCCGGCCCGTCGTGCATCCAGCCGGTATGCGCTAAACGCCTTACCGCTTTCCCCGCTCTTGTAACGCCCCGGATAGTCGTAGTGCTCATAGGTCTGGCGCTGATGCGCCAGATCGTTACTGATTTTCTGGTTCGACTGGCTGTAGGCCGGATTTTTAAAGCTGTAGTCCCGCAGCTCCACGGATGAGGTTTTTACCGCTTCACGGTAGCTGAACTGGCGGACATACGCCCCCTGTTCAAGCCCCTGATTTGCCAGATTAAAGAACAACGGATCGGTTTTCTTCACCACGGCACCCGCATGATCGGCAAACACCACCCGGTGCTTACCCGCTTCAAATTCGTGGAAGAAATACATCCCTTCTTCGGCTACCAGACGGGTGATAAAATCCAGATCGCTTTCCCGGTACTGCACGCAGTATTCGCGGGCGGCATGGTTCTGACGCAGCGAGAAGGCATAGTCCAGAATGCCCGCCTCTTCAAGAATTTCCCCGATGATATCCTCCGGCTTTTTCACCTGGAAAATCCGGCAGTTGGTGCGTAGTCCCGTGCGCCACAGCGCCGGTCGCACGACAGCCTCATAGCGGGTACGCTGAAACCCGGTATCGCCCTGCGCAAAATCGCTGACAATGCCGCTCACCCGCCGCTGCAGTTCGCCGTTGTACCAGACCATCAGCTCGCACGACTGGTCCAGCACCTCCCCGAAATCAATCCCGGTCTGCGGGCTTGCCAGACTCAGCTTCAGTGCAAAGGGTTCACTCATCCGCTCTTCCAGCGTGAAATCCACCACGCCAAAGGTGCTTTCCAGTAACGTACCCACATTAACGGTAAAGCGTAATCCGTTGCTCTCTGTCACATAACGCTCCTTTTCTGTCTGTTGTGTTGTTTATCCGCCGGGTATGATCGTCTCAGCGTGGCCCGGTACTAATAAAGTGTTTCCGGTAAACGGAACTGGCTGAACAGACCCGTGGAAAACGGGCTGTGGTCAGCGTCGCTCCAGACCCGCCAGGTCATGGCACCGTCATCCACGCCAAAGCGCACATCAAACGAACCGCGACTGACCTGCGTCCGGCTGGCCGCATCCAGCAGGCGGAACATCGCCCACGGTCCGGTAAAGCCCAGGCTCCGCGGTGAGCGGGTGCCATCATCCGGTATCAGCGTCAGCTTGCTTTCTGCCCCGTCACGCAGGGCGTTCGGCCAGACCAGCGGCACTTTCTGCCGCAGCCCGTGGCTGTACTCCACCCGCTGACCATCAAGGTTCAGCACGCCACGGCGTTTATTCGCGGTCAGCTCAATGGGTTCCACCACAAAGTGCACTTCCGGCTGGCCCTGAGCGTTGAACAGCGCATCCCGGATCAACTGCGCCTGTGCAAGCTGGCGTATCAGTTCCTGCAGACTGGCGTTGCCCGTTTCCTGTTTCAGGACGCCGCTGTCCAGCAGCGGTTTGAGTTGCGTCTGGTAAAAACCGTCCAGCGTGCCGCCGGGGGCCAGGAAACGGGTCACTTCAGACAGGGACGCATCCTGCGAAGAGGTCGGGTTGAAGGGATAGCGATCGGCCAGGGTGTCGTTAAACGGGGTCAGGACCTGCTCACTCCAGGCCTGGTTCAGGGATGACATGGCAAGCGACGTCGTCACATCAGCGACCTGTGTCGCAATCTGGCTGACCCAGCGATCCAGTGGCGAAGGCAACCCTCGCGCATACTGTTGCAGGCTGAAAGCCGGATCCTTATACGGATCGCTCTGGCGCAACTGCAGGGCCTTAAAGGCAGCGGCCCCCGGATCGCCTGCGCTGTTGATCTGCTCCAGCCACTGCGCCAGGGCAATGAGCTGCTGGTTTACGCCCTGGATAAGCGGCGCACTGTCCCCGTGGCCTTTCAGGGTGTCGTCCAGTTGGGTAAACGGACGCGCTATCCGGCTGAGGGTGTCACGCTGTTGTGCTTCCCCTTTTCCGGTCAGTGGGCGAACGGCGGTGTTATCGCTCAGCAGGGAGACAATATGCCGGAAAGGCTGTTCATCGCCGGTAATGGTATTCAGTACCGACAGCGCCTGCTCAGGTGAATCAAACGGCTGAATATCCAGCGCGGATAACAGTTTCTGCCAGTGACCGGTATAGTCGCTGATGTAGCGATCACTCACCTGACGCTGAATCTCACTGCGATCGGCCTCGCTGAGCTGAACCTGTTCATGTTGCCCCAGCACCCACGCATCCAGCCCGGTCAAATCAAACAGCGTGCTATTCTGGCCCCGGAAAAAATCACGGTAGCCGGACCAGGTAAACAGACGAGGCACCGTACCGGCATGCGCATCCCGCAGCACAAACACGCTGTCAAAACTCTGGCCGGTTTCATCCTGTACCCGTAAATCCGGTGGCAACGTCGCGGTGGCCCGCACCATCAGCCCCTGATACATCCGCTGATACAATGGCTGGCGGCTCAGCTCCTGCTGTGCGTCGGCAACAGGTTGTGCAAACGGCTTCCAGGCAGAAACAGCAGCAGGTACTTTTTGTGACCGGGCCTGATGCCAGTCGGTATGCCTGAGGGCATAATCCAGATGCTGCATCAGCTGTTGCTGGACCTGCCCCTGTTCCGGAAACGCCTTTTGCCAGCGCCAGGCCATATACTGCTCCACCAGCGGAATGCTGCGCCCGGAGGCATCTTCCGTCATGCGCATGACGCGCAGTACCGACATTTTTTCTTCGCTGGCCGCTGGTGCCTGCTGCAGATCCTGCACCAGCCCCGCCAGCACAGCAGGAAGAAACTGCTGCTGCAGTAATGCCAGGTAGGATGTTTCCACGCAGGGGCCGATACGCGCTCCCTGATACAGCCCCATATCGGCAAACAGGGGATTTCTGCTGCGATAATCACCGTAAGAGAGGGCGGCTTCACGAATAAGATTCAGGCGCGGTAGCTGACTGACGGGCGACGTTTGCGGTGTGGCCCGTTCGTCTGTTGCGCTGAATCGTTGTACGCGGGTCAGCACCTGATGGCCTGCCGTCGCGTTCAGCCGGTAGAAATGGTGCAGAGTCATAAGCGACAGCACAACCGCCAGCAGGGTTACCCCGGACAGCATCGCCATACGGCGACGTCGCGTACGCTGATACTGCCGGTTCTCCCCGGTCAGGTTTGCCCCCGGAAATACTATCCGGGTAAAGAAATCGCGAACAAAAAAGGTGGTGGAGTCACCCTGCGTGGCGGCATGAAGGGGGACAGGAAGAGAATAACGGCGGGATACCGCATCCGCAAAGGCATCAGACGTCACGCCCTGCTGATAAACCGAACTCAGCCACAGCCCCTGCAGCGGAAACAAGGCTGCACTGTCGTCCGGCACAATCTCTTCGAGTAGCGTCTGAATAAATGGTTTCAGCCCCGCCAGTTGTCGGATAAACAGAAAGGCACTGACCGCTGAGTCATTGCCGGTATGTGCCAGTGACGTGGCGCGCAGAAATCCGGTCAGGTCGTTCAGCCAGAGATCAATAAAGGCGGCAATATCATCCGGGTAGCCTCTGTCCTGCAGGGCTTCCGTGCTGAAACGAACGCCCAGTAGTGACTGTCGGGCGGCAGGATCCAGTTGCTGACTGAATGCGCTGAAGCCGTCCAGGTTATCCACATGAGTAATCACCACATACACTGGCAGCCGGGTATGCGTGGTCGATGCGATGTCCTGCAGGCGCTCACGCAGCAGCTGCGCACAGTGGCGTCGACGGGTGGCACCGGCGGTTGACAGCCACGCCACATCCAGCATCAGGACCAGTCCGTTGAGCGGCTGTCGGCTGCAGCGGTTCGTCAGCCAGCCCAGCAGATGGTGCCAGAGTCGGGCATCCGGGCTGGCGTCGTCTTCGCCACTCATCTGAGGCTGAAACAGCAAATCCCCGTCAGGATCGACAACCACTGCCTCATCCCCCAGCCAGCAATCGACCTTCTGGCCTTTATGCAACGTCGCTAACTCATGGTTCAGACGGGCGTTGAGTTTGCTTGCCGGGCAGGCTCGCTGCAGCAGGCTACTTTTACCGCTGCGGGGCAGCCCCAGCATCAGAAACCACGGTCGGTTGTTATGGGAAGCAGACTGTTGGTTCAGAGCCAGCAGCCAGGCATTCAGGAAACGCTGCTGCTTTTCAATGGCCTGTGGTCTGGCTCCCGGCTTCCGTTGCCGACGGATCCGATACCAGAAGCGCCCAAGGATAGCCACACAGAGCAGCCACAACCAGAACAGGGTGAAGATCATGCGGGGCCAGAGGCCCGCAAAGGGAAATGCCCCCTGTATGACCAGATACGGCCCCGTCCACCAGATTGTCAGCAGAACAACAATCCAGAGCACCATTGCGGCAAGCCACCATGACGGCCTGATGCGTATAGCTCCCCAGGAGACAGGGGACACTGTTTTTTTCAGGATGGAGCTCATGCGGCTCACTTCAGTAACTCCCCTAACTGATGGAGCACATCAAGCGTCTGTTGATGAAGAAGGTGGTGAGAGATGCCGAACACGACCGCCATCAGCAACAGACCTGCGCAAGGGATGACCCACAGCGACGTTTGTCGCGGCAGAGGCCAGGCACCAGGAGGCGGTTGCGTATCGTCAACAAAGCGTACAGGGTGATGGGACGTGGGTTGTGGGTACAGAAGATGGTGAAGACGCTGTGTGATAGCCCGTAGTTCGCTGTCGCCCTGCGGGATGACGGCATACCGGCCTTTAAAGCCCAGCATCAGGCACTGCAGCATAAATTCCAAGATGTCACGGTAACGCTGTGGTTCGGTCTGCAATTTATCGAGAACGGTAAACACCTTATCGCCGCCCCAGGTCTCACCATGAAACTGCGACAACAGCGAGTTTTTCGACCACTCGCTCTGGCTCCCCCACTCATGCGCCATCACCGCTTCGTCGATATACGTGCACAGCATGTAACGGAACGGCAGCAGCACGCTATGCCCGTACCCCTGATGCTTCAGTTCCTGCTCAATGGCTTCAATCTCATTCGAAACCTGTTGATAAAGTCGGGTGACATCTTCATACAGGGTCAGCGCCCGGATACGGATAACCATGCCAAACAGGGGCGTGGCGGCATCAATAATGGGGTTCAGGCTGTTGCCACGCAACGTAAAGCGGTAATCAGGGTCATTGTCATCGGGGGGCGCGGAATGGCTGAAGAAACCGCCATATTTGTCTTCTGGCGCGGAGGCGATGGCCTCGCTACCCGGCGCATTCTCTTTGACGCGCTGTTCTGCAGGTGATGGCGTGGCATTAAGGATAGCGCCGGGGCTCTCCGTGGCCTGTGATAAGTCGATTTCCATCAATGCTCCTGAAGCCTGTCCCTGAAAATGCCCCGTCTCTGTTGGCTAAAATGAAGTGTTGCGGTGCTGAGTGCCTCTCAGTAAGCCTTTGGTCAGCCCCCGTGGCTTGCGCACTTTTTTAAACTCAACCACCTGACAGGGTGTCATGCTGTTTGCGCCCCACGCAGAGTGGGATCCACCGCAACAGATAAGCACACGTACAGCCCGACGGGCTTACCGGAAGAATGCACTTATCTGTTAAGGTATCTGCATTCGGCTGAGCGCTGCCCTCCATTGTCATTTACCCTGCGTCAGGCAGAAGGATATTCAGCGCTCATGCGAATGTGTTCTCTGGTTATTGCAGTCTGGTTATTGCAGAAAGAAAACTCATTGCAGCCATATATTCAGAGAGCCGACGCGTATACTAAACACCCGACAATAACCACACAATTACTAAAAGTTAAAATTTCGTGTCGTTATCATTCAATATGTTAATAGTGTTACATTCTGTCAGGCACTGAATGCTGATGCTTCTGATGGTCAGATACAAAAAAGCAAAAAATCCCCGCGCCACACACAGGGATGAGGCGGGGTTAACAGAAGCGATATCGTTCTTACTCACAAGGTTGGTTTTGCTGGAATGACACACTTACCTTACCGCCCCTCCCTGAATCGGCGTTAAATATTGCTGAGTTTTTCAATGACCTGCCGCAGCAATGTTCCCCTGTTCCCTCCTGGACTCCAGGCGATAACGTCATCCCGGGCAGCAGTGCAACCGTACTGAATGCGTCCCCCACTCAGGACGAACCGGGGCTGACCAAAACGCGATCGGGGTGGGATGCCAGACCATGAGCGATTCAGACATCATCCTGCAACTGAAGCAGCGGAACGATGCCGGAAACGTCCCCGGCCAGTCTCATACGGTATTCAGGTATTGACAGCGCCCGTTCGCGCCGTGGTCAATGGAGTCCTCATTTCCTGTACTTTCGCTTTCAGCTGGTTAAATGGAGTTGCGAAAGCACCCCGGCATGAACGGTTGAGAATAACCGGCGTTATATTCGTTACGCCATTGCGTTCCGCGCCAGTTACCGTCAGGCATGCGTCGCTGAACATTTCGCTTATCGCCTGCTGAGCGCTTTCATCGTGGGCTTTCCCCAGCGTATCGAGATTGAGCAGAAGCACCATCCTGCACTGTGGAGCACTGGCCGACTCCCACACCCAGCGTAACAGCGTCGGCGGTGAATTCTTACGCGCCTGTTGGCGTTGCCACGAATATTCGCCTATCCGCTGCCAGACCTCAGTGTGAAAACGCAGAATTAAAGAGCGATAATCGGCCACGCTCTCGCGGTAGGGTAATCCCAGTGTAAAGCTGAACGCCGCCAGTCGTGGGTAATGGTCAATGGCCTGTTGTAAAAACATACGAATGGTGGTCGGTGTGCTACTGTCAGCACCAGCAATCTCAGAACAAGAATGATTCACGATGAAGGTTCTCTTTTGTTGATTCAGGTCACACGGTAAATATCTGATACAGAAGGTGAGTACAGGACTTATCCGGGGAGTGTGTTGCAGCAGTAATTCATCCGCCAGTTCGCTTCTTCGATGCTGTAAATGCCGGTCAGGCAGCGTGCGCAATACTTCACGCCCTGATAATGGTTACCACACCACGCGCAGTACCAGGCAAGCGATACCACCGGTGCATCCAGCCCACCAATGAGGCGGCGCAATCTCCGGCGTCGGGCTTCGGCTTTGACCTCCGGATCCAGATGCGCACAGTTCATCAGCACATGTTCGGCCACCGTCTGCTGGTCGTGCTCAAACCAGGGCTTCTCACCAAAGCCCGTCAGCAGGTACAGCACACAACCACAGGACGCACAGGTCCATACGCCGCCCGGCGCTCTCGCGGCATCATCTGCCGTGACGAAGCGGCCTGAAGCATCGTTCGCGAGATAACATTTCAGTATGCGCATACCGTCATCTCCGTTGCTTTGGTTACAGGGTCAACTTGCTCCTGGCTGTATTCGCCGGTACGACAGCTCAGGCAGTACCGTTCACCGTGGTAACAGATGCCGCAGCCAGAACAGTGCCAGTCGGCGCGCTGAACCAGCGGACGGGCCTCTGGTACATACCATTGCAGTTGCCGGATATGGCGGGTTTCTTTCGCCTCCGGTTTGACATACGGGCAGTGCTGTCGCCCGTTCTCCGTCAGAGTGTCGTACCGGTGTTCAAACCACGGGCGTTCGGTCTGGTATTCAGGGTGATACTGCAGGGCGCTGCCGCAGAGATGGCAGCAATAGCGGTCGTATGGGGCGGTCTGCGCGGTTCTGGCACCGGCCAGCAGACCATTGCCGTCGAGGCCGATAAAAGATTTTGCGTACATCGTTCAGGTCCTTACCGCCAGACGACACGCAGGCGTTAGCCGTCCCGGTACGGGCAGCATGGCAGGGTGCGAAGGGCGGTTGAGTTATGCGTTAGCGGGTCGGTAGCGGCGATGACCGGGACCGGGCTACAGACAGGTTACGGTTGTGCAGGTGTGCCGGAGGGACGAAAACACACGGGACAGGGTCCGGCACCACAGTAACGTCGCTGGCAACGGGCACACGTCCAGCGTGGGGGTATTTTCCATGGCTGAGTACGACGTCGTTTTTCCATTCAGCTTTCTCCTCTGCTCAGGCTCCACGGGAATCAGCAATGCGCTGGCGCAGCCAGGATTCCACTTCACTTTTGTACCAGCGGGAGCTGCGCCCTAACTTAATGGGCTTAGGAAATTTGCCGTCACTAATCAGCTGGTAGAACCATTTGTCAGTCATGCCGGTGTACGTCGTGATGAAGGCCATATCGATGAGCGGGTCTTCTGCGCAAAGAATGGGGTTAGTGGCTGTGGTCATGGAATCTCTCCCTCTGAAAATGAATGACGGGAGGAGTTCGGTGTGGTTGAGTTCTATTGCACGCCGGTACTCCTTCAGAGGATTGGGAATGCCTGTAAAAAAATACCGTATTACAGCCAGAACGACTGTGCAGCCAGCCTACCCCTGACTGGCGCCCATGGAACGTGTATCAGCGGAGTAATGTTTAGTCCGCTCTTTTGCCAGGTAACTCGCACGGAAGACCAGGTCTTCGTACTGCTGACGAAATACGGGTTTGTCACGCTCAAGAATGTAAGAGCCACTTTGAGGGAAATGGACTAGCGAGCGGTATTCAGGGTAATCCGTTAACCCCAGTGCACTCAGCCAGGCTTCCTGTATCATGTTCCACAGGCTGTTGTGTCCCGCCGCCCCCAGAGACCGGAATAAGTCTTTGTTGAAGAACAGTAGCGCGTGGTAGTGGCTGTGTTGTGATGAATCTGTTTCCCTGACCCAGAAATAACGTAACCTGCAAGAATAATCCCGCAGGCCCTGCTGGCAACGTTGTTGACGATAATGGTCGATCTTTGCTATCAGAGAACGCGTAAAACGCGCCATGACGTTAGATGAGGTATCAGGGTGACAACAGATACTGTCGTCTGCTGCCCATTCAGGGGAGAATCGTAAATCTACCCTGAGGCCAAAGGTTCGGGGATACTCAGTCAGAGCGGAAGCTATGACATTCTCCAGTCGTTCTAAATAGCGTGAATTAAACGGGGCATGACGATGGTCCAGTAATGCGTTATTAAACATAGCGGAACTCCTGGTATTATTTGGCAACAGGTGGGCTAGCAACGAAAGCGAATGGGGATTTTCACAGTCAGTCAGCGAAGGCAGTCTGCACGTAGCACATACAAACCGCGAGCCAGGTAATTAATTACATTGCTTAACAGGACAGTTATAGAAATAAACCTGAGTGGTCATTAAAGATCCTACATTTGGTTACTAATTACATTGTTCATGACTTGATTTCTTATTGGGTTTTTAGATATTGAGATACACAATCATAATTACAATGAGGAATCATTTAACATACCCGGCGATATCATTCAACTGGCAATCAAGAGAACTGATGAACAGTAATTCGCATCAACTGCTAGGTATACGGGAGCATGCTTACTGGAAATAGAGCAATGGAATTTAATGTTGTGAGAGGTTATGTTATAAATAGATTATAATTGAACATGTATTAGTCACTATAATGTAATTTAATCTTACCTAAGAGTGGTAATGATGCATGCTTTAATCAGAAAAGATAAATACAATCAGAGAAGACATATAATACTATTACCAACACAAGAAGCTAAACTCTCAAAGGTAAAAACAGGTCTTACACGATAGCTTTTGTATTTTTAACAGAACCATATCACTCTCAAGTTAGTCAGTCAGCAATACAGCATTTTTTGTCACTTCAGAACAGTAATCTATTGAGTTTCACCAGGAGTGCTTACGACCAGTCTAAGACGATGACAGGTTCATGGCGGGAGTAACAACTGAGGGCGGTTTCACGTCAATGCCCTGGTATTTTTGTCACATATTTGTTTGTCAGTCTGGTAAAAAATAACTTATCAATCTCCACGCCCTGTACCATGTAACAATCGCTGTCCTTTACTGCCGGGTCCTCAATGAACCGGTATAAACCACCTTGCACCTCTGCTCTTAATACCAGTCCGGGTTCTCCTGTGACAGCCTTTTATCTGGTATAGTACTTTACCAGTCAGAATCCGAAACTGCCTGCGGGCACGAACAATCCCCACGATACACAGCAGATAAGCCGCATAAACCCGGTATGCAGCTATAGTACACCTCACCCCTTATTCTCATTGGTTTTCCCTACAAGTCATGCCATTTTTTACCACAACAAATGTTACTTATGGCGCGGTTATGTTATAAGGTCATAGTGACTTACGCACCTGCTGCCTGTTGAAAAGGAAACCAGATGAAGGCTTACAACATGATGGACGATTTCAGGTTCCTCTACCCCAGGAAATCTGACATGCATAAGAACATAAGGCGAGACAGAGGACACCTGAACATGCTGGTAAATACCTGGTGCCTTTTTTACAATGACAGCGTTAGAGAAAAACCCGTAGATCTCATTGCTGAATTATATGACTACTATGAGGGAATGACGGATGGTAAGATCATATTCTCAGGTGGCTGGTTCTCAGAATACAAAGAAGAATTTATTGCTGCAACAAGGCAGTGTATCTATAAAAAAATGTCGGCATATCAAAGTCTGAAAGACTATCATTACGAAGTGCTAAGATTTCATCCTAAAGCAGGGTATATTTGCTTTTCTCTGGATGTTGATAAAAACACGCATAAACACCACTCGTCCGATACCCATAATAAAGACATTAAGGATTTAGCAACAAAATTCATTAATAACTTTAAATCCTTAGCATTATACTCACATATAACTGCATATTTCTGGGTTCTCCTTCGGCGTCGTGATGGATACCCCTATCTTCATTTCACTCTCTACTTCAAAGAAAGAGATTTCAACCATGTGGCTGGATTATCGATAAACAAAACATGGTTCAATGTTTTGAAAAAACAAGGGATCAAAGGAAGTGTTCGTTACTTTATAATAACAGAAGATTTTATTGGTCCTCGTTTATCAAAAGGAGGTGTTGCCGGAGACAGGTGCCTCTATGAGGTCAGCCCATACCACGATGACAAAAAAAATGAGTTATTCATTTATGATGATTATAATGGAGCGGACATACTTCAGGGACTATCCTCAGATATAAATAAAATTAATAACAAAGTGTTTGTTTTACACCTGTACACGCTGTCAAAGCTGATTTTTGTTATGCCAGGAAAAAGCAAAAGTCAGGGGTTCTCGAAAATAAAGAAATAAGCCAGATTTTGATTCATCATCCTAAGAGTATGCTGGCGCATATTCAGCCCTGCAGTTCACATTACCGGTAGCATTCCACCAGCTATCGTCTGTTGGTACACATTTCAACGGATAATGCCCGCCAGAAACGAAAACCTACATAATCTGTCTCATCCTGCTTTTCAGCAAATTTTGAGATACATACCATCCTCCAGAAGCAAAGCCAGACTGTCGATAAGCCCTGTGGGGCTTTTCGATAAATATCACTGTTTAAACGACGATCGATTTTGTCGATCGATTCGATCGAATTTCATCGTTATCCCCCGCACTTTTGTGGCTATAAAATCCGCACGGGATACTTATGGCTGTCAGTGTTCCATTTAAAATCATACAGATACCACCTGATAACAGGGGGCGACAACCAACGGAGTTTTAAAAATGAAAAGAAAAATGATGCTCGCTTTACTGCTGACTTGCGCGCTGATGCCCGTAATGGCACAGGCCTTCGGAAATAAGGACACCTGGTCCAGTGGTTGGGGCCAGGGAGTCTCCGAATTTGTCATTAAGGGCCCGGGTCAGTCTCAGCTGTCCCTGACCTGTGATGATTCAGGCACCGCGCCTGCCACCATCCAGTTTACCGATGCCACCGGGCATGACGTCAGCATGGACAATGAGAAAACGCTTCAGGTCCGGATTGACGGTGGCGAAGCCATTGATATCAGTGAGTCAGACAGTCGGGTCGGAGAAAACAATCTCACGCTGGCCTGGAACGCACTGCGCACCGGTAAGCAGGCGCTGGTCACCGGTGATGGCGTCCGGCCCGCACTGTTCACACTCAACGGTGCCGGTAAAGTACTGCCTGCATTCGGCACACACGGCTGCGTCTCCAGAGCCAGCCTGTAATACCCATGGTGGGCTGTTTCTCTGCAGGTATTCAACCGGCGGTGCTGCTCTCCCCAACTCCCGAATTTAATAAGGAATTATTCCGATGAAAATTAAACAATGGCTTTTGCCTGTTCTGCTGGCCGTGTCAGCTCCCTTACTGGCAGCACAGCCTCAGCCAGACATCAAAGTGGAAACCTTTAACAAGGTCCATCCTGCCGGGACGCGTTATGTCACGGTGGTTGTGACCGCACGCGATGACGGCGTAATGGTGAAAAATATCGTGGTTAACCGGGGAAATTGTCGTATCGCCAACCAGAAATATCTGTACTCCAGCAATAAGGAAACCATTCTGCCCGCCACATTACGCTACGGGCAGTCAGTTGAGGTGAGTTTTTATAATAACTGCGTGGCTTCAGAAGTTGATGTCACCACCAGTAAAGGCGGGTGGCAATATACCTATCACTGAGCATACCCTGCCTGATTTACATATCCCCCCCTTCACGGGCTGCCCTCCCCGGCAGTCCGGAGACCCTACCCATGACATTACTGAAAATACTGGTCTCTGCGCTGGGCCAGGTGCTGACGTGGTGTGCCAGCAACAGGGCACAACAGTTTGTGGAAGACCACTTTCGCGCAGAAGGTTATGACGAAGACAGCATTTATATCGCCAGACAGGCCGCAACCCTGCTCGCTGGTGCCTTAATTGCGGCGCTGATGGAGCAGATACTGCAGATTATCGCCACACACTTAACCCACTGATGCCCTACTCACTGAGCGGGGCATTTTGTTTTATGACGCCAGTCAGGAGATGGCAATGCACAACACTGACGATATCCCAATACCGACCGGTCCCTTTACCCGCAGGCAGGCTGAGGTCATCGTGTCGGCGTATCAGAACGTGGCTATTGAAGACGACCAGGGGACGCATTTTCGGCTGGTCATCCGCGACAGCGAGGGGCAGTTGATCTGGCGGGCGTGGAATTTTGAAGCCAGCGCCGGGTATTGGCTTAACCGCTACCTGCTCAGCCACGGCATCCCCGGAGACTGACTCACCACGGGCCTCGCCCAAATACCCGCCACACCAACAGGCCATGTTCCCACAGGAGCATGGCTTTTTTGTTTATGCCGTTTTATCCACCATAAGGAATTAACCATGCGTTTAGCCAGCCGCTTCGGGCGGACAAACCAAATCCGCCGCGACCGCCCCTTAACCCGTGACGAACTGATGCAGTTCGTTCCCAGCGTCTTCAGTGAAGACAAACACACATCACGCTCAGACCGTTACAGCTATATACCGACTATTACTCTGCTGGAGAACCTGCAGCGTGAAGGTTTCGAACCCTTCTTCGCCTGCCAGTCGCGCGTTCGCGATCCTGAACGTCGGGAACACACCAAACACCTGCTGCGCCTGCGCCGGGCGGGTCAGATAAATGGCCAGCATGTGCCTGAAATCATTATTTTAAACAGCCACAATGGGGCGTCGAGTTTTCAGTTACTTCCAGGAATATTCAGAAGCGTATGCACCAACAGCCTCGTCTGCGGACAGTCCTTTGGCGAAATCAGAGTTCCGCACCGGGGCGATATTGTCGGGAAAGTGATTGAGGGGGCCTATGAAGTGCTCAGCGTCTTTGACAGGGTGGAAGAGAAGCGCGACGCCATGCAGTCGCTGCGGTTACCCCCACCGGCACAACACGCCCTGGCCGAAGCGGCGCTGACATATCGTTTTGGGGAAGAACACCAGCCGGTGACCGCTACGCAGATACTGACGCCACGACGGTATGAGGACCGCCAGGACGACCTGTGGACCATTTATAACCGCATTCAGGAATCGTTGTTGAAAGGCGGGATGAGCGGACGTACCGCACAGGGAAAACGTACCCACACCCGCGCGATTAACGGCATCGACGGCGACGTTAAGTTAAACAGGGCGTTGTGGGTGATGGCGGAAAGTCTGCTGGAGAGCATGAAGTAATGCCGCACATTCCCGATGGCGTGATTCAGGTGCCGCCATATCCGCTTTCACTGACCCACCGGACAGGCTGCCGCTCCGTCTCTGACGACGACCTGTGCGCCTGGTGCTCACATCTTCTCTACCGACCCGGTGAGCTCAGCCTGTGCAGCTTAAGTCTTCCCGAAGGCCTCTGGCCATCAAGTTGTGATGAGGATGGCTATGCGCACTCCTGCCCGTCATACCTGCTGAACCAGAACCCCCAACCCGATAAATAAACAAGGAAAACCACTATGACCGACATTATCAACCTGAACGATCCCCTCCCGCTACAGACACAACCTGCCGGTACCGGCTCTGCACCCGCGCTGACCGCCGCCCTCGTCCCGGACGAGCAGCGCGTGGCGTTCTGGCCTGAGCACTTCGGGCGCATACCGCAGTGGATAATCCTCGAACCGACCGTGTTCGCCTGGATGGACCGCTTC
The DNA here is from genome assembly GCF_000735455.1 of Yokenella regensburgei ATCC 49455. Taxonomy (GTDB): domain Bacteria; phylum Pseudomonadota; class Gammaproteobacteria; order Enterobacterales; family Enterobacteriaceae; genus Yokenella; species Yokenella regensburgei. The sequence goes on along the minus strand of NZ_JMPS01000039.1, from coordinate 31,449 downwards.
TGCGCTGACTACAGCGGCGGCATCTGGCAGTTTTTCACGCTGAGCAACGGCGGTGCGTTTATGGCCCCGGAAACTGACGACAATACCGATGAAAAATGGTCGCTGTTTAATACCATGAACGGCAACGGTGGTGAACTCAGCGCTGAAGCCGCAGGGATTGCCGTCTGTCTGATGACTTACAGCCACCACGCCATGCGCACCGAATGCGACGCCATGACGGAACACTATTACCGCCTTCGGGACTACGCGCTCGGTCACCCCGAATGCAGCGCCATCATGCACATCATCGACTGAGGTCAGCCGCTATGAAACAACAGTTACCGCTGTTTGCACGTGAATTAGCCCCTGCCGACCAGCAGACGGTCAGGGCAGCATTAACCCTGCTGGAATGCCAGCTACGCGAACCCGGCGCGTCATTTACGTCCAGCAATGCCGTCCGCGACTGGCTGCGCCTGCAGCTCGCCTCACTGGAGCGCGAAGAATTTACCGCACTCTTTCTCGATAACCAGCACCGCCTGATAGCCCACGAAACGCTCTTCACCGGCACCATCAACCATACGCAGGTCCATCCCCGGGAGGTGGTGAAAGCGGGGCTGAAGCATAACTGTGCCGCGGTCATTGTGGCGCACTGCCACCCGTCAGGGGTTGCCGAACCCAGCAATGCTGACCGTCAGGTCACTACGCGTCTTCAGCAGGCACTGGACCTGGTTGATATTCGTCTGCTGGACCATCTGGTGGTGGGCGGGATGGAGACCATCTCGTTTGCAGAGCGAGGCTGGCTGTAGCACAGGAGGAAAGTCACCCGATGAAAATTATCAGCAAGCGCCAGGCAATGGCGATATACCGCCAGCATCCGCAGTCCCGGTTGTTTCGCTTCTGCACAGGTAAGTACCAGTGGTCCGGCAGCGTCTGTCACTATGCCGGGCGGGAGGTGCAGGATATCCGGGGCGTGCTCGCGGTCTTCGCAGAACGCCGTCAGGACCGCAACGGCCCGTATGTCGTGTTGCGCAGCGTTACCCTGAATTAATTCACGTTTAAGGAAGGCTAAAATTGTCGAATAACATACCGGCAGTAAACCACAATATCGCCGAACCCTGGTGGGGGCTCAAACGCAATATCACACCCTGTTTTGGCGCTCGCCTGGTGCAGGAGGGTAACCATCTGCATTACCTCGCTGACCGCGCCAGCATCATCGGGACCTTCAGCGAGGCGGATTTACGCCATCTGGACCAGGCGTTTCCGCTGCTGTTGAAGCAAATGGAACTGATGCTCACCAGCGGTGAACTCACTCCCCGTCATCAGCACAGTGTGACCCTTTATGCAAAAGGACTGGTGTGTGAGGCCGATAGCCTCGGCTCGCACGGGTACATCTATCTCGCAATTTACCCGACACCTGCAACAACCGAATAAACCTTCTTACTGCTTACCTTCGTTTTTACCCATCAACAAAGAGATCCAATGATGAGAATTTATCCTGTCTCCGCAAAACGGGCCGCTGCAATTGAGCGGTTATCGCCTGTGCCACCGATTGCCGTGTGGCAGCGCCTCCTGACATATCTGCTGGACCGTCACTACGGTCTGACACTTAACGATACGCCGTTTGGCGATGACGGCGTTATCCAGGAATGCATTGACGCCGGTGATTCGCTGGTTGACGCCCTGAACGAGGTGGTTGAAGACGACGAGCTGGAGCGCATTGATAATCGGGGAAAATCGTTCCTGTCCGTCTCTCCGCCACTCACACCCGCAGATATCCTGAGCGCCCAAAACGCTGTTGGTCTGGCAGGCAACAGCGCCACCCTCATTATCAGCGGTCAGTCGTAAGCCAGAAGCTGACTCTCCGCCATCACACCTTCGCCTCGTACAGTCAGGCGATCCGCCGCACCAGTATCCGTTGTCGTAACGGTTGGCGTTTTTCTATTAACGGAGTAAACCAATGCAAACCCAACCACGATCCCAAACGCGGGAGGCACCGACACACCCGTCCCCCGTGGAGATCTGGCAACGGCTTCTGAGCCACCTGCTGGATCGTCACTATGGCCTTACGCTCAACGACACACCTTTCGGCAACGATGGCGTGATCCAGGAGCATATCGACGCAGGTATCTCACTGTGCGACGCGGTGAATTTTATCGTGGAAAAATATGGACTGGTTCGTACGGACCGCCATGGCTTCAGCGCAGAAACGCAGTCGCCGCTTCTCACCCGTATCGATATTCTCCGCGCCCGCAAAACCACCGGGCTGATGACCCGCAACGATTACAGAACGGTGACCGACATCACCACCGGTAAATACCGCGAGGTGCAGCCATGAAGCTGTCCCTCACCGTGGAAGCCGATACCATCAACGTTCTGGCCCTCAACATGGGCCGGGTCGTCGTTGATATTGATGGCATTGAATTATCTGAATTGATCGCCGCAGTAAACCAGAATGGCTGCACGCTGCGGATCGCAGATGAGCCGGGTACAGCAATCGTTGAATCACCATTGCCCCCCTATACGTCATTACCGGGGATCTGCTGCAGTACCGCGCACATCACGGCGGAAGACAATTCGCTGCTGTATGTACTGTCACATCAGGATCTGGATTTTGGCGAGTCAGAATGGATTCATTTTTCGGGATCAGGTTATCTGCTCCGCCTGGGCGCGTGGGCGTTTCCTGTGTTGCGGCTAAAAAGCCTCGGTTTGTCGAAAGCCTGTCGTAGCCTGGTGGTAACACTCATGCGTCGTTACTCCGTCAGCATTGTTCATCTGGATGCCTCTGGCGAACTGCTGCCTGGCTTCGCGACCTTTGACTGGTAGCTCAACCTCAATTGCCACAAGGCTTTCACATGCCGGAATTAACCACCGAAGCGGCGCTCATCATTCTGATTGAGTGGCTGCAGAACAACATCGATTGTAACAGCGAGATTGTCTTCGACAACGATGAAGACCGGACGGATTCGGCAGCGATGTTGCCATGGATTGAAAAGGCGCTTAAGGACGTTCGCGACCTCCGCCATCTTCAGCTTTTGCAACAGGCCAGTACAGATTAGCCACCGAACCGTACTCATCACTCGCATATAAGCACCAGCCCTCACCAGCTGGCGTTTTTTTAGCGATGTCGCTGCGACAGCGTCAGTGGGTTCCCGGTATGACGATTGGGGTGCGTCGTTTGTTACGGTGCAGAATTCGCGAGATCCACGGTTTAACCTTGCGCCTTCGACACCACGGCGGAGAAGTAAATTTTACGAACCAGCTTAAGGAGGAAGACGACATCACTCAGGCTGCTTATACCGGGCAGCAACTGGCGAAAGGCTATCCTTGTGCAAAAGCTGACACGCAGCGCTGGCTGGTGACTGACTTTGCGACGGTACAATCCGAGAAAATGGCGGCACTCCATCAGGGCATGCCTGACCAGTGCGCGTCGGGTTTCGTAGTGTTGCTGTTGTTCGCTCAGGGCGAGAATATCGGTAATCACGTCAATATAGCTGGCCGCACGGATATCGTAATAATCCGGGCGGTGGGTAATGGACGCAGGATTGCTGATGTAGGTGTAGTCCTGGCGGTCGGCGAAATAAAACCGACCATTTCCGGCAGCGAGGCGGATGGTCCAGAGAATATCTTTGTGGCTTTTGCCTTCCTGGAACCGCAGGTTATGCTCCCGGATATACGCCGAGCGGATTATCTGCAGCCACAGGTAATGCGGCCATTCGCGCTGCTTCACGCAGTGGCGTATCCACTCCTGACCGCTGAGCGTCTGGCCGTAAGGCTGTTTGTGGTGCTCGGGGGAGCGATGGTGACCGGCACTGTCGGCCCGCCAGCCACTGAACACGGCAACATCGGCCTGAGCTTCATGAGCCGTGTGCAATCGTTCCCGCAAAAATCCGTCTGCTATCTGGTCATCAGCATCCAGGAACACCACCCACTCGCCGCCGTGAACCGCCAGCGCGGCGTTACGTGCGGCATATACCCCCTGATTTTCCTGATGAATAAGCATCAGCCGCTCATCGGTGATGGCGCTGAGTATGGCCCACGTTTCGTCGGTGGAGCCGTCATCCACAACTATCACCTCCATGCTGAGCGTTTGCTCACTCAGCAGCTTATACACCAGGCGGCCGATGGTGGCCTGCGCATTGAAGGCCGGGATAATGACGCTGACATCAATTTCAGGCTGCATACAGGGCTACGCTTTCCCTTCGCTGTCATCTTTCCGACGCCTGACGGGGAGAATGTGTTTTTCCCTGATTTCCTGCTCAGCATCAAATAAACATTCGTCGCAGAATTCTTTATCGAGTCCGAAAAACCGGTCCAGAACACACCTTTTCTTATTACAGCGTGCGCATCTTTTCATTACTTCATCCGTTACGTTATTTCGCTGCCCTGTTCACAGGGTAAAAGGCGGTCGCCCCTCGTTAAGACAGGAAATGGATTGATAAACAATCAGTTAAACTCGTTTTCGGGATTGTGGCACAGGGATAACCAGGCTGAATAATTCATTTTTGCAGATCAATTTTCGAAAATCGATCGGTTACATCGATCGATGGTTGCGCCCCACTGTTTTACCCGCTACCCCGTTGAACCTGCTGACCCACAACACCTGGCCCACATTCGTTGCGGGCCTTTTCTATTTATGGAGATTAAATATGCAGACTGAAGCCGAAGTACTCACCGATCATACCGACGTGATTTGCTCGACCAGCATTGAGCGCATCGTCACCGGGCGTAACGCTGCACTGGCGCAGATTGAAGTGCTCATGCAACAGCTTGGTGATATTTCTGCACTAACTGACAGTATTGGCGGGGGCAAAGCGAATGAATGGGGAGTGCGGCAATACCGTTACGACTGCTGGCTGATGGAGGAACCCGAAACCGCGATGAAGGCGATCACCTGCAATATTGATCGTGGTATATGGCGAGAGCTGATGCAACAGTCCGGAATGCTTTCGCTTATGGACGCTCAGGCGCGTGACCAGTGGTACAACAGTCTGGAAAAGGACGACATTCCTGCCGTCAGTGAAAAGAATATTCTGAGTACGTTCGAGCAATTACATCTGAATAAAGGCGAGGTGTTTGAACGGGGCGTCATCAACGTATTTAAAGGGCTGAGCTGGGATTTCAAAACGAATAGCCCCTGCAAGTTTGAAACAAAAATTATCGTTAGCGGGCTGGTCAAATGCGACCGGTGGGGATTTGGGCTTAACTGGGGCTGGCAGCGTGACCGCCTGGCTGACCTTGAGCGCATGCTGATGCTTCTCGATGGAAAACCCGTCCCCGACAACCGCGCTGATGTTACCCGCCGCCTGGGCGATCATATCCATGATGACAGGCACAGCAATCGTTACGAGGATGAGATGTTTGCGATAAAATACTTTCAGAAGGGAACAGCCCATATCACCTTTAAACGACCTGAGCTGGTCGATAAACTGAATGACATCATCGCCCGGCACTATCCGGGGGCTTTGCCATCTCAATCTTGATGTAGAATAAGAAGGTAAGTCGTTGGCTTCCTTATTTAGTCATCCAACTTAAGTGGTTTGTCGCTGAAATGAAGCGAGGCGAATTTTGTATAGTAATGTGTATAGGCTTTGCTTTGTGCATTGTTAACAACTTGATTTAAAATGAATTATGTTCATTCATTCGATTCCCTTCGCCCGCTCCAGCTCTCTTCACGACGAGCAGTCAGCAGAAATTTTCACCAGCGTAGCCTGAAGTATCTCACTATCTTCTGATGCAAATACTGCAATACCTTTTGTGGGTCTGCCATATTTTAACATCCCGGTAGCTATTTCTTCATCGATGGTATCAAGCTTATATTCTTTATTTTTCGCCGAATAAGCCTTCAGGCATAGTTTTGACAGGTCAACGGTATCACCGGATAATTTTGCTAATTCAACCTCAAAAGTTTTGGTAAATACACTCTGGCCGCCAATCGAAATTGAGCCGTTAGACTTTTCTGTTGAATAGACGGCAATGTTATCCGTGGGTGAGGCATATGCTGAAAAGCAAAACCCGGAAAGAATAACTGACGCAGCGATGTGAGAAAGTTTCATATTTATCTCTCTGTAGTTAACTAAATTTTGCAGGTGATATAAATCTATTATAATGAAATTTTATAATCCCGGACTTAATTGTGGCCTTTTGAAATTTTTAATAATTGATTTAGCAAGCGTTAAAGGACACGCATATCCCGACTTTATTTTATGTGTTAATAACCTTGAGCCATACTGTCTGACTATCTGTGGCAGGCAAGCATCATGAAATGCCTTCAGATCCTTAAAGTACTCAATGGTGTAGTTCAGCTCCGCCTGGCGAGCCCGCTTCATGCAGTCGCTGAAGCAGGAGTTGACGTTCCGGTCCAGGTACACCACCAGATCAATCTTCGGGTATGAACGCATGTACTCCTTAATACGGTAGAAGTAGGTCATGTACTTTGCCGAGGGTTGTTCTGTCATTAAAAAACTCGCATGACAAAAAACGATATCACTATACAGCGAACGCTCAATCACGTAGTTCCCGTCAGGAAGGTTCTTTAATAACCCCTGGCGGCTATGAGTAATATACAGCTGGAACATAATGCGCGCATCGGCGTCTAATGGGTTGTCAACAAAAGCCTGGAGAAGTTCAAGGAATAGAGGATCTTTATCCACGGGTTCCTCGATGGCTTTCCATATATATCCTGACCTTTTTGACAGTATATTGACGAGCGGTTTAAGGAGCGTTGTTTTACCGGCAGCGATGTTTGCCTCAATAGCAACAATTTTCATCTTTCTTCCTTTTAAGTAAGAATGTTAAGTTCCACTGATTCAGAGAAGTTGAATAAATAACGGCAGTTAGTCATGACTCACTAAGTTGTATTAATAATACATGTTATAACGTAGGCGACAACCCTGAGATGATAGCAATTCTCATCACCATTTATGCTCTGTTTAGGCATTGTTGGTAAGTCGTTATGGTGGCTGGGTTTCTGCTACAGACTGACCTGATGTTCTTTAGCCCACTTCCTGAGTCGCCCACAGGCGTTGGTGTAGGGGGAAGAGGTGTTGAACGAAATCATCCTGCCCATCGTCCATTTGGTGTACCAGGTTTTCCCGTACAGCTCGTGATCGCTGCGCGCTTCGATCAGAACAATGATCTCTGTTTTCAACGAATGGAGTTCGGCTATCAAAGTGGAGAGGTCTTCACCTTCATGATCCTGATAGAACTTTTGCGCGAGAAGGCCAAGCTGGTTCCATTTGTAGCCGGTTTCCGGGAAATCGACGGGTTTCCCGGCGTCGCTGAGGGTAATCCACTTGATGACCAGGCTGTTCCAGCCAATCAGATAGGCGACGAGATCGCAGACGCTCATCTGCGTGTTTTTCGCGTGACCCTCCATTGTCCGGACCGGGGCACCGCGCTTTGGTACTGCACTGAGGTAGCGCATGAGTTTATCGAAGCTTGTGTCGATGGCTGTCAGCAGCTGCGCTTTGTTTCCGGGTACGCCCATAAAATCCCTTTCCGTATTGTGGGAATATCCTCGGTAGTCTGGCAGCTTAGTGGCTTTTTGGCGATGTCTGGCAGGCAGGAAGTGCGGACTTCATCACTTCCTGCCTGAGGCAAACTTATGATTCAGGGTGTCCGTCGATAGCTGCCTTCAAATCACGATACTCTTCACAGGAGGTACCACAGATTGTTTTGATGGTGGCCAGCTCCTGTTTCGCGAGATCGGGGCGTCCTTTCACCATCCAGGCTTCACCGAGATATTCGCGTACTTTGGCGTAGTGTGGATCGAGGGCGATAGAGCGCTGATAGTAGCTAATTCCTTCATCCGTGCGTCCGAGCTTACGTGTTGCATAGCCCCGGTAGTTCCAGGCTTCACGCGTGTTGGGCTGTTGTAGAGTATCAAGCAAATTGATAGCGTCCTGATAGTGCCCGGTTTTTGCCAGGTGATACGCGTACTGCGTTTTGTCCTGATCGTTTAGCATGCTGCTTTTTTCCGGCAAACAGTTTTTAGTTTTGCTGTCGTAGACCTGGCCCTTCGGACAGGTCGGGGTGGTAGTATCATTATTCCCCATCGCGTTCGCTGAAATGGAATAGAGAAGTCCGCCGGAGACCAGGCATAGCAATGGTAGTAGCTTAGTGACGAGTTGCATTTTCATGATCCAGTCCTGTCTTTGTACGATTGAAGGTCCCGGCATGGCGTAAACCGCCGGGCCAGAGGGCGGTAATCATCCCTGAAGTCAGAAAATTGACCTGCCGTTTATTTTTTATCCGTCATACTGACGGTGATAATAATTAAACTGATAAATCAAAGGACTACATTATGACCGAGAAACACTGGTCAAGAACCGAACGACTCCACCAGACGGTAACCAACCCCAATATCCTGATCAAAGGAACACACAGTTATTACAGCGACTGCTGGGATAACGGCTTCGAACGTTCTGTGGTGCGCTATCTGCACGGCGATTCGGTGAGCCAGCAGTGGGAGCCGTTGGGCCACCTCGATAAGCTAATTATCGGCAATTTTGTCTGTATTGGTGCGGAAACTGCCATTCTGATGGGGGGAAACAGCACCCACCGCATGGACTGGGCCAGCCTGTATCCTTTTATGGAGTCTATTCAGGCGTCTTACCAGCACCGGGGTGATACCGTGCTGAAGGATGGTTGCTGGATTGGTATGCGCGCAATGATTATGCCGGGTGTCACGATCGGTGAAGGGGCCGTTGTGGCTGCGGGTGCCGTAGTGACCAAAGACGTTGCGCCTTATGCGGTGGTTGGCGGGAATCCGGCTGCCTTTATCAAATACCGCTTTCCGCAGGCTGATGTCGAACGCCTGCTGACTCTCGATCTCTATTCACTTCCTGAAGAGACCATCGTCAGCCTGCAACCGTTACTTTCCAGTTCCAATTTTGCGGCTCTGGAGGAGGCGGTGAAAGCCCTGCGCTAACTCCGTGTATTTATTAGAAAGTCCTTAATTTCCTGTCAACATTTTGGGCCTGATCCCAGGAAGTAATAGGGCTTTCGGCAGAATTGCCTACGCAGAAGGTCGTAAGCCTCATAATTGTCAGGTGGTGAGATGTGCTATCATCCCGCCTTTCCCTTCTCGTTTTGGGGCTTTTTTTTATGCAACAGCCTGTTGTCCGCGTCGGAGAATGGCTGGTCACGCCTGCCGTAAATCAAATCAGTCGGCAGGGTCGCCAGTTAACACTTGAACCGCGCTTAATTGACCTTTTGGTATTTTTTGCTCGTCATCCTGATGAAGTATTAAGCAGGGATGAGCTTATTGACCATGTCTGGACCCGCAACGTTGTGACCAGCCACGTGGTCACTCAAAGTATCTCGGAGTTGCGCAAATCACTGAAAGATGGCGACGATAATAGCCCGGAGTATATTGTCACCGTGCCGAAGCGGGGTTACAAGCTGACGGCGTCGGTCATCTGGTGTACGGAAGAGGGGGAAGAACCGGGTCCGGTGATCGCCTCCGGGTTTGAGACCCGGACACCAGCAGAGCCTACTGCCTTCGCCGCCGCGCCGAATATCACGGTATCTGCTCCTCCGGTTAATCCTGAAGACCCGCCCCCCAAACGTCCGCAACGCCGTGTGGCTACCTTTTGGGTGTGGTGCCTGTTTATCCTGGCGCTCGGCTCCTGCGTAGCGCTGGTTGCGATGTCCACCTTCAGTTCGCGTCCGGCTATTACCAAAACACGGATGATGCTGAACCCGCGCGATATCGATATTCGTCTGGTGAACGGTAATTCCTGTAATAACTGGACGTCGCAGCGCTCCTATGCGGTAGGGTTGGGGAGCCTGGTCACCACTACGCTCAACACCTACTCAACGTTCATGGTGCATGACAAAACCAACTACAACTTCAATGAACCGAGTAGTTCGGGGAAAACGCTCACTATTGAGTTCGTCAACCAACGACACTACCGGGCGCAGCAGTGCTTTATGTCGGTGCAGCTTATCGACAACGCTGACGGTTCATCGATGCTTGATAAGCGCTACTTTATTACCCGCGATAATCAGATCAATATTCAGAATGATTTACTGACAAGCCTTGCGGATGCATTGAAGCAGCCGTGGGTAGAAGGTATGCAGGGCGTGCTGCAGCAATTCCAGCCATCACAAAACCAGTCATTAACGGATTTCTATGAAGCACACCAGTATTTAATGAACGGCGATGTTGCCTCTTTAAGTAAAGCCAGCGATCTGCTGGACCGTACTATTAAACGTACGCCAGAGTTTACTTATGCCTATGCAGAAAAAGCGTTGGTGGATGTACTACAACATTCACAGCAACCGCTTGATGGTAACAATCTTTCGGCGTTGTATGACGAAATTTCACAAGTCGAAAATATGCCGGGGTTAAAACAGACTGCGGTTATCTATCAAATTAAGACGATTGACCTGCTGGGCAAAGGCAATGTCAATGAGGCGTTCACGGCGATTAATACCGGTATCGACTTAGAAATGTCCTGGCTCAATTATGTACTGCTAGGTAAGGTCTATGAGATGAAAGGCGCCAATCGCCAGGCTGCCGATGCCTATCTCACGGCCTTCAATTTACGTCCTGGTGAGAACACCTTGTACTGGATTGAAAACGGTGTATTCCAGACTTCTATTACCCGCGTTGTTCCTTATCTGGACAATTTCCTCTCTGCAGAATAAGTAAATCCTCATCATGCTATTTTACGTAGCATGATGAGGTTAAATTTATGTTTCTCATGAGCATCCCAATTGTTATATCAAGACAACCATTGTAACCTCTGGTGCAACAGGTTTTTAACGCTGTTGTTCATGTGTAAGTTACTGTAATTATTGTATGTTTATCTTTTTATGATGTCAGCTTGTCATGTTTATGTGTTAACTCAGAATTCTCAAGATGTCATTTGTTTCAGGTTTGCCATTAATTCACCTAATCCTTAGGACTTACTCCATAAGAATCATTAATCTTGTTGCCAGTCGGTCGGATCAATAAACGGTATGCATCAAGATCCGCACCTCCAAAGTCAAAACTCAGGAGAAAACGCAACATGAGTTCAGCCAAAAAGATCGGGCTATTTGCCTGTACCGGCGTAGTGGCTGGTAATATGATGGGGAGTGGGATTGCTTTATTACCTGCGAACCTGGCAAGTATTGGTAGTATTGCCATCTGGGGTTGGGTGATTGCTATTATTGGTGCAATGTCTTTGGCTTATGTATATGCCCGACTGGCCACCAAAAACCCGCAAGAGGGTGGCCCAATTGCATATGCAGGGGAAATTTCTCCAGCGTTTGGTTTCCAGACCGGTGTCCTTTATTACCATGCAAACTGGATCGGTAACCTGGCAATCGGTATTACCGCAGTATCTTACCTCTCTACCTTCTTCCCTATTTTAAATAACCCAGTTCCAGCCGGTATCGCATGTATTGCTATCGTCTGGGTGTTTACCTTCGTGAATATGCTCGGTGGTACCTGGGTAAGCCGCCTGACCACTATTGGTCTGGTACTGGTACTTATTCCGGTAGTAATGACTGCCGTTGTCGGCTGGCACTGGTTTGATGTTGCCACTTATCAGGCAAACTGGAATACCTCTCAGACCACTGATGGTCACGCCATTATTAAAAGTATTCTGCTCTGCCTGTGGGCGTTCGTCGGTGTTGAATCTGCCGCAGTAAGTACCGGTATGGTGAAAAACCCGAAACGTACCGTACCGCTGGCAACCATGCTGGGCACCGCGATGGCTGGTATCGTGTATATCGCTGCAACTCAGGTTATCGCAGGTATGTACCCGGCCTCTCAGATGGCTGCTTCTGGTGCGCCGTTCGCCATCAGTGCTTCAACTATCCTCGGCGGCTGGGCTGCTCCGATGGTTTCTGCCTTCACCGCATTCGCTTGTCTGACCTCTCTGGGCTCCTGGATGATGCTGGTAGGCCAGGCCGGTAAACGTGCTGCCGACGACGGTAACTTCCCGAAAATCTACGGCGAAACTGACAACAATGGTATTCCGAAAAAAGGCCTGCTGCTGGCTGCGGTGAAAATGACCGTGCTGATGGTGCTGATTACCATGATGAACTCCAGCGGTGGTAAAGCCTCTGACCTGTTCGGCATGCTGACCGGTATCGCGGTACTGCTGACCATGCTGCCTTACTTCTACTCCTGTGTTGACCTGATTCGCTTCGAAGGCTTCAACATGCGCAACATCGTGAGCCTCGTGTGTTCCGTACTGGGTTGCGTGTTCTGCTTTATCGCCCTGATGGGTGCAAGCTCCTTCGAACTGGCCGGTACCTTTATCGTCAGCCTGATCATCCTGATGTTCTACGGCCGCAAAATGCACGAACGTCAGCACAAGAATGAATCCGCAGAAGCTAAAACAGCTGACGCTCACTAATTAGTTACTAAACCCATTTCTCGCTGCTCCTCCTGCACCTGTCACCACGTGACGGGAGGGGCACTCTACATCTGGAGATACGACTATGAACGTTATTGCAATAATGAATCACATGGGGGTTTACTTCAAAGAAGAACCCATTCGTGAACTGCATCGTGCACTGGAAGGTCTTAATTTCCGCATCGTGTACCCGAATGACCGCGAAGACCTGCTGAAACTTATCGAAAACAATGCGCAGCTGTGCGGTGTGATTTTCGACTGGGATAAATACAACCTCGAGCTGTGCGAAGAAATCAGCGAAATGAACGAATACATGCCGCTGTATGCGTTCGCTAACACTTACTCTACTCTGGACGTTAGCCTGAACGATCTGCGCATGCAGGTTCGCTTCTTCGAATATGCCCTGGGCGCCGCTGACGATATCGCAGCAAAAATCCGACAGAACACCGACGAGTACATCGACACCATTCTGCCGCCGCTGACCAAAGCGCTGTTCAAATATGTTCGTGAAGGTAAATATACTTTCTGTACCCCAGGCCACATGGGCGGTACTGCTTTCCAGAAAAGCCCGGTAGGTAGCCTGTTCTATGATTTCTTCGGTGCTAACACCATGAAATCTGACATCTCCATTTCTGTGTCTGAACTGGGTTCTCTGCTTGACCATAGCGGTCCGCATAAAGAAGCTGAAGAGTACATCGCTCGCGTGTTCAACGCTGAACGCAGCTACATGGTGACCAACGGGACCTCTACGGCAAACAAAATCGTCGGGATGTATTCTGCTCCGGCAGGCAGCACCGTGCTGATTGACCGTAACTGCCACAAATCGCTGACCCATCTGATGATGATGAGCGATATCACTCCGCTGTACTTCCGTCCGACCCGTAACGCTTACGGTATCCTCGGTGGTATCCCGCAGAGCGAATTCCAGCACGCAACTATCGCTAAACGCGTTAAAGAAACTCCGAACGCGACTTGGCCGGTACACGCCGTTATCACTAACTCCACCTATGATGGTCTGCTGTACAACACGGATTTCATCAAGAAAAACCTGGATGTGAAATCCATCCACTTTGACTCTGCATGGGTGCCTTACACCAACTTCTCTCCGATCTACGAAGGTAAGTGTGGTATGAGCGGTGGCCGTGTTGAAGGTAAAGTGATTTACGAAACTCAGTCTACGCACAAACTGCTGGCGGCGTTCTCCCAGGCTTCCATGATCCACGTGAAAGGTGACGTTAACGAAGAAACCTTCAACGAAGCGTTCATGATGCACACCACCACTTCTCCGCACTACGGTATCGTGGCTTCCACCGAAACCGCAGCGGCGATGATGAAGGGTAATGCCGGTAAGCGCATGATCAGCGGCTCTATCCAGCGCGCAATCAAGTTCCGTAAAGAAATCAAACGCCTGAAAGGTGAGTCTGACGGCTGGTTCTTCGACGTATGGCAGCCGGAGCACATCGATGAGCCGGAATGCTGGCCGCTGCGTTCTGACAGCGCATGGCACGGTTTCAAAAACATCGATAACGAACACATGTACCTTGACCCGATCAAAGTCACCATTCTGACTCCGGGGATGAAGAAAGACGGTACCATGGATGACTTCGGTATCCCGGCAAGCATCGTGGCGAAATACCTCGATGAGCACGGCATCATTGTTGAGAAAACCGGTCCGTACAACCTGCTGTTCCTGTTCAGCATCGGTATCGACAAAACCAAAGCACTGAGCCTGCTGCGTGCACTGACTGACTTCAAACGTGCGTTCGACCTGAACCTGCGTGTGAAAAACATGCTGCCGTCTCTGTACCGTGAAGATCCTGAGTTCTATGAAAACATGCGTATTCAGGACCTGGCACAGAACATCCACAAACTGGTTGAGCATCACAACCTGCCGGATCTGATGTTCCGCGCCTTCGAAGTGCTGCCGAAAATGATCGTCACTCCGTACACCGCGTTCCAGAAAGAACTGCACGGTGATGTGGAAGAGGTTTACCTCGAAGAGATGGTCGGTCGCGTCAACGCCAACATGATCCTGCCGTATCCTCCGGGAGTTCCGCTGGTGATGCCAGGTGAGATGATCACTGAAGAAAGCCGTCCGGTTCTGGAGTTCCTGCAGATGCTGTGCGAAATCGGTGCTCACTACCCGGGCTTCGAAACCGATATCCACGGTGCGTATCGCCAGGCTGATGGTCGTTACACCGTTAAAGTGCTGAAAGAAAACACTAAATAAGTTGTAGCACTAGAGGGAGGTGGCTTTGCCACTTCCCTTTTTTTCTGGCGCAAGGAGATGACATGAAAACACCCTCACAACCGCGCGCGATCTATTACATCGTGGCGATTCAAATCTGGGAATACTTCAGCTTTTACGGCATGCGTGCCTTACTTATCTTGTACCTCACTCATCAGCTTGGCTTCGACGACAGCCGTGCTATCAGTCTCTTCAGCGCCTACGCGTCTCTGGTTTACGTTACCCCTATTCTCGGCGGCTGGCTTGCCGACCGCTTACTCGGCAATCGCATGGCGGTGATTGTCGGTGCACTCTTGATGACGCTGGGTCATGTGGTGCTGGGCGTGGAATCTGATTCTCTGTGGAGCCTGTACCTGGCACTGGCCATCATCATCTGCGGCTACGGCCTGTTTAAATCGAACATCAGCTGCCTGCTGGGTGAACTGTACTCCCTTGATGACAAACGGCGCGATGGCGGTTTCTCCCTGCTGTACGCTGCGGGTAATGTCGGATCTATCGCGGCCCCTATTGTCTGCGGCCTGACGGCACACTGGTACGGCTGGCACGTCGGTTTCGCACTGGCCGGGATCGGCATGTTTATCGGCCTGATGATTTTCCTGAGCGGTCACAAACATTTCCGTGATACTCGCGGTGTCGATAAACCCGCGCTGTGTGCCACAAAGTTTGTGTTGCCGACCTGGGGCTGGCTGCTGGTGATGCTGTGCTTTGCGCCTGTGTTCTTCACGCTGCTGCTGGAAAACAACTGGTCGGGTTATCTGCTGGCGATCGTCTGCATTTTTGCCGCTCAGATAGTGGCGCGGATCATGATCAAATCTCCGCATCATCGCCGTGCGCTGTGGCAAATTGTCTTGCTGATGCTGACCGGGACGCTGTTCTGGGTGCTGGCGCAACAGGGCGGGAGTTCAATCAGCCTGTTTATCGATCGCTTTGTCGATCGCCGCTGGTTTAGCTTCGAAGTACCGACCGCGCTGTTCCAGTCGGTTAACGCGATGGCGGTGATGACCGCAGGCGTGGTACTGGCATGGGTGGTGACGTCTAAAAGTCGCGGTAATTCGCTACTCAGAGTGTGGCTGAAATTTGCCTTCGGTCTGACGCTAATGGGTTCTGGCTTTATGCTGCTGGCTCTCAATGCGCGTCAGGGGCAGGTCGACGGTCAGGCCTCAATGGGGATGATGATCGCAGGCCTCGCGCTGATGGGCTTTGCCGAGCTCTTTATCGATCCGGTGGCGATGGCACAGATAACCCGCCTCAATATGCCGGGTGTTAATGGCGTGCTGACCGGTATCTATATGCTGGCGACAGGTGCCGTTGCGAACTGGCTTGCCGGGGTTGTTGCTCAGGAAACCACTGAATCGCAGATTAGCGAATCTGCGATTACCGCCTACGGTCACTTCTTCTCACAGATGGGGGAGTGGACGCTTGCCTGCGTGGCGTTGATTGTGCTGGTGGTGCTGAGTGGACGTCTGCTGCTGAGTCTGCGGGCGAAAAATCGCGCGCCGTGCCTGCAGGAATTGCCTCGCGATTAAGTACCTGTGTTACAAATAAAAGCTGGCGACTGCCAGCTTTTTTATTGTCCGGAAACCAGGGGCAGGGGAACGAGCGGCGGCGTACTGGCCACCAGCGCCTCTATGCTGCTCTCCTGCCACAGCATCCCCTGAAGTGCAAACCAGGGCATATCGGCAAGCCATTGCCGGTGCGCCTCGGTCTCAACGCCTTCGACAATCACCAGATGATGATTTGCGCTGAAGTAGCGTAGCAGGGACGACATCAGCTCCTGACCGTTATTTTTCTCGAACAGGCTCCACAGCAGGCACTTGTCGGTTTTGATAAAGCGGAACGGTTGAACTGCCAGTGCGCTAAAGCCTGCAAACCCGGCGCCGAAATCATCGAGCCAGAAAGAGTACTTCTCGCTTAACGCCCTGGAGGTAGGGTGATGACGGGTGAGGGTGCGGGAAAATTCGTTAACTTCAAAATGCAGACAACCGATGGCGTTAACGCGCTCTGAGATGAATTCGTTATCCAGCGTCATCAGCGTCTGCTCGTCGATATTTAACGTTACCATGACGTTGTTATCGCAAAACCAGCTCTGATAGCGCGCCACCAGCGCTATCTGTTCCAGGAGAATATCCGTGCGTAACGCTTCGGAGGCATGAGCGAAGAAGTGCTCAACCTCCGTAGAATGGCCATACTTCAGCGGGTCGAGCCGCGACAGGCACTCAACAGCAATAAGTCTCCCTTCGCGATCGAACATCGGCTGAAAAACATAACGCATTCCGGTCGATTTAGTGGCCATCATCGTCATTTTGCGGCACTACCACGCTGGTCTATTTAAAGGTGACATCAATATTGGCGGAAGCGTTAAACGTACCTTCTTTCGGGGTGGCACTCAGCCATTTCAGGCTTGCCAGGAAATTGGTGCTGATAACGCTGCCGTTAACATAACCCAGCGTCTGCGGGGTATTCATTGGGATCCATGTGGTTGGGGTATCCGCTTTAGAGATAAGGATCCCGAAACCGCTGTTGTTGGTTGGCAGAATAGTATTGGTATCCTGCGTCGGATAAGTGGTGCTGAAGCTCGCCATCAACGTTTTACCCTGGCAATCCTGGCCGGCACCGGTGAGGTTGGCCTGAATCGAGAACGGCATCTGTTTTTCGATTTTGCCAACAACCGCGTTACGCGCTGGGATCTTGCCAAAGTTCACGGTGGTGCCATTGTTCGCGACAACCGTTATCTGCGGGTTGCAGGAGATAAAGCGGATGTTGCCAAGCCCGGTCAGATAAGAGCGGAAGTTGCTGTTCGGACGGGTGTTCAGGCCACCTACGCCATCCACCTGAAACAGAGCATACTGCTTATTATCGTTAATCTGTCCGCTTTGCGGCGGTGGGTTACCGGTGGCTTTGATATACACCGAATATTCCACTTTTACCGTCTGCGACGTTGCCGGGCTTTTACAACCACCGCGTCCGTCCGGGCGGCACACGGTACCTGGACCTACCAGAGTATTGCTCTGACCGGTCGGGTTATAGTCGATACTCTTGAAGGTAACGCCCACTTCCAGGGAGTTGTGGATGCTTTGTACTGTTTTGGTCGGGTCCCACCACAGATAGGCGTTCTCACCTTTTGGAAAGCCGTCAGTATCTTCACACTTGAAGGTGGATGAGAAGGTCTGGGAGCGCCACAGCAGCTGGCCCGGCTGCAGGTTAGCCGTCGATACGTTGATCGGCTGATCCAGTGAAATAATCTGCTGCGCGCTGCCGGTGAAGGCATCCTTACAGGAGAGCGCAAAGCTGCTGCTGGAGAACAGCGCTGCAAACAAGGAGAACAGGATCAATCCGGCCCGGGACAGTTTGTTGAAAAAGCACATCGTCAGGTTCCTTTATTTCGTGCTACAGGTCAGAGTTACTTCCTGATAACCACCCGGTTTATCAGTATCAATAGGCGGCAGCTGCGGCACGGTCATCATGCAGGAGTCAGCAGCGTCATCGCCCCATTTCATATTCAGTTTTTCGCCGCTCTCAACGCCGGAAACGTAGGCTTTACCTTGGGTACCGACCACGCCAATGCTGTTGCCCTGGCTGTTGAAAATGGTGGCGCCAATCATCGGCGTTTCACCGGTGCTGAGTTTGCTGTGGATAAGCAGGCTCTGACCGAGATGCGTTTCAAAGACCACTTTGCCGATAGCGCGGTTGGTCGGAACGATATCTTTCGACGCCAGCGGAATGTCCAGCCCGTTGCCAATATCGGAGGTACGCAGCGCCACGCGGTTGTGACGGTATGGCATGGCAGAGGTTTGTACCGCGTAGCCGAAGTGGTCTATCGCAGCCCCGGGCTGGTTTTCCAGACGGACACCCTGCGCGCCTTTGGCTTCAACCAGCACAAAGGTATTCTGCAACGGCTGCGACAGCGTGACGCCACCGGAGTGCATCACCACGCCGCCCGACACGTTCAGTGAAGTCTGCTGGTAGTTGGAGTTATAGCTGTGGCCCACTTCGACGTTGCCATAGCTGCCCTGATAACCGACGTTAGCCACGCTGGTGTTCCCGCCATTTTTGGTATGGCCGGTCTGCAGGTAGTAGTTCATGCGGTTGTCATCAAGCAGCGTACCGCTCAGGCCAGTGCTGTAGCCGTTGCCACTCTGCTTGCTGTGGTTGGCGTTAAAGCTGACGGTCATGTCGCGGTTGGTATCGAATACGCTGAACGGAATCGAAACGTTGAAGTTGACGCTGTTGTCGCTGTAACCGTAGTTACTGCGGCTGTTCTGATAGAACACCCCATAGTTGACGCGCTTCCATGTGGTGCTGACACCGGTTTGCACCGTGCGGTCGTAGGCGGAAGTCCCCCAGTAGTTCTGGCGCGACAATACGGCATACAGCGAGGCACCGGCGATATGCTGGTTTACCGATAGCTGCACACGCTGACGTTTGTTGTTATAGCGCAGCGTATCGTAGTACTTACGTTGATTGGTCGCCCAGTCCGGCACCCCGTTCGGGTTGTTATCCTGGTCGTAATACTGGGTGTGATAAATACCGTTATCCCAGCTGGCGCGCTCATTAATGGCGTCTGAGAAGTCATAGTAGCCAGAAGTGGAGTAACGATACCCGGCCAGCTGGAATTCAGTCCCCAGGCTGTTCAGAGATTTGGAATACAGGAAGCGGAAGCTGGCGCCACGCTTATTGTCGCCGGAGGCGAGGTCTGTGTCAGACCAGGCGGCATCCACGGAGGCTGCACCCCATTCGCCCATGTTGGTACCCACGCCCAGCACGCCGGAGCGGTAATGTTCCGCCATCAGCACGCCGCCGTATGGCGTCAGGTCAAAGCTTGTCCCGTGCGAGAAGGTCGCCTGCACAAATTTCGGCTGGTAGCTGGTTGAACCATCGTGATATTTACCGGCGGTAATCTGGTATTCCCACATCCCTTCGCGCAGCATATTGGGTACAGAAGAGTAGGGGATGCTAAAGCTGTGGCGCGAGCCATCGGCTTCAATTACGGTTACCGCAAGATCACCGCTCAGGTTGCTTGGATAGATATCGTTAAGCGCGAAAGGTCCCGGCGGCACGTTGGTGCTGTACACGGTATAACCGTTCTGACGCACTTCGACGCGGGCGTTGGTGTTGGCGACACCACGCACGACGGGTGCATATCCGCGCAGGCTGTCTGGCAGCATCTCCGGAATGCTGGAAAGCTGCATCCCGCGGAACTGGAAGCTATCAAAAACGTTGTTACTGGTATTGCTCTGGCCCACCTGCACACGGCTGCGCCATGGCACGATGTCGGTTTCCGCCCAGGTAGAGACGGGGGTCCAGTCCTCTTTTTGCCCCGGCTGTTTGGTGAGCGTGGAGTTGTTACGAAAACGCCACGAGCCGAGGTTGACGCCGTTGTTCAGCGACAGGAAGTAGTATTCGCCCTGGCGGGTATTTTCGCTGTCCTTGTAGCGGGTATGGTCGCCGCTGAAGGAGTAATTCACATAGGCGGCGTTGATACCGTCTTCGTAGACGCGAGGGGAGATAGCTCCCTGCGGACGCGGTTCCATATGCGTCTGCGGAACCGAGATGTCCAGCTCCTGCAATGCGGCGTTCCAGCTCATCGAGCTGCCCGGAATCGCTTTTACGATGTCATAGCAGGCGCTGCTGCCGGCGGTCTCCGCGACCATGATCCCGTATTCACGGTAATCCTCGGCAGACAAGCAGAAAGTCCCTGGGATATTCGGCTGTAACTTTTTAAATTCGATTTCACGGTGATCGACACGTTTTTTGTTCACGTAGATGTCGAACGGATAGCGTCCCGGCAGAATGTCATCGCCATTAGCCAGGTCTTTAACCAGCTCGACGTTATCTTCACCGTGAATGAATGAGGTATTGAACTGCTCTTCAGCATAAGACAGTGGAGCGACTAACAGCGGCATTGCTGATACGCACAGAGTCCAGCGAATGTGGTAAGCCAGACGCCGTGGTGACAGGTCCATTTTTTTATCGCGAGCCATGCTGTTCGTCCCTAAACTGAATTATTGAATGCGTGTATCTTTTACTTCGGTGTGGCCGCCGTAATCATTGATGAAGGTAAATGACAGGCTGTTAGCGGCGGACGCCCCGGCAGGTACCGGAATACGCAGCGAAGACATCGGTTTCACCATGTCAGCCTCGGTTTTCCAGGTTTTACCGCCGTTGCCTTTCAGGGTCAGTACCCCGAAGGTGACGTGCAGAGGGCCGTTATTGGTCACCACCAGTTCATTACCCTGCTTACGCCAGCTCAGTGCTTCAGCTTCTTTTTGCAGCGTGGTTTTCACGGTTGCCGGGCGATAGAAGAGTTTGACGCGGGTGCGCACAGCAATTTGTAAGACGTTGTCTTGTTTTGCCGAAGGTGGTATTTCCTGAACGTTAATCCAGTAAACCGATTCACGATCGCCAGGCAGGCCGTTACCGGAATAAATAAAACGCAGAATGGCGTCTTTATTTCCTGCCAGCTTCAGAATTGGCGGGATCACCTGCATGGGTAAATTATTAGGCGTTTTGCTGGCATCACCGGTATCAAGCCAGGTTTGCACCATCCAGGTTTCATCCGTGTCGTTATGAATCGACAGGGAAGCAGACTTTTGGTTACCGTTATAAATAACCCGGGTTTCATCAACCTGAATTCCCGCGGAAGCCTGTAAAGATACAAGAAGTAATAAAGATGCCAGTCGCTTTTTCATTTACTCAATCCAATTAATCGCGCAGACCATCCCTGGTCCAGATTCACTGATCCGTGGCTTATTTGTATTCGATGGTAAAGTTGGCGTTCGCGTTTGCGGAGCCAGCCTGTACGGTATCGAAAGATTTGTAGCGGGCTTTCAGGTTGAAAGTCGCGGTGCCATCGCTGGCTTCCGGAGCAGACGGAGTAATCGTGACCCACGGGGTATCGGTGCCAGCAGACTGGTTGATCGGGATGATTTTCTCGTTGTTATCGAGGATCTCAATACCCACGCCCTGAGCTTTATCAACGGAGAGCAGGTTGGAATGACCGGCAACGGTCTGGCCATCAAAACGCAGGGTGTAATCGCCAGCAGTACATTTTTCCAGCTGAATAGTGAAGGCTTTAGAAGCGGTTACGTCACCAACTTTGGTAAAGGCGCTGGTTGGATATTTACCGATGAAAACTTGTTTATCCTGATCGCCAGAGACTACGTTACAGGTGGATTTAATGATCTCACCGGTGAATTCAACCTTGCCATTTACTGCATAGGCATTCATCGCCGTTGCTGACAGGATCAGCGCAGCGGCAGGCAGCAAAATCTTTTTCATTATGACTCCATGTACTGTTTAGAAAATAACGATTAGCAGGCAAATAAATGCCCCGGGTTATCAAAGTGTTGCTCGATCGAATGCGTCCTGATGGACTGATTGGGCGGGGGAAATTTACATTAAGAATTTTCTTAGAGTGATTGTTTTCACGACTTAATTCACAGAAATTAATAGTTTGTTACAATCGCCGGAGGTGGAAATTTGTGATTAGTCAGGAAATATACTCAGGGAGGAGGGTGGGTAAACTTCTATTTACCTGTTGTTTTAACTAAATAATTTGAATGATGTTTTAGCATTCCGTGCGGTATTAACTGAATCACGAAATAAGCTTAATCACGATTAGCATTGTGCCTGTGACTCACTTTTCATATTTAGTTTTAAGTGTGTTTTGCAGGCGTGCATGAATAAATTACCGTTATCACTGTTAACCTATTGAAATCAATTGTTATGATGAGATCGATAGGTACAAGCAATCATTTTTGCTGAGCTTTTCTGCTAGTATGCTGACAAATTGAGATAATTACTGGTGCCAGAGCGCTGCCAACTAAAAAACGATAATCGCTCTTTGATGTTTTATCGAAATAATTATGGCGCCTCCGTTAAGAGTGCTATTACATTAAGGTGATGGCCGATTGTTTTCCCAATGGGAATTGTTTTATTTTTTATTGATGCTTGATGGCCTTTCTAAAACCCTACGGTGCATTCCAGGCACCAGAGGTACAGAATTTTGCCGGTTTCAGATAACATATCTGTTCCAGCTCTTAACAAACAGACTGGTAGTGCTTTGATACTCGTATCAGAAGGATAATTACAAAATGGAAGACGCCTACGTCAAGCAGGGTCTGTTTGAAATCATTGCGATTATGCGTGAAGCAGTAAAGAAGGGAAGCCGGGTAGACGTCCGTGCTAAAACACGCGTGTTGGCTAGCCGTATTCAGAAATTAGATTCCAGCGGATTCTTTATCCCATGGAGTGAGGAACTGGCAAAAGAGCGCAGCGCGCTGAGCTTTGCCATCCAGGATTACAACGCGAAATACGAATTTAAAACGACAAAAGCAAAATCCGTAACCGTTAATGGCATCAATTGTTTATATGTCAGTTTTCCAGAAAGTGTGAATGTTACACAGCGTAGAAAACATCTGCGTTTATTTCTGGCGAACAAACATAATTTCCAGTGTTACGGCAAGTTTAATGACGGCCGAAAATACCACTATAGAATTAAGGATATTTCGCACGGTGGCTGCGCACTCATTGTCGAAAATGACGAACGCGTCAGTTCACTGAGCGGTACAACATTACGTAATGTTGAATTAGATTTTAATGATGTAGGGACTTTAGTTTCCGATCTTCACGTGATTAACGTAAAGCGGATAAAAGAAACGGCCGACGATGAGAGCGATCGTGACTACTTTCATCTCTCCTGCCAGTTCAAGCGAATGACGGAAAGTACGCTGCGAAAACTGGACAATATCATCGTCAAATTACTCCTTGAAGAGAAGCGACTGCGTCGTTTGTAAAGCCGTCGCTGGCTTTTCGTTTGTAAAGAGAAATGACTCTGATGAAAAAGATTATTGTCTGGAGCGCCATGGATTTTATGGGTGCGGGTCTTCAGTCGGCGATTGCTGACTCCGGGCTTGAACCTATCTTTGTCAGTACCGTGGTAGAGCTGGAATTTGTGCTCGACACATACCCAAGCGCGCCGCTGGTTATCAGCCTGCTGGACAGTGATTATTCGCCAACAGAAAAGATCCTGTGGCTCAACAATCACGTTGAGGGCGTAGAGCGTAAGCAGATTGCCCTGCTCCTGAAGCGCCAGCATGAAACGCTGGTACCGGAACTGCTGTCGCTGCACCATTTTCAGGTGATCGCCGATGACGTGCGTCTGGTACAGCTGCACGAAACCCTGCTGCAGCTGGTCGTGAACCAGAGTCTTCCTGATTACAGCGAAAGCGTGTCGTCCGAGCGCGGCAAGTTGACGCAGATGGAAAAAAGTATTCTGCGCCTGCTGCTTCAGGGGTCAGACATTCGTCATGTCTCGCAGCAGCTGGCGATCAACTACAAAACGGCACAGGGTCATAAAATGAACGCTGTGCGTAAACTGGGTTTTCGCAACAGCGCTCAGCTCTATAAAAACCTTAACGGTTTCCGTTCTCTCGCCTGCTAAGTCAGGCGTTGATTTTCTTCAGCGCGTTAAGTGCCCATTCGGGAAGCGTCAGTGAGGCGGCCGCCAGGTTTTCCTGCAGATGGCCGAGCGACGACGTGCCTGGAATGAGCAGCAGGTTAGGCGAACGCTGTAAAAGCCAGGCAAGCGCCACCTGCATCGGTGTGGCGCTGAGCTTCTCAGCCACCTCGTTCAACTCTCCGGATTGCAGCGGTGTAAATCCGCCAAGCGGGAAGAAGGGGACGTACGGGATCTCCTGCGCCGCCAGGCTATCAATCAGCGCATCATCGGCCCGATTAGCCACGTTGTAGAAGTTCTGCACGCAGGCGACGGTCGTCATTTTCTGCGCATCCGCTACCTGCTTTGCCGTCACGTTGCTCAGGCCAATATGACGGATAAGCCCACGCTCTTTCAGCTTGATCAGCGTCTCCAGCGGCGCTTCCAGCGAGCCTTCTGCCGGGCCGTGCTCACTGAGCATACTGCGCAGATTCACCACCTCCAGCACGTCCAGCCCCAGATTACGCAGATTATCCTCAACCGCCTGGGTCAGCTCTGCAGGTGACATCGCGGGCAGCCAGTCGCCTTTCTCATTACGTCGTGCGCTGACTTTGGTGACGATGCACAGATCCCGGGAATAGGGATGGAGTGCCTTGCGAATGAGCTGATTGGTGACGTGTGGACCGTAGAAATCAGAGGTGTCGATGTGGTTCACCCCTGCTTCAACGGCGGCCTGTAAAACCTTCAGCGCCATCTCAGGATCTTTGGGAGGCCCAAACACCCCCGGACCTGCCAGCTGCATGGCGCCATACCCCAGGCGATAAACCTGATGTTGACCTAAGGAATATGTACCGGATTTTTTTACACTCGACATTATGCTTTCCTCAGAGAAATGACATAACCAGTGTAACGCCGCAGGAATGAACGTGGGAACCAGAGAGTGTAACGAAAGAAGGCGGCGACCGTGGGTCGCCGCAGAGGATTTAGCTCACAAACATGACCGACACGCAGAGGATCCCCACCACCAGCGTGATGAAGCTGCCCACTGAACGGTAGGGCTTCAGGGACGGGATCAGGTAGGTTGAGATGGTTGGCATGATGAACAGGATCATGGCGATAAGCGGCCCGCTTATCACGCTAATCATCGAGATGGCGTTCGGGTTGATGCAGCAAATCAGGAAGGTGATAGCTGACACCATAATGATCGACATTGCCCGGTTAAAGGCGCGGCTCTTATGTACCCCGACCACGTTAAGCGATGTGCGAACCACCTCGGTTGCCCCTTCAATCACCCCAAAGTAGGTGCCAAGGAAGGATTTCGACATTGCCACTACCGCGACAATAATCCCGGAAACCGCGAGCCATGCCGGAGAGTTTGGCATCATCGAGAGCGCGGAAAGGATGGTCACGCCCTCATGTTTCGCCGAGGAAATGTAGTTTGCCGGAATCGACAACAGGCAGCTAATCACAAAGAACATCACGCTTAAGCAGATGATTAAGTAAGCTACCTTCATGATCTTTTTGCATTTACCCATGGCCAGGTCGCCGTACTTCTCCCGCCGGTCAATGGCGAAGGTAGAAATAATGGGCGTATGGCTAAAAGCAAAAACCATCACGGGAATAGAGATCCAGACCTGGTGCAGGGTGTGTGTACTGAACTCCATCTGTCCGGCAAGCAGCGATGGATCCCAGCTTCTGGTCAGCCACAGCGACAGGAACAGGAAATAGGCAATCAGTGGGAAAACCAGGAAACCCATGACCTTCAGGGTGATATGACGCCCCATCAGGAAGATAAGGTTCAATACCAGTACAACACCGGCGCTCACCATCACTCGCACACCTGTCGTGAGCGGCATATGTTTTGCCAGCTGTTCGGTCAGGGAGTTGGTGATTGCCACGGCGTAAATCAGCACCACCACGAAAAAGGCGATGAAGTAGAGAGCGGTAATAATGTTGCCGATCTTACGTCCGTAGTAATGGCTCACGGCTCCGGTGATCCCGACACCTGCGGAGGTGTTCGAGGAGAGAATGAACTGACACAGTGCGCGATGCGGCCAGTAGGTTAAAGGCCAGGCAACCAGGGCAGTGATGAGCAGCACCAGGCTCCCGGCTGCACCAAGCTGGATGGGAAGAAATAGCGTTCCGGCACCTACGGCGGTGCCATAGAGAGCAAAACTCCAGAGAGTCTCCTCTTTAGACCAAATTTTAGACATTATTCGAATTTATCAACCATAAAGTCAGAAAAAAGGAGTGCAATTTACCATAATTCTGCCGCTGGCGGGGAGGATAGTTGATGGCAGTGCGCTGTGCACGGGGGGATGAAAAAAGGCAGCGGAGGCTGCCTTTTCGCTAAACTATTAATTCTGAACGGCTACTCTTTGCATCCGGCGCTTAATGATGCGTGCGCGCAGTGTGTCATAAACCCAGTTGTACACCACGGTGTAGGGCAGGAAGAACAGGAAGAAGCCAATCTCCAGCATAAACGCTTCCAGCAGAGTAACACCCAGCAGCGGTGCCAGAATGTTAACCCCGATGACGATAAAGCCCAGCTCAAAGCCCAGTGCGTGGGCGATACGGACTTTCGCAGTACGCGTGACACGGGTCACCGGCCAGAGTTTATCGAACCCGGCGTTATAGATAATGTTCCAGACCATCGCGAGCGTCGCCAGCAGAATGGCCACGCCGCCCATTTCTACCACTGAACGCTGCATCAACCAGGCGGCGGTCGGGGCGAGGACCAGGGTCGCGAGACCCTCAAACCCAATGGCATGGAAAATACGCTCCAGGATCGATCTGCGATGTAAGTTATTCTGTTGCATAAAAATAAACCTCAATTTCATTGTTCTAATAACGGTAACTGGAAAAATATTTTATAGATAATTAAGATGAGTGAAAGATAGATACCATCGAAAAAGTAGATACATCATGCGCTACTCTCCCGAAGCTCTGAATGCCTTTGTAGAAGCGGTGTCCTGCGGATCTTTCTCCGCAGCCGCGCGAAGATTACGTAAAAGCCAGTCGACCATCAGTACCGCCATCTCCAATCTCGAGGCGGATCTTGGCGTGACGCTATTCGATCGTACCTCCCGTCAGCCGGTACTGACCGAGCAGGGACGGCGGGTACTGAGCTATGTACAGGCGATACTGACCGCCAGCGACCGGCTGGACGAACTGGCGGCTGCGCTTTCGGGGACCACCGAAGCCCGGCTGACGTTTGTGCTTTCCGATACCATGCATCCTGATCTGCTGGCGGGACTTCTGAGCGAGTTTGATAAGCGTTTTCCGCAGACCGAGTTTGAGTGCCTGGTGGGTGAGGATGTCGATGTTATCGACCTGCTGGAGAAGGGGCGTGCGCAGATTGGTCTGATTGAAGCCCGTGGGCGCTACCCAACGGAAATCGGTATGACGCGCATGTCTTCGCACTCAAAGATGGCGATTTACGTCGCTCCGGAACACCCGCTGGCGGAGAAAACCGAAGTGGAGTGGGACGAGCTGCATACCTGGCGTGAACTGCGATTGAATACCTATCTGGAAGAAGACCCACAGCCGGCGCGCGGGCCAGTGTGGTCGGCGCCGAACTATTTACTGCTGTTGAGTATGGCTGAGCAGGGATTTGGCTGGTGTGCGCTACCGTGTCCGCTGGTGGAAGAGTTTGCTCACTCAAAATCGCTGGTGATGCTTAACATTATTGGCTGGCCCCGCTCGGTCTCCGTCGACCTGGTCTGGAATAAGAAATTTCCGCTGGGGGCGGCAGGCAGCTGGCTGCGGGATTACCTGCAAAACGCGGCGGTGCCGCATGTGGCAAAATGAGCGCTTCCCGTGTGATAAAACTCACCATTTTTAAACAATTACGATAACTGTTGATAACAATGTTCTACTATGGCGAAGGATTTTTGCGCAGAGGTAGAGATGAAAGATGTCGTTATCGTCGGTGCGCTCCGGACACCTATCGGCTGTTTTCAGGGGGCGCTGTCGGGCCACTCGGCAGTCGAACTGGGCAGCATGGTAGTCAAAGCGCTGATCGAGCGTACCGGTATTGCCGCACACACTATTGACGAAGTGATCCTCGGGCAGGTGTTAACGGCAGGAGCCGGGCAAAACCCTGCACGTCAGTCGGCCATCAAGGGCGGGCTGCCGAATACCGTATCTGCTATTACCATCAACGATGTCTGCGGCTCCGGGCTTAAGGCCCTCCATCTGGCTACTCAGGCTATCCAGTGTGGTGAAGCGGATGTCGTGATAGCCGGTGGGCAAGAAAATATGAGCCGGGCACCCCACGTGCTGACCGACAGCCGTACCGGCGCGCGTCTTGGCAATAGCCAGTTGATTGATAGCCTCGTGCACGACGGCCTGTGGGATGCGTTCAACGATTACCATATGGGGGTCACCGCGGAGAATCTGGCGCGCGAGTACGGCATCAGCCGCGAGCTTCAGGATGCGTGGGCGCTAAGCTCGCAGCATAAAGCGCGGCTGGCTATCGACTCCGGGCGTTTTCGTGAAGAAATCGTACCGGTGCTGAGCCCGCGTGGGCAGCTGGTGGATACCGACGAGCAGCCGCGTACGGATGCCAGCGCAGAAGGGCTGGCGCAGCTGCAGCCCACGTTTGACCGTCTGGGTTCGGTCACCGCAGGTAATGCATCCACGATTAACGACGGGGCAGCTGCGGTACTGATGATGAGTGAAAGCAAAGCGCAGGAGCTGAATCTGCCGATCCTGGCGCGGATCCGCGCCTTTGCCAGCGTCGGGGTCGATCCCGCACTGATGGGGATCGCGCCGGTCCACGCGACGCGCCGGTGCCTCGAGCGGGCGGGCTGGCAACTCAGTGATGTCGACCTTATTGAAGCCAATGAAGCCTTTGCCGCGCAGGCAATTTCGGTTGGCCGCGTGCTGGAATGGGACGAACGCCGGGTCAACGTCAACGGTGGGGCGATTGCCCTCGGTCACCCGATTGGTGCCTCCGGATGCCGCATTCTGGTTTCACTGGTTCATGAAATGTTAAAACGCGATGCCCGCAAAGGCCTTGCCACCTTATGTATCGGCGGTGGGCAGGGGGTGGCGCTGGCGGTAGAGCGCGACTAAATCCTTCCCCCGAAAGCCGCGATGCGCGGCCATTTTACCTTTGATAACGGCTCACCTCTGGTGGGCCGTTTTCTTTTATGTGAAACCAATCAATAAAAATTGAAACGATGTTTTATTTATAATTGAAAACCCATTTCAGGAGGGGTAGGATGGCCATATAACCAAAGCGGAACCCTGTTTTACTCCGCTTATCCTGGTCAGAACGCATATCCGGAGGTGAAGATGGACGTAAGACAAAGTATCCACAGCGCACACGCCAAAACGCTTGATACAGAGGGCCTGCGCAAGGAGTTTTTGGTCGAGACGGTATTCGTTGCAGACGAATACACCATGGTTTACAGCCATATCGATCGCATCATCGTTGGCGGCATTATGCCGGTGAAAAAAACGGTTTCAGTCGGTAGTGAAGTCGGCAAACAGCTCGGCGTGAGCTATTTCCTTGAGCGTCGTGAGCTGGGCGTTATCAACATCGGCGGTCCGGGCACCATCACCGTCGACGGCAAATGCTATGAGGTTGGTCATCGCGATGCGCTGTATGTGGGCAAAGGTGCAGAAGAAGTGGTCTTCGCGAGCGTTGATGCCGCCCATCCCGCGAAGTTTTACTACAACTGCGCACCGGCGCACACTGCTTACCCCACCAAAAAAGTGACGCCAGAAGAGGTCGCGCCGGTGACCCTCGGCGACAACGTCACCAGCAACCGCCGCACTATCAATAAATACTTTGTTCCCGACGTACTGGAAACCTGCCAGCTCAGCATGGGCCTGACCGAGCTCGCACCAGGCAACCTGTGGAACACCATGCCGTGCCACACCCATGAGCGCCGTATGGAGGTTTACTTCTACTTCAACATGGAGGAAGACGCCTGCGTCTTCCACATGATGGGCCAGCCGCAGGAAACGCGGCATATCGTGATGCACAACGAACAGGCAGTCATCTCCCCAAGCTGGTCCATCCATTCCGGCGTCGGAACCCGTGCTTATACCTTCATCTGGGGCATGGTTGGGGAAAACCAGGTCTTTGATGATATGGACCATGTGGCGGTTAAAGATCTGCGCTAAAAGCGGCAGGTAAAGCTAATCAATGCCTGTCACCGGCAGGCGCAGTATACGTGAGGAAAAACATGATTCTGGATACATTCTCCCTTGAAGGCAAAGTGGCTATCGTCACCGGTTGTGACACTGGCCTCGGCCAGGGTATGGCGCTGGGTCTGGCGCAGGCCGGTTGCGATATCGTGGGTATCAACGTTGTTGAACCGTCTGAGACGATTGAGCAGGTGACGGCGCTGGGTCGTCGTTTTCTGAGCCTGACGGCCGACCTCCGCTCAATCGATGGTATTCCTGGGCTGCTGGAGCGCGCAGTCGCCGAGTTTGGCCACATTGATATTCTTGTTAACAACGCGGGCCTGATTCGCCGCCAGGACGCTATCGATTTCAGCGAAAAGGACTGGGACGATGTGATGAACCTGAACATCAAAACGGTGTTCTTTATGTCCCAGGCCGTGGCAAAACAGTTTATTGCTCAGGGGAACGGCGGCAAGATTATCAATATTGCCTCTATGCTCTCCTTCCAGGGCGGGATCCGCGTACCGTCGTACACGGCATCGAAGAGCGCTGTGATGGGTGTAACCCGTCTGCTGGCTAACGAGTGGGCAAAACACAATATCAACGTTAACGCTATTGCTCCGGGCTATATGGCGACCAACAACACCCAGCAGTTGCGTGCTGATGAGCAGCGTAGCGCTGAGATCCTTGACCGTATTCCGGCTGGGCGCTGGGGACTGCCGAGCGATCTGCAGGGGCCAATCGTCTTCCTGGCTTCTGGGGCATCGGACTACATCAACGGTTATACCATTGCGGTGGATGGCGGCTGGCTGGCACGTTAACTTTCACTCGGAAGTATTCTAAACCCTCGCAGAAGTGCGAGGGTTTTTTTATGTCTGGATTCGGACTTGAGTAATGATTAATAACCATATGTAATTATTTTCGTTGTAAATATCAGGGATTAACGAGCATCAGTTAATTCTTATCTTTTAAATTTACTGGGTCTCTACAAGGTATTACTGAAAACAGGATGAGATAATTACTTATTTAAAATTAGATGGTTAGAGAGGGTTTGTGAGAGGTGAATTTAAGTAAAGGCAAGCAATTGTTTTTTCGGAAATTCCTACTATTTTTTGTAGCTTGAACCAAAAGTTCCCAAAAAAGTGATTAGGAATATTCTGCATTTACGGTATTATCGCGCCCCTAAGGGAATAATATTGAGTTATTTAAGGCTATGTCATCACTGGAAATCAAACCCAAAAACAACCTTGACCTGTCTCGTTTTCCGAAGCACGAAATGCACGCGGGGG